>NZ_OW235315.1:1209440-2418880 GCF_934924865.1 Tepidibacter aestuarii | reverse complement strand
TAAAGTTTATTGCATTCACACACTCAGTTCCATTTAGTCCTGAGCCAAATTCAAAATGGCCTTTTTCTGCTCGTTATACTCCTATGCCTAAGACTACGTATGTTTATCCATCTCAATGTGGGATATCTGCTCTTGCAAAACAGTATAATGTATCAGAAAATAATTGTAGTGTAATTAATAATACATTAAACTTATTAGAAGATATGAGTGATGAGGTTAAAGATATATCTAAAAAATTTGACTTATTATCACCAGATATCCTTATTATTTATCCAGCAAGGCTTACACCAGGGAAAAAACAGGAAAAAGTGGTTGCATTAGCTGGCTCTATTAAAAAAGCAACAGAAAAAAGTGTTAAAGTAATTTTTTGTGATTTCCCATCTATGGATATTAAATCTGAATCTTATAAAAATATAATTAGAGAATTAGCATATAGTTTCGGACTAAACACTGAGGATATTGCATTTACAACAGATTTAGGATATCCAAATGGTTTTCCTAGAAAAGGAGTGTTAGAACTCTTTACATTATCAAACCTATTTATTTGTCCTTCTTACTCAGAATCTTTTGGATTAATAGTACTTGAAGCAGCAAGTAGAGGAAACTTCTTAGTACTAAATCAAGCTGTTCCTGCATTAAAAGAAATAGGAGAGGATTTAAATGCTTACTTTATGAGATGGGATGCGAGAAATTTTGGTTTTAATACAAGGGAAACTTATCATTCATCTGAACAGGAATATTATGAAGACCATGGACAAAAAATAGTGAATTTAATTAATAAGAATCCTGTAATAAATTCAAAAACTATAATAAGACAACGCTATAATCCTAAATGGGTTTTTAAAAATCAATTGAAACCATTATTAAAGTAAAAAGTAAAGTTAAAAATAGGGTTTAGTATTGGATTGATTAAATATTACATTTTCACATAAAAAATGGACTCAAATTTGAGTCCATTTTCTATTTTTATATATTTATTCAATACAGTTACAACTACAATTAGAATCATAATCACAATCTGTATGGAATTGTTTTATTACTTCTTTAGGAAATAGTTTAGGAAAATCATCACAATCACATATTAATTGATTTTCTGTTTGAGGATAACATAATCCTGTGGTTAATACACAAAGCTGAATAGGAACTTTGATTTTCTTTTCGCAAATAAAACAGAATGTGAGTGTTCCATCTACTATTAAATTACAGCACTTATCAACTACTAATTTGCATGCTTCAAATTTACACGATGCATTGCAAAGTTCAGATAAAAATGGTTTAGCAGCTGAATCTGATGAAGGCACAAATAAATTTACTACTACTGGAAACTTAATTGAACCCTTTATTGTAGCTTTTGCTTTAAAGTGGCTATCTGTACTTAAATCTTTGCCTTTAAGAAATACTTTAGCTTCAAAATCTGCTTTTATTTTTTCTGTTATATTGCACTCAGTACCTTTTTTATTGCAATCATCATTATATAAATCTAAATCTGATAAATCAAAATCTATTACTCCACCTGGACCTATGATAGGAGGGTAGCATAACTCTTTTCCATTTATAGAAGTATTGATTTTTGTAATTTTGAATTTTTCTAACTTACATTTTTCTTTATAAACTTTTAAACAATCTCCTGGATTAATACATCCGTCTACTTTTATATCAAATTTTTCATCGCATACCTTAAAATCTCTTTGAGTCTTAAAAATTGCAGCATCAAATACTTTATCAACAGATATACATTCGGTCTTTATTTTATCTATACAGTCTGATGTATCACAATCACATTTTTTGTTACAAGGGTCTTTGTGTGAATCACACTTACATTTTTCATGACAAGAGTCTTTAGATTTATCACACTTACATTTTTCGTGAGAAGAATCTTTAGATGAACTACACTTATACTTTTTATCAGATCCCATACTAATATTTCCTCCTTTCGAAATGAGATTTACTCAAAAAAAATCGAATCTCTATTGTAATATATGAAAAATAACTATTAATTGTTACGAACAAGATTATTTTGTAAATCATATATTTTATTAAGAATATTTTTTTAAAGGAGCTAATATTATGAATACAAATGCTCAAAAAGATTGGACTGTTTTAATTTATATAAATGGAAATAATGATATTGAACCTGAGATACGACAAGCTATGCTAGCAATAAAAAACGTTGATATAAACGAAAATGTAAATGTATTAGTTCAAATTGGTAGAGAAGAGTGGGCTTTAGTTAAGATTATAAGACCATTAGATACTTTACCTGAGTCAGATGATAAATGGGTTGGAGTAAGGCGTTATTACTTTGAAAAAACAAAATGTACTTTAATTGAAGATTTAAAAAAAACCAATATGGCAGATCCTATGTGCTTATATGAGTTTATAAAATGGGGGATTAAGAATTATCCATCTGAAAAATATATGCTAATAATAGGAGGACATGGATGTGTATTAAAGGGTGCTCTGGCGGATTATAGTCAAGATAATCCTTATATGATGGGTATACCTGAGATAAATACTGCAATTGATAAAGCGTGTAAAGAAGTAAATAATAAAATAGATATTTTAGTTATAGATATGTGTTATTTTAATTTACTTGAAATAATATATGAGTTTGGGAAAGATAAAGATTATTCTGTACAAAGCATATTAACGTATATAGGAGAAGGACCTATTCAAGGATTACCTTATGATAAAATGATAAATTTATTAGAAGAAAATAATACAGAGTATATAATAAAAAAAATTATTGACAATTTAAATTATAATTTAGTAGCTTTTGAAGTCGATAATAATAAATTTGAAAAAATAAAGAGTCTGTTTAATGAATTAGCTAACTGTTATTTAGATAATAAAAAAGAAGAATTAAAGGCCTATGAATTACTTTCTTATGCAGGTGCTAAACATCCTTGGGGTTCTATTATAAAAAATATAAAAGAAGATATGAACTCTATTGTTATTTATTCTAAAAAAAATAATAATAACTTAGGGTTAATAAATATTATGACTTACTTAACATCTGATTCAAATCAACTATACTCTTATTACAAATTAAGCTTCACTTCAGATAATAAGTGGGCATATTTAGTCAGTGATAAAAGAACTATTGATAATATAAATTTAGAATTAAAGCCTATAAAAATATCACATCAAGCTGTATATGAACTTATTTCAATAATGAATCCATCACTAAATGAATATGATAAAAAAGTAATATTGGATAATTTGATTAAGTATAAAGAGTGGAAATGAGAATAAAAATAGTGCATTTGCTATATGGGAAATGCACTATTTTTATATATTGAAAGGTATAGATTTACAAACTAAGAAAATCTGAGTGGTTTAGGAGAATTCCTCTAGCAGGAGGTCTTATTAATTGAATTGCATCTAATCCTAAATAACTGTCAAGTATTGAATCCAATGCATTAGTAATATTTCCTTCTAAAGTGAAGGTACCAGTAGAAGTAAACACATACTCCCAAAATGTCCATGGAGTTTGACCATAGTCTCCAACAGTGCTAACACTTGCACTAAAAACAGTCGATATTACAGTTGTTCCGGATTTAATAACTACTTTTGATTTATCATCATATGGAAGATAATCGTTTGCTTTAAAAAATGCCCAACCTGAAATTTTATCTCCTTTTTTTGCATAAAATGACTGAGAAACTGTAGTATATGAACCTGGACCATCAGTTTTTAGTAAAGCAAAGAAATTTCCATTTATCGGAGTATAAGTTAAAAAGCTAGAAGGGGTAGTAGCAGTTGCACCCGGTGGAACGACTAGAGTCCAACCTGTAAAACCTTGATCGAAACTACGATTTATAATTTGTGACATAATTTATTCACCTTCTTTTACACCTGATACGGTAGTTGTTGTAAGACATGCACTCATATTATACCTCTTTTCTATTTATTAGATTTAGATGAAGTAACAATAGCTGAATTTGCTTTTACTGCTTTTGACTCATTAATACAATTAGTTTTTAAAACAAACCTTTTCTTATTAGGTGAATTTACAGTTGAATTTTCTGATTGATTTTGTTGTATATCTAATGAGCTAGAAGTAATGATATTTTCTTGTGTAGCACTTTGTGTATTTTGAGTAGTTGTACAAGTATTTTCTGTATCTAGTGAAGATTTATCGCTTTGTTTTATTTCTTCTGTATCTTGAATATTGTCCTTATTTTTAAATAGATTTGTTACGAAAGAGAGAACAGGATGTTTTTCATTATTTTTTAATTCCTCTTGATTCATAGGAATCTCTCCTTTGATATTAATTTGAAATATAGTTTTAAGGCACTACCATAAAGGTAGTGCCATGGATTACTGTTAGGTTGTGTAGGTTATTAACCCTCAGAAGGAGTAGGACAAATAGGACAAGGGTTCGTGGAATCTAAAGTAACATCTGTAACTATAAGACTATCACCTGTTTGTTCTGGTGGGCATAAAGTAACAAACATTTGTACACATTTCTCTATCTTCATTTTTACTTTAATTATAATACATTGATCGAGAGTACAGTCATCATTTAAATCTATATAGGTAGTTGCTTCAATATCTAGAATCTGACATTCAAGATCGTCTAAGTCATCGAAACATCCACCAGCAGGTGTACATTTTTGGAATATAAATGGTACTTCTTCACAAAAACCGTATTCAAGATTAATTATCTGTGGGCTTCCGCCTTGATTACGTATAACTATTTCTTCTTGAGCAAATATGTCGATATAGGCTATGAATTTACCGCTTACAACTTCTACTCTACAGCATTTAGCTGTAACATTAACTGTACTACTGTTTCTATCAATTCTAGCGCTGTCACTTAAAATATAACCAATATCAACACCCTGCTTTGTAATTCTACCGAAAACAGTTTCGTCACATATTACTTTTCTTGTTTTTATTAATTCACAACATGAATTACAACCCATAATAAAAATCCTCCTTTTTATAATAAATATAAATAATATATTTTAAAAAATTAACTTTGTAATTTATCTTTTGTCAATAATATTATATGAATATTATAAAATTTGGGTACATGAAAGGTAAAAAAAACCCCATCTTAACAATCAGATGGGAATCTTGGACATGATAAATCGAAAATTAATTTCTTTTCTTTAATTACCTTAATCTCAAGACATGCTTTAATCTTTTGAGTAAGTGTATTTTTATCTGAATTTAATTTTATATCATTCTCACCTAATATACATACAACTTCACATTTTAAATTAGAAGTATCATTGATTTTACAATCTTTGAATTTAAATCTTTCTACTATTCTAAAGACATATTCAAGAGGTATATCGGGTTCTCCTAATTCACTTATAGTTAGATTTTCTTTTACTATGAATTCAACATCGACTTGAAGGTTCTTACCTTCAGGACAATCTAAAATACAACATTTTAATGGTACAATCTTAGCGTTACCATCAACAATAGCAAAACGTCCAAAAGGAGTACCTATTTTGACATCTTTACTTTCATGTTCAAATTTAAAAGTCTCTTGGCATATTAAATTCTTACTTTTTACTATGTCACATGAACTCACATAAATTTCCTCCTTTCTTTTCTAGCATCATGCTATTATATACACTAATAATATATGATAGCTTTTAAAATTTGCCACACACAATTATAGTATTCAGATATAATAAATTTTGTTATAATAAGATTGGTGATATATATGAAAAAATACGAATTCGACATAATTGCAGATAATATTCCTAAGTATGTTCAGATATATAAGAATATTAAAAATATGATAGAGAGTGAAAAGATTACAAAGAATGAAAAGCTGCCACCTATAAGAAAAATATCAAATTTATTGGGTGTTAATACATCTACTATAGTAAAGGCATATGAACTATTAGAAA
This sequence comes from Tepidibacter aestuarii, assembly GCF_934924865.1. NCBI lineage: Bacteria > Bacillati > Bacillota > Clostridia > Peptostreptococcales > Peptostreptococcaceae > Tepidibacter > Tepidibacter aestuarii. Next base: position 2,413,004 of record NZ_OW235315.1, on the reverse strand, counting down.
ATGAAGGATATATATATAAGATAGTAGGAAGTGGAAGCTATGCATCAGAGATTAAGAATTATAAGCAAGTATCTTCAATTATAGATGATAAAATTATAGGATTTGATTCTGGGAATCCATCTACAGATATATTTCCTATTGAGAATTTTAAGAAAGCTATAAATATGGCTCTTCAAAATGAAGGTGCTTCTTTATTTGAATATGACGAAGGTCTTGGATATCCATCTCTTAGGAATTCAATATGTGATTATTTAAAAAGTTTAAATATATATACAGATCCATCTACAATACAAATAATATCTGGTGCACAGCAAGGAATAGATATTATTTGTAAAACACTTATTAACTATGGGGATGTTATATTTTGTGAAGAGCCTACGTATAGTGGAGCTTTAGAAATATTTAAAAACAAGGGTGCGAAAGTAATGCAGGTTCCATTATTAAGTGATGGAATGGATATTGGTATTTTAAAGCTAAAATTAGAAAAAATAAGGCCTAAGCTTTTATATGTTATGCCAAATTATCAAAATCCAACGGGAATATCATATTCTAAACAGAAAAAGAAAAAACTCATAGAACTTGCAAATGAATATGATTTTTATATATTAGAGGATGATTTTTTAAGTGATTTTAAATTTTATTCAGAAGATAATAATACATTAAAATCATATGATGATTCTAATAGAGTTATATATATTAAGAGTTTTTCAAAAATATTAATGCCTGGTCTTAGAGTGGGATTTATGGATATACCTATAGGAATTTTAAATAAGGTAATATGGGCTAAATATTCAAGTGATATAGTTACATCAAGTTTAGTTCAAAAATCACTGTATTATTATATGAAATATTACGATTTTAAAAATCATTTGAAAAATGTAGAACAAACGTATAAAATAAGATTTGATAGTATAACTGACTTAATAGAAACGAGGTTATCTTCTAGAATAGAATTTAATAAGCCAACAGGGGGGATAAACTTCTTTATGTCTCTTCCAAAAGGATACTCTTCAATTGATTTTAGAAATTATTTGATACAATATGGTGTTTCTATTATGCCTGGGAACTATTTTTTTGATAATCCTATAGAAGATAGTTTTTTTAGGATAAATATAGCATCTACAAATTGTGAACAAATACAAAAGGGAATAAGTATAATAGATAAAAATTTAGATGATTTTTTATTAAAGTATAAAAACAATGTTGATTTTAAAAATAGTAGGATGTTTTTTTAGCCTCTAAGGAAATAATATAATTTTTAATTTATTCACAACATTGATAAAAAAACTGAAGTAGCAACTATTTTTGAGCAACGGAGCCCGTTAGGACTCGTTGGCGACATGAGCCATGCGATAGCATGAAGCGAATTTTTTTAATTAAGAAAGAGGTGTTAAAATGTTATCTAAGGAAAAAATAGATAGAATAAATTATTTAGCAAAAAAAGCTAAAGCAGAAGGTTTAAATGACGAAGAAAAAAGAGAACAACAAGATTTAAGAAAAGAATATATAGAAAATTTCAGAAAAGATTTCAGAGAAAAATTAGAGTGTATAGAAGTTGTAGATTAATATACTAGAGGGGGATATTTATGGCTGAAAAAAAATATGTTATTTTCAAACTTAACGATGAAGAGTATGGAGTAGACATAATGAAGGTTAAGGAAGTCAGTGAAGTTAAGGAGATTGTTAAAGTTCCAAATACTCCTAATTTTGTAGATGGAATTATAAACATAAGGGGAGATGTAACTCCTATAATAAATTTAAAAAAGAGATTCCATTTACGTGAAGATATAGAATCTTATGAGGTATCTAGAATTATTGTAGCTAATATAGCGGGTAAAATGATAGGATTTTTAGTAGATGATGCTTCTCATGTAATATCTATGGAGGATACTGATATAGAACCAGCTCCAGAAATAATAGCAGGATCTGAGAAAGAGTATATTGAAGGTATTGGAAAAATTGGTTCTAGAATGATAATAATATTAAATCTTGAAGAAGTTTTAGATGAAAATGAAAAAAATAGTATAAACAGTATTGAGCTTTAGTTCAGAAATGAAAGGTTGCCATATGGCGATCTTTTATTTTTTGTAAATATTATGAGAACGGGTGTCATATTTTTTAAAAATATAGTATAATGGAATGGAATGTCGAAATATGAAAAAAGAGGTAATTTATTGTGAATGGAGAAGAGGTAGTCGTAAATTTTAATGAAATATTCAATAAGGTGATAGACACCATAAAGAATAGCCAAGATGAAGTTATGTCTATGTATGAAAGTGTACATAATGAGTGTGAAAAAATGAGAATAGACTTAGAAAACTTCAGGGCACGAGTTAAGTTTTTGATAGATGAGGTTGAATACTTAGAAAAAGAGGAAAAAAAGAGTAAACAAAGATTAGCATCTATAAGTAAGAATTTCCATAATCAAACAGAAGAGCAAATAAGACAGGCATACGAAGATGCTAAATGTATACAGGTAAAGCTTACATTGAAAAGAGAAGAAGAAAAAAATATAATAAGAAGTAGAAATGATCTTGAAATAAGACTTAAGAAAATGAATGATATACTAGAAAAAGGCGAACTATATATGTCTAAGATGAAATCTGTTGTTGATTTTCTGATGGGAGATTTAGAAAATGTATCTCAGAAGATGACCTCGTTAGAGGGTAAAGCCCAGATTGGAATGGAGATAATAAAATCACAAGAGGAAGAAAGAAGAAGAATAGTTAGAGACATTCACGATGGACCAGCACAGAGCATGGCTTCTTTAGTAATAAAGTCTGAAATAATGAATAGACTTTTAGATAAAGATATAGAATTATCTAGAGATGAACTTAAAAATATAAAGAAAATTCTTAGGACTACACTTAGAGATTTAAGAAGAATTATGTATGATTTAAGTCCAACATCATTAGATGATTTAGGGTTGATACCTACAATAGAAAGAGCTATATCAGATATAGAGTATGAGAATGATGTGAATATAGGTTTGATTGTACTTAACGATACAAAAATAATGCATCCTTTGGTTAGGATAACTACATTTAGAGTTATACAGGAATCTTTAAATAATGTATGTAAGCATTCTAAAGCATCTAATGTTAAAATTAAACTCGATATAAATAATAAAAGAGTAGCCGGTATTGTTGAGGATGATGGTATCGGATTTAATATGGATTGTGATCGTTTAGAAGGATCATTAGGAGTAGGCTTTATGAGGGAAAGAGCATCTTTACTAGATGGCCAATTAAAAATAGATAGTAAAATAGGGGAAGGAACTAAGGTTATATTTGCTTTTCCTAATAAGGAGGTAAATGATGAGAGATAATATAAAAGTTATGATAGTGGATGATCATTCTCTTATGAGAGAAGGTCTTGCAAAAATATTGGAGCTTGAGGATGAGATAACTATTGAAGCTAAGGCTTGTGATGGATATGAAGCTATAGAATACTATAGAAAAAAAGATATAGATGTAGTTTTATTAGACATTAATATGCCTAATATGAATGGTATAGAAACTTTAAGAAAATTAAAGGATATGGATTCATCTAGCAGGGTAATAATGTTGACTATATATGATGAAAGAGAATATCTTATAGAAACTTTGAATCTAGGAGCTAATGGATATATGCTTAAAGATTCAGAATCGTCAAGTTTGGTTTCTGCAATAATAAACGTATATAATGGCGGAAGTTATGTTCATCCAAATCTTGCAGGGGAATTATTAAGAGAAATAAACAAAAGAAAAGATAGAAATGCAGCTAAAGAGGGCTTAGATAGTTTAACTAAGAGAGAATATGAAGTATTATCTCTTATCGCTGATGGTCTTAGCAATAAAGAAATTTCAGAAAAACTTTACATAAGTGAGAAAACTGTAAAAAATCATGTTTCTAGTATATTAAGAAAGCTTGATGTATCAGATAGAACTCAGGCAGCTATATATGCATATAAAAACAATATAAAGAAATTATAAAATCGTATCAATAGATACGATTTTTTATCTACTAATAGGAAATACTAAAAATACATAGAATAATGAATAAAAATACCAAAAATTTGATAAATTGACATTTTTAAAAATTAACTTCTGAAATGTGATATAATAAAAATAATATGTTAAAATAATGCTATACGGAAGGTGGTAAATATGAAATTAACTCATGAATTTAAAAATGCATGGAAAAATTTAAAAGATGGGGATATGGATGCCGTAATGTCTTATTCTAAAGAATATATGGACTTTTTAGATAATGGAAAGACTGAAAGAAGATGTGTAGATGAGATAATTAAGATGGCAAAAGAGCAAGGATATATTTCGTTAGAAGAAGCTTTAGAAGCCAAAAATGTTAAAACAGGCTCTAAGATATATGCAGATAACAAGGGTAAAGGTGTAGCGTTATTTGTAATAGGACAAAAGGAAATAGAAAATGGTATGAAAATAGTTGGATCTCATATAGATTCACCAAGATTAGATTTAAAACCATTTCCACTGTATGAAGATGGTAATTTAGCTCTTTTAAAGACTCATTACTATGGGGGAATTAAAAAGTATCAATGGACATCTATTCCTTTAAGTATGCATGGTGTTGTTTATACTAAGGATGGAAATAAGGTTGATGTTAACATTGGTGACGATGCAAATGATCCTGTAGTATACATAAGTGATCTTTTAATACATTTAGCTAAGGACCAAATGGGTAAAAAACTTTCTGAAGGTATTACAGGTGAAGGGCTTAATGTCTTAATAGGACATATACCTTTAAAGGATGAAGAAAAGGATTCTGTTAAGAAGAGTGTATTAAAATTATTAAATGAAAAATACAATATGACAGAAGAAGATTTCTTAACTGCTGAAATTGAAATAGTTCCTGCTGGAAAGGCAAGAGATGTAGGTCTTGATAGATCTATGATTGCAGCTTATGGACACGATGATAGAGTTTGTACATTTGCAGGACTTAAAGGTATTTTTGAAGTTGAAAATCCTGAGTATACAGCTGTTGGATTATTTGTAGATAAAGAAGAAGTTGGTTCTATGGGTAATACAGGAATGCAATCTAGATTCTTTGAAAATGTAGTTGGAGAAATTATAAATGCTCAAGGCGATTATAATGATTTAAAATTAAGAAGAGCATTATCTAATTCAAAGGTGTTATCTGCAGATGTTACTTGTGGTTTTGATCCAAATTTCCCTGATGTTGTTGATAAGAGAAATGCAGCATTTATAGGCCATGGGGTAGTTGTAGCTAAGTACACAGGAGCTAGAGGAAAATCTGGTTGTAATGATGCAAATGCAGAATTCTTATCTGAAATAAGAAAGACTTTTGATGGAAATGATGTTACATGGCAAGTAGGAGAACTTGGAAAGGTAGACCAAGGTGGAGGCGGAACTATAGCCTACATATTAGCAAATTATGGAGCAGAGGTTGTAGACTGTGGAGTTGCTCTTTTAAGTATGCATGCACCTATGGAACTTGCAAGTAAAGTAGATTGCTATGAAACTTTCAAGGCTTATAGAGGATTTTTAAAGTAGTTTTTAAATAAAATGGCACTCATTTAAATGAGTGCCATTTTCATTATTCAAAAAAATTCTTTATATGATCTATGAATTTTTCTTCTAAAGGTGTGTTTATTCTTTTTTTAGAATATATAAAGTAGAATTTTCTTTGAAGATCTAATTCTTTTATTTTATAAATTTTTAATGATTTAGAGCTAACATCATCTATTATAGACTTATTAGATACAATAGAAAGTCCCATTCCTTTTTTAACCATTTCTTTAGTTGCCTCGTTACTTTCTACATGAGCTATTACATTAAAATAGTCTAGTGGAAGATTATTTTTTTTAAGTTCATTTATTATAACTCTTCTAGTTCCCGAACCTTCTTTTCTCATTATAAAATTTTCTTTTTTAAGTGAAGAAATACTCACATATGAATCAGCAGATGTAATATTATAATCATAAGGGGCTATTAAAACCAGCTCATCCTTTATTAAGTCTATATACTGTATTTGTGAGTTTGGAATTTTTGAACCTACAAATCCAAAGTTTACTTTTTCGTTTAATATTTCATCTATTGCATCGTGTGAATCATGATGAGTTATAGTGAATTTTACATCTGGAAAATCATTTATAAATGATTTTAAAATGTCTGGCAATATATATGTTTCAGGAATAGAACTTGAGGTTATATCTATAATACCTTCTATTTTTCCCTCATACTCCTTCAAATTGAACAATGCTTTTTTTCTCGAATTTAGTATTTCAAGAGCATGAGAATAAAGAATTTCTCCAGGTTCAGTTAAAGATATATTCTTGTTATTTCTATTTATTAAGATTGTACCTAGTTCTTTTTCGAGATTTTGAATATGGGTAGTTATAGTGGGTTGTGTTAAAAACAGTTCTTTTGCAGCTTTTGAGAAGCTTTTGTGTTTTGCTATTTCTATAAATGTTTCGAGTTGTTTAAAATCCATATTATCTTCTCCCTTGTGTTGAATTATAACTAAATTATAACATATAGTTATAATTTAATGTTATATAACATATACATTTTCAAGCCTTAAAAGATTAATATAATCTATAGATTAGCATAAAGTGAATTTTTGGAATATGAGAGGTGATTAGATGGATAAAAATAAGATATCTAACCTTTTAAAAAAGCCTGAGGGTGCAAAGCTTGATTATAAATTGAAGATAAACTTGAATACTCAAGCAGAAAAAAAGGAATTGGCTAAAGATATACTAGCGATTGCTAATACATATGGAGGAAGAGGGCATATAATATTTGGAATTGAGGATAAGACTAAAAAGATAGTAGGTGTTCAAAGGGATTCTTATGCAGAGGAAAAAATACAGCAGATACTATCAAATAGAATAGATCCTCCAGTTAGTATAAAAATGGAATATGAAGAGTATGAGGGAAAATTATTAGGAATACTTACAATATTTAAGAGTAGTCAAAAACCTCATCAATTAAGGCAGAATGGAAGCTTTTATATAAGAAGGGGATCTACTACTGATATAGCGAGAAGACATGAGATTGCAAGTATGTTTGAAGAAAGTGGTATTATAAACACTGAAATGATGCCTGTTACTGCAAGTAATATAAGTGAAATAGATGAAAAAATAGTTCGTATATACTGTAAAAAGATAAATATTAATGAAGATATATCTATAGAACTGCTAGAAAATTTGGGTATATGCATAAAGATAGAAGATGGTAATTATGTACCTACGTTAGGAGGGTTATTGGTATTTGGAAATCATCCTCAAAAATATATAACAAGTTCATCTATAAGAATTATAGAAAATTTAGATGAAGAAAGTAACACAAAAATATTTCATGGAAATATAATGTATATGTTGGATGAGGTTGAACATTATCTTAAAAATATCTTAAAAAATTATAACTATTCTATAGAAGGGCTTTATGAATGTATTAGAAATAGCTTAGTTCATAGAGATTATTATGATTTAACAAGGGAGATAGTTATATATTTAGGAAAAGACAAAGTTGAAGTAAATAATCCAGGTGTACTTATCAGAGGAGATAATATAAGCACTGTAGTAAAAGAAAAAAATCCATCGAGAAGAAATGATTGGATATATCAAAGGTTATTAATATTAGATGATAAGATGAGATTTTTGGGGAGTGGAATGGGTTTTAATAGGATAAAAAATTCTTTTGAAAGAAAAGGTAGCGTTAAATTTATAAATATAACTAAAAGAAATTTATTTAGAGCTATTCTTCCAGGGGTAAAGTAAACCTAAATGGGTATAATCATATCAAAGGAGTTGGTAATATGATAAAAAAAGCTACTTTTGGTATGGGGTGATTCTGGGGACCTGATGCCCAGTTTGGGTTAGTTAATGGAGTTATAAGAACTAGGGTTGGATATAGTGGAGGAAAAAGTGAAAATCCAACTTATAATAATATGATGGATCATACTGAGGTTACTCAAATAGATTATGATGACGAGATTATAACTTATGATGAACTTTTGGATATATTTTGGAAAAATAACATATGCAAGGTGAAATCTTTAAAAGTACAGTATAGATCATTGATACTATATCATGATGAAGAGCAAAGGATAAAGGCTTTGAAGAGTAAAGACGAAAAAGAAAAAAATGAAAATAGTTATGTATACACTGATATAGAGGCTATGAATAAGTTTTATATTGCCGAGAACTATCATCAAAAATACTATCTTCAAAGTGTAAGAGCGATAGCTGATGAAATCAAAAAGTCGTTTGAAAGCTTTAATGCATTCGTAGATTCTAAATTTGCAGCCAGATTAAATGGATATATAAAAGGATATGGTGATATTGATATGTTAAGAAATGACTTAAAAACAGACCTATTATCAGATAAATCAAAGAAGAGACTTATTTCGATAGTAGATGGATATGGTAAATAATAAAAATAAAAAAAGATAGGTATATACCTATCTTTTTTAACTGGTGCCCGAGGCGAGATTCGAACTCGCAAAACCACGATTTTGAGTCGCGTACGTATGCCAATTCCATCACTCGGGCAAAAAATCTTACAAACAAATATTAACATATATTAAAAAAAAATTCAATATATTTTTTAAATCAACGTTATCTACAAGTTAAAATTTATATAATTTCCTTGTGATTAAAATATATAATAATGATATAATAAGGTGAAACTTAATTCAGGTGGAGTTTAACTTCGTCTGAATTATTTATGTTATTTTGAATATGGAGTGTGATAAATTTGAATAAAAGACTTGTTATAATAGATGGAAACTCTTTGATGAATAGAGCATTTTATGCTCTACCAGATCTTATGAATAAAGAAGGATTACATACTAATGCAATATATGGATTTACTACTATGTTGTTTAAGATAATAGACGAATATGAACCAACTCATATGAGTGTTGCATTTGACCTTAAAGCACCTACGTTTAGACATAAGCAGTATGAAAATTATAAGGCTGGAAGAAAAAAGATGCCTGATGAATTAAGAGTTCAGGTTGAGCCGTTAAAAGAACTTTTAGATGCATTTAAGATACATAGGCTTGAAATGGAAGGCTTTGAAGCTGATGATATAATTGGAACAGTATCTAAAATTGCTGAAGAAGATGGTTTTGAGGTGATTGTAGTTACTGGAGATAAGGATGCTATACAACTTGCATCTAATAAGACTAAGATACTTATAACTAAAAAAGGGATAACAGAACTTGAAATCTATGACTATGATGAAGTTCTAAAAAGATATGAGCTAACTCCAAATCAGTTTATAGACCTTAAAGGACTTATGGGAGATAAGTCTGATAATATACCAGGAGTACCTGGAATAGGAGAAAAAACTGGTATTAAGCTTTTAAAAGAGTTTGAAACTATTGAAAATTTAGTTCAAAATACAGACAAGCTAAAGGGAAGCGTAAAAAAGAAAATGGAGGAAAATATAGACACAGCCCTTATGAGTAAACGCCTTGCTACAATAGTAAGAGATATGCCTATTGATATGAATGTGGATGAATTAAAGCTTGAAAATTATGATGAACAAAAGATAATAAAGCTTTTTAACTTATACGGATTTAACAGTTTAATTAAAAAAATAAGTATGGACAAAGAGGTTCAGGATGATACCAATATAGAGTCTATATTAGTAAGTGACGAAAATATAGATACTATTATAGATGAAATAAATGATAAAAAACACATGTTTTTGAAATCGGTTACAAAACAAGGAAATATACTAGATAAAAACATTATATATATGTTCATAAGTTTTGATGGAAGTAAAATATATTATATAAACGAGGAAAAATTCATATTAAGATTAAAAGGTGTATTAGAATCAGAAGATATACAAAAATACGGTTATAAATTGAAAGAAGAGTATATAGCTTTAAGAAGTTACGATATAGATATTAAAAATATGAATTTTGATATTGTAATAGGAGAATACTTAATAGATGCTACAAGTTCTAATTACTTACATGACAACTTGGCAGCAAAGTATATGGGTAAGAAGGTAAAAAGTGAAGAAGAGCTCTTAGGCAAGGGTAAGAAAGCAAAGAAATTTGAAGAATTAGAAGAAGAAGTTTTAATTGGATACTTTAATAGTTTAATTGAGGTTGTTGTAGGGATAAAAAATGAAATGGAGAAAACTATAGATGAGTATGAAATGCATGAACTTTTTTATGATATAGAAATGCCACTTGTTGAAGTTTTAGGATATATGGAGCATGAAGGATTCAAGGTTGATATTGAAAAATTAGAACAGCTTAAGGAAGAATACGGGGGTATTATTCAAAACTTAGAGAAAACTATATACGATATGGCCGGAGAAGAATTTAATATAAATTCACCTAAGCAGTTAGGGGTTATACTATTTGAAAAATTAGAACTTCCTATAATCAAAAAGACTAAAACTGGATATTCAACTAACGCTGAGGTCCTGGAAAAATTAAGATCTGAACATGAAATAATAGATAAGATATCTGAATATAGACAGATTGTTAAGTTACAATCTACTTATGTAGATGGTCTTTTAAATATAATAAATCAAAAGAGTAAGAGGATTCATTCATCTTTTAATCAAACTATAACTACTACAGGAAGAATATCATCTACTGAGCCTAATCTTCAAAATATTCCTGTAAGACTTGAAATGGGAAGAAATTTAAGAAAGGTATTCATACCAACTGAAGGGTATAGTCTTGTTGATGCAGATTACTCTCAAATAGAGCTTAGAGTTCTTGCGCACATAAGTGATGATGAGAACTTGATACATGCATTTGAAAGTGGAGAAGATATTCATACAAGCACTGCGGCAAAGGTATTTGGTGTTGATATAAAAGATGTTGATAGTGAAATGAGAAGTGCTGCAAAGGCTGTTAACTTCGGTATAGTATATGGAATTAGTGATTTTGGATTATCTAAAAATTTAAATATACCTGCTAAAAAAGCTAAAGAGTATATAGATAATTATTTTGATAAATATCCTAATATAAAAAAATATATGGATGATATAGTAGAAAAGGCTAAAGTTGATGGATATGTAAGTACTATTCTTAACAGAAGAAGATATATTCCAGAGATAAATTCTAAGAATTTTATAGTTAGAAACTTAGGAAAAAGATTAGCTATGAATACACCTATACAAGGAAGTGCTGCTGATGTTATAAAGATTGCCATGGTGAATGTATATAAAAAGCTTAAAGAAGAAAATTTAAAGTCAAAGCTTATTTTACAAGTTCACGATGAACTTATAATAGAGGCATATGAAGAGGAAATAGATAAAGTTGAGAAGATTTTGAAAAATGAAATGGAAAATGCTGTGAATATGAAGGTTAGACTTAATGTAGACCTTAATACAGGGAAATCATGGTATGAAACAAAGTAGGTGAGAATATGATAGTAATAGGTCTTACAGGATCAATAGGAAGTGGGAAAAGCACAGTTTCTAATATTTTAAAGAAAAAAAATATAAACATAATAGATGCAGATAAAATTTCAAGAAAAATATTTGATGATAAGAAAGCTCTTGATGAGGTTGTCAAATGTTTTGGAAGTGAAATACTTAATTCTGATAAGATTTTAGATAGAAAAAAATTAGGAAGTATTGTTTTCTCCGATGAAGTTAAGCTTAAAAAACTAAATTCTATAACACATCCTATAATTACAAATAAGATAAAAGTCAGTATAGATAAATTTAAGGAACAAGGCAAAAAGATTGTAGTATTAGATGCACCTCTTTTAATAGAGGCTAATTTATTAGATCTAGTCGATATGGTACTTCTTGTTATTTGTAATGAAAATATACAGATTGAAAGAATCGTAAAAAGAGACAATATAAATAAAGAAGATGCGATATTAAGAATTAGATCTCAGATGAGGGTAGAAGATAAGAAGAAGTATGCTGATTATATAATAGATAATTCTTATAATCAGGATAAGCTTGAGTTAGATGTAGAAAAATTTTGTGACTATGTGGAGGAAACGTGTTTTGATTAAAAAGAAGTATTTTATTATCTGCGCTATTATACTTATTGCGGGTTTAATATTTGGAGTAGATAAGTATTTAAAAATAGTATATCCTAAACATTATGAAGAGTATGTAATGAAATATTCTAAAGAATACGATATAGACCCATATTTGGTATTTTCTATAATGAAAGCCGAAAGCAAATTTTTTCCTTACGCTGAGTCTAACAGGGAGGCTAAAGGCCTTATGCAAATATCAAATATTACTCAGCAGTGGGCTCAAGATGAACTTCAAATGGGTGATATAAATATATTTAATCCAGAGACAAATATTCAAATGGGATGTTGGTATATAAGCAAGCTCTTTAATCAGTTTGATGATAAGGACTTAGTAATAGCCGCATATAATGGTGGATCTGGCAATGTAGAAAAATGGCTAAAAGATCAAAGGTATAGTAATAATGGAATAAACTTACAAAATATACCTTTTAAAGAAACTAGAGATTATGTTGATAAGGTAAATAAATATTATGAAAGATACAAAGCTATTTACGAGAAATGAGGAGAAAGCAAATGAAAAAAATTAAAATTATTTTTCTTTTAGTTATGGCTGTATTTCTCTTTGGATGTAGCAAAAGTGATACTAAGATAAATGAAGATTTGAAAAAAGCTATATTACAAGAGGAAGACTTAACTCCTAAGGAAGGTGGATCAATAAATATTTCTGTTGTTGAATTTAAAACATTAAATCCACTTTTAAATAATGAAAAATCATTAGATCAAGCCCTTAAATTGGTTTATGATAGTCTATTTATAGTAGATGAAAATTATAATATAAAGCCAAAGCTTGTAAAAGATTATACTGTTTCTCAGGATGGAATGAGCTTAAATATAAGTTTAAAGGATAATATACGTTGGCATGATGGAGTTAGCCTAACAAGTCAAGATGTTCAGTTTACAATAAATTTACTAAAAACATTAGATAAAAGCACTTATAAACCTTTGGTTAAGAACGTATCTAGGGTTGATGTTTTATCTGATACTAGTTTTAACATAGTATTTAACAGTGCATATTCTTTTTCTTTAGAAAATTTTATATTTCCAATACTTCCAAAGCATAGACTTTCTGGTTTGAGTATAGATGGCATGAATCTTTATTCGAATAATTTGATAGGATCTGGAATGTATAAAATAGATAAATACGAAAAAAGAAAGTATATAGATTTAGTAAAAAATGAAGAGTACTACGACAAAAAACCTTATATAGATAAGGTAAGGCTAGTTATAGTACCGGATAAAGAAGCACAAGAGAGTATGCTTATATCTCTTGAAACAGATATTTGTAAAATAGATAAGATAATAAGCGGACAGTTTCCTGTTAAAAGATTTGATATTAGAGAATATACAGGAAATGAGTACGAATTCATAGCTTTAAATTTTGATAATCAGTATATACAAGATATAAACTTTAGAAAAGCTTTATTGCATAGTATAGATAGAGAAAAAATACTAAAGGATGTTTATTTGGATAATGGAGATATAGTGGAATTTCCATTGAATAAAAAATCAAAATACTATAATAAAGAATTAGAAGTTATAAAATTCGATATAGATAAGGCAAAAAAACATCTGAGTAATATAAATTTAGAGGGAGTCCAGTTTAAAGCTGTTGTAAATAAACAAAATTTTGAAAGACTAAAAGAAGCTTATTTAATAAAAAATTATCTTGCAGATGTAGGGATTGATATAAAAATAGTAGAGCTTTCTGAAGAAGAACTTACAAATGCTATTAATAACAAGGATTATGATCTAGCTCTTTTAGGATGGACACTTCCTATTGTCCCAGACCCTATGTTTAATTTCTATAATAGTTTTACAAACTACAATGATGATAATGTAAATATATTGATTCAAAAGCTTATAAGCTCTAATAGTGAATCTGAAAAGATACAAAATTATAATGAACTAGAGAAATATGTTAGTAATAACATTCCGTTTATAAGTCTTTTGATTAAGGATAAGAACTTAGTTTTAAATAATAAAATTAAAGGAAAATTAGATTCAAGTGAATTCAATATATATAATGGCTTTGAAAAAATATATATAAGCGAATAAAAGATTTGCTTTAAAAATTATATGATTCCATTAGATATAAAAAGCCGTTAAGAGTAATTAACTTTTAACGGCTTTTAAAAATATATTGACTTATGTATATATAACAATTAAAATATTATTAAAGATTAAATATGCGGATGTGGTGGAATCGGCAGACACGCTATCTTGAGGGGGTAGTGAGCTACGCTCGTATGGGTTCAAGTCCCGTCATCCGCACCAATTATATAAAGACCTGAGGGTCTTTTTTTATTTTATAGAAAATTATAAGATTTTATTTCTGCAGATAATGCTGTTGAAAGAATTAAACTAGCAACTATTTTAAGCAACAGAGCCCGTAGGACCCGTTGGCGACATGAGCTATGCGGTAGCATAAAGCGAATTTTTTATTTTGAAGAGAGATTATTAAATATGATTATTAGGTTAAACTATAATTGAACTGAATTGGATTATTTTGAAAAATAAACTGAACACTAATCAGCTATGAGATTGGAGAACTATATAATGAATAAAGAAGTTATCTCTGATAAACAAGGGATATATTTTATAATTCTATCTATAATAGGAACATCAACAATAATAGTAATGGGATTAGATGCTAAGCAGGATGTATGGATAGCTAATATTTTATCTATATTTATGGCATTTCCGGTAATTATTATATATGCCCGCTTACACTATATTTTCCCACAAAGCGATTTGTTTGACATACTTGATATTTGCTTTGGGAAGTTTATTGGTAAGGTAGTAAGCATATTATATATTTGGTTTGCATTTCATATAGGAGCCCTAATAGCAAGTGATTTTGGTTATTTTATTACTATAGTTTCTATGCGTGAAACTCCTAGAATTATTCCGATACTAGGTATTATAATTCTTGGAATTTGGGGAGTAAAAGAAGGAATTGAAGCATTAGGGAGATGGGTTGAATTTTTTACACCTGTTATTATAGTTTCTATATTTGCAATTATAGTATTATCAATCCCTAATATGAATATCGATAATATCCGTCCTGTTTTATATAATGGAGTAAAACCCATTCTAAAAGGAACATTTTATTCATTTGCATTTCCTTTTGTTGAAACTGTAATATTTACTATGTTTTTCGCTGATTTTGAGACAAAGAAATCTCCTTATAAAGTTTATATGAATGGATTAATGATAGGAGGGATTATTTTAGTTGTATTTAATTTAATGAATATTCTTGTTTTAGATGTAAATATAGCATCAGATTTATACTATCCTTCTTATGTCGTTGCATCAAGAATAGATATTGGAAACTTAGTTCAGAGAGGGGAAATTATAGCAGCGGTTATATTTTTATTAGGAGGATATATAAAAATGAGTATATGCTTATTGGCAGTATGTAAAGGAATTAGTAAAATATCTGGTTATACTGATTATCGTTTCATAGTGACTCCGGTTGCTTTACTAATGGGAATGCTATCCTTTTCTATATATGATAGCGTAATGGATGTTATAAAATTTGCTTCTACGGTATCACCTTATTATAAATTTCCATTTCAAGTAGTTGCTCCTATTATTATATGGATTGCTGCGGAAATAAAAAAGAAAAAACTCCACCTTTAAAGGCGGAGTTTTTTTAGTATTCGTCTTTTTCAAAACTTCCACAGTCTGTACATTCTGGAGAGGTAGCTTGAGACTTATGTTTAACAACTTCTATATGAGTGAGAGTACAGTTGTTTACAGTCTTAGCATGATGTCTACACTCGCTAACAGTACATCCTATATTAAGGTTTCCTTGATCCATTTTAACACCTCCTAAAAGTCTAATAATAGTATTAGCTTTTTTAAGAGATTAATAACAAGAATTATTTACATAAAAAAATATATTTTCCTGGGAAATACAAAAAATTACACAGTTCATGCTCACCTAAGGAAATACAACATATAAGTTGTATTTTTTATCGGATTAATGATTTACAAAGCTCAATAAAGTTTCTTTCAAACAAGTCGTTGTCTGATTTAGTTCTTTTTTTGGCACTTTTAATCCTTTTTTTAGCTTTTCTAGCTTTTTGAGATAAATGTCTTTGAAGAAGTAGCATATCTATGTTGTCATCATTATAAATAAGTCCGTTTTGATTTATAACATGAGCTTTTTTTGCAAGAACCATGGCAGCTAGACCATAGTCTTGAGTAATAATTATATCTCCTTCTTCAACTGAATTTATCAAAGCCATATCAACAGAGTCTTTTCCCTGACCAACCATAATAACTGTTGAATAATCATCATTTAGGACATGACTAGTGTCTATAAACATCATAACTGCTATATTAAGCTGCTTGGCAACTTTAATTATTATATCCTTAACAGGACAAGCATCTGCATCAACAAGAATTCTCATAAATTACTCCTTTGTATATTGTTATAATACATATTATATCGTTTATATAGAGTGATTTATATACTAAATGAAAAATTAAGTAAAATACTCTATAGTACTGTTTTCAAAATTGTCGTATATGAGTTTTGATATATACTCTTTTATTTCGCTGCTTTTTTCTTTAGGGTATACATACTTGAATTTACCATAAGGTCCCCATTTTAGCTGTCTGTTTTCTTCATCTAGGTCAAGTTTGGTATTTGGGAAGCGAGTAAGTATTAATTCTTTGGCAGTGCTTGTAAACCTATGCTGTATAAGTTCAAAAGTTATAGGATTGTTGTAGTCTTTTAGCTCTTCTTTAAGTTTTAATATTAACTCTTTGTATTCATCCTTCCAATTATCATAAATCATAATTGGAGCTATTATAAATCCTAGAGGATAATTACTTGAAGCTATTTTTTTAGATGCGTTTATTCTTTCGTCAAAGCTTGATGTATTATGCTCAAAGTTATCTATAACATATCTTGTATTTATACTGAATCTAAATTTAGTATGATTGCTATGATTTATATTTAAAAAAGAATCTATATTGTCGTATTTAGTTATAACTCTAAGTCTTCCATTTTCCGATTTTGAAAAAAATTCTATGCATTTTTTGAGATTTCCAGTCAAGTGTTCAAGTGCAACAGGGTCTGTTATACTTCCGCATTCAAATGTTGTAATATTTGAATTTTTATCTATATGATCATTAATTACATCTAATATCTCGTCTATATTTACAAATAGCTTCATAAATGGTTTTTCGCCTTGAGTAGTTTGAAGATAACAGTACTCGCAGTGGCCCGGGCATGAGCTTGATAGAGAAAACTGATAGTCTGCAGACGGTTTACAAGGTCTCAGTTTTTTTTGTTTATTAACTGTTATATATATAGTTTTTTTTGATTTTGAGTAGTTTTCTGACGCATTTTTTCCGTCTATTAAAACTTTTCTAGATTGTTCTATAGGAATATTTAATTCTTTTAGATGATTAATAGCAATTTGACCTACATCGTATTTTAGAGCTCTAGGATCTACATATGCTTTATCTGGTATAAAATTTTTCATGTTTTTCACCTCTTCATTAGTGTTTCAAAGTAATATTGAATTTATTCAAATTGAATTGTATATTAAATCAACTCATAAAATATATTTAATAATTTAAAAAAATAAAATTTTAACTAAAATTCAAATTATAAAAATGTTATAATAATATAAAGTGAATTTGTTAATACATACTACTAGAAGAAGGTGATTTTAATGAAGGATTTATATTGTGCAGTTGATTTAGGTGGAACTAAGATTAACATAGGTATTATGACTAAAGAAGGAGAAGTACTTGATAATATTAAGATACCTACAGAGGTTGAAAAAGGACCTGATAATAGTATAAATAATATAAAAAAGACTATATATGAATTGTTAGAAAGATTAAATTTAGCTAAGAATGACTTAAAGGGAATAGGAATAGGTTCTCCTGGACCAATAGATAGTGAAAAAGGAATAATAGTTGAAAGTGGAAATTTAAAAGGTTGGAAAAATGTAAAGCTAGTAGAAAAGCTATCTGATGAATTTGAAGGTATTAATATAAAGCTGCAAAATGATGGTAATGCAGCAGCTCTTGGAGAGTATTTATTTGGATTTGGGAAAGGATGCAAAAACTTTATATATATAACTGTTAGCACAGGAGTTGGCGGTGGAGCTATAATAGATTCTAAGCTTCAAGTAGGAGCTAACTCAAATGGATTCGAAGCTGGTCATATGATAATTAATCTAAATGGTAGAAAATGCAATTGTGGAAATGATGGGTGCTTTGAGGCTTATGCATCTGGAACGGCTATAGAAAAAATTGCCTCTGAGAGAATTACAAACGAAGAAAGTATTATATCAGAACTTTCAAAAGGTGGTAAAGTAAAGGCTGAACATGTATTTGAAGCAGCTAAAAAAGGAGATAAGTTTGCTTTAGAAATAGTAGAAAATGAGGGGTACTACTTAGGCGTTGGTATTTTTAATATTATTGCTATGTACAATCCGGAAAAAATAAGTATAGGAGGAGGAGTATCTAATTGTTTAGATATGTTCTACGACAAGATGATGAATACTATAAACAGCATGTCTTTAAAGCCTAGTACTCAAATTTGCAAAATAGAAAAAGCTAAAAGAGACGATTGTGGACTTATTGGAGCTGGAGCTTTAGCTTTTTATAATGAATAGGAAATTATTATATACTTAAATATGATTTTAAATACAAAAGAACTGACAACCGTTAGGTGTCAGTTCTTTTGTATTTTTAAGCAACGGAGTCCGTTAGGACTCGTTGGCGGCATGAACCATGCGATATAATGAAGCGAATTTTGTGTTGATAAATATATGTTAAGATGGTATAGTGTACATACAGGTGTATATACACCTGTATGTACTGAAAGAAGGTTTAAAATTTATATAGAGGTGAATAAAATGAATTCTATAGTTGAAAAAATAAAAAAATTAAAAATAGAAAAAAATGCTATTATTTTGGCTCATTATTATCAGAACTCTGAAATTCAAGATATAGCAGATTATGTTGGTGATTCTTATTATTTGAGTAAAGTAGGCTTTGATAGTAATGCTGATGTAATAGTTTTCTGTGGTGTTAAATTTATGGCTGAGAGTGCAAAAATATTATCTCCTAGCAAGACAGTGTTACTACCTAATGAAGAAGCACTATGTGGTATGGCAGTTATGGCTAGAGCTGATGAGATTGAAAAAATGAAGAAAGAGTACCCAAATGCTAAGGTGTTGTGTTATGTAAATTCAAGCACAGAAGTAAAGGCTATTTCTGATGTATGTTGTACTTCATCAAGTGCTATGAAAATATGTAAAAATATTGATAGCGATGAAATAATATTTGTTCCAGATAAAAATTTAGGATCATATATTCAAGAAAAAGTGCCAGAAAAAAGAATAATACTTTGGGATGGATTCTGTTGTATTCATAATAATATAAGATCTGAAGATGTTATAGAAGCGAAAGAAAAGTATGGTGAAGATGTAGAAGTTTTAATTCATCCAGAATGTACGAAAGAAGTTAGAAAACTTGGTGATTTTGTAGGAAGTACAGGACAGATAATAGAGTATGCGTCTAATAGTAATAAGCAAGAATTTATAGTTGTCACTGATGTGGGGATATTACATGAACTTAGAAAAAGAAATCCTAATAAGAGATTTTACCCATTAAATATGGTCTGTAAGAACATGAAAATTACAACTATAAAAGATGTGTATAATTGTCTTGAAGATTTATCAAATGAAATTCATGTTGACGAAGAGGTGAGGGTTAAGGCTGAAAATGCTTTAAGAAAAATGCATGAATTAGGATAATTAAATTTGGAGGCGTATAAAATGAAAGTTTATGCAGATGTACTTATTGTGGGTACTGGTATTGCAGGCTTATACAGTGCACTTCACTTAAAGAATAATATTAAGGTGGTAATGGTTACTAAGGAAAAGGTAGATGATTGCAACTCATATTTAGCTCAGGGTGGTATAGCTACAGCACGAGATAAGTATGATATTGAAAGTTATGTACAGGATACTTTAAAAGCAGGTCAATATAAAAATAATGAAGAAGCAGTTAGAATTTTAGCAGAAGAATCTATTGATAATATTAATAGCCTTATTAAATTAGGAGTTAAGTTTGATAGTGCAGATGGAAATCTTAAATATACCAGAGAAGCTGCTCATTGCAAAAAAAGAATAGTTCATTGTAAGGACAGAACGGGTAAAGAAGTATTTGATGTATTATTAAAAAGAGTTAAAGAAAAAAATAATATAGAAATAATAGAAGAGAGCTGCTTAATTGATATTATTGAGAAAAATAATACATGCTTTGGGGGAATAGCTGTAAAGGGTAATAAAGTAATAAACATTCATTCTAAGATAACCATATTAGCTTGTGGTGGTATTGGAGGATTATTTAAAAATTCAACTAATGTAAAAACACTTACTGGTGACGGTATTTCTATAGCCTGTAAGCATAAAATCAATCTTAAGGATATAAATTATATACAATTCCATCCAACTTCTTTATATGAAAAAGGAGATAATAGAAGGTTCCTTATTTCAGAAGCAGTAAGAGGAGAAGGCGCATATCTATTAAACAGCAGAGGTATGAGATTTATTGATGAACTATTGCCAAGAGATGTGGTTTCAAAAGCTATCTTCACTGAAGAATTACAATCAAATTCAGAATATGTTTTTTTAGATATAACTCATAAAAATAGTCAGTATATAGTAGACAGATTCCCAAATATATATGAAGCTTGTATAAATAAGGGAATAGATATGACGAAGGATAGAATACCTGTTACTCCTGCTCAGCATTATTTTATGGGTGGGATTACTGTGGACACATATTCAAGAACATCAATGAACAGATTATTTGCCTGTGGAGAAGTTAGTTGTACAGGTGTCCATGGAGTAAATAGATTGGCAAGTAATTCACTTCAGGAAGCGTTAGTATTTTCTAGAAGAGCATCCATAATTATAAATGATTATATAGACGATATAGAACTTAATAAGCTAACATTTAATGAAAGATATAATTGTATAAATGCATCAAATGTAAAACAAGAGAACGTGAGAATAGCATTAAACGAGCTTGTTAAAGTGAGGGGAGATCTAAAAAATGAATTGGTTAATTATTGATGAGATTATCAAGAACGCATTAATAGAAGACAGCGTTTATGGAGATATTTCAACAAATTCAATATTAAGTGAACATAGTCTATGCTCAGTACAACTCATAGTAAAGGAAAATGGAGTTATTGCAGGTTTGCATGTTTTTAAAAGGGTATTTGATTTAATAGGCAATGTTCAAGTTGAATTTAAGGTTAGAGATGGTGAAAAAGTTGAGAATAAGCAGATTATAGGAATTATAAAAGGGAATACAAGAAATGTGCTTACAGGAGAAAGAATAGCTCTAAATCTTTTACAAAGAATGAGTGGTATAGCAACAATAACGAATAAAATGGTGCAAAAAATAGATGGAAGCAAAGCAAAACTTTTAGATACAAGGAAGACAACTCCGAATTTAAGGATTCTTGAAAAGTATTCAGTCAAAGTCGGAGGAGGGTGCAATCATAGATTTAGTTTATCTGATGGTGTTATGCTTAAAGATAATCATATACAAGCAGCTGGAGGTATAACAAATGCTGTAAGGCTTGCAAAAGAAAATACATCATTTGTTAGAAAGGTTGAAGTTGAAGTTGAGAGTATAGAAGAAGTTAAAGAAGCTCTAGAAGCAGGGGCAGACATAATAATGTTGGATAATATGAGTATAGAAAATATGAAAGAGGCTGTTAAAATAATTGATAAAAAAGCTATAACAGAGGCTTCAGGTAATGTTTCAATAGATAAAATTAGAAGTATAGCAGAAACTGGTGTAGACTATATATCATGTGGTGCTCTTACGCATTCAGTGAAGGCATTGGATATAAGTATGAAAAATTTAATAATAGAAAATTGAGACTTCTAAAATTTAGAGGTCTTATTTTTTGCATATAAACAAACTCTTCATAATAAACATATACCATATGGATATTAGTATATGGAGGGATATTGTGGTATATAACAAATGTAGAAAAAAAAGAAGAATCAAAATTGAAGCTTCTATGAATGACTTGATTTCTATACATAATATACTGCACGAAAAAATATATAGACTAAAAGAAATTGTAGACTTTAATGATATAAAAAAAATTCTAGAGATGGATTTGAGTGAAATAAATATTGAAAATATACTATTAAACACTGAAAAAAATATATGTCCACTTAAATGTATCAACTTTAAAAAAGGAAAATGTAAATCATGCATAGATGAAGCTATTAAAAGGCATGATTATTTAAAGGAGAAAATTCAAACTGATATAAGTAAATATAATCAATATATAAATACATTTAAGGATATATTTTATTTGAAAAATGAATACAATATAGAGGATTTATTTATTAAGTTTGGATTTGATAAAAATTACGATTTAGTATGTTTAGTTTGCGATAATATGAACTATTACAATAACGATGAAAAAGGAAATGTATATATTGTCTATGGAAATTTGAACAAGACTAAGAGTGAGTATAAAAGCTCTTTAAAAATGGAATTTAAATATAAAGATGATTATATATATATAGACAAAATAAATGCATCTACTGATAAATTAAGATGTGGGCATGCTACATTTGCACTTTCTAATTTGAAAACATTGATAAGAAATATGAAACTTCCTAGACCAGTAGACTATATAAAAGGTTATGTGAATGAAAATAAGAAATACATAAAAAGAAAGGATCTAATTAAGTTTTATAAGAAAAATGGATTTTTTGTATACCAAGATTTAGCCTTTGAAAAAAACATATAAAAAATTCGTCTAGTTGCTACGCACTGACTCATGTCGCCAACGATCCCTACTGGCTCCGTTGCTTAAAATAGTTGCAAATGTAGATTTTTAATTAAAGTTATCTACAAATTGAAAATTATATGTTTAATACTAATTTTATAGGGTAAATAATAAATACAAATAAGAACTTAATAAATATAAAATATATGGAGGAATAGGAAATGAAAAAGTATGTATGTGTAGTATGTGGTTATGTATATGATCCAACAGAGGGAGATCCAGATAACGGAGTAGCAGCAGGAACTAAGTGGGAAGATGTGCCAGAGGATTGGTTATGTCCTTTATGTGCAGTAGGTAAAGATCAATTTGAAGAAGAAGCTTAAAAAAATATGTTTTAAATTAAATATAAAGGGTAAATAATAAATACAAATAAGAACTTAATAATTTTAAATATAAATGATATGGAGGAATAGAAAATGAAAAAATATGTATGTGTAGTATGTGGTTATGTATATGATCCAACAGAGGGAGATCCAGATAACGGAGTAGCAGCAGGAACTAAGTGGGAAGATGTACCAGAGGATTGGTTATGTCCTTTATGCTCAGTAGGTAAAGATCAATTTGAAGAAGAAGTTTAAAAAATATGTTTTAAATTAAATATAAAGGGTAGATATTAGATATAAATAAGAATATAATAATTTTAAATATAAATAATATGGAGGAATAGAAAATGAAAAAATATGTATGTGTAGTATGTGGTTATGTATATGATCCAACAGAGGGAGATCCAGATAACGGAGTAGCAGCAGGAACTAAGTGGGAAGATGTACCAGAGGATTGGTTATGTCCTTTATGTGGAGTAGGTAAAGATCAATTTGAAGAAGAAGCTTAAAATATAAACAAAAGCCATGGACTTTATTAAGTCCATGGCTTTTTTACAATTTCTTATACTGAACTCTATCATCTGATTCTCTGTAAATTGCTACATTTTTATATTTACCATGTTCAACTTCTGATTTAAATCTTCTACCATCTATTCCATGAGAATCTTTTGGAAAATCATCACTTACAACGTCTCTGTACTCAAATGGGTGATTTGATGGAACTTTGTTTAACTTATCTAAATCTATATGACTTCTATTTAACATATTAAAACCTCCTTAACAAAATATAATATTAGTATTTACATATTACAAAAAACTATGTTTATTCACCAAAAATAAAATTCGTTTTATGCTATTTTCATATAAAACTAGATGTATTAGGCTGGATATGTTAGAATTGGAATAAATTGAAAGTAACATGATAAGATGATTATATTATATTTAGGAGGGATAAGTATGAATAGAGAAAAAGCTATTGAGCTAATCAACACGCATATAACAACACCTCATATTATAAAGCACAGCTATGCTGTTGAAAGTGTAATGAGAGCTCTTGCGAGAAAATTAGAACCTAAAAGTGAAGAAATGTGGGGATTGGCTGGTCTTTTACATGATCTTGATAATGATACTGTAGATTGGAAAAGTGATATGTCTCTTCATGGTCCAAAAACTGTTGAAATACTTAAGGATGAGAGTTTTGGGAATGAAGAGATGTATCATGCTATATGTGCTCATAACCCATGTAATGGAACTAAAATAGAAAACAAATTTGATAGAGCACTTTATGCAGCAGATCCTATAACTGGCTTCATAACTGCTATAGCCCTTGTCTATCCTGATAAAAAGATAAGTAGTGTAAAAGTAAAATCTATAACAAAAAGAATGAAAGAAACTAGGTTTGCAGCTGGAGCAAATAGAGAAGCTATGAGATCTATAGAAAAACTAGGAATAGAATTTGCTGATTTTGCAAAGATGTCTCTTGATGCCATGGTTGAAATAGCTGATATTCTAGAATTATAAAAAATTTATTAAATATTTTTTATGTGATTTTTTGAAATTTACAGCTTAAATCACAAAAAATGCAATAAAAAGGTAATAAATTATACAAATATTGAAAAAATAGTTTATATTTAGTATAATAATAAGACACTAGTATGTAAATAAAAGAATGAAGGGAGATTTAGTTAAAATGAGAAAACGTTTTACAGCTTTTATAGTTTCATTTTTAATGGCTTTAACTATGTTTGGACAAGTTCCAGTAGCTAAGGCTGCAGAAAAAGTAAACATAGATATTTTACAAATTAATGATTTTCACGGTTCGCTTAATGAAAATGGAAAGAATGTAGGTGCAGCAAAATTAGCAAATGAATTAAAAAAAGCGAAACAAAATAATCCAAATACAATAATATTATCTGCAGGAGATAACTACAATGGTTCACCAGAATCAAACCTTTTATATGGAGAGCCTGTTGCTAAATTCATGAAAGAAGCTGGAATAATGTATTCAGCAGTTGGTAATCATGAATTCGATTGGGGAATGGATAAGATAAGTAAGTGGGAAGAAATTTCAGGAGTACCATTTTTAGCAGCTAATATTTACGACAAAAAAACTAATAAGACAGTTGAGTGGGCTGATCCTTATAAGATAGTTGAATTAGATGGAATAAAAGTAGGAATTATAGGTCTTACAACTCAAGAAACAGCTTATAAAACAAATCCTGCAAATGTTGCTGATATAGAGTTTAAAAATCCAGCAGAAGTTGCAAAAGAAATGGTTCCAAAGGTTAAAGAAGATGGAGCAGACATAGTTATAATACTTGCTCATATAGGAGCATTCCAAGATTCAAAAACAAAAGAAATAAAAATTGAAGTTCCAGAGCTTGCTGATGTAGAAAATGTTGATGGAATTATATTAGGACATTCTCATCAAAGAGTTTCAGGACTAGTAAATGATATACCTGTAGTTCAAGGATACAAGCAAGGTAGAGCTTTAGGAAAAATATCATTCGCAGTAGATAAAGATACAAAGAAAATAGTTAAAAAAGAAGCTTCAATAGATTTATTATACTCAAGACCAGATACTTTAGCAGAAGATGTTTCTGTAAAAGAAATGGTAGCTAAAGACAGAGAAGAAATAGCACCTATATTAGATGAAGTTATAGGTAAAACAGTGAATGAATTAGATCATGACCGTAATGACTTTACAACTAGTACTTTAGGACAATGGACTACAGATGTTATGAAAAAATTAGCGGGTGCAGATATTGCAATGACTAATGGTGGTGGACTTAGAGTTAATGTTCCAGCTGGAGATATAACTGTTGGAAAAATGTATGAAGTAATGCCTTTTGACAATGTATTAGCATCTTTTGAAATGACAGGAGCTCAAATAAAAGAGGCTTTCGAAAATGGAATTGAAAATCAAGAAATAGGATCGATTCAGTTCTCAGGAGTTACAGTTGAGTACATAAAAGGTGCTAAAAAAGGAAATAAAGTAGTAAAAATGACTTTAGATAATGGAGAAGAAGTTGACTTAAACAAGACATACAAAGTTGTAACTAATGACTTTATGGCAGCTGGTGGAGATGGTTATATATCATTCAAAGATGCTAAAGCATTAGGTGAAACTGTAGCTATAAGAGATGCTTTAATTGATGAAATTAAAAATGTTAAATCTATAGACTACAAAAAACAAGATAGACTAGTAGTAAAAGAATCAGAAGTTAAGCCTGAAGTTAAACCAGAAGTTAAGCCTGAAGTTAAACCAGAAGTTAAGCCTGAAGCTGTAACTTATGTAGTTATAAAGGGAGATGCTCTTTATAAAATAGGAAAGAAATATAATGTTGACTGGAAAACAATAGCTGAGCTTAATTCATTAAAAAATCCAAACTTAATATATCCTGGACAAAAACTGTCTATTCCAGTTAAGTAGTAAAAAAGAGGACTTTGGTCCTCTTTTTTTTTGTATACTATAAAGTTATAATACTTTTAATAAATATTTCCATATACAATATATACATTATAGTAAAAATATGGTAATATTTATAGTGGAAATATTGCTTTGAAGGGGTGATATTTATGTTGAAAATATATTATTTTTTGTTTTGGGTTGGAGTTTTATATAGTTTAGCAAGCTTTATGCTAGGTAGTATAATGGATATGGACTTTGATGCAGATATAGATTTTGGGTATTTTAATATAATACCAATTAAACCGGCTGTTATAGCTATGTTTATAACTGTATTTGGTGGAATGGGAATTATACAAATTAGAGATGGTCAACAATCTTTGTATGCATTTGGAATTTCTTTAGTTGTAGCATTTATAACTTCATATTTAATAAATAGATATATATTCTGTTTTTTAAAAAAAGCTGAAAATACATCCGCTGAATCTCAAAAGAAACTAATAGGGCAATATGCTAAAGTTATAGCTACTATTGTTGAAGATGGGTTTGGACAGATAAAATATAACATGAACGGCAATACATATAACTCACCAGCCAAGCATATAGAAGGTAAAAGAGTTGAATTTAATAGTAAGGTTGTAATAGTACTCATAGAAAACGATGTATTTTATGTGGATACTATATAATAAAATTAATTAAAAATTAAGGGGGAGTACTAAATGGCATTAGAAACATTAATCTATCCAGTGATAATAGTACTAGTCATACTTATTCTTGTTGGTGGCTTTTTATCTATGTGGAAGAAAGTTCCTCAAGATAAGGCTAGAGTTGTAACTGGACTTAAAAAGAGGGTTATATCTGGTGGAGGGGGACTTGTGATACCTCTACTTGAAAGAACTGATATTATTTCCTTGGAAAATATGAAAATTGAACTTAGAACAGATGGAGCTCTTACAGAAGAAGGTGTTGAATTAACTGTAGATGGAGTTACTGTTGTTAAGGTGAAATCAGATGAAGAATCTATATATTCTGCTATGGAGCAATTCAATACTGGCAAGGAAGCAGATACAATAGATAGAATAAAGGAAACTTCTAAAGATGTTCTTGAAGGAAAATTACGTGAGATTATATCTACAATGACAGTAGAAGAAATATATAAGAATAGAGAAAAATTTGCATCTCAAGTTCAAGAAGTTGCTGCAGTTGATCTTGCTCAAATGGGTCTTGAAATAAAGGCGTTTACAATAAGGGATATATCTGATGAGAATGGATACTTAAAAGCTCTAGGTAAAAAGAGAATATCTGAAGTTAAGAGAGATGCTGAAATAGCTGAAGCTAAAGCAAAATCAGAAACTGAAATTAAAAAATCAGAAGCTCAAAGAGATTCTAAGATTCAAACTGCAATAGCTTATAAAGAAGGAGAAAGAGCAAGACTTGAATCTGAAACTGAAATCTCAGAATTTAATAAAAATAAGGAATTAAAAGTTCAAGCATACAGACAAGAACAACAAGTTCAAACAGCACAAGCTGACCTTGCTTATGAAATCGAGCAGAATAAGGTTAAAAAAGAAGTTGTAGAAACTGAGATGCAGGTTAAGTTACTAGAACAAGACAAACAGATTGAGATTGCTGAAAAAGAAGCTGTAAGAGTAGAAAAAGATCTTGATGCAAAGGTTAAAAAGCAAGCAGATGCTAACAAATATGAAGCAGAAAAACGTGCAGATGCAGAAAAATACAAACAAATACAAGATGCTGAAGCAAGAGCCCAATCTATAAAGCTTGAAGGTCAGGCAAGAGCTGAAGCTAGAAGGCTTGAAGGACTTGCAGAGGTTGATATCATAAAAGAAAGAGGTAAGGCAGAAGCTGAAGCTATGCAAGCTAAAGCAGAGGCGTTCAAGCAATATAATGAAGCCGCTATTACTCAAATGCTAGTTGAAAAACTACCAGATATAGCAAAATCAATAGCAGAACCTCTAACAAAAACTGAAAAAATAGTTATAATAGATAATGGAAATACTGAAGGTAAAGGTGGAGCATCAAAGGTTACAGGATATGTAACTGATATAATGAGCCAGCTCCCAGAATCGGTAGAGGCTCTAACAGGTGTTAATATAATGGATATTGTAAAAAGTAAATTTGTACCTGAAGATATAAACAAAATAGAAGTATCAGATGCTGTTGAGATTAATGAAGTAGATGAAAATAAATAGATAAAAGTAGCTATCTCGAAATAGGAAATATTTTCTAAAGAGATAGCTGTTTCTTTAAAAACCTAAATTTGGAATGAATCAAAGTTTTATTTATGATATTATTATATTGATAAATTAATAAATAGAGGAGGACCAAAATGAAGTTTACATTCAATCACAATAACTTTAATGTATTAGATCTTGAAAAAAGTATAAAATTTTATGAAGAAGCTCTAGGACTTGTAGAAACTAGAAGAAAAGTAGCTAGTGATGGAAGTTTTATACTAGTATTCTTAGGTGATGGAGAAAACAATCATAAGCTTGAACTTACTTGGCTTAGAGATAGAAAAGAGAGTTATAATTTAGGTGAAAATGAATTCCATTTAGCATTTGAAACCGATGATTTTGAAAAAGCATATGAACATCATAAAAATATAGAATGCATATGCTATGAAAATAAAGAAATGGGAATATACTTCATCGCAGATCCAGATAATTATTGGATAGAGATAATTCCTCCTAAGAATAAATAATAAAAAAGTCCTTATTATAAGGACTTTTTTATTATTTTAAAACGAATTTATATAATGTATAATTTAAAATATACATTATATAAATTATAATTTTTTAAGTTTTTGGGGGAGGTACCTATGAATGATATTGTAGATTTTTCAAATAGTCACAATATAAAAGCATACACTATAGAGGCTAAAGATATTATAGTTGAGGAAAGGGTTTACTTAAAATGTGCTTATGGATGTAAGGATTTTGGAAAAAGACTAAACTGTCCACCTAACTGCATTAGTATAGATAAGTTTAAGAAAATATTGAGTGAATATGATAAGGCTCTTATACTTTTAGAAGAATATAAGACTTCTTCAAAAGAAAATATGATAGATGAATGGGAGGATGCAAGGCGAGAATCTTTTAGAAAAATGATTGAAATAGAAAAATTTGCTTTTAATAGTGGATATACTTTTGCACATCTTTTGAGACCTGGATCTTGCAATGAATGTCAAATATGTAAAGAAAAGTGTTCAAAACCAAGCCTTAGAAGGTTTTCTCCTGAAGCTGTAGGTGTAAATTTAGATAAAACTCTAAAAAATGTAAATATAAAAATAGATTATTCCGGCTATAGTATAATTAATTTAATTGGAATTTTACTAGTAGAATAAAAAAATAAAAAAAAATAGAGGGAAATTTAAAATAATGTCGAATACAGTAAAAGGGAACATTATATAACTAAGGAGGAAATATATGGCAAATATGAAAAAAATAGTAGCGCCTGCACTAGCTATGATTATATCACTAACTTTTAATATATCTAAACCATCAGCAAGCACATATGAAGAAGCACAAATAAATGCTAATAATTTGAATGTAAGAAGCGAAAATAATCTAAATGCTAATATTATAACTAAGGTAAACTCAGGTCAAAGATACTTAATTCTTGAAGAACAAGAAGGTTGGTATAAAATCAAATTAAACTCTTCTCAAGAAGGATGGGTTAGTTCTCAATATTCCACTAAAAAACAAGCCGTAGGAGTTGTGAATGGAAATAATGTAAATGTAAGAAGTTCAAATACAACTGCAAGTGACTCTATAGCTATTCTAAATACTGGAAATGAAGTGACAATATTAGATAAAAATGAAGATTGGTACAAGGTTCAAATAAATGAGGAACAAACAGGATACATATATCATTCTTTAATAGACATCAAAAGAGATAATATGAATGTAACAAGAGGATCTAGTGACAAATTGACTAAATTATATGAGGTAGCTCAGAGTAAATTAGGAAGCAAGTATGTGTGGGCATCTAGTGGTCCTAATACTTTTGATTGCTCAGGATTTACTATGTATGTTTATAAAAATGGAGCAGGAATTGACCTTCCACATAGTTCTAAAGCTCAAAGTAGTGTAGGAACAGCAGTTTCAAAAGATCAATTAAGATTAGGTGATCTAGTATTTTTTGATACTAGTAGAAATTCTAGTATAGGACATGTTGGTATGTACATAGGAAATGGTAATTTTATCCATGCATCTTCTGCTAAAGCTAATGTTATGATATCTAGCTTAAGTGAAGGATATTACCAAAAGACATATGTTACGGCAAGAAGAGTAATAAACTAAAATTCGCTTTATGCTAACGCATAGCTCATGTCGCCAACGAGTCCTCCGGGCTCCGTTGCTTAAAAATAGATGCAAATTTAGAGCTTTAATCAATGTTATATATAGATTCAAAATTACATAATTTCTTTATATAAAAAAAGGTGGCCTATAGACCACCTTTTTTAGTTTCATTTTTTAGTTTATTGTATGTATTCATAACCTTATTAACATAACCTTGAGTTTCTTTAAATGGTGGTATACCATTATATTTATCTACATTTCCTGGGCCAGCATTATAAGAAGCTACAGCTAAGGGTACACTGTTATATTTATCTAAAAGAGAATCAAGGTATTTTGTACCACCTAGTACATTTTCTTTTACATCATATGGATTTTGTACATTTAGTGATTTTGCAGTATTAGGCATTAACTGCATAAGTCCCATAGCTCCTTTGTGTGAAGTAGCATTTGGATTAAAGTTTGATTCAGCTTGTATAACAGATCTTATTAAATTTTCATCGATGTTATACTTTGAAGAAGCTTCTTTTATTGCAATTTCAATAGAGGATGAATTTATATTTGCAGATTTTTCATTTAATACTTCTTTAAAATTATTTATATTTTTATTAGGGATTATTTTTACAGGTATTCTACTCTGGATTTCGTTAAGTTTATTTAAAAAAATCTGATTTATTAAATTATTCATATATACTACTCCTTATTTAGTAATATTTTATATAAGAATATTATATAAATAATATATAGAATAGTAAATAGGGAGGAATAACTAATGAATAAAAGGTATAAAAAACAAAAAAAATCTTTGCTTATATTTTTCTTAATCATACCACTTATAGCATCTTGGGCTACATCAAAGTATGTTTTTAGCAAAATATCTAATAAAAAAACAATAAAGGCTGTAAAAATAGAAGTAAAAGACGATAACAAAGAAGGATCAGAAGGTTTTAAAAAAGAAGTAGAAGGTTTTGAAATATATTCTGTACAAGTAGGATCTTTAAATGATTATAAAGAAGTGGAAAGTATAGTAAACAATCTTGAAAGTGCTAATATACCTAATTATGTACATAAAGAAGAAAATTCTTATAAAGTATATACATATACATCTCTAGAAGAGCCTAATGTAAGAAGGTATTTAGAAGGTATAAAATCTAGTTATTCAGATGCTTTTATATCTAAAATAAAAATAGGATCTATAAATCTAGAGTATACAAAGAAATATGAATATATGAATGATGTATGTAAGGATTTAGAACTTCTTATTGAAAACATGAAACAAGAGTCGCAGTTTTGGAATGAATATAAATTGGGAACATCAAATTATGATGATTATATAAAAATAGTTAACGATAAAAGTAAAATAGTAGATTCATTAACAAAGAATTTGAAGGAATCTAAAGAAAAGTATACAGAAAATTTCGAAAAAATAATGTCGAAATTCTGCGAATTAGATAAAAAAAATATAAAATCTATAAATAAAAATCTGGGAAATGGAGATATGAAATCCTGTGAAAAGCTTTTTATATCAAGCTTATTCCAGTATAATGAATTTATAAATGAGATTAAAAATATATAGATTTATTTAAAAGCAGGTGATTATCACCTGCTTTTGTTCTGTAAATTAATACAAAATACGGTATTTAAAGTATGTTAAAAAAAAGATTTATAGGACTTTATAAAAAAAATATAGTATACTATATGTTGAAATGTTTTTCAGAGAACATAAATACTTATACTTGGTAACTTCAAGTTGATTTATAATTTATTGTAAGGAGGTAATATGAATGAAGCTCTTAAGTTTTAGAGGTGGTGTTCATCCGCCACACAGAAAGAAAAGTACTGAGAGTATAAAGGTAGAAAGAGCTAAAGATCCA
The DNA here is from genome assembly GCF_934924865.1 of Tepidibacter aestuarii. Classification (NCBI taxonomy): domain Bacteria; kingdom Bacillati; phylum Bacillota; class Clostridia; order Peptostreptococcales; family Peptostreptococcaceae; genus Tepidibacter; species Tepidibacter aestuarii. The sequence continues at coordinate 2,380,184 of NZ_OW235315.1, read as the reverse complement.
GCTACTTTATATATACCTCTTCAACAACATATAGGGGCACCATCTAAGGCTATTGTTAATGTTGGAGACACGGTTAAAGTAGGGCAAAAGATAGGAGAGGCACAAGGTTTTGTTTCAGCACCTGTACATTCTTCTGTTTCTGGTAAGGTAAAGGCGATTAAGGAATGTCCGGTACCAGGAGGAAAAGGATTATGTGTAGTTATTGAAAACGATTTCGCGAATGAAATCCATGAAAGCGTTGTTTCTAAAGGGAGTATAGAATCTCTAACAGGAGAGGAAATATTAGAAATAATAAAAGAAGCTGGTATAGTTGGTATGGGTGGAGCAACATTCCCAACTCATGTAAAGCTATCACCGCCAAAAGACAAAAAAATAGATACAGTTATATTAAATGGAGCAGAGTGTGAGCCATATCTTACAGCGGACCATAGACTTATGCTTGAAAATCCAGAGTCTGTAGTTTATGGACTTAAAGCTATAATGAAGGTTTTAAATGTTGAAAAAGGATATATAGGAATAGAAGATAACAAGCCTGATGCAATAGAGGCTATGATTAAAGCTGCTGAAAAAGAAAGCAATATAGAGGTTGTAGGACTTAGAACTAAATATCCTCAGGGAGCCGAAAAGCAACTTATATATGCTTGTACAAATAAAGAGGTACCATCGGGTGGACTACCTATGGATGCTGGAGTTGTAGTAAATAATGTTGCAACAGCAGCTCAAGTATACGAAACTATAACAACAGGTATGCCACTTGTAGAAAGAATAACTACTGTTACAGGTAGCGCAATAGCAAATCCTACTAACCTACTTATTAGGATAGGAACTACATTTGAGGAAATAATAAATCAATGTGGCGGATTTAAAGAAGAAGCAGGCAAGGTTATAATGGGAGGACCTATGATGGGACTTACTCAATATACACTTGAAGTACCTGTTACTAAAGGTGGATCTGGTATACTGTGTCTTAATAGAGAAGAAGCTACTTTACCAAATCCAAGCAATTGTATAAGATGTGGTAAATGTGTAGATATATGTCCTGCATTTTTACAACCACTTTTCATAAGTGCTCATTCATTAAAATACAATTTTGATAGAGCGGAAGATTATAGAGCTCTTGACTGTATAGAATGTGGATCATGTTCATTTATATGTCCATCAAAGAGACCTCTTCTTCAGTCAATAAGAGTTGCAAAAAGAGAAATAATAGCACAAAAAAGAAAACAAAGTAAGTAAAAGGAGGTAAAAGAATGGATAATAAGCTTATAATATCTTCTTCTCCTCATTTAAGATCAAAAGAAGATACTTCTACTATAATGAGGGATGTTGTAATAGCATTAGTTCCAGCAACTATAGCTGCTGTTTATTATTTTGGAATGGGAGCATTAGGTGTAATTATATCTGCATTAATAGGTGCGGTTGCATCAGAAGCATTATGTCAAAAACTTATGAGAAAACCAATAACTATAAACGATTGGTCTGCAATAGTTACAGGATTATTAGTAGCATTTAATATACCTGCTAGTGCTCCTTTATGGATACCTTTTGTAGGATCAGTATTTGCAATTGTTATAGTAAAGCAATTATTTGGAGGAATAGGACACAACTTTATGAACCCTGCTCTTGCAGCTCGTGCTATGTTACTTGCTTCTTGGCCGGTTGAAATGACAAGCTGGGTAACTCCAGGACCAGATGCTGTATCTACAGCTACTCCTCTTGCAATAATTAAAGGTGCAGAGGCAATAGATATGGCTAAACCAAGTTTCTTCGATCTTTTAGTGGGTAATATAGGAGGATGTATTGGAGAAACATCTGCGATTCTTTTAATATTAGGTGGAGTATATCTTCTATATAGAGGAGTGATTACTTATATAATACCTACTTATTATATAGGAACAGTATTTGTATTAACATTCTTATTTGGTGGATTTGATATAGCAAATTCAATGTATCACTTATTTGCTGGTGGATTAATGATTGGTGCATTCTATATGGCAACAGATTATTCTTCATCACCTATGACTCAAAAAGGTCAAATAATATATGCAATTGGATGTGGAGCATTAACTACTATAATAAGATTATGGGGAGGATATCCAGAAGGGGTTTCTTACTCAATATTATTAATGAACGTAGCAGCACCACTTATAGATAAGTATGTAAACCCTAAAGTATTTGGGGAGGTGGCTAAGTAATGAAAGAAATATTAAAACTGGGAGTAATACTTTTAATAATAACATCTATATCAGCTGTTGTTTTAGGATTTACTAACGATGTTACATTACCTGCAATACAAGAACAAAATGAAAAGGCTAATGTTGAGGCGCGTACAGCAGTTTTAGCAGAAGCTAAAGAATTTAAACCTGTTGAAAAAGAAGTAGAATCAGCTATGGTTAAAGAAATATATCAAGGATTAGATGGATCTGATTTAGTAGGATATACTATAAAAACTGCTCCTAAAGGATATGCAGGAGAGGTTGAAGTTATGGTAGGAATAGGTACAGATGGAACTATTCACGGTATTTCTATAGGAAATCATGCAGAAACTCCAGGACTAGGAGCAAAGGCTGCTGATGAACCATTTAAGAGCCAATACAATGGAAAAGGCATAGATAAAAACATTGAAGTTATTAAAAATCCAGGACCAAAGGAAAATGAAATTGTTGCAATAGCTGGAGCAACTATAACTTCAAAAGCAGTAACTGCTGGTGTTAATGAAGCGATAAGAGTATATAATGAAGTTTTAAAATAGGTTGGAGGTGAAATTATGAAATTAGGTAAATTATTTAAAAATGGTATTATAAATGAAAACCCGGTATTTGTACAAGTTTTAGGTATGTGTCCAACTCTTGGAGTTACAACTTCTGCTGAAAATGGATTAGGTATGGGTCTTGCAACAACTGCGGTTCTTATATGTGCAAACTTAGTTATATCTCTTCTTAGAAAGCTTATACCTTCTAAGATAAGAATACCTGCATTCATAGTAGTAATAGCTACATTCGTTACATTAGTAGGAATGGTTTTAAAAGCTTATGTTCCAGCACTTGACAAAAAACTTGGATTATTTATTCCTCTTATAGTTGTTAACTGCTTAATATTAGCGAGAGCGGAAAGTTTTGCATCTAAAAATGGACCAGTAGCATCTATAGTAGATGGAATTGGAATGGGACTTGGATTCACAGCTTCTTTAACTTTACTTGGTCTTGTTAGAGAACTGTTTGGAAACGGAACTATATTTGGTCATTTAGTGCTAGGTAGTGCATATAAGCCAGCACTTATAATGATATTACCTCCAGGTGCATTTTTAGCGTTAGGTTTACTTCTTGCAACTATTAATAAAATCGCTGATAAAAAAGCTAGTTAGGAGGGGAATTGGATGGAAATATTTTTAATATTAGTAAGTTCTATATTAGTAAATAACTTTGTATTATCTAGATTCTTAGGTATATGTCCGTTCCTTGGAGTTTCTAAAAAAGTTGAAACTGCAGTAGGTATGGGTATGGCTGTTACTTTCGTTATGACTTTAGCATCTATAATAACTTATTTTGTTCAATATTATGTGCTTGAGCCGCTTGGAATACAATTTTTACAAACGATCGCGTTTATACTTGTAATAGCATCTCTTGTTCAGTTCGTTGAGATGGTAATTCAAAAGATGAGTCCTACACTTTATCAAGCATTAGGAGTTTTCTTACCACTTATAACTACAAACTGTGCAGTTTTAGGGGTTGCTATAATAAATATAGACAGTAATTACAATTTAATTGAAACAATAGTAAACGGTATGGGTGCTGCTATTGGATTTACACTTGCAATAGTTTTATTTGCAGGAATTAGAGAAAGACTTGAGCTTGCAGATGTGCCAGAAAGTTTTAAAGGATTCCCTATTGCTTTAATTACAGCAAGTCTTATGGCAATAGCATTCTTAGGATTTACAGGATTAGTTTAGGTAGGGGGTGAAAAATATGTCTTTAATATTAAATTCGGTAATAAGTCTTGGTGCTATGGGACTTTTATTCGGTTCTGGTCTTGCTTATGCTTCTAAAAAATTTGCTGTAGAGGTTGACCCAAGAGTAGAAGCTATAAATGAAGCTTTACCAGGAGCTAACTGTGGAGGTTGTGGTTATCCTGGTTGTGGAGGATTAGCAAATGCAATTGTTGCTGGAGACGCTCCAGTAAATGCATGTCCTGTAGGAGGATCAGATACTACAGCTAAAATAGCAGAAATAATGGGTCAAACTGCACAAGACGGAGAAAAGACAGTAGCAAAGGTTATATGTAAAGGTACATGTAACAATGCTAAGGAAAAAAGTGAATACTATGGAATAAATGACTGTAGAGCAGCAGCCTTAGTATCTGGTGGATCTAAATCATGTCAATATGGATGTTTAGGTCTAGGAACTTGTGTTAATGTATGTCAATTCGGTGCTATTGTAATAAAAGACGGAATAGCTAGCATAGATAGAGATAAATGTGTATCTTGTGGTAAATGTTTAGAAGTTTGTCCAAAATCTGTAATAGACTGGGTTCCTTATTCTCAAGAAGTAGTTGTTGAATGTAACAGTCAAGAATTTGGAAAAGATGTTAAATCTAAGTGTGCAGTTGGATGTATAGGATGTGGAATATGTGCAAAAGCCTGCCCATTTGAAGCTATAACTATGGAAGGTAAATTAGCTAAAATAGATTATTCAAAGTGTACACAATGCATGGTCTGTACACAAAAGTGTCCAACTAAAGCTATATCAGGAGAACTTAGTAAAAGAAAGAAAGCTGTTATAGAAGAAGAAAAATGTGTTGGATGTACTATATGTAAAAAGAAGTGTCCTGTTGAAGCAATCGAAGGAGAGCTTAAGCAAAAACACGTTGTAATAGAAGAAAAGTGTATAGGATGTAGCGAATGTGCTAAAAAATGTCCTAAAGATGCTATAAAAATGAAATAAAAAGGTAAAAATATAAGGTGTGGTTATTTACCACACCTTATTGTTTTTTTTTGACCGAAATGATAAACTATTTAAGGACAATGGATTATGTAGAGGTGATTTTATGAATATTGTATTAGCATCAGCTTCGCCTAGAAGAAAGGAATTACTTTTTAATTTAAATTTGAATTTTGAAATTATGAAAAGTGATATAGACGAGTTTGTAAATGAAAAGGATACGCCTGAATCTGTAGCTATGAGCTTATCATTCCAAAAGGCAATTGATATTGCAAATAAAACATCGAGAAACAGTATAGTAATTGGGGCTGATACAATAGTTGTTTTTGATGGGAAAATATTAGGGAAGCCAAAGGATGAACAGGATGCTTTTAATACATTAAAGCAGCTGTCTGGTAAATACCACAAAGTTATTACAGGTATTTGTACGTTGAGGCTTTCAGACAATAAAAAAATTGTCGATTATGAAGTAACGAAAGTAAAAATGAGAGAATTTAGTGAAGACGAGATTAAAAGGTACATAAAAACAGCAGAACCTATGGATAAAGCAGGTTCATATGGTATACAAGGTTATGGTTCTTTATTGGTAGAAAAAATAGACGGAGATTATTCCAATGTAGTAGGACTTCCTGTTTCAAAATTGGGACAAATTTTATATAGACATTTTGACGTAAATATTATATAAATTAGGAGGAAGGTATATGGGTCATATAAATAAAATATCTATAAAGGATATGGCTAAAAACCAAAGACCCAGAGAAAAAATAATACTAAATGGAGTAAATAGTTTATCCGATGCAGAGCTTTTAGCTATTTTGCTTAGAACAGGAAATAAAAATATGTCGTCTATAGAGCTTGCAAATTGCATAATAAATATGGACAAGTCTTTAGGATTAAAAAAATTAGCGGATACTAATATAGAAGATCTTAAAGAGATAAAAGGAGTAGGAACAGCCAAAGCTTGTCAAATAATGGCGGCAATAGAATTGGGCAGGAGGATTGCTAGATTTATTCCGGATAAAAAACCAAAAATAACAAGTCCAGACGATGTAGTAGATATGTATATGGAAGATATTAGATACCTAAAAAAGGAAGTGTTTAAAGCTATTTTATTAAACACGAAGAATGAGATTATATGTGATGTCGAAATTTCGGTAGGAACTTTGAATTCATCATTAGTACATCCAAGAGAAGTCTTTATTGAAGCTATAAAAAGGAGTACGAATAAAATTATTCTTATGCATAATCATCCTTCCGGTAACCCTGAGCCGAGTAGAGAAGATAAAAACATAACTAATAGGCTGATTGAGGGAGGAAAAATATTAGGTATAGATATAATAGATCATATAATAGTTGGAGATGGAGTGTATTTTAGCTTCAAGGAAAAAGCTTTAATCTAGAGAGGAGAAGTCAAAATGAAAAAGAATAAAACTACAAAAAAGACTAAACAAAAAATGAATCTTTTTAATATGAGATCAAATGATATGGGAATAGATTTAGGAACAGCAAATACATTAGTTTATGTAAGAGGAAATGGAATTATAGTAAGAGAACCATCGGTTGTTGCTATAAGAGATGATAACAAGGAAGTTTTAGCTGTTGGAGAAGATGCTAAGAAAATGATAGGAAGAACTCCTGGAAATATAATAGCTATAAGACCTATGAAAGATGGAGTTATTGCTGATTTTGATGTTACTCAAAGTATGCTTAGATACTTTATAAAAAAAGCATATCCTAAAAAATCACTGTTTAACAGTCCAAGGATTGCAGTATGTGTTCCTTATGGGGTTACAGAAGTAGAAAGAAGAGCAATAGAAGAAGCTGCTATTCAAGCTGGGGCTAAAGATGCTTATTTAATAGAAGAACCTATGGCTGCTGCTATTGGAGCTGGTCTTAAAGTAGAAGAGCCAGATGGAAATATGGTAGTCGATATAGGTGGAGGTACTAGTGAGATAGCTGTTATATCATTAGGAGGTATAGTTACAGCCAAGTCAATCAGAATTGGTGGAGATGAATTTGATGAATCAATAGTAAACTACGTTAAAAAAGAGTACAACCTTATGATTGGAGAAAGAACTGCAGAAGACGTGAAAATGAGGATAGGATCTGCGTTTAAAGAAGAAGAAGAAGAAAACATGGATATAAGAGGAAGAGACTTAGTAACAGGTCTTCCTAAAACTATGAACATAACATCTAATGAGGTAAGAGAAGCGTTAAAAGAGCCTATAACTACTATATTAGAGGGAATAAAGGCTACTCTTGAAAAAACACCACCAGAGCTTGCATCTGATATTATGGAAAATGGTATAATGCTTACAGGTGGAGGAGCTCTTTTAAAGGGACTTGACAAATTAGTTAGAGAAGAGACTCACATGCCTGTACATATAGCAGAGGATCCACTTGATTGTGTTGCAAAAGGGACTGGTAAATCTGTTGAGAATAAAGAAATCTTTGATAAAATTCTTATGTATGGAAGAAAAAGATAAAAGATGGTGATAGCGTGAGAAGCAAAAAGAAAAATAAAAACAAGTTAAATAAAGAAGTGATAGTGATTAGTTTAATTACTATCACTCTACTTGTAATTATAGGAATATCAATAGAGGGAAGGTATAACAACTATCTTCCGAGTGCTGTACTTGACATTATTACTCCTGTACAAAGAGGATTCAATAAGGTTTTTAGTGTAACAAGTAAAAATATTTCAGGTATAATCAATTATAAGAAAAATTTAAATAAGATAGAACAGCTTTCAAAAGAAAACGAGGATTTAAAAAAGAAGGTAATAGAAATAGACTTAAGTAAAGATGAATTAAGTGAACTTCAAAATCTTAAAAAATCTTTAAATTATATACCAGAAGGATATGACCAAAACTATATTAGTGCATCTGTTATAAGTAAAAATGATGGAAATTGGTATGATTCATTTACAATATCTGCTGGTAAAAAAGATGGTGTTATTAAAGATAGTATAGTGGTATCTGGAACAGGTCTTGTTGGAAAAGTATATGATGTATCGGATAATTATTGTAAGGCAATTTCACTTATAAACAGTAAATCTGCTGTTAGTTTTGAGGTTTTAAGAAAAGGAGAATATACGGGTGTTATAAGTCAAAATATATCGATAGATTCTAATGAAAACTTTGCTGGATATCTTAAGGGCTATTTGTTTGATATTAAATACGAAGTTGTGCCAGGTGATATGCTTATAACTTCTGGAATTGGAATATATCCAAAAGGTATACCTCTAGGAGAGGTTGAAAAGGTTATAGAGGATAAAAATAATTTGTTAAAATATGTAAAGGTAAAGCCTTATGTAGATTTTAAGCACATAGATAAAGTATTAATAACAAGACCTAGAATAGTAGAATAAAGAGGTAATAATTATGAAAAATATAATATTAATTTTAGTAGGAATATTCATAATAATTATAGAAAATAGTATTGTGAATTATATAGATATATTTGATATAAGCCTAAATATGTCTATTGTATATATAACTATTATTTCTTTATTTGTTAAAAGAAATGAAGGAGCTTTAATAGGGTTAGTACTTGGCATTTTAAAGGATGCATTAATTGGAAAATTTATAGGGGTTAATGCTCTTGTATTTTTTGTTATAGGATATGTATACGGAATATTAGAAGATAAGATATTCAAACATAATGTTACAACTATATTAATACTAACATTTTTTTCTTCCTTATTTGAGTCTCTTATAAACTGTATTTTATTAAAAAGCTTATTTGCAAGTGAAAAAATACTGTTTTCTTTGATCAAAGGAGTTGTTTTTATACCTACTTTAAACATGCTGTTTGCTTTGGTCATATATAAAGTTTTAATAGATTTTGTAAAAAAAATAGACAATATTTAGTGGTGATTATATGGTAAATAAAAAAATTAAGGATAGATATGATGTTTTAAGAGTTTCTTTTGTTGTCATATTTTCTATTATTATATTAAAACTAGGATATATGACAATTATAAAGGGTGATTACTATTTTGAACAAGCTCAAAACAAGGTATATAAAAAAATACTAGTAGAAGGCCCTAGAGGAGAAATAAGGGATAGGTATGGAAGATTGCTTGCTGGAAATAGAGCATCTTTTACTGTTCAACTCCTTAAAAATGAAATAGAAAAAGCCAATGCAAATGAAGTTGGTCAAAGAGTTATAAATGTTTTAGAGAAAAATGGAGAAAAGTACATAGATGAATTCCCTATAATAAGGCAAAATGGACAGTTTGCATATACTTATGATAAAAACATTCAGGAATGGAAAGATAAGTACGATATTCCTGCTAGCTATAATGCAAAAGAAAGTTTTTACCATATAGTAGATGGATTAGTAGATGAAGGAGTTATTAGAGTAGATAATAATACTACTGAATATGACTTACAGAAAATGTTAAATGAAAATGGATATTATCCTCCTATATACGTTTCAAAATGGGAGTTTGCAGAAAATGTTAAAAAAGCTCAATGGTTGTATAGATATAGAATAAAAGAAGAGAATATAAGTGCAGAAGATGCATTTGGTAAATTGAAGGAATATTTTGATGTTTCTGATGATTTAAATAATGATGAAGCTAGAAAAATACTTTTATTTAGAGATTTGCTGAAGTCTCAGGGATATTTGCAGTACCAGCCTATAAAGCTTGCAATTGATGTTAAAAAAGAGACAGTTGCAGAAATAGAGGAACTTGCAATAGAGCTTCCAGGGGTTAGTATAGAAACTGAGCCTATCAGGTATTATCCAAATGAAAATTTAGCATCTCATATACTTGGACAAATAGGTAAAATATCTCAACAAACAGAAATAGATACTTATACTACAGATAAAGGATATAGTATAAGTGATATGATAGGAAAAACTGGTATTGAAAAAACGTTTGAAGATAAGCTCCATGGAGAAAAAGGATTTAAAAAAGTTGTAGTTGATTCAGCTGGAAGGCTAATAGAGAAGATAGAGATACAGTCTCCTAAAGCTGGAGATACTGTTTACTTAACAATAGACAAGGATTTACAGAAAGTAGCAGAAGATTCTCTTGAAAAATTATTAAAAACAATACAGGTTGGAGGAACATATGAAAGTCCTTGGGGAAATTATAGATTAAACGACGGTAAAAAAATATATAATAAAGCTACTTCAGGTGCTGTTGTTGCACTTGATGTTAAAACTGGAGAGGTTCTAGCTATGGCTAGTTATCCAGATTACGATCCTAATTTATTTGCAACGGGTATAACGACTGAGGATATGAACAGCCTTCTTCCTAAAAATAAAAATAATCCACTAGCAGCTAAACCTCTTTACAATATAGCAACAATGACTTTTGTTCAGCCTGGTTCTGTATTTAAGATGATAACTGGACTTGCTGCTATAGATAATGGTCTAGATCCAAATTATGAAATATATGATAAAGGGCGTATAATGCTTGGAAATAAGTCATTTGGATGTTGGATATGGAATGAAAGAAGAGGAAGTCATGGAGCTACAAATTTATACAAAGCAATAGAGCAGTCTTGCAACTATTATATGTACAGTGTAAGTGTGGGATATGATTATGCTAAAGAAAAACCTCTTCCTGTTAAAATGAATGTAGATGAGATACTTAGATATGCAAGATTATTTGGACTTGATGAAAAAACTGGAATTGAAATAGAAGAAATTCCTGGTAAGGTTCCCAACCCAGAAGATAAATTTGAAACTACTAAAAGATCTCTTAAATATGCTCTTGATAGAAAACTCAAAACTTACTTTGACGATATAACTGGTGAAGATAATCAAGAATATGAAAAAAGAATAGGTAAAATAGTTAGTTGGATGGCCGAAAATCCAGGTAGAGGCACTTTGTTAAAGAGACTAGAAGATTTACACATAAAAGAAGATAAAGTAGCCGAAGTTGCTGATTTAATTAAGTATAGTTATTTTAATCAAGCTAAGTGGACTACAGGAGATACATTTAATATATCTATAGGTCAAGGTGCAAATTCATATACACCACTTCAAATGGCAAATTATATATCTGGACTTGTCAATGGAGGATATAAGAATAAAGTTACTGTAGTTGATAAAATAGAGTCTTATGATAAAATGAATATAGATAAAGTTGATCTTGAAAGAGAAAAAATACCTTTAAATGATAACTCAAACTTGGAAGAAATTAAAAAGGCTATGTTAAGAGTTACTCAGCAGGGAACTGCGAAAAAGGTATTTGGTCAATTTCCTGTTAAGGTTGGGGCAAAAACTGGTACTGCACAAAAAAGTGGTAGAATTCCAACTGCTGATGAAGTTGAATATTTAATTTCTCATATGTCAAGTTATGGGGTTAACACTCAGGAAGCTTTAGCTCTTGCAGATGAGTATGAAAAAGCAGAAGATAGTAAGTACAGCAAGGATTATTATATAAGAAAAGCTTTGTACAAGCTAAATCCACGTCTTACTTATGATGAAATAAATAGATTTAAGGACACTTATGATAACTTTGCTTGGTTTGTGTCGTTTGCACCTTATGATGATCCTGAAATAGCTGTTGTATCACTTATATTCCAAGGTGGACATGGAGGGTATGCAGCTCCGGTAGCTAGGGATATAATGGTTGAGTATTTTGGACTTACAAAGAATGAAGATGATTATGACGTTAAAGAAAAACTAAATATAAAGGAAGAATTAAAACGATAAAAAGAAGGATTTATATAGTTTTTGAAGAATAATAAAAATATATAATCTTTTGGAGGAAATCATATGGCTTTAGGAGATGTAATAGAATTTAAAGGAAATAAAAGAAATTTAAAAAGAGATAATGTAGAATTTAAAGGAAGTAAAAAAGGCTTAGTCATAAATATAAAAAATTGTGATGACTTTGAAACAGTTAAACAAGAAATAATGCAAAAAATTGAATGCGCTGGAAGATTTTTTATAGGAGCAAAAATAGCTTCTGTCAATAGTGATACAATTACAGATCTTCAGCAAATAGAGCTTAAAGAAGTTATAAGTAATAAATTTCAAATAGAATTTGTGGAAGAAGAATCAATATTTGATGGAATAAATGAAGGTCAAACTAAATTTGTTAAAACTACTTTAAGATCTGGAATGAAGATTGAGTTTAAAGGAAATGTAGTTGTTATAGGAGATGTAAATCCAGGAGCTCAAATAGTAGCTTATGGTAATGTCATTATAATGGGATGCTTAAGAGGAGTTGTTCATGCAGGCGCTAATGGAAATAAAGATGCCTTTGTTGTTGCATATGATTTAAATCCTATGCAACTTAGGATTGATAATTTAATATCTATAGCTCCTGATGAAGAATTTCAAAAGCCTAATTATCCTGAAATAGCCTTTATAAAGGATAATTTCATAGTAATAGAGCCATATTTAAATAAAAGATAGTTAATATGCACGAATGGGGGTAGTATTGTGGGTGAAGTTATTGTAATTACATCAGGGAAAGGTGGAGTTGGAAAGACTACGACTAGTGCTAACTTAGGAACAGCTCTTAGCCTTTCTGGTAAAAAAACTGTAGTGGTTGATGCTGATATTGGTCTTAGAAATTTAGATGTTGTAATGGGTCTTGAAAATAGAATTGTTTATGATATTGTAGATGTAGTTGAAGGGACTTGTAGGTTAAAGCAAGCACTTATAAAGGATAAGAGATTTGAAAATTTATATCTTTTACCTGCTGCTCAAACTAGAGATAAAAATGCCATAACTCCAGAACAGATGAAGAAGCTTTGTGATTCATTAAAAGAATCATTTGATTATGCATTAATTGATTGTCCTGCGGGAATTGAGCAAGGATTTAAAAATGCAATAGCTGGAGCAGATAGAGCATTAGTAGTTACAACTCCTGAAGTGTCTGCGGTTAGAGATGCAGATAGAATAATAGGACTTTTAGAGGCTAATGAAATACATGATCCAGAACTAATAATCAACAGAATAAGACTTGAGATGGTTAAGCGCGGAGATATGATGGATATGGAAGATATAATAGATATATTAGCTATAGATTTATTGGGAGTTATACCTGATGATGAAAGTGTTATAATATCTACTAATAAAGGGGAACCTGCTGTTACTGATTCTAAATCATTAGCTGGACAAGCGTATAGAAATGTTTGTCAAAGAATAATGGGTGAACAAGTTCCGTTTTTAAGTATGGAGACACAAGATTCTTTTATGAATAAGTTGAAAAAAATATTTGGCATTGCTAGATAGGGGGGGAAGCTTTGTTAGATTTATTTAAGATGTTTGGAAATGAATCTAAGACTAGCAAGAATGTAGCAAAAGAAAGGCTTAAATTAGTGCTGGTTCATGATAGAGTAGATTGTTCTTCCAAATTTCTAGATATGATAAAAGGAGACATTATAAATGTTATATCTGAATACATAGAAATTGATGAAAGTGGCTTAGAGGTTAGAGTTGCAAAGTCAAGAAATTCAGATGATGATGCTCCTATGTCTGCACTTGTTGCAAACATACCGATAAGAAAAGTAAAAGAAGGAATAAGATAAAAATATTATTGGGGAATCCGTATAGGATTTCCCAATAATATTTTTATGGACAAGAAAATTGTATAATTTTCAAATTATGTATAACATTAGTGAAATAACTACATTTGCAACTATTTTTAAGCAACAGAGTCGGAAGATTTGTTGGCGCCATGAGTCAGCGCGCAGCGACTAGACTAATTTTTTTAAGTAGGTGAAGACATTGAAGATAGAATTAAAAATGTTTAAGGATATTGATTGGATATTAGTTGCCACTGTAATAGCAATATTTTCAATAGGAATGGTTATTATAAGTAGTGCAACACATGTTAATGATTCAGGAAGTTTTAGACAGCTTAAAGTGCAAGCTTTATCATTTGTGATAGGTTTGGTTGTAATATTTGTTATGCTATTGTTTGACTATAATAATATAGGAAAATACCATAAGTATATATATGGGTTCAATATATTTTTGCTATTAGCGGTTTATATTCCCGGTTTAGGGGTGTCTCATGCAGGTGCTACTTCATGGATTAAATTAGGACCAATAGATATTCAAACATCAGAAATAGTTAAGTTAGGGTTTATAATAAGCTTTGCTAAATTTTTGGAAAATAAAAAAAATAAGTTAAACACATTTAAAGATTTGTTACCTATAATCGCATATGCAGCACCTATATTGTTGTTGATTTTAAAACAACCCGATTTAGGAACTGCAATAGTATTTATATCTATAATATTTGGTATGACATTTGTTTCGGGACTTAATTATAAGATAATAGCTTATACGTCCATTACTGCTATAGTATCTATACCTATAGTATATAATTTTTTAAAACCGCATCAAAGAGTTAGAATAGATGCTTTTTTACATCCCGGGGATCCGAAATACCCTGGAAATTATCAGGTTATTCAGTCTATGGTAGCAATAGGATCTGGAAAGATATTTGGAAAAGGTCTTTTTAAAGGAACTCAAAATCAATATAATTTCCTTCCTGTACAGGAAACAGATTTTATATTCGCTGTATTAGGAGAAGAATTAGGCTTAATCGGTGGAGTTGTATTAGCACTGTTGTTTTCCTTGTTTTTAAATAGAATACTTAAAATAGCAAAGAATGCAAAGGATTTTTATGGAACTTTAATAACAATAGGCGTATTATTTATGTTCTTGTATCAAATTATTCAAAATATAGGAATGGCTATAGGACTTATGCCTGTTACTGGAGTTACTCTTCCTTTTGTTAGTTATGGTGGGAGTTCTTTGGTTACTAGTATGATGGCTCTTGGTATAGTATTAAATGTATCTATGAGAAGAAAAAAGATAAACTTTTAAAGGAAGTGTATATATATGAATATAGCTTTAATAGCTCATGACAGGAAAAAAGAAACTATGGTTAATTTTACAATAGCATATAAAGATATATTAGAAAAACACAATTTGTATGCTACTGGAACTACAGGACTTAGAATTCAAGAGGGATCTGGACTTCAAGTAAATAGATTTTTATCTGGGCCATTAGGAGGAGACCAACAAATCGGTGCAAAAATTGCAGAAGAAGATATGGATTTAGTTATATTTTTAAGAGATGCATTAGAGTCTCAGCCTCATGAGCCAGATATACAAGCTTTAATAAGGTTGTGCGATGTACATTATGTTCCAGTAGCTACTAACTTAGCAAGTGCTGAGATATTTATAAAAGCTATTGAAAGAGGAGATTTAGATTGGAGAAGTGTAAGAAAAACTAACATGTTCAAATAATTAAGCAAAAATATGCTATCTAGATTCTAGATAGCATATTTTTTTTGCATATAAATAGATATTTAATCATATTTATTAGTGTAAAGGAAAAACTTAATTATTTGCATGAATAGAGGCCGCAGGAAAAAGGGTAATTTTTAATTTTAAGGAGAAGAACCTCTGATATTAAAGATGAATGGTTTTCTTGCCGAAAGAATTTGTTTGTTCTTAAATGAGTTCTTGGGTACAAAGTGCATAGCTTTGTAACTGTCATTTATATTATGATGTGCTATTTATGTGGTGGGAATAAAGATTTTCATTGCGTAAATTAGCACTATTTTAAAGCGTTGAAAATAATTATTTTCAACGCTTTTTATCGCTAAGTAAATTATAAAGAAAGTAAATTTTTTAAACAAAAAGGGGGATGAATTATGGATGTTTTGATAAGAGTTAGAATGAGCTTACATGATGCACATTATGGAGGAAACTTAGTTGATGGAGCAAAGATGCTTCAGCTATTTGGAGATGTAGCTACAGAACTTTTGATTAGAAATGATGGAGATGAAGGTCTTTTTAAAGCATATGACAATGTTGAGTTTTTAGCACCTGTCTATGCGGGTGACTATATAGAGGCATATGGGCGTATAGTGAGTGAAGGCAATTCTTCTAGAAAGATGATATTTGAAGCTAGAAAGGTTGCAGTTCAAAGACCAGATATAAATGATTCTGCTGCAGATATACTAGATGATCCTATAGTTGTGTGTAGAGCAAGTGGAACTTGTGTTGTTCCAAAAGATAAGCAGAGAAGATAAGGAGGTAAAATATGGATAAGTTAATTATAACTGCAGCTATATGTGGTGCAGAGGTTACAAAGGCTCATAACCCTACGGTTCCGTATACTGTTAAAGAGATAGGAGATGAAGCGCAAAGGGCTTATGAAGCTGGAGCCAGTATAATACATCTGCATGTAAGAGAAGATAATGGACAACCAACTCAAAATATAGAAAGATTTAGAGCTTGTATAAATGAGATTAAAAATAGATGCCCAGACGTTATAATACAACCGTCTACTGGTGGCGCAGTTGGTATGAGTAATGAAGAAAGACTTCAACCTATATATTTGGATCCAGAAATGGCAACACTTGATTGTGGAACATGTAATTTTGGAGGAGACGATATATTTGTAAATTCTGAAAACACGATTAAAGAGTTTGCAATTAAAATGAAAGAGATTAATATAAAGCCTGAAATAGAAGTATTTGACAAAGGTATGATAGATACAGCTATAAGGCTTTTTAAGAAAGGATATATAGATGACAATATGCATTTTAACTTTGTTATGGGAGTTAATGGAGGAATAAGTGCAAGTTGTAGAGATTTATTATTTTTAAAGGGAAGTATACCTAAAAATGCGACTTTTACTGTTGCTGGAATTGGAAGATATGAATTTGAAATGGCAGCTCTATCAATACTTTTAGGCGGTCATGTTAGAGTTGGGTTTGAAGATAATGTGTACATATCAAAAGGTGTTTTAGCTAAGTCAAATGCAGAGTTAGTTGAAAAGGCAGTTAAAATATCTAAAGTATTAGGAAGAGAGATAGCTTCTTGTGATGAAGCTAGAAAAATACTTAAACTCAAGGGGTGAGAATATGAATAAGGTAGTTGATGTAGATTCTTTAAAAAGCTTATTCAAAGATGGAATTACTATTATGATAGGTGGATTCTTAGGATGTGGAACACCAGAGAAACTGATTGATCTATTAATAGATATGAATATAAAAGATTTGACTATTATAGGTAATGATACAAGTTTTGTTGACAAAGGGATTGGAAGACTTATTGCTAATAATCAAGTAAAAAAAGTTATAGCATCTCATATAGGAACTAATGCTGAAACGGGAAGATTGATGAATGAGGGAAAAATGGAGGTTGAATTATCTCCACAGGGGACTTTGATTGAAAGAATAAGAGCTGGTGGGTTTGGCCTTGGAGGTGTACTTACTGAGACTGGGATTGGAACTTTAGTAGAAGAAAATAAGCAGAAAATAAATATACATGAAAAAGAATATTTGTTAGAGCTTCCTCTTAAGGCTGATATAGGTCTGATTAAGGGAAGTGTCGTAGATGAATTTGGGAATACATATTACAAAGGAACTACTAAAAACTTTAATCCTATGATAGCCATGGCTTCAGATAAAGTTATTGTAGAAGCACAGTCTTTAGTAGATACAGGAGAGATAAATCAAGAATCAGTAATGACACCAGGGGTTTTGATTGATTACATAGTCAAAGGAGATGAATAGATTTATGATAGATCCAAAAGAAGCTAAGGAAATAATTGCGAAAAGAGTAGCTAAGGAGTTAAATGATGGACAATTGGTGAATTTAGGAATAGGTCTTCCAACTAAGGTTGTAAATTATATACCTGATAATATTAATGTTACATTCCAATCTGAAAATGGAATGGTTGGAATGGGAAGATTAGTTAGAGATGAAGGTATAGATGAGAATATAACTAATGCAGGGGGACAGTTTGTTTCTATACTAAATGAAGGAGCATTCTTCGATAGTTCTATGTCGTTTGGATTAATAAGAGGAGGACATGTAGATGTTACTGTTTTAGGAGCTCTTCAGGTTGATGAAAAAGGAAATCTTGCAAATTGGATAATTCCCGGGAAATTAGTTCCTGGTATGGGTGGAGCTATGGACTTAGTAGTAGGAGCAAAAAAAGTTATAGTGGCAATGATACATACAGCAAAAGGAAAGCCAAAAATACTAAAAGAGTGTAGTCTTCCATTTACGGCAAAAGGAGTAGTTGATTTGATTGTTACTGAATATGGGGTTATAGAGGTTACAAATGAGGGACTTGTATTAAAAGAGATAAATAAAGATATTACAGTTGAGCAAATACAAGAATTAACTGATGCGAATCTTAAAATTTCAGAAAATTTAAAATATATGAACTAAATTAAAGGGGGATAAACTATGAAATTATGTAAATATGGAACACACAGAGTAATTGAGCCAAAAGAAGTTTTGCCACAACCAGCAAATAGAATATCTAATGATATGAATATATACGATAATGAGATACTAATAGATGTTGATGCTCTTAATATAGATTCTGCAAGTTTTACTCAAATAGAAGAAGAATGCTCAGGAAATGTAGAAAAAATAAAATCTAGAATACTTCAAATAGTAAATGAAAAAGGAAAAATGCAAAATCCAGTAACAGGATCAGGTGGAATGCTAATTGGAAGAGTTGAAAAAATAGGGGACAGTGTAAGTGATAAAGTAGATTTGAAAGAAGGGGACAAAATAGCAACACTAGTTTCACTTTCTTTAACTCCACTTAAAATAGATGAAATTATAGACATAAAGCCTGAAATAGATAGAGTTGAAATAAAAGGAAAGGCTATATTGTTTGAAAGTGGCATATATTCAGTCTTACCAGATGATATGGAGGAAACTCTAGCTCTTGCAGCTCTTGATGTAGCTGGAGCACCTGCACAGACTAGAAAATTAGCTAAAAAGGGAGAGACGGTACTTATATTAGGTGCTGCTGGAAAATCAGGATTACTTTGTTGTTATGAAGCTAAAAAAGCTGTTGGTCAAAATGGAAAGGTTATAGGGCTTGTAAGAAATCAAAAAAGCAAAGATCTTCTCAACTATACTGGATTTTGCAATGAAATAGTAGTTGCAGATGCTAAAAATCCAACTCAGGTTTTAAATGAAGTATTAAGAGTTAATGATGGAAAAGAAGTAGACATATCTATTAACTGCGTAAACGTAGAGAATACAGAAATGTCTAGCATATTACCAGTTAGAGATGAAGGTATAGTATATTTCTTCTCAATGGCAACAAGCTTTACAAAAGCAGCACTTGGGGCAGAAGGTGTAGGCAAAGATGTAACTATGATAATAGGTAATGGATATACCAAAAAACATGCTGATATAACATTAGAAGATTTAAGAGAGTGTGACACACTTAGAAACATATTTAAGGATTTATATGCTTAAAGTAAATTTAAATATATATAAGGGTATAGAAGGGGGATATTATGAAAAATAGTAGAAGGTTTGAGTTATTTGAAAATGTTACAGATGAGCAGTGGAATGACTGGAAATGGCAGTTAAAAAACAGAATAGAGACAGTTGATGAACTAAAAAAATATATACCTTTAACAGAGGAAGAAGAAAAAGGTGCCATTAAGTGTCTTGGAACTCTAAGAATGTCTATAACACCATATTATTTATCTTTAATAGATATCAATGACGTGAATGATCCTATAAGAAGGCAAGCAGTTCCAACATCGCTTGAACTTCATGAATCTGATGCTGATTTACTCGACCCTCTGCATGAAGACGAAGACTCTCCTGTTGAAGGATTAACTCATAGATATCCAGATAGAGCTCTTTTATTAGTAACAGATCAATGTTCTATGTACTGTAGACATTGTACAAGAAGAAGATTTGCAGGTCAAAACGATTGTACCCTTCCTATGAAACAAATAGATAAAGCTATTGATTATATAAAAGAAACACCTCAGATAAGAGATGTATTATTATCTGGTGGAGATGCTTTATTAATATCTAATGACAAACTTGAATATATAATCAAGAGATTAAGGGAAATACCTCATGTTGAAATAGTTAGAATAGGATCTAGAGCGCCTGTTGTTATGCCACAAAGAATAACTGAAGACCTAGTAAACATGCTTAAAAAATATCATCCTATTTGGTTGAATACTCATTTTAATCATCCTAATGAGATAACTCCAGAATCTAAAAAAGCATGTGAGATGCTAGCAGATGCAGGTATACCTCTTGGAAACCAATCGGTTCTATTAAGAGGGGTAAACGACTGTGTTCATTTGATGAAAAAACTTGTAAATGAATTAGTAAAAATAAGGGTTAGACCATATTATATATATCAATGTGATTTATCTATGGGACTTGAGCATTTTAGAACTAGTGTATCAAAGGGAATAGAAATAATTGAAGGATTAAGAGGGCATACATCGGGATACTGTGTACCTACATTTGTAGTTGATGCTCCTGGAGGTGGAGGAAAGACACCTGTTATGCCAAACTATGTAATTTCTCAAAGCAATAACAAGGTAATACTTAGAAACTTCGAAGGAGTAATTACAACATACCAAGAGCCAGATAGTTATATTCCATCATGTTCATGTGATGTTTGCAAATCAGGCAAAAAAGTAGAACTGGTAGGAGTTTCAGGTCTTTTAAATAATCAAAAGATGGCACTTGAACCAGAAGGCCTTGAGAGAAAGTTAAGAGGTCATAAAAATCATGAAGAATCTAATAAAAACTCTTAAAAATTATAATAGTATATCCATAATAGGCATGGATAAAAATGTTGGTAAAACTACAACTTTAAATTATATATTGAGTAAAACCAAGGGTAAAACAACCCTTGGTCTTACTTCAATAGGTAGAGATGGAGAAGAAAAAGATGTAGTTACAAGCACTCATAAGCCACAAATATACATTTCTAAAGGTACGTTTATTGCAACTAGTAAAATGTGTTTTTTAAGTAGTGATGTAACAAAGGAAATATTAAATACTACAGGTATAAATACTCCTATGGGACAGGTTATATTATTTAAATCTTTAAGTGATGGATATATAGAATTAGCTGGAGCATCTTCTAATAAAGATATAAAGACTATATGTGATAGCCTTATAAAACTGGGGGCTGAACTTGTATTAGTAGATGGAGCCTTATCTAGAAAGACTTTTGCATCTCCATCTATTACAGATGCGACAATACTTTGCACAGGTGCTTGCGTATCTAAAAGTATGAATGACGTTGTGAATAAGACTGTACACACTGTCAAAACTCTGTCTTTAGGTATGGAAGAAGATAAGAATATATTAAAGACTGCAAATAGCATATCAAAGGTCGGGATTATATATAAAAACTTAGAATTTAAAGATTTAAACTTATTAACTTCAATAGACTCATCAAAATATATAGTACAAAATCTAAATGAAAGTGCAACTCATATAGTTATAAAAGGTCTACTTCTTGATAAGTTAATTCAAGATATAATGAAATCTACTGATTTATATAATGGGATAACTATATTAATACAAGATGCTACTAAGTCGTTTGTGAGTGAGAGTACAATGTATAGATTCTTAAAAACGGGTGGAAGTATAAAAGTTATAAACAAAATAAACTTAATAGGAATAAGTGTGAATCCTAAATCAATATATGGATATGAATTTGATAAAAATAAATTCTTACAAAAAATAAGAACACAAGTTGAACTACCTGTATTTGACGTTATCGGAGGTGGCTAATATTAGATTTTTGGATGATAGTCAAAGAGAAGTGATAGGTTTTAATTATATAATGAGAAATTTAGATGTTTCAACACCTTATGGATTACAGATGAAAAAGGATGTAAAGACTTATAAAAAAAATCAAAAAGATATTCTAATAAAAGAATTAAACTACATAGAAACTATGAAAGAAAGCTTTACAAAGAATAAAGATTATCATATGAAAATAGATAATTTACTATATAAATTTAAAGATATAAGAAAGTCTCTTAAAAGGTGTGAAAGATCAAATGTTTTAGATGAGGTTGAAATATTTGAGATAAAATGCTTTTGCATTTTGATTGAGGAGTTAATAGATATATATAAAGAAATGGATATAAATATATATGATATAAACTTTAAATCACCAGATAAGATAATAGATTTATTGGATCCAGAAAAAAGAAGAATACCTACATTTTACATATACGATTCATATAGTGAT
Source organism: Tepidibacter aestuarii (assembly GCF_934924865.1). Classification (NCBI taxonomy): domain Bacteria; kingdom Bacillati; phylum Bacillota; class Clostridia; order Peptostreptococcales; family Peptostreptococcaceae; genus Tepidibacter; species Tepidibacter aestuarii. The sequence continues at coordinate 2,358,230 of NZ_OW235315.1, read as the reverse complement.
AATTTAAGAAAAATAAGATATAGAAAACGGGAAATAGAGCAGAAAATATTTAATCAAATAGATGAAGAAATAATATACAACTTAAAGGAAGAAAGATTAGGAATTGTAATACTTGAGGAAAAAGAAGAACTAAGAATAAAGAAATATTTATCAGATGAAATAAATAAATTTGTAGATGATATAAAAATCAACATAAATTCTTTAGCAAAACTTGATTTTTTGATAGGAAAAGCAAAATTAGCACTTAAGTATGAATCAGTAAAGCCTGAAATTTGTGATGATATGAATATAATCATAGAGGAGAGTATAAATCCATATGTAAAAGATATTGTTGAAAAAAACAATAAAAAATTCGTACCTATAAGCATAGATTTGAACAGCGGATCAACAGTAATAACTGGAGCTAATATGGGGGGAAAGAGTATTAGTTTAAATACTATAGTATTGAATTTGATGCTTGGACAAATGGGGTTCTTTGTATTCTGCAAAAAAGCTGTATTCCCAATACTAGATTTTATATATTTTATATCTGATGACATGCAATCTGTTACTAAGGGACTTAGTACATTCGGAGCTGAAATACATAAGTTAAAAGAAGTTGTAGAGTCTATAAAAAGAGGAAATGGATTTGTTGCTCTTGATGAATTTGCAAGAGGTACAAACCCAAAGGAAGGATCTATATTAGTAAAATCTGTTTGTGAGTATCTAGAAAATTTTAAGAGTATAAGCATAATATCTACTCATTATGATGGCGTTGTGGATTATAATACAGTTCATTATCAAGTTATAGGACTTAAAGATGTAGATTTTGATTCATTAAAATATAAAATTTATTTGAATAAATCAAGATCTATACAAATAATACAGGACAATATGGATTACAGGTTAGAAAAAGTTACAAGTGATTGTGAGGTTCCAAAGGATGCACTAAATATATCTATTCTTATGGGGCTTGAAGAATCAATAGTTAATATAGCAAAAAAATACTATTAAATAATTGCTGGGGGGATGAAAATAAATGAAAAGCAAAGTTAATTTAAACTGGGAGGTTGTAGATAAAGCTAGGCAGTGTGCAAAAAATATAGCAAATGATGTGCAAAACTTTATAAACGGTCATACTACAGTGGCAGTTGAGAGAACTGTGTGTAGGTTATTAGGAATAGATGGGGTTGATGAATACGGTGTACCTCTTTCGAATATAGTTGTAGACAGTATAAAAAGTCAGAATATGTTATCTTTAGGGGCTGCTTTATTTGTTGGAAATGCAATGTTAACTTATGAAATAAGCGCACAAGAGGTAGCAAATAGAATTAGCAAAAAGGAAATGGATATAACTAAAATTCCTATTCATGATTTGTTCGATATAAAGATGAGTTTAGTACCTACGATAAAGGCTACTATGGATAAAATAGACGCTAACAAAATGAAAAGAGAAGAGTATTTAAGTAGATTTTCAGATAAGGAAGGACCATATTTATATGTAATAGTGGCTACTGGAAATATATATGAAGATATAATTCAAGCAAAGGCTGCTGCAAAACAAGGAGCGGATATAATAGCAGTTATAAGAACTACTGGTCAAAGTCTACTCGATTATGTACCATATGGTGCAACTACTGAAGGATTTGGAGGAACTTATGCAACTCAAGAAAACTTTAGGCTTATGAGAGCGGCTCTTGATGAGGTTGGAGAAGAGCTTGGAAGATATATAAGAGTTTGTAATTATTGTTCAGGGCTTTGTATGCCAGAAATTGCGGCCATGGGAGCGATTGAAAGATTAGATGTAATGTTAAATGATGCCCTTTATGGAATATTATTTAGAGATATAAATATGAAAAGAACTATGATAGATCAATACTTCTCAAGAGCTATAAATGGATATGCAGGAGTAATTATAAATACAGGTGAAGACAATTATTTGACTACTGCTGATGCCGTAGAAGAAGCTCATACTGTACTTGCATCTCAATTTATAAATGAACAATTTGCTTTGGTTGCAGGACTATCAGAGGAACTTATGGGACTGGGCCATGCTTTTGAAATGAATCCTGATATAAAGGATGGTTTTTTACTAGAACTTGCACAAGCACAAATGGCTAGAGAAATATTCCCTAAGGCTCCGTTAAAATATATGCCACCTACAAAGTTTATGACTGGAAACATATTTAAAGGTCATATACAAGATGCTATGTTTAATATGATAACTATAATGACAAATCAAAAGATACATCTTTTAGGTATGCTAACAGAAGCGTTACACACACCTTTTATGTCAGATAGAGCACTTTCAATAGAAAATGCTAGTTATGTATTCAATGCAATGAGTTCTTTGGGGGAAGAGATAACGTTTAAAAAAGATGGAATAATAGAAAATAGAGCTAATGAGGTATTGAACAAAGCATACGAATTATTAAAAGAAATAGAAGTACAAGGATTATTTAAAACATTGGAGAAAGGAACTTTTGCTGGAATAAAAAGACCTATGGATTCAGGTAAAGGTATTGATGGAGTTATAGAAAAGGACAAAAAATATTTTAATCCATTTATAGATATTATGTTAGGAGGGAAGAGATAATGAGCGGTGGACTTTACTCGATGGATAGTAAGGAGTTTGATAAAACTCTTGATCTAACAAAAATAAAGCCTTATGGAGATACCATGAACGATGGAAAGGTTCAATTAAGCTTTACTCTTCCTGTTAAAGATGATGAAAAGGGTATAGAGTGTGCAAAGATACTTGCTTCAAAAATGGGACTTAGCGATCCATCTGTAGCTTATCATGGTAGTTTAGATAAAGACTTTACATATTATGTTGTATATGGAAGTCTAAATCATACTGTTGATTATACTAGTGTGCATGTTGAAACTGTAGAAGTAGATACAATGTCTATGAAAGAAGTAGATGAATATATAAGAGATAATATAAAGAGAAAAGTAGTGGTTGTAGGAGCTAGTACTGGAACTGATGCTCATACTGTTGGAATAGATGCAATAATGAATATGAAGGGATATGCAGGACACTATGGCCTTGAAAGATACGATATGATAGAAGCCTATAATCTTGGAAGTCAAGTTCCAAATGAAGAGTTCATAAAAAAAGCTATAGAGCTTAAAGCAGACGTGCTTTTAGTATCTCAAACTGTAACTCAAAAAAATGTACATATAGATAATTTAACTAATTTAGTAGAGATATTAGAGGCTGAGGGATTAAGGGATAACGTTGTTTTAATATGTGGAGGAGCTAGAATAGATCATGAATTAGCTAAAGAACTTGGATATGATGCTGGATTTGGTGCTGGAAAATACGCAGATGATGTAGCAACATTTGCAGTTACAGAGATGGTTAATAAAGAAATTGTATAGGGGGGATATTATGGAAAATTTATTATATGAAAAAATTAATGATAATATAGGTATTTTAAAAATAAACAGAGCTAAGTATATGAACAGTTTAAATAGAAATACTTTGACTGAGTTAAATATACTTTTAGATGAAATAGAAGCAGACAAAAATCTTCATGTTTTAATAATATCTGGAGAAGGCGAAAAGGCTTTTGTAGCTGGAGCAGATATTAATCAGATGAAAGATATGGGATGTGTTGAAGCTATGAGATTTTCAAAGCTTGGAAACAATGTATTCAAAAAAATAGAAAACTTACAAATGGTTGTAATAGCTGCTATAAATGGATATTGCTTAGGTGGGGGATTAGAACTTGCACTAGCTTGTGATATTAGAATAGGAAATGAAAAGTCTAAATTTGCTCAACCTGAGGTTGGTCTTGGTATAATTCCAGGATTTGGAGCAACTCAAAGACTATCAAATGTCATAGGGATTTCAAAAGCTAAGGAGATGATATATACAGGGAATATGATAGATTCAAAAGAGGCTTTAAGTTTAGGGATTTTAAATAAAATAGAAGAAGATCCTATAAAAGAATCAATAGAAATGGCAAATAAGATAATAAAGAAAGCTCCTATTGCTGTAAAACAGGCTAAGAAGGCTATTAACTTTGCCTATAATAAAAATCTATACACTGATTATGAGGTTGAATGCTTTGCCTCTTGCTTTAGCACAAGTGATCAAAAAGAGGGAATGGTTGCATTTGATGAAAAGAGAAAGCCAAACTTTGAAAATAAATAGGGGGTAAGTTTTATGAAGATAGGGGTAATAGGAACTGGAACTATGGGAAGTGGAATTGCACAGGTTTTTATAGAAAGAGGATACGATGTTATATTAAATGGAATTAGTGAAAGCGAAATAAAAAACGGACTTAATATTATAGATAAAAATTTAGATAGAAAAGTTAAAAAAGAAAAAATCACATTAAAAGATAAGGAAGATATACTAAAAAGAATCGACACTTGTTTAGAAATCAATGAATTAAAAGAATGTGATATTGTGATTGAAGCTATAGTTGAGAATATAGAGTTAAAAAAAGAATTGTTTAAAAAATTAGATGAAATAGTAAAAGAAGATGCAATACTTGCAACCAATACATCATCTCTTAGCATAACAGAAATAGCCCTTTCAACAAAAAGACCTGATAAGGTAATAGGGATGCATTTTTTCAACCCGGCTCCTGTTATGAAATTAGTTGAAATAATACAAGGAATAGCATCGTCAAAAGAGACTGTAGATAAGGTGAATGAAATATGCATTCAAATAAGTAAGGATTCTGTTATGGTCAAAGAGGCTCCTGGATTTGTAGTTAATAGAATATTGATTCCTATGATTAATGAGGCTATAGGTATTTTAGGTGATGGAATAGCTACTAATGAGGAGATAGATAAAGCTATGAAGCTAGGTGCTGGTCATCCTATGGGACCGCTTGAGTTGTCTGATCTTATAGGAAATGATGTTGTTTTATTCATAATGGAGATACTACATGAAGAATTTGGGGATGACAAATATAGACCACATACTCTTCTTAAAAAGATGGTCAGGGGGAATTTATTGGGAAGAAAAACAAAGAACGGATTTTATAAATATTAAGGGGGATTTTATATGAGAGAAGCTGTAGTTGTCTCGGCAGTTAGAACACCTATAGGAAATTATGGAGGATCACTTAAGGATGTAGAAGCTAAGCAACTTGGAAGTTTGGTTATTAAAGAAGCTTTAAAAAGAGCTAATGTGAGTTCAAATTATGTAGATGAAGTTATATTTGGATGTGTTCTTCAAGGGGGTCTTGGTCAAAATATAGCTAGACAGTGTTCACTAGGTGCCGGTATGCCTGATAGTATTCCTGCAATGAGTATAAATAAGGTATGTGGATCAGGCCTTAGAAGTGTATCACTTGCTGCACAAACTATATTATCAGGAGATAATGATATTGTTGTAGTAGGTGGAGTTGAGAATATGTCAAAATCACCTTATTTACTCGAGAATGCTAGATGGGGATATAGAATGGGTGATGGAAATCTAAAGGATGTTATGATAAAAGATGGACTTTGGGATGCTTTTAATGACTATCATATGGGAATTACAGCTGAGAATTTGGCTGAAAAGTACTCTATAACTAGAGAAGAGCAGGATGAATTTGCAGTTAAATCTCAAAATAAGGCTGAAAAGGCACAGTTAGATGGAAAGTTTGATGATGAAATAGTTCCTGTTGTTATTCCTCAGAGAAAAAAAGACCCTATAGTATTTGATAAAGATGAGTTTATAAAGTATGGATCTAAACTAGAAAAATTACAAAAACTAAGACCTGCATTTAAAAAGGATGGAACGGTAACAGCGGCAAATGCATCTGGAATAAATGATGGTGCAGCAGCTCTTGTTATAATGAGTAAGGAAAAGTGTGAAGAGTTAGGGCTTGAACCTTTAGCAACTATAGTTAGTTATGCATCAAAAGGAGTAGACCCATCTATTATGGGAATAGGACCAGTTGATGCTGTCAAGAAAGCTCTTGATAAAGCTAACTTAAGTATTGATGATATGGATTTGATAGAAGCTAATGAAGCTTTTGCAGCACAGTCTATAGCAGTTGCAAAAGAATTAAATCTTGATATGAATAAGGTAAATGTAAATGGTGGAGCAATAGCACTAGGTCATCCAATAGGAGCATCTGGAGCTAGAATATTTGTGACATTACTTCATGAGATGAGAAGGAGAAATTGTGGTTATGGGCTTGCTACTTTGTGCATTGGTGGTGGAATGGGTACTGCTGTTGTAGTTAAAAGATAATTCTAAATGAGGGCTTTGATGTTGCTATACATCAGAGTCTTTTTTTGTTCTTAATCTCAAAATAATACACATTAAAATGACACTACTTCGTTAACATTTTAATGTGAATTATTTTGGAATGGTGTTTTTGCACTATAAAAGTTATTTCCAAAATTTATATATCATATTTTTCCTGCAAGTTGTAGATCAGGTTTTATTCCATTTTCACCAGGTTGCCAATTTGCTGGTGTACCTTCATTACTTTGAGAATTATATTGTATTGCTTTTAATGCTCGAATTGTTTCATCAATATTTCTACCTACAGTAGAAGGATAGACTTCCCATAGTTTTATTTTCCCATTGGGATCAATGATAAAAGTAGCTCTGTAGGATGATGCACTTTTATCGTCCAAAACACCATAGGATCTAGAAATATTAAGGGTTCTATCAGAAAGCAAAGGATACATTACTTTTTTTGCACTTGGAGAAACTTCATGAAATACTTTATGAGAATAAATACTATCTGTACTGATAGCTAAAACATCTGCTCCAAGCCCAGTGATTTCAGTATATTTATCAGCAACTGCTGCCAATTCTGTTGGTCAGACAAAAGTGAAGTCACTGCCATAAAAAAAGAGTATAAGCCATTGTCCTGCATAGTCTTTAAGGGAGATCTGTTTTTGGATTCCATTTACATACCCTTGTGCTGCAATAGGTGGTGCCAACATATCTAATGAAATTTGACTCATTATATCACTCCTATGAATTATATATCTTTTAATAGTCTTTCAAGGACAAAAGAATTATATACAATAGTAAATATGTTAAATTTTTGAATAAGGCAATATAGTAAGACGTTAAATGAAAATTAGCCTAACATTTTAATGTGCATTATTTTGTAAATTACATTTTGTATTTCATTACAAAAAATTCATATATTTCATGTATAATAATGATATAGAAAAAATTAGATACATTATGTCTATCATGGGAAGCTCGATTGAACTTGTTAAATAGATTGATTATAACAAATTACTTGGTGAAGGGGCAGATAATAATGTTTAAAAAGATAATAGATGAAGATATTGAATTGAAGATCTTAGAAGAGATACATACAAAAGAAGATTACTTATTGATTGATAAGAATAGAAATTATTTAAGACAATGGCTACCTTGGGTAGATAATACCAAGAGTTGTGAAGATGTCAATAAATTTATTAAATCATGTCTTGAGCAGTTTGCTAATAATGAAGGTTTTACAGCAGGTATATGGTATAGAGGTGAGTTTGCAGGTGTAATTGGATATCATGAACTGAATCGCTCACATAAAAAAGTGAATATTGGATATTGGTTAGGTTCTGAATTTACTGGTCTTGGCATAATGATAAGATCTTGTAAAGCTATGGTTGATTATGCTTTTTCAGAGTTGGGCTTACATAGAGTTGAGATAAGGTGTGCAGAAGGGAATGTAAAAAGTAGAGCAATACCAAAGCAATTGGGATTTAAGAATGAAGGAATACTAAGAGAAGTAGAATGGCTATATGATCATTATGTGAGTCATGTTGTTTATAGTATGTTAGATATTGAATGGAATATTACTAAGTAATTGATTTGAAGTTAATTGTTAGGAGGATTCTAAAGTAGAATTTATAAAATACTGTGGTTTTCCAATAATAATTCATGCGAATTTAGACATTAACGAATTTGAAGAACATGCTCATACGCTAGTAAAGGCAGCAAAATTACTTAATAACAAAGATTTAATAATTCATCTGATTTGTGAAAGTGAAATAATTGATTCAAATACAGTGATGAAACTTTCAGGTGAAATTAGAAAAGTAGTAAAAATATTTAAAGAGAATGGAATTAGGTTATAAATGCATTTTCAAAGAAATACTGCCTGATTTTGATGGAACAATTATATTAGAAATTGTCCAAAATGATAAATCAATAATCAATTCAAAGAGCAAAATATTAAATATTGTAGAATATTAAAAGAAAATATATATCTGTAAATAAAATATTAAAGTTAAGATATACTTTTTTTATTATAATAAAAATATAGAATAATTTGGTTAGAGTCGATATAGTATTTATATAAATGATAATCTATATTGGAAGGAGTTATATTAATGAATTCAACTCTGACATATATAAGTGGAAATAATTTGTTGATAAAGATTTTTTGGACTTTTTTAGCTCTTATAGCTATTATGTTAAGTATTAAAGTTATTAATCATATTCTTTATACTAATATTAATGATAAGAATAAGTATTATTTAGTTAGAAAAAGAGTTTATTATTTTTTTAGTTCTATTTTTGTTATTGTTTGTATATTTCTTTGGTCGAATTCTACAACTAGTTTAACAACCTATTTAGGGCTTGTATCAGCTGGTATTGCTATTGCTTTAAAAAATCTATTTTCAAATATTGCAGCATGGGTATTTATCATTATTAGAAAACCATTTAAAGTAAGCGATCGAATAAGTATAAATAAACAAAAAGGTGATGTTATTGATATAAGGGTGTTCCAATTTAGTTTAATGGAGGTATCATCATTTGAAAATGGGGAGCAGAGCACAGGGCGGATTATTATTATTCCAAATTATTATATTTTTTCACACTCATTAGTTAACTACAATAAAGGATTTAAATATATTTGGAATGAAATAAAGGTTCTTATTACTTTTGAAAGTGATTGGGAAAAGGCTAAAAAGATTTTAACAGATATAAGTAATAATCATTCTTTGCACTTATCTGATGAGGCCTCTAGAATGGTAGATAAAGCAAAGAAGGATTATATGATCCATTATAAAAAACTAACTCCGATTGTATATACAGATGTTAAAGAAAGTGGTATACAGTTAACTATAAGGTACCTGTGTCTACCACGTCAAATTCGTAATACCGTGAATGATATATGGGAAGATATTCTTCGTATCTTTGGAGAGGAAGAGGATATTCAATTAGCATATCCAACAACAAGAATTACTAATAATTAGAAATTTTAACCAATTCAAAAATGAAAACATATAAATTGTTTAAAAAAATAGACAGAAATTATTTGAATGCAGTAGTGAAATTAAAAAAGTAATAAAAATATTTAGATAAAATATGTTTCTTAGCTTGATGGATATGCGACTAAGTGGTAAATTTAATATATATTAAATTCTGTATAGAAGAGAATTATAAATTTTAAGGAGTGATTTCTGTGAAAGAAATAAAATATAATGAATTATCTAAAGAACTTTTAGATCAGCTTCAAAAGGGAGCATTTTTAAATGTTAAAGATAATGAAGGAAATGTAAATACAATGACAATAGCTTGGGGAAATATAGGCTTTATGTGGAATAAGCCTGTTTTTACTGCCATGGTAAGATATTCAAGACATACATATAAATTAATAGAAAATGCTAAAGATTTTTCTGTAAGCTTTCCAATAAAAAGTCAGTTAAAGGAAGCATTGAGTATATGTGGAACTAAATCAGGAAGAGATATAGATAAATTTAAAGAATGTAATATAAATGCAGTAGATAGCAAAAATATAAATTCGCCTATAATAGAAGAATGTGACCTTCACATTGAATGTAAAATAGTTTACAAACAGGAAATGGATCCTAAATGTATAATTGATAGTGAAATAAAAGAAAAAAAATATTCAAATGATGACTATCATGTATTATATTATGGGGAAATAGTAGGGACTTATATAAATGAATAATTACTATATAATTAGTTGAAAACTTAAATTCAATAGAATCAGTAGTGTCTGAATTAAATGATTCAAAAAAACTAGATGCGAATTAAAAAGCATGTAAGAAATAAATAAACTTTGACTATATAAAAAGAAGTGGAATTCTAATATTCCACTTCTTTTTGTATCTATAATATTGACGTAGATATAATATGAGTATATCCGATTGAGTTTATTAAACAATGATTGTAGAACAATATCCAAAGATGAGAATAAATTAAAATGGGAGATTTGATGTATACTAAATAAATAATATAAATCTAATTTATTGTTTATAGAGAATTTGAATGGTTTGATTAAGGGTATATTAACATATAGTTAAATATACAAATAAGGAGAGAGGACATATGAGTTTAAGTAGAAATGATAAATGTTGGTGTGGTAGTGAGCTAAAATATAAAAAGTGTCATATGGATTTTGATGAGAAATTAAAAAAATTAAAGCAACAAGGATATAGAGTCCCAACAAGAAAGATGATTAAGAGTAAAGAGCAAATTGAAGGTATAAGAAAAAGTGCTAAAATTAACAATGATCTCTTAGATACTATTAATAAGAATATTAGAGAGGGAATGAGTACAGAAGAAATAAATACATTAGCGCATGAGTACACAGTATCTCGTGGAGGAACACCAGCAGATCTTAATTATAATGGTTTTCCAAAGAGTATTTGTACATCAATTAACAATGAAGTGTGCCATGGCATACCTAGCAAAGATACAATTCTTAAAGAGGGAGACATCATAAATGTTGATGCAACAACTATGCTTAATGGATACTATTCAGATGCATCAAGAATGTTTGAAATTGGCAAGGTGAGTGACGAAGCTAGAAAAATTGTTGATGTAACCAAAGAGTGCTTATATAAAGGAATAGATGAGATTAAACCGTGGAAAACTTGCTTAGGGGATGTAGGAGCAGTTATTCAAGAACATGCAGAAAGTAATGGATACTCTGTAGTTAGGGAGTTTGGAGGGCATGGAGTTGGAATTGATATTCATGAAGAACCTTTTGTATATCATTTTGGAGAAAGAGGAACAGGTATGCTTTTAGTACCAGGTATGGTATTTACTATTGAACCTATGATAAATGGTGGAAGTAATAAAATAATTATAGATAAAAAGAACGGATGGACAGCATTTACAGCTGATGGAGCACTTTCAGCACAATGGGAACATACAATTCTTGTAACTGAAGATGGAATAGAGATAATATCCAAATAAAACGACGAACCGTATACAAATATTTACACTAAAGTATAAATTGAAAAATCGTAGAATTAATATTCAATTAAGACTATTGGAAGTATTTCATAATAAAAAAGTGTGTACCTTCCTTTCATGGAAAGTGTACACACTTTTTTTTATATTACCGTGTTAAGATAGCTCATTTTAAAGATTAATCTTCAACTTCTATTTCTACAATAATATTATTTACTACTTTTACTTCAACTTCTGAACCTACTTTTAAATCCTCAAATTCACCATCTTCATCATCAAATTCTATTTCTACATCTTCATCTACTTCGAAAGTTTTAGTATCTTCATCTATTTTAATAGTAAGCTTATTTACTTTTCCTTCGATTTTTTCTATTAATTTTCCTTCATATTCTTTGATTATAGATTCAGCATTTATTTCGATAATTTTTCCATCTTTTAATTCTACTTCTACTTCCATTCCTTCTTGTAATTCGTCTAATTTTACATTTTCTTCATCTAACTCAATATCTGCATCTTCGTCTATTTTAAAAGTTTTTTCAGTGTTATTTACTTTTATTTTTAGTTCATCTTTATCTACATTAACACTTAAAATAGTTCCTTTATATTCTTCTTCATTATAGTAAGCATATACCTTTACTACTTTTTCATCTTCTACTATAATTTTAACGTTCATTCCAACATATAAATCTTCAATATCTTCTTTTTCACCATCTATTTTTATAACTGTATTATTCTCTATTTCAAATAATTTTTCTTTATTGTCTACTTTTACAACAATCTCTTCATCTTTTAAGTCTAATTCAGTTATTCTTCCTTTGAAGATTTCTTTTGTTTCTACTTCATCTTTATCATCATCATCTTCGATTTCTTCATCATTTAACTTTTCATCTAAATTATCAATTAATTTAGCCATTTCTACTCTTTTGACAGATTGATTTGGTCTAAATGTATTATCTGGATATCCTGACATAATTTCTTTTTTATCAATTAAGTAGATATATCCTACATTTCCTATTTGAACTGCTGATGTATCTTTAAATCTAAGGTCTTCCTTCATATATTCCTGTGCTTCTTCTTCATATCCTAAAGCTCTTATAATATATTTAGCTACCTCTTGTCTTGTTGCAGGTGCAGTAAAATTATCCTGCCATATATCAACTTCATCAATTATTCCCTTATCAAGAGCCACTTCTATGTACCCTTTTCCCCAATCTTGCAATTTTTTTTCTAATTTATCATCTTTTTTACCTTTTTTTATTAAATTAAGGCATTCATTAGCTTCATCATCCCATCCCATTGTACGAATAATCATTGCTAATGATTCTATTTTAGTAACATTTTTAGAAGGAGCAAACTCATTGTCATTCATTCCTTTTATTATACCTTTTAAGTACATTCTTTCTATAGATCTTTGAGCCCACTCGTATTCACCAATATCTCTAAACTTTTTTGCTATTCCCGGTGGTAATCCTCCTTTTTTGGCTAATCCAGGTGGAATAAAACCATCTTTAGATTTAGCATAACTTGGTGTTAAAGTCATTGGAAGTACTAACATAACTGCCAATATAAAACTAACTATTTTTTTCATAATTTTACCTCCCTTATTTATTAATCTATTATACAATACGCATCATATATATTTTTTTAGTACCTTTATTTAAAAAAATTTTAAATTTTATTCATATTTGGGAAAAAATTGGAATGAATTTCATTTTATGTAAAGCAGATATATAGATAAATAAGAATGTAATTATAAGTTTAAATTTTAAAATCTTTTATAGTAATAGCATTTAGTTTTTCGGCAACCATTAGGATGTCGTTGACTATCAGAGCAATAAATATTTATGTCATGTGGCAGCTTTATATTAAGATATTTTTCAGCAAGATTACAACTTAAAGTTAATGAAGTACGCATAAAATTTTTACAGCAGCATGGACCTGTTTCATTAGCAATTGCATCAATTACTTGAGAAACAATATGCATAGTATCAGCAGTTTCTTTATCTTTAGGACATGCTGCACCTAGAATAACGCTAAAGCAAGCGCCTATAGCAGGGGCTATTCCACAAATACCTGTTAACCCACAATAAGCACCTATTGCTTGTTTTTTTGTACGAGTTAATGCTTCCTTAATTTGATTATCTGTAATTTTAATGCTTCCATGATTTCTTATAGCTGCTAAAAATGATCCTGCAGTAATCCAAGCATGCTCACAGCCTAACATAGGAATAGAGGATACATTTAATATTTTTTCTGCAATAATTAAAGGGTTAGATTCTTTTGAAGAAAAAGATAGTTTTTGGATTAAATCAAAAGCATCTTTGCCATGGCAATCATCACAAATATAATGATTATTAGGACAATAAACATATCCATTTTCTTTTTCGCCACATCTTATACATGTAAACTTCTTTCCAGTTTCTAGATATTCAAGCTTACTATTACAAATTAAACAGTTTTCTTTACTATGATCAAGGTATTCACTAATACCTTCTTTGTTAGGACCTCAACAAGCAGATGCATTTTTTAACTTTTCATTAGACATGATTTTCCTCCTTAAGCTTAGTTGAATAGCTTTACTTAAATTTAATTGACCAAAATTTCAACATATTTGTAATTTTATATCTATATCGTAACATAAATAGTAATTTATATAAATCGTTACTTATATATTAATAAATATATTAAAAGTTGAGTTGTGTTACAATAAAAATCTATTTAAATTACCAGGACCTTTTAGTATGTGGTAAAATTATTATTATAAAAATTTAAAAAGGAGAAAAACAATTAATGATAGATAAAACTCTAAAACAATCTTGTTGAGAAACTAAATTACAATCTATCAGTAAGATAGAACAAGATAACTTATGCCCTGTATGTAATAAAGTAGGTAATGGAGTAAAAAATATTACAGTAAATCATATTGTATCTGAAGATAAAAGAAAACAGGTTGGAGAAGAAAATTATTATTTATGTATGAATGAAGAATGTGAGGTTGTTTATTATAATCTAAAATTAGATGTTAGATTTAATAAAGATGATATGAATGTACCAATATGGTTTAAGAAATATGCTGACCCTAAGTATGTTTGCTATTGTAATAAAGTAACAGAAAAACAGGTGATATATTCAGTATTAAATGATGGAGCAAGAGAAATGAAAGATGTAATTAAATTGACAGGTGCTATGAAGAATGGGCAATGTGAGACTAAAAACCCTTTAGGTAAGTGCTGTCATTCTTTAGTGCAAGATGCAATAGATAAAGGTTTATCTATGATTGCTAATAAGTTGAACCCATAAAAACAACTATATACACTATACATTTACATGGCTTAAATAGAAGATGATTTAGTTAATCATCTTCTTTTTAAATTATATCATTTCTTTTTTCGTCAACACATACAGAAGAATAAATCCTACTATTATAAACGAAATCGTAAAAATAGCCTCATAAAGTAAACTCATCTTAATTCACCTCATTAAAAAATTTTTATTTAAGTATAGTATTCTCAAATAGTAGCAAAATAATATATGTAAGTTGAATTTTATACAGTTTTAGATTTCACACTTATTAGAAGAGATTAATATGCTTAATAAATTTATATAGGAGTTGGTTTAAATTGAAATTATATTTAGAAATCATTATTCAGACATTTTTAGCTTTTTTTGCGATATTGTTCATTACTAGGCTTTTAGGAAGACAACAGGTTGCTCAATTAACATTTTATGAATATATAAATGGTATAACTTTTGGTTCAATCGCTGCAACATTAGCTACTGATCTTGATAATAATACGATGCAGCATTTTACTGGGCTTATTTTATTTGGATTACTTACAGGAGTTTTTTCATTAATTTCACTGAAAAATAGAAGTTTTAGAAAAGTAACAGAAGGTGAACCTATATTAGTTATAGAGGATGGTAAAGTACTTGAAAATAATTTAAAGCGAATTCGATATAATATAGATGAAATTACTGTGCTTTTGAGACAAAATAATTGTTTATCGCCAGAAGATGTTGCTTATGGCATATTAGAAATGAATGGAAAACTAAGCGTTTTTAAAAAAACTGAGAAAAATACTGTGACATTGAAAGATTTAAATATAAAAGCAAAAGCTGAGTCTATTCCTACCGAAATCATTATAGGAGGTCAAGTTATATATGAAAATTTAAAGAAAAAAAATTTAAGTGGTAAAGATCTCATGAATAAACTCAGAGCTTATGGGGTAAAAAGGACTGAAGAAGTAATGTATGCAACGATAGATGAAAATGGAAAAATGTATGTTGATAAATATCATGATAAATTAAAAAATAATATTGATTTTAGTGAAGATAATAAAAGGGTATAAGGCTGAACTGCCGATTTGGTTAATTAAGAAAATTTCATAATTCGATTATACAAATAGAGGGATGCCTAATGGCTCCCTCTATTTGTATTAATTCAATAATATACAATAATGCTTAGAGCTTAGTAGTATATAAAAAAAATGTTGAAATATGTTTTAGGTGATGATATACTTTAGGTAAACGTTTTAGTAAAACGTTTACCTAAAGTGGAGGTAAAGTATAATGGGTATTACAATAAAAGACATTGCAAAACTGGCAGGTGTATCTACAACAACAGTATCAAAAATACTTAATAATAAAGATAAGGATATAAGTGATTCTACAAGAGAAAGAGTACTGAATTTAATTGAAGAACATAATTATAGACCTAATAAAATAGCTAAAAGTTTAGTTACCAAAAAAACAAATACTATAGGTCTTGTAATACCAGATATAAGAAACCCTTTCTTCCCTGAACTTGCAAGAGGAGCCGAAGATAAGGCTAATGAAAAAGGGTATAATATGATATTTTGCAATACAGATGATGATTCAGATAAAGAAGAAGAATATATTAATATGCTAGTTGAAAAAATGGTAGATGGAATAGTATTTACAGCAGCATCTGAAAGAGGAAAAGGTTTTCAAGGTAAGAAAAAATCAGTTGTTCCAATAGTCTTAGTTGATAGAGATGTAAATATAGACGGGATAATAGGAAAGGTTACTGTAGACAATTTTATGGGAGGATATGAAGGAACTAAACATTTACTACAATTAGGACATGAAAAAATACTATACTTATCAGGTCCATTAGAAAGTAAGACGGCATCGGATAGATTAAAAGGATACAAAAAAGCTTTAAGTGAGTTTGATGTAGAATTCAAAGAAGAGTATATAAGAGAAGGAAGTTACAAAAGTGAATGGGGATATAAAGTAATAAAGGATATAGGAACAGAGCTTGAATACACTAGTGTATTTTGTGGAAATGACTTGATTGCAATAGGAGCAATTAAAGCTTTAAAGGAAATGAAATTAGATGTTCCAAGTGATGTAAGTGTAGTAGGGTTTGATGATATATATATGTCAAATTTGATTGATCCAGAACTTACTACAATTAGACAACCTAATTATGAAATGGGATATAAAGCTATTGAGATACTTATAGATGCAATTGAAAATAAAGAAAAAAATATAAAACACATAGATTTGTCTACACAGCTTGTAGTTAGAAAATCTACTTCAAAGAGGTGAAAAGTATGAAAAAAATTACTGTAGTAGGAAGTTTAAATATGGATTTAGTTGTTAATGTAGAGAAAATGCCAAAAGTCGGACAAACAGTAATTGGATCAAATTTTAAAGAAGTTCCAGGAGGCAAAGGTGCAAATCAAGCTGTTGCCATGGCAAGACTAAATGGAAAAGTAAATATGATAGGAAAAGTTGGACAAGATGGATTCGGAAAAGAATTATTAAATTCTCTTAAAAAAGATAAAGTAAATGTAGAGTATGTAAAAGAAGAAAAAAATATATCATCAGGTGTTGCAATGATTACAGTTAATGAAGATGCAGATAACAGTATCGTAGTTGCTCCAGGTGCAAACTATGAACTTAAAGAAGATGATATAGATAATTGTATAGATGTAATAAAAGAATCAGATATAGTAGTAGTTCAACTTGAAGTACCAATAGATACAGTGAGATATACACTTCAAAAGTCGAAAAAGTTAAATAAATATACAATATTAAATCCAGCTCCAGCAGTTAAATTAGGAGATGAAATAATAAAAAATGTAGATCTATTAACTCCAAATGAAACAGAACTTGAAATATTAAGTGGAATTGAAATAAAAAAAGATGAAGATATATTAGATGCAGCAAAAGCACTGATGAATAAAGGAGTTAAAGAGCTTATAGTTACTCTAGGATCAAAAGGAGCTTTATATATAAACAAAGATATGAACAAGATGTATAAAGCATACAAAGTAAACGCAGTAGATACAACAGCAGCAGGAGATAGTTTTACAGGAGCAGTAGCAGTTTCTCTAGCAAATCAAGAAAATATAGATAAGGCTATAGATTTTGCATCAAAAGTTGGTGCACTTAGTGTAACAAAAGAAGGAGCACAAAGCTCATTACCATATTTAGAAGATGTTATAAACTTCAAAGGAGTGAATGACTAATGAAAAAAGGAAAACTTATCAACAGCGAAATATCTTATACCATATCTAAGATGGGACATACAGACATGCTAACTATTTGTGACAGTGGTCTTCCTATTCCACAAAATACTCAAAGAATAGATTTAGCTCTGAAAAATGGAATTCCTTCATTTTTAGATACATTAGACATAGTATTAGAAGAATTAAAAGTTGAAGAAATTATCGTAGCTTCTGAAATGGAAGAGGTAAGTCCTAAGTTATATGAAGAAATATTAAAGAGATTTAGTGATATAAAAATAGTAAAAGTAAAACATGAAGAATTTAAAAATATAACAAAAGATTCTATGGCTGTAGTTAGAACAGGAGAGTTTACACCATATGCTAACGTGATATTAAAATCTGGAGTAGTCTTTTAAGAGGTGAAAAATATGAAAAAACCAATTTTAGAGATGAGAGGCATAACTAAAGAATTTCCAGGTGTAAAGGCTTTAGACGGAGTTGATTTGAAGTTATACACTGGAGAAGTAATGGCATTACTTGGAGAAAATGGAGCAGGTAAATCAACATTAATGAAAATATTAAGTGGTGTATATAAGAAGAATGATGGTGAAATGTATTATGAAGGACAGAAAATAGAACTTAGAGGACCTAAAGATGCACAAGAAAAAGGAATAGCAATAATACATCAAGAGCTTAATTTAATTCCTCAGTTAACGATAGGTGAAAATATATTTCTAGGAAGAGAACCTTTAAATTCATTCGGGAAAATAGATTGGACAAAGCTTTATAAGGATGCTGAAGTACTTTTGAAGAAGTTAAGAGTAGATAAAAGTCCTAAGGAACTATTGGGGAACCTTAGTTTAGGACAACAGCAAATGGTTGAAATAGCAAAAGCTCTTTCTTTGAATGCAAGAATAATAATAATGGATGAGCCTACAGATGCTTTAACAGATAAAGAAACAGTAAGCTTGTTTAAAGTTATAAATGAACTTAAGAATGAAGACAAGGCAATCGTTTACATTTCTCACAGATTAAAGGAAATATTTGAAATATGTGATGATATCACTGTTTTAAGAGATGGAAAGTATATAGGTGAGGAAAAGGTTTCTAATTTGGATGAAGATAAAATAATTGAAATGATGGTAGGAAGAAAACTTACAGAACAGTTTCCAAAAGTACATGCTTCAACTGGAGAGACAGTATTGAAGGTTCGTAATCTTAGTAACCAATATGTAAAAGATATAAATTTCGAAGTCAAAAAAGGAGAAATACTTGGAATTTCAGGACTTATGGGAGCTGGAAGAACAGAACTTGCAAAAACTTTATATGGAGCGATAAGTAAAGATGCAGGTGACATTTTTATAAATGGTAAAAAGGTGAGTATAAATTCTCCAAAGGAAGGACTAAAAGAAGGAATAGCTTATGTATGTGAAGACAGAAAATCAGAAGGATTAATACTAGGACTTTCTGTAAAGGAAAATATGACTATATCTTCTTTAGATAAAATTTCAACTTTAGTGAGGATAGATAAAACTAAAGAAGGAAGCGATGTAAAAGATTATATAAATAAAATGTCTATAAAAACTCCAAGTATAGATCAAATAATTAAAAATCTAAGTGGAGGAAATCAACAAAAAGTAGCTATTGCAAAAGCTATTATGACACAACCAGAAGTTTTAATATTAGATGAACCTACTAGAGGAGTAGATGTAGGAGCTAAAAAGGAAATTTATGATCTTATAAATATATTAAAGAAACAAGGAAAAGCAATTATAATGATATCTTCAGAAATGCCTGAAATTTTAGGAATGAGTGATAGAATACTGGTACTTCATGAAGGTAAAATTACAGGAGAATTTAGTATGAATGATGCAACTCAAGAAAAGATAATGAAGAGTGCAGTAGGTGTAAAGGAGGCTTAATAATGAATAAAGAAAAACTTATGAAATTTAAATCCATAATAGGACTTATAGTGTTTTCTATAATAGTTTCCTTTTTGAGTCCTAGATTTTTAACAGTACCAAATATGCTAAATGTATTTAAACAAACATCCATAAATGCTGTTATTGCAGCTGGTATGACATTTGTAATACTAACTGGAGGAATAGATCTTTCTGTAGGTTCTATACTTGCATTTTCGGGAGCTATTTGTGCAAGTTTAATAGCTTCAGGCATGAATGTATTTTTAGCTATTATAATAGCACTTGCAGTAGGAGGAGGAGTAGGGGCATTAAGTGGATTAATTATAAGTAAAGGAAAAATTCAACCTTTCATTGCAACTCTTGCAATGATGACAATACTTAGAGGAGCTACTTTAGTTTTTACTGAGGGAAGACCTATAGGATTAGGAAATAGCAAAGGTGCTATGGCTTTTTCTAAATTAGGAGCAGGTCAATTATTAGGGATACCAGTACCTGTATATTTTATGATATTAGTATTTGCTATATGCTACTATATATTAACTCAAACAAGATTAGGTAGGTATGTATATGCAGTAGGTGGAAATGAAGAAGCTTCAAGATTGTCAGGACTTAATACTACTAAATTAAAGGTATGGGTTTATACAATAAGTGGAATATTAGCATCATTATCAGGGATTATAGTTACTTCAAGACTTTTTTCTGCTCAGCCAAATGCTGGTTCAGGATATGAACTAGATGCTATTGCTGCTGTAGTTTTAGGAGGAACAAGTCTTGCAGGAGGACAAGGAAGTATACTTGGAACAGTTATTGGGGCTTTGATTATAGGAATATTAAACAATTCACTTAACCTGCTTAACGTATCTTCTTATTATCAAATGATTGCAAAAGGTGCAGTGATATTAATAGCAGTACTTTTAGACAGAAAATCAAAATAGATATTATGGTGAATACCTTAATATAAAATTAAAGAGGGAGGAAATATAAATGAAAAAAATATTTTCAATTTTGCTTGTTGCTATTTTAACTTTAGGAATGCTTGCTGGATGTGGAAACCAACAAGAGGATACAGGACAAGAAGGTGGAAAGAAAATAGGATTAGTATTATCAACTCTTAACAATCCATTCTTTGTAACATTAAAAGATGGAGCTGAAGCTAAGGCTAAAGAATTAGGTTATGAACTTGTTGTACTTGATTCTCAAAATGACCCTGCTAAAGAAATTGCAAATATGGAAGATTTAACTACAAGAGGAGTATCTTTAATAATGATAAATCCTGTTGACTCAGATGCAGTAGTAAATGCTGTTCAAACTGCAAACAATGCTAATATTCCAGTTATAACATTAGATAGAGCTGCTAATGGTGGAGATGTTGTAACACATATAGCTTCTGATAATGTAGCTGGTGGAAAAATGGCAGGAGAATATATAGTAGAAAAATTAGGTGGAAAAGGTAAAATGGTTGAACTTGAAGGGATACCAGGAGCTTCTGCTACAAGAGATAGAGGAAAAGGTTTTAACGATGCTATAAATACTAGTGAAATAGAAGTAGTAGCAAAACAAGCTGCTGACTTTGATAGAACAAAAGGACTTTCAGTAATGGAAAATATGTTACAAGCTCAACCAGAGATAAAGGCAGTATTTGCACATAATGATGAAATGGCTCTAGGAGCTTTAAAAGCTATAGAGACAAGTGGAAAAGACATTATGGTTGTAGGATTTGATGCAACAGATGATGCTGTAGCAGCTGTAAAAGAAGGAAAAATGGCTGCGACAGTTGCTCAACAACCAGATCAAATAGGTTCTTTAGGTGTTGAGAATGCAGATAAAGTAATAAAAGGTGAGAGTGTAGAAAACTTCATACCTGTTGAATTAAAGTTAGTAACTGAATAATAATACTAAGAAAAGAAGGTGTTTAGCCTTCTTTTTTTTGTTTTTGTGTATTTACAAAATAAAAAGTGTAGTATATAATTGTTACTGTACTACATATAATAATACAGATAACACACATAATACAGATATAACGGAAGGAGGGTAATAATGTTTGAATTAGACTTAAGAAGCAGATTACCTATATATGAGCAACTAGTAGAGAAATTTAAAGAACTTATAATTAGTGAGGTTCTAAAAGTAGATGAAAAACTACCTTCAGTACGTACACTTTCAAAACAGCTTACAATTAATCCAAATACTATTCAAAAAGCATATAGAGAGTTAGAAAGACAAGGATATATATATTCTATAAAAGGGAAAGGAAGTTTTGTAATGTCATCAGCTCAAATTACAAATTCTGAAAAGTTAACAACTATAAAAAAGGAATTAGTTAAGAATTTATCTGAAGCTATTTATTTAGGAATTAATAAGGATGAAATTATAGATATGATTTCGGAAGCAGAGAATTTAGTTAAAGGAGGAGAAGAAAATGATTGTAGCAAAGAATGTAAGTAAATCTTTTGAAGGATTTGAAGCTTTGAAAGATGTTAGTTTAAGTGTAGAAAAAGGTTCGGTATACGGGTTAGTAGGTTCAAATGGAGCTGGAAAAACTACACTTCTAAAGCTTTTATCAGGTATTTATAAACAAGACAGTGGAGAAGTATACATAGATGATAATGAAGTATATGAAAATATAGATATAAAATCAGACATGATATTTATGCCTGATACTCTTTACTTCTTTTCTCAATATACAATAAAAGAAATGTCTAAATTCTATAAAAGAATTTATGCAAATTGGAATGAGGATAGATTTAAAAAATTAGAGCAAGTTTTTAATATAGATATTAATAAAAGAATAAATAGTTTATCTAAAGGTATGCAAAGACAAGTTGCATTTTGGCTTAGCTTATCTACAATGCCAAAGGTTATGATTCTAGATGAGCCAGTAGATGGGTTAGATCCTGTTATGAGAAAAAAAATAAAAAATTTAATTATTCAAGATGTAGCAGAAAGAGAAATGACAGTATTTATTTCTTCTCACAATCTTAGAGAACTTGAAGATATATGTGATCACATAGGAATACTTCACAAAGGAAGTATGATAATTCAAAAAGATTTAGATGATTTAAAATCTGATGTTCATAAAATACAAGTTGCTTTTGATGAAATACCAAAAGATATTTTGGATAATATAGATGTGCTTTATAAGGAAGAAAGAGGAAGTATTGTTTTATTAATTGTTAGGGGCAAAAGAGAAAATGCAATATCTACATTAGAAAAGTATGAACCAAAGATTTTAGATGTTTTACCACTAACATTAGAAGAAATATTTATTTACGAAATGGGGGGAATCGGGTATGAAATTGAAAACATCATTTTTTAATAGAGGAGTAATATTTAATGATATAAAAAGATTTTCTTGGGTAGGAGTAGTCTACTTATTAGGTCTATTACTTACTATACCAATGGGAATGCTTATGATAAATAGTGAAGTTGAAAATTATGGATACTATAGAGAAAATCCAATAAAAAGGATATTTGATTTTGAAACTGGGCAATCAATAATATTAATAGGGGTTATACCTATTATTCTAGGTATTCTATTATTTAGATATATGCATGTAAAAAAATCATCAGATATGATTCACTCTCTTCCTATAAAAAGAGGGAATTTATATAATAGCCATATCTTTGTAGGTATATTACTTTTAATAATTCCGGTAGTTATTACTACAATTGCTTGTGTTATATTGAATTCTACATTATCTTATAATGGGTATTATAAAGATATTGTATATACAGTAGATATTCTAAGATGGGGCGGAATAACTATAATTTTAAGTATATTAATTTTTATGTTTACAGTTCTTGTAGGAATGATTACAGGAATATCAGCTGCTCAAGGGGTATTAACGTACATATTTTTATTTTTACCAATAGGTTTAACTGGTTTAATAGTTTATAATACGGGAATTTTTATTTATGGATTTGATGGTGATTCGTACTTGAGGGGAGATTTATTCAAATTATCTCCATTAAGCATTGCGCCTTTAGTACCAAATGAAGATCTTATGAGTGTTAAAGCAATGTTAATATATATAGTAAGTTTTGTTATTATATATATTGTATCAAAAATTTTATATAATAAAAGAAATCTAGAATCAGCATCTCAGTCTATTGCTTTTAGAAGTTTTAAGCCTATATTCAAGTATGGAGTAACATTTTGTACTATGCTATTAGGTGGATTGTATTTTGCTGGATCAAGAAATAATATTCATTGGGTACTATGTTGGTATATTATTATGTCTGTAATAGGATATTTTACTGCAGAAATCATTATAAAAAAATCTTTAAGAGTATTTAAAAATGTAAAAGGATATTGTATATATGCTGGTATAATAATACTGCTTTTATTAGGAATGAAGTTTGATATTATTGGATATGAAAAATATGTTCCAGAATTAGGCAAAGTAGAAGGTATATACCTTGATAACAGTTTCTATAGATTAAATGATTCTGAAGAGAAAAGACTCTATTATGATGAAGATAATTGGAATAGTATTCAACAATTTCATAAGGAAATTATAAATAATAAAGATAAGAATTTAGACACAGACAATACAAATCAAGCTGTTGCTATTGCATATAAATTAAAAAGCGGAAGAGAAGTAAGAAGAAGATATTATATTTTAAAAGAAGATTATATTAAATATCTAAAGCCAATTTATGAGTCTAAAGAGTATAAAGAAATAAACAATAGAATTTTTGAGGCTAATTATTCAGATATTGAAAAAATAACAATTAGACCTGTAGAAAATAGCAATAAAGTAACTTCTATAACTGATCAAGAAGATATTAAGGAATGTTTAGCTATTTTAAAAGACGAAATAAGCAATCAAAAATATGAAGATATGACAGATAAGAAAGTAGATTGGGCAGATATAAATATTTCATTAATAGAAGATAAAAATAAAAAAGAAGATGATGAAGATTGGATAGAAGGTAAGTATGACAATAGCATAAATTTAAGATGGGATAAATCTTTTGTTAAATTTGAAAAATGGCTAGAAGAGAAAGGTTATATAAAGAATTCAAGAATTACTCCAGAGGAAATAGCTTATGCTACCGTTGAAATAAAGAAAGATAAAGATGATACACATATAGATCAGTATGATAGATATATGAACCATGATAATAAAAATATAAAGAGATTAGATATATTCGATAATGATAAAATAGAAATCTGTTTAAAAAATTATGAAAATGAGTATCATCGTTTAGATTCAAACGCAAAGTATATTATAGGGTTTTACTCAGAGGATAAAAATAATATAGCTTATGGAAGTTTTGATGAAGACAGCGCTCCTGATTTTATTAAAGAATTTTTTAAATAAAAAATTTGCGTTATGTTATTTAATATGTTCATATCCTCAACAGAGTTTTGAAACTCATTCTTTGAAATTTGCGTGGCTTAGATTAGTTTATAATTTCATGATAATTCAAAAATAGGGGCTGCCTCGAAATGGGAATTAATTTCTGTGGAGAGGCAGTTTTTATAAATAATTAAAAAAATATACAAATTATTCCAATTGCATTGTATTTCGTATATAATATTTGTGGAGATTGTATTAAAAAGAAAAAATAAAGGGGGACTTTTTATGAATAGAAAAAGCAAATTATTGACTTTTTTATTATCAATATTACCAGGACTGTCTTATGTATATCTTGATAATATACAAAGGGGAGCAGTATTTTTTGTAAGCTTAATTACTAATTTGTTTATAATGTTTTTTACAATTGAAATTTTAGGTATATATCAGGGGGAAGCATTAGTAATAATATTTCCTATCATATGGCTGATAGGTATGGTTGATAGTATGATTTTAGTTGATAAAATAAATAAAGGATATATTAATAATGTTGAGGACTATAATAAAGAATTTGCTCTAGAATGGGGAAGTAAGATTCCAAATAAACAAGTTATAGCCATGGCATTATCTATAATTCCAGGAGCAGGACATATGTATCTGAATTTAAAAGGACAAGGTATTCAGTTAATGGGAGCTTTTTTCTTACCATTTTTTCTTACTGATCTTTTGGAAATTAATTTTTTGATGTTTTTAGTACCTATGGTTTGGTTCTATAGCTTATTTGATGCTATGCATAAAGCATCAGAAGAAAATTTAAAAGATACAAATATTCCTATATTTAGTTCTTTAAAAGAAAATACATTTTTAATAAAAGATAAAAGTAAAATACTTGGGTATTTATTGATTACTATAGGCTGTATAGCAATATTTCAAAATATACTAGTGGATGGATTTGATGCTCTAATTAAGCATTTAGGTATTACAAAATATATAAGTATTTATGAAATAAAAAGATATCTAACAACAGGGATTGTAGGCATTATATTTATAATAGGAGGTATAAAGCTTCTTCATGGTAGTAAAAAATATAATCTAAATAAAGAGGGGGAAATATAATGCGAAGATGGAGAGTGGGAAACCTATCTTCAGGTGTAATGTTTATTATACTAGGGCTAGTTCTATTAACATCTTTATTAAAGGGAGTAGAAATAACTGAATACATATTTAAGTTTTGGCCTGTAGTTTTAATAATACTTGGATTTGAAATTATAGCTCATGTTTATTTTTCAAAGGAAGAACAATCAAAAGTAAAGTACGATATTTTAAGCATGTTTATGATTATATTAATAGGAATATTTAGCATAGGTGCATATACAATATCTTCACTTGATATAATGCCAAAGCTGTCAAGTTGTATAAATAGACAAGAATATAGTACTTTGATTAATGATAAAGAAATTAATATAGATAACAATATAAAAAAAGTGATAGTGGATTACCCAAGACACTATACATATGCAACATTGAATATAAAAGAGGGGGTTAAAAGTAAAATTATAGTTTCAGGAAAAGCAACAGTTTTAGCAAGTTCAAAAGAAAAATCAGAAAATATTATAAATAGTTCAAAAATAAAGTCAAGAGAAGTTGGAGATGATTTATATATAGAATTTGAAGATTTAGCAAAAGCTGAAAATTTAAATCCAGGAGTTACTAGAGTTGAATATACAATCTTTTTACCGGGAAATAAAAATATTGAAATAGAAGCAAATAATCAGAATATAGATATAAATGGAGATGCTGTGAAAAATAAGTGGGTTATAAAAAGACCTTTAGATGTAGATATAAATGTAGACTTAGATGATAATTTAGATATATTTGCAACAGTGGAAAATTCTAATGGATTAAAAGGAAATGTAGAGTGGAATAAAAATAATGATTTCCAGGATGAAGAATCAGATAGTAGATATACCAGAGGAAATGTTAAACTTAAAGAAGGGTTAAATAAAATTTATATAATGGAATGTGAAGAGGTTAAAGTAAATACTTTATATTAGGACTATATAAGAATATAGTCTTTTTTTGTTTTCTATCAATTATTTTTTATTCAGTACCTTGCAATATACAATACCATATAATATACTATATATAAACCAAATTTATACAGGAAAGGGAATAAACATGAATATTCAGTTTAAAAAAGGTGTTTTAGAATTATGTGTTCTAGTTTTACTCAGCAAAAATGATTGTTATGGATATGAATTAGTAGAAAAGATATCAAAATATATAAATATATCTGAAGGAACAATATATCCTTTATTAAGAAGGCTTCAAAAAGAAGGATATTTTACAAGCTATCTTAAGGAATCGACGGAAGGACCACCTAGAAAATATTATAAAATAACAGATGAAGGTAAAAAAATAAAAAATGAATTGATAAATGAATGGAATCATTTTGTTAAGGGAGTTAATAGTATTATAAATGAGGAGGATTTAAATGAATAAAAAGGAGTTTATAGATATTTTAAAAAATCAACTTTATGGATTACCTAAGGAAGACATAGATGAAATACTTTATGATTATGAAGAACACTTTAGTGTAGGTTTGGGAAGAGGAAAATCAGAAGATGAAATATCAAAAGAATTAGGCGATCCTAAAAAAATAGCTAAATCATACAAAGCCAATATTGTCATTGAAAACGCACAAAATAATCCAACGCCAACTAATATAGTAAAAGCAGTTATTGCTACAATAGCTCTTGGATTATTTAATTTGATTTTTGTTTTAGGGCCTTTTATAGGATTGGTAGGAATTTTAATAGGATTATTTGGGGCAGCCTTGGGAGTGACTTTTGGTGGAATAGGGATGTTTATTGGTGCACTATTTGGACCTTTATTTGGAGGGAATGTTAGTATTAATGCTAATCCTATAGGTGCTGCATTTATAGGTCTAGGAACAACTGCTTTAGGTATATTGTTTTTTATTTTTAATATTCATTTAATAAAGATTGCATATAAAGGTACTACAAAATATTTGAAATATAACATTGATATTATTAAAAAATAATTGGGAGGGAATTTTATGAGTATTAAAAAAATCATCACATACTTATTAGTTATAATGCTAATTTGTTATGGGATAGGGTTTACTATAATATCTTTGACTGGGGGATTTAAAGGTAACTTTAATATTTCATACAAAAATAAAGAAACATATAATAATCTAGATCAAGAGAAAATTGAAAAAATAGATACGATAAGTCAAATTTCTATTGATATTTTAGGTTGTGATATTAATATAATTCCTGAGGATAGAGAAGATGTTAAAGCTCATTTTTATGGAAATGCTACTGCAACGTTTAAGCCAGAACTTGAAACAAAAATAAATGGAAAAGAACTTCTAATATTTATAAAAAGACCAAAATCATATAGTATATTTAATTCTGATTTAAAGCTTGATGTTTCTGTTCCTAAAAATTACAAAGAAAATATAGATATAGATTCTTCTTCTGGAAATATAAAGATCCAAAATGAATTAACATTAAATAATCTTTTTATAGATGTTAGTTCAGCAAACGTGAGTTTAAAAGATCTAAATATTAAAAATTTAAAATACGACAGTTCTTCAGGATCATTAATAGGAGAAAGTATAGTTACAGATTCTACATTTATAGATGTATCTTCAGGATCTGTAGAGCTAAATAATTTTACAGGGGATTTAAAAGGTGACTCATCTTCTGGAACAATAGAAGTAGATTATAATATATTCGATAATAATATTGAATTAGATACTTCTTCAGGAAATGTAAATATAGGACTACCAGATGATTCTAAATTTTATTTAGATGCTGAGTGTTCTAGTGGAAATATAGAATGTGATTTTCCTATAGTCGTAAGAGGTAAGCATGAAGATAATACTTTAAGAGGAACTGTTGGAAATGATAAAAACAAAATAAAAATAGATACTTCATCAGGAAATATAACTATACTAAAAAATTAAATAGGAGTGATTTGATTTGAAAAAAATATTCGTTATAGGGATTATTTTGATGTTTTCTTTCTCTGTACTAATAGGTTGTGAATCTAGTGAAGATAAGAGTGTAAATAGTACAAAAAAGATAAATATTGAAAAATTAATAGAATATAGAGATTCTTATGTTGGAGATAATAGCGCCGTAGGTGGTATTTTATATAACTTACCTGGGAATATGTATGTAAAACAGTTTTCATTACAAACAAATAATACACCATATAGTATAAAAGTAGATTATGGATTAGATAAAAATTCAAATTTAAAAAAAGAAGATTTTAATAAGTTTTGGGATAGTGAAAGTGTCAAAAATATATTTTTAAATAATGCTACTACATTATTTATATTAGTTAAGAATGTAGACGAAGTTGAGTTCAATCTTGATACTCCAAATAAACAATCGTTTAGTATAACAAGAAAAGAACTTGAAACTTTCTACGGAAAAGATTTGAGAGAATATAGCAATGATATTTCAGTTTGGAAAAAAGAAATTATAGATTCGAGTGAAAAAAAAGAAGATTTATTTAAAAATCATAGTATAATTACAGCTGAATAGAAAAAATTAAATTGGTTATTTTGCCATGGAATCTATGAACTTTGTAATAAGGTACTGATGTATATATATCAATACCTTATTTTGTTATATAAGAAATCATTTTTATAAGTTCGGAGTATTGTTTACAAATATTATCAAAAAAGTTATAATGAAGAAGATTTGCCGGGAGGGGATTTAAAGTATGGAAAAAGTATATCAAACTGAAAATTTAGTACTTAAAGTTTTAAATAAAACTCATGCAGAGTTGGTTTTAGATTATTATTTGAGAAATAAAGAGTTTTTAAAAGAATGGGAGCCTATAAAAAGTGATGGGTTTTATACAGTAGAGTGTCATCAGCAACAATTAGAAAAAGAATCAATTAATGTAAAAAATAAAGATTCTCTTAGACTATGGATTTTTAAAAAAGACGATGATAAAAGGATAATAGGTTGTATTGCATTTACCAATATTGTTATGGGGGCTTTTTTATCATGTTATCTTGGATATAAGCTTGATAAAGATGAAATAAATAAATGATATATAAGTGAAGCTATAAAAAAAGGTATAGATATTATTTTCAATCAATATAAACTACATAGAATTGAAGCAAACATTATGCCCAAAAATAAAGCATCTTTAAGAGTGGTTGAAAAATTAGGGTTTTATAATGAGGGGTTAGCATTAAAATATTTAAAGATAAATGGAAAATGGGAAGACCATATACATATGGTTTTGCTAAATGACAAATTATAGCAATTAAAAACAAAAAAATGGATTGTCATAAAATAAGAAATATATTATACAAACATGTTTCTTTAATAAATTAAGGAGATATAAAATAATGAGAAATAGGTATTTGAAATGTATTTTTTTTATTATATGCATTTTTATATTTATTACAATATTAAAATATAGTTTAATATTGAAACGATATAATAAAGTTGATTGTAATGGATATAACACCTGGTCTATGACACAACATCCATTTTATAATAAAAATGATAGTATAGATTTTTTTATAGATGATGGTGCTAAAGTGGATCTAAAGCTATGGTGGGAGAGTTTGAGTGGACATATTGAATTGAGAATAACAGATGAAGACGGGAATATTTATTTTACTAAAAAATCGAGTCAAATGAAAAACGAATACTCTATACCCTTAAAAAAAGGAAAATATAAGTTAAATATTAATAGTTCTAATTTTACAGGTGCTATGGTTTTAGGTTATAAAAATGTTATTAAAGTAAATAATTTTCCAAATGATAATTACAGCATTATTTCAAGCAATCCATCATATGGCTTTCAATGGGAATACATATTATATATACCTGATAAAGTAAGTAAAAATAATCTTCTTGTAGTACCTAATAATACCGGGATAGTTTCTGATAATATAGATATTCATAAAGAAGAAGCAAAAGGGTTAGTATTACATAAATCTAAATTAGCAAAAGAGTTAGAAGTACCTTTGTTAATACCTATTTTCCCAAGACCTAAAACTCATCAGGAAATATACACTCATGCACTTGATAGAGCGACTATACTTACAGATATTGATGAATTAAAACGTTTAGATTTACAACTTATAGCTATGATTGATTATACTAAAAATATTTTATTGAAAAAGGGAATCAGACTTGATAATAAAATCCTTATGTCAGGATTTTCTGCATCTGGAGATTTCACTGACAGATTTACATTTTTACATCCTGAAATTGTAAAAGCAGCAGTTATTGGAGGATGTGACAATATAGTTCCTTATAAAAGATTGAATGGTCAAAATCTTCCTTATCCAATAGAAATTTATGATTATGAGAAAATAACAGGTAAAGAATTAGATATTAATTTAATAGATGAGGTTTATAGATATATTTATAAAGGTGAAGATGATGAAGGTGGATGGATAATAAGCGAAGAAAATGGAGAAGTAACTACTTATACTGGAAAAGAATACTTTAACAAATTTGAATCACCTAAGATTATTGAAAATATTAGACAAAATAATAGTCCAATATATACTGATGGAGATTTAACCGATATACAAGAAAAGGAAACATCATTTAGAGTGTATAATGGTAAAATTCTAGTTGATAAATATTTACTAATTAAATCTATTTTTGATGAGCTAAATTTGGATAAAAGTCAATTTGTCGTATACAAAGGAATTGGACATGATATAAACCAAGAGATTGAGCAGGATGAGTTAGAGTTTTTCAAAAAGGTACTGGATAATTGAGATTATAAAAAAACTATCTGTGGGGAGTAGAGGTAGCTATAATGAATAAAATGTTTTCAAATAAAGTATTTCTTCAAATTACTAGTGTAGTACTATTAATAATATCCGTTAATTTATTTATTCTAAATCGTAATTCAAACAAATATGTTTATGAAAGAGTGGATAGAGATTTAAAGAAAGCTATAACTGAATTAGAGGATATAAATGAAGTTGTATTTGACATGTATATGCAAGGAAATTTTAAAAAAGATTACAAGATAGATACTGAGTATATTTTTGCTTTAGATAGACAAGATAGAGAAATAGAAAAAATATATAGTATAGAACATGGTCCTTTTAACTGGTTTGGTTTAGATTTTATAACTTTTAATATTATAAAAATAAAAGATAAAGGGAATTTAAATAAAGAGGATGAAGAATATTTAAAAGGTGTACATAAATATAATAAGCAGTTAATAAAAGCTTATTATAAAGTATTAAATGATAATGAGATGAGAGTAGATCAAGACGATGGGAAACTCAAAAAAATATATAAGGAATTTATAATAGAGGCTAATAAAATTTCTGGCGAGAAAGAGTATAGTAAATTAAGAGAATATAAGGTTAAAAGATCAGAAACTATAACAGAAAATGAAGAGCATAAAGTCAGCTTAGAAGAAGCCAAAAAATTAACTACTGAAGTACTGGAAAAAATATTTAATGAAAAACCAGCAATAATAGAGGAAGAAGATTATAATGAAGATGAATATGAATTTTACAATAAATGGGAAGATGGAAAAGATAAAAATTTATATAGTATAAGTATAGGAAAAAAAGATGGTTCTTTTATGATGTATAGAAGAAGTCAGTTAACAATGGCTGTTCTATCAGAGGATAACTTAGATAAAAAAGCTAGAGAGATTAAAGATATAGTAGTACCAAAAGATTATATATGCTATGAAAGGGAAAAAATGTTTCGTGAAGGAAAGCTATATGCAATAAACTATAACTTTATAAGAAAAGTAGATAATGTATACGATGAATCACATAAAATAGAAATTGGAATGAATTGTTATGGATATCTTAGTGACCTACGTATATCAGATCCTCTAAATTATAAAAAGGTAAATATAGAAGAACCTAAAGTTGTAAAGAAATATATACTATCTAAATTAGCTAAAGGTGATATTAAAAATGTTATATTAGCACAAAATAAGGACGGAAAGTTAGAATATAGAGTTTTTATTGAATTAAATAAAGAATTATATACATATACCTTTGATGCTAATACTGAAGAACAAACAGATTATAGGAAAAGTGATAGAATGTATTTTGAAAGAGTAAGTGATATATAAAACTTATACTTGGAAAAAATAATAAATTATTTAAATTTAATATTTTGGGTATATATAATACAAAAGTTAAATGAAATAGTATTGGAGGAAAAAAATATGCTTGAATGGTTATCACAATTCTCACCAGTAACACAAGCTCTAATTGGGACATTATTCACTTGGGGTGTTACAGCACTTGGTGCATCTTTAGTGTTTTTCTTTAAAACAATTAACAAAAATTTATTAAATGGTATGTTAGGATTTGCAGCAGGGGTTATGATTGCAGCTAGTTTTTGGTCACTATTAGCGCCAGGTATTGAAATGGCAGAAGAATTAGGCCAAACAGCTTGGTTGACGGCTGCTATTGGTTTTTTAGCTGGAGGAGCTTTTTTATTTTCTGTAGACAAGTTATTGCCTCATTTGCATATAGGGAAAGATACTTCTCAAGCAGAAGGTGTGAAAACAAGCTGGCAAAGAAGTGTACTTCTTGTGTTAGCTATTACACTGCATAATATTCCTGAAGGTCTTGCAGTTGGAGTTGCTTTTGGAGCGGTTGCTTATGGACTACCTTCAGCTTCATTAGCGGGAGCAGTTGCTTTAGCAATAGGAATTGGTTTGCAAAACTTTCCAGAGGGTGCTGCGGTTTCAATACCACTTAGAAGAGAAGGCTTTTCTCGTAAGAAAGCA
Source organism: Tepidibacter aestuarii (assembly GCF_934924865.1). NCBI lineage: Bacteria > Bacillati > Bacillota > Clostridia > Peptostreptococcales > Peptostreptococcaceae > Tepidibacter > Tepidibacter aestuarii. Next base: position 2,324,593 of record NZ_OW235315.1, on the reverse strand, counting down.
TTTTTATATGGACAGGCATCGGGCATAGTTGAACCTATTGCAGGTGTTATTGGAGCAGTAGCTATTATAGGGATGCGTCCTTTATTACCATATGCATTAGCATTTGCTGCTGGAGCAATGATTTATGTTGTTGTAGAGGAATTAATACCAGAGGCTCAACAAGGTGAAGAACACATAAGAACGGACATTGCAACAGTTGGATGTATGGTTGGTTTTGCTGTAATGATGATCCTAGATGTTGCATTAGGTTAATTAATTTCAAAAATTAAATGCATGATATTTATAATAAGGTATTGATGTTTTATATAAAACATCAGTACCTTATTTTTATTTTGTAAGTATGGAATTTCATTTACTTCAAATTTATTTTTTAACAAACAATAAGAACTATAGAAAAAAACTATATATACATATACAGGAATAGGTAATATCTATTAGACTGATAGTATCTAAAGTGCTACAATTATTGCGAGGACTACAATTATTTGACGGTTATTGACAGTATAGTATAAAAATAAACATTTAATAATAAGAATTGTTAATTTTATAACTAAAAATAAAATACTTTAGTTACAAAGGAGGTTTATATTGAGTATTAATATAAATATAATTTCTGGATTTTTAGGAGCTGGAAAGACTACGTTTTTAAAAAAAATTATTCCCAATATGGAAGGGAAAATTGCTTTAATTGAAAATGAATTTGGTGATATTGGAATTGATGGGGATTTGATTAATGACAAACTTCCTGTTAGAGAAATTTATGCAGGATGTATTTGTTGTACTCTTGTACAAGACTTTAAAAAAAATATAGAAGAGTTAATCTTAGAATATAGACCAGACCATATATTGATAGAGCCATCTGGTGTTGGAAGTCTATCTGATATTATAAAAGCTTGCGAGGAAATTTCTAAAAATTCTAATTTCGATATAAGAATAAATAATTTGATAACGATTGTAGATGTAAGTGCATTTGACGATTATATACAAAATTTTGGATCTTTTTATTTAGACCAAATTCAAAATGCTCATATGATTTTTTTAAGCCATTTGGGCAAAATGGACCAAAAAGAAATTGAAAAAGTAATTTCTAAAATAAAGTTAAATAATCAGGAAGCATTTATTCTTAATGAGGATTGGTATGCCTATAATGGTGAAAAAATAATTGAAATACTAAATACGATTGAAAGTTGTAAAATCGATTCAAAAGAAAAACCTGTACTGACGCCTGCTGATAAAGTATTTAGCACTGTATCTGTTAACAATCCAAGAATTTTCTTAGATAAAGAGGTTGATAAAATATTAGCTTCTTTAAATGATGAGGAATATGGTTCTATTTTGAGAGCTAAAGGAATTTTAGAACTTGATACAAATCAATTTGTTTACTTTGATTTTACGCCATATCACTATCATTGGGAGTATATAGAAAAATTCAAGAGAACGAAGGTAGCTATCATTGGTAGTAATTTAAGGAATAAAAAAATATTGGAATTGTTCCATTAATAAGTTGGAGGGATCAGTATGGGTAAAATTATTGATTTTAAGTGTACATATAATAATTCTATAGGGATTAATAAAGAAGTTACACGAAAAGTAGATTTACAATTTCCTGAAGCTTATAAAAATTCGAATAGTATGGCTTTAATATCTAAAGAGTTGAAAAAACATGATAAAACAACGTTTTGTGAACTACCATTTTGCCATACAGTTGAAGGGGAAGCAATGGGTGGAAGCATTAATTTTGGGGATGAAAACATAGGGCCAAGAGCTAAGGACTATATCTGCACAACTGCACAAGAAATATTGGACTTACCAGAAATCGATTATTCAAAAGGACGTATATCAGAGGTTTTAAAAGCCTGTAAATATTTGAGGGATCAAGGAGAAAATGTACTTTTATATATTTCAGGACCCTTCACGATTATGAATGTTTTAATAGATCCACGCCATGTTTTTAAAACATTTAGAAAAAATCCGGATATCATGAAAGATATTTTTGATAAATTCCAAAATGAAATATTACGTTTTGTTGAAGAAGCTCAAAAATCAGGAGTCAATATGATAAGTTATGCTGATTCTTCTGGAGGATTAAATATTTTAGGTCCAAAATTCTCAGAACAAGTGGTAGAAATGTTTACTTACCCATTATTAAAGCGAATGGAAGAACTTATTAATGATGAAACAATTGTATTGCTTTGCCCAAAAACTACTTTTGCATTACTAGGAACAGATAAAGCTGAATGGAAAGATATTTCATTAGAAGGCCCTACAAAATATTCTGAAGCCTGTATGAAAGTGATTGGTCAGACAAAATTTGTTGGACAAACGTGTATTAAAAATAAAGAATTTCAATTGAAAAATGGAATAATCAAAACAATTGATTTATTTTAACATGAAAGGTAATAACGATAAACTGTTATGAAGGTACATTTAGGATCATTTTAAATAGATATCTAAGTATCTTAAAAGTTATAACAATAAGTGAATATTTTAGAAGGAAATTAATTTGTAAAGGGAGGATATTATATGCACAAAGATGATCAAATGACACCAAACGAACGATTGGCTGCATTTATGACAGGAAAACCTATGGACAGAATTCTAGCTATGCCAGTTGCTTGCTCTATGTCTGGACTAGCATTAGGAATTACTCATAAGGAAAAAAGAAGCAGTGCTTTAAATGAAGCGAGAGCACAGATTGCTTGTTATGAAAGATTTGGAAATGATTTAACTATTATTGAATATGGTTTGCATGGAGTAGGGGCAGCTCTAGGGAGCCAAATGAGTGATCCAGAGGACTCAGTACCATCAATTATGAAGTATGCTTTAGATGATCTAAATGATGTTGATCAACTAGATATGTCAAAATTGGAGCTAAAAAACGATAAAGCATTTCAATTACATATAGAAGCTACTAATATTTTAATTGATAAAGTAGGGAAAGAGGTTCCAACTGGAGTTTTGATATCTGGACCATTTACTGCTGCTGCAAGTATATATAAAACAGAAAACTTATTAAGAGCAACTAGAAGAAATCCTGAAAAGTTACATCAATTGATTAAATTCTGCAACGAAGGATTAAAAATGATTTATAGAGAGTTTATAAAAGCAGGAGCTATTATTCTACTTTGTGATCCTATTGCATCAGGAACAATTCTTAATCAAAAACAATATTTAGAATTTGTTTTACCATACACGATAGATTTAATGAAAGATATTCATGACGCAAAAGGAATGGTTTGTTACCATATTTGTGGAGATACAACATCGATTGTAGGAGATATGGTGAAATCAGGTTGTGATATGCTCAGTATCGATAATAAGGTAGACTTGGCATATACGAAACAAGTAGTAGGAGATAAGGTTCCTATACTTGGTAATGTAGATCCAGTAGAGACGTTAATTTTAGGAAATACCAATGATGTAGATTTAGCTGTGAAAAATTGTATACAAAAAGGGTATGATAGTCCTTCAGGATATATTTTGGCATCAGGATGTGATCTTTCAGGAAACATTCCTTTGGAAAATATAGATCAGTTTATGGCTTCTGCTAGAAAATATGGAAAGTGGCCCTTAAATCCAAAAAATTTTTTATAGAATATAAATGTATTAAGAAATAAAAAATGGAGGGAAAAACAATGTCAGTATCAAAAGAAGAATTATTAAAAAGATTATCTGATGGTGTAGTAGATATGGAAGAAGAAGATGTGATTGAAGCATGTAACGAATATGTACAAGCAGGATATAGAATATTTGATGGTATTATGGAAGGGCTTGTAGATGGTATGAACCGTGCAAGTCAATTATATGATGATGAAGAATACTTTGTTACAGATGTATTACTATGTTCAGATGCAATGTATGAAGGTCTATCAATCTTAAGACCACATCTTCCTTCAGATGAAGTAGAAAAAGAAAAGCCAAAAGGAGTAATCGGTGTTGTAGAAGGGGATACGCACGATATAGGAAAAAACCTAGTTAAAATTATGTTAGAAACAGCTGGATTTGATATGATTGATTTGGGTAGAGATGTTCCATTGCGAAATTTTGTAGATAAGGCTAAAGAAGTTAATGCTTCATTTGTATGTATGTCAACATTAATGACAACAACAATGGACGGAATGAAGACCGTTATAGAGTTATTAAAAGAGGCTGGAATAAGAGAAGAAGTTAAAGTTGTTATAGGTGGAGGACCCATTTCAAAAACATTTGCCGATATAATCGGTGCAGATGGTTATTCTCATAATGCAGTTGAGGCAGTTAAGTTAGTAAAAGGTCTGCTTGATATAGCATAAAAAGGGGGAAAGGAATATGTTGTCGCCAAAAGAACGATTAAATAAGGTGTTGAACAGAAAAAGCGTTGATAGACCACCGTGTATTTGTCCTGGAGGCATGATGAATATGGTTACAACAGAGTTAATAGAAAAAGTTGGAATAGAATTTCCAAAAGCACATATGAATGCACAAATGATGGCTGATTTAGCAAGTGCAGTATATGAAAAAGGTTGCTTTGAGAATTATGGAGTTCCCTTTTGTATGACGATTGAGGCAGAAGATTTTGGAGCAAAAGTCGATATGGGAACAAATATTTATGAACCTCATGTTGTAGAATATTCAATTAATTCTGTGAAAGAATGGAGAAAAATTCCTGAAATTAATTATCAACAAGGAAGAGCAGGGGTAGTGGTTGATGCAATTAAACTTTTGAAGTTAAAAAGTAAAGATGTGCCTATTATAGGGAATTTAACTGGACCTATAAGTACAGCAAGTTCTATAATGGAGCCTACTATATTTTATAAAGAATTAAGAAAAAAAAATAGTGAGGCACATGAATTTATTGAGTTTGTTACAGATCAGTTAATTATATTTGCAAAAAAACAAATAGAAGCAGGAGCAGACATAATTGCCATTTCGGATCCTAGTGGTACAGGTGAAATTTTAGGACCGAAGCTATTTGAAGAATTTGCTGTCAAATACATTAATAAAATTATTGATAGCATACAAAGTGAAAATACAGGAACAATTGTACATATATGTGGACAAATGAAGAATGTATATCAAGAAGTGAATAAAATAAAAAGTGATGTCCTCAGTTTTGATTCTATAGTTAATATGAGTTATGCAAGAAAGAACTTAGGAGATAGATTGCTAATGGGGAATTTAAGTACTTATACAATTGAATTTGGACAGGCAAATAAAATTGCTGATCTAACTCAAAAATGTGTAAAAGATGGGGCAAATATCATATCACCTGCATGTGGGCTTGGAATGAGATCGCCTTTAAAAAATGTAAAAACAATTATAGAATCTTTAACAAAAGGAGATGCAGTTGTAGATGCCTAAGATTTCTATTAAGAACCAGAATCAAATGTTTGAATATGTACCGGATAAAAACTTATTACAACTTTTACTAGAAAATGAAATTTTCGTTGATAACCCGTGTAATGGAAAGGGATCATGTGGGAAATGTAAGGTTAGAGTTGTTGAGGGAAATCTACCTGACATCTCAGAAACAGAACAGAAATTTTTAAAAAAGGAAGAAATTAATGAAGGTATAAGACTATCTTGTCTTGTAGTACCACGAGAAGACATTGTAATTGAAATTTTACAAAAAGAAAGAAAGCATGAGATACTTACAACAGGGTATATGCCTGATTTTGAGTTTAATCCTTCCATCCATAAAAAAGCTTTCCAGATAAGAAAACCTACATTAGAGAATCAAAGTTCATTTGAGGATTCTGTATGCAATACATTTGGTATTGAAAAGTTTGATTGGCTATTATTACAGCAAAATAAAATTACAGATGAAAAGGTAACAGGAGTTTTTAATGATGAAGAGTTGATTGGAATTGAGTCGGGTGATACGACTGGATTTCTTTATGGATTAGCTATTGATATTGGAACTACAACAGTTGTAACGTCACTGATTGATATGAATACTGGTAATGAATTGGCTACTGCGTCAATGATTAATGCACAAAAGAGGTTTGGTCTGGATGTTTTAACTAGAATTACTTATGGACTAGAGAACCCAGAGGATTCTAAAGAAAAGCTGCAACATGCAATTGTAAATTCTATAAATGAAATGATTGAAGATATTTGTAATAAATCGAAAATAAATAGAAAAAATATTTATGAGATTTCTATTGCAGCAAACTGTACAATGATGCATTTTCTTTTAGGGATAGATACAAAATCCATCGGAAAGTCTCCGTATGCACCAGTATTTGTAAAATCAAAAAATATATTAGCAAAAGATATTGGTTTAAAGGCATTCTCAGGGGCAAGACTATACTGTCTTCCATCAGTTTCATCTTACATAGGTGCTGATATTGTAGCAGGTGCATATGTGTGTCAATTACATAAAGCCAAGGAAAACGTTTTATTTATAGATATTGGAACTAATGGAGAAATTGTTTTATCCAATCATGGGAAGCTATTATCATGTTCTTGTGCTGCAGGGCCAGCTTTGGAGGGAATGAATATTAGTTCAGGTATGAGGGCAGCAGAAGGTGCAATTGAAGATGTAAAAATCACTGACAAAGGAATCGAAATTAAAGTTATAGGGGAGCAAGAAGCAATTGGAATTTGTGGAAGTGGTATATTAGCAGCTGTGAAAGAGCTTATTCGTACAGGAATTGTGAAAAAAGATGGAGCATTTATAAAAAAAGAAAAACTAAAAAAATCGGATTATCGCTATGATATGATTCAATTAGATGGAAGAAAGCGAGAATTTATTTTAAAAAGCAATCCAGAACAATTATTAATTACACAATCAGATGTTCGCCAAGTACAATTAGCAAAAGGAGCTATTCTTTCTGGGTTTTATGCGTTACTAAAACAAGCTAATATTGATATGAATCAACTTGATAAAGTTATTATAGCAGGACAGTTTGGAGCTCACTTGCCTGTTGATAGTTTGGTTGGAACTGGTATTTTACCAGAAGCTATTAAGGACAAACTAGTATATGTGGGTAATTCTTCTAAAACAGGATCATATATGGCACTCATGTCTGCTAAAGCAAAGCAAGAAATTGAAGAACTAGCTAATCAAATAGATTATATGGAGCTAGGAGCATCTGAAGGATATGAGAGACTTTTTGCTCATAGCCTTTTATTTCCAAATTTTAAAAGTATTTAACTATATGTAGATATAAATGCTTATTTATAAAATATTTTAACTAAATAATAAAATTCTGATTTTTAGCTCACAGACTATGGCTGTGAGCTTTTTTCTTAAAAAAAGAAAAAGTGAAATCATATAAGTTAATTATTATAGAAAAAGGTAGTGAATAGTAAGTTTGGGATTTTATTTACAAATATTAGAAAAAAAGTTATAATGAAGAAGATTTGAGAGGGGGGATTAAATAATGGAGAAGTTATACAAATTAAATAACAGAAAAATGATTATATTCTTATTAATATTTTTATTAGCATCAAGTGTTCTTACATATATATCTATAAAAGATAATATAGAGCAACAAAAAATATTAGAAAAATATGATGATAGTATAAAACGCGGTGGTCTAAATATCTTAGAACCAAATTTTACTGAGAAAATGAACTACAATAAAGATAGTCAAAAACACAGTTTGGGAATATTTAGAACTATATTAATATGTGGTATTGAAATTATAATACTATACTTATATTTTTTGAAAAATAGTAAGATAGTTATAGATGAAAATGGAATAAAAATATATAACTTATACAAAAGAAAGCCGAGTAACATATATAATTGGGAAGGTATTGAGAATATAAGTTTCCAATATGCAGAAGATATAAGAGGGTTTATACCTGCATATGGAATGAAAATAAAGATGATTAAAAGAGAAAGTATTTTTATTCCTATTGAAAAGTTCTTGAATTATGAAGAAATTTCAGATGTAGTAATGAATTATTATGATAATATAGAAATTATTGATAATAATGAAGAAACTTATAGTATTACTAAGCTTTTAAAGGACTCATATGAAGAGTATAAAAGTGGGTTTGATATTTATATAAAATACAGCTTTATTATACTTACATTTGATTTATTAAAAGAATTAATAAAAAATCCAATTGTAGATTTGATTGTACTCATAGCTCAAATATTCTTTGGATATAGAGCATTAATAGCTTTGAATTATAGAGTTTATATGTCTTATAATGGAGAAAATATAGATTTTGATACTGGATGGGAGTTTGCCAAAGATAAGATAGGAAGGTATTTTGGAGCAGGTTTGATTTTAGAAATATCTATGCTTATATTTATAGGAATAGAGTATCTTTTTATAACTAGTAGTTTAGAATTTAATTATAAAATTATTTTGAGTATAGTCCTAGTGATAGTATGTATAATTAGTATATCTAGAATATATTTAATAACTTATATAGCTAGCATAGTTGATACAAATGAGTCGTACATGTCTTTAAATGGAATTGTAATCAAAAAATATTATAAACAGGTTATATTTATGTTTTTTATATCAAATATCATATTGATACCTATTATAATTTTGGGAATTATGAATTACAAAGATTTATATAGTTTTATTGATATAGTAGGAAAGATAAGTTATATAAGAATAGCCTTAGATTTGTTTATAACACCTTTTGTAAGCTGTTATTTTATGAAACTTTTAAAAGATTTACCTATAAGTGTTAGAGATGGTTACAATGAGTAAGCTGTTTTCAAATAAAGTATTTCTTCAAATTTTAAGTATAGTTATGTTAGTACTAATGATTAATTCGTATATGATGAATAAGAATGTTAAGGAATATGCTTACAAAAATGCACATATAAGTTTGAAGAATAATATTGATAAGCTATCTGATATTAATAAGGTTATATATGCTATGTATAACGACAATGATTTTGAAAAAGAGTTTCGTATAGATCATATATGGACTTTAGATACATTAGATATGGAAGTAAACAAAATGTTTGGTATAGATAGAGCAGTATTTAATTGGTTCAGGCTGGAACTGATGTGGATTAATATTCTTGATATAAAGAAAAAAGAAAGATTGAGTAAAGAGGATGAAAAATATTTAAAAAGTGTACATATGTATAATCAAGATTTAATAAAGGCCTACTATAGAGTAACAGAAGGAAAAAATATAAACAAGGATTATAAAAAAGCTAAACAGGAATATAAGAATTTTATAGAAGAGGCTAATAAGATAACTGTTGACGAAAAATATAAAGGAATATTTAAACATAAAATTTAATAAATAAAAAATTATTTGTAAAAATATGCAAATGATTTCACCTGATTTGAGTTTTAGATAATAAGATAAGACCTAAGTAATAGATACTTTTCAAGTTGCTATTGCTTAGGTTTTTTATTGTCAAAAAATTATAATTGTTTACTATTATGACAAACACTATATATTGTATTTTGAATAGAAAAATAAAAAAATAAACACAATATAATGAGAAATGTGTTTAGCTGAATACTATTGTTGGTATATATAGTTTGAATGCATCATTATTTTAAGTAGGAGCTGAATTTATGAATATAAAAAATTTAATTAAAAGATATTATACAAAAGAGTTAGAAAAAAACAAGAATTTAACTGTATATGATTTATTCAATTGGAAAACAGTTGAGGTGAAAATGTTTGATTATAAAAACAACAATATATTATTCCAAGAAGAAGATTTAGAGTTTCCTGTATTTTATAGTCAAAACGCTTGTGATATTATTGCTAGTAAGTATTTTAGAAAAACTGGTGTGACTAATAAATATGGATATGAAAAATCTTTAAAAGAAGTTGTTCATAGAATGGTGAATTTTTGGACTGAAAGTGCTTTAGATGAAGGTCTAATAGACGAGAAAAATAAAAATATATTTTATGATGAAGTTTCTTATATGCTTATAAATCAGATGTTTGCACCAAATTCTCCACAGTGGTTCAATACTGGACTTAAGTTAACTTATGGAATAGATAAGGAAGCGGAAGGTCATTTTTATTATGATATAAAAAAGGAAAAGGTAGTAAAATCTACGGATGCTTATACAAGGACACAAGGTAGTGCTTGTTTTATACTTAATATAAAGGACACATTGCTTGGAGATAAATCTATAACGGATCAAATAGTAACTGAAACAAGACTTTTTAAACATGGATCAGGAACAGGAACCAATTTTAGTAGTATTCGTGCAAAAGGTGAACTTTTATCTGGAGGAGGAACATCATCAGGTATTATGAGTTTTCTTAAAGTATTTGATGCTAATGCAGGAGCAATAAAGTCAGGTGGTACAACACGAAGAGCAGCTAAAATGGTAATCATGGATGGAGATCATCCTGAAATTTTAGATTTTATAAAATGGAAAGCAAAAGAAGAAGATAAAGTAGTAGCACTTGGTAAAATGGGATATGATACTGATTTTAATTCAGAGGCATATTCAACTGTATCAGGTCAAAATTCAAATAATTCAATTAGAATTACAAATAAGTTGATGAACAAAATGATAGGAAAAGATAAAAATTATTCTTGGGAGTTAAAGGGAAGAGTAGATTCAAAAGTAAATAAAGTTATAAGTGCAAAAGACTTATGGAATGAAATAAACTATTCATCATGGAGATGTGCAGATCCAGCACTTCAATTTCACGATATAATAAATGATTGGAATACATGTCCTTTAGGCGAAAATGGTGAGAATGAAGAAATAAGAGGATCAAACCCATGTAGTGAATACCATTTTTTGGATGATACTGCATGTAATTTGGCTAGTATAAACATAGTTAAATTTTATGATTCAAAAAATAATAAATTTGATATAAATGGATATTTACATACAATAAGTCTTGTTCAATTAGTTCTTGAATCAACTATTCATTGGGGTCAATTTCCAACAGAAGATATTGCAAAAAGATCACATTTCTTTAGAACTACAGGACTTGGAATTGCAAATACTGGTTCTCTTCATATTATGATGGGACATCCTTATGATTCAGATAATGCAAGAACAATAGCAGCTGCTTTGGTTGGAGTTATGACGGGTCAATCTTATTATGTATCATCATTAATGGCAAAAGAAATAGGAAGTTTTTCTAAATACGAAATAAATAAAAATCATATGCTAAAGGTTATAAAAAATCATGCTATAGCTGCTGGATCAATCCATTCTTCTTATGAAGGTTTAGGGTATACTCCGGCTAAAGTAAATCATGAAATATTAATACATGAAAAACAAGATGATTTAAGTGAGACTTTAAAAAATATATGGAAAAAGGCAGTTGAAGGTGGAGAAAAATATGGATATAGGAATGCTCAAGTGAGTGTTATTGCTCCAACTGGAACTATATCTCTTGCCATGGATTGTGCTACTACTTCGATAGAGCCATTCTTTGCACATGTAGTATATAAAAAGTTAGTAGGAGGAGGATTCATGGAATTTATAAATCCATATATTCCTACAATACTTCAAAAGCTAGGGTATAGTAAAGAACAGATAGAAGACATAGTGAACTATGTAATGAAAAAAGAAACCATCAATGAAAATGGATATGAATATGAAAAAATAATAGATGGAAAAATAGAAGGAGCACCTCATATAAAAGAAGAGCATCTTCCTATATTTGATACAGCCAATAAATGTGGAAGTGGAAAAAGATTTATATCACCAATGGGACATGTTAAGATGGTAGCAGCTTTGACACCATTTGTTTCAGGAGCAATAAGCAAAACTGTTAATCTTCCTAATGAAGCTACTATAGATGATTTTAAAAATGTATATAGTAATGCATTTGAATTAGGAGTAAAATGTATTTCTTTATATAGAGATGGCTCTAAGGCTAGTCAGCCACTTAATCAAGCTAAGAGTACGAAAGATAAAAAATTAGAAGATATGACGTATAATGAACTCTTAGAATATGTTAAAGCATTAAAAGAAGATAATAAACAAAATCTTATAAAGATAGATGAGAAGAAAAATTCAAAAGAATACAAGAAAGTAACATGCTCAAACTGTTCAAGTACTAGTATTATACCTAATGGAACTTGCCATATTTGTAGAAATTGTGGTACAACAACAGGATGTAGTTAAAAAATGAATGATATAATATATTAATGCTATCAATTTCATTTATAGAATTAAGCTTTAATACTATAAATCTTTGAAACTATAAGTAATTTATCATGTTAGGGTCAAAGGTTCTTTTTGAATTTAAAAATGAGTTGATTATAGTTATTGAACTATACATGATTTTTTTGTTATTGTATGTAGGAGTTATAGTATAATAATAGTGTAGGATTATAAAAAATTAAAAATCAGTAAAGATGGCTATGTATAAATAGGTTTAAATGCTAAAAATCAAGAAATCATAGATAAAATGGAGGGTTTTAATATGGCTTATCTAAATAAACCATTAAATGTAAGTAAGCTTGAGCTCAAAAACCGCTTGGTAATGCCCCCGATGGCTACTGCAAAGTCAGAAGGGGATGGTAATGTAAGCCAACAGATTATTGATTATTATAAAGAAAAATCAGATGGAGGGTATATTTCTCTTATTATAATTGAACATAGTTTTGTTTCTCAAGAAGGAAAAGCAAGTAAAAACCAATTATCTGTTGCAGATAATACTACGATTGAGGGTCTTAAAAGGCTAGCAGATGTAATTCATAAAAATGATTCAAAGGCTATAATGCAGATTAATCATGCAGGAAGTGCAGCTGATCAAGAAATTATTGGAACAACACCAGTTGGACCTTCAGTTGTTGCTAATCCTCGCCTAGGGAGAGTTCCTCGTGAACTTGCAAAACATGAAATCTTAAATATTGTAAAAGAATTTCAAAATGCCGCACTAAGAGTTAAAGAGGCAGGTTTTGATGGTGTAGAGATACATTCAGCGCATGGCTATTTTTTAAATCAGTTTTTATCTCCTCTTACAAATAAAAGAACTGATGAATATGGTGGAAGTATTTATAATCGAATACGTATACACCTACAAATTATTGAAGCAATATCCGAGGTTGTAGGTAAAGATTTTCCAATATTATTGAGGTTAGGAGCCTCAGATTTTGTTGACGGAGGAACAACTATTGAAGATAGTAAAATTGCTGCTTGTGAATTTGAAAAAGCAGGAGTAAGTATTCTTGATATTTCTGGAGGATTTTGTGGATATAATTTAAATGGAATAAAAGACCAAGGATATTTTGCCCCACTTACTGAAGCTATCAAAAAAGTAGTTTCTATCCCAGTTATATTAACTGGTGGAATTACTGAGGCTCAGGCGGCAGAAGAGCTTTTATTAAAGGGAAAAGCAGATCTTATTGGTGTAGGAAGAGCATTACTTAACAATTCGGATTGGGCAAAGAACGCAATCGAAAAATTAAGCTGATATGGGAGTATCATTGAAACTTTAAGAGCATAAAAGGTTAAATAGTTTAATAAAATCAAGAGAAAAAGAAAATCTGTAAATCTCAGTGATTTATGGATTTTTTTCTTATTTATAAACTTTAAATAAAAGTAGTATAAACAAACACAATATCGTTAGATAAAGAGTAATAATGTTAATAGAGTATACATAAATAAATGATACAACTATACAAAATATGGTAAAATAAAACTGATAAAGATTTGATTGTAAGTGTATCTAGAGTCAATTGTTTAAGGGGGATAAACATGAGTGCTATAATACAAAAGGATGATAGGCAAGGAAGAGTTCCATACGAATACATAAAAAATATATTTAAAAATACTGATCCATCGCAAATGGCAGAATTAACAGGAAATAAATATGACGAAAATGCACAAATATTTACAGTTAAACTTATGGGAAAAAATTATACTGTAAAATATCCTAGTGGAGATATTTATAATCAAGACAATAAATTAGTAGAGTCCTATATAACTAGAATTATGTTTCTAAGATATCTTGTAAATGGAAAAGGGGTTCCTCCTACTGGAAAAGATATTACTTTTAAAGACATACCGGGTGGACATGTGTATTATCATAATTTCCATAATAGAACTATTTTAAGGTTAGCTAACTTATATGGAAATAAAGTAGAAGATTTTGAAGAAAGTTTTAAGAATATAGATAGCGAAAAAATAAAACAAGGGGACTTAGGATATAAATTTGAATTTCTTAAAAATGTATTCTTTACATTTATAGTATGGGAAGGCGACGAGGAATTTGCTCCTTCAGCTAGTATTTTATTTGATAGTAATATTGAATACTATTTTGATGCAGAAGATTTAGCAGTTGTTGTAGATATAGCAATAAATTTTCTTAAAAATAAAGGAGAGCTTCCTGTTGATATAGGTTTGTACAGTTTTAACTAGATTTACTTGTTATAAAAATGTTATACTCTTTAATTTGATTAGTTTTTAATGTTAATTTAAATACAAAAAAATCCGCAAATCTCACGATTTGCGGATTTTTTATACTATATATGTTTTGCAAATTCCTTACCGAATTCTACACATTGATTTAAAGTATCTTCTGATGGTGAGAATTTCTTTGTTACAGACTCAACAGGCATCTTAAAGCCCATTATCTTAATCATAGATTCAGCCATCTTGATTCCTTCGCCACTCCATCCAAATGAACCAAATACTCCACCTATTTTACCCATATTAGCCATAGGATCTATTATAGATAAAGCATCCCACATAGGTTTAACCATAGATTTATTTATAGTAGGAGAGCCAAGTAAAAGACCCTTAGACATATTTATTACATCATGAATAGTCTCTAAGCTTTCGTTTTCTATGTCTAAAAACTCTACTGCAACGCCTTCAGACTCTAATCCTTTCTTTATCTTCTCAGCCATTAAAACAGTGTTTTTATAAGCGGATAAGTAAAGTAGGGCTACTTTCTTTTGATTTGAAGTCTTAACTACTTCATTAGACCACTCCGTATATTTTTCTATATTGTAGCTTATATCTTCAGATAATATAGGTCCATGAGAAGTAAGTATTGTATCTATTTCAAAGTCTTTAACTTTATTTATAGCACTTAAAGCATGTTTTGCAAAAGGTTTTACTATACAGTCATAATAATGTTTAAATGATTTCTTGTAATCTTCAGTATGAACAACTTTAGGATCTACACTTGCATAGTGAGAACCAAAAGCATCACATGAGAATAATACTTTATCAGCTTCACTGTATACAAACATAGTGTCAGACCAGTGAAGGAATGGTGCTGTTACAAATTTTAATTTTTTGCTTCCAATATCAAGCTCTTCTCCATCTTTTATAACATGACATTTGAACTCTTTATTTACTTGTTCTTTTAAGAATATACTGGCAGCTTTAGTACAATATATTTCTATATCAGGATTTATTTCTAGTAAGTACTTTAAAGATCCAGAGTGATCTGGCTCAGTGTGATTTATTATAACGTAATCTATGTTTTTAATATCAGTTAATTTAGATAATTTTTCAAGATATTCATCTTTGAAATTTGCTTTAACAGTATCTATTAAAACTTTTTTCTCATCGTCTATAAAGTATGAATTGTAAGTGCTTCCGAACTCTGTCTTCATTATAATATCGAATACTTCAAGACCTGGGTCTAATACTCCTGTCCAATGAATATTGTTTTTTATCTTAAATGATTCCATGTATAAAATACCTCCCGAATTTAATTATATTTGATATGTACCCGCACAATACTAATTTAATCACAAAATATGGAGAAATTCTAGATTAAATTTTGCTACATAAGTTAATTATTAAAATAATATAGGAATAATATTCATACAATTAAATATAAGGTTATTACATAAGTGTTACAGAGTTATCTATTTAAGTGTAAATTAAGAATTTAATGCATATATTAAGGAGGGGTTGTTATGATTAAAAAAAATAAGTTTAAAAGAAATTTAAGAAAAAATAGGTTTAGAAAAAAGGGATTTAATAAAAATAAAAATATAGTCAATAAAGTTTTGATACAGTTTATAATTTCATGTATAATTGTTTTATTGGCTTTTGGGACAAAATTAAATATATATGACAGTCAAAGGTATACAAATCAGGTTAAAACAGTCTTGGAATATAATATGGACTTTAAAGAATATTCAAATGTAATACACAAAAAAGTGACGGAGGTATTAAAAATATATGACCAAAAAGGTGAACTTAGATAATATATTAATGAAGGTTGAAAAGCCTTCAAGATATTTAGGAAATGAAATAAATTCTTATCATAAGGATACATCAAAGAAGGATTTAGTTAGATTCGGTTTCTCTTTTCCTGATGTATATGAAGTAGGAATGAGCCATTTAGGGCTTCAGATATTATATGGAGTTTTAAATGAAAGAGATGATATTTTTTGTGAAAGAATATTTTCTCCAGCCATTGATATGGAAGAAAAAATGAGAGAAAATGATATTCCAATGTTTGGATTAGAATCAAGAGAGCCTATTACTAACTTTGATTTTTTAGCATTTACATTACAATATGAGCTTTCTTATACAAATATATTAAATATATTAGATTTAGCTAAGGTTGAAATTTTAGCTAAAGACAGAAAAAGGAATGATCCTTTTATATTAGTTGGAGGTCCATGTGCTTACAATAGTGAGCCTCTAGCAGATTTTGTTGATATAGTTTCTCTTGGAGAAGGAGAGGAAGTTTTATTAGAAGTAGTAGATAGATATAAGCTGTGGAAAGATACAGATAAATCTAGAGAAGAATTCTTATATGATTTAGCTAAAAATGTAGAAGGTATATATATTCCTTCTTTATATGAGGTTGAATATAATGAAGATAATACAGTAAAAAGTGTTAATACATTAAAAGATGATATACCTAAAAAAATTCCAAAAAGAATAATAAAGAATCTAGATGAATGTTTTTTCCCGGAAAAAATAGTAGTTCCTTTTATCGATATAGTACACAATAGAATAATGCTTGAGTTATTTAGAGGATGTACAAGAGGATGTAGATTCTGTCAAGCGGGAATGATATATAGACCTATAAGAGAAAGAAGTGTAGATAGATTAAAAGAAATTGCTAAAAAATTGATTGAAAGCACTGGACATGAAGAAATGTCTTTAGCATCTTTAAGTACTAGTGATTATTCGAATCTTGCAGAGATAACAGATCATTTGATTGAAGAGTATTCTAAAAAACAAAGAGTAGCTCTATCTCTTCCATCTTTAAGACTTGATAACTTCTCTTTAGAGCTTGCACATAAGGTTCAAGAGGTTAGAAAAAGTGGATTGACATTTGCACCAGAGGCTGGAACCCAAAGACTTAGAGATGTTATAAATAAAGGGATTACTGAGTTTGATCTTGAGAATGCAACTAGAAAAGCATTTGGAAAAGGATGGAATAGCGTAAAGCTTTACTTTATGATAGGACTTCCTACGGAGAACTATGATGATTTAGATGGTATAAAGGATCTTGCTTATAAAGTGATAGATATATACAGAGATGTTCACGAAGGGAAGTTAACTAGAAACTTTGGAGTTACAGTGAGCACATCTACATTCGTTCCAAAACCATTTACTCCATTCCAATGGCATGGACAAGACACTCAAGAAGAAATTAGGGAAAAACAAATACATTTAACTAAAAAATTAAAAAATAGAAATATTAAGTACAATTACCATGATAGTAAGACTAGCTTATTAGAGGCTGTAATGGCAAGAGGAGATAGAAAAATAGGTAAGGTTATTTATGATGCCTATAAAAAAGGATGTAAGTTTGATGGATGGAATGAGCACTTTAAGTTTGATTTATGGGTAGAAGCCTTTGAAGAAAATAATATAGATATAGATTTTTATGCTAATAGACATAGAGAGTATGATGAAGTATTCCCTTGGGATCATATAGATGTGGGTGTTAGCAAGAAGTTCTTAATAAGAGAGAATGAACTTTCAAAGACTGAAGCTTTAACTCCTGATTGTAGACATAAATGTAATGCTTGTGGTATAAATACTGATTTAGCAAGGGGGTTATGCTAATGAATGTTATAAGATGTAAGCTTATTAAAGAAAATGATATGATATATATATCGCATCTGGATCTTCAAAGACTTTTACAACGAGTTTTAAGAAAAGCTGGGATTAAGGTAGCTTATTCTCAAGGATTTAATCCTCATCCAAAAATCTCATTTGGACAGGCTTTATCTTTAGGTGTTACAAGCTATGGAGAGTACATAGATGTTGAACTTGAGGATGTAGTTAAAGAAGATGAATTTTTAAGTAGAGTGAATAGTGCACTTCCAGATGGAATAAAAATTCAGAAGGTAAAGTATATAGACAAGACTACTACTAAGTCGTTGAGTTCATCTATAAGCCATGGCTCATATGAAATAAGCATGAATATAGATTCTGACTTAGATATTGAAGACATAAAATCTAAGGTTGGAGAGTTTATGAAGCTTGATGAAATAATAAACGTAAAAAAGAATAAAAAAGGAAAATTAAAAGAAGTAAATATAAGACCTTTAATAAAAACATTGAAAGCTATATCTTTAAAACAAAATATACTTACTTTAAATATGGTAGTTGCAACTGGATCTAGTGCAAACTTAAATCCAAATGTCTTAATAGATAAGCTAAATGGATTTGGTGATATAGGTATAGATCTTGAGAATCTTAAAATAACTAGAAATGATTTATATATAGAAAACAAAAATAAACTTGTAGCACCTATGTAGGAAGTGATTTAATGAAGAGTTTATTAGTTGATGTTGCATTATATCAATCTAAGGTTGCTTATGTTGAGGATGGAAAGGTAGTAGATTTATTTATTGAAGATAAAATGAATGAAAAGCTACAGGGAAGGATATATAGAGGAATAGTAAAAAATGTTCTTCTTGGAATGGAAGCTGCATTTGTAGACATAGGCATTGATAAGAATGCGTATTTAAAGCTTTCTAAAGGTCATAATATAAAAACAGGACAAGAAGTACTTGTTCAGGTTAATAAAGAAGCAATAAAAGATAAAGGACCTAAAATAACTCAAGAAATAAGTATACCAGGTAGATATTTAGTATTAATGCCTACTAGAGATGATATAGCTATATCAAATAAGATAAAAGATAAAGAAGAAATAAAAAGAATTAAATCAATAGTAGATGAAATCGGTACTAAGGGCATGGGTCTTATAATAAGAACTGAGGCTATAGACAAACAAGAAATAGATTTCAAAGATGATTTAAATGAACTATTCAAAATATGGGATGAAATTCAAAAATATAATAAACTAGGTATGGGGTCTAGACTTTTGTATAAAGATTTAGATTTGACATTAAAGGTTATAAGAGATATTTTTACACCAGATTTTGAAAAAATAATTGTAAACAACAAACAAGAATATGAAAAAGTAGTTGATGTTCTAACTAAAATAGATAAATCTTTTAAAAATAAGGTTGAACATTTCGATGAAGGACTTGACTTGTTCGATTACTACAAAATAAAAAAAGATTTGAAAACTGCTTTAAATAGGAAGGTTTGGCTGAAAAACGGAGCTTATATAATAATAGATAAGACAGAGGCAATGACAGTTATAGATGTTAATACAGGTAAATTTACAGGTAAACTAGGGCTCGATGAGACTGTATTCAAAACCAATTTAGAAGCATGCAAAGAAATAGCTAGGCAAATAAGACTTAGAAATGTAGCTGGAATTATAATTATAGATTTTATAGATATGAGAAATGATAATTATAAACAGCAAATTCTAAAAAAACTTCAAATATACTTAAATAAAGATAAGACAAGAGCTCAAGTATTAGGAATGACAAACTTAGGGCTTGTAGAAGTTGTTAGAAAGAAATCTAATGATACATTAGATAAATATTTTGAAGCACAGTGCATTTACTGTAGTGGACAAGGAAGTTTAAAATCTAAAAATAAAATACTAAGTGATATAGAAAAAGAAATAATAAGACTTAAAAAGCATACAAGCCTTGAAAAAGTTTTATTCAAATCTTCAAATTATATATTTAATATAGCAAAAAAAGATGACTTTAAACATATAAAAGAAATATCTAAATATTATGAAATTAACATTGAAATTTCAGAGGATAAGGATTTAAATCCAAATGATATAATAACTATATATTAAAGTAAAAATTTTCTTGACAACAAATTAAAACTTTGATAATATTTATATCTGTAGTAAGTAGCCGCACAATCCGGGTTACAAAATCCTAATTAGGTACCTAGAATTGGCGAGACTGGTTTGAGGAGGTGTAACATAATGTACGCAATAGTAGAGACAGGTGGAAAGCAATACAGAGTTTCTGAAGGAGACGTAATATTCGTTGAGAAATTAGAAGCTAATGCAGGAGATGTTGTTACTTTAGACAAGGTATTAGTTTGTTCTAAAGACGGAAATCTTGTAGTAGGAAATCCAGTAGTTGATGGAGCTAAAGTTGAGGCTAAAGTTTTAGAGCAAGGAAAAGCTAAAAAAGTTATAGTTTTCAAATACAAGCCAAAGAAAGACTACAGAAGAAAGCAAGGACATCGTCAACCTTTCACTAAATTAGTTATAGAAAAGATAAACGCTTAATTCTATGATTAAAATTGTGATAAGAAGAAATTTCGAAAGTGATATAGTTGAATTTGATGTGAAAGGCCATGCAGGATTTGCAGAACATGGGCAAGATATTGTTTGTGCAGCAGTTTCTGTATTGACTCAAACAGCACTGATTGGAATACATGAATATGCGAAAGTAGAGTCAGAGTATAAAATCAGTGATGGAAAACTTCGATGCAAAATACCTTTTGATATTTCGGATGATAAAAGAAACATAATTAATCCTATACTTGAGACTATGGTATTAGGACTTGAAAATATAAAAGAAGAATACTCTTCTTATATAAAAATTAAAGAAGAGGAGGTGTAATTATGATGTTAAAAATGAACCTTCAGTTATTTGCCAGTAAAAAAGGAGTTGGTTCTTCTAAGAACGGACGTGACTCTATATCAAAAAGACTTGGAGTTAAGAGATATGACGGACAAGTTGTTACTGCTGGAAGTATAATAGTTAGACAAAGAGGAACTAAAATTCATCCAGGAAATAATGTAGGAAGAGGCGGAGACGATACATTATTTGCTAAGGTTGATGGAGTAGTTAAGTTCGAAAGAAAAGATAAAAAAAGAAAGCAAGTTAGCATATATCCAGTTGCTGCTGCTGAATAATCAAAAAGGAGTGTTTTTAAACACTCCTTTTTATAATGAATAGGAAATATATTTAGATAAAGATTACTTTATAATGAATAGGAAATTGATATCTTTTAAATAATAAATTATATACCTTTAAAAATATAGATAGATATAGTTTTAGTAATGAATTTCTAAAGAATCAACCTTGTAATGTTTGAAATAAAGATTGTTTTATAATGAATAGGAAATTTAAAAGAGGATTGCCCTTTCAGTTAGTAGAATAACATAATTATAACTTAATATGAGGAGGGCTTTATTTGAAAAAAATTAATGACTCGGATTTAAAATACTGGAATTTAATAGATGATTTATTGAAACAACAAAGACATGATTTTTTGAATGAAATACAGATAATATTTGGGTACATAAAACTTAATAAAATAGATGAAGCTGTTGAATATATAAACAAAGTTAGAAAAGAAGCATCTATTAAATCTAAAATTTCAAATATAAGTTGCATGGACTTATATTTTATAATTGAAAAAAAACTAAAACAGTGCCTGTCTAAAGGGCTTAATATAGATTTTGAAATATATACAAATGCTGAAAGAGAAAACTTTAAAAACAAAGAATTATCAAAAAGCTTAACATATATGGAAAGAGCATTAGATGTAATATTTAATTATATGAATAATAATAGCCAATTTGAAGAATATATAATTTATATTGAAGAAACATCAGATTGTTTTATATTGAAAGTTGCTCTTGAATATTTAAAAGACATTGAAAGTATAAAAAAAGAGCTTGATTCAGATATTACCGAAATTATTATTGAAGAAGGTTATCTGATATATGAAATTGAGCTTGAATAAAGGGTGATAAGAATGTTTATAGATAAAGCTAGGATATTCGTTAAATCTGGAAAAGGTGGAAATGGAGCGGTTGCTTTTAGAAAAGAAAAATACGTTCCGGCTGGAGGGCCTGCTGGAGGAGACGGTGGTAACGGAGGTAACGTTGTATTTGAAGTCGATGAAGGTTTAAGAACACTGATGGACTTTAGATATAAGACGAAGTATAGCGCTGAAAATGGAGAAGATGGAAAAAAGAAAAGAATGCATGGTAAGTCTGTGGAAGATTTGGTTCTTAAAGTCCCTCCAGGAACTTTGATAAGAGACGAGGAGACAAACCTTATAATAGCAGATCTTAGAAACCATGGAGACCGTGCTATCGTTGCTAAAGGTGGATCTGGAGGAAGAGGTAATACACACTTTACAACTGCTATAAGACAAGCTCCAAGCTTTGCAGAAGCTGGTAAAGAGGGACAAGAAAGATGGATTATATTAGAACTTAAGATGATAGCTGATGTTGGGTTGGTTGGATTCCCGAATGTAGGTAAATCAACGTTTTTATCTGTTGTAACAAAGGCTAAACCCAAAATTGCAAACTATCATTTTACTACTATAAAGCCTAATTTAGGAGTGGTTCAAACTAAATTTGGAGATTCTTTTGTTCTTGCAGATATTCCTGGGCTTATAGAGGGAGCTCATGAAGGAACAGGACTTGGACATGCGTTCTTAAGACATGTTGAAAGAACTAAGGTGCTTATTCATATAGTTGATGTGTCTGGAATAGAAGGTAGAGATCCTATAGATGATTTTGATAAAATAAATGAAGAATTAAAATTATATAACGACAAACTAACTACTAGATCTCAAATAGTAGTTGCAAATAAAATGGATATACCTGAAGCTAGAGAGAATTATGAAACATTTAAAGAAGAAATTGAAAAAAGAGGATACAAGGTATTTGCTATGTCTGCTGCTACAAGAGAAGGTATAGATGAGGTAATAAGTTATGCAGGCACTATAGTAAAAGAGACAGAAGATATAGAATTAGTATCGGAAGAGGAAATGTTAAAAGAAGAGGACGTAAAGCCTAAGAAAGAAGAAATAGAGATAACTAACGAAGATGGAGTTTTCGTAATACAAGGAAAATCTCTTCAAAGACTTTTATACTCTGTTAACTTTGAAGATATGGAATCTGTTCAATACTTCCAGAAAATAATGGAGAAGAAAGGCGTGTTCCAAAGGTTGAAGGATATGGGTGCGCAAGATGGAGATACAGTTAGATTATATGACTTAGAATTTGAATACTACGAGTAGGGTGGAGGATATTATGTTAAAAGGAAAACAAAGATCTTATTTAAAGGCTATGGCAAATAAAACAAAGTCTATAACTCAAATTGGTAAAGAAGGAGTTACAGAAGCGTTTTTAAGCCAATTAGAAGATGCTTTAGAAGCTAGAGAGATAGTTAAGGTTACAGTACTTGAAAATAGTGGACTTGATACAAAGGAAGCTGCAAATGCAGTAGCAGAAGCTGTAAGAGGAGAATTTGTTCAAGCTATAGGTTCTAAATTCACTATATACAAGAAAAATATTGAAAATCCTAAAATAGATTTACCTAAATAATGAAATCTTATAAATGATACCCGTATTGATTTTAAATTAATACGGGTATTATCATGCCTATATTTAGAAGGGTTATGAGAAGTAGGATGTATATAACTTGACGTTTTTACAATTATGGTGTAAAATTACACTATGGTTGCAAGGATTCTAAATAGAGGAGATAGTAAAAATGAAAGAAAAAATAAAAAGTATTACATATATAGTATTGAATTCATTATATATTGTTGTTATGGGATTTTCTTTAATGATTTATACATCATTGAATAAAAATCTTCCGTGGTACGAATCCTGTGGAACTCAGTTTTTAGCAATACCTATATTAAGTGTACCTATATTATTAGTGTTGGGAATATGTTTAAAAGTTTTAAGTAAAAAGTATGCTATGAGCAGTTTAAATATAAAGGTTCCTTTCTATACAATAATGGGAATGTTTCTTCCTCTTGTTATAGATGGGGGTTTATCTAAAATAACAATTGCTATTGGTACATTCTTTTGTGTAGCATTTGTGTTTGTCGATATTTATGCTGTTATAAGAACTTTTAAGAGTTTAAATCAATCTACTTAAAGGAGTAAATCCTTTTTTACTCTATAGGAAATAATATAATTTTTAAATTCATTTTTTAACTATTTGATTTAGAAAAATGATATACTATTTTGATGTGATTGTAGTTTAAAAAAACAAATGATTGGGGGAGTCGATTAATGAAAATTAAAAAGAAGTTAATACCTGTTATATGTGCTACTTTATTATTTACAGGTTGTGTAAAGCAACAAAGTGCAGTTGAAAATAAAGAAGAAATTAAGCAAGAAGTTGCTGGTGAATTTGCTAAAAAATCAGAAGAAGAGCAAAGCAGGATTATGGATGAATTCCAAAAGCTAATTGAAGGTGATATGAGTGAGATAGAGGTAATGAAATTCGTAAACAATAATATTGATACAATGTCTAAAGAGAATGCTTCTAAACTTGTTCTAGGTATAGAAAAAGTTCAAGGTGAACGCATGTACAAATTCTTTTCAGACGATATTAAAGAGGAATTACAAAAACTAGATTATTTTGTTGATTTAAATAAGTTAGAAAGCTACAATATAGAAAGTAAAGAATTAAAAGAGTTTTTAACTGTAGCTAAAAAGTCGGGATATAAACTTATAGCTCCTGAAGGAATGTATGATTTAATAAAAGATTATGAATTTTTAAAGAATGAATATAGTGAATATGTGACTGAAGAAATTGCAGATTATTTAAATATAGTTGCTATGGAATCTAAAGAACCTTTAATGGATGATGGAGAAGTTGTTATTTCATGGGATGAGGTATATAAAAGACTTGCAGCAAGTGAAAAATTCCTTCATGATTACCCAAAATCTGAAAAAGTAGAAGTAATAAAACCGCTTTATCTTGATTATGTAATGTCATATTTATATGGAGCAAATAATACTCCTGTTTTTGATTATTCAATGAATCAAGATGAGGCTGATACTATGAATGAGAAGGCTAAGGCAAGCTATTTAAGTATTGATTATAAAGCAAGTTCGTTTGGACAACTTGTTAAAACTTACATAGAAATATTAGAAAAGAACGAGTTTAAATTAACTGATGAAGTTGATGAATACAGAAAAGGAATTTACGAAAAGTTAAATATGTAATAAGTTTAAAAGAATTAATTAAAGGGATAAAAGAAAAAACTTTTATCCCTAATAAAATTCAGTATTCATGATTTTGTTTACTACTTTTCTTACGGTATCATAATCAAATCCTTTATAAGTAAGGTGACTAGATAACTTTCGATATACTTTATTTTTATCCTCGTTCTTTATTTTTTCGTATTTTTTATTTCCCAGGTAAAGCGCATTCTTAAATTCTTTATCATCATCTATTTCAGATTCAAGTGCGTTATTTATTGTTGAACTATCAATTCCCTTTGAATATAAAGTCTGTTTGATTTTGTTTTTGCCATATTTATTTATATTCACTTTATCTTTTACTATGTTTTTTGCTAGATGTTCATCATCTATAAATTTGTATTTTTTTAAAAAATCTAGAACTCTCTCTATTGTTTTTTCATCGAATTCATTTTTTGAAAGTTTGTATATTATATTATTTTCGGATTGAGATGATCTAGATAGTATATTTAAGGCTTTATTCTTAGCTTTTAGATACATCTCATCATCTATTATTTTTTGAATAGAGTCTTTATCTATTGTATTTCCTTTTTTTAGTTGTAGAGTATAGACTAAATCTTTATATACTCCCATAAAAAATTCATCATCTACATAAATGTTTACTCTATCTGTGTTCTTTTGTTCTTCTACTTTTGTTATCTTTGGCATATAATCATCCTTTTTTGTTTAGTTAAAAAACTATATAACAGAACCTAATAACAACAGTTCTTCATTATCGTTGTATATCTTATCAAACTGAGATATAGGAAGTGGATTTACTCCTTTTCCAACTTCTACTGTGTATCCTGGGCGTTTATATTCTTCTATAAACCAATCTTTATATCCGGAATAAGAAGTGATTCCATAAGGTTCATCTAAAAGGTATCCGCTAACTTCAGAAAAAGACTCTCCTATGTCTTTGGATTCCGGTGGAGCCATATTCATATAGTTCCAGTAAATAACTTCTCCTTGAGAGTGGTAAGCAAGAACTAATCTAGGATCTATAGCTCTAGTAAATTCTACAACTGCCTTTGACTCTGGCTCTGATTCTGGATATTCTCCTGAGTATCTTGTAGGTCCAGGGCCTGTAATTCCGTATAAAGCTTCTGCCTCTTTTGATAATTCCCAAGAAGCATCATAGTTATGATTAAGATCAACTCCTCTAATATTAGCACTCCAATTTTTAGAAAAATCTGTACTGCCATTGTTCCATTTTATTAAATCATCATAATAAGGATTATCTTCTGAGAGTCCATTTAAAACTAAATCTACTCCATCTGGATTTACCATAGGCATTATATAAATTGTACTTTGTTCCCAAATATCTCTTGGATTATAACCTCTTAGTGTCTTGTTTTTAGAATATGCTTTAGAAAAGTTTTCTATAAATTTCATTAAAAGAGGAGTTGTTATCCATTCAATAGCATGGTGAGATCCATTAAAAAATACCTTGTTAGGTCCATTTCCTAGTTTAACTGAATATAGATTTTTGTCAAGAACGCTTTTTCCAGAATTAGATACTTCTATAAAGGGGTATCTCTTTTTTAAAGCTTCTAAATCTTTTTCTAAAATATCATAGGTATAGTCTATATTAGTATCAACTATATCGAAGTTATATGGAATTACAATAATATCTCCTTCTTTTATGTTATTTAAACTTATATTGGGATTTGCTGTTAATATAGAGTTTACAGTAGTGTTGAAATCTTTTGCTATTTTAGAAAGTGTATCTCCTTGTTTTATTGTGTACTCCTGATAGCCAAGAAGATATTTTTGTAAAGCTTCATATGTTTGAGAATCTAATTCCTTACTTGGGCTTAGGTTGTTGTCAATTTGAAACTGTTCAAGCGCACTTTGAGTTTGAGATCCTAATATGCCATCTATTGGTCCGGGGTCGTAGGATAATTTTTTTAAAAGTGATTGTAATTGTTTGATTTCTGTAGCTTTATAATTCATATTATCAACCTCCGAAAATAATATTGTATTAATATTTTATAGAATTTCAAAGTTTTGGTGAATAATATAATTATAGATGCATATTAGCTTAAACTTGTTAAATTGATTTATATATCTTTAATTTTAAAAAGAAATATTATATAATATGTAGGTTAGTAATATAAAAGAGGTGTTTAAATGAATGTAAGTGATATTTTAAAAAAAGCGATTATTATCAATAAGAAAAAATCAAAAACATTACATACTAGAACAAATCTGAAAAAAATAGGTATAATGGGAGGTACTTTTAATCCTATTCATTATGGACATCTAGCAACAGCAGAGGCGGTAAGAAATAGATATGATTTAGATAAAATTATATTTATGCCATCTGGAAATCCACCTCATAAATCTAAAAAAGAAATCATAGATAAAAAACATAGATACAATATGACTATGATTGCTACTATGAGTAATATTTATTTTGAAACATCAGATATTGAAATAAAAAGAGATGGTATGACGTACACTGTAGATACTCTTGAACAGTTAAAAGAAAATTATAAAAACTCTCAAATATTCTTTATAACAGGTGCTGATGCGTTATGTGATATAGATAGTTGGAAGTATCTCGATAAAAACTTCGAATTAGCTACGTTTGTTGGAGCAACAAGACCAGGAATAGAGTGTGATGAAGTAAATCAAAAAATAGATCAATTAAAACAAAAATACAATGCTAACATACTTAATATATATGTTCCGTCTCTCGATATATCTTCCACTGATTTGAGAGAAAGAATAAAAAAAATAGAGTCTATTAAGTATTTACTGCCTGAAAATGTGGAAAAATATATTT
Organism: Tepidibacter aestuarii; assembly: GCF_934924865.1. Lineage (NCBI taxonomy): Bacteria > Bacillati > Bacillota > Clostridia > Peptostreptococcales > Peptostreptococcaceae > Tepidibacter > Tepidibacter aestuarii. The sequence goes on along the minus strand of NZ_OW235315.1, from coordinate 2,296,605 downwards.
ATAAAAATAATTTATATAGGTGATATTATGGAATTAAACGAGATGATACAAATCTTAGAAAAAACAATAACTCCAAAAAGGCTGAAACATTCACTAGGAGTGGTTGAAAGTGCTAAGCGATTGGCTAATATTTACAAAGAAGATATAGAAAAAGTAGAGGTAGCAGCTCTGTTACATGACTGCGCAAAATGTCTAAACAAGGAAGAAGTATTACATTTAGTCCAAAAATATGATATATTATTAGATGATATTGAAAAAAAAGAGACTGAGCTTGCACATGGAAAAATAGGTGCTTATTTATGTAAAGAAGAATTTAGCGTCTATGACAATGACATATTATCAGCTATAACATATCATACAACAGGTAAAAAAAACATGAGTAAACTTGAAAAAATAATATATTTAGCGGATTTTATAGAACCAAATAGAAATTATGATGGAGTCGATAAACTTAGAAATATAGCTTATAATGAAGGGTTAGATGAGGCTTTACTTATGGCATTTGACAATACTATAAAATACGTTATTTCTATAAGAAAGATTATTCATCCTAGAACTATTGAAGCTAGAAACTTTTTACTTGGAGAATTAAATGAAATATAGGAGTGATAACTTTGAAGCACTTTTTTAAAATTTTTATAGTTTTTTTCGTTATATTTAGCATGATATTTGGAACGAGTTTATATCTTATTGTAGCTAAAGAAAACGATCAATTAGTAAAAATCCCAATGCCTGATGAAGTACCTACAACTGTACCTGGAGATGAAGAGAGAGTTAATGTACTGCTTCTTGGGGTTGACAGCTTAAATGGAGATAAAAAAGGTATTAGAACTGATACTATGATGGTTTTGAGTATGGACCCTAAAACAGGTGATTCATCAATATTATCAATACCAAGAGATACTAGAGTTAAGATAAGAGGTAGAAAAGGGTATGATAAAATAAATGCTGCACACGCATATGGAGGAGTTGAATTATCTGTTCAAGCTTCTAAAGATCTTTTAGGAATACCTATACATCATTACGTTAAAGTAGATTATCAAGCACTTTATAAGACAGTTGATGATGTGGGGGGAGTTGAGGTCTATGTTCCTATGAATATGAAATACAATGATCCTTACGCTACTCCACCTCTTCACATAAACCTTTCAAAAGGAACTCAGGTCTTAAATGGAGATAAGGCTATGCAGTTTTTGAGATTTAGAAAGGGATATGCTAATCAAGATCTTGGTAGAATAGAGTCACAACAGAAATTTATGGACGCTCTAGCTAAAAAGGTTCTAAGTGCATCATCTATATTTAGAATAAAAGATTATATAGATACTTTTAATATGTATGTAGATACTGATATGAGTGTATCTGAAATGGCATCACTTGGTATGGAAGCTAAAAATATAGATATAAATAATATAAGAAAAGAAGTTGTTCCAGGAACTGCTATGTATATAAACGGAATATCTTATTACAATCCTGATAATAATAAAATAAATAAATTAGTAAATGAGCTCTATTATGCTAATAATAATCAAAATAATACAGATTTAGATATTGCCGTGCTTAATGGTTCAGGTTTATCTGGAGTTGCAACAGACGTTTCTAATAAGCTTGCACGTCAAGGATTAAAACCAGATACAGTGGGCAATGCTGATGATTTTAATAATCCTAAGACTATAATATATTATGATACTAAAAAAGAAGAAGCTGAAAAAATAAAAAAGATTATAGGAAAAGGCCAGTTGAAAAAAGACAAATCTAAGCTTGAAGATAAAGATATGGATATAATAGTGTTAATAGGTAAAGACATTCGAGGAGGAAATTAAATGATAGAAAATATTGAAAAAATGGTAAAAGTAGCATACGATGCTATAGATGATAAATTAGGAGAAGATACGATTATTCTAAATGTTGGTAAAATATCTTCTGTTGCTGATTATTTTATAATAACTAGTGCATCATCAGAAAGACAAGTAAAGGCTATAGCTCATAATGTAGAAGATGAGCTTAAGAAGAATGACGTATGTGTTATATCAAAGGAAGGACAAGATACATCAAGATGGATACTTCTTGATTATGGAGATGTAGTAGTACATATATTCCATGATGATGAGAGGGATGTATATAGTTTAGAAAGATTATGGAAAGATGCACCAAACGTAGATATTGACAATTTAGTTTAAAAGTTGTATTATATGTAGATAATAGTCTAGAGTAGTAAAAGGAATTTGTTCTTTAAGAGAGCTAGTGGTTGCTGGAAACTAGTAGAGCGGACCTTTGAACTTGCTAGTTAATGCTATTAGGGGTGGCTCCCTTATAAGCTACACTAAGAGGGCTTTTTAGCCAATTAGGGTGGTACCGCGAGATATACTCCTCGTCCCTAAATGTATAGGGATAGAGGGGTTTTTTATATACAAAAATATATGAAAAAGCAAAATTATAATATAAATTTAGGAGGATTAAATATGTATGATTTTAAACAAATAGAACCATATTGGCAAAAAAAATGGGAAGATGAAAAAACTTTTGAAACTGTTGAAAATGATAAGCCTAAATATTATGTTTTAGAGATGTTCCCATATCCATCGGGAAAAATTCATATGGGACATGTTAGAAACTACTCAATAGGAGATGTTGTTGCTAGATTTATGAAAATGAAAGGATATAATGTACTTCATCCTATGGGATGGGATTCATTTGGATTACCAGCAGAAAATGCAGCTATAAAGCATGGAATTCATCCGGATAAATGGACAAGAGAAAATATACAAGAGATGAAAGAACAATTAAAACTTTTAGGTCTTAGCTATGATTGGGATAGAGAAGTGGCTACTTGTCTTCCTGATTACTATAAATGGACTCAAGATTTATTTTTAAAGTTCTATGAAAAAGGACTAGCATATAAGAAAAAATCATTCGTTAATTGGTGTCCATCTTGTGAAACGGTTTTAGCTAATGAGCAAGTAGTCGGAGGCGAATGTGAAAGATGTGATTCTGCTGTAATTAAGAAGGACTTAGAACAATGGTATTTAAAGATAACTGATTATGCAGAGGTTCTTTTACAAGATATAGACAAGCTAGATGGATGGCCTGAGAAAGTTAAGATAATGCAAAAAAACTGGATAGGAAAGAGTACTGGAGCAGAGGCTGATTTTGAAATAAAGGGATATGACAAAAAGTTAAAAATATTTACAACAAGACCAGATACTATGTATGGTGTTACTTATATGGTACTAGCTCCAGAACATGAATATGTTGAGGAACTTGTAAAAGGAACAGAATATGAGGCAGCTGTTAAAGAGTTTAAAACTAAAATTCAACATATGAGTGAGATAGAAAGAACTTCTACCGATACTGAAAAAGAAGGTGTGTTCATAGGAAGATACTGTATAAATCCATTAAATGGACAAGAGATTCCTATTTATATAGCTAACTATGTAATGGTAGATTACGGAACAGGAGCTATAATGGCAGTTCCAGCACATGATGATAGAGATGAAGAATTTGCTAAAAAATACGAACTAGAAATAATACCTGTTATAGATGAAGATTCAAAAATGATAAATTCAGAAGAATTCAATGGAATGGATTCTAAAGAAGCTTTTGAAAAAATAGTTGAAAAATTAGAAGAATCTAAAATAGGTAAAAAGACTATAAACTATAGATTAAGAGACTGGTTAATATCAAGACAAAGATATTGGGGTTGTCCTATTCCGATAGTTTATTGTGAAGATTGTGGAACTGTTCCTGTTGAAAGAGAGAATCTACCTGTTGAATTACCAACTGATGTTGAATTTACAGGAAAAGGACAATCTCCTTTAATAACTTCTGAAAGCTTTATGAATACAACGTGTCCTAAATGCTCAAAGCCAGCTAGAAGAGAAATGGATACTATGGATACATTCATAGATTCATCTTGGTATTTCTTAAGATATATAGATGCTAGAAATGAAAATGAAGCTTTCGATAAAGAGCTAGTACAAAAGTGGATGCCTGTTGACCAATATATAGGAGGAGTAGAACACGCTATACTTCACCTGCTTTACTCAAGATTCTTCGTTAAGGTTTTAAAGGATTTAGATATGGTAGATTTTGATGAGCCATTTAAGAACTTATTAACTCAAGGAATGGTATTAAAAGAAGGAGCTAAAATGTCAAAGTCTAAAGGTAATGTAGTTAGTCCTTTAGAGATAATTGAAAAATATGGAGCGGATACTGCTAGATTATTCGTATTATTTGCTGCACCTCCTGAGAGAGATTTAGATTGGTCTGAACAAGGTGTAGAAGGATGTTATAGATTTATAAATAGAGTATTTAGATTAGTAGAAGAGTTAAAGGATTGTGTAAATGCAGAGACTAATCTTGAAAATTTATCTAAAGAAGATAAACAAGCTAGATTTGTTATACATTCTACAATCAAAAAAGTTACTGATGACATATCTGGTAAATTTGGATTCAATACTGCAATATCTGCTCTTATGGAGCTTGTTAATGAGATGTACAAGTATAAAGAAAATGAAAATAGAAAAGAAGGTATACTAAAAGAAGGTATAGAAGCTATAGTAACTATAATCTCACCATTTACACCACACGTTGGAGAACAACTTTGGAGTATTATAGGAAAAGAAGGAAGTGCATCAGAAATATCATGGCCTGAGTATGATGAAACTGCTCTTGTTAAGGATGAGATAGAAGTTGTTGTTCAAATTAATGGTAAGGTTAGAGGTAAGTTAAACTTAAGTGCTAATGTTACAAGAGAAGAAATGCAAGAAAAGGCATTAGCAGATGAAAAAATAAAAGAACTTACTGAAGGCAAGGAAATAGTTAAAGTTATAGCTGTTCCTAAAAAATTAGTTAATATAGTTGTAAAATAAAAAAAGTTGGACATTGTGACTTAATTGTGATACAATTTTAAAAAAATAAAATATTAATAACCTAAGGTAGAGGAGCCGCAATTAATATTAGTTTTATGGAGCTGGCAAGCTTTGAAGTAAGACGAAAGGAATTGTGGCCGAAGATAAATGATATGCAAAGTCATTTTTCTGGCTGTATGCAAAATATGTATGCAGCTGTCATCGGTTTCGATGGAGAGCTACAGAGGTTTTGTTTGAGTATATTAAAACAGCTTGAGCATTCCTTTGGGGTGCTTAGGCTGTTTTTTATTTATACTCAAAAAATAGGGGTGTGATTTAGATGAGGTTATTTGGAAATTACAATGTTAAAGAAAATGAGATGTATATACATGATTTTAAGTTATCTGATATAGCTAAAGAGTTCAAAACTCCTTTATATGTATATGATGAAGAGTTAGTAAGAAACAACATAAGAAAATTCAAGCAAAACTTTGAATGTTCAGGTAAAAATATAGTAGCATATGCGGGCAAGGCTTTTTTAACACCATATATGTGTTCTATATTAAAAGAAGAAGGTGCTTATTTAGATGTAGTATCTGGAGGAGAATTATATGTAGCTAAATACTCAGGCTTTCCTATGAAAAATATTATTTTCCATGGAAATAACAAAAGTAAAAATGAGATAGTTATGGGAATTGATTATGGAGTTGGAAGGTTTGTTGTAGATAATTTTACAGAACTTAAAATGATAGATGAAATAGCGGGTCAAAAAAATAAAAAAATAAATGTGTTGATTAGGATATCACCAGGTGTTGATTCTAATACACATGAATATATAAAAACTGGTGTTATAGATACAAAATTTGGATTCAGTATGAATGAAAAAGATTATTTAGGAGCTGTTAGAAACTGTTTAGAATATAAAAATATAAATCTTTTAGGTATTCATTGTCACGTTGGGTCTCAAATATGTGAGGTTGAGACTTACATAAACTTATCTAATGTTATGATGAATATAATAAAAGAGATTAAGGAAATTTTTAATTATACTATAGAAGAATTTGATATAGGAGGTGGATTTGGAGTTTATTATAATGAAGATACAAATCCAACAGATATAAGAAATTATACAGATACTATATTAAATTCTACAGAATCAAATGCGATCAATATGAATATAAAAATGCCAAGAATAATAATAGAACCAGGAAGATCTATTATAGCTAATTCTGGTGTTACTATTTACGAGGTTGGAGCTATAAAAAATATAAAAGGAGTTAGAAAATATGTATCTGTAGATGGAGGAATGACGGATAATATAAGACCTGCTCTTTATAAGGCAGAGTATGAGGTTGCATTGACTAACAGGGTTGAAGATAGATTTGTTGAAAAAGTTACTGTATGTGGAAAGTGTTGTGAAAGTGGAGATATATTGATAAGGGATGTCGATCTTCCTAAAGTTAATGAGGGAGATTTGTTGACAATAATGTCTACAGGAGCTTATGGATATTCTATGGCAAGTAACTATAATATGGCTCTAATACCTGGTGTTGTATTCGTAAATAAGGGCGAATACAAGCTTGTTTGCAAGAGACAAGACTACAATGATTTGATAAAAAATTGCATATAAAAATATAATAAAAACGTAAAATAATGAAATTTAAACCGGCTAAAACTAGTGTGAAAAGACTATAAAAAAACGAAAAACACTGTCCAGTTCCTGTGAACAACAGTGTTTTTTATTTGGAATATAATAGTTCGATAAATTATAAAATTGTGAAAACGATTTTCTTGTTGATTTTTAGCAAAATACGATGTAAAATACATGTTGTGGAATAATTAACTTAAGGAGTGATAATAATGGCGAAAGTTACTTTAGAAGATGTTAAAAAAGCAAGAGAAGCAATTAGTGGTATAGCAGTTAAAACTAAATTATTAGAATGTACAGCTCTTAGTAATATGAGCAATAATAGAGTATTTTTAAAATTAGAAAACTTACAAAAGACAGGATCTTTCAAAATAAGAGGGGCTGTTAATAAAATAGCTAACTTAACTGAAGAAGAAAAGCAATGTGGAGTTATAGCATCAAGTGCAGGAAACCATGCACAAGGAGTTGCTTTAGGAGCTAAGATGAATGGAATTAAAGCTACTATAGCTATGCCTGCGACTGCGCCACTTGCAAAGGTAGCTGCTACTAAGTCTTATGGAGCAGAAGTTGTATTAAACGGACTTGTATATGATGATGCTTATGCAAAGGCTGTAGAAATACAAAAAGAAACAGGAGCTACATTCCTTCACCCATTCAATGATCCATACGTTATAGCAGGACAAGGAACTATAGCGCTTGAAATATTTGAAGATCTTGAAAACGTTGACATAATATTAGCGCCAATCGGTGGTGGCGGTATAATATCTGGTATTGCTGTTGCTGCAAAAGCATTAAATCCAAAAGTTAAGATAATAGGTGTTCAATCAGAAAATATAGGTTCTATGAAGGCATCAAGAGAAGCTGGAGAAGTTACAACATTCTTTAAAGCTCCAACAATAGCTGATGGTATAGCTGTAAAGACTCCTGGAGATTTAACTTTTGAAATAATAGAAGAGTTCGTAGATGAAATAGTAACTGTAACTGAAGAAGAAATAGCTCAAGCAATTCTTTTCTTAACAGAAAAAGATAAGATAGTTGCCGAAGGTGCTGGTGCTGTTTGTACAGCTGCTATAATGAGTGGTAAAGTAAAAGAAACTAATAAGAATGTAGTTGGAGTAATTTCTGGCGGAAACATAGATGTAAATATGCTTTATAGAATAATAGATAAAGGATTAGAAAAAGAAGGAAGAAGATTATGCTTTAATACTATACTTCCAGATAAGTGTGGAGAAATGTTAAAGTTCATAAACTTAATAGCTGAAACTAAGGCTAATATACTTCATATAAACCAAAGTAGAATGGGTAATGAAGTTCTTTTAGGAACTCAAGAGGTAGATATAGTTCTTGAAACTTTTGATAATGATCATATAAAAGATATAATATCTAAGGTTGAAGAAAATGGATACCAAGTAAAAGTTAAAAATAAATAATATAAACTAAAATTTACCTTTTATTATTATAAATTTATAGTATAATTAAAATAAATCAAAGATTTTTTTAGGAGGGTTTTAACATGAACAATCAAGTAATTCATACAGATAATGCACCAAAGGCTATAGGACCATATTCTCAAGCTGTAAAGGCTGGAAACTTATTATTCGTATCTGGACAAGTTCCATTTGACCCAGCTACTATGGAAGTAGTTGAAGGTGGAGTTAAAGAGCAAACTGCTAGATCATTAGAAAATGTAAAAGCTATATTAGCTGAAGCAGGAGCTACTTTTGCAGATGTAGTAAAGAGTACTGTATTCATTAAAGATATGAATGAATTTGGACAAATCAACGAAGTATACGCTGAGTACTTCGGAGAAAACAAGCCAGCTAGAGCTTGTGTAGAAGTTGCTAGACTTCCAAGAGACGTTAAAGTTGAAATTGAAGTTATAGCAGTTGTAAAATAATAAAATATTTAATTTAAGACTGTTAGCATTATAATGCTAACAGTCTTTTTTTTATACTTATAACTTAATGTTTTTTTCTTAGATTATATGTGAGTTATCAAAACTATCTATGGAAATACTATTCATATAACGATATTCTCAATACAACTAAGTTTTATAGGAAAATATCTAAAAATCTATAAAAAGTAAATTATTTAAGATGAATAAAAAATTATAGAAAAATATAATTTTTTAAAACTTATTTTATTATATCAAGAATAAAGTAGATGTAAAAAAGTAAAAAATAATGTATGGAAAACGATTTATTATATTTATAAATATAAAATATTATTAATAAATTACAAAATATAATAAAATTAATAATAAAATGCGTGTAATATATTGAAAAAAAATATAGTATAATGATATTTTTTGTAGTATAATTAATTTGTAATAATTAAACTATCATATTGTGTAATTTGAAAGGAGAAACTAATGAAAGACTATAGTGTTTTTGATGTAGTAGGGCCTAATATGATCGGACCTTCAAGTTCTCATACAGCAGGTGCTGCAAAGCTAGGAAGTATGGCAAGAAAAATGGCAGGGGGAAGTGTTAAAAAAGTAAAGTTCTTACTTCATGGATCTTTTGCTCAAACTTATAAGGGTCATGGTACTGATAAGGCTCTTGTAGGAGGAATATTAGGATTTTCTCCGGATGATGACAGAATAAAAACATCATTTGAAATAGCTAAAGAAAGAGGATTAGAGTTTGAAATGATTCCAACAGATTTAGGAGATGATAAACATCCTAATACTGTTAAGTTTATAATAGAGACTGATGATAATAGAAATGTAGAAGTTATGGGAGCTTCAATTGGAGGCGGAAATATAAAAATAACTGAATTAAATGGATTAGCGATACAATTTACGGGAGCATATCCAACTTTAGTAGTTAAACAATGGGATTTACCAGGAGCTGCAGCTCATATAACTAATTGTGTTGCTGACAACAATATTAATATAGCATTTATGAGTATATATAGAGAAGAAAAAGGAAATGAAGCTTTTACTATAATAGAGGCTGATGACAAAATTGATTCTAATGTAATAGTTGATATAAAGTCTAATAATAAGTTAATACAGGATGCATTTATAATAGAAGAAATGTAAATATTGTAGGGAAAAGGTGATATTTATGAATTTTACTAATGGTAAAGAATTATTAGATATATGTGAGAAGCAAAATAAGACAATATATGAAGTTTGTATAGAGAGAGAAATAGATTTAACTTCAAAGACTAGAGAAGAAATAATGGAAAGAATGTCTCGTAGTTTAGAGATAATGAAAAATTCTATTAATAAGAGTATAACAGAAGATATAAAGTCAGTTGGAGGTCTTATAGGCGGAGAAGCAAAGCTTATAAGAAATAGATTAGAAACTAGTAAAACTGTATGTGGGTCTTTAATGTCAAAAGCTATAAGTGCTGCTATGGGAGTTTTAGAGGTTAATGCTTCTATGGGTCTTATCGTTGCCGCACCTACAGCAGGGTCGTGTGGAATACTTCCTGCTGCTATAATAACAGTTGCTGAGGAATACGGATTAAGCGATGAAGATATGTTAAATGCAATATTTGCTGGAGCTGCTATAGGAGCTATAATAACAAGAAATGCTACTGTTGCAGGAGCAGAAGGCGGATGTCAAGCGGAAACTGGTGCAGCGGCAGCTATGGCAGCAGCTGGTGTAGTTGAGATGATGGGAGGTAGCCCAAGACAAGCTATACATGCAGCATCTACTACATTAAAGAATATAATGGGACTTGTATGTGATCCGATAGCTGGACTTGTAGAGGCTCCATGTCAAAAGAGAAATGCTATAGGAGTTGCAAATGCATTAATATCTGCTGAAATGGGACTTGCTGGAGTTGAAAGTATAATACCATTTGATGAGGTTGTTGAATCTATGTATAAAGTAGGAAAAGCTCTTCCTATGGAGCTTAGAGAAACAGCTTTAGGTGGTGTAGCAGCTACTTGCACAGGATGTAGTATAACTAAAAGAGTATTTGGATAAAAATAAGGTGCTGGGAATTCCCAACACCTTATTTTTTTCTTTTATTTATGTATCTTACCAAAAGCATTATAGAAAAAATTACTAATGATATTAATAGCATTATTTTGACTACAGACCATAATATTCTTAATATTTTATTTATGTCTACATTAAATAATATAGAGTTTATATCTTCTAATGCAACCAGGTTAACAGAAGATATTACTTTGCCATTTCTTGAAATTTGTATTTTTCCTACATTGTCACCTTTTTTTATAGGTATTTCAAGAGGTTCTTTTAACATTATTTTAGTTTTTATATCCTCTATATTTTCATCTTTTTTAGTAACTATATCGAAATCTTCTTGTGCTTTGTATTTCAAGATCTTCTCTTTAGTGAATAGAATTTTTTTACTTCCAAGTTCAGCATCTTTACTTATAATATTGTGTTTTGTATAATTGTCGAATCCATAATCTATTACAGTTCTGGAATCTTTATAAACTTCGTTTCCTTCAGATTTTAATACAACTGAAATTAATCGGAATCCGTCTTTTTCCCCACTAGATACTAAGCATTTTCCTGCAATATCCGTATAGCCTGTCTTTATTCCGTCTATTAAATCATACTTTATATCTACAATAGAGCCCTTATACTCTATTGTATTTCCTCCTCTAACTCCCCATAAAAACTTATTTGTACTTTTGAAAACTCTATCATAGGGATACTGCTCAGTTGCAGCAATTTTAATGTATGTAGATTTAACTATCTCTCTAAATTTATCATACTTCATACATTCTTTTGCTATTAAAGCTAAATCGTATGAGCTAGTGTAGTGATTCTCATCTGGAAGTCCATTAGGATTAACAAAATGAGTATTTCGTGCGCCTAATTCTTCTGCTCTTTTTGTCATAAGCTTTGCGAATTCTTCTGTAGAGCCTGAAATATGATTAGCAAGAACTACAGCAGCATCATTTGCAGATTTAATAAGAAGAGCTCTTAAAAGCGTTTCTACTGTAAATGATTCCCCTTGCTTAATATAAATGGAACTACCATCTATATATCCTAAATCATAATCTATAGTCACTACTTCATTTAAATCACAATTTTCAAGAGTTAAGAGAGCGGTCATAATCTTTGTTGTTGAAGCTGGATACATTTTTTTATGTATGTTTTTGCCGTACACAATTTTGCTAGTATCATAATCCATTACAATTGCAGACTCTCCTAAAATACTAGGTCTTTCATCTGCAAAAGAAGTTATAAAGGAAGATGATATTAAAAATATTGCTAGAACTAATGATGTGATTTTTTTCATATATACCTCCTTTGCTTGACAATACAATATGATTTTAGTATATCATATTTTTGTCAATAATATAGAACAGGAGGGATATTTTATGAATTTTAATAAAAGAAACTGTACTGTATTTTTTAGTATATTATTGATTGTGACTATAAGTATGTTTGTAAACAATAAAATAAACTTTGGAAAAGCTGTATATGTAGTAAGCCCTAAAGAAGATAAGTATATTGAGCAAGAAAATGATATTAAAGAAAATATAAGTTTGGAGAGTGAAGAATTAGGTATTGAGGATGAAGACTTAGAAATTGCAGTATTTATAAGTGGAGAGATAAGTACGTGTGGAGTTGTAAATATGAAGAATGATTCAAGGCTTATAGATGCAGTTGAAAAGCTTGGAGGTCTTACCCAAAATGCAGATATGAATAGAGTTAACTTAGCTATAAAATTAGAGGATGGAGCTCACTATATAATTCCTAGTGTTGAGGATAAAGAAATTCAAGCAGATTCTAACGATGATATTGAAAATGATACAGATTATAATAATTATAGTAATTCTAATAATAATTATAATTCTGATAATCATTATAACTCTAATGAAACAGTATCATCTAAAGTGAATATAAATAGAGCCAGTGCTAGTCAACTTAAATCCTTGAATGGAATTGGAGATGTTACAGCTTCAAGAATTGTAGAATATAGAAGCCAAAATGGAAATTTCAAAACTATAGATGAGATAATGATGGTAAAAGGAATAGGTGAGAAAAAATTTGAATCGATAAAAAGCGATATAAAAGTAAAATAAATACAATATGAGCTATTTTACCTAATGAATATACTATCGCTTATATCTATAGAATTAAAAATCTTTAATATATCATCATTTTTAAACCTCACACATCCTAATGATTCTTTTGTTCCAATACTTTTTTCATTATTTGTTCCATGTAATCCATAAGATTTTTTATTTAAACCTATCCAAGCTGACCCATACGGACTTTTGTTTTCTTTAGGATCTTTATTATTTAAATCACTCTTTTGAGATTGATCCATGGCATTATTGTAATTATTGTCTTTTTTTTCAGAGTCGTCCTTTTTCTCGCCTCTTACACTCTCTTCTTTGTCTTTACTATCTAACATACTTTTCTCACTTTCTGTAGATAATAAAGCCTTATTCTCTACATACAACATTCCTATAGGTGTAGGAGTTTCTTCGTCTCCTATAGATACAGGATATTGCTCAGTAATCTTATGATTCTCTAACAAATATGCTTTTTTACCTTTAGTATCAACTATAACTTTATTTTTACTTTCATTAAATTTAGATAGAGAAAAAGGGGATTTCTCCCCTTCTACTTTTGCAATATAAAATTCATAGTTATCTTTTGAATCTTTATCCCATAACACCTGATATGCTATCTCTCCATTAGCATACCTCATATTTAGCAATATCTTCGATTTATCAGTCTTAGACTGTATATCTTCCAGCTCTTTAGTAGCTTTAAGTATTACTTGGGTTAATTTCAAGTCTGCTGATATACGCATATTAGCTATATAAGTGTCCTCATCTATATCTTTTAAATTAAGTACATTTCCATAATAAAAAAATGTATTTTTCTCTTTTGTTATTTTTTCTTCTGCATGAACATTATATATAACATTTTCTGTTCCATGTTTAAAGATATTGAATTTATTTGCTATATCTATATTTTTTGTAACCATAAATATATTTGCTAAAAAAGATAAAAAGAGTAAACAGATAAGTAATGCCATAGTAAATATAGGCTTGTTTACTTTCTTGCTTTTCTTTTCGGAAGTATCTACAGATCTATTTAAACTCATTTTCAAATTATTTAAATCCTTATATTTTTTAGCAGCTTCTTTGCTTCCTTGAGAAGCTAATATATGGAATACATTCATAGCTTTATCTGTATATCCTTTACTTTGATATTCTTTTCCTAGCTCAAACAATGCTTCTTCATTGCTGCTATCTAACTTTAAAACCTTTTTGTACCAATTGTGATCATTTTTAGATATGTACATATTATTTTTAACCTTAATCAAATTATCTTTCACTTCTTATGGAATCCTCCTTTTTATAGATATAGTAATCTTAAATCTTTATATCTATTTTTACTATTATTGAATTTATTTGCTATATTTATACTTTTTGCAACCATAAATATATTTACTAAAACAAATAAAAGGAGTAAGCATGTAAGTAATGCTATAGCAAATATAGGCTTGTTTACTTTCTTACTTTTCTTTTCAGAAGTATCTACGGATCTATTTAAACTCATTTTCAAATTATTTAAATCTTCATATTTTTTAGCATTTTCTTTATTTCCTTGGGAAGCTAAGATTAATATAAATAGAGTCAGTGCTAGTCAACTTAAATCCTTGAATGGAATTAGAGATGTTACAGCTTCAAGAATTGTAGAATATAGAAGCCAAAATGGAAATTTCAAAACTAATAGATGAGATAATGATGGTAAAAGGAATAGGTGAGAAAAAGTTCGAATCGATAAAAAACGATATAAAAGTAAAATAAATACAACTATAAAACAAAATATGATATTATATACTTATGTTAGCGACATGAGTTATGCGCTAGTATGAAGCTAATTTTGTACCAAGAAGGACGGTGGATCTAAATGGAAAATAAAATAAGATTAACTCAGATGACGACTTCTGCAGGATGAGCCGCAAAAATTGGGCCAGAGGATCTGGCTAAAGCTCTTAGTAATCTGCCGAAAATAGAAAGTGATAAGCTTATAGTTGGTCTTGATACAGCGGATGATGCTGCTGTTTATAAATTAAATGAAGAAATGGCATTGATACAGACTTTAGATTTTTTTACACCTGTTGTAGATGACCCTTATTTATTTGGTCAAATAGCAGCTACAAATTCATTATCTGATATATATGCAATGGGGGGGAAACCTACTGTTGCCATGAATATAGTATGCTTTCCATCTTGTGAAAATATGAGCATACTTGGTGAAATATTAAAGGGTGGATTTGATAAAGTAAAGGAAGCAGGAGCCTTATTGGTAGGAGGACATACGGTTGATGATAAAGAACCTAAATATGGTCTTTCTGTATCTGGGCTTGTACATCCTGATAAAGTTTTATCAAATGCAGGAGCTAAAGTTGGAGATGTATTAGTTATAACAAAGCCTGTTGGAACCGGTATAATAAATACTGCTATAAAAGCTGATATAGCAGATAAATCTGTAGAAGATGAAGCAATTAAGATTATGACTCATTTGAATAAATACGCAGCTATTGCTTTTGATGAAGTAGATGTAAACTCGGTAACGGATATAACTGGGTTTGGACTTTTAGGACATACTCTTGAAATGGCAAAAGCATCTGATGTTTGTATTGAAATCAACTCTAATGAAGTTCCTATAATAAACTCTACGATTGACTTTGCTAAGATGGGAATAATTCCAGAGGGAATGTATAAAAACATGAGTTATATGTCAGATGATGTAGAAAGTGAAGGCATAGAGCAACATATAATGGATATTTTATATGACCCACAAACATCTGGAGGATTATTAGTTTCAGTTGAAAAAGAAAAAGCAGATGAGTTAATAAATAAAATGATAGAAAATGGGTCTATAGAGGCGAAGATAATAGGAAATGTGGTCAAAAAAGAAGGTAAACATATAAAAGTTAAATAAAGAGGCTAGCCCCTCTTTATTTTTTTACAAATTTTAAAAAAGTATACGTTTAAAATGTTCATAGGAAGACTTTTTTATAGTCTAAAATATGTTATAATTGATTGTAAAAAGTATTTTTTGAAAAAGTTATATATTAATCAAACTAAAAATAGATGAAGGGGCGATCAACTTGAATAAGAAGAAACTATTTTCTTTATTACCATCTGTAGATGAGGTACTAAATGATAAAATTGTAATAGAATTAATCGAAGAATACCCTAGAAGTTTAGTTGTTGATACAATAAGAAAAAACATAGATGCTATAAGAAAAAATATAATAAGTTTAAAGGAAGAGCAAGCAGAGGATTTTTCTATAGATTATGATGAATTTATAAATAATATTGTAAATGAATTGAGATTATCTTATTCTCTTTCATTAAAAAAGGTTATAAATGCAACTGGAGTAGTTATACACACAAATTTAGGAAGATCTCTTTTAGCTGATATTATAAAAGAGGATGTTTGGCAAGTAGCGTCAAGATATTCTAATTTAGAATACGATATAGATAATGGTAAGAGAGGTTCTAGATATTCTCATCTGGAAGAAATAATTAAAAAAATAACAGGAGCTGAAGACGTACTAGTAGTAAATAACAATGCAGCAGCTGTTTTATTAGTTCTAAGTACTATGTCAAAAAATAAAGAGGCTATAGTATCAAGAGGAGAACTTGTTGAGGTTGGAGGATCATTTAGAATACCTAAGGTTATGGAAGAAAGTGGTGCAATATTAAGAGAGGTAGGTGCCACTAATAAGACTCACTTGAGAGATTATGAAGAGGCTATAAACGAAGAAACAGGAGTATTACTTAAGGTTCATACTAGTAATTATAGAGTATTAGGTTTTACTGATAGTGTTGATATAGATGAATTATCTAAACTATCAAAGGAACATGACATACCTGTAATTGAAGACTTAGGTAGTGGTTTGTTTGTTGATATATCAAAATATGGTCTTAGCTATGAGCCTACGGTTATAGATTCTCTTAAAAAGGGTGCAGACATAGTAACTTTTAGTGGAGATAAAATACTAGGAGGGCCTCAAGCTGGAATAATTGTAGGTAAGAAAGAATATATAGAAAAAATGAAGAAAAACCAGTTAACTCGTGCATTGAGAGTAGATAAATTAACTATAGCAGCTCTTGAGGCTACGTTTAGACTTTATTTAGATGAGAAAAAGGCAGTTAAGGAAATACCTACTTTAAGAATGCTAACTTATTCTATGGATGAATTAAATGATAAAGTTCAAACATTATATAAGATTATAGAAAACAAGAATTTAGATGCTGATATTAAAATCGAAGATGGACATTCTCAAGTTGGAGGAGGATCTATGCCTCTTGAAACTATAGATACTAAGGTTATAACTATAGTTCCTAAGAACATGGGTGTGTCTGAGCTTGAGGAAAGATTAAGACTTAGCGAAGATAATATTATAGCTAGAGTGTATGATAATAAATACGTTTTAGATGTTAGAACTATATTTGATGATGAATTTGAGATTATATCAAAACAACTAGAGACAGTGCTAAAATAGGAGGGTTAGTATGAAAAATATAATAATAGGAACAGCAGGACATATAGATCATGGAAAAACAACTCTTATAAAATCTCTTACAGGAAGAGAGACAGATAGATTAAAGGAAGAACAAAAAAGAGGTATATCAATAGACTTAGGATTTACTTATTTTGATTTACCTAGTGGAAAAAGAGCTGGTATAGTAGATGTTCCAGGTCATGAAAAGTTCATAAAAAACATGTTGGCTGGTATATCAGGTATAGATATGGTTTTACTTGTTGTTGCTGCAGATGAGGGCGTTATGCCTCAGACTGTTGAACATTTAGATATTATGAGTTTTTTAAATATAGAAAAAGGAATTATAGTAATAACAAAGTGTGATATGGTAGAAGATGATTTCTTAGAGCTTATAAAAGAGGATGTAAAGGAGAAGGTTCAAGATACTTTCTTAAAAGATGTATCTATAATAGAAGTTGATTCTATAAGCAAAAGAGGAATAGATGAATTAATAGGTGAGATTGATAGGATAAGTGATGAGGTTAAAGATAAAAATTTAAATGCTCAGCCTAGATTAAATATAGATAGAGCTTTTTCTGTTAAAGGATTTGGAACTGTAGTTACTGGTACATTGATAGAGGGGAGTATAGATGTAGATGATACTTTAAATATATACCCTCAAAATAAACCTACAAAGATTAGAAGTATACAGGTTCATGGACAATCTGTAAAAACAGCTTATGCAGGTCAAAGGGTAGCTATAAATTTATCTAATGTTAAGGTTGATGAAATTGAAAGAGGAAATGTATTAGCTTATCCTGAATCATTAAGTGAATCTATGATGTTGGATGTAAAACTTTCTTTAGTTAAACATTCGTCTAGAATGGTAAAATACTGGGATAGAATAAGGTTTTATCATGGTACTAGAGAAATCCTAGGTAGAATAGTTCCTATAGACAAAGAGGTTTTAAATCCGGGTGAGGAAGGTTATTGTCAAATAAGGCTTGAAGAAACTATTGTAGCTAAGAATAAGGATATGTTTGTAATAAGATTTTATTCTCCTATGGAAACTATAGGTGGAGGAATTATACTTGACTCAAATCCTAAAAAACACAAGAGATTTGATGCAGATGTTCTTAATTCTCTACAGTTAAAGGAAAAAGGAGATTTAAAAGAAATAATAGAAGAAATTATAAAAAAACATAGCAAAGAATACCCTATTTTAAATGATATTGCTGTTTACATTGGCGAAAAAAGGGAAATAATACAACAAGAGATAGATGTTTTGTGTGAACAAAACAAGATCATGAATATAAACAGTATATACATACACAAGAGTTTTTATGATGATTTAAAAAATAATATTATAAGAGTATTATCTAATTCTCATAAAAACAATCCTCTTAAAAAAGGAATATCTAAAGAAGAATTAAGAACTAGAATAGAGAAAAATTTAAAAACTAAGGATTTTGATGTTTTATTAAATCTTATAGTAAAGGATAATGATATAAAGATTGTAGATAATATAGCTAGCTTATATGATTTTGAAGTTGCATTTAACAAATCCCAATTAAATATACAAAAAGATATAGAAACTAAGTTGAAAAATGATAAGTTAACACCTAGAAATATATCTGAAATTATACAAGATAGAAAAGAGTATCGAGAAGTTTTAGAAGCATTATTAGGAGATACACTTGTTATGGTTACTGATGATATTATATATCATAAGGAGAATTATGACATGGCAGTTGATATGGTGAAAAAACATTTAGAAGAAAAGAAGACTTTGACTTTATCGGAATTTAGGGATTTAATAGATGCGAGTAGAAAGTATGCCATGGCCCTTTTAGAAGATTTTGATAGAAACAAGATAACAAAAAGACTAGGAGACAAAAGAATGCTTTTCTAGGAGGAATGCTTATGGTAAAAATATTAATAATAGATTCTCGATTATTATTAATAAAGGAAATAAAATATGCATTTGAATATGAACACTATAGAATTGATAAAGTCAGTAGCTCACAAGAGGCTTTAAGCAAAAAATATAGCGATTATGATATAATAATAATAGATTCTGAAATAGGAAAAAAAGACGGATTTCAGTTGTGTAAAGAAATAAGAGATATATCAGAGGTACCTATAATAATGATAACCCCACAAGGAGAAGACTATAAAAAGATAATGGCACTTGAAATTGGAGCCGATGATTGTCTGTCAAAACCTGTTAATATATTAGAACTTAAGGCTAGAATAAAGGTTATATTGAGAAGAATTCAAAAAATAGAAGATGTAGGAATGCTATCTGAATTTAAGGTTGGAAACTTCGAAATAAATACACTTGGTAGAAAAGTTATTTATAAAAAAGAATATATAAATTTAACAGGGAAAGAATTTGATTTATTATTATTTCTAATAACTAATCCGGGAGAAGTATTTGATAGAGAGTATTTACTTCAAAAAATATGGGGATATGAATATTATGGAGATTTAAGGACGGTAGATGTTCATATAAGAAGACTTAGAGAAAAAATAGAAATGAACTCTTCAAGTCCGAGATACATATTAACTAAATGGGGAAAGGGATACTACTTTAAAAAAAGTTAAAAAAACCTATTTAGTTTAGGAGGTAAATATGAGAAAAAAATTATATTTTATAATGATGATATCAATTCTGATGATATTTGCAGCTGGATGCAATAATAAAGCGTCAAATAGCGATATCAAAAAAGAAGAAGTTAAACTTTATTACTCTAGTATCGACAATTCAAAGATACATTGGGTTACAAGGCCTGTAGAGTATATAGACGGGGAAAAATACGATGTTACTTTAAAAGCTTTATTAAATGGTCCTTATTCTTCTAATATGGTTAGAAGTATAAATGAAAAAACAAAAATAGTATCTATAAACAAAGAAGATGATATATTGCATATAGACTTATCTAAGGATTTTTTCGATTTTAAATCAGATATGGATGAAGTTAATTCGGTGATAACTATTAGTAATACTTTAAATCAATTTGAAGAAATAAATGGTATAGAAATAAAAATCGAAGGTAAGGACTTGATATCTCCTGATGGTGAAAAGTATGGAATATTAAAAGCATTTAATTTAAGTGATGAAAAAAATGCATCTCTTACTCTATATCTTCCGGATGAGAATTTAGAATACCTTGTCCCTATTAAAACTAATATTGTAGTAAAAGAAGGAGAATTAATAGGTCAAAAGGTTATCGAGCAGCTTATAATCGAATCTGATAAGCAAGAATATAACGTAGTACCTAAAGGAACTAAATTATTGAACTATTCACAGGATAAGGGAATAGCAAATGTAGACTTAAGCCAAGAGTTTATAAAAAATTCAAGTGGAGGATCAACAGCTCAGACTATGGCTATATACAGTATAGTAAACTCTTTAACAGAATTTAAAAATATAAATAGTGTATTATTTTTAATAGAAGGAAAAAGTGTAGAAGGTTTTTCTCATTATGAATTTAACAAACCTTTTTCTAGAGATGAAAGCTTGGTAAAACATTAGTTAAAAGCCATATGAATTTTGATTCATATGGCTTTTGGCTGGATTGCAAATTATAAAGGGGGCGAGAGACCTGTATTAGATTATCTGATGGACAGGCTGTATTATATGAAAAATACTAAATGGCAGATTAAACTAGGAATTATGTTGCTGATACTATCAGCTGTATTGTATTATATAAATTATATTGTATTTCATGATCTTCACCATATGTTTGTATTTTTATTGGAAGATTTAGCATTTATACCTATAGAAGTTCTTGTTGTAACATTGATTATAGATAGAGTTATTGAAAAAAGAGAAAAACAGCATCTTATTCAGAAACTAAATATAATCATAGGAGTATTTTTTACTGAGGCTGGAACTGAAATATTGAAATTTTGTGCAAGTAATGATGAAAATGTAGGAAATATAAAAGATAAACTGATTATTACAAATAACTGGTCAGATTCTGATTTTAATAATGCTGTAAAAATTATAAATAATCATACATATTCCATAAAAATAGAAGATGTTGATTTTGAAAAAGTAAAATCTTTTCTTGTAAGCAAAAAAGATTTTACTATGAGACTTTTAGAAAACCCTAATCTAATTGAGCATGAAACTTTTACGGAATTATTAAATTCTATATTACACTTAGAGCAGGAATTGATAATCAGAGATATATCTACATTATCTAAAGACGATATAGAGCACATGGAAATTGATGTTAAAAGAGTGTATAAATATATATTAACTGAATGGGTGTATTATATGAGGCATTTAAAAAAGAAATATCCTTATTTATTTGTAACTGCTATCGATAACAATCCTTTTAAAAAAATGTAAAAGTATAAGCAGAAGTTACAAAAAATTAATTAGTCTTTTTTAATAACAATTTAAATTATGATATATTAAATAATAGTTATTTGAAACTTATGCAAGTTTCAAATAACTATTATTTATTTTTTAACCTTTGTATACCTCCTATTATTAATCCAATAGGTACTATTGAAGCAATGATAAACTGTATTGATTCTATTTTAAATCCATTCTTAAATAGAGTATAAATAAAAGGTAATAGCATAAAGATTCCCCAAATTATTAAAAATAAAGGATATTTGTTTAATCCTGTTAAAGGTTTTTTTACTCTTCCAGTCCCGATGTAATGTCCAGGATTATACTGATTGTCTTGCCATTCTTTTAATTCTTCTAATTCATCATTAAAATCTTTTCTTTCGTCCATAAAATTATAGCCTCCTTTGTTTAACAAAGTAATGAAAAATTATTAATAGAACTTATTTTTATTATAACATAATTAATGTATAAGAAATTGGAGGAATATTTGCGATAATATTGGGAATATTACTATAGAAATATTATATATATCAATTGTGTTTTATTAACATATCCTATTACATCGTCAAAATCATAGCAAAAATGACAAAAAGTACTTGCAAAAATACAATATGCATGTTATTATATAGAGGTGGTAAGGGAAAGTCATAACATGGGAGTAGATGGTGGCTGGTGTTGCCTCTGGTCTTCAAAACCAGTTCGGGGAGTTAAGAGCTTCCTGGGTAGGTTCGATTCCTACATATTCCCGCCAATTAAACGAATAAAAGACCTCTTATATAAGAGGTCTTTTATTCGTTTAATTGTTTTTTCTCTGTTAATTTAAAAATCTTTTCATTTTCATCCCAAGTGTATAGCTCTTGTTGTGAAGTTTTACTAATTTCTTTAAAGTCTTCTTTCTTAGGTGTAGATACAGACTTTGCCTTTGATTGAATGTTTGTAGTTATTGCAAGTATTTTAGGAATGTCTTCATCTAGATAATCTATTGATGTTTTTTGGATATTTTTATTCCAAATATCATTAGGAGCATTTTTATCAAGCCAAATATCCTTGTATATTTCATCGTAATAAATAGATTTTTTGAAAGTATTTTTAAACGAGTTATTATCAAAATAGAAGACTTCAACAAAATTATCTATAAAGAAAGCACCTAAACGTTCATCTAATAATTGTTCTACTACTAAAAAATTCTTAAATAAAGATATGTTTTTTACTGGAGACAGATTTGTTATTTTAGTTTTGTAAAAATACTTATCATTCATACTGTCCTCGTATATGGCTATTAATGCGTTGTCTTTGGATAAATTTAGACTAAATAGAATGTCCTGTTTATCATTAGGAAGAACATCTAACTTATATATTTTAAGGTCTATATAATCTATGTATTCATTCCAATTGTTATATCCAGTAGCATTTAACACATTCTTTATTATTTGCTTTCTCAACACCTCGTTCTTTGGGTCATCCTCAGAAGAACTTAAATAATTATCTACTACATTTTTATCGATTAAGCTATTATAGCACTTAGGAAAAAGTATAAAACAGTTGATTGCTATTAGAATACTTAAAATAAATACTAATTTTCTCAAAAAATCACCCCTTACATATTTATTAATATATGGCTTGGGCATATTCTAATAATTTTATATATTTTTTAGGTTGTTTATCTCATCTAATATTTTTTTTATAAACCCGTCATCAAGATCAAATAAAGAGTATATTTTTTGTTTATTTTTATTCAAATTACACTTTAAAATTTCTTCATTGAACAATAAATAATTTTCATTATTTAAATAGATTCCTGCTAATTTTAAAGTATCTTCGTAATTCGATATTAATTTAGATATTTTAGTTATAGGATAATTATTTATATATTTTGGTGATTTTTTGAAATATAGTATAGATTCATTATACGCATTTACAAAATTTCTTATTGCAGAGATTATATCTTTATCTTCTTTTGTTAAAGGAGGATTTTTTTTATTTGTTTTTTTGTAGATAACTTTTTTAGGTACTTTTTTGAATTTTATATTGTTTTTTTTCTTATTTTGTAGTTTACTATAAAAATGGTCCGAATTTAATACAAAATTAGAGCTTAAAGTATCGTTTGTAGGTTTATTAACTTTATTTATTGGATCGATTTTGGGTATATTATTAACTGGAGATTTATTAGTGATTTTCATAATGTTGATTCTAGAACTATTTATTCTGTTGATCATAATATCACCTTCCTTTAATGATATATCGTTAATATTATATGATTTATATAGGTGTTTTAGATTAAAAAATAAAAATAGGAGGCATAGTATGCAGAAAAATTTTTCTATGAGAACAGAACTTTTATTAGGAAATGAAGGAATGAATAAGCTTAAGAATTCGAAAGTTGCAGTTTTTGGAGTAGGGGGAGTGGGAAGTTTTGTATGTGAAGCTTTAGCTAGAGCTGGGGTAGGAACTTTAATAATGGTAGATCATGATGATATAGATATAACCAATATAAATAGGCAATTACCAGCTCTTCATAGTACTGTTGGAAAAAGTAAGGTTGAATGTATGAAGAAAAGAATACTTGATATAAATCCTGATATAAATGTTATAGCTCATAAGAGATTATATGACAAAGATAGTGCAGATGAGCTGTTAAGCAAAGATTATGACTATGTAGTAGATGCTATTGATATGGTATCGTCTAAAATAGATTTAATAGAGAGATGTTATAAAAATGATATAAGAATAATGAGCTCTATGGGTATGGGAAATAAATTAGACCCTACTAAGATAGAGGTTACAGATATAACTAAAACTCATATGTGCCCTTTAGCTAAGGTTATGAGAAGAGAACTAAAAATTAGAAATATCAAAAAATTAAAGGTTGCATATTCAACAGAGAAACCTATAAAGCCTGTTAAGAGTATATCTAGTGAGTCAAAGAGAGAAACTCCTGGAAGCACATCTTTTGTTCCTTCTGTAGGTGGTCTTATAATAGCATCTGTTGTAGTTAATGATATAGTTAGTCAATAAATAGTTCATTCATTAAATCGTTTACTTCTTTTTTTAGTTTATTTGTTTCATTCAAATCCAAGGAGATGCTATCTTTATTTATTAATATTACATCTCCTTCTTTTGCTGATTTTGGAAGTTTTGATATGTTTATATCTATAAATGATTTATCTTCAAGTTCTACTATTGCAAATTTATTTTCAAATCTATCTATTATTCCTCTCATCAAAATCATCTCCTATAGTTTTAATGGTCTCTTATAACTAAAAATCTCATAGCCGTCACAAAAAAGCACTATATCGTCTTGTTTATCTGTTCTATACAAAGGTATATTATATTTTTTTAAAAGAGTCAATGTTTTTTCACTTGGATGGTTGTATTTATTATTATGCTTGCAAGAAATGATTGCAATATCAGGACTTACCTTTAAGAGGAAACCTTCGCTTGTTGAAGATGAACTTCCGTGATGACCTAATTTTAGAATATTAGATTTTACATTGTAATTTGAATTTATCATATCTTGCTCATTTTGAAATTCAGCATCTGCTGCGAATAAAAAACTTTTGTTTTTATAAGTTGATTTTATAACTAATGAACATAAATTATTTTCGCTATAATTTTTCATAGGACTTAAAACATTGCATTTAATAAATTTACCTAATGAAAAACTCATTCCTGATTTAGCTTTATGTATTTTTAAGCTTTTATTTTTAGCTACTAAGAGAACATCTTTGAATGTATTTGTATTATGACTTTTATTTGGCATATAAAAATAACCTATATCAAAATTGTTTATTATATAATCAAGACCTCCTATATGATCTGCATCAGGGTGTGTTCCTACCAAAATATCTATTTTTTTGATATTAAGTTTATTTAAATAATCAACTACTTTTTGACCATGAGAATTATCTCCTGCATCTATTAACATGGTTTTGTTGTCTGGAGAAATTAAAAGAGTACTATCACCCTGTCCTACATCTATAAAATGAACAGAAAGCAAATTTTTATTTAAACTACAATTTATAGATTCTTCATTTATTTGTGAACAACTGCAAAGGATAGTTGATAATATAATAAATGTTACTAAGAATATTCTTTTCATAAGCCACCTCCATTAAATAGTATTGAGTTATTTCACAAAATTAATAAGTTTATCAAAAAAGAAAATGGGGAATATATTAAAAAGTTATTAAAAACTTCAAGTTGATGATTACAAATACCTGTTGAGGGTATACAAGAATATATGATAGAATAGATAGAGTCAAAGGAGGTAGATTCACATTTTTAAACCAGTAGATATAGAAGTAAAAAATGAACTAGATGAATATTTAAAAAATTTAAATTATGAAGCTTGTGAATATAACTTTACAACGTTATTCATGTGGCAGCATTTATATAAAACTATGTATTATAAAGGAAAAAATTTTATAGTTATTATAGGTGAATATGAGGACCAGAAATTCACTGTAATACC
The DNA here is from genome assembly GCF_934924865.1 of Tepidibacter aestuarii. Classification (NCBI taxonomy): domain Bacteria; kingdom Bacillati; phylum Bacillota; class Clostridia; order Peptostreptococcales; family Peptostreptococcaceae; genus Tepidibacter; species Tepidibacter aestuarii. The sequence continues at coordinate 2,270,800 of NZ_OW235315.1, read as the reverse complement.
TCTCGCCGAAAAGGAAAATTTAAAAGACGCATTTGAATTTATTGTAGATTATTTTAAAAACAATGATCAAAAAATCCATTTAAGAGCTGCAACAGGAGAATTTGTTGAATTTTTAAAGGAAAATTATAACGAAAAATTTAATTATATAGAAGAAAGAGACTATTTTGATTATGTATATTTAGGAGAAAACTTAAGGAAACTTCCGGGTAGAAAATATCAAAAGAAAAGAAATCATATTAATTATTTTTTAAAAGAGTATGAGGGTAGATTTGAGTATAAAAGATTGCATGAAGAGAATTTTGATGAATGCCTAAACCTTTTAGAAAAATGGACTGAAAATAAAGAAGATGATGAAAGTATATTAAGTGAAAAAATTGCAATTGAGAAGGTATTTAAAAACTACGATAAGCTAGATGTAAAAGTAGGAGGAATCTATATAGACTCTAAATTAGAAGCATTTACATTTGGAGAATATTTAAATGAGAATATGGCACTTATACATGTAGAAAAAGCTAATGCAGAAATAAGAGGATTATATCCTATAATAAATAAGTTGTTTTTAGAAAACGAATTTGAAGATGTTGAATTCGTGAATAGAGAAGAAGACTTAGGGGTTGCAGGTTTAAGAAAAGCCAAACTATCTTATTATCCATATAAATTCGTAGAGAAATATACTGTACTGGAGGTTTAATATGAAAGTTAGATTTGCATATAATGATGATCTACAAGAAATAAAAAATATGTGGGAATACTGTTTTGGCGATACTGAAATGTTCATGAATTATTATTTTGATGATAAATATAAATGTAAAAATACATTAGTAGTTGAATATAAGAATAAAATAATATCTTCTCTTCAACTAAATCAATATAAAATAAAAATAAATAATAATATATATGATACATCTTATGTTGTAGGTGTATCTACACTCCCTGAAGCTAGAGGAATGGGTGTTATGAAGGATTTGATGAATGCTTCTCTTGAATATCTCTATGACAAGGGTCAAGTAGTATCTGTACTTATGCCTATAGATTATAGATTGTATAGAAAGTTTGGATATGAACATTGCTATGATCAGATAAACTATGAAATAGATATGGAGCTTTTAAAAGATTTTAAATCAAATGGTATTTTTAAAAAAGCTTCAAACGAAGATATTAATTCTATTATAGATATTTACGATTGCTTTTTAAAAAATAAAAATGGATACGTAAAAAGGGATAAAAAATATTATGAAATATTATTTAAAGAAATAGAATCAGAAAGCGGATATATATATATGCATGAAAATGAAGAAAAAATAGATGGATATATAATATACTTTAAAATGGACGATACTATGTTCATAAGAGAAATTGCTTATAAAAATATAGATTCTTTAAAATCTATATTAAAGTTTATATACAATCACAATACTCAATTTAAAAAAGCTAGCATTAACTCTGTCATCGATGACAAAATAAAGCTTATAATTCCAACACTTAAAAAAATAAATATGAACATAAAGCCATTTATGATGGGAAGAGTAATAAATGTCCAAAAATTTATAAATGATTTAAATATAAAGGAAGATATAAATTTAAAATTGAAAGTAAAAGATGAGTTTATAGATCAAAACAATAAGATATTTTTGATAAATAATAAAGACGTGATAGAGTGTTTATCTACTGATGAAGAAGATGTTTCCATAGATATAAATACATTTAGCCAATTGGCTTTTTCTTATATAGATGTAGATGAAGCAGTGTTTTTAGGAAATATAGATATGAGAAATACTAGTTGTATTAATATTTTAAAGAAAATATTTAATAAAAAGACTAATTATATAAATGAATACGTTTAAAGAGCCAAGTGCCCTTTTTAATTTTGGTTAAATTATAGAATTTTTAAACTGCAGATAATATTACTTAGAGAACAGAAGTAACAATTATTTTGAACAATGAAGTCTGTAAGACTCGTTGGCGACATGAGTCAATGAGGTAGCATTAGACGGATTTTGTGAATAAAGATATTATTTGTGAATAAAGATATTATAGGAGGTGAATAGGATGGAAGCTTATTCGTATCTTATAATAATACCTTTAATAGTCAGTATAACTCAAGTTATAAAAACAGCAGGAGTTCCAAAAAAATTTGCACCACTAATATCATTAGTTATAGGAATGGTGTTATGTATATTTTATGAAAGTAATGTAGATATAAAACAGCGCGTGTTAGACGGTATAATAGCAGGACTTATTGCTAGTGGGTCATTCTCTGCATTCAAAAGTGTTGCGAAATCTAATAAAAAATGAAATTGTATCGGTTCAATGATTATTGTTATATAAAATTTTCCTTGGTATAATGGAGTTGAAATAATATAATAGGGGGAAATTTTATGAAAAATACAAAATTATCTAGTTTGGTTCTTATGGGACTTATGACTGCAATGGTTTGTGTCGGCACAATGATGATTCAGATTCCTGTACCTGCGACTAATGGGTTTATAAATATAGGGGATAGTATAATATTTATAACGTCTGTTTTGTTTGGACCTGCAGCTGGTATGGTAGCTGGTGGAATAGGTTCAGCTCTTGCTGATATATTAAGTGGATATGCTCATTGGGCATTATTTACATTAATAATAAAAGGTCTTGAAGGATTAGTAGTAGGTATTTTAGTTAAAAAATATAAAAATAAATTTATATTATCTACATCAATGGTTATAGGGTCTATAGTTATGGTAGTAGGTTATTATATTGGTGGAGGAATATTAAAAGGAAGCTTTATAGTATCTTTAGAATCTATTCCTTGGAATGCAGTTCAGGGAGTTTCAAGTACTATAATAGGAGTTTTAGTATCTAGTGCAATAATGAAGACTAACTATATGAAAGTAAACAAGACTGCGAAAAACTAAATTTAAATATATTTTAAATCCGGAAATTATAAAAATAATTGCCGGATTTTTGTTTGTTTATATAGGCCTTTGATTATAATATCAAATAACATTGAGTAAAAAGGAATGATATAAATGAGAAGACCTATTCTCCTAATTTTATTTATAAGTATTATAATTTCACTTGTATATACAAAAAACTATAAGGATAAATTTTATGATATAGAAGATAAATATATAAAGGTTGAAGGTATTGTTAAAAATGCTATTTATAAAGAATACTACTATGAGTACGGGGTTGGGAATTTTTTGATAAGAGATTTTAATAAAACTCAAAAAATAAATATAGGAGAATATATTTATGTAAAAGGAATTTTTAAAAGTTCATATAATATGATGGTAGATGAGTTTAATTATGGAATGTACTTGAAATCAAGAGGAGTAGATGGAATAATAAATTCTGAGTATATAAGATCATGCAAATCCCATAATATATACTCCTATATAAAAAAAGTGAGAACAAGTTTAGAATATTCAACAGAGAATATTTTTAGAGAAAATTCTTCGTTTATAAATGCTTTAATATTAGGAGATAAGTCTAAACTAGACATAAATATAAAAAAAGCATTTTCAAGGGCAGGAGTAAGTCATATAATAGCTTTATCAGGTCTTCATATAGGTATACTCATATATATTATTACCCTTATTATCGGAAGGATTAAAAGTTTATTAAAATTTTTTATAATAAGCTTATTAATATGTTTATATTCCTTTATTGTAGGGTTTAGAGGATCAATGTTTAGAGCTTGTATTTTCAGTTTTATAATATATTTATCTGTGTTCGTACAAAGAGAGTATGATGGTATATCTACTCTTAGTTTTGTAGGAATTATTTTATTTATAATAAATCCGTTTATTATATATGATATAGGAGTTCAGTTGTCTTTTTTAGCTACGATATCTATAATATATTTTTATAATAAAATTGATAAATACATAAGATGTCCTTTGATATCAACAACATTATCTGCGAGTATACTGACTATACCTGTTGTTTATTACAAATTCAACATTATATCCAACATATTTTTAATAAGTAATATTTTGATAGTGCCTACTGTAGGAATACTTATAGGGTTGATTTTTATGTGTATTATTTCTTATTATATTAATTTTAACATTATTTATTTGATGTTATCTAAAATAGTTTCTTTTATAATACTCTATATAAAATCTATTGTATTTTATTTATCTAATATGAAATATTCATATATAGAATTTGAAACTGTGCGTTTGAAATTAGTCGTGCTTTATTATATACTTTTAATGGCATATATGATATATAGCGAAAGAAAAACAGTAAAGGAGCAAATAAATGAAGTACGGGGATATAATTAAAGATATAAAAGCGAATAAATACCAAAAGGTATATACATTTTATGGTAAAGAAACATATCTTATAGATGGATTGATAAAAAAATTTAAGGAGAGTCTAAACAGTGCGTTTATAGATTTTAATTTTTCTACAATAGATGGAGGCCAAACTAGTTTAGATGAAATTATAAGTAGCTTAGAAACTATTCCTTTTATGGATGATAGAAAGATTATAGTTGTTAAAAATTTTGAAATTTTAACTGGTAAGAAAAAGAATTTCACACAACAGGATGAAGAAGAAATTTGTGAGTATATAAAAAATACTCCAGACCATGCTATATTAATATTTGTAGTTTATTCGGATATAGATAAGAGAAAAAAGTTTAGTAAGGAACTTGGAAAACATGGAATATTGTTAAACTGTAATAAACTAGATAATAATGAACTCCTTAAATGGGCTCGAAAAAAATTTAAAGATGAAAATGTAGAAATAGATAGTTCTACATTGAACTATTTTTTGAACAATCTAGATTATCAAAATAAGAACTCGGATAAGACCTTATCTGATGTAGAAAATGAAATTATAAAGGTAACTTCATTTGTAGGATCGGGTAAAAAAGCTTCAGTAAAGGATGTGGATGAGTTATCATCTAAAAAAATAGAAAATGATATATTTAAATTAATAGATTTTATAGGAAATAAAAATGCTAGTGAGGCAATAAAAATATTAAATGATATGATTGTTAAAGGTGAATCTCCTTTAATGGTTTTGAGTATGATTTCAAGACAGTTTAAAATAATAATGCAGGCTAAGGCGTTAAATAGAAAAGGAAATCCAGAAGGCGTTATAGCAAAATCTTTAGCAATTCATCCATATGTTATAAAAAAGGCATTAATACAAAGTAAAAAATTTGATAATCCTACGATAATAAGACTACAAAATGAACTTTTAGAGGCTGACTACAGCATAAAAAATGGCCTTAAAAAGGATATATTGGCTTTAGAAATTATAATATCCAAATTCTGCCTATAGGCAGAGTTTGGATATTAAAAAAAACCCCGTGTATTGGGGTTTTTCTAGTATATTAACCTGCTATAGTGTTTAACTTTTTAGCTAGTTTAGATACTTTTCTAGCAGCAGCGTTCTTGTGCATAGTTCCTTTAGCAGCTACTTGGTATATTTTCTTTTCAGCAGATCTGAAGTTGTTTATTGCTTCTTCTTTGTTTCCAGCAACTAAAGACTCTTCAAATTTTCTTATAGCAGTTTTAACTTGAGATTTTCTAGCTTTATTTAAAGCTGTTTTCTTAGCTATAACGTTTATTCTTTTCTTAGCTGATTTTATGTTAGCCAATCTGTTCACCCCCTTGTATGTATAATGGTTCTTCAAATATCAACAAAGTAGATTTTATCAGAAACAAAACTAAAAATCAAGGATAAATATAGATTAATGATATTTTAAAGTGTAACTTTTAATATAATAGACAAAAATCCGAAAAAATATAATAAAATCTCTTAATTTGTCTTAAAAATTAAAAAATTTTGTATTTAAATATATAAAAATTTAGATAATATATGTGCATATGAAGTTATAAAAAAACAAAAAATTGTAAAAAATAAATAGTAAATATTTATTATAGATTATGGAGGGGTACTTTTGAAGAATATAAGAACTGATTTAGCTATTGAAGCAAGAGAAATGTATAGTGAAGAAAGAGATGTTGAAATACCTGGAGTTAAAGTTGATAAAGAAGAAAATGAGGATTATTCAGTTACTAGAATTGAAATTATGGACGATAAAGGAAAAGAAATAATGGGAAAAGAAAAAGGAAACTATATTACTATAGAATCTAAGTATTTGACATTCGATGATGAAGAATCTAGAAATACAATTGTTGGATGTGTGAGTACAGAATTAAATAAATTATTTGGCGATGAAAAAAATAAAAAGACACTGATAATAGGTCTTGGAAACTGGAATATAACATCTGATGCACTTGGTCCTAAAACTGTATCAAAGACATTAGTTACTAGACATTTATTTAAAGCCTATAATAAAGAAGAGGATAAGGATTTAAGTGAAGTAGCAGCTCTTAGCCCTGGTGTTATGGGAATAACAGGTATAGAAACTAGCGAAACGGTTAAAGCCTTAGTAGAGATGATAAAACCTGATAGAGTAGTTGCTATAGATGCATTAGCTTCTAGAAAATTAGAAAGAGTAAATACCACTATACAGATATCTACTGCAGGAATATCTCCTGGAGCTGGAATTGGAAATATAAGAAAATCTTTGAATGAGGAGTATTTAAATGTACCTGTGATTGCAATTGGCGTTCCTACAGTTGTTGATGCTGCCACATTAACATCTGATGTTATAGATATGACTATAGATAACCTTATGAAAGAAAGTGCAAAAGGAAAACAATTTTACAATATGTTAAAATCATTAGAAGAAGAAGAAAAATATAGTTTAATTAAAGAATTACTAGAGCCATTTGACCAAAATGTAGTAGTCACACCTAAGGATATAGATGAAATAATAGACAATTTAGCTATAATACTTAGTATGTCTTTAAATAAATCACTACATCCAGGAATAAATTAATAAATCTTCTCATAATATTTATAAATAGATTCAATATTATTTTACGAAAGAGGACAAGAATTAGGGGAGGTATACAAATGAAAAGAAGATCAATAATATTAAGTATTATCTTAAGTATATCTTTTGTGGCTATTTTTTCTATTACAAGTAAGGCTATTAGTTCAAATGAAGAAGATTTTTTAAAATATTTAATAACTAAAACCTATCCTGAACTAAAGGAGGAAAAAAAGAACAAAGGACTATTCAAAATTGGAATTAATATGTTTAAAAAAGATGAAAAGCAAACTAGAACTAATAAAGATGGAGAATTTATAAAAATAACTGTTAACGATAAGAAAAACACACAAAACAGCAATAAAACTGTAAAACAAGCAAAACCTATAAAGCCTCAAGTACCACAAAAAGTAGAACTTGTTAATGGAAAGCCTCAAATTTTGATATATCATACTCATGCTACTGAAAGTTATGAGCCAGAAAGAACTGGTAATTATCACTCTTTAAATAAAAAGTATACAGTACTAGCTGTAGGTGAGGAGTTAAAAAAGAACTTAGAGAAAAAGGGATATAGTGTTTTACATAATCAGGAATATCATGATTATCCATCTTTTAACGGATCTTATTCAAGATCTTTAAAAACAGCTAGAAGTGTATTAAGTAAATACGATAGTATAAAGTTTATATTCGATATACATCGAGATGGAATAGAAATAAAAAATGAAGAAATGAGAAAAAGTACGAGAAAACGAGAGACTGTTACTATAAATGGAGAAAAGGTAGCAAGATTTTCAATAGTAGTAGGACCTGAAAGCCCTAATAAAACAGAAGTAGAGAAGTTCGCCAATTATATAATGGATATAAGCAATAAAAAATATCCAGGTCTTGCAAAAAAAGTCATAGTAAAGCCGTATGGGAAATTTAATCAATTTTTATCAAATAATTACGCTTTGGTAGAAATTGGAGGAAATGCAAATACTATAGACGAGTCTTTGAATACTGCTAAATATTTATCAGAGATACTGGATGAGGTTTTAAAAAATATGAAAAGGTGATCTTTATGGGAAGACTAGAAAAAACTATAGAAAATAAAAAAAATAAGAAAATTGTAAGAACTAGAAGATTGTTTACCTTGGTTACCTTTATAATATTTTTATACTGCATAAACACAGTTGATTATAGAACTAGAACTTTTATGGGTATTTACGATAAACCTATTTATTATAAAGTATATACATTTGTTGAAGGCTTATCTTATAAACTAAGATAAGCCTTGTTTAGTTGATATAAATATTAAATGAATAAAAATTTATTGAAATATAGATAATTACATTATAAAATAAAGATTAGATTACTTGTTAAAATAAGTTTATATATGCATATTTTAATATAGATGAGGAGGAAACATAAACGAATGAATAAACAAAGTAGAACTCGTAATTTCAGTATAATAGCTCATATAGATCATGGAAAATCTACTTTAGCTGATAGATTAATTCAACACACAGGACTTATTAGTGAAAGAGACATGAAAGATCAGCTTTTGGATAATATGGATTTAGAAAGAGAAAGAGGTATAACTATAAAGCTGCAAAATATAAGATTGGTATACAAGGCTAAAGACGGTAATGAATATTATCTAAACTTAATAGACACTCCGGGTCATGTCGATTTTAACTATGAGGTATCAAGAAGTCTTGCAGCTTGTGAAGGTGGGCTTTTAGTAGTAGATGCGGCTCAGGGGGTTGAGGCACAGACTCTTGCTAATGTGTATTTAGCAATAGATCAAGATCTTGAAATAGTACCGGTTATAAATAAAATAGACCTTCCAAGTGCTAGACCGGATGAGATTAAGGAAGAAATAGAGGATATAATCGGAATTGATGCATCTGAAGCTCCTTTAGTATCTGCAAAAGAAGGTCTTAATATAGAAGATGTACTTGAGGCTATAGTTAAAAACATACCTGCTCCAACAGGTGATAAAGATGCTCCTTTAAAGGCCTTAATATTTGATTCATACTATGACAGCTACAAAGGAGTGGTGGCATATATAAGAGTATTTGAGGGAACTCTTAAAAAAGGTATGAAAATAAGAATGATGAATACTAAAAAGACTTTTGAAGTTACAGAGGTCGGCGTTATGGCACCTGGACAAGTTCCTATTGATGAATTATGCGCAGGAGATGTAGGATATGTCGCAGCTAGTATAAAAGAGATAAGAAGCTGTCAAGTTGGAGATACTATAACAGATGATGAGAACCCAACAGATGAACATATGCCTGGTTACAAGAAAGCAACACCTATGGTTTATTGTGGTATTTACCCGGCAGAAGGAGAAAAGTATGAAGATATAAGAGATGCACTTGAAAAATTACAAGTAAACGATGCTGCACTTGAATTCGAGGCAGAAACATCAGCCGCTTTAGGATTTGGATTTAGATGTGGATTCTTAGGACTTCTTCATATGGAAATAATGCAAGAAAGATTAGATAGAGAATTTAACCTTAACATAATAACTACTGCTCCATCTGTTATATACAGAGTTACTAAGCATGATGGGGAAGTATTGATGATACAAAATCCAACTAACCTTCCTCCAGTTGCAGAAATACAAATGATGGAAGAACCGATTGTTACATCTAATATAATAGTTCCTAATGATTATGTAGGAGTTGTTATGGAGCTTGCACAAGAAAGACGTGGAGAAATGAAAAATATGGAGTATATAGATACAAGAAGGGTTATGCTTCATTATGAACTTCCGCTGAATGAGGTTATATATGATTTCTTTGACGCTTTAAAGTCTAGAACAAGAGGCTATGGATCTCTAGACTATGAATTCAAGGAATATAAACAAGCAACTTTGGTAAAATTAGATATACTTATAAATAAAGAACAAGTAGATGCACTATCTTTTATAGTACATGAAAGTACAGCATATAATAGAGGTAAGGTTATGTGCGAAAAATTAAAAGATGAAATACCAAGACATCAATTTGTAGTTCCAATACAAGCTTCTGTTGGAAATAAGGTTATTGCAAGAGAAACTGTAAGAGCACTTAGAAAAGATGTTTTAGCTAAGTGTTATGGTGGAGATATATCTCGTAAGAAGAAGTTACTTCAAAAGCAAAAAGAAGGTAAGAAGAGAATGAGACAAATAGGATCTGTAGAGGTTCCTCAAAAAGCATTTATGTCAGTACTGAAAATAGATTAACAATAACAAAGAGTCCTAAAATATTACTTTGTAGTATTTTAGGGCTTTAATATTAGGAGGAATTATATTGGAAAGAGGACTTTATGTACATGTACCTTTTTGTATAAAAAAGTGCAATTACTGTGATTTTAATTCTTTTAAATTAAACTATGAAGATAAAAAAAATTATATTAAAAGTATAATAACTGAAATGAAACTTTACTCTAAACAATTTGATAAAGATTGTTTTTCAACTGTATTCATAGGAGGAGGAACACCGAGTATCTTAGAAAATGAAGAACTTAAATTGTTAATAGACAATATACATAGTAATTTCAATATATCAGATGATGCTGAAATTAGTATTGAAGCTAATCCTGGGACTTTAACTAAAGAAAAATTAAATACGTTGTATTTATCTGGTGTCAATAGACTTAGTATGGGCCTTCAATCAAGTGATAAAAAACATTTAGCGTCCCTTGGAAGAATACATTCATATGAAGAATTTAAAGAAAACTTTGAGATAGCAAGAAAAATTGGATTTGAAAATATAAATGTAGACTTAATGTTTTCTCTTCCTGATCAAACTTTTGATCAGTGGAAACAAACTCTTAAAGATGTTATAGCTCTAAATCCATCTCATATATCTGCATATTCGCTTATAATAGAGGATGAGACTGTCTTTGGGACATTATATGATGAAGGAAAACTAGAACTGTTAGATGAAGAATTAGATTTGAAAATGTATTATTACACAAGAGATTATTTAAAAGAAAATGGATATAATCAATACGAAATTTCAAATTATGCAAAAGATAAAAAGGAATGTAAGCATAATATATTATACTGGAAGTGCGGTCAGTATTTAGGGCTTGGACCAGGATCTCACTCTTATTTAAATAAAGAGAGATTTTCAAACTACAAGGATATAAAAACATACTGTGAAAAACTAAAAGATTTTGAACTTCCTATAGAACATGTAGAAAAGCTTGATAAACAAGACATGATAGAAGAAAAAATATTTATGGGACTTAGGATGAATGAAGGTATAGACTTGAAAAAATTTAATAAAGAATTTGAAGTTGATTTTATGAAAATGTATAAAACTGAAATGGAATCTTTAAAAAATAAGAATCTTGTAAGGCTTGTTGGTTCTAGATTATGCCTTACAAATGAGGGAATAGATATAAGTAATAAAGTGTTTATAGAATTTTTGGAAAAGTAATCTTGACAAAATGAAATAATAGTGATATTTTAAATGCATAAGGTTTTTAGCACTCAGATGTGGTGAGTGCTAACAGCGAAGAGGTGATTCTTGTGAGTTTAACTGAAAGAAAAAGAAAGATACTTGAGGCAATAATAAGTGATTATATTGAGAATGCTGAAGCTGTAGGATCTAGGACCATATCAAAAAAGTATGAATTAGGAGTGAGTGCAGCTACAATACGAAATGAGATGTCTGATTTAGAAGAGATGGGTTACTTAATTCAGCCTCATACCTCTTCGGGTAGGGTACCATCTGAAAAGGGATATAAACTATATGTAAATAGCTTAATGAAGGAAGATGATTTAACAGATCCAGAAAGACAGTTTATAAAGAAGTCTATAATAAAAAATATGGGTGAAGTTAGATATTTATTAGAAGACACACTGAAACTTCTTTCTAAATTTACTAACTGTACGTCTGTGGCATTAACGCCAAAGGCTAGTGAAAGTAAGATAAAGCATTTGCAAATAGTATATGTTAGTGAAAATAGCATTTTACTCATTATAATAACTGATAAAGGTGCTGTTAAAAATACCTTGATAAAACATAATATGCAAATGAATCAAGAAAAAATTGATATAATCTCTAAAATGTTAAGCGAACATTTTATTGGAAAAACAATGAGTGATTTAGATGAAGACTTTATTAGGTATGTAAATTCTAAGATGCTAAATTATAATAAGGTTTTGGATAACATATTAGATGGGATATATTACAATTTATCTCAAACCGATGATTTAGAGATTTTGCTAAATGGAGTTACCAATATATTCAATTTTCCTGAATTTAATGATATAGTAAAGGCTAAGGCTTTTTTAAATCTATTAGAGGAAAAGCAGACTGTTGCAAATATATTGAACACCAAAGGTATAACTAAAGAACATCTTAATATAGTTATAGGTAGTGACAATTATGATGATATAATAAAAGACTGTAGCGTTATAACAGCTACTTGCGATATAGATGGTGTAGTTATAGGCAAAATAGGGATTATTGGACCTACTAGAATGGATTATTCAAAGATGTGTTCTATAGTCAACTGCGTAGGAGATGTGCTAAAAAATTCTATTAAGAAGAAATTGTAATATAGATTGTTAAGGGGTGAAAGTTTTGAAGGAAAAAGAAATGCCTGAAAATGAATTTGATCAAGAGGTTGAACAAGATGTTGAACAAGATGTTGAACAAACAGAGGAATCTTGTGAAAATATAGATTCTAAAGACAATGAATTACAAGAAGCTAAAGATTCACTACAAAGACTTCAAGCAGATTTTAATAATTATAGAAGAAGAGTAGAAAAGGAAAAAAGTGATATAAGCTTATTTGCAAATGAAAAGATAATAACAGAATTACTTCCAGTTATGGATAATATGCAAAGAGCTCTTGACTCTTCGGCTGATGATGAAAAAGAAAGTGGTATCTACAAAGGTGTAGAACTTGTGTTAAAACAATTAGTAGATACTTTAAATAAGTTTGGAGTAGAAGAAATACAAACAGATGAATGTGATTTTGATCCAAATTATCATTATGCTGTGCTTCAAGATGAAATAGAAGGTGTTGAGCCTAATAAGGTAGTAGATGTATTACAAAGAGGATATAAGTTTACAAATAAAGTTATAAGACCAGCAATGGTTAAAGTATCAAAATAGATATAAATGGAATTTAAAGGAGGATATATATATGAGTAAAGTAATTGGAATTGATTTAGGAACAACTAATTCATGTGTATCAGTGCTTGAGGGAGGAGAACCAACAGTTATAACTAATGCAGAAGGAATGAGAACTACTCCATCTATTGTAGCTTTTGGAAAAGATGGTGAAATAATAGTAGGAGAGCCTGCAAAAAGACAAGCTGTTACTAACCCTGAAAAAACTATAATGTCTATAAAAAGACATATGGGAACTGATTATAAGGTTAATATAGATGGAAAAGATTATAGCCCACAAGAAATTTCAGCTATGGTACTTCAAAAGTTAAAATCTGATGCAGAAGCACACTTAGGAGAAACTGTTAAAGAAGCTGTTATAACTGTTCCAGCTTATTTCACAGATGCTCAAAGACAAGCAACTAAGGATGCAGGTAGAATAGCGGGACTTGAAGTTAAGAGAATTATAAATGAGCCAACTGCTGCAGCTTTAGCATATGGTCTTGATAAAGCTAATGAAGATCAAAAGATATTAGTATTTGACTTAGGTGGAGGTACTTTCGATGTATCTATACTTGAAATTGGAGATGGAGCGTTTGAAGTTTTAGCTACTAACGGAAACAATCACCTAGGTGGAGATGACTTTGATGAAGTAGTAATCAACTATATAGCTGAGGAGTTCAAAAAACAAGAAGGTGTAGATTTAAGAGCTGATAAAATGAGTCTTCAAAGATTAAAAGAAGCTGCTGAAAAGGCTAAAAAAGAGCTTTCAAGTGTTATGACTACAAATATAAACTTGCCGTTCATAACTGCAACAGCTACTGGACCAAAACACTTAAATATGGATCTTTCAAGAGCTAAATTTGAAGAACTTTCATCTAAATTAGTAGAAGATACTATGGAGCCAACAAGAAAAGCATTAGCAGATGCTGGACTTAATCCATCGGATATAGATAAGGTATTATTAGTTGGAGGATCAACTCGTATACCAGCTGTTCAAGAAGGTATCAAGAAGTTTATAGGTAAAGAATCTCATAAAGGAATAAACCCAGATGAATGTGTATCTGTAGGAGCATCAATTCAAGGTGGAGTATTAACTGGAGAAGTTAAAGATTTATTACTTTTAGATGTTACTCCTTTATCTCTTGGAATTGAAACTTTAGGAGGCGTATTAACTAAGATAATAGAAAGAAACACTACTATACCAACTAAGAAATCTCAAGTATTCTCTACGGCTGCTGATAATCAAACTGCTGTTGATATTCACGTTCTTCAAGGTGAAAGATCTATGGCAACTGATAATACTACACTTGGAAGATTCCAATTAACAGATATTCCACCAGCACCAAGAGGAGTACCTCAAGTAGAAGTTACATTTGATATAGATGCAAATGGTATTGTTCATGTTTCAGCTAAGGATATGGGAACAGGTAAAGAGCAAAAGATAACTATTACATCTGATACAAATCTTTCAGAAGAAGAGATAGAAAGAAAAGTTAAAGAAGCAGAGATGAATGCTCAACAAGATAAGGAAAGAAAAGAAAAGATAGAAGCTGTTAATAATGCAGAATCTACTATATATCAAACAGAGAAGACTTTAAATGAATTAGGAGATAAAGTAGGAGCAAATGATAAAGCAGAAATAGAAGCCGCTCTTAAGAATTTAAAAGAAGTTAAAGAAAAGCAAGATGCAACTTCAGAAGAACTTAAAAAAGCTACTGAAGATGTAATGACTAAATTCCATAAGGTTTCTCAAGAAATGTATCAACAAGCAGCTGCTGATCAACAAGCACAAGGAGCTGAAAGTCAAGAAGGTCCTAAGGACGATAATGTTGTTGATGCAGATTATGAAGTTGTTGATGACGAAAAATAATATAAATAGCTTGTGGCAAATAAAGTCACAAGCTATTATTATGATATGGGCGGTGATATAAGTTGAGTAAAAGGGATTACTATGAAGTGCTTGGTGTTGATAAAAGTGCTTCAGACCAGGAGTTGAAAAAAGCATACAGAAAGCTTGCTATGAAATATCATCCAGATAGAAATCCAGACAATAAAGAAGCTGAGGAAAAGTTTAAAGAAGCAAATGAGGCTTATGAGATCCTTTCAGATGCTCAAAAAAGACAAAACTACGATCAGTTTGGGCATGCTGGAGCAAATGGAGGATTTGGAGGCCAAGGCGGATTCGATTTTAATGGATCTGGATTCGGTGGATTTGAAGATATATTTGGAGATATGTTTGGGGACATATTTGGCGGCGGAAGATCAAGAAGAAATGGTCCAGAACGAGGTTCTGATATAAGATATAGAATGACTATTTCTTTTGAGGAAGCTGCATTTGGAACTGAAAAAGAAATTAGTATAAATAGAAGTGAAAATTGTGATGAATGTTCTGGAACAGGAGCAAAACCTGGAACATCTAAAAAGACTTGCTCTACTTGTGGTGGTTCAGGTGAGGTAAAACAAGCTCAAAGAACTCCATTTGGGACTATGATGAATGTTAGACCTTGTCATACTTGTTCAGGTACTGGAAGTATAATTGAAACGCCTTGTACTAAATGTAGTGGTAAAGGTGAGATAAACAAGAAAAAGCAGGTAAATATTAAAATACCTGCAGGAATAGATGATGGTTCTGCAATAAGACTTTCTGGAGAAGGTGAATTAGGCTTAAGAGGAGGTCCAAGAGGAGATTTATACGTTGTAATAGATGTATTACCTCATAAATTGTTTGAAAGAGATGGAAATAATGTATACTGTGAAATGCCTATAACATTTGCACAAGCTGCTCTTGGCGATGAGGTTGAAGTTCCTACTCTTGATGGTAAGGTTAAATACAAGATACCTGAGGGAACTCAAACTGGAACTGTATTTAGACTAAGAGAAAAAGGGGTTCCAAGACTTAGATCAAAAGCAAGGGGAGACCAGTATGTAAAAGTTGTAGTAGAGGTTCCTAAAAGACTTTCAGAAAAGCAAAAAGATATATTAAAGCAATTTGCAAAAGAAAGTGGAGAAGAAGTTCATGAACAACGTAAAAACTTCTTTGATAAAATGAAGGATTTATTTAAATAGAATATAAAATATTAAAAAAGTAGCTATCTAGGTTTCGTGTAAACGAGATTTAGATAGCTACTTTTTTGATTAAGTACATAATTTTTCTTATTGTTCTTGATCTTCATTATTTAAATATGGATATTTACCTCTAGGTGTGAAAGTTGTATGAAGATATTTATGAGATACATCAGATAATGGTTTTCCCAAGAATTCCTCGTAAATTTGATGTATTCTAGGGTTATTATGCGATCTTCTTATATTTTTATTGCTATCAACATTATAAAGCGTATCAGCTCTATTGTGTCTGTAGCTTAAAGATATATACTTATAATCTCTATTTGCAAGAATTGGCTGACCGCCTCCACCTACGCATCCTCCAGGACATGCCATAACTTCCATGTAATCAAATTTTTTCTTTCCTGATTTAAAATCTTCAATAGCTATTCTAGCATTTTTTGTACCGTGAGCTATAGCTATAGTAATAGTCTTATCTCCAATATTTACAGTTCCGTATTTTAAACCACTTTGACCTCTAGCATCTTCATAATCAGGAACAGACATTTCTTTTCCTGTAATTAATTTATGAGCACTTCTAACGGCTGCTTCTAATACTCCACCTGTAGCTCCAAATATCATACCAGCTCCACTGAATTGGTCAAAAGGTTCATCATATTCGCTATCTGATAAATTAGCAAAATCTAGGCCTACTTCTCTAATCATTTTAACTAACTCTCTAGTTGTAAGAACATGATCTACATTCCTAAATCCATCTGAAGTCATCTCCGGGCGTGCAGCTTCGTACTTTTTAGCTGTACAAGGCATTATAGCTACTGTAACTATCTTACTTGGATCTATATTGTATTTTTTAGCATACCAGGTTTTTGTTAATGCACCACACATTTCATGAGGAGATTTAGTAGATGACAGGTTATCTAAAATTTCTGGATAGAAATTTTCTGCGAACTTAACCCAACCAGGGCAACAAGATGAGTATAGAGGAAGCTTTTCGGGTTCATTTAAGAGTCTATCAACTAATTCGCTACCTTCTTCCATTATTGTTAAATCAGCAGTAACATCTGTTGCAAATACTTTATCAAACCCAATCCTTCTAAGTGATGTAACAAGTTTTTTAGTTACAAGTGTACCTACTGGCATATTGAAAGATTCTCCAATTGTTACCTGTATAGAAGGGGCTGTTTGAGCTATAACTATTTTATCGGGATCCGATATAGCCTTCCAAACACTGTTTATTTCTTCTTTTTCAGTCAAAGAACCTGTAGGGCAGGCAAGCACACATTGACCACACATTATACAAGTTACATCCGCTAAATCCTTTTTAAAGGCAGGAGCTATTATAGTGTCAAGACCTCTATTTAAAGGAGAGTATACATCACAATCTTGCATAGTATTACAAGCGGCTATACATCTTCTGCAATGTATACACTTATTATAATCTCTTTGTATAGCTGGATTGTTGTCGTTGAATCCATAATCTTGCATTTGTCCGGTGTAAGGTATGTTTCTAATGCCTAAATTATCTGCTAGGTTTTGAAGCTCACAGTTCAAATTTCTAATACAAGTTAAACATTCTCTATGGTGGTTTGATAACAACAGTGTTATAGCTGATTTTCTAGCTTTTCTAACTTTTTCTGTATTAGTTTTAATCTTTAACCCTTCTCGTACAGGATAAACACAAGAAGCTTGAAGATTATTAATACTCTCTATTTCAACGACACATACTCGACAAGCACCTATTTCGTTTATACCCTTTAGGTAGCATAGACTAGGAATTTCAATACTGAGCATTCTAGCAGCTTCAAGTACAGAGATTCCTTCAGGAACTTCATAATCTATATTGTCTATGGTTATATTGACTATTTTATCTTCGTTATTTTCTTTATTAGTTTTCATAAATTTCACCTGCCTTTATTTTTTATATATTGCATCTACTGGACATTTCGGAATACATGCTCCGCATTTAATACAAGTATCCTGGTGTATAGTGAAAGGAGGTTTTTTTATTTGACCTGAAATAGCAGTTACTGGACATATTTTGGCACAAATTCCACAGGCAATACATTTTTCGTCTGAAATAACGACCTTCAAAAGATTATTACAAACTCCAGCAGGGCAAGTCTTATCTTTTATGTGGGATATAAATTCACCTTCAAAATATTTAAGTGTACTTAAAATAGGGTTAGGTGAAGTTTGACCAAGTCCGCATAAAGAAGCATTTTTTATATCGTATGAAAGTTCTTTTAATATATCTAAATCTTCCATTTCTCCTTTTCCAGCAGTTATTTTATTTAATATTTCTAAAAGGCGTTTTGTACCTATTCTACATGGAATACATTTTCCGCACGATTCTTCTTGAGCAAATTCAAGATAAAATCTAGCAATATCAACCATACAGTCAGACTCATCCATTACTATCATACCGCCAGAACCCATCATAGAACCTATATCAGTTAAAGACTTGAAATCTATTTTTGTATCTAACAATTCACTAGGTATACATCCGCCTGATGGGCCTCCGGTTTGAACAGCTTTAAATTCCTTGTTATGATTAATTCCACCACCAATGTCAAAAATTATTGTATCAAGTGATGTTCCCATAGGTACTTCTATAAGGCCTGTATTATTTATTTGGCCTGCTAATGCGAATACTTTTGTACCCGAACTATCTTCCGTTCCGATATTTGTATACCAAGAAGCACCTTTTAAAAGGATTATAGGAATATTTGCATAAGTTTCAACATTGTTGTTTAAGGTAGGTTTACTCCAAAGTCCAGATTCTGCAGGAAAGGGAGGTCTAGGTTTAGGCTCTCCTCTAAGCCCCATGACTGATTGGATAAGAGCAGTTTCTTCACCACAAACAAATGCTCCAGCACCTAGTCTTATATCTAAATCAAAGTTAAATGATGATCCTAATATATTTTCTCCTAAAAGACCGACTTCTTTTGCTTGCTTTATAGCAATTTTTAACCTTTCAACTGCTATTGGATATTCAGCCCTTACATAGACATATCCTTTATTAGCACCTATACAATATCCTGCTATAATCATTGATTCTATTATGCTGTGAGGATCTCCTTCGAGTATAGATCTATCCATAAAAGCACCGGGATCACCCTCGTCTGCATTACATATTACGTATTTTGAATCATCTTCATAAGAAGCTGCATATTCCCATTTGATACCTGTTGGAAATCCACCACCACCGCGACCTCTTAGTTTTGATTTTTTTATTTCTTCGATTATGTCTTGAGGGGGAGTATTATTTTTAAAAATATTTGTTAAAGCGATATATCCATCCATGGCTATATACTCATTGATATTTTCTGGATCTATAAGACCACAGTTTCTAAGGGCTATTCTAACTTGATGGTTGAAAAAATCTATTTCATCAATAGTTTTTTGAATTTCATCGTTTTTAGGTGAATGATATAAAAGTCTATCTACTAATTTTCCGTTTTGAATATGATCATTAATAATATCGTCTACATCATCAGGAGATACTTGAACATAAAAGGTTCTATCTGGGTGAACTACTAATATTGGACCTAACTTACAAAATCCAAAGCAACCTGTTTTAAATACTTTAACATCTTGTTGTAAATTTCTTTTTCTTATTTCTTTTTCAAGCTTTCGTCTTACTAAATCGCTCTTTGATGATGTACAGCCAGTTCCTGCACAAATTAGTATATGGTGTTTATTTATTTCCTTTTCTATACTTTCACTTTTAAATCTTAGGTTTATAGACTCGAGTTCATTTTCTTTTAACTGATTTAAATCTTCAACAGAATTTAATTTTTTTAAATTCAATAAAATCACCTCCTAATTTAAAGTATTTGAACCTTTATGTTCTTTCATATACTTATAAAGTATAGAAGGAACATCAGCAGGAGACACCCTTCCATGTACCTCATCATTTATAGTTATAACTGGAGCAAGACCGCAAGCACCTATGCATCGTGTAGATTTTAAAGTAAATAATTTATCCATAGTTGTCTCATTGACATCTATATGTAGTTCTTCTTTTATTGCATCTATAATATCTTGAGCTCCTTTTACATAACAAGCAGTTCCAAGACAAACTCCTATAGTATATTTTCCTTGTGGTTCTTGTGAAAATAAAGAATAAAAGCTTACAACACCGTTGATAGTTGAGACTGGTATATCAAGTTCTTGTGAAATATATGTTTGGACTTTTTCTGGTAAATAACCAAAATGCTCTTGTGATTTTTGTAAAATATTAATAAGCACACCTTTTTCACTTTTATATTGATTTATTATTTCGTCTAGTTTCTCAAAATCTTTTTTTTCATCTTCATTTACTCTGATTTTCATAGCTTCACCTACTTTCTATTGATAATAAAATCATAATCTTTAAATCACTTAAGAAATTCAAATGTATTATTTGTAAATTTATGTATACTTATTCGCTTTGACAGAAAAAATTAAAAATAATTGCTAAATTTGGATGAGTTAATTACTGAATTGTATATACAAAGTTATTATTGTTGATAATAATATTATGTTTAGGAGAGAAAAGCTAAGAAAAATATAATACATGATATTTTGTGTAGATTCTTGTCTTAAATTACTGTATAATAATTACTACAGTCAAATTGGAAAAAATAATTATATAAAGGAAGGTATCTTTATGAAGTGGATTGAAGTTACAATAAAAACTACTACGGAAGCAGTTGAAGCGGTTACAAGTATTCTTTATGAGTGTGAAGTGGGCGGTGTAGTAATAGAAGATCCTAATGATTTTTTATTTCAAGATAAAGAAGACATTGCATGGGATTACATAGAAGAAAATGTATTTGATACAGGATATGAAGGGGTTATAATAAAGGCTTACCTTAATGAGCAAAAAAACATTGTTGGTGAAGTTGAAATGATAAGAGAAAAAATCAAGCTTCTTCCAACGTATGGAATAAATATAGGAGAAGGTAGCGTTAATATAACTGAAGTTGATGAGCAGGATTGGGCTAATTCTTGGAAACAATATTATAAGCCTGCTAAAGTTGGAGAAAAAATAGTTGTAAAACCTACATGGGAAGAGTATGAAAAGAACGAAGGCGAGATAGTAATAGAGCTTGACCCAGGTATGGCATTTGGTACGGGAACTCATGAAACTACGACTATGTGTATAAGAGAATTAGAAAAGAGAATAAACAATGAAGATGTAGTATTTGATATAGGATGCGGAAGTGGTATATTATCTATTGCAGCTGCTAAGCTTGGAGCTAAGAAAACTATAGGTGTAGACCTTGATGAGGTTGCTGTTAAGGTTTCTAAAGAAAATGCAGAATTCAATAACGTAGATTCTTCTGTTGAAATAAGATATGGTAACTTAATGAACGTTGTTACTGAAAAAGCAGATATAGTAGTTGCTAACATTATAGCTGATATTATAGCTATACTTGCAAAGGATGTTTCTAATTTCTTAAACGATGATGGATTATTCATATCATCAGGTATAATACTTGATAAAATAGAATTTGTTAAGGCTGCTCTTTTAGAAAATAACTTTGAAATCTTAGAGGTTAATACTATGGGAGAATGGGCAGCAATCGTATCTAAAAAGGGTGAATAATAATGGATAGATTTTTTGTGGATCCTAATAACGTAAATTTAGAACAAAAGGAATGTTTAATACAAGGCGATGATGTAAAACACATATCAAAAGTTTTAAGATGTAGCGTTGGAGAAAAACTTGAAATATGTGATAAAAACAATAATGAATATATATGTGAGATAACAGATATAACAAAAAAAGAAGTATTTTTAAACATAATAGAATCGGTCGATATTCAAAGAGAATGTGATATTAAAATAAAATTGTATCAAGGGCTTCCAAAAGGACAGAAGATGGATCTAATACTTCAGAAGTTGACAGAAGTAGGTGTTAGTGAAATCATACCTGTTATAACGAAGAGAAGTGTTGCAAAACTTGAAGATAAAAAAGATAAAAAAATGCAAAGATGGGAAAGAATAGTTTATGAAGCGGCTAAGCAAAGTAAAAGAGGAGTTATTCCAAAAGTAAAAGGTCCTTTAAGCTTTAAAGAGGCTCTTTTACATATGAAAGAAAATAGTATCAATATAGTTCCATACGAAAAAGAAAATTCCAAATCTATAAAGGACGCAATAAATAAATCTAATATAAGTGCGGTAGGTATATTTATAGGTCCAGAGGGCGGATTTGATGAAGAAGAAATAAATATGCTGCAAGATATAGGCGCGTCGTCTATCAGCTTAGGACCAAGAATACTAAGAACAGAGACTGCTTCAATAGTAGCATCTTCAATAGTTATTTATGAACTATCCCATCTAAAAGGAGATGGTAGTATTGAATAAGGTAGCATTTTATACATTAGGCTGTAAAGTAAATCAATATGAGACAGAAGCTATGACAGAGCTTTTTAAAAAAGCTTCTTATGAAGTTGTAGACCATGAAGAATATGCTGATGTATATGTAATAAATACTTGTACTGTAACTAATATGAGTGATAGAAAATCAAGACAATTTATAAGAAGGTCTAAAAAAATAAATCCTAATTCTATAATTGCAGTTGTAGGTTGCTATTCTCAGGTAGCACCAGAGGAGATACTGGATATAGAAGAAGTGAATGTAGTAATGGGAACTAACGATAGAAAGAAAATAGTAGAAATCATAGAGGGTATAAATAAACAAGATAAGATAAGTACGGTTGATGACATAATGAAGGTTAGAGAGTTTGAGGAAATGCAAATAAAAGAGGTAAGAGGAAAGACTAGAGCATTTTTAAAGATACAAGAGGGATGCGATAGATTTTGCTCTTACTGCATAATTCCTTATGCAAGAGGACCAGTTAGAAGTAGATTGTTAGATAATATATCAAGTGAAGTAAAAGATTTAGCTTCTAATGGTTTTAAAGAAATAGTATTAACAGGTATTCATGTAGCATCTTATGGAAAGGATTTAGGGGATGTTACTATACTTGATGTATTAAAGGAAATTCACAAAATAGATGGAATTGAAAGAATAAGATTAAGCTCTGTTGAACCTCTTTTAATGAGTGATGAATTCATAGATGAGATAGCGTCTATGGAAAAAATATGTCCGCATTTCCATTTGTCTCTTCAAAGTGGATGCGATGAAACTCTGAAAAGAATGAATAGAAAATATAATACAAATCAGTATAGAAGTATTGTAAAGAATCTTAGAGAAAAAATAAAACATGTAGCTATAACTACAGATGTAATAGTAGGATTCCCTGGAGAAGGTGATGATGAATTTGAGACAACATATGAATTTTTAAAAGAAATAGAACTTTCTCAAATGCATGTATTTAAATACTCTCCTAGAAAAGGAACTCCAGCGGCTAGTATGAAGGACCAAATAGATCCTAAGGTTAAGCAGACAAGAAGTGAAAAACTTATGAACTTATCCAATGAGAATAACAAAAAATTCATGGAAAGGTTTTTAAATGATACTGTAACAGTATTGTTTGAAACGAAGCTTCAAAATGGATATTATGAAGGTTTAACTTCTAATTACATTAGAGTATTAGTTAAAACAGATGACAATATAGAGGGAAAAATATTGAATGTGAATTTAATTAGTATAAAAGATGTATTCATAGAAGGAATTTTAGCTTAATATAGAGTATATAATATTTAGATTACATTATGGAGGTGTACACTTTGGAAAACTGTATATTTTGTAAAATAATAAATGGAGAAATACCATCAAATAAAGTATATGAAGATGAAAAGGTATTAGCTTTTAAAGATATAAATCCTATAGCTCCTGTGCATATATTAGTGATACCTAAAAAGCATTATGAATCTATAATTGATATACAAGATGATGAAATGGATATAGTAGCTCATATTCACAAGACTATAAATAAAATTGCCGATGATATGAATTTTAAAGAAGATGGATTTAGAATAATAAATAACTGTGGAGAAAATGCAGGTCAAGAAGTCAAACATATTCATTATCATATAATTGCTGGAAAAACTTTAAATTGGCCATAAAGTGAAACTTAATTCAGATGGAATTATAGAATTTTTAGCTTTTAGATAAGCCTATATCATATATTAATAAGTTTATTAAAAATTAATTTTCATAGTTGGTATATATGACTAAAAAGTACTTGAAAAAAATGAGGAAATGGTTTATAATAACTTGGTATGGTATTAAAACCCTGTAGTAAGCCAAGTTTATGATCGTAGCTATAGTTATAGCAGGATTGCTGGTATTGGAGGGAGGGAAGAAGAATGTCAGAAATAAAAGTAAGAGATAACGAAACTTTAGATAGTGCTCTTAAGAGATTTAAGCGCCAATGTGCTGTATCTGGAATAATGTCTGAAGTTAGAAAAAGAGAGCATTACGATAAGCCAAGCGTAAAGCGTAAGAAAAAGTCTGAAGCTGCTAAGAGAAAAGCTAGCAAGAGAAGATAGTGAATAAGAGGTGGAGAAGATGTCTCTTAAGGCAAAATTAATGGATGATTTGAAGCTTGCTATGAAGGAAAAAAATCAAGTGAAAAAATCTGTTGTAACTCTTATAAGAGCTGCTGTTAAGCAGTATGAAGTGGATAATAGAGTTGAACTTGATGAGCAAGGTGTACTTGATATTGTTGTTAAGCAAATGAAACAAAGAAAAGATGCACTTGAAGAATTCACAAAAGCAGGTAGAGAAGATCTTATATCTCAAACACAAGAAGAAATGGAAATACTTAAAGATTACTTACCAGCTCAGTTAAGTGAGGAAGAGATAGAAGCTATAGTAGTAGATACTATAAAGGAAATCGGAGCTTCTTCAAAGAAAGAGATGGGAAAAGTAATGTCAGCCCTTATGCCTAAGGTAAAAGGAAAAGCTGACGGAAAAATTGTAAATGAATTAGTTAAAAAACACTTACAATAGATTTAAAAGACTAAAGCGAATGCTTTAGTCTTTTTATTTTGCATAAAAACAACGTATAAAGGTTTTGCATTGTTCATATAAATATATAAGAAAGGGTGGTGTATATGATAATAGATTTGAGGAACATAAAAAAGCTTACAATAAGCATCTTAATACCTCTTTTAGTAGGGGCTTTAAGTGGGTACATAACTAAGAATTCTATGGAATTATATAGTGATTTAATTAAACCTTCGTTCGCTCCTCCTGGTGAAATATTTGGAATAGTATGGCCTATTTTATACGTACTTATGGGAATTGCTTCTTATAGAGTATGGAAATATGGATATAACAGAAACGAAGTCAAAAGTGCACTTACGTTCTATGCTATACAACTTATATTGAATTTTATGTGGCCAATAATTTACTTTAACTTAGGACTTAGAGGAGTTGCTTTAATACTTATAATATTACTTTTACTATTTGTTATTATAACCACTATAAAGTTTTATAAAATAGATAAGGTTGCAGGATATTTGATGATACCTTATGTAGCTTGGCTTATGTTCGCAACTATCTTAAATTATTATACATGGGTTTTAAATAAGTAAGAATCCCAATTTATTGGGATTTTTATTTATTCACAAGGATATATGAGCACATATAGAGAAATATTATATAGGTTAAACTTAAAAAGGGGAGAGAGATCAGTGATAGAGTCACAGTTTTTGATTGAGGATGCTATACATATGTTTTTAAGTAATCAAAGGCAAAAACTAGATGAAATTATGATAATATTAATCAAGTATAGATTAAACAAAGAAGCTGAAGATTATAAAAGAATATATAGATTTTTTCATAATATAAAAGGTACTGCTGCTATGTTTGAATTGAATGAGTTGTCTGATATAGCGGAAAGATATGAGTCCTATTTAGAAGATTATAAAGGAGATTTATGTAATGACTATTTTGGGGAAATATTAAATGGGTTATCATGTATTTATAAAGAAATCTCTTGTCTTAAAGAGAAACGATGTTGTGATGATTGTAATAAGGATATAGAAAATAACATAAAAGAAGGTAGCAAGAATAAGACAATACTAATAGTAGATGATGATATGGATTTGCTGTCATTATTAGAAAATGTTCTGAAAAAACAGGGGTATAATGTAGTTAAATCTTTAGGTGCTAAAGATGTTATTCTTATACTAAAGAATCAAAACATTGATATGATGATATTAGATATTATAATGCCGGATAAAAATGGATTTGAGATATTAAACCAAATTAAAAAAGAAAATATAAATATTCCTATAATATTTTTAACTGCTAAAAATGTAGCTAGAGATAGAATAAGAGCTTTAAAAGAAGGCGTGGAGGCTTATATAACTAAGCCATTTCAGGTTGAAGAATTAATTGTTACAATAGAAAATATATTAAAAAAAGTTGATCACTATAACGTAAAAATAAGTAAGGATAATCTTACTGGAGTATATAATAAAGATTTCTTTAATAAAAATATTAAAAATATAGAGAACAACTTGAAATATAATGAAAGTATATCAATAGCCTTTATAGATTTTGATTATTTTAAAAGTATAAATGATAAATATGGTCACTTAGCTGGGGATTATGTATTGACTATACTTGTAAATGAGCTTAAAGAGTCTCTTAGAGGAGATGATGAGATATATCGTTTTGGAGGGGATGAGTTTTTAATTTTATTTAAGAATTTATCAAAGAAACAAGTTTGCTGTGTGATGCAAAGGTGCTTGGATAATATAATTAAAAAAAATATTAATTACCGAGGAAATAATATAAAAATATCTTTTAGTGCAGGAATAACAACTACTGCTAAAAATGAATCTATACAGGAGGCTCTTGATCGTGCTGATAAAGCTTTGTATATTTCAAAAGATGAGGGAAGGGGAAAGATAACTTATTTAGAGAAGGAATATACTAAGAAAAAAGTATTGTTAATAGATGATTCTAATATGATAGTTAGAATTATCAAGGATAGACTTATGAAAAATTATGATATAGAATATAGCAATGATGGAAAGGATGGAATAAAAATTTATGAAAGCTTCAAGCCTGATTTAGTAATAACAGACTATATGCTTCCTGGTATGGATGGTTGTGAGATATGCGACTATATAAAGAATACTAGAAAAGACAAATATACAAAGGTTGTTATATTGAGCTGTAACGGTAAACAGGAAGATATAGACGAGTGCTTTGAAAAGGGAGCCGACGATTATATAATAAAACCATTTTGTCTATCTGATTTGGAAAATAGAGTCAATAAAATACTTAATGGATAAGAAGGTGAAATTTTGAAAAATATAAGTAAATCAATACTAATTTTATTTATGATGATGTTGATGTTACCATATAAAGGATTTGCTGATTCTCAAAATATAATATACAAAATCGATGTTAACGGTGAAGTTAATAAGGGTATGTATCATTATATCAAAGAGTCAATAGATGAAGCTAATAAAGAAAATGCAGATTATATACTTCTTGATATAGATACTTATGGTGGGCGTGTAGATTCAGCAGTTGATATAAGCGATATTATAATAGAGCAAGACACACCTACTATAGCTTATATAAATAAAAAGGCAGAATCTGCAGGAGTATTGATATCTATATCTTGTGATTATATATATATGAATAATTATTCTACAATAGGTTCTGCTGAAACTATACCTAATACAGAAAAAAATATATCATATTGGACATCACAACTTAAAGCCGTAGCTGAGCAAAAGGGAAGAAATCCTGAAATTGTGGCTGCCATGGCGGATAAGGATATAAAGATAGAAAAATTAGTGGATAAAGGAAAGTTATTAAATTTAACTACTAAAAAAGCTCATGAAATAGGATTTATAGATGGTATAGCCTCTTCAATGAAGCAAATTTATACTGATTTGAATATAGAAAATTATGTTCAAAAAGATGCAAATATTAAGATTATGGGTATTTTTAGAAACTTAATAACATCTAGTTATGTAGCACCTCTTTTATTATCTTTAGGATTTATAGGAATGATATTAGAAATTTTGACACCAGGATTTGGATTTGGTGGTATAATAAGTATTGTTGGATTTTCTTTATTCTTTTTAGGATCTGTATATACAGGAAATTCTACAACGACAACTGTATTTGTATTTGGAATAGGTATTATTCTACTTGTAATAGAAGCTATGGCTCCAGGATTTGGGATATTTGGAACAATTGGAATAGGAAGTATTATATTTAGTATAATTATGGCGTCTAGTAATATGGTTCAAGCTTTTTTAAGTATAATGATTTCACTTATAGTTAGTGTGGTTGCGCTAATCTATATACTAAAAAAACTTCCTAAGAGAAAAATGTATAAGACTTTATTTCTCAACACTACACTTGATGCTGAAAAAGGATACATTCCATCAAAGGATAATAGAATCTATTTAAACAAAGAAGGAATAACTATTTCATATTTAAGACCATCTGGCAAAATTGAGATAGATGGTGAAATACTGGATGTAATAACAGAGGGAATATTTATTGGAGTTGGACAAAAGGTAAGAGTAGTGAAAATTGAGTCAAACAAAATAATAGTTAGACACATTAAGGAGGGTTAAGATTATGATAGGACCTATAATAGGAATAGCTTTAATAGTTATACTTGTAGTTTTATTTTTTAGTTTTATACCAGTTGGACTTTGGATTACAGCTTTATTCTCAGGAGTTAAGATATCTATTTTAACACTTGTTGGAATGAGATTTAGAAGAGTTTCACCTGCTAGAATTGTAAATCCAATGATAAAGGCTACAAAAGCAGGGCTAGATCTTGGAATAGATAAGCTTGAGGCTCATTATCTAGCTGGAGGAGATGTTAATTCTGTTGTAGATGCTTTAATTGCTGCTCAAAGAGCTAATATAAATCTTGAGTTTGAACAAGCGGCAGCTATAGATCTTGCTGGTAGAGATGTACTTGAGGCTGTTCAAGTTAGTGTAAATCCTAAAGTTATAGAAACTCCAAAAATTGCAGCAATGGCAAAGGATGGTATAGAAGTTATAGCAAGAGCAAGAGTTACTGTAAGAGCAAATATTGAAAGATTAGTTGGAGGAGCAGGAGAAGAGACTATAATAGCTAGAGTTGGAGAAGGTATAGTTACAACTGTAGGTTCATCTGTTAATCATAAGGCAGTTCTTGAAAATCCAGATTCTATTTCTCAGAGAGTATTAGAAAAAGGTCTTGATTCTGGAACGGCATTTGAAATACTATCTATAGATATAGCTGATGTTGATGTTGGAAGAAATATAGGAGCACAACTTCAAACAGATCAAGCTGAGGCTGATAAAAAGATAGCACAAGCAAAAGCTGAGGAAAGAAGAGCAATGGCAATAGCAAAAGAGCAAGAAATGAAGGCTATGGTTGAGGAAATGAGAGCTAAGGTTGTTGAATCAGAGGCTAAAATTCCATTAGCTATATCAGAGGCATTCAAAAATGGAAATTTAGGTGTTATGGATTATTATAACCTTAAAAACGTTATGGCTGATACAGATATGAGAGAGTCTATATCAAAAGTAGGTTCTAATAAATCTAATATGAAGTCTGATAAATAAGGTGTGATAATATGGAAGGTATATTAATACCGGCTATTATATATGTGTTAAGCATAGTATTTAAATCTTTTATTAAAGAAGATGATGATGAAAATACTGAAAGTAAAAAAGAAGGTTCTTTATTGAAAACTGTAAATAATACAGTTAAAAAAATAGAGACTAATTTAAATGAATTAAGTTATAATTACAAGAAACAAAAACATATAGAAGGCTCTAAAGAAAAATATATAGATAAAGAACCTAAAAAAAATGTAGATGAAGATATATCTTCTATATTTACAGAAGATGCTGAAGCCAAACAAGATTCAAGAAACTTATACTATGATATTGATCAGGAAGAAAATATAAATAAAGATTATGATAAAAACATTAAAAATAAAGATTCAGATGAAGTGTTTGATCTTTTTTCAGACTCAAATGACTTGATAAAGGCGATTATTATGTCTGAAATATTAGATAAACCAAAAAGTATGAGAAGATAAAAAATTATATAAGTTTCTACTTAATATAAAAAAGCTATCTCAAAATAGACATTAATTTCTATTTTGAGATAGCTTTTTATATGTTAAGG
Organism: Tepidibacter aestuarii; assembly: GCF_934924865.1. Classification (NCBI taxonomy): domain Bacteria; kingdom Bacillati; phylum Bacillota; class Clostridia; order Peptostreptococcales; family Peptostreptococcaceae; genus Tepidibacter; species Tepidibacter aestuarii. Next base: position 2,240,705 of record NZ_OW235315.1, on the reverse strand, counting down.
GATTATAAAATTTCAGGTCTGTAGATAGTATTGACAGAAGAACTATACTTACAATTATTTTAAACGACAGAGTCGTGAGACTTGTTGGAGCCATGAGTCAGTGCGTAGCAACTAGACGAGTTTTTTATATATGTGATAATTAGCACATATAATTATTTTTAACAATGATATAATAAACCTTAAAAAATGAGTTTATAAAATACGGAGGAAGATAAGATGAAAAAAATTGCTATATATGTATGTGGAGAAGTTTCAAAAAAATGTACTGCAAATGGATGTTTAAGAACATTTAATCAAAATGAAGATTCTTTTAAAAGATATGAAGAAGTTGGATGTCAGCTAGTTTGTTTTAATAATTGTAATGGATGTGATGAAAATCCAGTCGAAAGTCTTAAAGTAAAAATAGAAAAGCTTAAAAAAGCAGATGTAGATACAATACATTTATCTACATGTATAAGAGGTAGGTGTGAACACTACGAAGAATTTGCCAAAGAGTTTGCTAAATATTTTGATGTTATTGGGTATACACATGGTTCAGCCAATGGGAAAAAGAATAATAATATAAATATAAATAAATATACTTGTTCAGAGTAAAAACTATTTTTAATAAGAATTAGAAGTAGTTGATTTTTAAAATTAATTGCCATGTATAAAAATAATTATTTTAATAATAATAATATTAAAAGTTATTATCTAAAAGGAATTGTTTGTATGCCGTTTATATTAAAACCTATTCTACTTTATATCGTTGCAGTGGTTTTGATTAGAATAACCGGTAGGCGATCAATTGCCCAGATGACTATTTCTCAAACGATCTTAATGATTTCGTTGGGGAATATAATCGCTGAACCTTTTGCAGACAAAGATATAAAAAAACTATAACTGTATCTATTATTTTCACTATTTTATTGATATTATTTGAAGTTGCAGAGTATTATTTTAAAGGGTTTGAAAAACTTTTAGGTGGAAAAGAAAAAGTTATTTTTAACTATGGAGTTATTAATGAAAAGAATATGAAAAAGCTAAAACTTACGAATGATGAGTTATACTCTAGATTGAGACAAAAAGGGATTAATAAGATTGAAGATGTAAAGAAAGCTATATTAGAGCCAAACGGATAATTAGGTTATGAATTAATAAAAGGTTCTGAGCCTATTACAGTTGGAAACATGGAGTTTATATTAAATAAAATTATTAATAAACAAAATGGTTCTTCGAAATATATAAATTTAGTTGATGATTTGAAAAAGAAAGATCAATAATCTTGTTAATTTGTAATAAAGAGGGGTGCTATCTTAAAATGATTTTTAAAAGTCATTTTGAGATAGCACCTTTTTGATTTTGTAATATAGTTTCATTAGAAACTATATTGGGATATAATGCAATTAGTTAGTTAAAAAGATAATACAAGAAGAAGCAGGAGCTTATATAATATAATTTAATGAACTTTTATATGATAAAGGGGTGAGTTAGGTGGTTGATAAAGAGTACCTATTGGATACGAATGTAGTTATAAAAATATGGAATGAATATCCTTGCTTGTTTCAAGCTATAGAAAGACATGAGGGAATTGATTTTAAGATTTATCACCATATAGCTGCAGAATTGTCTATAAAAGAATCTCGACAATTTAATGGAGTTTCAGTACTTACAGATAGGTTTATAAAATTATTGGGACATATAATTAATGAGGATGTAGTTAGGCTTGCACAAATTCATAAACCTAATATTTGTATCAAGTATGATTCGAATAAACACATATATTCTATAAATGCTAATAAACTTTCTATAAATGACTACAGCCTTATTCGCATTTGTGAAAATCATAAACAATATACACTGGTTACCCAAGATAAAAAGATAATAAATAGTGCAAAAATTATATTAGACCCTTCTAGAGTGTTGACTTTTAATGAATTTCTGTGTGATTTAAAGAAGTTCAATGTGTTATAAAGTGAAACTTAATTCGGATGGAGTCTTAGAGTTTTTAGCTTTCGGATAAAAATAAACTAAATATTACTTCATAATAGATTGTAACCTAGTTGTAACTATCTATTGTAATAAATAAGTTATTATATAGTTAAGCAAAGGGGTAGGAAATAAAAAGCACAGCGTTATAAACTATAGATAATTTAATGGGAGGTTAATAAAATGAAATTAAACAAATTATTATTATCATTGGTATTAGCAACTAGTATTACTGTTGTAGGATGTGGAGTTAAGGAAGAACCAATTGACAATGTACAAAAAGAGGAACAAACTCAAAATGAACAAATTACTTTAGATTATGATATAACAAAAGAAGTATTAGAGGTGAAAGATAAAAATACAAAAATATTTTATCCTCAAATAAAGGGTTACCCAGGTGAACTTTTAATGGATTATATGAACCAAAGTCTTATAAAAACTGCTGATTTATATGGTAATGAAGATCCTTATACTGATGTACAGATAGACTATGAAATCACAAAAATGGATAATAATATACTAAGTGTATTATTTATAGGTACAGGTAAAATACAAGGCCATGGAGATATAAATATTAAGCACAGTGTAAACCTTGATATAAAAACTTCAAATGAAATTAATTATAATAATTTAGTTAAAGATAACGATGGCGTAATTAAAATATTAAACGAAAAGGCTAAAGAAAAAGGGCTAGAATCAGTTGAAGCAGAAGGAATACGTGTATACTTTGAAGAAGAAAATGTAGTGTTCTATTATATGCCTTTAGATGATAGTGCAAAAGAATTTATTGAGTTAAGCATTCCAATGAATGAATTAGAAGGATTGTTAAATGCTGAATTTGGAGAAATGCCAGTAAGTTAAAATATGAACTTATAAAAAAGGGTGATTAATTAATCACCCTTTTTTACTCTATAGGAAATTATTATATTTTGTTTTGTGGATAACTTGTCATAAAAGTTATACTTTCAACTATTTTGAGCAACGGAGCCCATAGGAATTCGTTGGCGATATGAGTCAGTGCGTAGTGACTAGACGAATTTTTTTATACATCCCATATTTTTAGCTTTCTTAAGAAATAAAGAGCAATCAATTGAGCGCTTCCTATAAAAAGTAAAAAGTAATTAAGTGCTCTATCATTTTTTATAAAAGTTAAAAAGATCATTAATGAGGTTGTACTTATTATTCTTCCTGTATTAAGAGCAATATCTCTGTTTATAATATATTCTATTCTCATATTATTTTCATGATGCTGGTCTAGTACATTAAAAGTAGCAGATGTCATAGGTACATAAAAAAATGGCAGAGATATTGCATCTAGTATAATAAAGAATAATATAGAATAATAGTTGATTTTGAAAACTAGTCCTAAAACTGAAATAAACATTAATATTGTGCCTATATGCAGGGCAAACATTCTTCGTTTAGGCTTTATAAACTTTTGTTCTAATATATAAGATGATGATGAAATTAAATATGAAATAAAAAAGAGTTTCCCTAGTTCCATTTCACTTCCTGTTGTTTTATAGATTAGTATATTAAGCAAAAATAGTATTACAACATCTCTTAGACCCCAAGCAATTGTACTTTTTCTTAAATTATTCCAATCAGAATTATTACTACCTATTATTTTTTTAAAATCTAGTTTTTCTCCATAGTGCTGTGAGCGAAGTAATAAACTAATAAGTATTAAAATAACAAAGAATATTAATGAAAGGAAAAATACTATCATATATCCTTTTGTATTATTACTTCTATCAATAATATAAGCTGCTGCAAAAGGAGCAATAGCAGCCGGTATACCCGCTATAAAACCATGATATCCATTAAAAGTATCTCGATTATTAGTAGATGTAAAATCAAAACTTAGAACATCAAAAGCAAGCCAGTAAAATCCTCCTGCTACTCCGAATAATATGCCGAGAGGGTAAATATATTTTATAATATTATCTTTTATTAAAATAATGAGAATAAAAAATAATATATAAAAAACAATTCCAATTCTCAGAGCCCATATTCCATTCTTTTTTTTTGATAGCCATCCTCCTATAGTAAAAGCAATTGGTAAAAATATATATTGAATTAGATTATACTGTGAAATCATGATGAAATCATTTGATTTTTTCCATAAGAATATATTTACAAAAACATTAGATAAACCTTTGGCAAGTGTAAATAATCCACTAATTATTAATAGGATTTTTGCTTCTTTTGACATTTATACCTCCAAAAATACAAGTATTTTAAATTTATTTATTGTTTTATTGTTTTCAATTAGCATGAAAATTATAATGGCAAAAAAACTCATTTTTATCTACAAAATAGCAAACACTAATTACAAGGAGGAATAAAAATGAAAGTATCAGCAGCAGAAAGAGAACTTAAAAAACTTAAAAATCAGATAAAGCAGATTGAGCAAATAGTGGCTAATACAAAAATAAATTCACTGTGGGAGCATGAAGCATCTCTTCGTAAGAAATTGAAGCTTATAGCAGAAATACAGAAAATATTTAATAAAAAAAGAAATTCTACAAAACAGAAGGAAGCAAATCAATTATATAAAAACTATGAGGAATTACTGAATTATGTATCTGAGAGATTGCTTTTAGATTATAACCAAAAGAATAATGCACATCATAAATTAGAAGAAATAATAGATAAGCATTATGAAAATTATAAAAGTTCAGGGTTAATGAATGTTTTGATTACCAAATATATTCCAAAGCTAATAAATGAAAAAATGGATATAATATTTCCTCAAAATCCAAAGGATGAATATAAACAAGCAAGAAAAATAAAGAGAACTATTCATCTACATTTAGGAGAAACTAATACTGGAAAAACATATAATGCAATGCAAAAACTTAAAGAAAGTAGAAAAGGCATATATCTTGCTCCTCTTAGAATACTTGCATTAGAAAACTATGAAAGGTTAAATAATGAAGGGGTAGCATGCAATTTATTTACAGGAGAAGAAGAGATAATTCATCAAAATGCGGATCATATCTCGTGTACTATAGAAAAGCTAAATATAAATGAAGAATTTGAAACAGCAGTAATTGATGAAATACAGATGATAGTTGATGAAAAAAGAGGAGCTGCATGGACTAGAGCACTATTAGGACTAAAATGTAGGGAAATACATGTATGTGGGGCATTAAATGCAAAAAAATTATTAATTGATATTATAAAAGATATAGGTGATGATTATACAATTAAAGAGTATAAACGCAATATTCCACTGGAAATAGAAGAAAAGTCGTTTAAATATAAAGATTTTAAGGACGGAGATGCTCTAGTTGTGTTTTCTAAAAAAAGAGTTCTTGAACTTGCTTTGTTTTATTCAAACTTGGGAATTAAATGTAGCATAATATATGGGGATTTGCCACCAGAAGTTAGAAAGAAACAGTATGCTCAATTTTTAAATAAAGAAACATCTATTTTAGTTACAACTGATGCTATTGGTATGGGAGTAAATCTTCCTATTAAGAGAATAGTCTTTATGGAAATAAAAAAATTTGATGGAAAAGAATTTAGATTTTTAAATTCTCAAGAAGTTAAACAAATAGCAGGTAGAGCGGGTAGGAAAGGAATATATGATGTCGGGTATGTTGCTTCATATGCAGGTAATTATGAATTTATAAAGGAATCTATTAATAAGAAAGATAATGATATTGAATATGCAATTTTAGGACCAAGTGAAGATATATTAAGTATCGAAAATGTTTCTCTAACAGAAAAACTGTCAGTTTGGAGTGAGAAAGAATGTAAATCATTATTATATGAAAAAATGGACATAGATGAATATTTAATTGTACTATATAATATAAGAAGGTATAAACTTTCACAAATTATTCGATGGAAGCTCTTGAAGATACCATTTGATGTAGATAATAATGATCTTATGGATACATTTATATCATATGTTGATGAATTGTTTATTGCAAAAAGAAATGAAATATTCAAGCCTATATATAAATTTGAATCCCTTGATGAATTAGAAATTTATTATCAGAAGATAAATTTATACTATTCTTTTGGTAAAATTTTTGGACCTACTATTGATGAAGAATGGATATATGAAGAAAGGAACAAGTTAAGTGAAAAAATAAATAACCTATTGCTTAAGATATAATAAGGGAATTAAAGAATTTTGTTTCAGACTATGGAAAATTTACATTTGACTGTGGCACAACAAGATGATATCATATGATTTATCGACGAAAAAATTAAATGATGAGTAAGTCGGATAGTCGCGGATACCTTTATAGGTAGACGAGGAAAGTCCGAGCTCCATAGAGCAGGGTGCTGGGTAACACCCAGTGGAGGCGACTCTAAGGATAGTGCAACAGAAATAAACCGCCACAATTATCTGTGGTAAGGATGGAAAGGTGAGGTAAGAGCTCACCAGCAGCTAGGTGACTAGTTGGCTATGTAAACCCCACCTGGAGCAAGACCAAGTAGGAACATGAAAAGAGGGCTGCTCGCTCTCGTTCCGTTGGTAGGTCGCTTGAGCCTACTGGCAACAGTAGGCCTAGACAGATGACTATTTAATACAAAACTCGGCTTATAGATTTACTCATTATATTTAAAAATTATTAAAATAACTTCGGGGGCGTAATGGTCTCGACGAGGGATTGGAACTTAAAGTTGCGAGTCGTGTTTTACTGGTTCACGTAAAAATCAGTACTTAAATATAAACGCAAACGATAATTACGCAATAGCAGCTTAATTAATGCTGCTCGTTCTATTAAGTTTACCCGCAAACTTAAGTAGAACGCCATTTGAGTGGGGAACTGTCTTTAGGATGTCTTGACTAAAGATAGAATAATTAAGGCTAGTCTTTTTTTAAAGTCTGCTGTTAGGCGTTAAAAAAGATGATATGAAAATTAGCAGCTACACTCGTAGAAGCTTTAGGGAAAAAACTTTCGGACAGGGGTTCAATTCCCCTCGTCTCCACCAATTGAAATCATGACCGTACTAGAGAATATGTAGTATGGTTTTTTAGTTTATAGGTTGTTTATAATTAATAGAGATGAACTGTATATATAAGATTTTATAAGGATATATTTAATGCGTTGGTTGATAAATTAAGATTATCACCCCAACGCATTTTATTAATAGAATAGTTTGATTTTAGTATTTTATAAATGTTTTATATAGTATCAAAATATATGAAATAATAAATATTATCCCTATTATTGAAAGGTATTTTGAGAAAAATTGTGAAAAAGATACTCCTAAAAGTATGCCTAATGATATAAGACAAATTTTAAGTAAACTATAATCAAAAATAGTATACTTTCTAGAAGCATTTAATGTTTTATTAATCAAATTTTTCATAATCATTACCTCCTTCATATAATATTAGAGTATATACTATTATTTTATACACAATAATTATATTTGTTAATAAGCATTAATAAATATAATTATGATAATAAAAAGAACAAAGCATTATGCTTTGTTCCTTGTTGGTTTTGACCATATTTATATAGTTATTTTAATTAATAATATCCAGTATCATCTTACCAGCTACTGCTAATGACATAGTTACAAATATAGGCTTTATAAGCTTTGTCCCTTTATCTAGGGCAAGCTTTGTACCAAACTTTGCACCCATAATCATGCACATAGCTACTGGAATACCATAGTAATAATTTATTTGAGAGTTAAAAGCAAATATTAATAGAGCTGTAATATTACTTGTAAAATTTAAAACTCTTGCATTTCCTGCAGCTTTTGTAAAATCAAATCCAAAAACACTTATAAGTCCAAATATTAAAAATGAACCAGTACCTGGGCCAAAAAAACCATCATAAAATCCAAGACTAAAACAGAGTAATATTCCTAATATAAGATTTTTTTTATTAAGTCCAGTAAACATATCTTCTTTTCCTATTGATTTTGAGAATAAACTGTATAATCCCACGAACAATATCATTATTAAAACTAATGATTGAAGTTTACTTTGGTCTATCATAAGAACTGTGTTAACTCCGAATATAGCTCCTATTAAAGTGAATGGTATAAGATATTTTAATATAGAAAAATTCACCTTACCAGATTTAGCAAATTTTAAACTGCTGGTAAATGATGCTGTTGTAGAACAAAATTTATTTGTTCCAAGTGCTAAGTGAGGGGGAATGCCCGCTATTAAAAATGCAGGAATACTTATAAGTCCTCCACCACCAGCTATTGAATCGACAAATGCAGCCAAGAAACCTGAGAAGCATAAGAATAATAATTTGAAAATCATTTTATCACCTACTTAATTAATATCAATTAATTGTAGCATATATTAAAAATAATGACATTAAAAAATAGGTTAACATTTTTAAATATTTTCTTGACTTAAAAACTTAATCAAGCATAATATAGATGATAATATCACAAATATAAATGGAAATGCTGCAACTATAGATATAGTCTGAAGCATACTAAGGCCTCCTGATAAAAGTAAAGACAGGGCTAATAATGACTGTAATATTCCCCATGTTATCTTTGTTTTGTTGTTTGGGTTTAAGTTACCATTAGAAGACATCATACCTAATACAAATGTAGCTGAATCTGCTGATGTAACGAAAAATGTACAAAGAAGTATTATAGCTACTATAGATATTGAGCTTCCTAATGGGTAGTTATTCATAATTATGAAAAATGCAGTTGAAGTTTTTGAAACAGCACTGTTTGCTATAGCTAATCCTAAATTTGTAGCCATAGTACCAAACGTTGAGAACCATAAAAATGAAACTATTGAAGGAACTAATAAAACTCCTATTATAAATTCTCTTATTGTTCTTCCTTTTGAAATTCTAGCTATAAAAGTTCCGACGAATGGAGCCCATGATATCCACCAAGCCCAATAAAATATTGTCCAAGATTTATACCAATCGGGTTTTTCGAATGGATTTATTTCGAGGATAAGATCTATAGAATAATCTTTTAAACCTATAAAAAATGAATTTAGTATATCAAGTGTGGGTCCTATTACCATAGACAATAAAAGTAAAACAATTGCCATTAATACATTTAAGTTAGATAGTATTTTTATCCCCCTATCAACTCCACCAACAGCTGATATTATGAATAAAACTGTAACTATTAATATAATTATAGTTTGTATCATAGAATTTTCTGGTATGTTGAATAAATAGTTAAGGCCACTGTTTATTTGAAGAGTTCCGAGGCCTAGAGAAGTAGCAGCACCTCCTATAGTAGCAAAGATTGCTAGAACATCTATTGACTTACCAATTTTTTTAGTAGAAACATCTTTTCCGAAGAATGGGATAAATAGATTACTTATTAAACAAGGATATTTTTTTCTGAATTGTATATATGCAAGTGATAGAGCTAATATACTGTATACGGCCCAAGGGTGAAGTCCCCAGTGCATGAATGATTTTTTAATAGCGAACCTTTTAGCTAACTCAGATCCACTATCAACTCCTAGAGGAGCTACATAATGATTAAGAGGTTCGGCAACTCCCCAAAATACAAGACCGATTCCCATACCTGCACTAAATAACATAGCAAACCAAGATACATAGCTATATTCTGGTTTTGAATTGTCATCTCCTAATTTTATATTTCCATACTTGCTGAATGCAAGCATTATGCTAAAGATTAAAAACAAAGTCATACTTATTAAATAAAGCCATCCAAATTCATCTACTAAAAAAGTCAAAGCTTTATTTGCTATAGTACTAAATGAATTAGGAATAATAAGACAGCATAAAACTATTGATATTACTAAAATTATTGAAATTATAAATACTTTGTTATCTTTCTTGCTTAAAAACAAATAACCACCTCTTTAATATTTTCTTATTTACACAAAAAAATAAAAACAATTAATTTAATTGTTTTTATTTAAATATCATATTAATAAATCTTGAAACAATCTATTGAATATCTGATGCAACAACTTAATGTTATCATAAGGGTTGTAACTTGTCAAATAAGGTGATATTTTGAAATAATTAAGAATTTCCTTATATAAAAAAGAATCCAGAATATTAATATTCTGGATTCTTTTTTATATATTTTATTTAACTTCTATGCATTTGCTGTTTTCCCAAAGACCATGTATATTACAGTAGCTAAGGGCGTGTATAGTACCAGATTTACCAAGTTTTACACTTGTAATTCCAACTGGTTCAGTTGAGTTGTTTGATTCGCCGTGCGCTGAAAAGTTAAAATTAGCTATCTCAACAGGGAATTTATCATTTTCACCCTTAAAGAATACTTTAATCCAACCTATATGGTGATCTAAAGTATTAGGGTGTTTTATTTCATCTCCTACAGAAACTCTCAAATCAAATTCTTTATCTTTTTCTATGTTTTCAGGTAAATGTATAACAGGTACATGCTTTTCCCCTTTAAAATCTCCAGTTTGTAAAAATTCTTTTAAGCTTTTCATTTATAAAAACCTCCCTTTTAAATTTATTAATTTCAATATATTATATATATTCCCTTTATTAATGAATTTAAACACAATATTTTATAGAGAATATTATTTTTGTTTATTCATTAGGAATTATATTCATCCTTATATATATATGAAAATTAGACTGTATATGATAATAAAAAATATAAGTTGAAAATTAGGAATTAAATAATATAGCTCTCATAAAATTATATAAGGGGAGGTGTGATAATGGTTAACTTGCCTAATGATTTACAAATTGATCTGCCAAGGGTTACTACCATTAGTAATAAATGTATTAATATAGAAAATTATATAAGTGTGATGGAGTATTCTAAACAGATGATAAAAGTTAATACAAAGGTAAATGTATTAAAGATAGAAGGAGAAAACCTTATTATAAAATATATAACTGAAGATGATTTATGCGTTGAAGGAAAAATATACTCTGTTGAATATTGGGTTTAAGGGGGCATAAAAGTTGTGGCAATATATTAAAGGATTTTGTGTTATAACTATAGAAGGGCTAAATTTAGAGAAATTTATAAATAATTTGGCTAAAAATAGAATCTATATATTTAATATAAAAAGGATATCTGAAACAAAAATAGAAGCCTATGTATACAAAGATGATGTTAAAGAGCTTATAAGTATCTATAGAAAATCTAACTATAATTTAAAGATTAAGAGGTCGGTTGGGATTCCGTTTTTTATGAAAAAGGTTTATAAAAGAAAGACTCTTTTATTTGGAGGGGTTTTATCTGTTCTTATATTATTGTTCTTAACAACATTTATAACAAATGTGTACATAGACTGTCCAGAAGGTATAGATAAAAAAGCATTAAGAAGAGAACTTTATGAATGCGGACTTAAGCCTGGAACTAATAAATATATAATAGATAAAAAGGATATAAGAGATAGCATATTGTATAAATTTAATTCTGTTGCTTATATATCTATAAACATAAAAGGAACTAGTGCTTTTGTAGATATAGTAAAAAAAGCTGAGGAGCCTAAAGAAAATAGTAAAATAAATTGTAATATAATTGCCAAAAAAGATGGTATAATAGAGAAAGTAATACCAAGAAGTGGAGAAGCATTGATTAAAAAAGGCGATATAGTTAAAGCAGGAGATGTATTAATAGCTGGTGGAAATCTTACAGCTAAGGGAGAAGTATGGGCAAGAACTTTTTATGAAATAACAGAAAAAGTAGAATATACAAATAAAAGTAAATATAGAACTGGCAAAAATAAAAAAATGTTTAAGATCAAGTTATATGACAAGGAATTTATAACGAATAAAAGCATTCCGTATAAAGAATACGATGTTAAAACAAAAAATTTTAAGATACAATATAAAAATTTTGAATTTCCAGTGCAAGTTCAGGTGGATACTTTTTATGAAGTTAATATAAAGAAGAATGATAAGGATTTGGATGATATCAAAACTACTCTTAAATCAAAAGCTATAAAAAAAATGGATTATTTATTACCAGTACAGGCAAGAATAATAGATAAAAATGAAAATTACAGTGTAGAGAAGAATATCTTGAAATTCACTGTTATAATACAAACCTTAGAAGATATAGGTAAGTATGAACAAGTAGAAGGAGGAAGTTATACTGATGATAAATTGCAAGATACAGATAGAGAATGATGAATTTTCAAAACAATTATTTGGAAATCTTGACAAAAATATAAAAATCATAGAAGATCGCATTAATGTTGATATAGTTTTAAGAGACGGGAGCATAGTTTTAATCGGTGAAGAAAACAATGTAGAACTTGGTAAAAGGCTTATTAAAGAGTTAGAACTTATGGTTGAAAAGGGAAATGAACTAAATAATCAAAATATATCTTACTGTATAAATTTATTATTTGAGGGTAGTGAGGAGAAAATGCAAGAATTATCTGATGATATTATTGCTTTTACTGTAAAGTCAAAGCCTATACAACCAAAAACCCTTGGACAGAAGAAGTATATTAATTTAATAAAAGAAAATAATATCACATTTGGAATAGGTCCTGCTGGTACGGGTAAAACGTATTTAGCTGTTGCCATGGCAGCTAGATCTTTAAAAAAAGATGAAGTCAATAGAATCGTTTTAACAAGACCAGCAGTTGAGGCCGGAGAGACGTTGGGATTTTTACCTGGGGATTTAAAAGACAAAGTCGATCCGTACCTAAGACCTTTATATGATGCTTTGTTTGAGATACTTGGATCTGAAAAATTTAATAGGTATATGGAGAGAGGTATAATAGAAATAGCGCCTCTTGCGTTTATGAGAGGGAGAACACTGGACAATGCATTTATCATACTTGATGAAGCACAAAATACAACTCCTGAGCAGATGAAGATGTTTTTAACTAGGCTTGGATTTGGATCAAGGGCTGTAGTAACAGGAGATATTACTCAAACGGATATTCCAAGCAATAAAAAATCTGGACTTTTACATGCAAAAGAAGTGTTAAAAGATGTAAAAGGAATATCTATTTGTGAATTGACAGAAAAAGATGTTGTAAGACATGAACTTGTTCAAAGGATAATAAAAGCATATAGCAAATATGAGAAAAAACAAGAATATAAAAAAAATAACAAAAAGAAAAATAAAAATTAGAAAGGAGAGGGAAAAATGAAATTTAAGAAATTTTCCCTTGCTCTTTTGTTTTTTATAATTAATTTTATAGTATTATTCACATTTTTAGCTCCTCAGAAGTACGAATTAAAAGTAGGACAAAGAGCTCAAGAAGATATAAAAGCAACAAAAGATATAGAAAACAAGATAGAAACACAAAAACTTATCGATAAAGCTGTTCAGCAGGTCCAACCTGTTTATAAAATCAACCCAACAGTTCAGGCAGAGATAAAATCAGATATAGAAAAGTTCTTTTCTGATATAAATGAAATTAATAATTCCGATAGTGATGATGTTGATAATGACGAACAATTAAACTCAAAGCAAAAACTAGAAAACATACAGAAAAAATATCCGACAATATCTAATAAATCTATAGAGTTAGCTCTTAATATGGACAAAGCTAGATTTGAAAAATTAAAAAATTACATATTTGAAATAATAAATCAAATAATGAGTACGGGTATCACTAAAGAAGAAGTAGAGTATCAAAAAGAGAATATATCAGAGTTTTTTGAAGAAATAAAAACATTCAATCAAAATGAAAAGCTGTTAAGTATAGAGATAATAGATAGTTATATAAGACCTAATAAGTTTTTGGACTTAGAAAAAACACAAGAAAAAACAGAACAAGCAAAGTTATCTGTTGAAAAGGTTATAATACCAAAAAATGAAAATATAATATCCAAGGGAGATATTGTAACTCAAGAAAAACTAGCACTCTTACAAAGTATAGGACTTGTTGAAAAAAAAGGTAAAGAAGATTTCTTTGTTGTAATAGGTCTAATACTTATTATAATAATACTTGAAGCTCTAGGAGTGTTATACATAAACGTTTTTGATAAAAATACATTAAAAAATGAAAAGAAACTATTGCTTATAATATTGATTATTTCTACTACTATGCTCATTAGTATGACTCTTAGTAAAATATCTTTATACATAATACCTGTTGCTGGAGCTAGTATGCTAATAAGCATACTTTTAAATACTAATATAGCTATAATATCGAATTTGATTATATCTATAATGCTTTATATAGCTACGGGTGATATAAACATATTATTGATATCATTAGTTTCTGGAACTTTTGGCTCTTTTGCTAATCTTGAAATAGCTCAAAGAAGAAATATAATAATTACAGGATTTAAAATAGGACTTTTAAATTTATTGCTTGTAATGTCACTAGAATTTATAACTACGACAAGCTTAAAAGAACCTTTTATAAATTCGTTACTATCACTACTATCAGGTATAATTTCATCTATTTTCGTAGTTGGTAGTTTACCTCTATGGGAACATTATTTTGATATACTAACAAGCATTAAATTATTAGAACTATCAAGTGCAAATAATGAAATATTAAAAAGGATGCTAATAGAAACACCTGGGACATACCATCACAGTATAATAGTTGGGAATTTAGCAGAAAGAGCTTGCGATAAAATAGAAGCAAATTCCTTATTTGCAAGAGTAGCTTCATATTATCATGATATGGGAAAACTATCAAAGCCGTATTTTTTTAAAGAAAACCAAATAACTACTGATAATCCTCATGATAAGATATCTCCTACAATGAGTACAAAGATAATTAAAGAACATGTAAGCTATGGAGTAGAGCTTGCTCGAAAATATAAATTGCCTAAAGAAATAATAAATATAATAAGAGAACATCATGGGACAACATCAGTTGCTTATTTTTATTACAAGGCTAAAGAAATGGGAATGGATATAAAAGAAGAGGACTTTAGGTATAAAGGTCCAGAACCTCAAAGTAAGGAAGCAGCTGTAATAATGATGGCAGACTCCGTGGAAGCTGCTATTAGAAGTATAAAAGAACCTAGTAAAGAAAAAATTGAAGATATGATAGAAAAAATAGTTAAAGGTAAATTAAATGATGGACAGTTTGATAAAAGCAACTTGACACTAAAAGAATTAGATCTAATAAAAGAAGCTTTTATAGAAGTCATTATGGGTATGTTTCATCAAAGAATAGAGTACCCAAAAGAAGGAGGAAATTAAATGCAGTTAATAATGGATAATAGACAAGATAAAATAGAAGTAAGTGATGAATTAATAGATATTATAAAGAGTGTAACTAAAGAGTGCTTAAAGCACGAAGGCTTTGATGAGGATTATGAAATAAGCCTTTCATTTGTTGATAATAATGAAATACATAATTTAAATAAAATGTATAGAGGAATAGATAGAGAAACAGATGTACTATCATTTCCCTTAATAGTAGATGATGATTTTGATATAGAGCTTAAGGAAAAAGCTCTTGGAGATATTGTAATATCTATGGAAAAAGCTCTAGAACAAAGTAATGATTATAATCACTCTTATGAAAGAGAAGTTGCTTTTTTAGTGTGTCATAGCATGTTTCACTTAATGGGATATGATCATGACACAGATGAAAATACAAAAATTATGAGATCAAAGGAAGAAGCTGTTTTAGTTAAACTTGGGATAGTGAGGGCGTAATATGAGAGCTAAGAAGCTTATAAGTGCTTTCAATTGTGCTATAGAAGGCATAATATATACGGTCAAAAATGAGAGGAATATGAAAATACACTATATAATATCTATAATAGTTTTGTTTTTGAGCTTGTTCTTTGATTTGACTAAGTATGAAATGATTATCCTGTTCTTTACTATATCTTTAGTTATAATATCTGAAATGATAAACACAGCAATAGAAAAATCAATAGATTTGTTTACTAGTGAATACCATGAACTTGCAAAGATTGCAAAAGATGTTTCAGCAGGAGCGGTTTTGATTGCATCTTTAAATTCTATTGTAATAGGGTACCTACTATTCTTTGATAGAATAAACCCTTTTTCAAATATTGTTTTGAATAAAATAAGAAAATCGGAGATGCATATAACTGTTATAGGAATAGTAATAGTTCTCATATTAGTAGTTGTAGTTAAAGCAATAACAAAAAAAAGGGACTTATTTAAAGGGTGGTATGCCAAGTGGACATGCGGCACTTGCATTTTCCGTTGCAACTGCAGTTACATTTATTTCTGAGGAAATATTAGTATCAACTCTTACATATATATTAGCTTTACTTGTTGCACAAAGCAGGATAGAAGGAGAAATTCATAGTGGGATAGAAGTTGTATTTGGAGCTATATTGGGAATACTAACGACTATACTAGTATTTCAAATAAGTCTTGGATAAAAAATTCGTCTAATTGCTACGCATTGACTCATGTCGCCAACGAGTCCTATGGGACTCCGTTGCTCAAAATAGTTGCAAGTTTAGATCTTTAATCAATGTTATCCATAGTTTGAAATTCATATGGTTTTCTTGTAAGCAAAAGAATGGAAAAACTTCCATTCTTTTAACGACTCTGCATATAACCTATATTTTAAATAAATATTGGATAAAATTTAAATGTTTGATATAATTGAAAATGCTCTGTATTTTGATTTACAGAGTTAAAGCGAAAGGATGAGGGGTTTTGAAAAAAAATATTTCTGATAAAACAGACATAAAAAGAGTATTTATAACGGGAATTTTTACCATTCTTCCAATTGCTGTTACTATATCACTGGTATTTTGGCTTTTTAATAAGGTAGACTATATATTTAGAGTTCCTCTTGAAAAATTATTAGGAATTCACCTTTATGGTGTTGGTATAGTAATAACATTAATATTAATATTTGCTACAGGGATTTTTGCAACAGATGTAATAGGTAAAAAAATATTTAATGGATTTGAAAAGGTAATGCATAGAATTCCTTTGGTTGGAATGATATATTCTTCGGTAAAACAAGTAGTTGATGCTTTTGCTACTAAAAAAGGAGAGAGTTTTAAAAGTACTGTACTAGTTCAATATCCTTCAAAGGGTATATATACAATAGGATTTATAACTACCAATGCACCGTCTTCTATAAATGAATATACAGGAGAAGAAAGTGTATTTGTATTCATACCTACAACTCCAAATCCTACATCTGGAATGCTTATTGCAGTAGCTAAAAAAGATATAATCTATTTAGATGTATCTATTGATAATGCTCTCAAAATAATAGTTTCTGGTGGAATTGTGGGATATAAAGAAAACTAAGGAGGAATTTAAAATGGATAATAAAGAATTATTAAAAATCGCAGAAAAGGCTAAGGAAAATGCATATGTTCCATATTCTAAATTTCATGTAGGAGCAGCTCTTTTGACTAAATCAGGCAAAGTTTTTACTGGATGCAATGTAGAATGTGCATCTTATGGAGGAACTAATTGTGCAGAAAGAACAGCAATATTTAAAGCTGTATCAGAAGGCGAAAGAGAGTTTGAAAAAATAGCAATAACTAGCGATAATATAGGCGAAACTTATCCGTGTGGAATATGTAGACAGGTTATATTAGAATTTGGAAGAGACATTAAAGTTGTATTAGGAGAGTCTGAAGGTGAGTATAGAGAATTATCTATAGAAGAATTGATTCCATACGGTTTCACAGGAGCAGACCTTAAAAAATAAAGAGGTGATAATATGGGTTTTAAATCAGGATTTGCAAGTATAATTGGAAGACCTAATGTAGGTAAATCTACA
Organism: Tepidibacter aestuarii; assembly: GCF_934924865.1. Classification (NCBI taxonomy): domain Bacteria; kingdom Bacillati; phylum Bacillota; class Clostridia; order Peptostreptococcales; family Peptostreptococcaceae; genus Tepidibacter; species Tepidibacter aestuarii. The sequence continues at coordinate 2,223,115 of NZ_OW235315.1, read as the reverse complement.
ATTATGAATAAAGTTGTTGGAGAAAAAATAGCTATAATGAGTGATAAACCTCAAACGACTAGAAATAAAGTTCAATCAGTTTTAACTACTGAAGATTTTCAAATAGTCTTTTTAGATACACCTGGAATACATAAGCCAAAGAATAAATTGGGAGAGTATATGGTAAAGGTTGCAACAGATACTCTTAATGAGGTTGATGTAGTTTTATTTGTTGTTGATGATTCTAAGACTATAGGTCCTGGAGATAGAATGATTATAGAGGACTTAAGAAAGGTTAAAACACCTATAGTACTTGTTATAAATAAAATAGATAAGCTTGAAAAAGAAGAATTAATTCTTCTTATGAAAAAATATGATGAAGAAGGTATATTCGATGAAATAGTGCCTATATCTGCATTAAAAGAAGGTCATTTAAATTCATTAGTAAAGACTATAAATAAGCATTTACCTCAGGGACCTAAATATTTCCCTGATGATATGATAACAGATCAACCTGAAAGAGTATTAATTTCTGAGCTAATAAGAGAGAAAGTTCTACACTATGTTCATGAAGAAGTTCCTCATGGGGTTGCAGTTGAAGTTGAGCAAATGAAATCAAGAGAAGGTGGAAATATAATAGATATATCTGCTGTTATATACTGTGAAAGAGATTCACATAAGGGAATTATAATAGGTAAAAATGGAAGAAAACTAAAAGGAATAGGAAAGTCTGCAAGAGAAGATATTCAAAAACTTTTAGGTTCTAAGGTATATCTTCAAACTTGGGTTAAAGTTAAATCTAATTGGAGAAATCTAGAAAATTATATAAGTAATTTTGGATACAACAATAAATAATATATAATGTATATTATTTATTAAGTAGGGGGTGGAATCTATGAACAAAAATGAAATTTTATTTCAAGAAATAATAGTTCAGGTTAACGCATTGATAGACAGTGAAAAAATAGTAGATTTAAATGAATATATAGAGGAACTTCATCCCCGAGATATATCGGAAATATTAGTAGATTTACAAGAAGAAAAAAAAATAAAATTATTTGAGATACTTCCATTAGAAGTTGCAGCTAAGGTGCTTGATGATTTAGATTCTGACCTGTTCACAACTATATTATCAAAAATTAGCATAGATCATAAAAAGAGAATACTAGATCTTATGTCTCAAGATGATATGGTTGATATATTAAGTGATTTATCAGAGGAAAAAAGACATGAGATAATAAATCTTTTAGATAATGAACTAGCTCAGGACATAAAAGAATTACTTGTATACGATGAAGATTCTGCCGGTGGTATAATGACTACAGACTTTGTCGTTTTGAGTAAGGATATTACATGTTATGAAGCTATAGAGTATTTAAGAGAAAATGCTCCAGATGCAGAAACAATATACTATGTATATGTAGTTGACAAGAATGATAAGCTTGTAGGAGTTATTTCTTTAAGAGAGCTTATTGTTTCAAAACCTAATACTATTATAGAAGATATAATGAGTGAAAAGGTAATTGATGTTAATGTAAATGACGATCAAGAAGAAGTTGCAAATATTGTATCAAAGTACGACCTTTTAGCGATTCCTGTAACAGATATAAATGGGAAGATAAGAGGTATAATAACTGTTGATGATATAATCGACGTTATACAAGAAGAAGCAACTGAAGATATATATAAATTTGCAGGAACATCTGAAGCTGAGAGCGAATACTTAGAAGATATTAAATTTTTTCCAAAAGTAATTTCTGCTGTAAAAGCAAGACTTCCATGGCTACTTATAACATTAATTGGAGGTACTTTGTCAGCTCGAATACTTGGAAAATACGAAAGTACAATACAGGCGTATGCAGCTGTATCGTTTTTTATGCCTCTTTTAACTGGAATGGGAGGAAATGTGGGAACTCAATCATCTACCCTGACTGTAAGAGGTCTAGCGACGGGTCATATAGACCAAAAGAATGCAGTTAAGACAATATCTCAAGAAATGAGTATTGGGCTTAGTGTGGGGCTTATATGCAGTCTTATAATATGTGTAGTGGCTTACTTATGGATAGGAGACTTTAAATTAGGAGTAGTTGTAGGCATAGCTATGGCAGCTAATATGCTAACTGCAGCTACAATAGGTACATTAGTACCTATTGTATTTAAAAGACTTGGTGTTGACCCAGCGGTTGCATCAGCTCCGTTTATTTCCACAACGCTTGATATAACTGGACTTACTATATACTTTACATTAACAACTGCTCTTTTACTAAAATTTTCTTAAAATAAAAAAAAATATTATGTATATTATCCCCCTTCTTACCAAAAAATAAATATAAATGGACAGAAGGGGGTTTTTAAAATGAATAAATCAATATGGGAATATTTTAAAAAAACAGGAAACATAAATGCATATATGTATGTCAAGTCCTATGACAGCTTAAAGTGTCAATCGAATAAAGTGAGGGAGATTGAAAATAATTATGTTCATAAATACAGATGGGATAGTACTGAAGTCGATTAAATATGAAGAATCAGATGCTATAGTAGTTATATTTGCAAGAAAGCTTGGAAAAATTTCAGCACTTGCAAAAGGTGCTAGAAGACCAAAGAGCACATTGTTATCAGGAACACAAGTATTTTCATATTCTAATTTTTCTATTAGAAGAAATGGGAATATGTATAAATTAAATCAATGTGAAGTAAAACAGAGCTTCTATAACTTATCTTATAATATAGATACTTTAGCTCATGCTAGCTATATTAGTTCATTGGTTGAACAAAATATATTTGAGAATCAAACTAATAATAGGTTGTTTGATTTATTATTAAAGACACTGTACTTATATTCATATGACGATGCTAACTATCAATTAATAACAAATATATTTGAGCTTAAACTTTTAGATTATATAGGATATAAGCCCAGTGTTTTAAAATGTACAAATTGTGGTAATAATAACTTAAATAAAGGAAAGTTTAGTATAACAGAAGGTGGTATGCTATGCAATGGGTGTATAGATGTAGATAAGTATAGTATAAAAATTGATCCAACAACCATAAACTTAATAGAGTACATATTAAAAAATGATATAGTAATATGTAACAAAATAAGGGTATCAAAATATATACTAAATCAGTTAGATAATGTTTTAAAAAAATATTTAATGACTCATATAGAAAATTTAAATTTGAAATCATTAAATTTTCTTGAAAATTTAAAAGGGTAAGGAGAGGATAGTATGGAAATAACACTTGAAAAAATTGATCAAATTATGGACAGAATGAATGTAGGATATGAAAAGGCTAAAGAAGCACTAGAAAATTCAAATGGAGATGTTATAGAGGCTTTAGTTTATCTTGAAAAAAAAGAAGGAAATGTATTTAAGGGAATAAACGAAAAAAGTAATGAAATGATGGAAAAATTAAAGGAAATTCTTAAAAAAGGAAATATAACTAGAGTTATGCTTGAAAAAGATGGAGATGTTCTACTTAATATGCCTGTAACAGCAGGAGCAATTGGGTTAGTATTAGGGCCTATAGCTGCAATAGTAGGTGTATCTGCTGCTGTTGTAGGGAAATATAAAATAAAAATAGTAAAAACAGATGGTGAAACTGTAGATATAAATGACATGACACAAGAATCATTTAATGATATAAAGGAAAAAACACAAGAATCATTTAATGATATAAAAGAGAAAATGAATTTTAATAAATCTGACAATAAAGATATTACGGATGATATAATGAAAGAAGAATCTCAGGAAACAGGTAATGAACTTGACAAATAAATCTTATTTTGTTAAATTTAAAGTTAGAATTCTTTAAGATTTAGCCTTTCGCCAAAAGCGAAAGGCTAAATTTTTTAAATAAATATAGGAGGGAAAAAAATGAATTTTCAAAATATGATACTTTCTCTGCAAGAGTATTGGTCAAAGCAAGGCTGTATAGTAATGAATCCTTATGATGTAGAAAAGGGAGCAGGAACTATGAGCCCTTATACATTTTTGAAATCACTTGGTCCTGAACCTTGGAAGGTTTGTTATGTAGAACCTTCAAGAAGACCGACAGATGCAAGATATGGAGAAAATCCTAATAGATTATATCAACATCACCAGTTTCAAGTAATACTTAAGCCATCACCAGATAACGTACAAGAGCTGTACTTAGAGAGTTTAAAGGCTATAGGAATAAATCCGCAAGAACACGATATAAGATTTGTAGAAGACAACTGGGAAGCAGCTGCTGTTGGAGCTTGGGGACTTGGTTGGGAAGTGTGGCTTGATGGTATGGAAGTAACTCAATTTACATATTTTCAACAAGTTGGTAATATAGATTGTGAACTTGAATCAGCAGAACTTACTTATGGGCTTGAAAGACTTGCTATGTATATTCAAGAAAAAGATGATGTTTATGATCTTCAATGGAATGATGAATTAACTTATAGAGATATATTCCAAAAGGCAGAATATGAGCATTCTGTTTATAGTTTTGAAGAAGGAAATACTGATATGATGTTTGAACACTTCAATGCTTATGAAGAAGAAGCTAAAAAATTATTAGAAAAAGGCTTAGTTCAACCAGCATATGATTATATATTAAAATGTTCTCATACATTCAATGTATTGGATGCAAGAGGGGCTATTGGTGTAAGTGAAAGAGCGTCATTTATAGCAAAAGTTAGAAATATGGCAAAAATGGTTGCAAATACTTACGTTAAGCAAAGAGAAGAAATGGGATACCCTCTTTTAAAGAAAGGAGGAAAATAATATGAACAAATATCTTTTATTTGAAATTGGATGTGAAGAAATTCCTGCAAGGTTTATGGATAGTTCTTTAAGACAATTAAAAGAAAATTCGAAAAAATTCTTAAATGAGAATAGAATAAACTTTGAAGATATAAAAACTTATGGAACACCAAGAAGACTTACTTTGATAATAGAGGGTCTAGCTGATAACCAAGATGATTTAGAAGAAGAAATAAAAGGACCTGCAAAGAGAATAGCTTTTGATGATAATAATGAACCCACAAAACCTCTTCAAGGTTTTATGAGAAGTAAAGGATTAAATGTAGAGGATCTATATTTTAAGGTTGCAGGTAAGGAAGAATACATATTCGCTAAATTAAAAGAAGAAGGAAAAAATACAGAAGATGTATTAAAGAATATTCTTCCTGATTTGATAAAATCTATAAATTACCCAAAAGCTATGAAGTGGGGCGGTAAACAATTAAGATTTACAAGACCTATTAGATGGATAGTATCTATATACAATGGAGAGGTACTTGATTTTGAAATAGAGGGAATAAAATCATCTAATATTACAAGAGGACATAGATTCTTAGGAAAAGAAAGTATAACTGTAAATTCAGTTGATGAGTATTTAGATGAACTTAGAAAAAATTATGTAATACTTGATCAAAATGAAAGAAAAGAAATTATAAGAAAGCAATGTATAGAAGTTGCAAATTCATTAAATGGACAAGTTCTAATGGATGAAGATTTATTAAATGAGGTTACTTATTTACTTGAATATCCAACTGCCTTTTATGGAGAATTTGAAAAAGACTATTTAAAACTTCCAAAGGAAGTTTTAATAACGCCTATGAAGGAGCATCAAAGATATTTCCCTGTACTAAAAGAAGATAAAGAATTATTACCTAACTTTATAACCGTTAGAAACGGTACTGATTATAAAATTGAAAATGTTAAAAAGGGAAATGAAAAAGTTTTAGAAGCAAGACTTGCTGATGCACAATTCTTCTATAAAGAAGATACTAAAATTGAGCTTGAAAAATATATAGAAAAGCTTAAAAATGTAGTATTCCAAGAACAATTAGGAACTATATATGATAAGACTTCAAGAATAGAGGAATTATCTAAAAAACTAGCTTCAGAATTTGGATATGAACAAGAAATAGACAATACTATAAGAGCTGCAAAAATATGTAAGGCTGATTTGGTTACTAATATGGTATTTGAGTTTACAGAGCTTCAAGGTGTTATGGGAAGGGAGTATGCTAAGGTGTCTGGTGAGAATGATATAGTAGCTGATGCTATATTCGAACACTATCTTCCTAGATTCTCGGGTGATATACTACCTACTACTAATCCTGGAACTGTTATAGCCATAGCCGATAAGATGGATTCAATAGCAGGATTTTTTGCAATAGGAATACAGCCTACAGGATCTCAAGATCCATATGCTCTGAGAAGACAGGCTCTAGGTATAATTAATATATTAATGGATAAAAAGATTAATGTGAGCCTAAAAAGTATAATCGATTATGCTTTAGTGAATTATGAAAACTTAGAATTTGATAAAGAAAAAGTTAGTCTAGAAATATTAGAATTCTTTAATCAAAGAATAAAAAATATATTCAGTGAAATGGGTATAAGATATGATGTTATAGATGCTGTTATTAGCTCTCATATAGATGATGTATCTGATATGTACAATAGAGCAAAAGAGCTTAATATGTGGATAAACAGAGATGAAATAATAGAAATATTAACTGCTTTCAATAGAGTATCTACTTTAGCTCAAAAAGCTGAGTCAAGCGAAATAAAAGAAGAATATCTACAAGCTAATGAAGAAAAAGTTTTATATGATGAGTTTAAAAAAGTAAAAGATGCTGTTAAATCATCTATAGATAAAAAAGAATATTCTAAGGCTTTAGACGAATTCACTGTACTTAAAAGTCCTATTGACAATCTATTTGATACTGTAATGATTATGGACAAAGATGAAAATATTAAAAATAATAGATTAGCTTTATTAAAACAAGTATATGATACTATGCTTTTAATATGTGACCTTTCAAAAATAGTATATAAATAAAAATAGTCGGGATGAATTCCCGACTTTTTTATACACTAAGGAATTATACAATTTTGTAGATAATATTGATGAAAGTATTGAAATATCAACTATGACGAAAATTTTTTCCTTAAATTTAATTTTGTTATTTACATATAACAAATAAGTATATATAATATACTATATAAGGAACGGGTGATATTAAGTATATCACATTAAAAGAAAAGAGGTGTTTAATATACAACTTAACGATAGACAAATTAAGATAATAGATATAGTTAAAGAGCATCAGCCTATAACTAGTGAAAATATAGCATCAATGTTAAATGTGACAAGAGCAACTTTAAGACCAGATCTTGCAATACTTACTATGACAGGGATATTAGATGCAAGACCAAAGGTTGGTTATTTCTATTCTGGAATAAATCAAAATAATATGATATCAGAGGAATTAAAGAATAAAAAAGTTAGTGAAATAATGAGCATACCCGTTATGCTTACAGAAGAAACTACAGTATATAACGCTATTGTTACTATGTTTTTAGAAGATGTAGGAAGTATATATATAATAAATGATGGCCACTTATCGGGTGTAGTATCTAGAAAAGATTTACTTAAAAGCACTATAGGTGGAATTGATATAAATAAAATACCAGTAGGTATGATTATGACTAGAATGCCAAATGTTATCATGTGCAAAGAAGAAGACACTGTAATTAAGGCAGTAAAAAAGATAATAGAGCATGAGGTAGATTCAGTACCTGTAGTAAAAAAAGAATCAAAAGATGATAAAGAATATTACAAAGTTGTTGGTAGAATATCTAAAACCAATATAACAAAATTATTTTTAGAGTTATTTGAAAAATAAAGGAGTGTATTATGGAAAATTTAGTTATATATATAATATCCGATTCCTTAGGGGAAACAGGAGAACAAGTAGCCAAAGCTTCTATAGGGCAATTTAATTTAAAAAACTATGAGATAAGAAAATATCCATATGTGCTGGATAAGCAATTTCTAAATGAAATATTAAATGATGCAAAGCATCAAAACTCTATAATAGTTTATACACTTGTGGATTTAGAACTTGCAAATCGTACATTAGAATTTTGTGAGGAAAATAATATACCTGGATTAGATTTAATAAATCCTCTTGTAAATGCTATAAGATTAAGAACAGATTCAGATCCATTAAGAGAACCTGGAATAATAAGAAAGCTTGATGAAAAGTATTTTAAAAGAGTAGAGGCTATAGAATTTGCTGTAAAGTATGATGATGGAAAAGATTCAAGAGGACTTATAAAGTCAGATCTAGTGTTAGTAGGTATATCTAGAACTTCTAAAACTCCTCTAAGTATGTACCTTGCAAATAAAAATATAAAGGTAGCTAATGTACCTTTAGTTCCTGAAGTTCCAGTTCCTAAGGAATTATTTGAAATATCTAACAAGAAAATAATAGGTCTTACTAATACTCCAGAAAAGTTAAATCAGATAAGACAAGAGAGATTAAAGGCATTAGGTCTATCTGGCAATGCTAATTATGCAAATATGCAAAGAATACTAGAAGAAATTGAATATGCAGAAACTATAATGAAAAAATTAGGATGCCCAATAATAGATGTGTCAAATAAAGCCATTGAAGAAACTGCAGGACTTATTATAAACATAATGAAAGAAAATGGTCTGAGAGTGTATAAGGGGTTTCTTAATAACTAATACAAAATAATGTTAAATACTAAAATATAAGCCAATTAAATAATATTAAAGTCTATATTAAAGGGAGAGTGTAAAACGTGGGGAAATTTGTATACAGCTTTAACGAAGGTTCAAAGGAAATGAAAAATCTATTAGGTGGAAAAGGAGCTAATTTAGCTGAAATGACTAAAATTGGGCTACCTGTTCCTCCGGGATTTACAATTACAACAGATGCTTGTAATACTTACTACGCGAAAGATAAAAAGATTTGGGATGAACTTTTAGATGAAATAATGGATAATCTTTCAAAATTAGAAAAAACTTTAGATAAAAAATTAGGAGATAATGAAAATCCGCTTCTTCTTTCAGTAAGATCAGGTGCTGTTATATCTATGCCTGGGATGATGGATACTATACTTAACTTAGGACTTAACGATATAGCTGTACAAGCACTTTCTAAAAAGACTAACAATGAAAGATTTGCTTATGATAGTTATAGAAGATTTATTCAAATGTTTTCAGATGTTGTTATGGGAATTCAAAAATACAAGTTTGAAAGAGTATTGGATAATGTAAAAGAATCAAAAGGATATAAATATGATACTGAACTTACTGTTGATGATTTAAAAGATATAGTTAAAGAATTTAAGAATATATATAAGAGTGAATTAAGACAAGAGTTTCCATCTGACCCTAAGGAACAATTAATATTAGCTGTAAAGGCTGTATTTGATTCATGGAACAATCCTAGAGCAGATATATATAGAAAGTTAAATGATATACCTCATAAGCTAGGAACTGCTGTAAATATACAATCTATGGTATTTGGAAATATGGGGCAAACATCGGGTACAGGAGTTGCATTTACGAGAAACCCATCTACTGGCGAAAATGTTTTATTTGGAGAGTATTTGGTAGATGCTCAAGGTGAAGATGTTGTTGCAGGTATTAGAACGCCTGAACCGATAGCTAGTCTGAAAAATATTATGCCTGATATATACAATAAGTTCGAAAATATAACTGGAGTACTTGAAAATCACTACAAAGATATGCAAGATATAGAGTTTACTATAGAGAATGAAAATTTATATATTCTACAAACTAGAAATGGAAAGCGTACAGCAAAGGCTGCTATAAATATAGCAGTTGATATGGTAGGTGAAGGATTAATAACTAAAAAAGAAGCTATAATGAGAATAGATGCTAAACAACTAGATCAACTTTTACATCCTAATTTCGAAGATAAAGCATTAAAAGAAGCAACTCTTATATCAAAAGGACTTCCGGCTTCTCCTGGTGCAGCATCTGGAAAAGTATACTTTAATGCAAATGATGTTGTTGCTGCTAATGAAAATGGAGAAAAAGCTATCCTTGTTAGACTTGAAACATCACCAGAAGATATAGAGGGAATGGTATCAAGTGAGGGTATACTTACTGCAAGAGGTGGAATGACATCACATGCAGCTGTTGTTGCAAGAGGTATGGGTAAGTGTTGTGTGGCTGGTTGTTCGGATATAAAAGTTAGTGAAGAGAAAAAGGAACTTAGAGTGAAAGACCTTGTTATAAAAGAAGGAGAATATATATCTCTTGATGGATCAACTGGTAGCGTTTATATAGGAAATATACCTAAAAATGAGGTTGAACTTGTAGGTAAATTTGAAGAGTTTATGGATTGGGTAGACGAGGTAAGAGTTCTTAAGGTAAGAACTAATGCCGATACTCCGAAGGATGCTAAGACTGCTGTAAAATTTGGAGCTGAGGGTATAGGTCTTTGTAGAACTGAGCATATGTTCTTTGAAGAAGATAGAATACCTGTTGTTAGAAAGATGATTTTATCTAAGACTGTTGATGAAAGACAAGAGGCTTTAGAAAAATTACTTCCTATGCAAAGAGAAGACTTTGCACAAATATTTGAAGCTATGGAAGGAAGAGATACAACTATAAGACTTTTAGATCCTCCTCTTCATGAATTCTTACCTAAGAAAGAAGAAGATATAAAGAACTTAGCTGATGATATGAATATATCTTATGAAGATATAGAAAAGAGAATTGAGGACTTAGAAGAGTTTAACCCTATGCTTGGACACAGAGGATGCCGTCTTGCAGTAACTTACCCTGAAATATATATGATGCAAGCAAGAGCTATAATGGAGGGTGCAATTCAGGCTAAAAATAAAGGATTTGATGTAGCGCCAGAGATTATGATACCTCTTATTGGAGATGTAAATGAGCTTAAATATATAAAAGAATTTGTTGTAAATGTAGTAGAAGAGGTTTTAAGTGAGTCAAAAGTAGATATGAAATATATGGTTGGAACTATGATAGAAGTTCCAAGAGCAGCACTTACTGCTGATGAAATAGCAAAAGAAGCTCAGTTCTTTAGTTTTGGAACTAATGACTTAACTCAAATGACATATGGATTCTCTAGAGATGATGCAAATAAATTCCTAGTAGAATATGAATCGAAAGAAATATTTGAAAAAGATCCATTCCAAGTATTAGATAAAAATGGTGTTGGAAAACTAGTTAAAATGGCATCAAAACTTGGAAGAGAGACAAGGGAAGATATAAAACTTGGTATATGCGGAGAACATGGAGGAGAACCTGCTTCTGTAGAGTTCTGTCACAATATAGGACTTAACTATGTATCTTGTTCTCCTTATAGAGTACCAATTGCTAGACTTGCAGCAGCTCAAGCAGCATTAAAAGAAAAATTAGCCATGGCTTAATAAACTAGAAGGTCTTAATATATAAGATATTAAGGCCTTTTATAATATACAAGAAACACATTATAAAAAAAAATAATAGTTAATCTATATTGTATATAAATTTTATATAGTTAAACGATATTTATATATGATATACTTTAATTTGATATATAAGACTCTTCTTAATTAAGAAGAGTCTTATATATATTTAATAAATTATATTATTTTTAAATTGTACGTAAAGCGAAACTTAATTTAAACTCAAAGGGTGAATTGACTATGAAAAAGAGGAATGTAGGAGTTAAATTACATCAATTATCAAGTTTTTCAAAACTTTTTACTGCGTCAAGTGGCTATAATGAAGATAATGTAAAGGCTTTTATTCCAGGGTGTAGCCTAACGGATTATAGTCCTCAAATAGTAATGAAAACGTATAAATACTTAAATGACAATCTAGGAAATACAGGTATTATTTTAAAATGTTGTGCTGCTCCTTCTAAAATATCAGGAGATAAAGAGGGTTTTAAATCATATTATTCACAATTACAAGAAGAAATAGAGAATATGAAGGTGAAAGAGATAATAACAGCATGTCAAACCTGTCATAAGACTATAAAAGAAAATAGCCCTGGTATTGAGGTTAAATCTATTTGGGAATCTATAAACGATATTGGTATACCAGATGATATTAAGAAGAAATATAAAGATTTAGATAAAGTATTTGCTTTGCATGATCCGTGTCCTATAAGAAAAGAAAATAGTATTCATGAAAATGTTAGAGATGTATTAAGTGAAATGGGTATAAAGATAGAAGAGTTTAATAATAGTAGAGAAAGAACTTCGTGTTGTGGAGGTAAATTAAGTATACAAAATAAAGAGCTAGCATTAAATCATATGAGAAAAAGAGCTAATGAAGCTAACTCGGATTATATACTTACATATTGTGAGTCTTGCGTTAAATCTATGAAAACAGCGGGTAAAAACAGTATTCATATATTAGATTTAATATTTAATGATAATATAAATTCAAAGTTTGACCAAATGGGCGTTAATTACTTACAGAAATGGATGAATAGGTATAAGTGTAAAACATATATTGAACAATTAAAAAATACTAATAAAGGAGAGTAACTTATGAGAAAAATAATATCAATTATACTTGTAATATTAATTAGTTTTAGTGCGTTATCTGGATGTGCGAGTAAAGATAAAAAGGAATCATTTAATTTACTTGAAATGAAATGGGAAGATATTGCTAAAGAGGCTGACGGTGAAACTGTTAATATATATATGTGGGCTGGAGATCCATCAGTAAATGAATACATGGATAATTGGGTCAAGCCATTGGTAAAAGAAGAATTAAATATTAATTTAAATAGAGTTGCTATAAACGATCCAAAAGATATGATAAATAAACTAATTACAGAAAAAGAAGTAGAAAAATCAAATGGAAGCATAGATATAATATGGATGAATGGAGAAAACTTCAAATTAGCAAATGAAAATAGTCTACTTTGGGGACCGTTTGCGGATAAGCTTCCAAATTATAATCAATATGTTAATAAAGAAGCAGATGATATTAAGTATGATTTTGGAGAAGATACTATGGGAATGGAAGTTCCTTTTGGAAAATCTCAATTTGTATTTATATATGATTCTAATGCCATAAAAAATCCGCCTAAGGATATAAATGAACTAACTAATTGGATAAAACAAAATCCTGGAAAATTTACATATCCATCAGTACCAGATTTCACAGGAAGTGCGTTTATACGCCAAACTTATATGGATTTATTCAAGAAAGATTATGTAGAAGATAAAGATTTAAATAGTATGTGGAATTATATGAATGAAATAAAACCATATTTATGGAGAAAAGGGGAAACATATCCTGAAAGCAGTGCTAAACTTGACATGCTATATTCAAATTCAGAAGTGTTGATGAGTATGTCTTATAATCCACTTCATGCATTTAACAAAGTACAAAATGGAGAGTTTAAAGAATCAACAGATGTGTTCGTATTAAATGATGGAACGCTGTCTAATACTCACTACTTGAGTGTACCATTTAATGCTTCTAATAAAGCAGGAGCCATGGTAGTTATAGATTTCTTACTATCACCTAGAGCTCAGATACAAAAATTAAATCCTAGCAATTGGGGAGATGGACTTGCTATATCATATGATAAACTTTCAGATGAAGATAAATTGAAAATAGATGATATTTATAAAGAAAATAAGTTAGAATTTTTAAATGAAATTAGAAAATATAAAATTCCAGAAATGAAGGCTACGTATATAGATCAAATAGAAAAAGGCTGGATCGAAAATGTATCAAAAAACTAGGCCATATTTATTATTATTACCAGCAATAATAGTAACTATTGTATTGTTTGTATCGGGATTAATACAAGGGTTTATACAAAGCTTAGGAATACCATCTATTTATAATATGGGTGGTATTACTTTTGTGTATTATAAAGAACTGTTTATGTCTACAGAATTTTGGGTGTCATTTTTTATGACACTGAAAGTAGCTATAATATCGACAGTATTATCTGCATTAGGAGGAACTTGTATAGTATATTTATTGTATATACTAAAGACTGGAGTATTTTATAAATTTACATCCAAATTCAAACTTTTAATTCAAATACCTATGTTATTTCCGTACTTAGTGTATTCATATATTATATTACTTATATTCAATAGAAGTGGATGGATAAGTTCTGTTTTTTTAAAATTAGGGATAATAAATAGTATTAATGAATTTCCTGTGATAGTAAATGATGAGTTTGGCATAGGAATAATATTAACATATGTATTAAAAACCACTCCTTTTATAGTTCTAATGCTATACCCTGTTATTTTAAAGGTTGAATCAAATTGGTTAGAATTAGCATATATGCTAGGTGGAAGTAGAAATGAGCTTTTTAAAAAAGTTATATTAAAGATGTTGATTAATCCCCTAAAGATATCGTGTTTTATAATATTTTCATACACTTTTGCTGAATTTGAAATTCCTTTTTTATTAGGAGTTACCTATCCAAAAATGATCTCCGTCTATTCATATCAAATATATATGAATTCAGATTTGATTGAAAGACCTAAAGCTTTTGCTATAAATATAATTGCAGTATTAGTTATAATAGGAATTGGATATATTTTTAATCGTTTAAGTATGCAAAAATGGAGGAAGATAAAGTGATGAAGGTCAAATATGGGGAGAAGGTATCATTAATAATATTATCCTTATTAATATTATTTTCCCTAGTTCAAATTATTTTTATTATTTTTATGAGCTTTTCTAATGGATGGGTCTGGCCTGATATAATTCCTAAGAATCTAAGTACTGAAGGATGGAAATATGTTTTACTAAATAGTAATTCATTAGATGTTATATTTATGAGTTTAAAAATAGCTTTAATTGTAGTTGTTATAAATTTAATAGTAGCAATTCCAGCAGCAGATGCAATAGCTAGGTATGATTTTAAATATAAAAAGACAATCGAGTTTTTTTTGATTATGCCTATTGTTATACCTCCAATAATATCTACTATGGGAATACACAAAGCTTTTATAAGAATGAATCTAACAGAAAGCATATGGGGAGTAATTTTAGTACATATAATACCGACTCTACCGTATATGATAAGGGCTATTAAAATCAGTTTCGAAAATTTTGGATTTGAATGGGAACAGCAGTGCCAAATGCTTGGAGCAAGTAAATTAAAGACTCTTATCAATGTGAAAATATATTTTTTACTTCCTGGTATTATAGCTGGTTCTAGCCTAACGGCATTGATATCTTTTAGTCAATATATAACTACTATTCTAATAGGAGGAGGACAGATACAGACTCTTTCAACTAATATGATTCCGTATATTAATTCTGGAGAAAAAACTATAGGATGTGTATATGCGATAATATTTGCATTTATATGTTTATCTACACTTGGTATTATGGAATATTATTTAAAAAGATATTATGATTCACTGTGATACAGACATGAGAGGAAGATTTGCTTATGACGAAATTATACTTAAAAAATATAAAAAAAACTTATGGTAAATATGTAAAAACGTCTAATTTTGATTTGAATATAGATAAACTTAAGATTAAGGATAAAGATTTCTTTGGAATAGTTGGAGGATCTGGGTGTGGGAAGACAACACTTTTAAAGATAATAGCAGGCCTTATTAATATTGATGAGGGAACTATTTGTATGAATGAAAAAACAATTAATGAAATTTTACCTCAAAGAAGGAATATAGGTATGATATTTCAAGAAAATTTATTGTTTCCTCACATGAGTGTTTATGAAAATATAAGTTTTGGCCTTAAAATTAAAAAAATTTCAAAAGAAAAAATCTCAGAATTAATAGGTGATGTACTTGAATCTGTAGGACTTAAAGGGTTTGAAAAAAGATATCCAAATGAATTGAGTGGGGGACAAAAGCAAAGAGTTTCTTTAGCTAGAAGTCTAGTATTAAAGCCTGAAGTATTGCTTATGGATGAGCCTTTTAGTGCTTTAGATCCTGAATTAAGAAAAGAAATGAGAAATCTTATATTAAAAATTCATAAAGAATATAAGATGACTATAGTGTTTGTAACACACGATATAGAAGAAGCATTTGATTTATTTGATGATATGATCATAATGAAAGAGGGAAGGATAGTACAAAATGGATCTCCTATGCAAATATATCAAAATCCTATCAATGCTCATGTTGCTAAATTTATGGGAATTAATAATGTTTTATATGGAAATATTAAGGACAAAATATTTAGATCAAATAATTTAAAAATAAAGTTAAATAAATTTAATGAAGATGATGTAATGGGAAATCTTATTTTAAAGCCTGAATGTCTAAAAGTATTAAAATTTGATAATTGTAATAAACATACAAATATTTTTAAAGGTACAATAAAAGAATGCTCATTTAGACAAGGATTTATATTGTTTAGAGTAGACATTAATTTTATCGAATTTGAAACAATACAAGTTTATGAACCGAATATCGAATTTAAAGTTGGTGAAAAAGTTTCTGTACACTATGATGAAAAAGGACTTTTATTTATATCAGATGAGGAGGGAATGCAATGTTAGATACTCATGCAAGAAAATATGTTAATCCTATGATAGATAAAGCGTCCAAAGGTTTTTTGAGTTTGAAAATGACACCAAACCAAGTAACTGTATTAGCATTTATAACGGGAATAATAGCATCTGTTGGAGTGTATTTTGATTATAATATAGTTGCATGCTTATTACTTTGGCTATCTGGATTTTTAGATGCTGTCGATGGTGCTATGGCAAGAAAAAGTAATAAATCAACTCCTTGGGGTACGCTACTTGACATTACTTTTGATAGAATTGTAGAAATATTTATTATAATAAGTTTAGCACTTAAATTTAACGAATTATTATTTAACTACTTGATACTTACTTGCTGCATAATTTTTTCAATGACTATATTTCTAACTGTAGGTGCTTTGAGTGAAAAAAATGGTATAAAATCATTTTATTATCAAGCTGGAATAGCTGAAAGAACGGAAGGATTTATATTTTTTACATTTATGATATTGAGTCCAAACAATATGGCTTTAATAACGAATATATTTTCTTTATTGATATTTGTAACTGCAATTCAACGGATGATGGAAGCAAAAAAAATATTTACAAAAAAATAAAAGCTCAATATTGAGCTTTTATTTTTTTATAGAGATACTAGAAAAATCAAGTTTTTCAAATAGATGAATAAATATTTTACAAGTATATTCAGCATCAATATCAGCTCTGTGCATATTTGTGTCTTCTATTTCTATATCACACAAAGTCAGTGCGTTTGAAAGACTAGCTGTTTTACCTTTTTCTAATTTATTGATTTTAGAAAACTGTTTTTGTATATCTAAAAATTCATGAATCCAGCTTGATTTTATATTGTGAAGTTTGCAATTAGTCTTTATATGGTAATAATCGTCATATCCCCAAGAGCACAACATATAATCTTCACCTAGCCAGTCTTTGAAAGATTTCAATATTAGTTTAAAAGATTTGGCATTGTTTATGTCAATTTGTTTTATATTAGTTTTTTTCTTTATTCTAGAGAATAATCTTGGGAAATACTTAGGCTTTATAAAGGCTTGGAATCTGTCTACTATTTCTAAATCTTCATTTAGCTTAACTGCTCCTATTTCTATTATTTCGTTTGGTATCTTGCTTTTGAAAGGTTTACTATTTAGTTCAAGATCGAAAATTATATAATTCAAAAAAATCACTCCTATTTATATTGCTACGTATAAAGCGAAACTTAATTCATATGGAATCTTTACTCCAGCTGAATTTTTAGCTGAGCTAATCCAGAAGCTGTTAAGTTCTTATCTACAGTCATAAAAAGATGGAGTTTTAGAACTTTTGGCTTTCGGATAAAGCGAAACTTAACAATTATTTATATCTACATTTTATCAATAATGATGAAAAAAGAATAGTATATATAAAGAGTTTTAATTAAACAACTCTTTTATTATTTATACGAGGTGAGATAAATATGCTAAAATGTCCTAAATGCCATAAAGAAATTTCGGATATACCTGGAAGTAGATGTCCTAGGTGTAAAAGAAGAATAACACCAAAGGATGTAGGACATGTAGTTTGTCCTGAACCAGGATGTAAAGCTGTATTACCTAAAACCACTATTTATTGTCCAAAGTGTGGAGCTAAAATAAGGAATGAGGGTATTGAAGAAAAATTAGGTAGAGTAGCGAGAAAGATTGAAAAAATATTAGATTCATTATAAAGTAAAACTTAATTTGGAAATTTTAGAATTCTTAACTTTGGAATAAAAAAATAAACGAGGATATCCTCGTTTATTTTTCATTTATAAGAAAACTATAGTATTGGAGATAACAGTCTTGAAATTGATTCTTTGAATTTTATCATTAAAGGTCTATTTTTATATATTTCTTGAGTGATTTGAGTACAATCTTTCATATCATTTTCGAATATCTCTTTAAACTCATTTGAGATTACACTATCATATATGAAGGCATTAACTTCAAAGTTGAGTTTAAAGCTCCTAACATCCATATTAGCTGTTCCAACAGATGCTACTTTACCGTCTACAACTATTGTTTTTGCATGTATAAATCCTTTTTCATAGATATAGCACTTGGCACCTATTTTAAGTAATTCGCTAGCATATGAAGATGAAGCCCAATATACAAACATATGATCTGGTTTATTTGGAATCATTATTTTGACATCTACTCCTGATAAGGAAGCGAGTTTTAAAGCGTGAAGTATACTTTCATCTGGTATAAAATAAGGAGTCTGTATATATATGCTTTCTTTGGCTGCATTGATCATTTTAAGATAACCGTATTTTATTTGTTCCCATTCAGAGTCGGGTCCACTTGAGATTATCTGGACACCAGTAGTTCCGTTTGAATTTATTTGAGGAAAATATTTAGGTTTTATTTCTAATTTTTTATTGTTGGCACTTCTCCAGTCAAACAAAAACCTAGTTTGCAGCATATGAACAGCATCGCCTGTTATTTTTATGTGAGTATCTCTCCAATAGCCCATTTTTTTATTTAGGCTCAAATATTCATCTCCTATATTAAAACCGCCTATAAAGCCCTCTGTACCATCTATTACAGCTATTTTTCTATGGTTCCTAAAGTTTATATTAAGATTTAAAAAAGGAATTACTATAGGGAAAAAAGCCACAGCCTCTCCTCCTGCTTCTTTAAGATTTTTAAAAAAGTTCCTAGGAAGTGAATGACTACCTATAGCATCATATAAAAATCTTACTTCTACGCCTTCCTTTGCTTTTTTTGTAAGTTCATGTACTATTTTTTTACCCAATGAATCATTTTTTATTATAAAGTAAACCATGTGTATATGGTCTTTTGCATTTTGAATGCTCTCTATTAGTGATTCAAATTTATCGTTCCCATCTGTGAATATGTCAATATTATTGTTTTGTGTGAAAATAGATTCACTATGAGTTAAATGCATATAAACCATGTCTTTGTAATTTTTAATAGATGCATCATTGAGTTTTAAAGAGTTATTTTGTAGTTGCAGTTTTTGATTTTCCAAAATTATATTTATTTTATTTGCTTCTTCTGGTTTAATTTCAAATATTTTTTTTCTGCTTAAATTTCTACCAAATAATAAGTAAAAAATAAAACCTATATTAGGTATCAAAACTAAAAGCATAAGCCAAGCTAGAGTAGCACTTGGTTTTTTTCTTTCTAAAAATATTATTGTAATGGCAAATAATATATTCAATATTAGTACTACGGACAATGCATTTGAAATCATAAAAACCTCCTTTAAGACTAAGTTTAATGATGTATATAGTTTATTTAAAAATAGATAAAAATTCAACTATTTTAAATAAGTTAAAGTGTATATTGTTAACTATTTATGTAAAAAATCATAAAGAATACATATAAATAGGAGGAATTTGATATGAAGAGTAAGGTATTAATTTTTTTTGCTGTTGTTTTATCAATATTTATAATATCAGTTAATAAAAGTAAAACAATACAAACATCAAATGAGGTTTTAAGGCAGGAGGATAAGATTAAAGTTTACACTACAATTTATCCCATGTATGAATTTGCAAAAAATATAGGTAAAGATAGAATTGATTTAAAAATGATGGTTCCAAATTCAACAAAACCAGATAAATTTGAATTAACTGAAGAAATTATAGAAGATTTAAATAAAAGTGATGTATTAATATATGATGGAGCAGAGCCATGGATTGATAATATTATAAATTCTATTTCAAATGATAAATTAATAATTGTAAAAGCGTGCGAAGGTATAAAAATTATAGACGATGTGAAAAAAGATTCAAATATATGGTTAAATCCTTTAAATGTAATAGGAGAGTCAAATAATATAAAAAATGCCTTTATAAAAGCTGATACTAAAAATAAAAAAATTTATGAAAAAAATTACTATTCATTTAAACGAGAATTAATAAAATTAGATAAGTTATATTCTGATGAGATAAATAGTTTAAATGAAAAAGATATATTAGTTTCAAGTAATGCTTTTTCTTATATTGCAAATAGATATGACTTAAATCAAATAGATATTTCAGATATATCTAAACAAGATGATTTAGACAAAATTATAAATGATAATAAAATAAAATATATATTTTCAGAAAATGAAATAGATGAAAATTTAAAAGAAATATCAAAAAAACTTCAAGTTAATATTTTACCTTTAAATTCTATTGAATGTTTGAGTAATAATACAAAGTTAGGCTATATAGATATTATGAAAAAAAATTTAAAACAGATAAAGCTAGGATTAAAACATTAATTTATACTTTGTAAAAAAAAATTATTAGCAATATTAGATTATATTTATTCTATTTTAAAAATTAAATACATATAATTCTGTGAGTAGATTTTAGGGGGTATAAATGTGTTTATTATAATAAATAAAAAGAAATCTTTTATAGGAATTATATGTATACTGACTTTAGCTATATCTTTATATTCATTCGAAATTAAATCCAAGGTTATAATGGCTTTTACTGATCAAGAATGTATGGAAATATTAGAAGAAATATTTGAAACAAGAAATAAGGCACTTCTAGATGCAGATGAGAGTAAATTAAATAATCTATATGATAAAAGCACTAAATATGGAGTATGGGCATATGAACATGAAATGAAAAAAATGAAGTACTTACATATCTGGTCAAATAAACAGGGGGTTACATTTAAAGATATAAAGACTAAACTGAAGATAAACAGAATAAAACCTAAGGAAGGAGGATATTTGATAAATTTTACTGCATCAACTGAATACAAATATGAATATGACAATGCTAAAAATGAAATTAACATGTTTAGAATAGGAACATATCACTCCTTAAATACTATCAAAAATGAAGAGGGATGGTGTATAACTAAAGAGTGGTATACAGATCCTTTTGCAGATTCTCTTGATTTAGAAAATATAAAATTTGATGATATCAAAACTCATATTTTAGAGCAAGGAAAAAGAGATAGTTCTAATATGAATGAAAGAAGAAAAAAAGCTTTAGAATATGCAGATATGTTTTGTGGTGCAGCATCAGATGAAGAGTATGATTTTAAGTACAATAGAAAATATAGAAACTATAATCCCTTAGGAGGAGATTGTGCAAATTTTGCATCTCAAATATTACATGAGGGAGGAAGTTTTAGAAAAACAAAAGCATGGAATTATGATTCCAAAGGAGCTACTAAAGCTTGGGTAAATGCACATGCATTTAAAAATTATATGATATATAGTGGAAGAGCATCTTTAATAGCATATGGAGATTATGACAAGGTTTATAAGGCATCTTATAAACTTGAACCGGGTGATTTTGTAGCTTATGAGAAAAAAGGAAAGGTAACTCATATTTCGGTTGTAACAGGATCTGATTCTAAGGGATATTCTCTTGTGAACTGCCACAATACTGATAGATATAGAGTACCTTGGGATCTTGGTTGGAGTAATAAAAAAATCAAATTTTGGCTTGTTAGGGTACATTATTGATAAGTTTCGTTTTATGTATTGACATTAGGCTGAAAATGTAGTAATTTTAATTATAAAGTAAACAAATGGTATATTTGTTTCAAATTCGTTTTAGGAGGATGTTATAAATGAACAAGGGAACTGTTAAGTGGTTTAATGCAGAAAAAGGTTATGGATTTTTATCTATCGAAGGTGGAGAAGATGTATTCGTACATTTTTCAGCTATAGAAGGAGATGGATATAAAACATTAGAAGAAGGACAACAAGTTGAGTTTGAAGTAGTTGATGGAGCTAGAGGACCTCAAGCTGCTAACGTTAATAAATTATAATATTTAACTTGTATAAGGTCTTT
Source organism: Tepidibacter aestuarii (assembly GCF_934924865.1). Taxonomy (NCBI): domain Bacteria; kingdom Bacillati; phylum Bacillota; class Clostridia; order Peptostreptococcales; family Peptostreptococcaceae; genus Tepidibacter; species Tepidibacter aestuarii. Next base: position 2,201,024 of record NZ_OW235315.1, on the reverse strand, counting down.
AATAGATTTATTATATTAAAAGTCGCTTTTTTATAAAGCGACTTTTTTATGCTTAAGGAAATTATATAATTTTTAAATTGTGGATAATATTGATGGAAGAACTACAGTTGCAAATATTTTGAGTAACGGAGCCCGTAGGGGGCGTTGGCTACATGAGTCAGTGCGTAGCAATTAGACGAATTTTTTTAGTTCATATCATTTTTTGTATAGGCTTTATTATCTATAAACAATAACAGAGCAAATACGTTTAAAACGCCTATGAGTGCTGCAAAAAACAATTTTTTAAAGTTATCTATATTTGAAAATTGATACGATGATATTAGGCTTAAAATAATTCCAAAAGAACTCATCAATATACCTACGAATCTTATTATATTATTCAAAACTAATCCCTCCCCCATAATTTTTAACTTTTAGTTATAGTGAGAAATACTATACTTACAAGTATAACATGATATAGGTTGATTTTATTATGGGAATTTATACATTGCGTCAAACTTGACATCTTTTTTAATCTCAAGTAAGATACTATTTAGATAGACTAAAATTTAAAAATAGGGGAGAAAACATATGAATATAGCTTTTTTTCTTACACCTAAAATAGAGGTAGCTTATTTAACACCAGAAGCGACAATGCGTCAAGCTTTAGAGAAAATGGAGTACCATAGATATACAGCTATTCCTATAATTGATGATGGAAGGTATGTAGGAACGATTACTGAAGGGGATTTACTTTGGAAGTTAAAGAATACACCTGATTTAAACTTTAAAAATACTAGTAAAATTTTATTAAAAGATATACCTAGAAAAATGGATAATAAGCCTGTTTATATTAATTCAAATATAGAAGATTTGATTTCTCTAAGTATAAATCAGAATTTTGTACCTGTGGTTGATGACCAAAATATTTTTATAGGTATAATAAAGAGAAGTGAAATCATAGATTATTGCTATAAATCATTATTTGACAAAAAAAATTAAAAATATGTTGACACTTTAAAATTATATGTGTATAATACATATTAAGTTAAACAAAACAAGCAAAATAATATTAAATCCAGTGAAGTGGAGAGTAAGTATGATGATTGTTAAAGCGAGCTAGAGTTGGTGTGAGTCTAGCACATAGTTATACCGAAAAGAGCCATGGAGGAGATTTTCTGAAATAATAGTAGGAAAATACGGTACCTATCGTTAAAGGACAATGAGTGGATATAATTTTATTGTATCAACAAGAGTGGTAACACGGGCATATACCTCGTCTCTTATTTTTAAGGGACGAGTTTTTTTATATAAAAATATAATATTTAAATCCAGTGAAGTGGAGAGTAGATATGATGATTGTTAAAGCGAGCTAGAGTTGGTGTGAGTCTAGTAACATAGTTGTATTGAAAAGAGCCATGGAGGAGATTTTCTGAAATAATAGTAGGAAAATACGGTACCTATCGTTAAAGGACAATGAGTGGATACAATTTTATTGTATCAACAAGAGTGGTAACACGGGCATATACCTCGTCTCTTATTTTTGAGAGACGAGTTTTTTTTGTACAAATGTTATGTAGGAGGTGTCTAAAAGGAAATAGTCAACGGTTGCACTTTAGCGATTTAAATTAATAAAGTAAAATTTTAATAAAATATGAGAGGGGAGATTTAAAATGTTTAAAAAGAGTATTAATAAGATGATTGTTGTATTTATGGTTGTATGTTTAGGAATGGTTTTTACAGGATGTGGTAAAAGTGAGGTTTCTCAATATGAAAAAATTAAAGAATCAGGAAAAATAGTACTTGGAACTAGTGCAGACTATCCACCATATGAATTTCACAAAGAAGTAGATGGAAAAGATCAGATAGTTGGATTTGATATTGAAATTGCTAAAGCAATAGCAGATGATATGGGAGTTGAACTTGAAATTAAGGATATGGATTTTGGGGGGTTACTTGCAGCTTTAAATACTGGAACTGTTGATTTTGTAGTAGCTGGTATGAACCCTACTAGTGAAAGAAAAGAAAAAGTAGATTTTACTAATATATATTACAATGCAACTCAAGCTATAGTTGTTAAGGCAGAAAACAAAGATAATATAAAATCTATGGATGATTTAAAAGGAAAAAAAGTAGGAGTGCAAATGTCATCTATTCAAGAAGGTATAGCTAAAGACGAAATAGAAGATGCTCAAATAAAATCTCTTACAAAAATACCTGATATTATTCTTGAACTTAAAAATGATAAGATAGATGCTGCAATAGTTGAATTACCAGTTGCAAAGGCTTATGTAGATAAAAATAGTGATCTTGGACTTGCAGATATAACAATTAAAGATGAAACTGGTGGATCTGCTATAGCTATCAAAAAAGGAAACCAAGAAATTGTAGATCAGATGAACAAGACATTAGATAAATTAGTTAAAGAAAATAAAATAGAAGAATTTGTAGTTGAAGCGACAGAGATGATTGATTAGGAGTTGAGTATAGTGGATTTTTCTTTCTTAAGTAAGTATTATATGTTCTTTTTAACTGGAACTAAAAACACAGTTTTACTTTCAGTATGTTCAGTATTTATAGGTGTAATACTAGGTCTTTTCGTATCTCTTATGAAATTATCTAAGAATAAGGTGTTAAATATAATATCTAGTGTATATATAGAATTTTTAAGAGGAACACCTATATTGGTTCAAATATTTATAGTTTATTATGGGCTTCCTAGATTAGGGTTAGATATGCCGCCTTTTGTATCTGGTGTAATAGCTTTATCGATTAATAGTTCTGCTTATGTAGCAGAGATAGTAAGAACGGGAATTCAGGCTGTTGATAAGGGACAAATGGAGGCTGCAAGATCATTAGGAATGAGTCATAATATGGCTATGAGATATATTATAATACCTCAAGGACTTAAAAATATATTACCTGCACTAGGCAATGAATTTATAGTTTTAATAAAAGAGTCTTCAATAGTCATGGTTGTTGGTATAGCGGATGTTATGTACAATACTAATATAGTAAGAGGTAATACGTATCAACCATTTGAGCCATTAATGATTGCTGCTCTTATATACTTTGTATTAACATTTACACTTTCTAAATTTATGAACAAAATTGAAAGGGGGATGGCTGTAAGTGATTAAGATTAATGATTTAAATAAAAAATTTGGAAACAATCATGTTTTAAGGGGCATTGATGAACATATAAATCAAGGTGAAGTAGTAGTTGTTATAGGTCCTAGTGGCTCTGGTAAAAGTACATTTTTAAGATGTCTTAATTTACTTGAGCATCCTACAAGTGGAGATATAATATTTGAAGGAAAATCTATAACTTGTAATACTAATAATATAGACAAACAAAGAGAAAAGATGGGAATGGTATTTCAACAATTTAATTTATTCCCACATATGAGTGTGTTAGATAATATTACACTTGCACCTAAAAATCTTAAGCGTATGAGTGATGAAGAGAGCAAAGGAATAGCTATTCAGTTATTAAAAACAGTAGGGCTTGAAGATAAAGCAGCTAATTATCCTAAACAATTATCAGGAGGTCAAAAGCAAAGAATAGCAATAGCAAGAGCTCTTGCTATGTCACCTGATGTAATGTTATTTGATGAACCAACATCTGCACTTGACCCTGAGATGGTAGGTGAAGTTCTAGATGTTATGAAAAAGCTTGCATCAAAGGGTATGACTATGGTTGTAGTAACTCATGAAATGGGATTTGCAAAAGAAGTAGGAGATAGAGTTATCTTTATGGATGGTGGGAAAATAATAGAACAAGGAAGTCCTAAAGAAATATTTGAAAATCCTCAAAATGAAAGAACTAAGGATTTCTTAAGTAAAGTATTGTAGTTTTAAGAAATTATAGATATGAACGTATTTAAATTTTATAGTTTTTAATCAAGAAACAACGGTTGTTAGAATATAATTATATTCTAACAACCGTTGTTTTGTGATACAAGGAATATGCCAACTATATTTAAGTAACAAAGCTTATGGAGCTTGTTAGCTACATAGCATAAATAGAATTTTTTATAAAGAATAGGAAATTATAATATTAAATATGTTAACAAAAAGATTTAATCTATGTTGACTTTTGGTGTGTTTTTATATATACTTTGATTATCAAAAGGTTTGAATGTCAAAATAAAAATGAAAGGAAGATAAATTCATGAAATTACCATCTTTAAATATAGGAGATTTAATAGCTAAGGTTCCAATTATTCAAGGAGGAATGGGTGTTGGTGTATCGGGTGCTAGACTTGCAGCATCTGTTGCTAATGAAGGTGGAATTGGAGTTATATCAGGAGTACAAATAGGTTATAAAGAAGATGACTTTAGAGTTGATAACAAAGCAGCTAATATAAGAGCTTTAAGAAGAGAAATAAAAAGAGCAAAAAATTTAAGTCCTAATGGAATCATAGGAGTTAACTTCTTGGTGGCAATGGAAAATTATAAAGAAATGGTAAAGACTGCAGTTGAGGAAAAGGTAAACCTAATAATATCAGGAGCTGGTCTTCCTAAGTCATTGCCAGATCTTATAAAGGGATCAAAGACTAAAATTGCTCCGATAGTATCATCTGCAAAAGCAGCTACATTAATATCGAAGCTTTGGGATAGAAAATATAACTATGTTCCAGATATAGTCATAGTAGAAGGTCCTAAGGCTGGAGGACATTTAGGATTTTCTATAGATGAATTAGAATCAATTGAGAATATAGATTTGATTAAGATAGTAAATGAAGTTAAAGAAAGCTTAAAGCCTTTTAAAGAAAAATATCAAAAGGATATACCGGTTGTTGTAGCTGGAGGAATATTTGATGGTGATGATATAGCAAGATATATTAAAGCTGGTGCTGATGGGGTTCAAATGGGAACTAGATTTGTAGCTACTGATGAATGTGAAGCTCATATAGATTTTAAAAAAGCTTATATAAACTCTAAAAAAGATGATATTGAACTTATAAAAAGTCCTGTAGGTATGCCTGGAAGAGCTATTAGCAATGATTTTGTTAAAAAAACTAGAATTGGAAATATTCCAGTAGGAAAGTGTTATAAGTGTATATCTGGATGTAGTCCGAAAGAGATTCCGTATTGTATAACAGAGGCACTGGTTAGTGCTGTTAATGGAGATGTAGAAAATGGACTTATATTTAGTGGTAGTAATGCATACAAGCTAGATAAAATAGTTACTGTACATGATTTAATGAAGGAACTTGTAGAAGAAGCTAGTGCAAAGCTTAATACTATATAAACATAAAGTGGTGACAAATATGAATGAAAATGTTAAAACATTAAATACGTTAATAACGAGTATTTTTTATGATTTAACAGATATAGAAAAAAGAATATTTGCTCAAGGAAAATTCAATGACGTATCAATAAATGAAATTAGAACTATTCAAGCTATTGGAGTAGAGAATCTTAAAAAAATGAGCGAAGTTGCTATGGCTTTAAAAATTACAGTTGGAACATTGACTATATCTATTAACAGACTTGTAAAAAAAGGTTATGTGCGAAGAGTTAAGATTGAAGAAGATAGACGTATAGTAATGCTTGGTTTAACTGAAAAAGGTAAACTTGTTTACCAAACACATGAAAAATTTCATTGTGAAATTATAGAAAATATAGTTTCTACATTGAATGAAAATGAACAGAAAATGCTTATACAATCATTAGAAAATGTATGTGATTTTTTTAAATCTAAATACTATTAAGGGCTTATGCAAATTGCATAAGCTCTTTTTTGTGCATAAGAAAATTATATTTATTAAAAATATAATAGAATTTTATATAACCTTTAAAATATATAATATTTTTAAGAAATATAAAGATAAATAGGAAATATCTAATAATTTGAGCTAATAAGGGAAAATATAGTCATATATGAAGTTTTTTAGTTTTTATATTTTGATATATAATTGTTCAGTCGGAATAATACAGTAGCATAAAGGAGGTTATAAAATTGGAGAATAGTACCATGATGGCGGTTAATGAAATACTAAGATTAACTGTTATAATATTGATTGTAGGAATGCTTTTTTCAAAAATAAGTAAGTATGTTAAGGTACCAGATGTAGTATTATTTTTAATAGCTGGTATTATAATAGGACCATCCGTTTTAAATATGGCTAGTATAGATGCTTATCCTGTTGGGAATCAACTTATATTGACTTTTGGATCAGCTTATATACTATATGATGGAGGCAGAGAGGTTAAGCTTAGGGTTTTAAATGATGTAAAAATAACAGTAGGATTATTGGCAAGTTTAGGTGTACTAATTTCAGCTTTTTCGATTGGATTTATATCTATGAAGATATTTAATATTTCGTTTATATCTGCTTTGTTGATAGGCTCAGTAATAGCATCTACAGACCCTGCCACACTAGTTCCTGTGTTTAAGGAAATAGATATAAAAGATAGATTAAAACAAACTGTAATAAGTGAATCTGCATTTAATGATGCAGTTGGGGCGATACTTGTATTCTCAATACTCACAATAATAGATTCAGGTAAGATTTCATTAAGTCATAATATTGAAGAATTGTTGATAATGATTGTTGGTGGATTGATTGCTGGTGTAGTTATTGGAGTTCTGGCATCTATGTCTATATCAGAAGGTAAATACGGATTTTTTCATGAATTTGCACCATTAGTTTCTATAGTTGCAGTTATTGCTTCTTACATGTTTGCTGAAACTATAGGTGGAAGTGGGTATATGGCTACATTTATAACGGGACTCGTATGTGGTAATAAAAAAACATTTAGACTATGGGTTCCTGAAAAAGATTACCAAATACAAACCCATGTAAGAGAAACTCTTGCAGTTATAATGAGAATATCCATATTTGTTTTGCTTGGAACTCATGTTGATTTTATATCTTTGGGAATATATTGGAAAGAATCTCTTGTAGTAATAGCTTTATTAGTGCTAGTTGTAAGACCATTATCTGTAATTATATGTGTAATTTTTGATAGAAAAACAAAGTGGAGTATGAATGAGATATTATTTATGATGTGGGTAAGAGAAACTGGGGTAATACCGGCAGCTTTATCTGGAATGATAATGAGTATGAATGTAGATAATAAAGGTATTTTATCATCAGTAGTATTTATGGCAATACTGATAACATTAGGAATTCAAGCAAGTACAACAAAGTGGGTGGCAAAAAAATTAAATGTATTAGAACAAAGTAAAAAATAATAAAAATAAAGAAGTCTCTTTAAATTTAAAGAGACTTCTTTATTTTTATTATTCGTTTATAGTAACGTTATATTTAGATTTTAATTCTTCTACTTTTTCAAAGTATGTAACTTGTTGTTGCTTGTGGATTAATTGTCCATATATATTGTCCTTAACTTCATCAAAAGATTTTGTGTCAGCTTCTTTTTTATCAGTTAATTTTATTATATGGTATCCAAATTGAGTTTTAACTGGTTCGCTAATCTCTCCTTTTTCCATACTGAAAGCTGCATTTTCAAATTCAGGAACCATTTGTCCTTTTGAAAATAATCCTAAATCTCCGCCTCTTTCGTTTGAAGGGCATTTAGAATATTTTTTAGCTGCATCTTCAAATGATAAACCGTTGTTTATTTCAGCTAATATTTCTTTAGCTTGAGCTTCATCTTCTACAAGAATGTGGCTAGCTTGAACTCCTTCAGGAGATTTAAATTGTTCTTTGTTATTTTCGTAGAATTCTTTAGCTTCTGTTTCTTCAACTTTTACGTTGCTTAATAATTTTCCTATAGCGTATTGCTTTAAGAAGTTTTCTTTTATTTTTTTCATTTCATTTTTGAATTCTTCTTCTTCATCAGCATTATTTTCTATAGCATTTAAATAAAATAATTCTTGGTTAATTAAGTCTTCTAAAAGTTTTTTTCTTCCTTCTTCTGATTGGAATTGCATAGCTCTTTGAGGACCTAAGCTATGAAGCGCAGAATCAACATCAGTTACAGTAATCTCTTTTGTGCCAACTACGGCTAGAACATCTTTTTTTTCCATAATTAAACTCTCCTTTAAAATCGTATTCCTTCACATAATAACAAAAAAAATAAATTATGTCCAATTTTATTTTAGATATAAATTTCCAAAAAAATTTCAAAAAAATGTAAGAATGTGATATAATTGTAACAAGGAGTCTGATCATGGGATTAATGTAATAATTCTCAAAAAAAATCATATAATTAAAACAGGTGAATTTTTTTTGAGTTATGAAACAACTTGAATACAAGATGCAAGTTGTTTCATATGGATTGAGTATTTTGAAGGGGGAATTGTAAATGGGTAGTAAGTCCAAGGATTTTAATAGAGTACTATCTAAAAAAGATGTTTTAGCATTAGCTTTCGGAGCTATGATAGGATGGGGATGGATTGTATTAGCAGGAGAATGGATAAAAAAAGCTGGATCATTAGGTGCTGCTATTGCTTTTGTACTCGGTGGTATTATGGTATTGTTTGTAGGATTAACTTATGCAGAATTGACATCAGCAATGCCTGAGTGTGGAGGTGAGCATGTATTTAGTCATAGAGCATTAGGAGAGAATATGTCATTTATATGTACATGGTCTATTATACTAGGGTATATATCAGTTGTTGCATTTGAAGCAGTTGCACTTCCTACTGTTGTAGAATATTTATTTCCTAATTATGTTAAGGGATACATGTATACTGTAATGGGATATGACGTGAATTTTACCTGGGTATTAGTAGGGGTTGTAAGCTCAATTGCTATAACAGCTATAAATTACATTGGTGTAAAGCCTGCAGCTTTTTTACAAGGTGTTTTGACATTTATAGTGGTTGCTATAGGGATTTTGTTTTTTTTAGGAGCTTTAGTCAATGGAGATGTTGTTAATGCGAAGCCTTTATTCATTAATGGTTCAAATGGTATATTGTCTGTTCTTATAATGACACCTTTTATGTTTGTTGGTTTTGATGTTATACCTCAATCTGCTGCAGAGATTAACTTGCCGTTTAAGAAAATAGGAAGGATACTTATATTATCAGTAGTTATGGCTATATTTTGGTATGTAATGATAATTTATGCTGTATCTTTATCACTTAATCAAACTGAATTGAACTTATCTAGTATGGTTACAGCAGATTCTATGAAGGCTGTTTACTATAATAGTCCTTTAGCTGGAAAGCTTATGGTAATAGCTGGGATAGGAGGGATATTGACTAGTTGGAATTCATTTTATGTAGGAGGAAGTAGAGCAATTTATGCTATGGCAGATTCAAAAATGCTTCCTAAGTTTTTAGCTCGTATACATCCAAAATACAAAACACCAACTAATGCTATTTTACTAGTAGGTATGTTCTCGAGTATAGCACCTTTCTTTGGAAGGCAAATGCTTAGTTGGCTTGTTAATGCGGGTGGAATTACAATAGTTATGGCATACTTAATTGTAACAATATCATTTTTAGTTTTAAGATATAAAGAACCAAATATGAAAAGACCATACAAGATAAAATGTGGTAAATTAGTAGGAAGTATAGCTGTTTTATTGAGTTTAGGAATGCTAACTTTATATTTACCAGGTGCTCCAGCTGCTCTTAATTGGCCTTATGAGTGGGGCATTATAATAGGATGGTCTATGATGGGTGCAATATTCTTTGCATGGGCCAAATTATATTATGCAGCTAATAAAGAAGAAGAAAAGAAATTGCTAAAAGTTAAATAAAATATAGAACAATGATGATTTTGTAAAGTCCCAATTAAATATTGGGGCTTTTTTGTCGTTTGAAAAATCACATTTATCAATTAGTTAAATATAATGTATCAAGAAAATTTCAATAGATTACAGTATTAAAAAAATTATTTAAATTTATCTGAGGTATTAAAGAAAGGAGTGTTTTTATGAAGATTGCATTTATTTGTACAGAAATGCTTCCTGTTCCTCCGATTTTAGGTGGGGCTATCCAAATATATATAGAAGGTGTATTGCCTATTTTATCTAAATATCATGAAATAACAGTTTTTAGTGTAGCAAATGATAGACTTCCTTCTAGAGAACAGAAGGAGAATGTAACTTATATTAGAGTACAAAGAGAAAATGCTGATGAGTATATAAATAATGTTAAAAATGAAATTAATGATGAATTTGATTTGATTCATGTATTCAATAGACCTCGTTGGATATCTATATTAAATGAAGTTGTACCTAATACCCCTTTGAGTCTTAGCCTTCATAATGAAATGCTGTTACCAAAAAAAATTGAACCTGAAATGGCTTTAGAATGTATAGATAGAGTTAAGTTCATTACTACTGTAAGTAAATTTGTAGCAGATGAAGTAAAAAGTATATATCCAACTGCTGAAAGTAAATTAAATCCAGTATATTCAGCTGTAGATTCAAATAAAATAAAACCATTTTGGAGTGAAGATGTTGTACAAGATAGGATGAATATGAGAAAACAGTATGGACTTGAGGATTCAAAGGTTATTCTTTATGTAGGTAGATTATCTAAAAATAAAGGGCCTCATGTTTTATTTGAAGCGATGAAAGAAGTAATGAATTCTTATCCTAACGCTGTATTAATGTGTGTAGGAAGTAAATGGTATGGTCTTAATACACCTAGTAACTATACAGTACTATTACAACATATGGCTAAAGAATTAAAAAATCCAGTTATATTTACGGGTTTTTTAACTCCAGATGAAATACCTAAATACTATAATATGGGAGACATATTTGTATGTACTTCTCAATGGAGAGAACCACTTGCTAGAGTTCACTATGAAGCAATGGCAGCTGGGCTTCCTATTATAACTACTGCACGAGGTGGAAATGCTGAAGTAATAGATCAGGGTGTTAATGGATTTGCAATTGAAGAATATGATAACCCTAAGTCTTTTGAACAATATATTAAATATCTTTTAGACAATGAAAATATGGCAATTAATATGGGAAAAAAAGGAAGAGAATTTGCATTGGAAAAGTATAATTGGGAAATCACTGCAAATAAGCTTTTAAAAATTTTTGAAACTATTTAGACATTAAAGAAATATATAATGAAAGGAGGGGGGGAATATCAATCAAAATATAAAAAAAGCAGTAATACCAGCAGCTGGACTTGGAACAAGATTCTTACCAGCAACTAAGGCTCAGCCAAAGGAAATGCTTCCAATAGTTGATAAGCCGATTCTTCAATATATAATAGAGGAAGCTGTACAATCTGGAATAGAAGAAATATTAATAATTACAGGTAGGAATAAAAAATCTATAGAAGATCATTTTGACAAATCTATAGAGTTAGAACTTGAACTTGAAAACAGAGGCAAAAAAGAACTTCTTGAAATAGTAAGGAATATATCAAATATGATCAATATTCACTATATAAGACAAAAAGAACCAAAGGGATTAGGTCATGCTATTTATTGTGCAAAGCATTTTATAGGAAATGAACCTTTTGCCGTAATGCTTGGAGATGATATTGTTGATTCTAAAATTCCTTGTTTAAAACAACTTATAAGTGTTTATGAAAAGTATCAAGCTACAATACTTGGAGTTCAAGATATTCCTAAAAAAGATGTAAATAAATATGGAATAATTAAATCAACGCATATAGATGATAAAATATATAAGATTGATGACTTGGTAGAAAAACCTGATATAGATAAAGCTCCTTCAAATATTGCTATTTTAGGGAGATATATTATAAATCCTAGTATATTCAAAATATTAGAAAATTTACCTCCGGGTAAAGGCAACGAAATACAACTTACAGATGGACTTAAGGAACTTTCTAAAATAGAAGAAATGTATGCTTATAATTTTGAAGGAAGAAGATATGATGTTGGAGATAAGTTAGGGTTTTTAAAAGCAACAATAGATTTTGCTCTAAAACATGAAAAATTAAAATATGAGTTTTTAGATTATCTAAATGAATCAGTAAAAAAGAACCTTATATAAAAAGGGCACGAAAAAGCTATGCTTTTTCGTGTTTTTTTAAGCAAAATCTAATCTTAAGTACTATTAAGAATGAAAAAAATAATTTAATGCTATTATTTAATTATGTGAATTATCCCTCACTTTATAAAAAAAAAAGAAGGTAGCTAAACAAATAAAAAAATAAATTATATAGCTTTAAATACCTTTTACAATAACTGTACATACATAAACCATATTGATAAAATTAAAGTAAACTAAAGGAATGAGGTGTGGAGATATGAGCAGATTAAAAATAAATGAAACTGTATTAAGAGATGCTCAGCAATCACTTATAGCTACAAGGCTTAAAATAGATGAGATAATTCCTGTGTTAGAAGATATGGATAAAGTTGGATACAATGCTATGGAGGTTTGGGGAGGAGCAACTTTTGACTCTTGTCTTAGATTTTTAGATGAAGACCCATGGCAAAGGTTAAGAAAAATAAGAAAAAAAGTAAAAAACACTAAATTACAAATGCTGCTTAGAGGGCAGAATATACTTGGATATAAGCATTATCCGGATGATATAGTAGAAAAGTTTATAAAAAAATCTATAGAAAATGGAATAGATATAATAAGAGTATTTGATGCTTTAAACGACGTAAGAAATCTTGAAACTTCTATAAAAAGTATAAAAGATGAAAATGCTCACTGTCAATGTGCTATATCTTATACGACAAGTAAAATACACACAACAGATTATTATATACAGAAAATAAAGGAAATGGAAAGTTTAGGTGCTGATTCTATATGTATTAAAGATATGGCTGGCATACTTACACCATATAAAGCTTATGAACTTATAAAAAATATAAAAGAAAATACTAATTTAGAAATAAATCTTCATACTCACTGTACAAGTGGAGTAGCTTCTATGACGTATATGAAGGCTGTAGAGGCAGGAGTTGATATTATAGATACTGCTATATCTCCATTTTCAATGGGAACATCTCAACCACCTACAGAGTCTATGGCGATAACGTTTAAGGATAGTATTAAAGATCCTAAATTAAATATGAAAGCTTTGGGAGAAGTATCTGAATACTTTAAACCTATAAAGCAAAAATATATAGATGAAAAAATATTAAATACTAAAGTATTGGGAACGGAACCTAAAACTTTAACATATCAGGTACCAGGAGGAATGCTTTCAAATCTTTTATCTCAGCTTCAAATGCAAAATGCACAAGATAAATATGAAGAGGTTTTAAGAGAGGTTCCAAATGTAAGAGAAGATTTAGGATATCCACCTCTTGTAACACCGCTTAGTCAAATGGTTGGAACTCAAGCAGTATTTAATGTTTTAACTAAAGAAAGGTATAAGCTTATACCAAAGGAAATAAAAGATTATGTAAAAGGACTTTATGGAAGATCTCCAGCACCTATAAATGAAGATATAAAAAGCAAAATAATAGGAACTGAAAAAATGATAACTATAAGACCAGCAGATTTATTAAAAGATGGGTTTGAAGATATGAAAGAGGAAATCAGAGACTTATCAAGCTCTGAGGAAGATGTACTCTCTTATTCACTTTTTCCTCAGGTTGCGACAGAGTTTTTGAAAAAAAGAAAATCAAGCAATTTAAAAGATGAAGTTTGTTATATAGAAGTATATATATAGGGAGGGATAAGGTATGGATATTATAGAAGCTTTAAAAGTAACATTTATAAGTATGGGAATAGTGTTTTTAAGCTTATATATTATTTCTTTAATATTGAATTTATTTAAAGTTTTATTTTATAAGGAAGATAAAAAAAGTAATTCTCAAATAGCTGTGACTAGCACTAAAAATGATGATTTAGTTGATATTAAAAATCTAAAGGATGAAAATGATTTAGTAGCAGCATTGATGGCATCTATTCTTGCAAGCAAGAATAAAGATTGTAAGTTTAGAATTAAAAGTATTAGAAGGGTAGTTTAATATTAAAATATTCAGGAGGCGATGTTATGAAAAAATACAAGATAAAGTTGAACGATAAAGTATACGAAGTGGAAGTAGAAGAGGTAGAAGGAGATAAAACTATCAAAGAATCTATATCTGAAATTCAAAATTTTAATCAAAAAGAACAATCTACAATACAAGAACAATCTAGTGTAGGTAATGACTGTATAAAGGCTCCTATGCCGGGTAAAATTGTTTCTTTACAAGTTAAAGAAGGGGAATTAGTTAAAAAAGGTCAAGTAGTATGTACTCTTGAAGCTATGAAGATGGAAAATGAAATTGTAGCACCTATAAATGGAAAGGTATCATCAATAAGCATAGACCCCGGACAAAACGTATCAGCAGGAGATGCATTGCTGTTCATAGGATAAGTATTTAATTAGATTTAAAGGTGGTGAATAAATGTTAAACATGCTAAACGAATTTTGGTTATCGACTGGATTTAGCGTTATATCATATAAGCAATTAATTATGATTTTTGTTTCTTTTATATTCTTATATCTAGCTATAAAAAAAGGATATGAACCTTATCTTTTAATACCTATATCATTTGGTATGCTTCTGGTTAATTTACCAAAATCTAATTTAATGGGCCAGGACGGACTTTTGAACTATTTATATATGGGAACAAAGCTTGGGATATATCCTCCTTTGATATTTTTATGTGTCGGAGCTAGCACTGATTTTGGTCCTCTTATAGCAAACCCTAAGAGTATACTTTTAGGAGCTGCAGCACAATTTGGTATTTTCTTCGCTTTTATAGGAGCAATACTACTTGGGTTTAGTGGAGCACAAGCTGCTGCTATAGGCATAATAGGGGGAGCTGATGGACCAACTGCTATATATCTTACAAGTAAATTAGCTAAAGATTTATTAGGACCAATAGCTCTTGCTGCTTATTCTTATATGGCGCTTGTTCCTATAATACAGCCACCTATTATAAGGCTTTTAACAACAAAAGAAGAAAGACAAGTAAAAATGGAACAATTAAGACCTGTATCAAAAACAGAAAAAGTACTGTTTCCTGTAGTAGTGGCTACATTTACAATTTTATTACTTCCATCATCAGCTCCTTTAATAGGTATGCTTATGTTTGGAAATTTAATAAAAGAATCTAGTGTCGTTCCAAAACTTGTAGAAACGGCTCAAAATTCTATGATGTACATAATAACAATAATTTTGGGACTTACAGTTGGAGCAAAAGCAGAAGCGGATATCGTACTATCTGTTCAAACAATTGGTATTATATTGTTAGGACTTACGGCGTTTTCTATTGGAACTGCATCTGGTGTTTTAATGGGTAAATTAATGTATAGGCTAAGTGGTAAAAAAATAAACCCTATGATTGGAGCGGCTGGAGTGTCAGCTGTTCCAATGTCGGCAAGAGTTGTTCAGAAGATGGGAGCACAAGAAAATCCTTCTAATTTTCTTTTAATGCATGCCATGGGACCTAATGTAGCTGGAGTTATAGGTTCTGCTGTTGCAGCAGGGATATTGCTTAATATATTTAAATAAAAAATTGCTGATTAAAAATCAGCAATTTTTTCTATTTAGGAAAAAATAGATAAATTGTATGGGCACAATAAACATTGATTTGGAATGTAAATTTAATATAATTAGTTATAAGAATATTAAAAACTAAAGGGAGGTATATAAAGTGGATACAAATATAAATGAATATTCATATCAAAACAGTAAAGCAAAAGATATTGTTATAACGTCTTTATTAATTGCTTTAGTATTCATAGCGACAAAATTTATTAACATAAGGTTGCCTATTTCTGTAAATGGAGGACTAATTCACTTAGGTAATACAGCTTTATTTATAGCAGCAATTGTATTTGGAAAGAAGAAGGGTGCTATAGCAGGAGCTTTCGGAATGTGTTTATTCGATATTTTATCAGGTTGGATTATGTGGGCACCTTTTACATTTATAATAAGGGGAGTAATGGGGTATTTAGTAGGCTATATTGCGTATACAAATGGGAAAAATGGACGAAATTTATATTTTAACTTAATGGGAATTGTATTAGGTGGAATTTGGATGATAATAGGATATTATATGACAGAAGTAATACTTTACGGAAATTGGATTTATCCAATAACATCTATACCGGGAAATATTACTCAAATAATTATAGGAGCAATACTTGGATTGCCTGTAGCATCTATATTAAAAAAGGCCAATATTTCATAAATTATAGGAGGAGATAGTATGAATAAGCCGTTGATAATGACACCTGGACCAACATATATTCACCAAAAAGTAAGACAAGCCTTATCTGAGGAAATAACAAATCCTGATTTAGATCAAAAATTCTATGAATATTATAAGGAAACATGTGATAGATTTAAGGAATTATTAAAAACAAAAAATGATGTACTTATATTAGATGGAGAAGGAATACTGGGTCTTGAAGCTGCGTGTGCATCTTTAATAGAGCCTGATGATAAAGTTTTGTGTATAGATAATGGGGTATTTGGAAATGGATTTGGAGAGTTTGCCAAAATGTATGGAGGAGAGGTTACATATTTTAATTCAAGCTACGATAGGTCTATAGATGTTGAACTATTGAAAAAATTTTTGAACGAAAATAATGATTTTAAAGTAGCAACATTAGTACACTGTGAAACTCCTTCGGGAATTACAAATCCAGTTGATATTATTTGTCCTTTACTAAAGGAGTATGGAATATTAACTGTAGTAGATTCAGTTTCAGCTATAGGAGGAGAAGAGGTAAGAGTAGATGATTGGGAAATAGATATAATATTAGGAGGATCTCAAAAGTGTTTATCAGCTCCTCCAGGGCTTACGTTTTTAAGTATAAGTGATGAAGCTTGGACAAAAATTTTAAATAGAGAAAGTCCAATTAGAAGCTATTATGCTAATCTTGCTATATGGAAAGATTGGTATGAAAAAAAATGGTTTCCGTATACTCAACCAATAAGTGATATATATGGTTTAAGAACAGCACTTGATAGAGTATTAGATGAAGAAAATATTATACTAAGACATAAGAATGTATCTAATATAACAAGAAAAATTCTAATGGAGAAGGGGTTCAAGCTATATCCATCACAAGGTTATTCGAATACTGTAAGTACAATTATTCTTCCTGAAAAAACAAATTTTAAAGAAATTTACAACAAGATGCTGGATGAACATAACATACTTATAGGTGGAGGAATTGGTTTTTTAAAAGATAAGGTTGTAAGAATAGGTCATATGGGTGAGAATTGCTATGAAGACAAAATAAGATCAACTATTGAAGCTTTAAATGATGTATTTGAAGATTTAAATATTTCTTTATAAAATGAAAGCTACTCAAGTTTTATGAGTAGCTTTCATTTTAATTTATTTTATTCAGTAGCTCTTTTGTGGTAGTAAGTATGAAGTAGCTTATGAGCTTTTTCTCCATATGGTTTACCTAAAAAGTCTCTATATAAATTTTGAACATATATATTTTCATGAGATTTACGTGTTTTCTTTGATCTATCTTCTTGATATAATCCTTTTGCTCTTTCTGATATTATATCTAAATTCCCGTGATGGTAAGGTTGACCGCCTCCACCTATGCATCCACCTGGGCAGGCCATTATTTCTATAGCATGATAGTTAGATTTGCCAGATTGAATATCTTCAAGTATTTTTCTAGCATTTCCAAGCCCGTTTGCTACGGCTACATTTATATTCATATCATTTATTTTTATACTAGCTTCTTTTATTCCATCCATACCTCTGAGTTGATTGAACTCTACATTATCTAAAGTATCGTTTGTAATCCACTCATAAGCTGTACGAAGAGCAGCTTCTAAAACGCCTCCAGTTGTACCAAATATTACTGAAGCTCCAGTTGATTCACCTAAAGGATTATCAAAATTGTCGTCTTCTAAAGAGTTAAAGTCAATTCCGGCTTCTTTTATCATTTTAGCAAATTCTCTTGTAGTTATTACTATATCTACATCTTTAGTTGTCTCATTAGAAAGTTCTGGACGAGCAGCTTCATATTTCTTTGCAACACATGGCATTATAGATACTACTACCATATTTTCAGGCTTTATATTCATATTCTTAGCTAAATAAGTTTTAGCTATTGCTCCAAACATTTCGTGTGGAGATTTGCATGTTGAAGGTATATCTAATAAATCAGGAAATTGATGTTCGAAGAACTTAACCCATGCAGGACAACAGCTAGTTAGAATAGGGAGATTTTCATTTGATTCTATTCTGTGAATAAGTTCTGAAGCTTCTTCTATTATAGTTAAATCAGCAGCAAAATCGGTATCAAATACTTTATCAAATCCTAGATTTTTAAGAGCAGTAACTATTTTACCTGTAACAAGTTTGCCGGGTTTCATACCGAATTCTTCTCCTAAAGCAACTCTAACTGCAGGTGCTACTTGAACTATAACAGTTTTGTTTTTATCTGATAAAGCGTTCCATACTTTTGGTATATTATTTACCTCTGTTAACGCTGCTGTAGGACATACTGCTAGACATTGACCACAGAAGGTACATGAACTTTCGTGCATAGAATGGTAAAAAGAAGGAGATACAATAGTTTCAAAACCTCTATCAACTCCAGATAATACATTTACTGTTTGAACCTCACTACACATAGTTTCGCAACGTCTACATAAAATGCACTTATCTAGGTTTTTTACTATAGAGTAACTTGACTTATCTACTCCATGATTTGATGTTTGACCTTTATATTTGATTTCTGAAATTCCAAGGTCAGCGGCTAAAGTTTGAAGCTCGCAATTTGTATTTTTGTCACAAAGAAGACAATCTTGAGGATGATTAGATAAAAGTAGTTCAACTATAGTACGACGTGCTTTTATAGCTCTTAGTGTATCTGTTCTAATTACCATGCCTTCTTTAACAAGAGTAGAGCATGCTGGAAACAAATTATTTTTTCCTTCAATCTCAACTACGCATACACGACATGAAGCAGATTTGTTAACCATTTTTATATTATGAAGGTCCAAATGACATAGAGTAGGTATTTTTATATTTAATCCTTTTGCAGCTTCTAAAATAGTAGTTCCCTTAGGAATGGATATATCTTTATTGTTTATAGTTAAATTAACTAAATTCATATTATCACCTCACCAACTATTTTTTTATTATGGCATTAAATTTACATGCATCTAAGCAAGCTCCGCATTTAAGACATTGTTCATTGTCTATTACGTGAGTCTCTTTTACTTTTCCACTTATAGCATTAGCAGGACAAATTTTAGAACATTTTGTACAGCCTATACACTTATCAGTTATAAAATAATCGAGTAATGCTTGACATGAACCTGCGCTACATTTTTTATGAATAACATGATCTTCATATTCGTTCATAAAATATTTCATTGTACTTAGCACTGGATTTGGTGATGTTTTTCCAAGACCACACAAAGAAGTGTCTTTTATTGTCTCAGCAAGATCCTTTAAGTCATATAAATCTTGCTCAGATCCTTTGCCTTCTGTAATTCTAGTTAATATTTCGTGTAATCGCTTATTTCCTATACGGCAAGGAGTACATTTACCACAAGATTCATCAACTGTAAACTCTAAAAAGAACTTAGCTATATTAACCATACAATCTGTTTCATCTAAAACAAGCATACCGCCTGAACCCATCATAGAGCCTATTGCATTTAAGGAATCAAAGTCAATAGGTGTATCTAAAAACTTAGATGGTATACATCCGCCTGAAGGACCTCCAGTTTGAACTGCTTTAAATTTCTTATTATTAGGTATTCCTCCACCTATTTCAAATATTATTTCTCTTAAAGTTGTACCCATTGGAACTTCAACAAGGCCTACATTATTGATTTTTCCACCAAGCGCAAAAACTTTTGTGCCCTTAGAATTTTCAGTACCTATGCTGGAGTACCATTTAGCACCATTCAGCATTATAGCAGGTATATTAGCATAAGTTTCAACATTATTTACACAAGTAGGTTTACTCCATAATCCTTGTTTAGAAGAACTTATTGTTTTCATTCTAGGTTCTCCGCGATTTCCTTCAATAGAGTGTATAAGAGCAGTTGCTTCTCCGCATACAAATGCTCCAGCTCCATACTTAAGCTCAATATCAAAGTCGAATCCCGTTCCTAATATATCTTTTCCTAGAAAGCCAAATTCTCGAGCTTGATCTATAGCTATTCTAAGTCTATGAATAGCTAAAGGATATTCAGCACGAATATATATATAACCATTATTTGATCCTATAGCATATCCGTTGATTATCATAGCTTCTAGAACGGAGTGTGGGTCTCCTTCAAGAACAGATCTATCCATAAATGCTCCTGGATCACCTTCATCAGCATTACAGATAACGTATTTTTCATGAGATGAAGCATTTAAAGTTGATTCCCATTTTAAACCTGTAGGGAAGCCAGCTCCTCCTCGTCCTCTAAGACCTGATTTCTTTAGTACATCTATGACTTCTTCTCTAGACATAGAAGTTATTGCTTCTCCAAGCGCCATATAACCATTTTCTGCTATGTATTCATTTATATCTTCTGGGTTTATAAGACCACAGTTTCTAAGAGCTATTCGCATTTGCTTTTTATAAAATGACATATCATCGTGTTTTTTAACCTTTTGGTTAATAGTGGGTTCTTCAAATAATAGTCTGTCGATAACATTTCCCTTTAATATATGCTCGCTTATTATTTCTTCAGCATCTTTAGGTGAGACATTTACATAGAATACATTATCTGGAAAAATTTTAACTATAGGTCCTTTGGCACAAAATCCAAAACATCCAGTCAATGAAACTTTTACTTTATTTAATAGATTATTACTTTTAATGCTGGCTTTAAGGTTTTCAATTATCTTATCACTTTCAGCAGAATGACATCCTGTCCCCCCACAAACTAAAATTTCTTTTAAATTTGTATCTGTATCTTCAAAGTGTGTATTATTTCTCATATCGATAAGTGGCTTTAGCGTTTCATTAAGATTAATTAAGTCCTTAAATGATTTTATTTTACTCATAATTATCTTTCTCCCCCCTTATAAATTATATTGAAGATTGTGCTAATTCTTTCTCTTCAACTTCATTATTGTAATTGGAAAGTATTTTTTCAACGTCGTCCAGTGTAACATGGCCATAAACTTTTTCGTTTATAACGACTACAGGTGCTAAACCACAGGCACCAACACATCTTAAACCTTCTAATGTGAACTTACCGTCTGGAGTGGTTTCTCCGCACTTGATATTAAGTGTTTGCTCAAATTTCTCCATTATTTTATCAGCGCCTTTTACAAAACATACTGTTCCAAGGCAAATATTTACAACATATTTTCCTCTTGGTTTTGTAGTAAAGTAAGAATAGAAACTTACAACACCGAATACTTTTGAAGAAGGTACATTCAATTTTTTACTTATAAATAATTGAACATCTTTCGGAAGGTAACCAAAAATATGTTGAGCTTTATGAAGAACTTCTATTAAAGCACCTTTTTTGTCCTCAAGTGAGCTTATAAAATCATCTAGTTCGTTAAATTTGTCTTTACTTAAAGATTTCTGTAACATAATAGTACGCCCCCTTACTAAAAAAGAAAAATTCAGAAAATTTAATCAATTTATTATATTATACCATTTTAACCAAAAAATGGAAACAAAAATGAATAAAAATAATAGTAAATAGTATAAAAATACAAAAGTCATATTCTGAATTAAGAATATGACTTAAATTTTAACCTATAAATTTTATCAATATAGGTGTTAATAAAACAGTTATAATACCTGCAATTCCTATTGAAAGGCTACTCATAGCACCTTCGGTTTCTCCAAGTTCCATTGCCTTTGTAGTACCAAGAGCGTGCGATGAAGTTCCTATTGAAACACCTATAGCTATCTTGTCTTTTATTTTAAAAAATTTACATACTGAAGGGCCTAAAACAGCGCCTATAACACCAGTTATAATTATACAAATTATAGTTATTGAGGGTATACCACCTATTTGATTGGATACTTCGATACCTATAGGGGTAGTTATTGATTTTGGAATCAGTGATAGGCCTATTTGAGTATTTACATTTAAATATTTACTTAAAAATATTATGCTCGATATAGATGTTAAACAACCTATAAATACTCCTATTAAAATAGGAAGTAAATTCTTTTTTAAAAGATCAAATTGCTTATACAATGGAACTGCTAGTATTACTGTAGCTGGAGTTAAGAAAAAAGTAATATAGCTACCTCCTTTATTATATGAATCAAAATCAATATTTAAAACTAAAAGAAATGAAATTATAATTATCATACTTATAAATACAGGATTTAAAATTGGAAGTTTTGTTTTTTTATTTATAAAAACACTAATTTCAAAAGCTATTATAGTTATAAGTATACCGAATATAGGATTATCAACAAAACTCATATTAATCTCTCCTTCTTTTTAATATTTGAATTGTAGTTCCAGTTGTCAATATAACTAATATAGTAGAAATAATAGATATGAAAAATAATATAAACCATTGACCTTTTAATATATCAAGAGACGATATTAAACCTACTCCTGCTGGTATAAAAAAGAAAGCTAGATTGTTTAATAAGAACTTACTTATATCTGCTATCATATAAAGCTCTATTATTCCTGTACTAAGAGCTATAAACAACAATATCATACCGATTATACTACCTGGCAATGGAAACGCTAGAAAATTAGAAATGACCTCTCCTAAAAGACATATAAATAAAATTATACCTAGTTGTCTAAATAATTTCAAATAAAACACCTCTTTCAATTGTATAGTATATTGTATACAATGATATTTTACACTTTTTTATTAAAAAAATCTATATAGAATTAATTAAATTGGATAATATCAAAAATTGTAATTTTAATATAAACAAAAAAACAGAATCTAAATTAAAAGACTCTGTTTTATTAAAAACTATTTAACTATAATAGCAACTTTTTCAGGTTCATTGTAATATAAACGTAAGATTTGATTTTTTCTAACATTATTTTCATTTAAACCTTTTTTAACATTTAATTTAATAGGCAATTTTCCGTTTTTAAGTAAAAGTTCATAGTGATTTTCTTTCTTTTGGAAGTATATAACTTTTCCTTCGTAGTATTTTAATTGTTGAAGTTTATCTCTGTACAATTTTAAATAATAGAAAGATCCAGCTGTAATAGCTAACGTAATTCCAAATCTTACCCAAATATTAGGAATAAATGACTTTGTTCCAAAGAATGATACCAATATTAAAATAATAGGTATAATCGATTTTTTTAATATCATCTTACCGAACATAGTAGATAAGTCTTTTTCGGCTTGATTCATGTTTTTTAAGTCTACTTTCTTTTTTATTTCTTGCTTGAACTCTTTTTTCATAATAAATCCTCCTACAATTATATTTTCTTGAGTTATATGATTTAATAATGATTATATAATTTAAAATTACTATTATATAATTACCATTATTAATTTATATTATAGATAATTATAAATACAACCTAAAAAAACAAGTTTATTAAAATAAAAATCTAATCTAAAATATTTTATCATGAAAACAAGCAAAAATAAACTAGAGAATAAATTATACATAGATAATTATAATAAATTTTTAAATTTAGTAAATAATATGATTAAAGGAGTGATTGACATGAAAAATAAAGACAAAAGAAATAAATTTACTAATTTAGCAGAAAGTCACGAAACTGCAGCATGGGCAGATATTGAGAGTGTATTTGATGAAACAAATGTATCAATACCAAGTCAAAGGGCAACTGAAGAAGCAAAAGAATGGGTAGATGATGAAAATCAAAAATAGATAAAGTAAAATTTAGCTCAGATGAAGTCTTATAACTTTTAGCTTTTGGATGAAACTTTAATGTTAAATTATGTTTGACATTAAAAAATAAAGGTAATATAATGTAAATACTAATTAAAATAAAATATTTAAAAACAATGAAGAGAAGAGTATCTATGAATTATTTTGATTAAAGCGAGTTGGTGGTGGTGAAAGACCAATATTAAAAGTCATAGAGAAGAACAGCTTGGAGTTTCTAACCGAAATCTAATAGGCAGTAGGCTTAGACGGATTCATACCGTTATCAAATGAAAAATATAAAGTAAATCTTTGTATTTAACATTAAGTGGCCATATTATGGCAATTAGGGTGGTACCGCGAATAATAAGTTTTTCGTCCCTTTATAGGGATGAAAGACTTTTTTTTTATTTGTAAAGAAAGTATATCGGTTTTAACTTGCATAAGAATCAATCCAGAAGTGATTAAATTCTTATCTCAAACTTTAAGAGGATTGGCATAGAATTTTTAGCTTTCGGGTAAATAAAAATATATAAGGAGGTATAATAGTATGAAAAACATACTGGTAAAAGAAATTTACAGAGAAACACAAAAGTATTCTGATCAAACTATACAAATATCAGGATGGATAAGAACACTAAGATCTTCAAAGGCATTTGGATTTATAGAAATAAATGATGGTAGCTTCTTTAAAAATATCCAAGTTGTATTTGAAGAAAACTTAGAAAACTTTAAAGAAATAAGTAAATTATCTATTAGTACGTCTATAATTGTTGAAGGTAAGTTAGCATTAACGCCTGGATCAAAACAACCTTTCGAAATAAAGGCTACTAAAATAATTGTTGAGGGAGAGTCTTCAAACGAGTATCCTCTACAAAAGAAAAGACATACTCTTGAATACTTAAGAACTATAGCACACTTAAGACCTCGTAGTAATACATTTTCAGCAGTATTTAGAGTTCGTTCTATAGCTGCTTATGCTATACATAAATTTTTCCAAGAACAAGGATTTGTATATACGCATACTCCTGTAATAACAGGTAGTGACTGCGAAGGTGCTGGAGAAATGTTTAGAATAACTACTTTAGATATGAAAAATCCAGCTATTGATGAAGATGGGAATGTTGATTATTCTAAAGATTTCTTTGGAAAAGAGACTAATTTAACAGTGAGTGGACAATTAGAAGCAGAAGCTTATGCATTAGCATTTAGAAATATTTATACTTTTGGACCAACGTTTAGAGCAGAAAATTCTAATACATCTAGACATGCATCAGAGTTTTGGATGATTGAGCCTGAGATTGCATTTGCAGATCTTAATGATTATATGAACTTAGCAGAAGATATGATGAAATACTTAATTAATTATGTTATGGAAAATGCTCCTGAAGAAATGGAATTTTTCAATAAATTTATAGACAAAGAGTTACTTGATAGATTAAACAATGTGGTTAATTCTGATTTTGGTAGAATAACATATACAGAGGCAGTGGAAATTCTTAAAAATTCAGGTAAAGAATTTGATTATCCTGTAGAATGGGGATGCGATCTTCAAACAGAGCATGAAAGATATTTAACTGATGAAGTATACAAGAAGCCTCTATTTGTTACTGATTATCCAAAAGATATCAAATCTTTCTATATGAGACTTAATGATGACAATAAGACTGTTGCAGCAGCTGACTTATTAGTTCCTGGTGTAGGAGAGATAATAGGAGGAAGTCAAAGAGAAGAGAGACTTGATATACTAGAGTCTAGAATGAAAGAGATGAATCTTAACGAAGAAGATTATTGGTGGTATTTAGAACTTAGAAAATTCGGTGGAACAAAGCATGCTGGATATGGACTTGGATTTGAAAGAGCTATAATGTATTTAACTGGTATGGGTAATATAAGAGACGTTATACCTTTCCCAAGAACACCAAAAAGTGCAGAATTTTAATTAATAATTAAAGTAGATATTAACTTAAGTTAATATCTACTTTTTTTTATACTAAGGGATTGTAAAATTTTAGCTCTATGGGTAGTAATATTGATGGAAGAACTACACTTGCAACTATTTTAAGCAACAGAGTATATAGTCATAATTGGCGACACGAGTCAGTGCGTAGCAACTAGACGAATTTTTAAATTTAAATAGTAATATGAACAGATTTATAATTTAACTATATAATAATTTGAATTATATGGTAAAATATAACTGGAATTAGGTTGTTATATAGTTTGGTTTCTAGTTTAACTAATCGCGAAGCTATTAAGTTCTTGGAAGATGAAGTATTAGAAATTTTAGATTTAGGATAAATTGGAGGAGTGTTATGGAACTTAAAAATAAGGCTAAGGACCTTTTAAAAAAACAAAAAGACATTATAAATCAGTATGAAGAACTTATAAGAGATTTAAATTCTGATAATGCACTAAGTGAAAGTATTGAACTTAAAAAAGAAGTTGATAATTATAGAAAAGATACTCAAAAACTAAAGGAAGAGAAGAGAAAACTATTAAATGAAAATATGAATTTGAAAATTTCACTGAAAGAGCAAATTATCAATGAAAAAATATCTATTTTAAATGCATCTAAGAAAAAAATAGACATGTATTTTAATAATGAAACAAATAAAAAAATTAATAAATTAGAATTGTTAGAGATTTCTGCAAAAGATAGACTTAGCAAAATAAAAAGAATTGCTCAACTAGAATTGGGAGTCGAAAAAAAAGAGATCTTTTCTGATATAGAAAAATTAGAAAGAGAGTTAAATGAAAAAATTAAAATAAAAAAAGAGCAACTTAAAAAAGAAAAAGAAGATATTATTGGTGAAATAAAAAGAGAGTATAATGAACTAAAAAGTGAAGGTATTAGTGAAGAAGTTATTGAGAAAAAGAAAAAGTATAACGATATAGAAGTTAAGATAGGACTTAACTGGATAAATAAAGCGGGTATAATTTTACTTTTATTTGGAATTGCTACTGCAACAAGATATACTTATTCGACATGGTTTAATGAATACATGAAGGGGATCTCCAGCTTTTTGTTAGGGGGAGCACTTCTAGGGGCAGGAGAGTGGTTAAATAGAAAAGAAAAAAACTTATTTGCTCTTGGATTAAGTGGTGGAGGAATAGGAGCATTATACTTTTCTGTTTTTAGTAGTTACTTTATTTTAAACATAATTAGTATGCCGATAAGTGTAGGTTTATCTATTTTAGTAACTATGGCATCTTTATTACTATCTCAAAGATATAAATCTATGACAATATGCGGAATATCTCTTGTAGGAGGGTATTTACCATTTTTTACTTATGTATTTATTGAAGGAATAGCGGGTGGTCAAATATATATAGCTATGGGATATTTATCAGTTTTAAATTTATTGGTTTTAAAGCTATCTTTAGAAAGACGATGGATTTATATAAATTATCTAAGCTTTTTACTTAATATTCCTTGTTTTACATACTTAGCTTTTGAATCACCTAGTGAAGTTATTGGTGTGATTTATTCAATATTAACATTTATAATGTACTTGTTTATAACTTTTACATATCCAATTAGAGAAAAAATTAATCTTAAAAAGGTGGATTTTATTTTACTAGGATTAAACACAGTAATCAATTGTTTAACCGTTTATCAATTATTTGAAATTGGAGGATATGATTCATATGAAGGAATGCTTGCATTTGCATATGCACTAATATATTTGGGACTGGCTGAGTTTATTAAAAAAAGCGCTTCACAAGAAAAAGACACACAAATGATGTTTTATATTATTGCTATGGCTTTTAGTATTTTAATGATACCTTTACAATTTGGTATCAAATGGGCTATACTTGGATGGCTTATAGAATCAATTCTAATGATCTTCTATTCTGTTAAAAAAGATATGAGAAAAATGGAAATTGGAGGATGGATTGTATTAGCGTTAAGTGTAGGATTATTTATTATAGAAGACCTTTGTAATCCTTGGGTTGTTGAGTATTTTATCTTGAAATATACTTTAATTACTTTAAGTATAATATATATATTTAGTCTATATGCAGTAAAGTTAAGTGAAGAAGAGTTATTTAAATATACCAAGAAAGGTAAACTACTAACGTATTATAAGTATTTTATGATTATAACTACTTGGATATATTTATTAAGAATGGGTTCTGTTTTTTATGATAAATACACAAAGTTATATCATTATGATAGCTTTTATTTTTTAATTTCTGAATCCTTAATTACTGCTATTTTTGCTTATTGCATAACTAAAATAAAAGTAATTAAAGATAATATAGTTGATAAAATATCTATTGCTTTATATATATTTGTAGATATACTGGGCTTTGGTATGAACTTTTTAAATGTTAGTCCATCAATAAATAATAGTTATAAAGCATTACCTATTTTAATTCTAATAACGTACAATATATTTGTATTCTTTAGTATAAAGGATTTAACACTAAGATTAATAAAGGAAAAAGGATTAAGTTTAGAAATATACCCTATGACTTTAGCTGTGTATATTTTAGGATCGACTACAGCATTACTTGTAAATCAATTTAATTTAAACAATATAAGTCTTATAATAAGTATATTTTTTATTGTTATGTCTTTTGTCTACATAACTTATGGGTTTAAAAATAAGTTTGCTGTTATAAGAAGATTTGGACTGGGATTATCTATATTTTCAACTGGAAAACTATTTATATTTGATTTAGCATTTTTAAGTACTGGAGGAAAAATAATTGCATATTTCTGTTTTGGTATAGTATTAATAGGAATATCATATGTTTATCAAAATCTTAGAAGAAACATAGAGGCAGGAGATGAAAATGTGTGAAGAAAATTCTAGTAGCATTGATATGTATATTATTTTTTTCTACAAATAGTTTTGCAAATGAGAATATCGATGATTGGAAATTTTCAAAAGAAATTTATCACAATAATGATAATAAATATAAATCATTTCTTTTAGACGAAGAAATTTATAGATATGCAAAAGACGATTTATTAGATATTAGAATTATTAATGATAAAAATGAGTTTCTTCCATATTACGTTGTTAATAAATACTCTAAAAAAACAAAACAAGCTGATTTTAATATTAAACAAGAAAATAATGATACCATTATAATAATAAATAATAAAGACAATCTGAATATAAATGATATTAAAATTATTAGTCAAGATGATTTTAAAAGAAATTATGACATCTACTATAAAAATAATAAATATGAAGAATTCCAAAAAATAGATTATGGGAACATTTATAAAATAAATCTCGAAAACTACAAAGAAGAAAAAAATGTTATAAAGTCAGATTTGCGTGCGGGTTATTTTCTCAACCCAGATAGTATTAAAGTAGTTATACATAATAAAGATGATAGGCCTATTAATATACAAGATATACAGATTAGCTATTATGTAGATAAAATAGTATTTAAAAAAGATAATAGGAATGAATACACAGTCTTATTTGGTAACAAATATTCTCAAATACCTTCTTATGATATACAGAGTTATAAGGATTATATAGAAAAAGAAAATCAAGAAATCTGTACTTTATCAAACTTAACTGAAGAAAATACAAAAGATAAGAACGAAGAAGATAAAAAAATAAACTATAAATTAATGTTAAATATAATTGTTGTATTGATTTCATTAATTTTAGTAATGGTAATAATGAAAAAATCAAATGATATTTAGTTAGCTAGATTTTGTTTTCTATAAAATTTAGGAGCTAAGTTTATTATAAATAATCTATCAATATTAGAGCCGTAAGGCTCTTTTTGATTTTATAGGAAACTACATAGTTTTGAACATATGGATAAAATTAATTAAATATCTACACCTGCAACTATTTTTAAGCAACAGAGTCGTTAGACTTGTTGGCAATATGAGTCAGTGCGTAGCGACTAGACGAATTTTTAATTTTGTACAACTATTAAGCTTATTTGGCTTTTGTTTAAAAACCTTATTGGAAGAGTACTTGTTCCTACACCACTATCTATATAAAGTTTTCTATTGTCATCTAGATTATATAATCCTTTGTCGTATTCTGGGAAAATGCCCTGTCCAGGAGCTATAAGCCCTCCTATTAAAGGAAGTCTAATTTGACCTCCATGCGTATGACCGCATAAAATAAGATCAGAGCTTATGTTTTTATGTTTTATAATAACATTAGGTGAGTGAGACAATAAAATAGTAAAATATTTGTTATCTATATTTTTAAAAGCCGAATATGTATTTTCATGGTTAGTGTAAGGATCATCAATTCCGGAAACATTTATTTTTATATTATTCTTTTCAAATACTTCGTTTGAATTATTTAAATCTATTAGTTTTTTGTCTCTTAGAGAATCTATGAATTCATTTTTATTTGAGTTTCTCCATTCGTGATTACCGCTTACAAAATATACATTTGGATTTATACTTATCAATGAATCTAAAAATGAGTATATGGATTCAAAATCTTCAGTTGTAGCGTCTATAACATCCCCCGTTAAAACAACCATATCTATATTAGATTCTTTAATATAATGTAATAAACTTGTATTGTTTAAATTTCTGTTGTGAATATCAGATATCTGGAGTATTCGTATACTTGAATCATTAGAAATTTTATTTGAATATATATTTACTTTGTTAACTTTAATATCTGTAACTTGATAGTATATATATGAGCATAAAATTATTAATACGAGTATTTTTTTCATATTTTTAACCTCTCTTTTTATTCTATAGAAAACTATAGGATTTTGAATCTGTGTATAACATTGGTTAAAGAATTACACTTACAACTAGATTTGAGCAACGGATCCCAATAGGGATTGTTGGCGACACAAGTCAGTGCGTAGCGACTAGACGAATTTTTTATTTATAAGAAAATTATATAAATTAATGATAAATACTAAAAGTCCTAATTTCAACTAAAATTAGGGCTTTTAGTATTTAAATAAAATAATCTTTAATTTTTCCAAAATACTCAATCTTATTAAAAGCTGGGTATATAGAATTGAATTTAATAAATATAGGAGATTTATATAAATATGAATGAGTTTTAAAAAAAGTTTTATCTCCATTGATTATAGCGGTAAGAGCTAAAGGAAGTTCTTTTTGAAATATATTGTATCGTATTGCAGATTCTTTAAAGTTAAACTCACCACCACTTATATAAGCGTAAAATTGTAGATAATACATATTGTAAAAATTTATCCACTCTCCTAAAATTTCATCCTGAAATGATGTAATAGCTTTGTAGTTATAATCTTTTCCTATATCTAAAAAAAGCTCACCTGTTTCATCTGAATGGGCAAGAGTATATTTTCTTGGGATTATAGGATTGATCTTATTAACTCCATCCATAAAGTTGACATGTAATTTCGACTTATCAAAATTAGACACAAAATATCCCTCCTTATACAACATTTTATGAAGTGTGTGCATTAATTGTTATATAAAATTCCCGGGAAATATCTAGATATTTATTTTTAAATAAGACATTGTATTTTGTTTAAGGATAAAAATTATATAAGTGTCAATAATATATTATAAATGCCTTCTTATAGCAAATAGAAAATTGTAAACGTTTCAAGGTTTTGGATGAATATAATTTATGATACGAATTATAGTATATATGAGATGGCACGATGGGAAATTTTACTTTATAGGAAATTATATGATTCTTAAGTTGTGGGTAACATTGATGAAATAGGTACACTTACAACTATTTTTAAGTAACAGAGTCTTAAGACTTGTTGGCGCTATGAAGGAATGCGAATTTTGAGAATGAAACCCAATAGGGATCGTTGGCGACATGAGTCAATGCGTAGCGACTAGATGAATTTTTTATAGTTTATGGAGGTTTGTATTTCATGAAATGTAAGTGGGAGCTTGGAGATTGTACATGCTATAGGCATACAGATGGTGTTTCAGAATACTGCTTATTTCATAGAAAATTTAAGTCAGAAAAAGAAAAAAAAACTATAACTAATATATTGAATGGAGATATAGAAGCAAGTGAGTATTTATGGAATAAAAAAGAAAACATATATGATTTTAGAGGTATTATATTTGAGCAAGATATTAACATATCAAATATAAAAATAAATAACTTAAACAAAAAAGCTTCTTTCGACTTTTCTTATTCAGTATTTAATAAAAATGTATACTTTGATGATTATAAATTTTATTCGGATGTTTTATTTATAAATACAAGATTCAATCAAAATGTTTCATTTGAAAACTGTGTATTTATAAGAAATTGCACATTTGATAAGAGTGAATTTTTAAGCAGTAAAAGTAAGTCTGTTTTTTATATGTCTAAATTTCTAGGACAGGAGTTTATATTTAAAAATATATCAAATGGAGTGAAACTTGATGGAATCAGATTTTCTTCTAATACTAAATTTATACTTAAAAATGTAGACTACGATAAAAAAAGATATATAGATGCTAGAAATGCATATAGAATTGCTAAAAATCAATCCAATATAATAGGCGATTATGAAGAAAGTGGAAAATATTATTATAAAGAGAGAATGTACAATGGAAAAATGATATTTCCTCTTATAAATGATGAAGATAAAAATGAGTTTGAATCTAAAGCAACTAGTTTTTTTAAAGTTTTAAAACAAAAAAAATATCACAAGTATATAGTCCCTAAAATAATGGATTTGGTATCTAAATATATAGTGGGATATGGAGAAAAACCACAAAATGTTTTATTTTTTTCATTTATTTTGATAAGTATATTTGCTTACTTATATATGATAGCTGGACTTCGATTTAATATAAATGTTGATTGTGCTATAAATTACCATAGGACGATTAAGTATAGCTTTTTAGATATGCTAAGTCTAGATTTTAAAGAATTTATGAGTGATTATTTTCAGGCTTGGTACTTCAGTATAGTTACATTTACGACAGTTGGTTATGGAGAAATTATACCTATCAATCACCATGGACAGATATTAGCTTCAATTGAAATGTTTTTAGGTGTAACTGTTATAGCTACATGGACATCAACTGTTGTGAGAAAGATGTCAAGGTAAAAATTCAATTTATATGAATTATAAAAAAACAAATAGTAAATATTAAATAGTATTAAAACAAGTAAAACTTTGAGGGAGTGATAAATTGAAATCTAAAATTACAACATTAATAATTATATTTGCATTATTTACAAATATATCAAATGCTCAAAACTATGATATGGATAGATATATAAAGGCTTCTATACTTATAGATCAAGAAAGTGGTAATGTTTTATATGAAAAAAATGCAGACCAGCAAATGCCATGTGCAAGTTTAACTAAGATGATGACTTTGTTGGTAACTCTAGATAGCATAAAAAATAAGAAAGTATTAAAAGATGATGTTGTAGAGATAAGCTCTAAAGCAGCTAGAACAAGCGGTTCAACATATAGATTGAAAACTGGAGAAAAGGTTAAATTGATAAACTTAATGAAAGGGATAATGGTTGTATCTGGAAATGATGCTGCTGTTGCAATATCAGAGCATGTAGGTGGAGACACAGAAACATTTGTTGGAATGATGAATAAAAAAGCTAAAGAAATAGGGATGGATAGTACCTCGTATATAAATCCACATGGATTACCTGTTTATGGAATCAATGGAGATATGGAAACTCCTAAAGAAAACATGTCTACGGCTAGAGATTTAAGCGTATTAGCTAAATACTTAATAGACAATTACAAGAAAGATGTTTTAGCTATAACAAGTATACAAACTCATACAAATTATAAAAGAGGGTTTATAGGAAATAATACTAATGCTTTACTTAGAATAATGCAAGATGTCGATGGGTTGAAGACAGGATTTACGGGAAGAGCGGGATATTGCTTAGCTTCAACTATGAATATTAAAAGTACAAATGAAAAGAATAAAGACTTTAGAGTTATAAGTATTGTTTTAGGAGCTCAAAGTTCTAAAAAAAGAACTAGCGCATCAAAACAACTTCTAGAATATGGAAAGAATAATTTTGAGAAAAGTAGAATAGTTAAAAAAGATACATTTATAGGAAAGACATATTTATATGGAATAAGTGAATTGGAAGTAAATTTAAAAACAAAAGAAGATCTATGGATTGTAAAAAAAGATAAAGAAAAGATGGAAAGAAGAATTATTCTAGATAAGTTAACATATCCTATAAATAGAGGGGAAAAAGTTGGAAAAATAAATTATTATACGCAAGATGGAGCCAACATAGCAAGTGTAGATATTGTAAGTGATAGTGAAATTAATACAATACCTATAAAAATTAAATTAAAACTATTTATAGAAAAAATTGTAAATTAATGTATTTAAATTGATTATTTGGAGAGTATATAAATAGTTATTATTTGTGAGGAGTGATTGATATTAAAGCAGTTATTATGGCTGGAGGTAAAGGAACTAGGTTAAGACCTCTTACGTGCGATATACCAAAACCTATGGTACCAATACTTAACAAACCGGTTATGGAGTATTCTATTGATCTATTAAGAAAGCATGGCATAAAAGATATAGCTGTAACTATGGCTTATATGCCATCTATTATAATGGATCATTTTGAATCTGGAGATAAATGGAACGTAAATCTTGAATATTTTATAGAAGATATTCCTCTTGGAACAGGAGGAAGTGTTAAAAATGCACAAGAATTTTTAGACGACACTTTTATAGTTATAAGTGGTGACGCATTAACGGATCTTGATATAAGAAAAGCTATTGATTATCATAGACAAAAAAAATCAAAGGCTACTATTGTTTTGAGAAGAGAAGATGTGCCGCTAGAATATGGAGTTGTTATAACTGATGAATCAGGTAGAGTCATAAGATTTTTAGAAAAACCAAGTTGGTCTGAGGTATTTAGTGATACAGTAAATACTGGTATTTATATATTGGAACCAGAAGTTTTAGATTATTTTGATAAAGGTGTTAATTTTGATTTTAGTAAGGATTTATTTCCTAAATTATTAGAAGACAACATTCCTATGTACGGATATATTACACAAGATTATTGGAATGATATAGGAGATTTAAATTCTTATATGGAGACACATTTTAACATATTAGATAGAAAAGTTTGTGTAGATATTAATGCTAGAGAAATAGAAAAAGGAATATGGATAGAAGATGGGGTTGAAATTGGTAAAAATACTAAATTAGAATCTCCTGTTTATATAGCTAAAAATTCTAGTATCAAAGATAATGTACACATAAATTCATATTCGATTATTGGACCTAACTGTGATATAGGTAATGACAGTAGTTTAAAAAAGAGTATATTATGGAAAAATTCTAAACTAGGAAGTAGCACTCATTGTAGAGGTACGGTTGTATGTAATGATGTAGAACTAAAAAACAGAATAAATACATTTGAAAAATCTGCAATAGGTAAAGGAAGTTTATTGTCGTGTGGAGTAAAGGTAAACCCTAATGCCAAGATATGGCCAGATAAAATAATCAAGGAAGACACGATAATAAGTCAAAATGTTGTATGGGGAACTAAAGTAGGAAAAAATATTTTTGGATATAAGGATGTATATGGACACATAAACACACAGATAAATCCTGAGTTTGCATCTAGACTTGGGTCTGCATATGCGTCTACATTACATAAAGATACATCTATTATTATTAGTTGCGATTGCTTTAATGCTTCACAAATAATTAAAAACTCATTAATATCTGGGATACTTTCAACTGGAGTTGGAGTTATAGATATTAAAAATACAAATCTTGCAGTAAACAGATTTGCAATAAGACATTATAAAGCAAAAGGTGGTATACATGTTAGCATAAATCACTTGAAAAATGATGAAGTTCATATTGAATTTATGAATGAAAGTGGAGCAAATATAGATAGATCTGTAGAAATAAAAATAGAAAATTTATTTAACCGAGATGACTTTGAAAGATGTAAGGCAAAAGACATTAAGGATATCATAGAAGTAAATAATTTTTCATATTTTTATATAGATGAAAATATAAAAAATATAAATAATCTATATGATATAAACACCAGTAGACCTAAAATTTTGATAAGTTCTATATGTAGTGACATTATGAAATTAGCCAATAAGGTTTTCGAAAAAATAGGTTGTGATGTATCTTGTGATTATTCTATTAAAGGTTATGACGACATTAATTTATATTTAAACGATATGTCTAAAAATGTAGTTGATAACAATTTAGATTTTGGAGTTGTTTTGAGTCAAAATGGAGAAAGTATATTGCTAATAGATGGAAAAGGAAGAATTATAAATAATGAAAAGTATAATATTTTAACAACTCTTATTCTACTAAAATCAAAAAAAGCTAAGAAAATAGTAATGCCTCATACTATGCCTATGATAATACAAGAACTAGCACAAAAATACGATATTGAAATAACTAAGACAAAGCACTCTCACTCTTGTTTTATGAATGAGATTTTAAAAGATGAAGAGATGTTTGATCAGTATTTATTTAATTTTGATGCTATTAGTGCTGTTTGTAAAACTATAGATTTTCTAGCAGAAAATAAGATGAAACTTAGTGATATAGTAGATGAAATTCCTGAGTTTTATTTTATAAAAAAACAGATTCAGTGTGAGTGGGATGATAAAGGAAGAGTTATAAAGAATATAATAATGCAAAATAATAATAGAGATATAGAATTATTCGAAGGTGTAAGGATTAATACTGACAAAGGGTGGTGCCTAGTTTTACCAGATAGAGAAAAAGCTTTATTTAATTTATACACTGAAGGTATTTGCCAAGAGTATGCCGAGGAACTTTCGATAGATTTAAGTTCAAAAATAGAGAAATTATTAGAAAATAAGAGGCTATAATGCCTTTTATTTTTTATGATAAAGCGAAACTTAATTCAGAAGAGTTTTTACTCTAGCTGAATTTTTAGCTTTCGGATAAATAGCAAATTAGACGACAACTCTTTTGTAGGAGGAATATAAGATATGAGTGAGTACAATAAAAAAATAGACGGATATGAAAATATCAGTATGGATAATATTTTATTGAGTAATGAAGAGCTCCAAAATCATTCTATGAATATAGCTCGAAAGCATATAGTGAGTGAAAAATATACAAGTTGTAGATCTTTATTACCTAGATTGAATAATAATTATGATGTTATATTTAAATTGTATAAACATTTAAATGAAATAGATGAAGATAAAGAAAATTTATCAGGAGCTTCAAAATGGCTATTAGATAATTTTTATAAATTAGAGGAAGAAGTTAAGTTTGTAAGGCAAGAGGTAGATAAAGATAGATTTTTAGAATTGAATGTATTATCAAATGGTATATTTGAAGGATTTCCAAGGGTATATGATATATTGTTTGAGCTTGTATCTCATACTGATGCAAAATTGGATGAGAGTGTGATAATAGAGTTTATAAAGTCATATCAAAAACATAGTATTCTTTCTATTGCAGAAATATGGTCTTTGTCTATTGTTATTAGATGTTGTATTGTTGAAAAAATAAGAAATATTTGTGAACTTATTTATAAAGATCAATTAAAGTATGAAAATATAAAAGATCTGAATATGAATAATGAAGAATTAATGGATTTTATCAGAAAAGAAATTAATAAAGAAAATAAAATTGACTTTTTTTATGTTGAATATTTAATGAAGAAAATGAGAAGTGAAGACTATGATTTAGGAAAAATAAAGAGTTTTATAGAACAAAATTTGTCTGAATATAATATAACCTTGGATGAAATAATAAAGCTTCAACATAAGGATCAGGCGTATAGACAAATGGCAATGGGAAACTCTATAATAAGTTTAAATCAAATCTCTAAGTTGAA
The DNA here is from genome assembly GCF_934924865.1 of Tepidibacter aestuarii. Classification (NCBI taxonomy): domain Bacteria; kingdom Bacillati; phylum Bacillota; class Clostridia; order Peptostreptococcales; family Peptostreptococcaceae; genus Tepidibacter; species Tepidibacter aestuarii. The sequence continues at coordinate 2,163,572 of NZ_OW235315.1, read as the reverse complement.
CTGGATAAGTGTATTTGAATCATTATCTGTAGTTGAAAAAATCTTAAAGGATGATCCTTGTGATGTATATAATAAAATGGATTTTGAAAGTAGAGATTATTATAGAAGCAAAATTGAAAAATTATCTAAAAAATACAATATACCTGAATTTGAAATAGTAAAAAAAGCTATTGAATTATCAAATCAGATTGGTGATAAAAATAATAAATTAAATCATGTTGGATATTACATAGTTGGAAATGGAGTAACAGAGTTATTGTCATGTTTTGGATATAATGATATTTCAAATAAAAATACTAAATATCCATATGTAATATATTTTTTGCCTATAATAATAATAACGTGGATATTAACTTTATTGATGACTACGTACTCTTATAAAATGAATAACAATATATATGTTAGTTTAGTGGTATTTATTTTTTCTTATATACCATCAAGTACTATAGCTATAAATTTAGTTAATTGGATTGTAACACATAATGTTGAGCCTGATTTTTTACCAAAGTTAGAATATAGGAATGGTATAGATGAGAATGCTTCAACTATGGTTGTAATACCTACTTTAATTACAAGTGAAAAATCTGTTGATGAACTTATAGACAAGTTAGAGGTGTATTATAATTCAAATAAAGAGGATAATATATATTTTTGTATAGCTGGAGATTTTAAGGATTCAAAAGAAGAGCATACAGATGGAGACAATATTATAATAGAGAAAGCATTTGAAAAAGTAAGAAAGTTGAACGAAAAGTATAAAAAAGGAGATATATTCTTTTATTTTCATAGACATAGACAATACTCAAAGCATCAAAATAGATGGATGGGCTGGGAGCGAAAAAGAGGTGCATTAGTTGAGCTTAATGAATTATTAAAAGGATCTAATGATACTTCGTATTCTATGATATCATCAGATATTTCTCATATACAAAATAAAATTAAATATGTAATAACTATTGATGCCGATACAAATCTTGTTATGAATAGTGCTAAAAAATTAATAGGAACTATAACTCATCCTTTAAATAAAGCTATTTTAAGTAAAACAAGAGATGTAGTTGTAGATGGATATGGTATTATTCAACCTAGAATAGGCCTTGATATTGAAAGCACAGGAAAAAGTATGTTTACAAAAATATTTGCAGGTCAAGGTGGTATAGATAGTTATACTACTGCTGTTTCTGATGTTTATCAAGATCTATTTTTTGAAGGTATTTTCACAGGAAAGGGTATATACGATTTAAATGTATTTAGTAAGGTTCTTAAAAATGCTATTCCTGAAAATAGTGTTTTAAGTCATGATTTATTAGAGGGATCTTATATAAGGGCTGGGCTTGCAACAGATATAGAGCTTATAGATTCTTATCCGTCTAATTATAGTTCTTTTAGTATGAGGCTCCATAGATGGATAAGAGGTGATTGGCAGCTTGTAAGATGGTTATTTTCAAAAAATCCATTATCAGCATTATCTAAGTGGAAGATAAAAGATAATTTAAGAAGAAGTTTAGATTCTGTTTCTACATTGATTTTAATTATATTAGGTCTAACTATTCTTCCTGGTTACTGGTGGATTTGGGTAGGATTTTCAGTTTTTGCATTTGTGCTTCCTATAATTTTAGAGTTTATAAACTGTATAGTGTGTAAATATTACAAGAATATAACTACAAAGACGAATTCGGATTTAATATACGGGTGTAAAGGTCTTTTATATCAAGCTTTAATTTTATTTGCTTTTTTACCATATCAGTCATATTTAATGTTAGATGCTATAAGTAGAACTTTGTACAGAGTTTTTATATCTAAAAAGAATCTATTAGAATGGACAACAGCTGCTGACGCAGAAAAGAAACTTAAAAATGATATGAACAGTTATTTAAAAAGAATGCAGGTGTCTATTTATGTATCTGTTATTACATTTGCGCTTGTATATATTTTAAACCCTACAAACACTATATATGCTCTCTTAATATGCTTGTTGTGGCTTATATCGCCTGCTGTAGCTTATAGAATAAGTGAACAAATTGAAAGTGATAGGGAAATTAATATTGATAAAAAAGATAGATTATTAATTAGAAAACTAGCTAGAAAAACTTGGCTATATTATGAAGATTTTGCAGGAAAAGATCAAAATTACCTTCCAGCTGATAATTATCAAGAAAATCCGTACAATGGAGTAGCTGAAAGAACGTCGCCTACTAATATAGGGTTTTTATTAATATCAATAATGTCAGCAAGAGATTTAGGATATATATCTACTACAACTATGTTAAGTAAAATAAGTAACACATTAGAAAGTGTTCAGAAACTAGAAAAGTATAAGGGACATTTATTTAACTGGTATGATACTAAAAATTTGAATGTTTTATTGCCTAGATATGTATCGACTGTGGATAGTGGTAATTTTGTAGGGTACTTAATGACTTTAAAGCAAGGGTTATTAGAATATATTAGTAAGCCTATTGTAGACAAATCTATTTTAGAGGGAATTAGAGATAGTATAATTGTTTGCGATTATGAATATGAAGATATAGAATCTATTATTGAAAAAGAAAATTTATGTATTAATGATTTTGAAAAATTATTTGTAGATTTAATTTTAAATGAAAACTTTTATAATGATGCAGATCTGAATGTATGTGATCTTATTAAAAGTATTATATATGATATCAATTCTGTTTTATTAAATGATTATCATAAGACATATTTAAAAAGCATTGGAGATTTGAATAAATTAGTGGATGAAGTAAACATAAATACGGATATGTTAAGACTTAGACAAATTTATAAAGATATATTAAAAGAAATAGATGAGATAAAAACTCAAAATGAAGAATTGATAAAATCAAAAGAGACTATATCTAATTTAATAAATAATATAGATGAATTTGAAAATAAGATAATAGATTTAACTAAAATTATAGATAATATTGTAGATAATACAGACTTTACTGAATTGTATGATTTTGAAAAAGATTTGTTCTCAATTGGATATGATGTAGATTCAAATAAGCTTACAAATTCATATTATGATCTTTTAGCATCAGAGGCAAGGCTTACAAGTTATATTGCTGTTGCTAAAAAACAGATTCCTCAAAAACATTGGTTCAAATTAGGAAGGTCTTTATCTATAGTTGATGGATACAGAGGGTTGGTTTCTTGGACTGCTACTATGTTTGAATATTTCATGCCTCCTATCGTAATGAAAAATTATAGTAATTCACTTTTAGATGAAACTTATAATACTGTAATTAGAGCGCAAAAAAAATATGGTACTAGGAGAGATGTGCCATGGGGTACTTCTGAGTCAGGCTATTATAAATTTGATATGGATTTGAATTATCAATATAAGGCTTTCGGGGTACCGGATTTAGGACTTAAAAGAGGTCTTTCTAAAGATATGGTTATATCTCCGTATTCCACTGTATTAGCCTTACTATTCGATGAAAATGAGTGTATTAGAAATATTAAAAAGCTTATTGATATGGGTATGGAAGGAAAATATGGATTATATGAAGCTATAGATTTTACAAATGATAGAGTTACATTAGGTAAAGAAAACTCTATAGTAGAAAGCTTCATGGCTCATCATCAAGGAATGAGCTTTGTAACTATTAATAATTATTTAAATTTTAATATAATGCAAAAAAGATTTCATGCAGATCCTTCGGTGAAAGGAGCAGAAATATTACTTCAAGAGAAGATACCTGTAAGAAGTATTATAACTAAAGACTACAAGGAGCAAATAAAGCCTTTAGAAAAAGATAAAAATATTGTCCCTAAGGTGACTAGAGAATACGATGAGGTTGATCATAAAATTCCGAGATGTCACATTTTATCAAATGGGAAATATTTGAGTATGGTTACTGATTGTGGAGGAGGATATATTAAAAAGAATAGATTACAGGTTAGTAGATGGAGAGAAGATTTGGCAACAGGTAATTATGGTCTCTATATATTTGTAAAGAATTTAAATAATAACGATATTTTTTCAACAACTTATAAACCTATAGATAATAAACCAGATTATTATAAGGTGAAATTTCATCAAGATAAGGCTGAATTTACTAGAAAAGATAAGGATATAATAACCAATACTCAGATTGTAGTATCTACAGAGGATGATGCAGAGATAAGAAAGGTTACTATTACTAACAATTCTAAGGAATCTACAATGATTGAGCTAACTAGTTATTTAGAAACTGTTCTTATAGATCAGGCTGCTGACATTGCTCATCCAGCGTTTACCAATTTATTTATAAGAACGAAGCCAGTTTTAGAATATGAGAGTATAATATGTTCAAGAAGGCCTAGAAGTGAAGGTGAGCAAAAAATATGGATGGCTCATACTATTTCTACTAAGGCTGATAGTATAGGAAATTTAGAGTATGAAACAAATAGAGATAATTTCATAGGGAGAGCTAATAATATTAAAAATCCAAAGGCTTTAAATGAACCGTTGACTAATACTTGTGGAGCTGTATTAGATCCAATAATGAGTTTGAGGAAAAAAGTAAATATAGATGCTGGTTGCAGCGTAGAGGTGTTTTTTACTACTTCTATTGGTGATAATATGGATGATGTATTAAGTCTAGTTAAAAAATATCATGATATATCTTGTATGGATAGAATATTTGAATTAGCAGATATTAGAAGTCAAGTGGAAAGTTCATATTTAAATTTTGGTGAAGAAGAAGTAACAACTTATCAAGATATGATATCTCATATACTATATTTAAGTCCTAGCAAAAGAAGGTATCAAGATATAATAAAGAATAATGTAAAGGCTCAAAATTCTCTTTGGGCTTATGGAATATCTGGGGATATACCTATAGTTCTTGTTAGTATAAAGAATGAAGAAGAAATAGATATTGTAAAACAAGTTTTAAATGCTCATGAGTATTTTAGAATGAAGGGATTAGTTGTTGATATTTTAATTTTGAATGAGGATGAGAGTAATTATTTGCAACCACTTCAGGATCTTATAATTGAAACAGTTAGATCAAAGTATGGATATGATTTAATAGATAAACACGGTGGCATATTTATAAGAAATGCAAATACTATTCCTAAAGAAGATCAAATTCTGTTTTATTCTGCTGCAAGAATAGTTTTAAAATCTGGGTGTGAATCTATTAAGTCTCAATTGGATTATACAGATTATGAATATGACATAGAACAAAAAATATTTAATGATGATAATACAGAGTATGAAAGTTTAGATGAACAGTTAGATCTTGATTATTTTAATGGATATGGAGGATTTGCTAAAGATAAAAAAGAGTATGTTATAAGAATAAAGGAAGGCACTAGAACTCCTTTGCCTTGGATAAATGTAATATCTAATAAAAAGTTTGGGTTTCAAGTATCTGAGAATGGTTCAGGATATACATGGTCAAAAAACAGTAGAGAAAATAAGCTGACTCTTTGGTCAAATGACCCTGTAATAGATCCAAGTTCAGAGGTTATCTATATAAGAGACGATTATAGTGGTCGTATATGGACTACAACTCCTCTTCCTATAAGGGAGAAGGAAAGTTATACGGTACATCATGGCCATGGATATTCAAAATTTGTTCATGATAGCAATGGAATACAGCAAGAGCTTGTTATGTTTGTTCCAAATGATGAATCTATCAAAATTAGTATAATTAAGCTTAAAAATAAATCTAATTCTAAAAGAAAACTAACTCTTACAAATTATATAAGACCTGTAATGGGTGTTAGTGATCAGACTATGCAAAAGTATATAATAACAGATATGAATGATGATATAATGATTATTAAAAACCCTTACAACCCAGATTATTCACCTCGAATTAGTTATATGGCGTGTTCGGAAAAAGTTAATTCTTATACTGGTGATAGATTAGAGTTTTTAGGATCTAATGGAGAATTAAAAAATCCAGCTAGTTTAAAAAGAGAAATGTTATCGAATAATGTAGGAGCTGGATTTGATCCATGTGCCTGTATACAAACTTGTATTGAGCTTGATATTAATGAGGAAAAAGAAGTTGTATTCTTATTAGGTCAAGATAGTGATGTTCAAAATATACATCATATAGTAGATAAATATAGGAATGTAGATAAAGCTAAAAGTGCATTAGATGATTCAATTGAAATGTGGGATGATGTATTAGGAAAAATTCAAGTTAAGACTCCGGATCTGTCTATGGATTTGATGCTAAATAATTGGCTTTCTTATCAAAACATATGCTGTAGAATATGGGCAAGATCAGCTTTTTATCAATCTGGAGGTGCTTATGGATTTAGAGATCAACTTCAAGACTCTATGAATGCTCTAAATTTAATTCCAGATCAAACTAGAGAACAAATACTACTTCATTGTGCACATCAGTTTGTTGAAGGGGATGTACAGCATTGGTGGCATCCTGGTCCTGAGGATGATAAGGGTATAAGAACCAAATTTTCTGATGATTTACTTTGGTTACCTTATGCAACTATTGAGTATATAAAAAATACTGGAGATTACGCTATATTAAAAGAACAAGTTCATTTTTTAGAAGAGGATGAACTAAAAGAAGATGATGAAAGATATGGTGTACCTAGAGTATCTAAGGAAAAAGCATCTGTATACAATCATTGCATAAGAAGTATTGAAAGATCTCTAAAATTTGGAGAACATGGTATTCCTCTTATGGGCTCTGGAGATTGGAATGACGGTATGAGTACTGTTGGAAATAAGGGTAAAGGTGAGAGTGTATGGCTTGGATGGTTTTTATACACTATTTTAGTTGACTTCTCAAAAATATGCGAAAAAATGAATGATTTGGATATTCAAAAAAAATATAATGATTATGCTAAAAAGATATTAAGTGGAATAGAAGAAAATGCATGGGATGGTAAGTGGTATAAAAGAGCTTATTTTGATGATGGAACTCCTCTAGGATCTATAGAAAACTCAGAATGTATTATAGACTCACTAGCGCAATCGTGGGCGGTCATATCAAACGGTGGAGATAAGGATCGAAGAGAGGAAGCCATGGAATCTTTAAACAAATATTTGGTAAAAGAAGATGAAGGAATGATTCTTTTATTTACACCTCCTTTCGATGAAGGTAATCTAAATCCTGGATATATAAAAGGATATGTCCCAGGAGTTAGAGAAAATGGAGGTCAATACACACACGCTGCAACATGGGTTATAAAAGCATATGCTATGATGGGAAAGGGAGATAAAGCATGGAAGCTTTATAATAGCATAAATCCTATAAATCACACTAGAACAGCTAAAGAGTGTTTAAAATACAAAGTAGAACCATATGTTATGGCAGCTGATGTATACTCTACTAATTCTCAGATAGGTAGAGGAGGATGGACTTGGTATACAGGAACAGCAGGATGGATGTATAAGGTTGGTATTGAGGATATTTTGGGATTAAAAAAATACGCTGATGAAATAGTAATAGATCCATGTATACCTAAGGATTGGAAAGAGTATTCAATCGAATATAAATATGGGAAATCAAAATACAATATATCAATTAAAAATCCTGATAAAGTAAATAATAATGTAAAATATATTATCATTGATGGAAACAAAAATAACTCAAATAAACTAAAGCTTATAGATGATAATAAAGAACATAATGTTGATGTGATATTAGGATAATGTGAAATTTAATTCAAATGAAATCTAAAGATTTCATTTGAATTAAATTATTTACTAAAATAACATTAAGAACTTTTTGATATATTTGTATTGAAGTATTGACAAAAAAAATGTATAATCTAAATGGAATCGGTAACATAATTATCTTACTAACAATTTTTGAGTTTTTTTGGGGGCGAGTCAAAATGGCTATAACTATAAAAGATATTGCAAAAAAAGCACAAGTATCTCGAACTACTGTATCAAGAGTGTTGAATGATTCTGGATATGTAAAAGAAGAAACTAGAAAAAAAGTAATGGATGTAATTAAAGAATTAAACTATACACCTAGTGCAATAGCTAGGAGTTTATCTACAAGTAAAACAAATACTATAGGAGTTATAGTTCCAGAAATAAACAATCCTTTTTTTGGAGAAATAATAAAAGGTATAAGTCAAATAGCAGATGAAAATGATTTGAATATAATACTTTGCAATACTGATGATAAAAGAGACAAAGAACTTAAAGCTCTTAAAATATTCAAAGAACAGAGGATAGAAGGGATAATAATAACTCCAACATATGCAGAAGATCATTTCAGTAGTGAATATTTAAATACTTTAGAGCAAATAGGAATACCTATTATATTACTGGATGGATATGTTAAATACTCAGAATTTAGCGGTATATTCATAGATCATGTAAAAGGAGCGTATGATGCTACTAGTGCATTAATAAATGCTGGACATAATAAGATAGCAATAATTAATGGTAAACAAAATTACACAATAACCAAAGATAGATTCAAAGGATATGTAAAAGCTTTAAATGAAAATAATATACTTATTGAGGATAAATATGTATTTTATGGAGACTTTGATTATGAAAGTGCATATGAAATCACTAAGCAAATATTAAACATGGAAGACAGACCAAGTGCTATATTTGTAACTAGTAATATGATGATTTTGGGAACTATAAAAGCGATATATGAACAAAACATAAATGTTCCACAAGATATGGCTATAATAGGATTTGACAAGTTAGATCTAGTAAATATTTTAGGAATGAACATAAGCTCAGTAAATGGACCTACTATTGAAATGGGAAAAGCAGGAATGAAAATGCTTATGGATAAATTAAACAATGTGTCTCCAAAAGACCAAATAAAAAGAAGAATAATAATTCCTCAACTTGTTTTAAAAGGATCAGAGAAATTTGTTCCATAATAAATTAAATTGAATATAAACTTAATAAATATAATCTATAAAAATATTACATTTTGATAGGTTGAAATATAAATCAAAAAGGAGAGGTTAAAATGGAATTAGCAAAATACATAGACCATACTGTCTTAAAAGCACAAACAACAGAGGGTGACGTAAAAAAAGTTTGTGAAGAAGCAAAAGAATATGGATTTTTCTCAGTATGCATAAATCCATCATATATAGAGTTTGCAAAAGAGCAATTAAAAGAATCTGATGTTAAAGTTTGTACAGTTATAGGGTTTCCTTTAGGATCAAATACTTCAGAAGTTAAGGCGTTCGAAACTATAGATGCAATCAAAAAAGGTGCTGATGAAGTAGATATGGTTATAAACATAGGAGCACTTAAAGATAAAAAATATGATTATGTTCAAAATGATATAAAAGCAGTTGTAGATGCAGCTGATGGAAAAGCTTTAGTAAAAGTTATAATAGAGACTTGCTATTTAACTGATGAAGAAAAGAAAATAGCTTGTGAACTTGCAAAAAAAGCAGGAACTGATTATGTTAAAACTTCTACTGGATTTGGAACAGGTGGATCAACACCACAAGACATAAAACTTATGAGAGAAACTGTTGGAGAGAATATAGGTGTTAAGGCTTCTGGTGGAGTAAGAAGCACAGAAGATGCAAAAGCTGTAATAGATGCTGGAGCGTCAAGAATTGGAGCTAGTGCATCTATAAGTATAGTTACAGGAAATAAAGACTCAAATAGCGGATATTAATATATAATAAAAAGGTATAATTTTCGAATCGGAAAGTTATACCTTTTTACATATTTTAAAGTAATACAGCTCGTTAGGACTTATCTTCATATAGTATATGATACAGCATGATTTAGACTGAATTATAATTTGGAGGTGTAGATTATGAGGAAACTAGTAATTTATTATTCGCTTGAAGGAAATACAAAACTTTTATCTCAAACAATAGCTCAAAACTTAGATGCAGATATTTTAGAAATTAAACCTAAATATGAAGTTAAAAGAAAAGGGTTTATGAAATATTTATGGTGTGGAAAAAGTGTTTTTATGAAAGAAAAGCCGGAACTTGAACGTATTGAAATAAACATAGATGAATACGATCTGCTAATTATAGGAACTCCGGTATGGGCTGGAACCTTTACGCCTGCCTTAAGAACATTTTTTGACAAATATAATATCAAAAACAAGAAGATATTCTTATTTTGTACACATAACGGGGGTCCAGGTAAAACTTTAGAAAATATGAAATCGGAATTGGATATGAATAATATAGTTGATACTAAAGACTTTGTAAATGTATCTAAAAATGTAGAAATTAACAAAAATATAGCTGAAAAGTGGGTTGAAGAGGTAATATCTAAAATTAATGTATAAAAATTTCGATTTTATACAAATAAATACTCAAAAACTATTGAAAATACACTGCTAAAAATGTAGAATGTATAACGTACATTCAAAAAGACGATGAAATATGAAATGGAGGAAAATGATGTTACAGGCTACTGGAATTGGATTAAGATATGGAGATAAACAATTATTTAAAGATGTTAACATAAAATTTAATAAAGGAAACTGCTACGGAGTAATCGGTGCTAATGGAGCAGGAAAATCTACATTTTTAAAGGTATTATCTGGAGAAGTACAAGCGAATGAAGGAGATGTATCTATAACTACTGGAGAAAGATTATCTGTATTAAAACAAGATCACTTCCAATATGATGAAGAAGTTGTAATAAATACAGTTATAATGGGTCATAAGAGATTACATCAAATAATTAAGGAAAAAGAAGAATTATATGCAAAAACTGATTTTACAGATGAAGATGGAATAAAAGCAGCTGAACTTGAAGGAGAATTTGCTGAATTAAATGGATGGGAAGCAGAAACAGAAGCTGAGATGATTTTAATGGGGCTTGGCTTGCCTAAAGATTTACATTATAAGCAAATGAAGGAATTATCAGGTGCTGAAAAAGTTAAAGTGTTACTAGCTCAAGCTTTATTTGGAAAGCCTGATATACTTCTTATGGATGAGCCTACTAACCACTTAGATTTTAAATCAATCAACTGGTTAGAAAACTTTATTATGGATTTAGAAGACACTGCTGTAATAGTAGTATCACATGATAGACATTTCCTGAATAAGGTATGTACTCATATGGCAGATGTTGACTTTGGAAAAATACAAATGTATGTTGGAAATTATGATTTTTGGTATGAATCTAGTCAATTAGCATTACAGATGGCTAAAGATCAAAATAAAAAGACTGAAGAAAAGGTTAAACAATTGAAAGAATTTATTGCGAGATTTAGCTCAAATGCATCTAAGGCAAAACAAGCTACGTCTAGAAAAAAACAATTAGACAAACTTACAATAGAAGATATTCAACCATCTAGAAGAAGATATCCTTTTGTTGGATTTAGCCCTGAAAGAGAAGTTGGAAATGAATTATTGACAGTAGAAGGAATATCTAAGACTGTAGACGGTGTTAAGGTTCTAGATAATGTAAGCTTTAGACTAGAAAAGGATGATAAAGTTATATTCTTAGGTGATGAAATTGCTAAGACAACACTGTTTGATATATTAATGGGAGTTACAGAACCTGATGAAGGAAGTTTCAAATGGGGAGTTACAACATCTCAAGATTATTTACCTAAAAACCATAATGATTACTTTGATGGCATTGAAATGTCATTAGTTGATTGGTTAAGACAATATTCAGAAGAAAAATCTGAAAGTTTTATAAGAGGATTTTTAGGAAGAATGCTTTTCTCTGGAGAAGAAGCACTTAAAAATGCAAATGTATTATCTGGAGGAGAAAAAGTTAGATGTATGTTATCTAAACTTATGTTATCTAATGCAAACGTATTAGTTTTAGATGAACCTACAAATCACCTTGATCTTGAATCTATAACATCTGTAAACAAAGGGTTAATTAGTTTTACTGGAAGCATACTATTTACATCTCACGATCATCAGTTTATAGAAACTATAGCCAATAGAATAATAGAGATAACTCCAAGTGGACTAATGGATAGAAAAATGCAGTTTGATGAGTATTTAGAAAATAAGGATATACAATCTAAATTAAAAGAAATGTACAAATAAGAAGATGCTTATGCATCTTCTTATTTATTTAAACAAAACTTATTTCTGTTTTATAAAGTAAAACTTAAATTGACAATTAAAATCATATAGAATATAATTAATTGCTAAATTTATACATATTAGCTACTGCGAAGAACTGTTATATAAACAGTTATAAAAGTATGGGTAGTCTTATTTTTTTGGAAAAGGAGTGATTGCGTGAATTTGCTATATAACAAATTAATAGCTGTATTATTTGATGATTCTAAATTTTATAAGAATCTATTAAAAATAGCACTTCCTATAATGATACAAAATTTTATAGCATCATCATTGAATATGGTAGATACTATGATGATAGGTAAGATAGGTGAAACACAAATAGCTGCAGTTGGTATAGCGAATCAATATTTTTTCTTCTTTAATCTGATTATAATAGGAATGTTTAGTGGATGTAGCATTTTTATTTCTCAATTTTGGGGCAAAAAAGATTGTGATAATATAAGACGAGTATTAGGTCTAGGTCTATTATCGGGATGTATTATATCTATAATATTTACGATTGTAGCTTTAGCAATACCAAATAAAATTATAAGTTTATTTAATAAAGACTTAATAGTTATAGAACAGGGTGTTGAATATTTAAGAATAGTATCTATGAGTTACATATTCACAGCTATTACATTTAATTATAGTTTTGCATCTAGGTCTATAGAAAAAGTGCTACTCCCTATGATCGTAAGTAGTATAGCTTTATTAAGTAATACGTTTCTAAATTATATTTTTATATTTGGGAACTTTGGAATGCCTTCTATGGGAGTTAAGGGAGCTGCAATTGCGACTTTAATATCTAGGATAATAGAGATGATTTTACTAATAGGACTTATATATTATAAAAGAGGAATATTGTCTGCTACATTCAAGAAAATGTTTGATTTTAATAAGATATTTATTAAAACGGTATACAAAACAGTTGTACCTGTTGTGTTGAATGAAGGATGTTGGGGAGCAGGGTTTGTTGTATATTCTATTGTTTATGGAAGAATAGGAACGCAAGCTATGGCTGCTGTCCAAATATGTAATACGATACATAACTTATTTATGGTAATTATTTTTTCAATGGCAAGTTCTTCTGTTGTAATGATAGGAAATAAAATAGGTGCAGGTGAAGAGGAAGAGGCCAAGATATATGCTAAAAAGCTTTTAATAGTAGGTTGTTTGGTAGGATTTTTAATTTCTATATTATTATATAATATGTCTTCTTATATATTATCATTCTTCAATGTTTCAGACACTGTAACTTATTATTGTTTAATGATGATATACACAATTTGTGCAATTTTAGTGATAAGAGTATTCAATATATTACTAGTTGTAGGTATTCTAAGAGGTGGAGGAGATTCTAAATATTCATTATGTATAGAAGCTTTTACTATGTGGATAATAGGAGTTCCAATTGCGTTTTTAGGAGCTTTTGTGTTTAAATTACCTGTACATTATGTTTATGCACTGGTTACTATTGAAGAAATAGTTAAGTTTATAATAGGTTACATGAGGTTAAAATCTGATAGATGGATAAAAAACATTGTTAAACATGTATAAAAAGCGTGAGATTAATCTCACGCTTTTTTATTATTCCATCATTGATACAAGTTTTTTATTTAATAACAATAATACAAATCCTAATAATATAGATACTGCTGCTATAGTTCCGAAAATCTGCATATGAGTAAATGTATCCATTACAGAAGCTACCATTCCTGCAACTTTATTTGCAACAGCACTACTAAGTAGCCAAACTCCCATTAAGAAAGAAGCAAGTTTTGGAGGTGATAATTTACTAACCATTGAAAGTCCAACTGGAGATAAACAAAGTTCTCCTACTGTGTGTAAGAAATATGCACCTACAAGCCATAACATATTAGCTTTTACAGCAACATCATTTCAAGCAGATCCTCTTTGTAAAACAGCTCCTACCACTAATAAGAAACCTACACCAAGTAATATAAGACCAAGTGACATCTTTTTAGGAGTACTTAAATCTCCTTGCTTTCTTTTCGACAATTTAATCCATAAAGCTCCCATTATAGGCCCTAAAGTTACACAAAATACAGGGTTTAATGATTGGAACCATGTAACTGGAACTAAGAATCCTCCGACATCTCTATTTATAAAATCTCTTGTATATATAGTTAATGAAGCTCCTGCTTGTTCAAAGCCAGCCCAGAAAAATATGACAAAGAATGATAGTATAAATATTGAAGCAACTCTTTTCTTTTCTTGTTGAGTTAATGGATGATTATCACTAGATTCTTTTGTAGCTGAAGATTTAGTAACAGGGTATTTTCCTATATCACCTAAATATTTATTAGCAAGACCCATAAATCCTATTTGACCTAAAACCATATCAATACCTGCTACTAAGAAACCGTATCTATATGCATAAGATATAATTTCCCCACCTGACTTTTGTGCAAATAATTGTTCGGCTATTGCACCACAAACTAATGGAGCGAAAAAAGCACCTATGTTTATAGCCATATAAAATATTGTATAAGCTGCGTCTTTTCTAGAATCAGTTTTATCATATAAATTTCCTACGATAGCAGACATGTTAGGTTTGAAAAAACCATTTCCTAATATTAAAAGTAAAAGTCCTAGATATAACATTGTTTTGGTTTGGGTTGCAAATAAAGCGAACTGACCAAACATAATTAAAAATCCACCGAGTATTATAGCTTTTCTATGACCTAAATATTTGTCTGCTAACCATCCACCTATAAGCGGAGTTAGATAAACCATACCTGTAAAATTACCGTAGATGATACCAGCTGACATGGTATCCAAACCAAGACCGCCTTTTACAAGCTGTGTTGTTAAAAATAACATTAAAAGGCCTCTCATGCCGTAATAACTAAATCTTTCCCACATTTCAGTAAAACAAATTACATAAAGGCCTACAGGATGTTTCTTTGATTGATCACGATTTGTTTCAGTGTTTGTTGATATAGACGAATTTGACATATTACCCCCACCTAAATTATTTGACTAAAAATATCTTTTGGTAAAAAAAGATATTTATACATATTATATTAATATTATGTATAAAAAATAACAATCAAAATATTAAAAAAATTCAAAAAAATAAAAAGGTTAAATTTGGTCTAAATATACAAGCAATTAAAGATAATAATAATAATATAAATTTTATATTAAAAATAAAATATATGGGAGGCGTAGGTTTACATGAAAAGAATGCTAACTTTTTTTATTATAGGGATATTACTTATAAGTATATTTTTCATATGTCCTAAAACTAAAGATTATCAAGTTTTTAAAAATGAAAATGATAAAAAATATACTATAGATATGAAAAGGAATATACTGTCGTTAATGATGGGATATGATGGTTATATTGTAGATATTGATGCATCTGATGACAATGTGTATTTAATAATGAAATCTGGGAATAAAATACTTTATGATGATAAAAAAAATAAAACTACTCAAGAAAAAATAAATAATCCAGATTTGCAAGATATGATGGAAGAATCATATAATTTAGAGAATACACATAATATAGCAACTAATGATCCGGGTAGGATAAGGCATTATCAATTACTAAAAGAAGTATATGGAAACACAAAAAAAGAAATCGAAGTTAACTTAAAAAATTTGAGATTTGGAAATAAATATTATGCATTTAATAATAAAAACAATGCTTATGATAATTTAAACAAATCTATAAATGAAGCTTTGAACATTTGTAAGCAAGATAATCGAATATATAAATATGTATATCCTATAAGTGGAACTTTTAATTATAGAGTTATATCTGGAACTGGTAGATTAAGTCCTCACTCATTTGGTATAGCTATTGATTTAACAAGTGATAAGAGTGATTATTGGAAATGGGCATCAAAAGAAGCGGGGCAAAATAGATTGAAATCTTATCCAGATAGCCTTGTCAGAGTATTTGAAAATAATAAGTTTATATGGGGAGGCAAGTGGGAGCATTTTGATATATTGCATTTTGAATATAGACCAGAATTTATATATAAAGCAAAACATTTTAATGATAATTTAGATTATTCTAAACCGTGGTATAAAGGAGCTGATATAAAAGATGAAAGGACAAAGCTTTATATAGATTTAATAAATAATAAAATAAAATAATATTAAAATTTAGATTAGATATTAAGAATAAGGGTAAATAAAAAATATAAAGTTAAAAAAATAACATAAAAGAGGGGGAATTCATTATGAAAATAGCGGTTATAGGATGTACTCATGCTGGAACTGCATCTATATTAAGTTGTTCTAAATTATATCCAGATGCAAAAATAACTGTATATGAAAAAAATGATAATATATCATTTTTGTCTTGTGGAATTGCACTATATGTAGGGGGGGTAATAGAAGATCCTAAAGGGTTATTTTATTCATCTCCAGAAGAATTAACTAAGCTAGGGGTCATTACGAAAATGTCTCATGAAGTTTTGGATGTTGATATAAAAAATAAGAAAATAAATATTATTAATTTAAAGACAAATGAAAGGTTTGAAGATGATTTTGATAAATTAATAATAACTACAGGATCTTGGCCTATAATACCAAATATAGATGGAATTAAACTAGATAATATACTACTGTCTAAAAATTTTTATCATTCAAAAGATATAATTGAAAAATCTAAAAATATTAAAAATGTAGTTGTTGTTGGTGCTGGATATATAGGTGTTGAACTTGTAGAAGCATTTCAACAAAATGGAAAAAATGTTACTTTAATAGATGCTCAAAATAGAATACTAAACAAGTATTTAGACGAGGAATATACTAGTAAAGCAGAAGAAGAATTTGTTAAACATTCAGTAAATTTAGAGTTAGGTCAAATGGTACAATCTTTTAAAGGTAAAGAAGGCAAGGTTTCGAAAGTTGTTACCGACAAAGGAGAATATGATGCTGATTTAGTTATAATGTGTGTGGGTTTTAAACCAAATACACATTTATTTAAAGACCAAATTGAAATGTTAGATAACGGTGCTATAATTGTTGATGAATATATGAGAACTAGTGAGAAAGATATTTATGCTGCTGGAGATTGTTGTGCAGTCATATATAATCCTACTAATACACATGAGTATATACCATTAGCTACAAATGCAGTTAGGATGGGAACTTTAGTTGCTAGGAATTTAGTGAATTTAACTACAAAATATATGGGGACACAAGGAACATCCGGAATTAAAATATATGATTATAACATTGCATCTACAGGATTGACATACAATCATGCAAAAGAGAAAGGAATAGATGCTGACTATGTAGTAGTTGAAGATAATTATCGACCGGAGTTTATGCCCACATATGAAATGGTGAAGCTGAAAGTTGTTTATGATAAAAAATCTCAAATAATATTAGGTGCACAGATAATTTCTAAAGCAGATTTAACTCAAAGTATAAATACTATGTCTGTATTCATACAAAATAAAATGACTATGGATGAATTAGCGTTTACAGATTTTTTCTTTCAACCTCATTTTAATAAGCCTTGGAATATACTAAATTCAGCTGGGTTAAAAGCTAAATAAAGTAAAAAGGAGCCTTTATTTTTTATAAAGACTCCTTTTCTATTTTATAGTTTTATTTGAACTTTACTTATTTAATGGTTGGATATTATTTATAAATTGTTATATCCTTATAAAAATGATAGTATAATATATATACAAAAATATATTTTTAACTAATATAGTTTATGATATACATGGTAAACTTATTTATGAGGAGATGGGAACTTAAATGGATTATAATTCGAGACTAAAAGATGAACACATAGATAACCTGTTTGAAGTTATACTAAAAATAAATACTATAGAGGAATGTTATATGTTCTTTGAAGATATATGTACGGTGAAAGAATTGAAATCTTTATCACAAAGGTTACAAGTGGCAAAAATGTTAAGAAATAATAAAACATATACAGAAATAGAAGAAAATACAGGAGCCAGCACAGCGACTATAAGCAGGGTTAGTAGATGTTTAAATTATGGTGCAAATGGATATAATATTATGCTTGATAGAATGGATAAAAAATAGAAACCTTAGATTATAAGGTTTCTATTTTTTTAAATATATTAATATAGAAGAATAAAGAAAAACTTAGTGATATAGGTATTAGTGAAAAAGCTATATATGGTGATAACGAAGCAGATAAAATACCTACCAAGCTGTTCATAAGCATATTTACAATAGAAACAAAGGATAATATTAATCCCATTGTATATGAAGTATTTTCTTTAAATGCTTCCCCTATTATAGTTATTGTAGTTGGAAAAATTATTGAAAAGAAGAATCCTGAAAGTGATATTAATATTATAAAATTAGATTTCAATAAATATCCACTCCAAAATAGCATTAATGACATCGATAAATAAATTAACATAGATCTTTTTATTCCTAACCTATGAACTACAAATCCTCCTGTTAATCTCCCTAAAGTGAATACTAGAAAGAAAATAGCTGAATAATGAGTGGCGTTATCTATTGTAAAATTGTATGAAATTTGTGCAAAGTTAACAAACCAATTTAAAAATCCTACCTCAGAAAAAACATAGAGACCTTGTGCAAATATGAATAATAAGACTAGTTTGTTTTTTAAAGCTTTAAATATACTGGATTTTACATTCACAGATTCAACCTTCGGGAACTTAGTAAATATTATAAAAAGTATAGATAATAACATTAATCCACTGTTTATAAAAAAAACATCTCTAAAAGTGAAACCTTTTAAAATCATAGTTCCAGAAAATTTTTGGCTTATACTAACTCCGAAGCCGTAGAAAAAATGAGTAAGGTTTATAAGTATAGTATTATAAGTAACAAATAAAATTGGTGATATAGAATTTACTGATATACCTTGAAGGCCTGTACCTATATTCGTTATAAATACAGAGACTAGCAATATTGTAAAAGTAGGGGCAACAGATGTTAATAAATAAGAGCCTCCTATTAATACAGTAGAAAAAATAAGGACTTTTTTGTGACCGAATTTAGAGCAAAGTATACCTCCTATATATGTTGAAATTATGTATCCAAATATTGAAAGAGAAAACATAAGACCTATTGAGGAATCGGAAATTTTGAACATTTCCTTAAATTGAGAAACGAATACTCCTTTCATACTTTCGCAAAAACCTATAATAAGCATGTTTAGAAAAATAAAAAATATTGCTGGTTTGTATTTTATGTTTTTTATCATAGTTATTGTCCTTTCTAGATTTGTTAGTTTATCAAAATAAAAATAGATTAACATAAATCTATTATAAAGTCTACATTAATACATACTTTAATTTAGATATTTAAACCTATAAGTTAAGAAGAAGGCGTTTATTAGATTTTATATTGCAAAAAAATACAATAAAGGTATAATTAATAAATTGAAAAAATAGACAAAAACATGTAAAAAATGATATAATTTCATGTAAAAAAAAATTTATATATCTATAATATCTAATAATAAAATTTAAATTAAAATAATCATTTAACAAGTTAAATAAATCAATTCATTTAACTTGTTAAATGAATTAGAAATATCAACTTTTTTACTGTAGATATGATTAAAAAAGGTGTATTATTTAGCTTATTTATGTTGAATATAGGTAAAGCGGGTTAATATAATGTAAAAAAATTAGTAAATTAGTAGTAATTCGTCAAAATTATATTGTTAATAGTTTAAGCCTTATGTAAAATGTATATATAAAGAATTTATTGAAGGATGATAAAAACGGTTTTAAAACATAAAAGCTGGGAAAAAAATAACAGAGGGGGAAATATGAAACTAAATGATAATATAAACTTGTTGAGCAAAAGTCTAGATGCATATTCAATTAGACAAAATGCTATAAATAACAACATATCAAATTCTAATACTCCTAATTACAAAAGAAAGGATGTGGAATTTGACGAAATACTAAGAAAAATGACAAATGAAAGTGGTATGAATATAAAGACAACTGATCCTAAGCATATAGGAAATAATATTGACAAAATTGATCTAGAGCCAAAAATTATTGTTGATAAAAATACGAAATCGAGACTTGATGGAAATAATGTAGATGTAGATGTGGAAATGGCAGAGTTGAGTAAAAATTACATAAAATACAATGTAGTAAGTCAACAGATAACAAATGCATTTAAAAGATATAAAAATGCAATAAGTGGAGGAGGTAGATAATATGTCGTTGTTTCAATCTATAAATATAAGTTCCTCAGGACTGACTGCAGAAAGATTAAGAATGGATATAATATCCAAAAATATAGCCAATGCTAACACAACAAGAACAGCAAATGGAACTCCATATAAAAGACAAGTAGTTACATTTAAAGCTGCTGAAACAGACTCGTTTAAAACACACTTAAATAAATACATGAATAAAAATGAGAATGGTGATATAGGAAGTGGAGTTGAAGTAACTAGCATAAAAGAAGATGATAGCTCGTTCAAAAGGATTTATGACCCGGGACATCCGGATGCTGATAAAAATGGATATGTTTTAATGCCAAATGTAAACATAGTAACGGAAATGATAAACATGATTTCTGCTACAAGGGCTTATGAAGCAAATGTTACTGCGTTAAACTCAAGTAAAAGCATGATGATGAAGGCATTAGAAATTGGTAGATAAAGGGGTGTAATATTGTGCAAGTTCAGGGTGGAAAAATTCATAGCCTAACTATCGGTAGTACAGAAAATAACGTTAAGAAGTCTAATAATCCAGATATAGGATTTAAAGATTTTTTAAATAAAGCAATTTATTCTGTAAGTGACATGGAAAAAAAATCAGATGAAATGAATTTGAAATTTATAAGTGGAGAAGTCGACAATATTCATGAAGTTATGATTGCAACCCAAAAAGCAGATATAGCGATACAAGCATTTACAGAAGTAAAAAGTAAGATGTTGGATGCGTACAAGGAAATTATGAGAATACAAATATAGCAATATACCTAGCTTGGAATGAGGTGTATAAATGGGTGAAAATTTTTTGAAAATGAAAGAAGTTGTAGCTGAGTTTTTAAATAAATATACTAAAAAACAAAAAATAAATGTATTTGTTGGATTTATACTGATATTAATTATAAGTACATTAACTATATTGCATATCACAAAACCTGAATATAGTGTTTTGTATGAAGGTTTGGATATAAAAGAAGCTGCAAATATAACTAAAAATCTAGATGAACTCAAAATTAACTATAAGATGAATGATGATGGAACTATACTGGTTAAGAAAGAACAAATAAACAAAATTAAAATGGATTTATCAACAAAAGGGATACCTAGTACTAAATTTTCATATGATGATTTATTAAAACAAAATACAATGTTTATGAGCGAGGATGAAAAAAATAATGCTTTTAACTACGCTCTTCAAAATCAAATAGAATCAGTCATAGAAGAAATGCCTGCTATTAAAAGAGCTGATCTTAATTTAACTATACCGAAAGATTCTACGTTTATATTGGATGAAAATAAAGAAAACTCAAAAGCATCTGTATTGATAGAACTAAATGATGGGTTTAGTTTAAATAAGCAAAGTATAGAAGGAATAGCATTTCTAGTATCTAATTCTGTTCAAGGATTAAGTGTTGATAATATAACTATTCATGATTCTACTGGACGAGTTCTCAATAAAAAAGATAATGAAGAATCTTATGAATCTACAAATCAATTAGAGATGCAAAATAAAGTAAAAGAAGATATAGAAAACAATTTGGTTGAATTTTTGTCTCGTATATATGGGCCTGGAAATGTGTCTGTTATGGCTAGTGTTAAGCTTAACTTTGATACTGATATAACTGAAACAAAAGAATACAATACGCCTATAGAAGGAGAAGAAAATGGTCTTATAAGAAGCGTAAATGAAAACAATGAATCACTTAAAAATTCTCAAGATGCTGGAATTCCAGGAACAGATACTAATACAGAAGAAATAACTAAATATCAACAAGAAGAGAATGCAGATTCTGCATATGTTAAATTTAATAAAACTGTAAATTATGAATTAAACCAAATAGAAAGAAAAGTTGAAAAAGCTAAAGGACAGATACAAGATATAACTGTAGCAGTAGTAATTAATAGTGAAATATTACCTGATAAAGAACTGACTGAGGACAAGAAAAAACAAATAGTCAATACAGTGTATAGTGCGTCGGGAATAGATACTAAAAGAGTTGAAGTATATGCGCAATCATTTAATAACACTTCAAATGAAGGGGTAGATGAAGTCGATACAGGAAAATTAAATATGCCTATTTGGACTATTATATTAATAATACTTCTTATATTAATACCTATATTTATCTGTATATTATATATTATTAATCTTAAAAAAGAAAAAGAAGCAAAGAAGGAAGAAGAATCTCAAAATATAAATATAATTGAAGAAGAAATAGAGGAATTAGAATTAGATATAAAAGAGTCTGGGTATAAGAAGAGTATAGAAAATCTTGTTAGCAAAAATCCGGAAGTAGTGGCTCAGCTATTAAAAAGCTGGATAGATGAGGAATAAGAGGTGATTGAGCTTGGCGAAAAAGAATAAACGTGAGATAAGTGGTAAGCAAAAAGCAGCTATACTCTTAATAACACTTGGACCTGAATATTCTGCTAAAATGTTTAAATATTTATCTGAAGAAGAGATAGAAGAAATAACATTAGAAATTGCTAATATGAAAAAAGTGGAATCAGAAGTAAAAGAAAAAACATTGCAAGAGTTTTATGAGGTTTGTTTAGCGCAAGACGTTATATCAGAGGGTGGAATAGGATATGCAAAAGATGTGTTAGAAAAGGCTTTAGGACAGGATAAAGCTATAGAAATTATTAATAGATTAACAGCATCATTACAGGTTAAACCTTTTGATTTTGCAAGAAAGGCTGATCCATCTCAAATTGTAAATTTTATACAAAATGAACATCCTCAAACTATAGCGTTGATATTATCTTATTTAGACTCTGAAAAATCAGGACAAATACTTTCAAGTCTTTCTCATGATAAGCAATCTGAAGTTGCAAGAAGAATTGCTACTATGGATAGAACTTATCCTGAGGTTATAAAAGAGGTAGAATTAGTTCTTGAAAATAAACTATCGAATCTTGTTACAGAAGACTATACAACTGTAGGTGGAGTTCAGTCTATTGTTGATATATTAAATTCTGTAGATAGAGGAACTGAAAAATATATTATGGAAGATCTTGAAATGTCAGATCCTGAACTGGCAGAAGATATTAAAAAGAGAATGTTTGTATTTGAGGATATTATTACACTTGATAACGTATCTATACAAAGATTTATCAGAGAAATTGATAATAACGAACTTGCAGTATCATTAAAAGGTGCAACTCAAGAAGTTGCAGAAATTATATTCTCTAATATGTCAAAACGTTTGGCAGATATGATAAAAGAGGATATGGAATTTATGGGTCCTGTTAGGCTGAAAGATGTAGAAGAGGCTCAACAAAAAATTGTTAATACTATAAGGAAACTGGAAGAATCTGGAGAAATAGTAATCTCAAGAGGTGGAGGAGATGAACTGATTGTCTAGAATTATAAAGTATAATCAAGTAAATATTAGCAAAGAAAAAGTTATTGGATTTGAATCTCAAAAAAATAGTGAAGATAATAAGCTGCACGAAGAAAAACTAAAGATAGAAAATGAAATAAAAAATTTGGTTTCAAAAAAAAATGAAATTTTAAAAGAAATAGAATTGATAAAAGAAGATGCAATAAAAGAAAAAAATAATATAATAAAATCAGCTAATGAAGAATATGAAAACATTATAAAGTCAGCTAATGAAAAAGCAAAATTAGAGTTAGATAAGTATAAACAAGAAGGTTATCAAAAAGGTTATGAAGAAGGATTTGAAGAAGGTCAACAAAAAAGTATAGATAAGTATAAATTAGAAATAAACGAAGCTATAAATATAAAAAATGATGTTATTACATGGAAAAATAACCAGATTGATAGAATGGAAAAAGATATTATAGATTTAGTAATAAATTCAGTTGATAAGATAATTAAAATAAAATTGGATGAAAATGATGATATAATATTAAATCTTATACAAGAAGCTTTGAATAAGTTGACTTTCACTGAAAAATTGATAGTAAGAGTGAATGCTGATGATTTTGAAAAAGTAGAGGCATCAAGAGATAAAATACTTGCTATGGCAGGTCATATAGATGATATCGAAATAAAAATAGATAGGTCACTTGAAAAGGGAGATTTAATAATAGATACTAACTCGGGAAGTGTTAATCCGAGTATCAAAAATCAGTTTGAAATAATAAAAGAAGAATTTTTAAGTCTAGTTTAGGGTGAGGATAATTATGAAGTCTATAGATGTATCTAAATATTTTCAAAAACTGGAAGAAATCAATTTGATTCAGTATACAGGAAGAGTATCTCAAGTGGTAGGTCTTACTATAGAGTCTAAAGGACCTGCTGTAAAACTTGGAGAATTATGTTTTATATATCCTATAAAATCTGAGAAAGCAATATTGGCTGAGGTTGTAGGCTTCAAATCAGAAACAGTATTATTAATGCCTCTTGGAGAAATGGATGGAATAGGGCCAGGAAGTAAAGTTATAGCAAGTGGGCATGGACTTGAGGTAAAAGTTGGAGAAGAGTTATTAGGAAGAGTTCTAGATGGACTTGGAAACCCAATTGATGATAAAACTAAATTAAATCTCAAAACTAGTTACCCTGTTATGAATCAGCCACCGAATCCCTTAAAAAGAGAAAAAATAGATACACCACTTCCTTTAGGGGTCAAGGCTTTAGATGGGATATTAACATGTGGTAAGGGTCAAAGAATAGGTATATTTGCGGGATCCGGAGTAGGAAAATCAACTCTTTTAGGAATGATAGCTAGAAACACGAAGGCAGATATAAATGTAATAGCATTAATAGGAGAAAGAGGAAGAGAAGTAAGAGAATTTATAGAAAATGATCTACAAGAAGAAGGGCTGAAAAGATCAGTACTAGTAATTGCAACATCAGACCAACCACCCTTAGTTAGAATGAAAGGGGCATTACTTGCAACTTCTATAGCTGAGTATTTTAGAGATATGGGTAAAAATGTAATACTTATGATGGATTCCTTGACTCGTTTTTCTATGGCGCAAAGAGAGGTTGGACTTGCTATAGGAGAACCTCCTGTTACGAAAGGGTATACACCATCTGTTTTTGCAGTATTGCCAAAGCTTTTAGAAAGAGCAGGCAACTCAGATAAAGGCTCTATTACAGGTTTATATACAGTTCTTGTAGATGGGGATGATATGAATGAGCCAATAGCGGATGCTGTAAGAGGGATACTTGATGGTCATGTAGTGTTGTCAAGAAATCTTGCCAATAAGAACCATTACCCTGCTATAGAAGTGTTATCAAGTGCAAGTAGAGTTATGGGCAATATAACAAATGAAGAGCATATACAAGCAGCTAATAAACTTAAAGATCTTTTAGCAACTTATAGAGAAGCAGAAGATTTGATAAATATAGGTGCTTATGCACCAGGGTCTAATTCAAAAATTGATATGGCAATACAAAAAATAGACGAAATTAATTCTTTTTTGAAACAGTGGACACACGATAAATTTGAATATGATGATGTTATAGAAACTTTATTTAATATATTTAAAGAATAGAGGTGTGTTTGTTGAAATATAAGTTTAGATTTGAGAAGATATTAGAAATAAAGGAAAAACTAGAAGAAAACAAAAAAATGGAAATAAATGAAATTAATAATATGATTAATAACATTAAACTTCAAATAGAAGAACTAAACAAAATTAAAGAAACCAAAAATTATCAAATTCAAGAAAACATGAATGCTGGGACTAGCATTAACGAGATTAAGCTTATGAATGAATTTATAAATTTGATAAATGTTAAAATTAGAAATTTATTTAAAGATTTAAAATCAGCTCAAAATAAATTAGATATAAAGCAAAATGAATATATACAAGTGATGCGAGAAAAAAAGACTTTTGAAAAAATAAAAGAGAAAGATATTGTTAAATTTAATGAAAAGATTAAAAAAGAAGAGGAAAAGTTTGTAGATCAGATAGTTACATTTAAACACAGTATGAGTAACTAGGAGGAAAATATGGAAGAAAATATACAAGAAAAGGACAAGGCTAAAAAGAAAAAAAGAATACCGTTAATGGTAATAGGAGTTTTACTTACAACTTTTACAATTCTTTATTATACGAATACCCAAATAAGTACAATTACCAATAAAATTTTAAAAAAAGCACCTATTGTTGGTGAACGTTTTGAACAAATTCCATCGATTAAAGAGCAGGAAGATAGAAAAAATAAATTAGCAAAATATTATTTAGCACTAGATGAAGATAGAGCTATTGATAAACTGATAATTATCGAAAAAGAGGATAAAAAATTATATGAAGATATAGTTACGAAAATGAAAAAATATGATTTATCCTCTACTAATGTATTAGTTCAAAAAATAAGGGATAAAAGAGTTAAAAAAGATATACTTCAAAGAGAAATAGATTCAATAGAACAAGAAAAATTATTATATACGGAAGAACTTTCTAAAAATTATACAAAGCTAGGTTTATTAGGAACTATTCGAGGGTTAGAAAAAGACATAATAGATTTAAATTTAGATTTCGAAGATGCTGCAAAAATCATCGAAAATTTCAAACCTGGATATGGAGCAAAAGTACTGCATTATATGGATCAAAATATATCACAGAGTATAAAACAAAACTTATCTCAAAAATATATTGAAAATGTGCAAAATGAAAATCAATTATATGATAAATATATATATGATATGAAGACTTTAGCCGATATATATTTAAATAAAAAAACAGAAGAAGCAAGCATACAATTACAGAATAAAGATACGTATTCAGCACAAGATTTAGGGACTATATTTGCTAATATGGACTATTTGGAAGCAAGTAAGATACTTTGTGAATTTGAAGATAGCGACTATTTAGATAGTGTTTTAAAAGAAATAAAACTTTTTGAGCAATTAAATAAAAAAGAAGAAAATGTTAAAGGAATATCTGAAGATATAAATAATACTTTGAAGGTATTAGAGGTATATAAAAGAGATTTAAAAACATTAAAATTATCTTATGAAAAGATGAATTCAAAAGAGTTAGCTGATTTAGTAAACGAAATGACATCAAGTAAACCTAAATATAAAAAGTACCAAATAGATGAAGAAAAGAGTTTTATAATAACAGAAGAAGATCTTATGATAGAAGTTTTAAAACAAGTAAAACCTAAATTATTATCGGAAGTTATATCAAACTTAGATAATCAAAAATCAGCAGAAATAAGTAGAAAAATAGGATTACCAAAACAATAAAAAAAGGGGGGGAAATCTATTGAACAATTTAATGCCTATAAATTTAAATATAAAAAAAGATTATATAGGGAAATCTTCAAAAAAAGATAATACAAGTGATAAATTGGATTTTAGAAAAAAATTAGATTCTCATTCTAAAAAAAATGATAATAAAGAGAACAAAATAAATAAAAAAAATGAAAAAAAAGTTCAAAGTAAAGATATTAATAAACAGGATAAAGAAGATATAAGCACTCAAAATAAAGATATTAATAAACAGAATAAAGAAGATATAAGTACTATAGATATTAACGAATCTGAAGTGCTTGACATTGATGAAAATAAAGATGTAAAACTTGATGAAAATATCATTAAGGAAGATTTAGAGACTGTAATGTCTATTTTACAAAGTATTAATATAGAGGTTGATAATAAACAAGTTGAAGATATTCAAAAGAATATTGGTGAACTTATTGAAAAAATAGAAAATGGAGAAATAAATATTGATGACTTAAAAAATGTATTTGTTAAATTAGAAGATGCTGATTTCATACCTAAAGAAGCTAAAGCAGAAATATTAAATAAACTGGAATTAATGATTAACCAAAAAGATATTGACTCAAAACACATAGAAATAGACGATACAAATATAGACAAAAACATAATTGATGAAAGTAATGTAAAAGAAAATTCTAAAGTAGAAGTAATCAAAGAAGATGGAACAAAACGAGAACATTCACAAAATAAAATTTCGAATTTAGATAAAATGAATGAAAACTTAGATCAAAATACAAGTTATAATCAAAATGAAGATTTGGATAGTATAAACAAAAATTTTTTAATCAAAGATAGACAAGATGTAACAGAAGATAATTTTAATTTTCAGAATTTAAATATAGCTAAGGTGGCGAACGGAATAAAGGGAAATGCAGGTGCTTTACTTAATAATAAGGTTAACAATATAGATTCTTATAACATAATTGATCAAATTACAAAAAAAAGCAATATAATAACAGATAAAAACAATTCAAGCATACAGATGCAGCTAGAGCCAGAGAATTTAGGAAAGCTAACACTTAAGGTGATATTAGAAAGAGGAATTTTAAGTGCTAAGTTCATAGCAGAAAATGATGATGTAAAAACAGCTATAGAAGAAAATATGGAAGAGCTTAAGAACAATCTTGCTGAGCAAGGAATTAATATACAGAGTTTAAGCGTATCTGTAGACAGTCAAGGGGACCTGAATAAGCATAAAAACATATTAGAAGCTATGGCTTATAATAAAAAAATAAGTAAAAGTATTGATAGAGAATTAGATGAGCAATCGAAGGAAATAGAAAATCCATATCTTTTTGAAGATGATAACTTCAATGGATTAGTATAGGGGGGGTATAATGTCAGATATAACAGGCGTTGGATACAATAATTTCACGAAATATACTGGTTCGGGGAAGGTAATTTCTTCAGATAACACCAAAGTTGATTCAAAAACTGTAGCTACAAATGAAACTACAACGGCGACTACAACTATGACTGCGACTAATAAAAATGGAGAACTTGGAAAAGATGATTTTTTAAAACTACTGACAACTCAGTTAAAATATCAAGATCCTTTGAAGCCTATGGAAGATAAAGAATTTATATCTCAAATGGCCCAGTTTAGTTCGCTTGAACAAATGCAAAACTTAAACACATCATTTCAAGATGTATTTGAAGGTATAAAATCTTTAAATAATAACTTTGTAACTGCAAATAAGAATGTAGAAGAGCAAATAGATGAGATTATATCAGCTATTAAAGAGTTAAAAGAAGAATCAACCGAAGGTAAAGAAGAAATAGATAATAATGAAAATGTAGAATTAGCTTAAGGGGAGGTAATTTATTATGATGAGATCGATGTATTCTGCAGTATCAAGTTTAAAAGCACATCAAACAAAAATGGATGTTATAGGTAATAATATAGCAAATGTAAACACTGTAGGATTTAAAGGGTCAAGAGTTACATTTAAGGAAACTTTTGCACAAACAGTAAAAGGTGCAGGTGGAGCACAAGACGGGCGTGGAGGTACTAATCCTATGCAGATAGGTCTTGGTGCAGATGTTGCATCTATTGATGTACTTCAAAGAAGAGGAGCAGTTGAAAGAACTGACAATACAACAGATCTTATGATAAATGGTGAAGGTTATTTTATGGTATCTGATGATACTAACTTTTTGAATAGATATTACACAAGAGCAGGAAATTTTTCAATAGACGGTGGAGGAAACTTAGTTACTCAAGATGGATACAAGGTACTTGGATATATGGCAGATGAGACAGGAAGGCTTAAAAGTAGTATAGAAGGGTTAAAAATAGACAAATCAATAGTATATCCACCTCAAGCTACTAAGCCATCGGTTCCTCCTATACCAGGGGAGGAAATAGTTACATTTGGAGGTAATTTAGATTCTAATACTGTTAAATTAGAAGATGATACAAAGCCACCAACAACGCCACCAACGCTAAAGGGAAAAGTTATAGGCGAAAAAGGTAGTACAGATCCTGCGATATACAGCTTTAATGAAGAAAGATCAAAAGCAGCAGGAAAGCCTATATATACTCAAGAAAATGAAGAAATGAGCAAATCTTTAGGGAGAGAAACTACAATAGAGGTATTTGATGATTTTGGTAACGTGCATCAAGTAAAATTATTGTTTACTAAACAATCTGTAGATAGTGGTACTGGGGAAAGTACATGGCAAGTAGATGCTATGTATATGAATCCTGATGGTGCCATGATAACAAATGGAAAGACAAATAAATATGATACTACTACTGGAGAAGCTCAAGGGCAAGGAGCTGCTGGAGAGGGATTCGAGTACACATCATTCCCTATAACATTTGATAAAAATGGTAAGGTATTAGATGGTAGTACTACAAAAATGAACTTTAATATTGGAACGGATTTAACTAAGGGAGCAGCAGCTTTAAATGTTGAAATGAATTTAAGTGATTTGACTCAATTTGCAGATAAATCTAATGCAGGTGCGACATTTATAAAGGGATATAAGCAGGGAGCTTTAAGTGAATTTGCTGTGGCTCCAAATGGAGAAGTTATAGGAGCTTTTGATAATGGTCAAAGAAGAGTACTTGGTAGAGTTGCACTTGCTAATTTCAAAAATCCTGCAGCGCTTCAAAAATTTCAATCAAATATGTATTTAGAAACTAGAAACTCTGGAACTGCAAATATAGGAAAGCCGAGTCAAGATGGGTTTGCAGAACTTAATCCAGGATCACTTGAAATGTCAAATGTAGATTTAGGACAAGAGTTTACTAATATGATTACAACTCAAAGAGGTTTTCAGGCAAATTCAAGAGTTATAACTACAACTGACTCTATGATTGAAGAACTTGTAAATCTAAAGAGATAGGGTATACATATGATAAAAGTAAAAAGACTAAATAATGAAGAATTTGTAATAAATTGTGATTTGATAGAAACGCTAGAAAACACACCAGACACAGTAATAACTTTGACTAATGGAAATAAATACATAGTGAAAGAGGATGTAAATACTATAATTCAAAAAGTAAAAGCTTTTAAAAAAGATATTATAAAAATAGTAGATGGAAGAAAAGGGGTGTAGTACTTGGATTTAGGGACACTCATAGGAATTGTATTAGGGTTTGCTTTGATTATAGTTAGTATTTTACTAAATGGAAGTTTAGGAGCATTTATAGATATTCCATCTATAATGATAGTTGGAGGAGGAACTATAGCAGCTACTTTAGTTGCTTATCCTCTTCCTAAGGTTAAAGAAATAATCAAGTTAACTCAAAAAGTATTTAAAGATAGACAAAGTAATCCGAATGAAGTTATAGAAAGTATGATTGAACTTGCAAATAAAGCTAGAAAAGAAGGACTACTGGCTCTTGAAGAATCATCTTCTGGAATAGATGATGATTTTATAAAAAAAGGAGTCATGTTAGTTGTAGATGGAACTGACCCTGATCTTGTGAGAACATTATTAGAAACGGAACTTGACTTTTTAGAGGAAAGACATAAATCAGGTCAGGGATTATTTGAAACTATGGGGAGTTTAGCTCCAGCATTTGGTATGGTAGGTACACTTATAGGTCTTATAAATATGCTTAAAAAATTAGATGATCCATCAGCTATTGGTCCTGCTATGGCTGTTGCACTTCTTACAACATTTTATGGTTCATTTTTGGCTAATATGATATTTATACCAATAGCTAATAAATTAAAAATTAGGAGTAGAGAGGAAACTCTTGAAAGAGAAATTATAGTGGAAGGGCTTCTATCAATACAGGCTGGGGAAAATCCAAGAATAATAGAAGAAAAATTAAAAGCATTCTTGCCTCCTTCTATGAGAAGACAGCTACAGGAAGGAGAAGCTTAATATGGCAAGAAAGAAAAGGCAAGAAGAAGCAAAACAGGGTTCACCTGAATGGATGTCTACTTATGGAGACATGGTAACTTTATTACTTTGTTTTTTTGTTTTGCTTTTTTCGATGTCATCAGTAGATGCTCAGAAATTTCAATCTATAATACAGTCATTCAATGGTTCTTTAGGTTTTTTAGATGGAGGAAAGACTTTGTCTAGTGAGCAGTATATAGATAGAGGCCTTAAAGATGATAAAAGCACAAATCAAATAAAAGAGATAGAAAACTTTAATAATCTAGAAAAAAAAATTAAAAAATATTTAGATGAAAACGACTTAAATAAAGATGTTAAAGTTGTCAATGAAAATTCAGGTCTGCTTTTGAGATTTCAAGATAATGTATTATTTAGTTCTGGAAGAGCAGAGTTAAAACCAAAATCAGAAGTTACTTTAAGATATATATCGGATCTTTTGAATAAAAAAGAATTTGATGATAAATTTATAAGAATAGAAGGGCATACAGATAACGATCCAATAAAATATAGTTCAAGGTATCCTACAAATTGGGAATTATCTGTAGCAAGAGCTAGTAATGTAGTTAGGTTTTTAGTTGAAGAAACGGGTATTAATCCGGAACGTATTTCAGCATCGGGTTATAGTGAATACCACCCTGTTGTAGCAAATACTTCAGATAAAAACAAAGCTAAGAATAGGAGAGTAGACATACTTATACTAAAAAATTAAAATGAATTAGCCAATAAGAGTGGAGGCTTATATTATGAATACAAAAAAAATAATGATATTTTCAATTATAGGATTTATAATATCTTTGTTAATA
This sequence comes from Tepidibacter aestuarii, assembly GCF_934924865.1. Lineage (NCBI taxonomy): Bacteria > Bacillati > Bacillota > Clostridia > Peptostreptococcales > Peptostreptococcaceae > Tepidibacter > Tepidibacter aestuarii. The sequence continues at coordinate 2,131,019 of NZ_OW235315.1, read as the reverse complement.
TTTGCAGGTACTTTGTACTTTGTATATTTTAAAGATTCTGATAAATCCCAAAAAGATTTGAAAAGATTCAATTATGATGCAGGTCAATTTTCTACTAATATGGGAGATTCAAATCACTACTTCAAAGGCAAAATTGTAATAGAAGTTACTGATAAAGAGGATATAGAAATAATGACACAAAAAAATGTTATAATCAGGGATACTATACTAAAAGTAATAATATCTCAAGATCCTGAAAAAATGACTAGCAATGAAGGCTTAGATAAACTAGAGCGGGAATTAATATCTAATTTATCTACAAACTTAGATTTCAAATCTATAAAGAATGTATATTTTACAGATTATATAGTTCAGTAAAGGCAGGTGGAGTAGTTGTCTGAAATATTATCGCAAAGTGAAATAGATGCTTTGCTGGATGCTTTAAACACTGGAGAAGTAGATGTCGAAGAAATTCAAGAAGATACAAAAGAGAAAAAAATAAAAAAATATGATTTCAAGAGTCCCAAAAAACTAGCAAAAGATCAATTGCGTACTCTTCATATAATACATGATAACTATTCCAGGTTGTTAAATACTTTTTTATCTGGATATTTAAGAAGTTATGTTCAAATAGATGTTCTTTCTGTAGAAGAATTATCATATTATGAATTTAGCAATTCAATATCTAATCCAGCTATGTTGACCATTGTAGATTTAAATCCTCTGCCAGGGCAAATGCTGTATGAAATATCTACGGGACTTTCATTTTGCATTATAGATAGGATATTAGGAGGAGATGGAAACTATCAAGGAGAAATAAGAAGTTTTACAGAAATTGAAATAACTATACTTAATAAGATGCTTAGACAAATCATAAAACTTTTTATTGAGCCTTGGGAAAATGTAATAGAAATTCTTCCGAAAGTTGACAAAATAGAAACTAATTCACAATTTGCACAAATTGTTTCTCCTAATGAAACTGTAGCCTTGATAACTCTAAAAGCTAAAATTGGAGAAATTGAAGGTCTTATAAATATTTGTATACCACATATTGTTTTAGAACCTGTTTTGCCAAAGTTGAGTACTAAGTTTTGGTTTTCAACCGCTTCTAATAATAAAAAAATAACGCCAGAAGAAAAAGTAGTATTAGAAAAGAAAATAAAAAAAGCAGATTTAGATGTAATTGCTGAATTAGCACAAACAAATATAACAGTGGAAGAATTTTTAAACCTTCAAGTAGGTGATATTATAAGTTTAGTAAAAGAAGTTGATGAACAGTTGGATATAAAAATCTCAGACAAGCTTAAATTTAAAGGTTCTCCAGGTACTAAAAAAAATAAATATGCTGTAAAGATAAAACAAGTCATTGAAAAGGATGATGATAATTATGATGAATGATATGCTGTCACAAGAGGAAATCAATGCTCTTTTAAAGGGGGGCTTAGAAGACCCTTCTTCTGAAGATACAGATAAAAATAAAATTTTATTAAATGATATAGAAAAAGATGCTGTTGGAGAGATTGGAAATATAAGTATGGGTACATCCGCTACTACCTTGTTCACTTTGATAGGACAAAAGGTAAATATAACTACTCCAACTGTAGACATTGTTACTTTAAATGAAATGGCTAATAAATATGCACTACCATTTGTTGCTGTTGAGGTAGGTTATAAAGAAGGATTAACTGGAAGTAATTTACTCGTTTTAAAAGAAGATGATGTCAAGGTTATTACTTCTCTTATGATGGGCGGAGATGGAGAAACAAATCTTCCTGAGGAATTAGATGAAATACACTTAAGTGCTATAAGTGAGGCTATGAATCAGATGATAGGTTCTTCTGCTACCGCGCTATCGGATATGATATCAAAAAAAATAGATATAAATCCTCCTAAAGTTTACAAGGTGAATTTATCTAATGAAAACTATGATTTTAAATTTATGAAAAATGATGAACAAATAGTAAGAATTTCATTTAAAATGACTATAGGTAATTTGGTTGATAGTAATATAATGCAATTGCTACCTATTGACTTTGCAAAGAGTTTGGTTGATAATATGTTATATGGGGATTCTGAAGATCTATCAGCAAATAAAAAAGACAACAATAACAATAATGAATCTACTTTTATTGACAACAGCTATGTTGAAGAAGTATCTAATACAACTCAGGAAAATACTTATGTGACTCAAGAAAATACTTATAATCAAAAAAAACAACATATTGAGTCTCCTGTAAATGTTCAACCAGTAAAATTTGAAAGCTTTGAATCTCAAAATATAAATTCAAATAATATGCCCGAAAATATAGATATAATTAAGGACGTATTATTAAATGTAACCGTAGAGTTAGGACGAACTAAAAAAAGTATAGATGATATATTAGAATTTTCTCCAGGCAAAATAATAGAACTAGATAAGTTAGTAGGAGAGCCATTAGATATATTAGTTAATTCTAAAAAAGTGGCAAAAGGAGAAGTTGTAGTTATAGATGAAAATTATGGAATAAGAATAACTGATATTATAAAACCTGAAAAAAGATTAAGATCAATATAATAAATAAAAGTAAAATAGTGTAGTAATTTAAAGGAGGAATTTTGAAATGTCAAAAAGTATATTGTTAGTAGATGATGCAGCTTTTATGAGAATGATGATTAAGGATATATTGGTTAAAAACGGTTATGATGTCGTTGGTGAAGCTGAAAATGGATTAAAGGCAGTTGAAAAGTATAAAGAGTTGACACCAAGCCTTGTAATAATGGATATTACAATGCCTGAATTAGATGGAATACAAGCTGTTAAAGAAATTAAAAAAATAGATGGATCAGCTAGTATAATAATGTGTTCTGCTATGGGACAACAAGGGATGGTAATTGAAGCTATTCAATCGGGAGCTAAAGATTTTATAGTTAAACCTTTTCAAGCTGATAGAGTACTAGAAGCAGTTAAAAAAGTTTTAGGATAATAAGATATGGATATAATGGATGTAATCAACGCAATTATGAAAATACTAGGGTATATATGTATTTTTATAATAATACTTTATTTGGCTCATATTACATCTAAGTACTTAGCTAAAAAAAATGAGTTTATTAACAAAAATAGAAGTATTAAAATAAAAGAAAGACTCTTAGTAAATAAAGATAAAGAGTTGATTTTAATTACATATAAAGATAGAGAATATTTAATAGGTATTTCTCAAGATAAGTTCACTAAAATAGATACTTTTGAGAATAAGGATGATATAAGTGAAGAATTTTAAAAGAATTTTTTTTGTTGCTATAGCTTTTTTATGTACAACAAGTTTAACGTGGGGACAACCAGAAGTACCTAGTATTTCATTACAGGTAAATGGAGCGACAGATCCTGGTAATTTGAGTAATACGGTTGAGATAATATTATTATTTACAGTTCTTTCATTATTACCTACGATACTAATAATGATGACGTCGTTTACTAGAATAATAATAGTTCTATCTTTTTTGAGAAATGCGCTAGCAACTCAACAAAATCCACCTACTCAAGTTTTAATTGGGCTTGCTTTATTCTTAACGTTTTTTATAATGGCTCCTGTGGGAACTGAAATTTACGATAATGCGTTAAATCCTTATTTTAATCAACAGATAAGTCAAGAAGAAGCTTTTGAAAAAGGTATGAAACCCGTAAGGAATTTTATGTTTAGGCAAACTAGAGAAAAAGATATTCTGCTTTTTACTGAAATAGCAAAAATAGAAAAAATTGATGATTTAAAATTAGAGGATGTTCCAAACAGAGTTCTTATTCCGGCTTTTTTAATAAGTGAGCTTAAAACAGGATTTCAAATGGGATTTGTTCTGTTTATACCTTTTATAATTGTAGATATGGTTGTTGCAAGTACATTAATGTCTATGGGTATGATGATGTTACCTCCTGTAATGATATCTCTTCCATTTAAGATATTGTTGTTTATATTGGTAGATGGTTGGAATTTAGTAGTTAAATCTATTGTATTAGGTTTTAAATAAAAGGGAAGTGAAAAAGTGGATGTAAGTTCTGCTGTTAATTTAGGGCAACAGGCTTTAACTATGATTTTAATGTTAGCATCTCCGATATTGATATTAAGTCTTGTAGTTGGTTTATTGGTAAGTATATTTCAAGCTACAACGCAAATACAGGAAGCTACATTGTCATTTGTACCTAAAATTGTAGTTACATTTTTGTCATTAGCTCTATTCGGACATTGGATGATAAATACTATTGTTAATTTTACTCAAAATTTATTTTTAAATTTTGATAAGTTTATGAAATAAAAGAGATGATAATATGAATGATGTTTTAAATCAAATATTAAATTATATAAATGTGTACATGCTTATACTAGCAAGGTGTATAGGTTTATTTATAGCATCACCGATATTCGGAAGGAAAAACCTTCCGAATATTTTTAAATTGGGATTTTCAATAATATTAGCTTATATAGTATTACCATTTATAGATAGTTCTAATTTAGAATATATGCCATTTTTACAGATATTATTTTTATCAATAAAAGAATTGATAGTAGGCCTAGTTATAGGATTTATAGCTTTTATAGTGTTCTCTACTTTTTTCTTAGCTGGGTCTTTTATAGACAGAGATTTAGGATTTAGTATGGCAAATGTAGTGGATCCTCAATACGGATTTCAAGTACCTATTACCGGGAATTTAATTTATATAATAGCTACATTAGTATTTTTAACAATTAATGGACATCATTATTTAATAAAAGCGTTAGTTAACAGTTTTTATATAATACCTATTAAAAGCAACATTAACTTAGATTCTAATATTTTAAAGTTTGTAATAGATATATTTAATTATATATTTATTATGGCAATTAAAATATCAATACCTGTAACTATAATGATACTGTCTACAAATCTAATATTAGGTATATTAGCTAGAACTATGCCTCAAATGAATGTTTTTGTTGTTGGAATGCCCATCAAAGTAATGTTGGGATTATTAATACTGTCTATTGTATTTCCATATTATCAACCTATAATGGAAACTGTATTTAAAGACATGTATAAATTTATATTTAATATTACAAAAATACTTCGAGGATGAGATAAATGACTTGCATGAATATAAATCTGCAGCTTTTTTCAGGAGAAAAATCAGAAAAGGCTACTCCTAAAAAAAAGCAAGAAGCTAGGAAAAAGGGACAAGTAGTCCAAAGTAAAGAAATAACTTCGGCACTTACATTGTTATTTTCTTTATTAAGTTTAAAGTACTTAGGTAAATATATAGTATCTAGTTTTTACGAATCAATTTTGTTTTTTAGAAACAATTTCTTCGATATTGAATTTAATAATACATTAATAGGGTATAGAGTGTTAATATATATTTTCTATTTTGCATTAAAAATAGGATTAATAATAGTACTAATAAATGCCAGCATAGCATTTATTAGTAGTAAAGCTCAAGTAGGAAACTTATTTACAACTGAAAATTTAAAATTTAAATTTGATAAATTAAACCCTATAGAAGGCTTTAAAAGAATGTTTTCTGTAAAGGCTTTATTTGAATTTGGGAAATCAAGCTTTAAAATATTGATTCTAACAGTAATAGCTTACAATTATATGAAAAAAAATATAGTATATATTTTAAAAAGCATCAATTTAAATGAATTTCAAATTTCATATAATCTTTTAGACTTAACTCTTAGTCTTGGTATAAAATTATCAATATATCTTTTAGTTTTATCTTTATTTGATTATTTATACCAATTATATGAACATAATAAAAATTTAAAAATGTCAAAACAAGAAATTAAAGAGGAATACAAACAGTCAGAAGGAGATCCACAAATAAAATCAAAAATAAAAGAAAAGCAGAGACAATCTGCTATGAAAAGAATGATGCAAGATGTTCCTAAGGCGGATGTTATAATAACGAATCCTACTCATTTTGCTGTTGCTATAAAATATGATGAACATAAAAGCGATGCACCATATGTAGTTGCAAAGGGGAAAAATATGGTCGCTTTAAAAATTAAAGAAAAAGCTAGGGAAAGTGATGTACCAATAATAGAGAATAAACCGTTAGCAAGGCAGTTGTATTCAAACGTAAATATAGGAGATATAATACCTCCAGAGCTATATGAAGCAATAGCAGAAATACTTGCTTATGTATATTCGTTAAAAAATGTGACTAGATAGGGTGGTTGAAGTGAAGAAATCAGGAGATATTATAGTTACCTTAGGTATTATAGGTATAATTTTAATGATAATAATACCAGTGCCTTTGTTTATGCTTGATATACTTTTAAGTTTAAATATATCTTTATCATTATTAATACTTTTGATTGCTATATATAATAAAGAAGCTTTGGAATTTTCAATATTTCCATCCTTATTATTAATTACAACGCTGTTTAGACTGGCACTTAATGTAACTAGTACTAGATATATATTAGGTACAGGAAGTGCGGGTAATGTAATAGAAGCATTTGGTAATTTTGTAATGGGCGGAAACGCATTAGTTGGCTTTATAGTATTTATTATAATAGTTGTAATACAATTCATGGTAATAACTAAAGGAGCCGAGAGGGTATCAGAGGTAGGCGCAAGATTTACACTTGATGCTATGCCAGGAAAACAGATGGCAATAGATGCAGATTTAAATTCAGGTCTTATAGATGAAAAAGAAGCTAGAGATAGAAGAAAAAAAATACAAATGGAAGCTGATTTTTATGGAGCTATGGATGGAGCATCTAAGTTTGTAAAAGGAGATTCTATAGCAGGTATAATGATTGCTATTATTAATATACTAGCTGGCTTTGTCATGGGGGTTGTTTTTCAAAAACTTTCAATTCAGGAAGCCGTAGTTAGGTATACACTATTAACTGTCGGAGATGGACTTGTATCTCAGGTACCTGCTTTATTGATTTCAACAGCTACAGGTATAGTTGTTACTAGGGCTGCATCTGAATCCAATTTGGGAAATGATGTTATAAACCAGCTTTTTAGAGAACCTAAAATAATGTATGTAATATCAGGTGTATTATTTTCTTTGTCTTTAACACCACTACCATTTATTCCATATTTCACTCTGTCTATAGTGTTTGTGGTTATAGGTATTAATTTAAAAAAATCAAATCAGAATATAGAAGAAGATGATATAGGCTCTCAAAAACAAGGCGATGAAATTAATGATGAAATAGAGGATATAAGAAAACCTGAAAATGTATTGCCCCTTTTACAAGTTGATTCTATTGAACTTGAATTTGGTTATGGAATAATACCTCTTGCAGACAAGTCTCAAGGAGGAGATTTGTTTGATAGATTAGTTATGATTAGGAGACAATGTGCTCTTGAAATGGGAATTATTGTTCCTATGATAAGATTGAGAGATAATATACAGCTTGAGGCAAATGAATATATTATAAAAATAAAAGGAGTAGAGATGGCTAGAGGTGAGATAATGTTTGATCATTATCTTGCTATGAATTCAGGAGTTGCAGAGGGCGATGTAGTAGGTATTGATACAATAGAACCTGCGTTTGGACTTCCTGCTAAATGGATAGATGAAAAAGAAAGAGAAAAGGCAGAAATATTTGGATATACAGTTGTAGATCCTCCGTCAATAATATCTACTCACTTAACAGAGGTTATAAAGAAGTACACATACGAATTATTAGGAAGACAAGAAGTTAAAATGTTAATAGATAATCTAAAGGAAACTAATGCGGCTTTAGTTGATGAAGTTATACCAAATTTATTCTCATTAGGAGAAATCCAAAAAGTGTTATCAAACTTGTTAAAAGAAGGCATATCTATACGAAATTTAGCTACAATATTAGAGACATTGGGAGATTATGGGGTTTTAACTAAAGATTCAGATGCATTAACAGAATACGTAAGACAATCTTTATTTAGGTCTATTACAAAACAATTTATATCTAATAATCAAGCTAGAGTTATAAACTTAGATACTAATTTAGAACAAGTAATAATGGACTCTATACAACAAACAGAAACAGGAAATTATTTGGCTTTAGATCCACATATTTCTCAAAAATTAGTAGAAAGTTTAAGCAAAGAAGTGGAAAAATTATTGTCAATAGGAGAACAACCAATAATAGTAACTGCTCCTATTATAAGAATATATTTCAAGAGATTTATAGATCAAATTAGTGATGATATAATAGTTCTTTCGTACAATGAAATAGATCCTAAAGTTAAAATACAATCTGTTGGGACGGTGAGTATATAATATGCAGATAAAGAAATTCGTTGCAGATAATGCCCAAGAAGCAATAAAGAAAGTAAGAGATGAATTAGGTGATGATGCTGTAATAATACACACTAAAAAAATAAAGACAAAAGGTATGTTTGGAATTTCGAGTAAGGAAAAAGTAGAAGTGTTGGCTGCTTTGGAAAAAGAAATTGTTGATAATAAAATTCATACATCTCAACAAGAACAATCAGAAACAATAAATAAAAATATAGAAATGTTCAATAAACCTAAAAAAGAATATACTAAAGATAGTTATAATAGGCAGCAAGATGTAACAGAAATAAACAAGCAAATACAAGAGTTAAAAAATATGATGATGAAAATTAATAATAAGGTCGATATTAATTTAAATAATAATTTTAATAAAGATAATTATAAAAAAAATTATGATTTACTAGAAAGCATAGGCTTATCTAAGGCTTTAATTGAAGATATACTAAGCAGTATAGAAGATAAACACTTTGAGGATGATGATTTCATAAAATACACAAAGAGATACTTTATTGAAAAGTTTAAAAAGGATGGATATAAAAGTGTTGATTTTGATGGAAAAATTAATATATTTGTAGGTACTACAGGTGTTGGTAAGACTACAACATTAGCAAAACTTGCTTCAAATCAAGTTTTGAAGAATGATAAAAAGGTAGGTTTTTTGACACTGGACACATATAGAATTTCTGCTGTTGATCAATTGAAAATATATGCAGATATATTAAATGCTCCTCTCGAAGTAGCATATGACTTAGATGATGTATCTTACTCTACACAAAGGTTAAAAAACAGAGATGTAATATTTGTAGATACTGCTGGAAGAAGTCATAAAAATAAAGAACATATGGAGGAACTAAAACAGTTTATAAATTGTTTTGAACAAAAAAATATTTTCTTGGTTTTAAATGCCAACTGGCATATACAAGACATAAAAGAAATTATAGAAAAATATAGTTTTTTAGATGACTACAAAATCATAATAACAAAGACAGATGAAACGTCTAGAGTCGGAGTTATATTGGATATATTGTATAATTTTGGAAAAGAAATAAAATATATAACATATGGCCAAAATGTTCCTGATGATATAGAAGAATTTGATATTGAAAAAATAGTCGATGATATTTTGGGAGGAAGAAATTATGGATCAAGCCTCTAAACTTAGAAGCGCTATTTTGAAAAAAAATAAATATAGCTACTTATCTGAAAGTAACATGGATTCAAATGAAAGCCCTAGAGTTATATGTGTATCTAGTGGGAAAGGTGGAGTAGGAAAGACAAATTTCACATTAAATTTAGCTTTGGCATTAAGACAAAGAGGAAATAGAGTATTAGTAATTGATGCTGACCTAGGACTTGCTAATATCGAAATTTTATTAGGAATAGATATAAGATATGGTTTTATAGATTTGGTAGAAGATGATATAAAAATAGAAGATATAATGGTTGATGGACCCCTAGGAATAAAAATAATTTCTGGTGGTGCTGGAATTAGTGAGGTTGCTGATTTACCAATATATAAAATTAACAAAATACTAAATAATATGGTTTATTTGAAAGAATATGTTGATTTTATATTAGTAGATACAGGTGCTGGAATATCAAAGTCCGTAATGTCATTTGTACTAGCAGCTCAAGAAGTTATTGTAGTGACCACTCCAGAGCCTACATCAATAGCTGATGCATATGCATTAATAAAAGTAATTACAAAAAAAACAACTGATAAAGCAATAAATATGGTTATAAATAGAGTTGATAATAAAAAAGAAGCAGAAATGACATTTAAAAAAATGGAGATTGTATCAAAACGATTTTTAAATAAGCCTATAAATTATATGGGATATATAAGTGATGATAAAAATGTTAGAAACTCAGTAAAAAAGCAAGTTCCATTTGTACTGAATTCGCCTAATTGCTTAGCAAGTAAAAATATAGAAAATATTTGTGATTCATTATTAGGAAATATAGAAAATAAAAATAAATTCAATAATTTTATAAATAGACTATCTAATTTATTTTTAGGGGGGTGAATATTTTCATGAAATATAAGAATTTCTTTGAAGTAGGAGATAAACTAGAAATTAAAGTTATAGATGGGTATATAGATATTAATAAAAACTTAATAAGTCAATTAATGGAAATAACATCTGAAGATGAATATATAGTAGCTATGCCAATACATAAAGGAAAGGTAATAAATATACCTACGAGTAGTAAGGTAAGCATTATATATAGTATAAAAAATAAAGGAATTTATTGCTTTGATGCTACTGTTATATATAGGAATAATGAAAACATTGCATATATAAAAATAAAGCAAATTAATGAAACTAAAAAAAAGCAAAGAAGAAATTATTATAGATTGCCTGTTAGCAATAAAATATCTGTTTACTACAAAGAAAATTTTTTTGCTGATGGATATACAAAAGATTTAAGTGAAGGTGGACTTAGGTTTATATCTGATGTTAAATTAGATTTAAATACAGTAGTAATATGTAAAATGTTTATAGGTGATGAAGAATTAACTATAAAATCAGAAGTAATAAGGTCTAATGTATATGAAAAAAACTTGGAACAGTTTGAAATCAGCCTTAAGTTTATAGAATTATCTAAAAACATTAGAGATTATATAGTTGCTTATATATTTAAACAACAAAGAATATTAAGGCAAAAAGGATTGATTTGATATGAATAAAATAAAAGTATTGATAGTTGATGATTCAGCATTTATAAGAAAACTTATAAAAGATATTTTGTCTTCAGATAGAGAAATAGAGATTGTAGATTTTGCGAAGAATGGCAAAGAAGCTATTGAGAAGTTAATTAAAAATGAAATTGATGTTGTAACACTTGATATTGAAATGCCAGTTATGGATGGTATTGATACATTAAAAAAAATTATGGTAAAAAAACCGACATCTGTCTTGATGTTAAGCAGTCTTACAAAAAATGGGGCTGATTTAACTATAAAGGCATTAGAATTAGGTGCTGTTGATTTTATAACTAAACCATCTAACATTTTTAAAATAAATAATGACGATATGAAAAAATTAGTTATAGATAAAGTAAAAATAGCATCTAGAGTTAAGCAATATAATAAAAATTATAATTACAAAATTAAAACTATTGATAATGTTAAGAATGATTTTAATAAAGACTTTAATAGAAAAGAGAATATAGATAATATAATAGCAATAGCTACATCAACAGGAGGACCTAGGGCTTTACAAGGTGTAATATCTACTTTGTCTAGTGAAATAAATTCTCCGGTAGTTATTGTTCAGCATATGCCTGCTGGGTTTACAAAATCACTGGCCAATAGATTAAACAACATGTCGAGCTTATATGTTAAGGAAGCAGAAGATGGTGAATTATTAAGGAATAATATCGTATATATAGCTCCTGGGAATAGACATATGAAGTTTAAAGAAGAGAGAAACAACATAAGAGTAATATTGGATGATGGTGAAAAGATATCTGGACACAAACCATCTGCAGATGCAATGTTTTATTCATTATGTGAAATAAATATAAAAAAACTAATAACAGTAGTAATGACGGGGATGGGAAGTGATGGTTCTAAAGGATTAAAGAAATTAAAAGAATCAAAAAAAAATATTATATCCATTGCCGAGGATGAGTCGACTTGTGTAGTATTTGGAATGCCCAAGAGTATTATAAATTTAGGTTTAGCAGATAAAGTAATTCCAATTAATTATATAGGGAAAGAAATTAATAAATTAATGGGGAGGTTTTAGATTATGTTTGATTTAGAACAATATATAGATATGTTTTTAGACGAATCAAAAGAACATTTGGATAATTTAAACCAGAGATTATTAGATTTAGAAAATGATGCTTCTAATATAGAAATAGTGAATGAGATATTCAGAATAGCCCATACGTTAAAAGGAATGTCTTCTACTATGGGATTTACAAAAATGGCTAATCTTACTCATAAAATGGAAAATGTACTTGATGATATAAGAAGTAACAAACTGAATATAAACACAAACATAATAGACATTCTATTTGAAGGATTAGATATATTGGAAGGATTTGTTAAAAATATAGAAAATGAAGGTTCTGAATCAGACAAATCTATAGAAAATATATTAAGTAGATTAGAAAAAATAGAAAATATAGAAAATGCAGGATCGGATGATTTGAACATACAAAATGAAGAAATTGAAGATGAATGGAATTATGTAAATGATATAGTAGGCAAAGCTAAAGCTGAGGGTTTAAATGTATATGATTTAAAAATAACTTTAGATGAAAGCTGTATGCTAAAATCAGCTAGAGCATTTTTAGTATTTAAAACAGTGGAAGAAGATGGAGAAATAATATACTCAAATCCTTGTGTTGAAGATATAGAAGATGAAAAATTTTCAAATTCTTTTGATGTAACAGTTGTTACAAAATTGGATGAGAGTATTTTAATAGATAAAATCAAAAATATATCTGAAATAAGTGAAGTCGAAATAACAGAAGTAACAGATATAAAAATCAGTGATCACGCTGAACATAATGAAGAAATTGTAAAAGATGATATAGAGAATAAAAATGAATCTCAGATTAAGAATATAAATGCTGGTAACGAAATACAAAGTAAATCAAAAAAAGGAAAAACAGGAAAAACTGTAAGGGTAGATATAGACAGATTAGATAATTTAATGAATTTAGTTAGTGAACTTATAATAGTAAAAACTAGATTGGAGGATATAGATGTATCTTCTAAAACTCAAAATATGAATGAAGCAATAGAATATTTAGAAACGATAACAACTAGTCTGCATGATGCTGTGACTAAAGTTAGAATGGTTCCTATTGAAAGAGTATTTAATAGATTCCCAAGAATGATAAGAGATTTATCAAAAGAATTAAATAAAGAAATTAATTTGATAATGGAGGGTGAAGATACCGAAGTCGATAGAACTGTAATAGATGAAATTGGAGATCCTCTTATACATCTTTTAAGAAATTCCATAGATCATGGAATAGAAACACCTGAAATTAGAAAATCTTTAAATAAAAATGAGGTTGGAACAGTTACACTGTCTTCTTATCCAGACGGGAATAATGTTGTTATAGAAGTTTGTGATGATGGAGCAGGAATAAATGTTGAAAAGATAAAAAATAAAGCTATAAAAAAAGGTATAATAACTAAAGAGCAATCGCTTGTAATGGATGACAAAGATGCTGCAAACTTGATTTTCTCGCCTGGATTTAGTACAGCGGATAAAATATCTGATATATCTGGACGTGGTGTAGGTCTTGATGTAGTTAAAACAAAAATAGAAGCATTAGGAGGTATTGTAGAGCTAGAGACTCAAATTAATATAGGTACTAGATTTATTATTAGACTACCGTTGACACTAGCAATAATTCAAGCATTATTAGTTATGGTTGGAAGTGAAAAATATGCAATACCATTAAACAATATAAAAGAAATAACTAATATAAACAAAAAAGATATAAGAAATGTAGAAGGAAAAGATATTGTTTTATACAGAGAAAATACTCTTCCGCTTGTAGATTTAGCAAATGTAATAGACACACAAAAAGAAGGTGTAGAATACGGTGACGAATCTACTGTTGTAGTTGTAAAAAAAGGAGATAAAGATTTAGGTATAATAGTGGACAAGCTTATAGGACAACAAGAGATAGTAATAAAATCATTAGGAAAATATTTAAGTGGTATTAATTTTATAGCAGGTGCTACAATTTTAGGGAATGGTAGTGTAGCACTTATAATAGATACAAATTCTCTATTTTAAGGGGGCGTAAAAACAGTGGAAAATACTCAAGAAAGATATGTTATTTTTAAATTAAAGAGTGAGTTTTATGGAGTTAATATAAATTATGTTCAAACCATAGAAAAAATGATTGAAATAACAAGGGTACCTAAGGCAAATCCATATGTAAAGGGAGTTATAAACTTAAGAGGAGAAATAGTACCAGTAATAGATTTAAGAAAAAGGTTCAATATTGAAAGTTCAAGTTATGATAAAGATTCTAGAATTATAGTAAATAAGATAGATGATGTGTTAGTAGGATTTATAGTAGATTCTGCAACAGAAGTAAAAGAAATATACAAAGATGATATAGATTATTCTATAGTTGATGAGGGCTTTAATGATGGTTTTATTAAAGGAATTGGCAAAATAGAAGAACAAATAATAATATTAATAGATGTTAATAAAGTATTAGACAATAGATGTTAATATTAGGGTGTAGGAAGGAAATCTAAAAAATGAATTTTAAATTAGAAAATTTACAAGATTTATATATAGATGTTCTCAAAGAAATAGGTAATATAGGTGCAGGAAATTCTGCTACCGCTCTTTCTAAAATGATTAATTCTAAAATAGATATGGAGGTTCCTTCTATTGAAATATTAGATATAGAAAAAGTGGTTGAAATTTTAGGTGGAGAAGAATTAATAGTAGCAGGAGTATATTTAGAATTTTATGGAGACATAAATGGAACTATACTTTTAATATTGGATAAAAAATCCAGTGATAATTTATTGAGTATATTGTTTGGGAAACCGTGTGAGAATGAGTTTTATAATGATATGGAATTATCAGCTTTTCAAGAAATAGGAAATATATTGGCTAGCTCATATATAAATTCCATATCAGCTTTTTCTAATCTCAAAGTAAATATATCTGTACCATCTGTAAGTATAGATATGGCAGGCTCTATACTAAGTGTTCCGGCTATAGAGTATGGACAAGTTAGCGATAAAATAATTTTAATAGAAAATAGGTTAAAAGAAGGTAAAAGTGAAATTGTAGGCAATTTTTTCTTAATGCCAGATATGGATTCTTTTAAAGTCTTATTTAAGAGTCTGGGAGTGTTAAATGATGAATAATCTTATAAAAGTTGGTATGGCGGATTATAAAATAGGAAAAGATTATGATTCTTTAATAACCTTAGGATTAGGATCCTGTGTAGGAATTGTTTTATATGATAAGTTTAAAAAAATCGGAGGAATGGCACATATAATGCTTCCAAACAGCAAAGATATAAAAAATAATTCAAACAAGGCTAAATTTGCTGATACAGCATTAAAAGAAATGCTAAATGATATGATTAAACAAGGTGCTTCAAAAAACAGAATGATAGCTAAAATAGCAGGAGGAGCACAGATGTTTAATATATCAATAAAAAGCGATACTTTGAATATAGGCAAAAGGAATGTTGAAGCGGTAAAATCAATATTGTCTGAATATAGAATCTATATTATATCTGAAGATGTATTAGGTAATCATGGTAGAACTATAGAATTTAACTGTACCAATGGAGAATTGTCGATAAAGACAATAGGAAAAGGCAAAAAAATAATATAATCTAAAGGTGTGCATTATATGAAAACTTTTAAAAAAGTGTATGTATTTTGGATAATAAATTATTTTATTTTATTTATATGTGCAATATATGTATTAATTAATCACAGCAGTTTTTTAAAATTTATAAATAAGTATTTAACTTTAACAATATCAATAAATACAATATTATTAATATTTTTTAATCTCATACTGAAGAACATTAGTATCTGTGAAAAACGTATAGATATATCTATACCTCCTATAGAATCAGAATTGAAAGATTTGCTAAATAACCAGACTGAAGATGAATTAGAAGATGAGGCATTTAGAGAAGTTGATTTTAAAAATCTAAACAGTTAAATAGGGGTGTATATATATGGGTAGAGAAGATGTGTGGGTTAGATATAAAAATTCCAAAAGTCTTGAAGAAAAAAATGAATTGAAAAAAGAAATTATATTGGAGTATATAAATTTAGTTAAAATAATTTCGGGTAGGCTCTACAATTATTATGGAGCTAATATCGAATATGACGACTTGATGAGTTATGGGGTTATAGGTCTTATAGATGCTATAGGAAAATATGACTACACAAAAAATATAAAATTTCAAACATATGCATCTGTTAGAATAAGAGGTGCCATAATAGATGAAATAAGAAATTTAGATTGGATACCAAGGTCTATAAGACAAAAATCAAAACTTATGAAGGATACTTATTCTAGGTTAGAAAATAAATTAGGAAGAGAACCATCTATAAGAGAACTCAGCGATGAACTTGGAAAAAATGATGAAGAAGTATTAAAAATATTAGAAGAAACTAATATATATAATCTTGTTTCGCTAGAAGAAGAATTAAGTGAAAATTTAAAGATACAAATAAAAGATATTTCTACTGATATTAATCCCGAAGAATCGTTGTTAAAAAAAGATACAATAAAAAATTTAAAATTAGCATTGGATACCCTGAATGAAAGAGAACAGTTAATAGTTAATTTATACTACTATGAAGAATTAACATATAAAGAAATAGGCAAGGTGCTGAATATATCTGAATCTAGAATATCTCAAATTCATAGTAAGGCCATATTGAAAATAAAATCAAAATTGGAATTTATTTAAACTTAGGAGGGTCAAATGGACATAAATTACGTAATTATAATAATAGCTTTGATTACGTGTATAGTTAGTATATTTTTGCTATTTAGAGTTTCAAAGCAGTTTATAGAGCATGAGAATAATAATGAAAAATCAAAAGAATATAGACTGATCATGAATTATGTGCAAAAAATTGACAAAAATACAAAAGAATTAATGGATAATATGACAAAATCAAATGATAATAAAAAATTGATTTTCGAAAAAAAACCACACTATTCCAATGAAATAGAAAAGCTTGAGTCTTTAGGATTTTCAAAAGAAGAAATTGCAAAAAAAACCAACAAAAGCATTCGTGAAGTTGATTTGATTTTAAAACTAAAAAAGGGATAATGACATGAAAAAATATAATGGCATGCAAAAAATCATTCTTTTTACTTTGTTTATAGGATTTTCAACAGGTCTTATAGTATCTTCTGTAATTAATATAAACTTCGACAAAGTAAAAGAAACTAGTGTTTTGGAAATGAAAAATGAAATAGAAAAAAAAGAAAATATACAAGAAGTATTAGCAGATAAAAAAAACATTGAAGATGAATTTGTGAATATAAATATAAAAAATGGATATACTTGTAATGAAATTGCAGATCTTCTTTATGAAAAAGAATTAATATTCAACAAAGAAGATTTTAAAATGATTTATAATTTAATGCTATTGGATATATATGGAACTGGAGATGCATTGACTAAAAAAGGGATTATAAGTAAAGGATGGAAAATAAATACTTTATCGAAAATTATAATATCTAAAAGAGATAAAGTAATAGATATACTGTATAGTTACGGACTAATAGATGACAAATACGCGTTTAATATTATTTTAAATTCGATTAATTCTAATAAAAAAATAGTTTATGGTGAGAAAAAGATAAAAAAAGGGTCATCAAATATAGAAATTATAGAAATATTAACAAAATAATCTATAAAAACATATTGTAAATGAAATTGCTATATGCTATACTATCAGAGGCGAAAATATTACACACGATTTAGAATTCTTAAAAAGGTGCCTATTAGGGTTTTTTAAGAAAATGACTAAATCGGAGGGAAAAAACCATAGGAGGTGCTTTAAATGGCAGTTATATCAATGAAACAATTATTAGAAGCAGGTGTACACTTTGGACACCAAACAAGAAGATGGAATCCTAAAATGTCTAAGTATATATTTACTGAGAGAAATGGAATATACATCATCGATTTACAAAAAACAGTTAAGAAGGTTGAAGAAGCTTACAAGTTTGTTAAAGAAGTTGCTGAAACTGGAAAGCCAATATTATTTGTTGGAACTAAAAAACAAGCTCAAGATGCTATAAAAGATGAAGCAGAAAGAGTTGGAATGTACTATGTAAATGAAAGATGGTTAGGTGGAATGTTAACAAACCACAAAACTATTAAAAACAGAATCAAGAAATTAGTAGAATTAGAAAAAATGGAAGAAGAAGGAGTATTTGAAGTTCTTCCTAAGAAAGAAGTTATAAAGTTAAAGCATGAAAAAGAAAAACTAGAAAAATACTTAAATGGAATCAAAGAAATGCCTGAATTACCAGGAGCTTTATTTATAGTTGATCCAAGAAAAGAAAAAATAGCTATACAAGAAGCTCATAGATTAGGGATTCCGGTTGTTGCTATAGTTGATACTAACTGTGATCCAGAAGAAGTAGACTACGCAATTCCAGGTAATGATGATGCTATAAGAGCCGTTAAATTAATAACTGCTGCAATGGCTAATGCAATAGTAGAAGGAAGACAAGTTATAGAGGAAGAGCAAGAAGAAGTACAAGAATAATAAACTGGTAAGGAACTTCGTTCCTTACCTTTAATAATATATGGGAGGCGATTTTATGGCAATTACAGCTGCAATGGTAAAAGAGATCAGAGTAAAAACTGGTGCAGGAATGATGGATTGTAAAAAGGCTTTAACTGAAGTAGATGGAGATATGGAAAAAGCGATAGATTTATTAAGAGAAAAGGGACTTGCTAAAGCTGCTAAAAAATCAGGAAGAATAGCTGCTGAAGGTTTAGTAGATATGTGCATGTCTGATAACAATAAAGCAGCAGCTATAGTTGAAGTTAACTCAGAAACAGACTTCGTTGCTAAAAACGATGATTTCAAAAAGTTTGTTAAGGATATGGCTATAACTGTATTAAAAACAGATAAGACTGATATTGAATCTTTAATGACTGAAAAATATATAGATTCAGAAGAAACAGTTCAAGAAGTACTTAACTCTAAGATAGCTACTATCGGAGAAAACATGAATGTGAGAAGATTTGAAAAGTTTGAAGTTGAGAATGGACAAATTGCAGGATATATCCATGGTGGCGGAAAAATAGGAGTATTAGTTGCTTTAGAAACAGCATCTGATTCTGAAGATGTTATAACTTTAGGAAAAGATATAGCTATGCAAGTTGCAGCTATGAATCCTAAATATATATCAAGAGATGATGTAGATGAAGCTTACATAGCTCATGAAACAGAAATATTAAAGCAACAAGCTTTAAATGAAGGAAAGCCAGCTCAAATAGTTGAAAAAATGGTAGTTGGAAGATTAAATAAGCAATTACAAGAAGTATGCTTACTTAACCAAACATTCGTAAAAAACCCTGATTTAACAGTTGAAAAACTTGTTAAAGAGGTTGCTACTAAATTAGGAACTGAAATTAAAGTAGCTAACGTTATGAGATTTGAAGTTGGAGAAGGTATAGAAAAGAAAGAAGAAAACTTTGCAGAAGAGGTTGCTAAGCAACTTAAATAATATAAAAAGAGAACACTTTTGTGTTCTCTTTTTTAGAAGAATATTGAATGGAGGACTTTGTTTATGGATAAACCTATATATAAAAGGGTATTATTAAAGTTAAGTGGAGAAGCTTTAGCTGGAGAAATGAAAACGGGAATAAATAATGAGGTTGTAAATGAAATAGCATTATCTATAAAAGAATTACATGAAATGGGCGTTGAAGTTGCTATAGTTGTAGGAGGTGGCAATTTCTGGAGAGGTAGAACTAGTGAAGGTATGGATAGAACTACTGCTGATCATATAGGAATGCTTGCTACTGTTATGAATTCTTTAGCTATGCAAGATGCACTAGAAAATATAGGGGTTTTAACTAGAGTCCAAAATGCTATCGAGATGAGACAAATTGCAGAACCATACATAAGAAGAAAAGCTATGAGACATTTAGAAAAAGGTAGAGTTGTTATATTTGCATCTGGAACTGGTAATCCTTATTTTTCAACTGATACTGCAGCAGCATTAAGAGCAGCAGAAATAGAGGCAGAAGTTATACTTTTAGCAAAAAAAGTAGATGGTGTATATGATAGTGATCCTATGATAAATCCAGAAGCTAAAAAGTTTGATAAACTTTCATATATGGAAGTACTTAAAAGAGGTTTAAAAGTTATGGATTCTACTGCAACTTCTTTATGCATGGATAATAAAATACCTATAAGGGTATTTGGGTTAAATAATTCTAAAAATATAATTGATGTGGTTCAAGGAAAGAATATAGGAACTATAGTAGAGGAGGAATAATAATGAAATTAGAAGTTCATAAGGTTTTAGAAGAAAAAATGGGAAAAACAATGTCTGTTTTAAAAGAAGAATTAGGAGTAATAAGAGCTGGAAGAGCCAATCCTGGAATGCTTGATAGAGTTATGGTAGATTATTATGGATCTCAAACTCCACTTAAGCAAGTAGCTACTGTATCGGCTCCAGAGCCTAGATGTCTAGTTATACAGCCGTGGGATATGACAGCTCTTGGAAGTATTGAAAAGGCTATTCAACTTGCTGATTTAGGATTCAATCCAACTAATGATGGTAAGATGATAAGAATAGTAATTCCTCAACTTACAGAAGAAAGAAGAAAAGATTTATTTAAACTTGCTAGTAAGACTGCAGAAAATGCTAAGGTAGCTCTTAGAAATGAAAGAAGAGATGCTAACGATAAGCTAAAGAAAATGCAAAAGGATTCTGAAATAACAGAAGATGATTTAAAAAAGGCGCAAGATGAAGTACAAAAAATAACGGACAAAAATATAAAATTAGTAGATGAACTTTTAGTGAAGAAAGAAAATGAAATAATGGAGGTTTAATTTGAACTATTTTGATTTATTTGGAATTAAACTTTCTAAGGCAAAACAGGTGCTTGAAAATAATGATATAAAGTATATAATAAAAGAGACGATAGGACATAAAGATAAAGCTTTATTAGTATGTCCTAGAGTTATAAATGTTAAAAAATCAAATGATTATATAGAACTTGTTGTCACGTATTTTTCTAATTCCTTATTATAAGGAGTTAGAAAAATATTTGATTGGAGGAAAATATGGAGAAAAATACATTAAACTGTATAGATAAAAATAATATACCAAATCATATAGCTATTATAATGGATGGCAATGGTCGATGGGCTAAGAAAAGGTTTCTACCTAGAACGTTTGGACATAAGGCTGGAGTTGAAACTATAAGAGAGATTGTTAAAGAATGTAGCAGCCTAGGAGTTGGGTATTTGACATTATACGCTTTTTCTACAGAAAATTGGAAGAGACCTAAAGATGAAGTGAGTGCACTTATGAATTTATTAGTGCAATATTTAAAAAAAGAAATAAAAGAATTACATGAAAATAATGTAATTTTTAATACTATAGGAGATATATCTTATTTACCTAGTACTGCTATTAAGGAAATTGAAAAATCAAAAGAACTTACTAAATATAATACAGGACTGACGCTTACATTGGCTTTAAATTATGGAAGTAGAAATGACATAAAAAATGCTATTGTTAATATACTTGAAGATTATAAAAATAAAAAAATTGATATAGATGATGTTGACGAAGATTTTATTAGGAATTATTTAAGTACCAAATCATTACCAGACCCTGATATATTAGTTAGGCCTAGTGGCGAATATAGAATTAGTAATTTCTTATTGTGGGAAATAGCATATTCAGAATTTTGGTTTTCTGATATATATTGGCCAGACTTTAGAAAAGAAAATTTACATAAACTTATTTTGGATTATCAAAATAGGGAAAGAAGATTTGGAGGACTTAAATAGGAGGATTTATATGTTTATTAGAATAGTATCTTCGATAATATTGTTGCCAGTTTTAGCGTTTATATTAATAAATGGAGGAATTCCTTTGTATTTAGGGGTTACGGTGATTTCATTAATTGCTCTAAAAGAATTTTATGATGCTTTTAGAGTGAAAAATTTTAATTGTGCTAGTTGGTTAGGTTATTTTTTAACCTTAAGTATTTATTTTGGTTCAATTTTACAAATTGATAATAGATATATGGCATGTAGTTTTTTTATTGTTTTTTTTATATTATGTATATTACTTGTAATGAGAAAGTATAATATTATTGATATGAGTATAACTTTTCTGGGAATAATATATATACCATATCTTTTGAACCATATTATACTGATTTCGAAGTTTTCAAACTATAATTACATATATTTGATTTTTATAATAGCATGGATGACTGATACATTTGCGTACTTTAGTGGTTATTTCTTTGGTAAGCATAAATTAATACCTAAAGTTAGCCCTAAAAAGACTATCGAGGGAAGTATAGGAGGAGTTATAGGAAGCTCTTTATCTTGTATTGTGTTTGGATATATATTTGGATTTGATTTAATACATATGGGTATGATTGGACTGATAGGAAGTGTGATAGCTCAAATTGGAGATCTATTTGCATCTTCAATTAAAAGATTTTTGGAAATTAAAGATTATGGAAAATTAATACCTGGGCATGGCGGTATATTAGATAGATTTGATAGTATAATTTTAACAGCTCCTTTTGTTTATTATTATATATACTTTTTTATAAAGTGAAACTTAATTCAGATGGAGTTTTCACCCTAACTGAATTTTTGGTTGCGTGTGCCCTGTGGGTAAACTAATCCAGAAGCTGTAGAGTTCTTATTTCTAGTCTTAAGAGGGTGAGTCTTAGAACTCTTAGATTTCGGAGAAATTAAAATATAATTGAAAAGAATAAATTTAAATTTAGAGCTTCAGAGTTTTCTGAAGCTATTATATTACGCTGTTTAAGAAGGGATGGATAATATGAAAAAAATATCTATTTTAGGTTCAACAGGTTCTATAGGGACTCAGGCTTTAGATGTTGTTAGAAATAATAAAGACAAATTTAAAATAGAGGCCTTAGCTGTAAACACTAGCATAGAAAAACTTAAAAACCAAATAATAGAGTTTAGACCAAAAGTAGTTGCCGTTTATAATGAAGATAAAGCTAATGAGTTAAAAAAAATTCTACCAAACGAAGTAGATGTTGATATATATTCTGGGATGAAAGGATTAAAAACTATAGCATCTTTAGAAAGTGTAGATATAGTTTTAACAGCTCTTGTGGGAATGATAGGGCTTGTTCCTACTTTAGAAGCTATTAAATATAGAAAAACAATAGCTTTGGCAAATAAAGAAACACTTGTAACTGCAGGTAGCTTAGTTATGAATGAAGCTAAAAAAATGGGAGTTGATATTCTGCCAGTTGATAGTGAACATTCTGCTATATTTCAATGTTTAAATGGAGAAAATAATAGGGAGATTGAAAAAATAATATTGACAGCATCAGGCGGTCCATTTAGAAATAAAACAAAGGAAGAACTTATAAATGTAACGAAAAATGAGGCTTTAAAACATCCTAATTGGAGTATGGGTAGAAAAATAAGTATAGATTCAGCTACTTTAATGAATAAAGGTCTTGAAGTTATAGAAGCAAAGTGGTTATTTGGAGTTGAGGCAAGTGACATAGATGTATTAGTTCATCCTCAAAGTATAATACATTCTATGGTGCAATTTATAGATGGTTCTGTTATAGCTCAACTTGGTAATCCTGATATGAAGCTTCCTATACAATATGCTCTTTCATATCCTAGTAGAATAAATAATGACTATGAGAGGTTAGACCTTGCAAAAATAAGTTCATTGACATTTGAAAAACCAGATGTTCAAACTTTTTCGTGTTTAAAGCTTGCTTATGAATGTTTAGAAAAAGGAGGTACATATTCTACTGTTTTAAATGCAGCTAATGAAATTTTAGTAAGTGAATTCCTAGATGATAAAATTAAATTTTATGATATACCTATTTATATAGAAAAAGCATTAGAAAAACATTCTAGTATAAAAGAACCTACATTAGAGGAAATATTACACATAGATAATTGGAGTAGAGAATTTGTAAAAGAAAGTATAAAATAGGAAGGTGAAAATATGAATATCATTATATCTCTTATAGTATTTGGAATACTTGTTTTGTTTCATGAGTTTGGTCATTTTATAGTTGCTAAAAAAGCAGGGGTTAAAGTACATGAATTTGCTATAGGAATGGGACCTAAAATTTATGCGTATAAGGGTTATGAAACAGAGTACTCAATTAGATTATTACCTATAGGTGGATATGTTAGAATGGAAGGTGAAGATGAAGAGTCTACTGATCCTAGAAGTTTTAATAATAAAACTATATTCCAAAAGATAAGTATAGTTTTTGCTGGACCTTTGATGAACTTTATACTGGCTATATTGTTGTTTACATTGATGTTTATGAATAAGGGTGTTCCAGGAACTATTATAGAAAATACTATTGATAACTTGCCAGCTCAACAAGTTGGAATTAAACAGGGAGATAAGATATTAAAAATAAATGATACTAGTATAAAAAATTGGGATGATATAAGAAAAACAATATCTGCCTCTACTACGGACACTATAAAAATTCAAGTGCAAAGAGATGATAATGTATTAAACTACAATATTACACCTAAATATGAAAATGGTAAAAAAATGATAGGTATAGAGCCTAGATATGAAAAAAATATAGTATCATCTTTTAAATATTCGGTAGAACAAACTTTTTCTATATTAGGACAGATGATAGATTTCCTGGGAAAAGCTATAACTGGAAATGTATCAAAAGATGAAGTTGCAGGTCCTGTAGGGATAATAAATGTAGTAGGTCAAGCAGCGGATGCCGGTATAATAAATGTTATATTCTTGGCAGCTGTCATAAGTATAAACCTAGGATTATTTAATTTGCTTCCTATACCAGCTTTAGATGGAGGACGAATCGTATTCTTGCTTATAGAGCTTATAAGAGGAAAGAAAATGGATCCTGAAAGAGAAGGGTCTATACATTTTATAGGATTTGTTGCATTGATGCTTTTAATGGTATTTACAATTTATAATGATGTATCTAGAATAATTAAATAGAAGGTGATTTTTTGAAAAAATTAACAAGAGTGATTGATTGTGGTAAAGTTGAAATAGGAGGGAATAATCCTATTTCTATTCAATCAATGACGAATACGGACACAAGAGATGTAGAGGCTACAATAGATCAAATAAAAGGGCTTGAAGAAGTAGGTTGTGATATAGTTAGAGTAGCTGTTCCTGATATGGATGCTGCTTTAAAATTGGGTCAGATAAAAAAAAGTATAAATATACCTATTATAGCAGATATACATTTTGATTATAGATTAGCTCTTGAAGCTATAAATCAAGGGGTAGATGGACTTAGAATAAATCCTGGAAATATAGGAAGTACAGAAAGAGTAAGAATGGTAGTTGAAAAGGCCAAAGAAAAAAATATAAAAATAAGAATAGGTGTGAATGGAGGGTCTTTAGAAAAAGATTTACTTGAAAAATATGAAAAGGCTACACCGGATGCTTTGGTAGAAAGTGCAATGAGACATATAAGAATTTTGGAAAGTATGGATTTTTACAATATAGTTATATCTTTAAAGTCTAGTGATATACATACGACTATAAATGCATATGAACTTATGTCTGAAAAGGTTGACTATCCATTACATGTTGGAATAACAGAGTCTGGAAGTGTAAAAAAGGGTACAATTAAATCATCTATAGGAATAGGATATCTATTACTTAAAGGTATAGGTGACACAATAAGAGTATCTTTGACTGGAGATCCTAAAGAGGAAATATTCGTAGGTAAAGAAATTTTAAAATCTATAGGACTGTTAGATGAAGGAATTAAGGTTATATCTTGTCCAACTTGTGGAAGATGTAATATAGACTTGATAAGTATAGCTTCAAAGGTTGAAGATCAAATAAAAGATATAGATAAAAAAATGACTGTAGCTATAATGGGTTGTGCTGTAAATGGACCTGGAGAGGCGAGAGAAGCTGATATTGGTATAGCTGGTGGGAACGAGAATGCTATATTATTTAAAAAGGGTGAAATTGTAAAAAAAATAAAGAGTGATGATTTGGTAAATGAATTAATAAGTGAAATAAAAAAATTCTAGACTTTTTAGTCTAGAATTTTTATGTTAATCTATATATTGAAACTTTATCCGAAAGTTAAAAGTTCTAAAACTCCATCCTTAAGGCTGGAGGTAAGAACTTAAAAGCTTCTGGATTGGCTTAACTAAAAATTCCATCTGAATTAAGTTTCGCTTTATGAAAAAAGATTGAAACTGTCTAGGAGGTATTATGGATAGTATAAAAAAATATCTAGAAAAAATAGGAGTATATAAAAACTTAGATAAGAAATACGATAATATTTTATTAAGTAATATAGTTTATTTTAAAGAAGATAAGATTGTATATTTTTATTTAAAATCAAAGCAAATACTCAATATATCTGAACTTAGGGATATAGAAGGTAAGATAAAAAATGAGTTGACTTTTTTTAATGATGTGAAATTCAAAATTAGATACATGGATATTGAAGATGATGTAAATGCTGTTATAAATAAGTATTGGAATAATATAGAGTTTATAATGAAGTCTATGGTTCCATCTATAAAATCTAGTGAAAAGATTAAATGGGAATACATAGATAGGTGCTTAGCTATAAAGGTAGAAAATGAAATAATATATAAAATATTAGAGACGAAGAAGGCTTCTTATTCTATAAAAAACATGATAAATGAAGAATTAGGTTTTGATTTAAGTGTTAGATTTGATCTTGTGAATGAATGCCATATGGATTTAAAAGAATATATAAGTAAAAAAGATGAAGAAACCGATAATTTACTTTCTAATAGGATTATACCGAGCACAAAATCTGAAACAATTGAAACTAAAAGTAATGATCATAAGGTTGAAAAAGAGGAAACAGACATTATATATGGTAAAGGTATTACCGATTCTATTGAAATTATTAAAAATGTAACCCCAGAAACAGGAAGAGTATGTATAAAAGGAGAAGTATTTGACGTTGAAAATCGAGAGTTAAAGGGTGGTAGAACTCTACTAACTATTTCTATAACAGATTATACAAGCTCTATAAAATGTAAATTATTTTTAAGAGAAAATAATAAAGATGGTGTAGTGGACAATATAAATAAAGGTTCGTATTTAAAAATTAGAGGTAATGCTTTGTTTGACAATTATTCTCAGGAGTTGATTGTAAATATTTCTGATATACAAAAATCAAAGAAAAAAGAAAAGCATGATAGAAGTGATAAAAAAAGGGTAGAATTACATTTGCATACTCAAATGTCTGCTATGGATGCAGTAACATCAGTATCAAAGGTAGTTGAAAGAGCTGCAAAATGGGGACATAAAGCTATAGCCATTACTGACCATGGCATAGTGCAGGCTTTTCCAGAGGCAATGGATGCATCTAAAAAACATGGCATTAAGCCTATTTATGGAGTAGAAGGATATTTAGTAGATGATACTAATCCTGTTATAAAAAATCCTAATAAACTATCTCTAAGTCAAACTTTTGTGGTATTTGATCTTGAAACAACAGGTTTTTCAAATAAGAATGATAAGATAACAGAAATTGGTGCTGTTAAAATAGAAAATTACGAAATTGTGGATAGGTTTAGTGTGCTAGTAAATCCGCAAAAGCCAATACCGTATAAAGTTCAAGAACTTACAGGGATAACTAATGATATGGTTAAGAACGAGAGAACAATTGAACAAGTACTGCCTGATTTTTTAGAGTTCATACAAGATAGTGTATTAGTTGCTCATAATGCTGAGTTTGACATAGGTTTTATAAGAGAAAATTGCAAAAGAATGTCTTTAGATTTTAATAACATATATGTTGATACTATAAATCTTGCTAAAGAATTACTTTTAAATCTTAAAACATACAAATTAAATACGGTAGCCAAGGCTCTTAAAATTTCTCTTGAAAATCATCATAGAGCAGTAGACGATGCTGAAGCTACTGCAAATATATTTATAAAATTTTTGGATATGCTAAAAGATAAGGGTGCAACTCATTTGCATCACGTTAATGAACTGTTTAAAGTTGCTGATTTTAAAAAGATAAGAAGTAACCATATAACTATATTAGTTAAAAATTATACTGGTCTTAAAAATTTATATAAGTTAATATCAAAATCGCACATAGAATATTTCTACAAGACTCCTAGAATACCAAAAAGTGTTTTGAAAGAATACAAAGAGGGACTCTTAATAGGATCTGCATGCGAAAATGGAGAAGTATATCAGAGTATACTTAAAAACAAAGAAGAGTATGAAATAGAGGAAATATTAGAATTATATGACTATCTAGAAATAATGCCACTTGATAATAATAAATTTATGATAGAAAAAGAAATTGTTAAAGATTATGAGGAACTCAAAGACCTAAATAAAAAAATTATACAACTCGGCAAAAAGTATGATAAATTAGTTGTGGCAACAGGAGATGTTCACTTTATAGATCCTCATGATGAAATATATAGAAAGATATTAAAGCATTCTCAAGGATTTAAAAGTGCTAATGAGGAGGTACCTCTTTACTTTAGAACAACAGACAATATGTTAGATGAATTTAGATACCTAGGAGATAAAGTAGCTAGAGATGTAGTTATAACTAATACAAACAAAATAGCAGATTTAATAGAAGAAATAAAACCGATACCAGATGAAACATGTACTCCTGTCATAGAAGGGTCAGAAGAGGATCTTAGGGAAATGTGTTATAAAAAAGCTCATGGTATGTATGGAGAAAAACTTCCGGATGTTGTTGAAAAACGACTTGAGAGAGAGTTGAATTCTATAATAAGTAACGGGTACGCAGTATTATATATAATATCACAAAAACTGGTTACAAAATCTTTACAAGATGGATATTTAGTTGGATCGAGGGGTTCTGTTGGATCATCATTTGTTGCTACTATGAGTGATATAACAGAGGTTAATCCTTTACCAGCTCACTATAGATGTGAAAAGTGTCTAGGATCTGAGTTCTTTGAAACAGGTAGCTATACGTCGGGAGCTGATTTGCCTGATAAAGAATGTCCGGTTTGTAAAATACCTTATATAAAAGATGGACATGATATACCTTTTGAGGTTTTCTTGGGTTTTGAAGGTGATAAGGAGCCAGATATTGACCTTAATTTTGCAGGAGAATATCAGCCAAATGCACATAAGTATACAGAAATACTATTTGGGGAAGGATATGTATATAGAGCTGGAACAATAGGAACAATAGCTGACAAAACAGCCTATGGATTTGCTAAAAAGTATATTGAAGAAAATGAGATAAAAACTACATCGGCAGAAATAAATAGATTATCTAAAGGATGTACTGGTATTAAAAGAACATCAGGTCAGCATCCTGGAGGTGTAATGGTTGTGCCTCATTATAAAGAAATATACGATTTTTCTCCTATTCAATATCCTGCTAATGATTCTACATCTGGAGTTATAACGACTCATTTTGACTATCACTCTATAAGCGGTAGAATACTAAAACTTGATATACTAGGTCATGACGTTCCAACTATAATAAGAATGATTGAGGATATAACTGGAATTAACGCTACTAAAATACCTCTTGATGATCAAAAGACAATGTCTATATTTACATCGACAGAGGCTTTAGGTGTTACTAGTGAAGAAATAAATTGTACTATAGGAAGCCTTGGAATACCTGAATTTGGAACTAAATTTGTAAGACAAATGCTTATAGATACTCAGCCTACAACTTTTGGAGAGCTTGTCAGAATATCGGGCTTATCACATGGTACAGATGTTTGGCTTAATAATGCTCAAGACTTGGTTAGAGACGGAGTAGTTACACTAAAAGATGTTATATCTACAAGAGATGATATAATGAACTATTTGATATTTAAAGGTTTAAAGCCTAAGCTTTCATTTAAGATAATGGAGAAGGTCAGAAAAGGTAAGGGACTAACTCCAGAAGATGAAGAGGAAATGAAGAATAATGATGTTCCGCAGTGGTATATAGATTCTTGTAATAAGATTAAGTATATGTTCCCAAAAGCGCATGCGGTAGCCTATGTTATGATGTCGTTTAGAATAGCTTATTGTAAGGTTTATTATCCACATTCGTTCTATGCTACTTACTTTACTACTAAAGCAGAGGATTTTGATGCGGATTTAGTTATAGAAGGTAAGGATGAGGTTGTTCACAAGATAAAAGAAATAGAAAGTCTTGGCAACAATGTTACTGCAAAAGAAAAAGGTATGTTAACTGTACTTGAGGTTGTTATTGAGATGTTTGCAAGAAATATAGAGATTTTAAGAGTAGATCTTTACAAATCAGATGCTAAAAAGTTTAAAATAATAGATGATAAATTATTACCACCTTTAATAGCTCTTCAGGGAGTTGGAGCTAATGCTGCTATTAATATAGCTAAAGAAAGAGAAAAGGAAGAATTTCTTTCAATAGAGGATTTGAGAAAAAGGACTAAGATTTCAAAAACTGTAATTGAAACATTAAAGGGCCATGGCTGTATTGAAGACCTTGATGAGACCAACCAGCTATCTCTTCTGTGATAAGTTGCACAAAAAAACATTATATGGTATACTGTTATAGAAAAATATATATACTATTAAAATATAGAGTGGGGATGATGCCCACTCTTTCTTTTATAATAGATAAGAAACAAGAATTATTAATGAAATGAATAAATTAAAAACTAAATAAAGGAGGTATACATACATGAAAAGAAGTATAGAAAATACAATAGAAGAAATAGTTTTGCCAATAGTTGAAAAAAATAACTTTGAATTAATAGATGTAGAGTATGTTAAAGAAGCTGGACATTATTACTTAAGAGTGTATATAGATAAAGAAGGCGGAATTGGATTAAATGACTGCAAAATGGTAAGCGAAGAATTGAGCGAGTTGTTAGATGAAACAGACCCAATAAAAGAAAACTATTTTTTAGAAGTTTCATCACCAGGAATTGATAGACCATTAAAAAAGGACAAAGATTTTGACAGATATAAAGGTAGAGACGTTGAATTAAAACTTTATAAAGCTGTAGATGGTCAAAAACAATTTGAAGGAAAGCTTGAAGGATTATTTGAAGGAATAATAAAGATAAAAACAGATAAAGACGAAATATTAGAATTCAATAAAAAAGAAGTATCTATAATCAGATTATCTGTAAAATTTTAACAAGGAGGAGAAATAATGAATTTAGAATTCATAGAAGCTTTAGAGCAATTAGAAAAAGAAAAAGGTGTTTCTAAGGACATACTAATAGACACTATTGAAGCAGCACTTGTTTCGGCATATAAAAGAAATTTTGGTTCGTGTCAAAATGTTAGAACAGAAATAGATAGAGATAGTGGTGAAGTTAAGGTTTACTCTCAAAAAAGAGTAGTAGAATCTGATGATGTATATGATGATTTTTTAGAAATATCAATAGATGAAGCTAGAGAGATGAATAAGAATTACGAACTAGAAGATCTGGTTGAATTTGAAGTTACGCCTAAAAACTTTGGAAGAATTGCAGCTCAAACAGCTAAACAAGTTGTTGTTCAAAGAATAAGAGAAGCTGAAAGAGATGTTATATATGAAGAATTTATAAATAGAGAAACTGAAATAGTTACAGGAATAGTAGCTAGAGTAAGTAAAGGTATAGTATATATTTCACTTGGCAAGATAGAGGGAGTGTTAAATCAAACTGAACAAATACCAGGTGAAACATATGAAGTTGGTCAGAGAATAAAATCATATATATTAGAAGTTAAAAAGACAACAAAAGGGCCTCAAATACTTCTATCTAGAAGTCATCCTGGTCTTATCAAAAGATTATTTGAATTAGAAGTACCTGAGATATATGATGGAGTTGTTCAAATAAAATCAATATCAAGAGAAGCAGGATCTAGAACTAAAATGGCAGTTCACTCTATAGACGAAAATGTAGATTCAATAGGAGCTTGTGTTGGATCTAAAGGATCTAGAGTAAAGAATATAGTAGATGAGTTAAAAGAAGAAAAAATAGACATAATAAAATATAGTGAAAACCCTGCTGAATTTATATCTAGTGCACTAAGCCCATCAAAAGTAATTTCAGTTGAATTAGATGAGCAAGAGAAAAGTGCAAAGGTTGTAGTTCCAGATTATCAATTATCATTAGCTATAGGAAAAGAAGGACAAAATGCTAGACTTGCAGCAAAGCTTACTAACTGGAAAATAGATATAAAAAGTGAAAGCCAAGCTAATAATTAATAAAATAGGAGGCGATATTCTTGAGTCAAAAGAAAATACCTCAGCGAAAATGTATAAGTTGTCAGGACAGAAATTCTAAAAAAACATTGATAAGAATAGTAAAAAATAAAGACGGAGAAATATTTATAGACAATACAGGTAAAGCTAATGGTAGGGGAGCTTATATTTGTGCTAGTAAAGAATGCTTAGAAAAAGCTATAAATACTAAGGCATTAAATAGAGCCTTTAAACTAGAAATACCAAAAGAAGTCTATGATAGTTTATCGGAGGAAATAGAAAAATATGAACAATAAAATTCTTTCGTTATTGGGTATTGTTTTAAGAAGCGGGAACTTGGTTTCTGGAGACGATACTACATTATCTGAGCTTAAAAAAGGAACAATAAAATTAATTATAATAGCAGCTGATGCATCGGAAAACACAAAAAAGCTTTTTAGAGATAAATCTGAATATAGAGATGTACCTTATATAATAGATTTTACGAAAGAAGAGCTAGGAAGAAGTATAGGAAAAAGCAATAGAGCAGTAATAGGTATAAAAAGCGAGCAATTTGCAATGAAAATAAAAGAAATTAGTAGGGGGTGAAGCTTTTGTCAAAGACAAGAGTTTATGAAATCGCACAAAAATTAGGAATGTCAACTAAAGAAATTATGGAAAAATTAGAATCATTAGACATAAATGTAGCCAATCATATGAGTACTTTAACTGATGAAGAAGCAGAATTAGTAATGGAACTTTCAAGCGAAGAAGCTGTAAGTAGCGAAGAGGATAATATGACTGAAATTAAAATAGGAGATAAAATAACAGTTCAAAATTTATCTCAATTAGTAGAAAAAAGCCCTACAGAAATTATAACTAAACTTATAAAATTAGGAATAATGGCAAGTATAAATCAAGAAATAGATTTTGATACAGCAGGATGTATAGCTATGGATTATGGATTTAAAGCTGTACAAGAAGAGGAATTAGAAGAAGAGAACGATATAGAAATAGAAGAAGATAGACCAGAAGACTTAAAACCAAGACCTCCTATCGTAACTGTTATGGGACATGTTGATCACGGTAAAACGTCATTACTTGATGCTATTAGAAATAGTAAGGTAACAGATAAAGAAGCTGGTGGAATAACTCAACATATAGGAGCTTATGAAGTCGAAGTTGATAGTAAGAAAATAGTATTCTTAGATACTCCTGGACATGAAGCGTTCACATCTATGAGAGCAAGAGGAGCACAAGTTACAGATGTAGCTATACTTGTAGTTGCAGCAGATGATGGTATAATGCCTCAAACAATAGAAGCTATCAACCATGCAAAAGCAGCAGAGGTACCTATAATAATAGCTATAAACAAGATAGACAAGGTTGGAGCAAATCAAGATAGAGTAAAGCAAGAATTGACAGAACATGGACTTTTAGTTGAGGACTGGGGAGGAGATGTAATATCAGTTCCTGTTTCAGCTCTTAAAAACGAAAATATAGATACATTACTAGAAATGATTTTATTAGTTTCTGAAATGGAAGAGTTAAAAGCTAATCCTAACAGAAAAGCAGTAGGAACTGTTGTAGAAGCACAACTTGATAAAGGAAGAGGTCCAGTAGCTACTGTACTTGTTCAAAATGGAACATTAAAAGTTGGAGATGCAGTTGTTGTTGGTTGTGCTTATGGTAAAGTAAGAGCAATGGTAAATGATTTAGGAAAAAGAGTAAAACAAGCAGCTCCATCTATACCAGTTGAAATACTTGGACTTTCTGAAGTTCCACAAGCAGGAGATCAATTTGTAGTAGTTGCAAATGATAAAATGGCTAGAACTATAGCAGAAAAGAGAAAAGATAGAGTTAGAGCACAACAAATGAAGGCTAGTCAAAAAGTTTCATTAGATGATTTATTCAAGCAAATGGAACAAGGTGATATGAAAGAGCTTAATATAATAATAAAGGCAGATGTTCAAGGTTCAGTTCAAGCTGTAAAACAGTCTTTAGAAAAATTAAGCAATGAAGAGGTAACTGTAAGAGCGATTCATGGAGCTGTTGGAGCTATAACTGAGTCTGATGTAATGCTTGCTAGTGCATCTAATGCTATAATAATAGGATTTAATGTAAGACCAGTTGGAGCAGCATCAGATGTAGCTGAAAAAGAAAAAGTTGATATGAGATCATATAGAGTAATATACAAGGCTATAGAAGATATACAATCTGCAATGAAGGGTATGCTTGATCCTGAGTTTGTAGAAGAAGAATTAGGAAAAGCAGAAATTAGAGCTACATTTAAAGTATCTGGAGTTGGAACTATAGCTGGAGCATATGTAACTCATGGAAAACTAGCAAGAAATGCCCAAGTAAGACTAGTTAGAGATGGTATAGTTATACATGAAGGTGAACTTAGCTCTTTAAAGAGATTTAAAGACGACGCTAAAGAAGTAGCTAAAGGCTATGAATGTGGATTTGCTTTAAATAACTTTAATGATTTAAAAGAAGGCGATGTAATAGAAGCCTTTGTAATGAAAGAAAAAGAAAACAGATAGAAGGGTTGTAGATACTATGGCATCATATTCTAGAACAAGAAGAATAGGAGAAGAAATAAAAAAGGTTATAAGTAGATTGCTTTTAGAAGATCTAAAAGATCCTAGAATATCTTCTCTAGTAAGCATTACAGATGTTAATGTAACTTCTGACTTAAAGTATGCGTATATATATATTAGCGTACTTACAGGAGATAAAGATGAAACCCTAAAAGGATTAAAAAGTGCCAGTGGATTTGTTAGAAAAGAAATAGGAAAACAAGTTAAACTAAGATATACTCCTGAGATGATATTTAGACTTGATGACTCTATTGAAAAAGGAGTTTATATGTCTAGCTTAATCAAAGATGTCAACTCAAAAAAAGAAGATGATGTAAATGAATAAAATAATAAATGCTATAATGGGAAGTAATAATTTTATTATTACTTCCCATTATAGTCCAGATGGAGATAATTTAGGATCATCAATAGGATTATATTATGCACTTAAAAGTATGGATAAAGAAGCTGTATTCGTATTAGATGATAATCTTCCCGCTAATTTAGATTTTTTATATAAAGATATTAAAATATATAAATCTGAAGAAATAAAAACTGAAGACTATATACTTATATCTCTTGATTGTGGAGATAAAGATAGACTTTGCTGTAGTAATACTATAAAAAATAATGCAAAAATTACTATAAATATAGATCATCATAGTAGTAATGATTTGTATGCTGATTTAAACTATGTAGACGCTAAAGCTTCATCTACATGTGAAGTTGTATATGATATGCTTATGAAAATAGATAAGAATATTATAGATAAAAAAATAGCCAACTGTCTTTATACAGGGCTTATAACTGATACGGGAAATTTTATGTATTCAAATACTAACCCTAGTAGCTTTGAAATGGCATGTAATTTATTAAAATTAGGAATAGATAAACAAGACATAATACAAAGTATATATCAAAATAATCCTGTAAACTATGTCAAAATACTAGGCGAATCTTTAAATACATTAAATGTTATACAAGAAAAAATAGCGACTATCGAATTAACTACTCAAATGTTTAAAAACAATAATATAACATTTAATGATGTAGATGGATTTGTGAACTATGCTAGAGATATAAGTGGAGTAGAGGTTGGAATTTTATTTAAGCAAAAGAGATCTAATCAAATTAAAGTAAGTTTAAGATCAAAATCATATGTTAATGTAAGTGAAATAGCCAAAGTATTTGGAGGAGGAGGCCATGTAAGAGCTTCTGGATGCACAGTAAATGATTCTTTAGAGAATGCTAAAAAAAGAGTTGTAGAAGAAGTAATAAAGCATATTTAAGAGAGTGATAATATGAATGGGATACTTAATATACTAAAACCAACAGGTATGACATCTCATGATGTTGTATCAAGGGTTAGAAGAATTGCAAATATGAAAAAAGTAGGACATACAGGAACCTTAGATCCAAATGCAGCTGGGGTTTTGCCTATATGTCTTGGTAAGGCGACTAAAATAGCTGAACTTATATTAAATAAAGAAAAAACTTATATAGCAGAGTTAACATTTGGAATACAGACAGATACCTA
Organism: Tepidibacter aestuarii; assembly: GCF_934924865.1. NCBI lineage: Bacteria > Bacillati > Bacillota > Clostridia > Peptostreptococcales > Peptostreptococcaceae > Tepidibacter > Tepidibacter aestuarii. Next base: position 2,094,748 of record NZ_OW235315.1, on the reverse strand, counting down.
TGACTCTTTTGGTAAGATTATAGAAAAGAAGGATGCAACACATATAAAAGAAGAAGATATATATAAGGTGTTTGAAAAATTTGAGGGAGAGATAATTCAAACACCTCCTATATATTCTGCTATAAAAGTCAATGGGAAAAGATTATATGAACTAGCAAGAAGTGGACAAACTGATATCGAAATAAAATCTAGAAAAGTATTAGTAAAAGATATGAAAATAAAAAGCATAGATAATGAAAAAGTATTATTTGAAGTAACAGTGTCTAAAGGCACATATATTAGGAGTCTTTGTAAGGATATAGGGGATGAACTTGGAGTTGGTGCTCATATGTCATTCTTACTTAGAACGAAATCTGGGAACTTTGATATAAAAAATGCATATACACTTGAAGAAATTGAACAAGCAGCTAAAGACTCTAAACTACAAGATTATGTAATCGGTATAGACTATCCACTTACAAACTATAGAAGAATAGATGTAAAGCAAAGTGCATATAAGGCATTTTCTAACGGGAACACTATATATCCAAAAGGTCTAATAATTAACCAAAAATATCATGATGAAGAATTGGTAAAAGTATATATAGATGATAAGTTTTGTGCCATTGGTAGAATAAAAATACAAGATAGCGATATGTTGTTAAAAAGCCATAAATTATTTATTTAATTATTGGAGCTGAGTTTGATGAAAATAATTACAGATTTACAAGATGTAAATATAGAGCAAGATACTGTTGTAACTATCGGAAATTTCGATGGTGTACATAAGGGTCATCAAAAGATAATAAAAGATACTATATCAATAGCTAAAAAGAAAAAAATGAAAAGTGTACTTTTTACATTTGCTAATCATCCTGTTAATTTTTTTGAAAAAGATAAACTGAAAAATATAATTACTAAGGAAGATAAATATGAAATTATAAATGAAATGGGAATCGATATAGTCGTCTCTATACCATTTAATGAATTTATAACAAAATTAGATCCAAAAGAGTACATACAGGAAATTCTCTTGGATAAATTGCATGCAAAACAAGTAGTTATAGGGCATGATTTTAGATTCGGTCAAAATAGAGGTGGAAATGCTCAGTTTTTAGAAAATATGGGGGGAATTTATGGCTTTGATGTAAAAGTTATGGATCCTATTTGTATGGAAGAGATAAGGATAAGTAGTACTTATGTAAGGAATTTGTTAGAGCTTGGTCATGTAGATAAGGTGAGTGAATTTTTAGGAAGACCATATGAGCTTAAAGGAACTGTTGTACATGGTAAAAAAATAGGAAAAGATATACTAGGATTTCCAACTATTAATTTAAGGTATGATGAAAATATATTGATTCCTAAAATTGGTGTTTATCAAACAAAAGTAAATATAGACGGGAAAATCTATGATGGTGCAACCAACATAGGATATAGTCCAACTGTCAAACAAAATGAATTTACAGTTGAAACATATATACTTAAATATGATGGAGACTTATACGAAAAGGAAGTATCTATTAATTTTATCAGAAGAATTAGAGATGAAATAAAGTTTGATACAATACAGGATTTAAAGAAACAGATGAATATGGATATAGAGAATATAATTTCGTATTCATCATAAAAATAAGTTTACTTATAAAGCAAGTTATGTTACAATGGTTAATGTTGAAACCATTGCTCGGCATTTGATTCACCGACGAATGCTTAGCAATAGGTGATAAAAAATATGGAGGTGTTTTTGATATGTTACAAGGAGCTAAAAAGCAAGAAATAATCGAAACTTACAAAACTCATGAGGGAGATACTGGTTCTCCAGAAGTGCAAATAGCATTACTTACTACTAGAATAAATGAGTTAAATGATCACTTAAAAATGCACAAGAAAGATCACCACTCAAGAAGAGGTCTTTTAAAGATGGTTGGAACTAGAAGACGTTTACTTAAGTACTTAAAAGAAAAAGATTTAGACAGATATAAGACTTTAATCGCAAAATTAGGATTAAGAAAATAATAAAGGGCAGGGTTTACCTGCTCTTTTTAAGTACATAATAAATTATAATTTATTTCTAATAGGGAATAATAAATATATGACGTATTTTAAATAAAGTTGTTTACTAAAACTAAAATTTGTAGTATCTTTTACGTATGAGAGGAGGCAAATTATGTATAAAAATTTTGAAATGGATTTAGCAGGAAGAAAACTTTCTGTAGAAATAGGTAAAGTATGTGAAATGTCAAATGGAAGTTGTATGATAAAATATGGTGACAGTGTTGTACTTGTAAATGCATGTGCATCTTCTCAACCAAGAGAGGGAATCGATTTCTTCCCACTTAGCGTTGATTATGAGGAAAGACTTTACTCGGTGGGTAAAATACCTGGAGGATTCATAAAGAGAGAAGGAAGACCATCAGAAAAGGCTATTTTAACATCTAGATTAATAGATAGACCTATTAGACCTTTATTTCCAAAGGGATATAGAAATGATGTACAAGTTGTAACAACTGTAATGTCTACAGATCCTAATTGTCCAACTGATATAGTGGCAATGATAGGTTCATCTGTGGCTCTTTCGATATCAGATATACCATTTAATGGGCCAACTGGAGCTATATGCATAGGATTAATAGACGAGGAGTTCGTGGTTAACCCAACTGTAGATCAGAAAAAAGAAAGTCAGTTAAACTTAGTAGTATCTGGAACTAAAGATGCTATAATGATGGTTGAAGCGGGTTCTAATGAAGTAAGCGAAGATTTAATGCTAGACGCTATTATGTTTGCGCACGAACAGATAAAAGAGATAGTTGCGTTTATTGAGAAGATAGTAGAAGAGGTCGGCAAAGAAAAGCAAGATGTTGTTTTATATAAGCCAGATGAAGATATTGAAGTAGCTGTTAGAGAATATGCTTGTGAAAATATGAGACAAGCTATAAGAACAGTTGAAAAGCTTGAAAGAGCTGAAAATATGGCCAAGGTTAAAGAAGATACTTTATCTCATTTTGAAGAAATGTATCCAGAGAATATTAAAGATGTGGATGCAGTTTTACATAGTATCATAAAAGAGTTAGTAAGAGATATGATTGTAAATGAAAAAATAAGACCGGATAATAGAAAGTCAGATGAAATAAGATCTATATGGTCAGAGGCTGGAGTTCTTCCAAGAACTCATGGTTCAGGACTTTTCACAAGAGGACAAACACAGGTTTTAACTGTAGCAACTCTTGGAGCTTTAGGTGATGTACAAATAATAGATGGACTTGAGGATGAAGAAGATAAAAGATATATGCACCATTATAATTTCCCTGCGTATAGTGTAGGAGAAACAAGACCATTAAGAGGCCCTGGAAGAAGAGAAATAGGACATGGAGCACTTGCAGAAAGAGCACTTGAGCCTATGATTCCAAGTAAAGAAGAGTTCCCATATACAATAAGATTGGTATCGGAAGTATTAAGCTCTAATGGATCTACATCTCAAGCAAGTGTTTGCGGTAGTACATTATCATTACTTGATGCAGGAGTTCCTATAAAAGATATGGTAGCAGGTATTGCGATGGGACTTATAAAAGAAAATGAAAATATAGCGATTCTATCTGATATACAAGGAATGGAAGACTTCCTAGGAGATATGGACTTTAAAGTTGCCGGTACTCCAAATGGAATAACAGCTATACAAATGGATATAAAAATAGCTGGAATAGATAAAGAAATACTAAAAACTGCACTTGCTCAAGCTAGAGAAGGTAGAATTCATATACTTAATGAAATGAAGAAGACATTAGATACTCCTAGAGAAGAAATGTCTAAATATGCTCCTAGAATAATAAAATTAAAAATACATCCAGATAAGGTTAGAGACGTTATAGGACCTGGTGGAAAGACTATAACTGCTATAATAGAAGAGACTGGTGTTAAAATAGATATAGAAAAAGATGGAGAAGTATTTATAATGTCTCCAGATAAAGAATTAGGACAAAGAGCAAAAGATATGATATTAACTATTGTTAAAGAAGTTGAAGAAGGGGAAATTTATGAAGGAAAAGTAACTAGAATAATGAATTTTGGTGCTTTTGTAGAAATATTACCTAAAAAAGAAGGTTTAATTCATATATCTAATATAGCTCATGAAAGAGTAGAAAAAGTTGAAGATGTTCTTAAAATAGGAGATACAGTAAAAGTTAAAGTTACTGAAATAGATAAGCAAGGAAGAATAAATCTTTCAAGAAAAGCATTAATTGAAAAGCCTGTAAAGAAAGAAACTGAAAAGAAAGATACAGAAGGAAAATAAGCGCTTTATAAAGTGCTTATTTTTTTTTGCATAAATCCATGAATTTAATAATAGATATATATTGGACGAGGTATTAAAATTTAAAACCCTCAAGATAAATTAAAAGGAGATGGATTTATGATAGTTATAATTAAAAAGAAAAAATTAATTAGAGCGGTGTTACTTATATTAGCTATTGGAATGATGAGTCTTATAACTAACTATAGTGTAACATGCTTTAATAATAAGCAAGAACCATTCTATAAAGGGAATAAAGAAAACTCAAACCATGTAGCTATAACCTGTAATGTGGATTGGGGAAATGAATACATAGAGGGTATACTCCAAACTCTTAAAGAAGAAAATATTAAAATAACTTTTATGGTTACAGGTAGGTGGGCAGATAAATATCCAGACCTACTGATGAAAATAAAGGAAGATGGTCATGAAATTGGAAATCATGGATATAAACATATCGATTATAGTAAACTTGACTATAAATCAAATTACGAAGAAATAGAAAAATCAAAAAAGATAATAGACAATATAATAAAAGAGGATACTAAATTTTTTGAACCTCCATCTGGATATTATAATGAAAGTACTGTAAAAGCAGCAGTGGATTTAAATTATATACCTATAAAATGGACAATAGACACTATAGATTGGAAGTATAAAGACAATCCTGAAAAAATAGTACAGAGAATAAAATCAAAAAACATGGAGGAATCTGGTATTATATTAATGCACCCAACAAAAGCTACATCACAAGCTTTAAAATCTATAATAGAAACTATAAGAAACAATGGATATGAGGTGGGAAGCCTTAGCGATGTATTTGATGTTGAATAAATATATAATGTAAACTATAATTAGATGTATAACTTTAAAGGTTGGGAGGCTAGAAAGTGTCTAAGAAATGTACTCTAGATAATGGTTTAGTTATAGTAGGTGAAGAAATAAATCACGTAAACTCTGTAAGTTTTGGAATTTGGATAGGTGCTGGAAGTAGGTATGAAGATGAACATACAAATGGAATGTCTCACTTTATAGAGCATATGTTATTTAAAGGAACTAAGAATAGAACTGCAAAAAAAATAGCTCAGGAAGTAGATAGTCTAGGTGGACAGATAAATGCTTTTACTAGTAAAGAAACAACTTGCTATTATGTAAAAATGCTTGATGAACATATAGAGTCTGGAATAAATATATTGTCGGATATGATATTAAATCCTCTGTTTTTAGATCAAGATATATCAAAAGAAAAAAGTGTTGTACTTGAAGAAATAAGTATGTATGAGGATTCACCAGAAGATTTAGCTCATGACATGTTATTTGAAATGATTTATAAAAACCAAGGAATTGGAAGAAATATATTAGGAACAAGAACTTCTTTACAAAAAATAAAAAGAGAAGATATGATAGAATTTTTTAATAACTACTATGTTCCTAGCAATTGTGTAATATCTATATCTGGTAACTTTGACTTTGATAAAATGGTTGAAATTATACAACGAAAATTTAAAGGCTGGAATAATAAAAAAGATAAAAACATAAATATTAATAATTGTAATTTTAATTTAGGAATTACAACTAAAAATAAAGATATAGAACAAATGAACTTATGCATGGGACTTGAAGGTATAGGACTTGAAAGTGAAGATATATATGCTTTATCAATTGTAAACAATATATTTGGATCTAGTATGAGCTCTAGATTATTTCAAAATATAAGAGAAGAACAGGGAACAGTGTATTCTATTTACTCATATTTAACTATGAACAAGGGGTTAGGTGTATTTAATATAGCTTCGAGTATGAGTGAAAAAAATATATATAAAGTGTACAATTCTATTGTTAATGAAATAAAATCGATTAGACAAAACAGTCTTACAAAAGAAGAGATAAAAAGATCAAAGGAGCAATTAAAGGGAAATTATATATTAAGTCTTGAAAGTACCAGCAGCAGAATGATGTCTATGGGTAAGTCACAAATTTTACTAAATAAGATAAATAACCCAAAAGATATAATAAATAAAATAAACAATGTAGCAGATGGTGAAATAGATAATATAATAAAAGAGATTTTTGACATAGATAAAATAGCCATTTCTGTAGTTGGTAAGAACAGTGAAAATTTAAGTTTTTAGGGGGGAGTAGTATGAAATTATCTTCTATTGCTGGCAAAGAGATTGTTAATCTGACAACAGGGGAGAGGCTGGGAATTATAGCTGAATCAGACTTAGTAGTTGATGAAGGAACAGGAAAAATTATGGCTTTGGTTATACCAAGAGATAGAAGCTTCTTTTCATTTAGAAGAGATAAATCTACCTTAGAGGTTCCATGGAAAAATGTAAAAAAAATAGGTAATGATATGATCATAATTGAATATGAAGGCAATATATAACGTTGGAGGGCTAGACTATGAGTATATTAGTTCAAAAATTTGGAGGAACATCAGTAGAATCGTATGAAAAAATGAATAAGGTATGCGAAATAATAAAAAAATACAAAGATGATGGACATGACTTAGTTATTGTAGTCTCTGCAATGGGAAGAAAAGGCGCTCCATACGCAACAGATACTCTGATACAACTTTGTAAAGAAGTTAATGAAGATGTATCAAAGAGAGAACTTGATCTTATAATGTCTTGCGGTGAGATAATATCTGGTACTATACTTGTTAATATACTAAAAAGTAAAAAAATCAACTCTGTATTATTAACAGGTGCTCAAGCTGGAATTATTACTAATGGAAAATACGGAGACTCATCAGTTGTTGATGTGAATCCGAATAGAATAAAAGAAGAACTAGAAAAAGACAATGTAGTAGTAGTAACTGGATTCCAAGGAGTAACAGAAAATGGAGAGGTCACAACACTTGGAAGAGGAGGAAGTGATACATCTGCTGTAATTGTTGGAGCAGGGCTAAATGCGAGAGTTGTTGAAATTTATACAGATGTAGATGGAATAATGACTGCTGATCCTAGAATAGAACCAAATGCTAAGGTTATAGAGTGTATAAACTATGAAGAAGTATTCCAAATGGCTGAAAAAGGGGCTAAGGTCATTCACCCAAGAGCAGTTGAAATAGCTAAGAATAATAATATTATTTTGAAAATTAAGAATACTTTAAATCCAGGAAATGGAACCAGTATAGGTTCATATTTATCAAAAGAAATAGACACATATATGAATAATAACAAAGATTTAATGACAGGCATAGCTAATGCAAACGGTATAGTGCAGGTTAAAATTATGGATTGTGAAGAAACTATATTCACAGATGTATTAAGTGATATGGAACAAAATGATATAAGTATAGATATGATAAATTTCTTTGTAAAAGAAAAGGCATTTACTATTGATGAAGAAAAATCAAAGTGTCTTGAAAAATTGCTTGATAAATACAGTATAAATTACGAAATAGTAGAAGATTGCTCAAAAGTCACTTTAATAGGTAGCAGAATCAATGGTATACCAGGAGTCATGGTTAGAATAGTTAGGGTATTATCTCAAGAAAAAATAGAAATACTTCAAACATCAGATTCTCGTATGACTATATCTTGCCTAATAAAGAAAAAAGATTTGATAAAAGCCGTTAATGCTCTTCATAGAGAATTTAACCTATCAAAATAAAGCGAAACTTAGATTTAGATGGAGTTTTGACTGCAACTAAATTTTTAGTTGAGCTTTAAAAATTCTATAATTAAAGTATAAATAAGTTGCTATTTAAATAGTAGCTTATTTTTTTGCTTAATTTCCTATATATTGGGCAAAATAAGATGAAAGTAAATTGTTTGTTAATGCAATTACAATAATAGGAGGAAATTATGGAAAATAAAAAAAATAAAGATGAGTCTAAGAATAAGGAAATGATAGAAGATATAAAACAGTTAGGAACTCCTAATTTAGGGCTTGATAATAAAGAAATACAGTGTATAACTATAATTGGTGAAATAGAGGGACATATGATGTCTGCTCCTCAGAAAAAAACAACTAAATATGAGCATATAATTCCACAATTATACGCAATCGAAGAAAATCCTAATATAAAAGGAGTACTCGTAATATTAAATACTGTAGGAGGAGATGTAGAAGCAGGGCTTGCTATATCAGAACTTATAAATAGCTTATCTAAACATACGGTTACACTTGTATTAGGAGGAAGTCATAGTATCGGAGTGCCTCTTGCCACATCAGGAGACTATTCTTTTATAGCTCCAACTGCAACCATGACAATTCATCCTATAAGAATGAATGGGCTTGTAATAGGGGTAAGTGAGACTTTTGAATATTTTAGAAAAATGCAGCAAAGGATTACAGATTTTATAACTAGAACGTCAGATATAGATAAAGAAAATCTAAATAAATTAATGAACTCAAGAGATGAACTTGTAAATGATGTAGGAAGTGTACTAATAGGAAAAGAAGCGGTAGAATACGATTTAATAAATGAAGTGGGAGGATTAAAAGAAGCTATACAGCATTTGAAAAATTTAATTTCAGATGAAAAATCAGACGAAAATTCGCAGGAAAATAAATAATATGTTATAATTATAAGATAAAAGTGTTAGTGTGAAACGCATTAGCACTTTTATTAATGTAATAATATACACAATTTATGTACATAATCTATGTATTATATATTTTAATGGGGTGATGCTTATGGGAAAAAGAAAGAAAAAACAAGCTAAAAACAAGTTAGACAATAAGTTTATGCAAGAGCTTAGAGACCTTAGCTTGATATTTTTAGGATTATTCCTTTTATATAGCTTAAAGACTAATTCGATGGGAAAAGTAGGGTATTTCATTAAGGTAATGTTTTTGGGATTTTTCTCAAAGTTATCGATAATAGTACCGTATATTATAATTTTAATAGGAGTAATCAATCTAATAAACAGTGACAAAATTAAAAATGTAAAAAACTATAAATTGTATTATCCTTTAATATTTATAATGGTTTTAATTTATGGACTTATGAAAAAGGATTTTATACCAATAGATAGTCCGTTTATACCTCAGAATTTAAAAATAATATTTTCTATATCTATAGAGGGGAACGGCAGTGGGATATTTAGTACTATAATAGCATATTATTTTATTAAATTATTTGGAGTTAAAGGTTCATATATAGTGAGTAGTTTTGCTTTAATTGTTATTATTTTATTTGCTTTTAACATATCAATACAAGATGCTTTAGAAAGATTAAATAGTTTACTAATAGATAGTTTTACTTCTTTTAAAAATTTTGTTGTTGGTTTTGTAACAGTTGAAAGAAAACAAAACAATAAACCTAAAAAGAAAATTAAAATTAACAATGAAAAAGATTCTTGCGAAGAAAGTCCAAAAGAAAAGCCTATAAAAATAATAAACTTTGATCAAGAATCTAAAACTGAAAATGAAGTAGACAATGTAAAAAACGAAGAATACAACAAATTAAGCTTAGAAGATAATAATGTACAAAAGCCTAATGGAAAAAATATAGATGAAAAACAAAATATAGATAAAAAACAAGATGATGATAAAGAAAAAGAAATAAAAATAGTAACAAATTCTGAAGTAGAAAATTTCTCTGATTATAAGATACCTAATATAGAGTTATTAAAAGAGTCTGCCAATAATGTTGATTTAAAAGATAAAAAACAAATACTAAAAAATGCTAAAGTATTAGAACAGACACTAAAAGATTTTGGTGTAGAAGCAAATATAAATCAAGTTACTAAAGGACCAACTATAACTAGATATGAAATTCAACCAAAAGCTGGAGTAAAGGTTAGTAAAATTGTAGGACTAGTTGATGATATTGCTTTAAGTTTAGCTGCAAAGAGTATAAGAATAGAGGCTCCTATACCAGGAAAAGCCGCTGTTGGGATAGAAGTTCCAAATGAACAAGTACAAATTGTAACACTAAGAGAGGTTATAGAATCTAAAGAATTTACAACTAATGAATCAAAATTATCATTTTCATTAGGTAAGGATATATCAGGAATGCCTATAATTACTGACATATCAAAAATGCCTCATCTACTTATAGCGGGTGCAACTGGATCTGGTAAAAGTGTTTGCGTTAATACACTTATAAATAGTATACTGTATAAAGCAAAGCCAGATGAAGTTAAGTTTTTAATGATAGATCCAAAAGTTGTAGAGCTTACAAATTATAATGGTATACCACATTTACTTATACCTGTTGTGACAGACCCTAAAAAAGCAGCATCTGCTCTTAGTTGGGCAGTAAGCGAGATGAATAGAAGATATAAATTGTTTGCAGAAAATTCAGTAAGGGATATAACTGGATACAATAACAAGATAGAAGAAAAATTGCCTAAAATAGTAATAATAATAGATGAACTTGCAGATTTAATGATGGTAAGTCCGAATGATGTTGAGGATGCTATATGTAGATTAGCACAGATGGCAAGGGCAGCAGGAATGCATCTTATAGTAGCTACACAAAGACCTTCTGTAGACGTAATAACAGGGGTTATCAAAGCTAATATACCATCAAGGATTGCATTTGCTGTATCTTCTCAGGCAGATTCAAGAACAATACTAGATATGGGTGGAGCAGAAAAACTCTTAGGAAAAGGAGATATGTTATTTTATCCCGTTGGATCTGCTAAGCCTGTAAGACTTCAAGGAGCTTTCATATCTGATAATGAAGTGGAAGAAGTGGTTACTTTTGTTAAAAGTCAAGTAGAAGAGGTTACATATACAGAAGATATAATAGAAGATATAAATAAAGGAATAAGCATAGAATCATCTGATGTCGATGATTTATTGAGTGATGCTATAGAACTTGTATTAAATAGTAATCAAGCTTCAGCTTCTATGCTTCAAAGAAAATTTAGAATAGGATATAATAGAGCAGCAAGACTTATTGATCAAATGGAGGAAAGAGGATTAATAGGTCCAAGTGAGGGAAGTAAACCAAGAAAAGTTTTAGTTACTAAAGAAGAATTTGAAAGTACAGTGGGTGAATAATTTGAGTAATATTATAGAGATTGAAGATTCCTTAGAGTTAAAAAACAGTATATTTGTAGATGTAAGGTCTGAATCAGAGTATGAAGAGGATAGAATTAAAAATTCGATTAATATACCTATTTTAAATGATGAACAAAGAAAAATAGTAGGTACATTATATAAACAAGAAGGCAAAGAAAAAGCTATAGAAAAAGGTTTAGAATTAATAGCTGATAAATTAAAGGATATTTACATAAAATTAAAGAAACTATCAAGTGAGTATGATAATTTAATAGTATATTGCGCAAGAGGAGGAATGAGGAGTTCTCTTTTGGTTAACTTTTACTCAGGACTAGGTATTAGCATGTATAAGCTAGATGGAGGGTATAAAAGTTATAGAAACTATGTTATAGATTTTTTAGAAAATGCAGATGAAAATTATGAATTTATAGTACTGCATGGATTAACGGGTGTTGGAAAAACAGATGCTCTTAAATACTTAACAAAAAAAAATATTAGCAGTTTGGACCTAGAGGGATTTGCTCAAAATTGTGGGTCTGTATTTGGTTATTTGGGCTTTCAGGAAAAACCACCTAGCCAAAAAATGTTTGAAACTTTACTATTTGAATATATAAGAAATTCAAACTCTAAGTACATATTTACAGAAAGTGAAAGTAGAAGAGTTGGATATGTGATGTTGCCAGAAAATATATATAACATGACTATAGAAAAGGGATACCATATACTTGTTGAAGATAGTACAGAAAACAGAATTAAGAGATTAGTAAATCAATATGTGAGTTTAAGCTCAAAAGATGATGATAAAATCCTAGAGTCAATAGAAAAGCTTAGAAAAAGATTAGGAAGCGAAAAAACAAATTACTTAATTGAAAAGCTCAATTTAAAACAATACGATGAAATAGCAAAAGAGCTTATAATAAATTATTATGATCCTTTATATAAATATTCTATTGATAAATTTAAATATGATTATGTTATAGATTGTAATGAATTTGAAAAAGCCATGGATAATTTAATAGACATACATAGACAGTTACATGAAGGGAGCTTAAAATAAATGAGTTTAAAAATAGCATTAGAATCATTAGGATGTTCTAAAAATTTAGTAGATGCTGAGGTTATGTTAGGGATACTTAAAAATAATGGATATAGACTTACAAGTAATTTTGAACAAGCAGATGTAATAATAGTAAACACTTGCGGGTTTATTGAGTCGGCAAAAGAAGAGTCTATAAATACAATATTAGAACTTGCAGAGTATAAAAAAACAGGAAATTTAAAAATACTTATAATGTCTGGTTGCCTAGCACAAAGATATAGCGAAGAAATGAAAAACGAAATAGAAGAAATAGATGCTATAGTTGGTACAGCAAGTTATTCTAAAATAGCTGAAATAATAAAGAGATTGTCTGAAGAAAAAAATATAGTTGAACTTGATGAAATTGATTTTGTATATGATGAAACACTACCAAGATATACTACAACTCCGTCTTATATGGCTTATTTAAAAATAGCTGAAGGATGTGACAATCACTGTACTTACTGTATAATACCTAAATTAAGAGGAAAATATAGAAGCAGAGAAGTAGAAAATATACTAAGAGAAGCAAAAGAACTTGCAAAAAATGGAGCTAAAGAACTAGTAGTAATAGCTCAGGATACAACAAGATATGGAATTGATATATACAAAGAGAAAAAACTTGCTTACTTACTTCAAGAACTTGCAAAAATTGATGAACTTAAATGGATAAGAGTTATGTATTCATATCCAGAAGAATTAAATGAGGAAACAATAAAGGTCATAAAAGAAAACGAAAAAATATGTGCTTATTTTGATATGCCAATACAACACTGTAATAATAGAATATTAAAGCTTATGAATAGAAGAACTACTAAAGAAGAGATAAAAAGTAAGATAGAACTTATAAGAAAAGAAATACCAAATGCTTGTATTAGAACATCTATAATAGTAGGATTTCCTTCAGAAACAGAAGAAGAGTTTGAAGAATTAAAAGAGTTTGTAAAAGAAGTTAAATTCGATAGACTTGGAGTATTTGCTTATTCTCAAGAAGAAGGAACTGGTGCAGCTAAGCTAGAAAATCAAATAGACGAAGAAATAAAATATACTAGAAGAGATGAATTGATGCTTGTTCAGCAAGAAGTATCTCTTGACAATAACCAATCTAAGATAGGGGATATGTATGAAGTCTTAATAGAAGAAAAATTAGAAGACAACGTATATATAGGAAGAACATACCAAGACGCTTATGAAATAGACGGCGTTGTATATGTAAATACAGATAAAAAATTAGATATAGGGCAATTTGTAAATGTAAAAATAAATGATGCTTTAGAATATGATTTAATGGGAGTGATGTTAGATGAACCTAGCAAATAAGCTGACTATACTTAGAATATTGTTAGTACCTGTATTTGTAGTAGTAATACTTTCTGGTATTAAAAATTCACTATTGATTTCAGCATTAATATTTGCAATAGCATCGATAACAGACTTTTTAGATGGATATATAGCAAGAAAATATAATTTAGTAACTAATTTTGGAAAGTTTATGGACCCTTTAGCCGATAAATTATTAGTTGCAGCAGCTTTTATAACTATGATAGATTTAAATCTAGTATCATCATGGGCTGTAATAATAATAATATCAAGAGAATTTGCAGTTAGTATATTAAGAGCAATAGCAGCATCATCTGGAATAGTTATAGCTGCTAGTAAATGGGGAAAAGCAAAAACAGTGTCTCAAATACTAGCTATAATGATGATTTTATTAAATATACCATACTCAAATATAGTTATGGGTATTGCTGTAATACTTACAATATACTCAGGATACGATTATATAAATCTAAACAGAAATATATTTAAAGATATGGATTAAAATAAATAAGACCTTGAAATCTATGTGGATTTTAAGGTCTTATTTCTGTTATATTACATTATAGTAAAAATAATATGAATAATATAATACATAATTGACTATAAAGAAAATATAATATATAATTCTATATAGAACGTCTGTTCTTTATATGAAAGGTGGGTTAATTATGAATGAAAATAAGAAAAAAGCATTAGATATGGCGCTTTCTCAAATAGAAAAAGAATTTGGTAAAGGATCTATAATGAGACTTGGTGAAAATACAAAAATGAATATAGAAACTATATCAACAGGATCTATAGGTCTTGATATAGCTATTGGAATCGGAGGTCTTCCAAAGGGAAGAATAGTAGAAATATATGGACCAGAATCATCTGGTAAAACAACAGTAGCACTTCATACAGTAGCAGAAGCACAAAAAGCAGGAGGAATAGCTGCATTTGTTGATGCAGAGCATGCTCTTGATCCGGTATATGCAAAAGCTCTAGGAGTAGATATAGAAAACTTAATAGTATCTCAACCTGATACAGGAGAGCAAGCATTAGAAATAGCAGAAGCATTAATAAGAAGTGGAGCTGTAGATATAATAGTAATAGATTCAGTTGCAGCACTTGTTCCAAAGGCAGAAATAGAAGGAGAAATGGGAGATTCACACGTAGGTTTACAAGCAAGACTTATGTCACAAGCTCTTAGAAAACTAACTGGATCTATTAAAAAGTCAAACACAATAGCAATATTTATAAATCAGCTTCGTGAAAAAGTAGGAATAATGTTTGGTAATCCAGAAACTACAACTGGAGGTAGAGCGTTAAAGTTCTATTCATCAGTAAGACTTGATGTTAGAAAATGCGATACTATAAAACAAGGAGATAGTATACTTGGAAGTAGAACAAGAGTTAGAGTTGTTAAAAATAAAGTAGCGCCTCCATTTAAAAAGTGCGAATTTGATATAATGTATGGAGAAGGAATATCAAAAATTGGAGATTTATTAGATGTAGCGGTAGATGTAGATATAGTTAAAAAATCTGGTTCTTGGTATAACTACAATGATACAAAATTAGGACAAGGAAGAGAAAATGTTAAAAAATTCTTGGCTGAAAATAAAGAGTTAGTAGAAGAGATAGATATTAAAGTAAGAACTCATTACGGATTAATAAAAGCTGAAGAGGCGGATGTAGCTACTGAATAAGGAGTGTAAACCTTGACACTTCAACCAAAAAATTATACAATTAGGGAATAAGAGGCTTTTAAATATATAGAGACCTATGTCTCTATATATTTTTGATTAAGTTTATCTTTAAATTAGAAAATGAAAAGAAAGACTTTGTTTAGTTTAGCTATTTTAATGACTTAAATTTTTACTATTTATGTTTGAAATAAAAATAAAAAATATAAATAGATTATTTTCGTTTAATCCAGAGATTTTAGGGTTGAATTAGTTGAATTTAATTCATTTAAACGACAATGTGAATTGGATTTCACTTTAGAAAAGGGAGGTGGAGATTATATTAATAAAAATATTATTAGCTGCAGCAGGGACTGGAATAGGTATCTTAATAGGCTATATAGTTAGAAAAAGTATAGCAGAGAAAAAGATTGGAGCTGCAGAAGAAGTATCTAAGCAAATAATGGAAAAAGCTGAAAAAGATGCTGAAACTATAAAAAAAGAAAAATTATTAGAGGCAAAAGAAGAATCTCATAAAATGAGAAGCGAAGTAGAAAAAGAAAACAAAGAAAGTAGACGTGAACTTCAAAGATATGAGAAGCGATTAGTTCATAAAGAAGAAAATATAGACAGAAAATTACAATCACTAGAATCAAAAGAATCTAATTTGAATGAAAAATTAAAAGCTATAGTAAAAAAAGAATTAGATATAGAAGAAGTAAAAACTAAACAAATTGAAAAGTTAGAAAGTCTTTCAGGAATCACATCAGAGCAAGCAAAGAATATTATATTGACTAATACTGAAAAAGAAGTTAGACATGAAATGTCAATGATGATAAAAGAAATAGAAGTTGCTGCTAAAGAAGAAGCTGAGAAAAGAGCTAGGGAAATAATAGCATATTCAATTCAAAAATGCTCAGCAGATCATGTTGCTGAAACTACAGTTACAGTAGTAAATCTTCCTAATGATGAAATGAAGGGACGAATCATAGGTAGAGAAGGTAGAAATATAAGAACGCTTGAGACTTTGACTGGTATAGACTTGATAATAGATGATACTCCGGAAGCAGTAATATTATCAGGATTTGACCCAATAAGAAGAGAAGTGGCAAGAATTGCTCTAGAAAAACTAATATCAGATGGAAGAATACATCCAGCAAGAATAGAAGAAATGGTTGCAAAGGGAAGAAAAGAAGTTGAAAATATAATAAAAGAGCAAGGTGAACAAGCTACTTTTGAAACTGGTGTTCATGGGCTTCATCCAGAACTTATAAGATTACTTGGTAGACTTAAATATAGGACAAGTTATGGTCAAAATGTTCTTAAACATTCTATAGAAGTGTCTCATTTAGCTGGAATAATGGCAGCTGAAATTGGAGCGGATGTTAAACTTGCAAAAAGAGCAGGACTTTTACATGATATAGGAAAAGCAGTTGATCATGAGATGGAAGGAACTCATGTTGAGTTAGGAATGGATTTACTTAGAAGATATAAAGAATCTAAAGACGTAATTCATGCTATGTCAACTCATCATGGTGATTATGAACCTCAAACGGTTGAAGCTGTTATAGTTACTGCAGCAGATGCTATATCTGCTGCAAGACCAGGGGCTAGAAGAGAAACACTAGAAGCTTATATAAAGAGACTAGAAAAACTAGAAGAAATATCTAATTCATATGATGAAGTAGAAAAATCATATGCTATTCAAGCAGGTAGAGAAGTTAGAATAATAGTAAAACCTGAAAATGTTACGGATGACGGAATGCATTTACTTGCTAGAGAAATAACTAAGAGAATAGAAGATGAATTAGAATACCCAGGACAAATAAAAGTAAACATAATAAGAGAAACAAGAGCAATAGAATATGCAAAATAAAAAAGTAGCCATAGGCTACTTTTTTATTTGAATTTATTTCTTATTATAGAAACCACAAATATTAACACCATTATTGTAATGAATGAGTATATCATTATATCGAAAAAGCTAAGCCCTGAACTGTAAAATCCATGATTGCTGTAAAATGGGTATCTAAAATTGAAAAAGGTATTAGATCTTTTTGGAGTATAGTCTTCATTGTTAGAAATCTGTTTTTTACTTGAATTATCATATGTTTCTTCATTTTTAGTGTTTTTTGTTGTATTTGAAAAGCTACCACTTTTCATAGAGCTCTTAGGTGTAGAGTCTTTATATGTAGTATCCTTGGTGTTTGAATAAGTACTAGAATTATTTGAATTACTTTTTGTAGTATCTGAAAAACTTCCGCTTTTTAATCCAGATTTACTAGATTTTGGAGCAGTAGAATATGTATCCGTTGTTTTATAATTACTATCTTTTGTATCAGTACTACTTTTAAAACTAGAACTTTTTAATGTGCTATTACTGCTATTCGTGTTTTGATATGAAGAAGAATTGCTTTTATATGATTTGCTATAAGAAGAGCTCCTAGGCTTAGAATAGGAGCCACTTCTTGTTTTAGCATAAGCAGTATTTGCTATTATTTGAGAAAACAGTAGTGTAAATATCAAGAATATAGATAAAAACACTCTTTTAAAATTTTTATTCATAAAAACACATCCCCTTAATCTAAGTTGCAAGAATTAAATATTTGAGCTATATAATCGAACTCACAAGCATCCGATATTTCCCCATAATTATCTTCTTTTATACCAGGATAGTGGTATAGTATATATTTTTCGTCATGATTATTTGTGTTTTGAATTACGATATATCTCTTATTGTCATTTAATACTTGTATAGTAGATAACACGTTATATGTATCATTTTCATTTGTATCGTTATTTGTAAGATCTAAAGTATAATCCTTATAAGCTGTAGCATTTACATCTTTATGGTCGCACATAACAATTTTTGAGTTCGCTCTACATCCAAGGCAAGTATCAAAATTACATTCTTTTATACATCTGAAGCATGAGCATTTTAAGCAGTTTTCGATCTGCTTAAAATGGGACTCATGTTCTTTCTTGTATTTATTTAGTTTTTCTATATAATGATCTTCCTTTTGGAAAACTTTGAAAATAGATTTTTTATTATATTGAGATTCTAAAGTATCTATAAGATCTATATAGTCTTTCAATATATTTGATTTGGATATATATTTTCTTTGGCTTATTCTATCCTTTGATAAAAAGTCATTTATATCATTTATTGCGTAATTTATATCTACGTATATTTTTTCATATTTATTTTTTTCATCTTTAAATAAATTAGAGTCCATTTTAACCACCTTAACTAGTTTTTATATTTTTGAAGTTCTAAGTCTAGATCTATATCATTTTCTAATTTTTCAAATTCTTCATCTAGAGAATCTGAGTTGTTTTTAAGTTCAGACATTCCTTCAGCTAAAGCTTCTTTTTTAGAAATTTTTCTTTCTATATCATCTAAGTCAATACTATTAGACCCATTATCTACATTTGCCAATATTTCATTTACTTTTTGAGATGCTTCAGCATTGTTAAGTCTTGCAGCAGCTTCATCTCTGTAATGTCTTGTCTTTTTAATTTCATCTTCTAAATTCGTAAGCTTTGATTTTAATTGATCTGCTTTTATTTTAGCCTCATCATAAGATTTCTTTAAACTTTCATATTTTTTGTCACATTCCATTTTCTTTTGTAAAGCTTTTTTAGCTAAATCTTCGTTATTTTTACTCATTGCAAGCTTGACTTTTTCATCAAAATCATTAGATTCTTTTAATGTTTCATCCATTTGTTTTTTTATTAAGTGGGCATTTCCTATCACTTCAGCAGATGATAATTTAGCTTTATTAAGGCTTTCTTCCATTTCTCTTATTTTAAGGTCTAGAAGCTCTATTGGGTTTTCAGCTTTGTCTAATGCACTGTTTGCTTTTCCTTTTATAATGTTGTTTAATCTTGTAAAAATTCCCATTTTAACATACCTCCATATTAGTAAATAATATTTACAAGTGGTTTTTAAAACTACTTGATGTACTTATGATAATATATAAATGAAAAAAATGAAACCGCCATTTAGGTTAATAAATGCTTGAAAAATGAAATTACATCTAAATATCTAACTAATTCTAATATTTTCTTAAAAATAATACGAATATTACAAAAAAAGATAATCGAAAATACAATATATAGTTTTTAATACTATATAGCAAAACCTTTATATTTTTATAACTCACTTATTACATATTAAATGTAAACATTTGATACATTATTTGTTTAGAATAAAATACTTTAATTTTTTAAATACTAATAATGATAAATTTTTAATATGACATTATATGATAAGGAGGATACTATAGTGTATATATGCGATTATCATGTGCACACAGATTTTTCTTTTGACTGCGATACTCCTGTTGAAGAAGTTATAAAAAAAGGTATTTCTATTGGCCTTAAAGAGATGGCTTTTACTGATCATGTAGAGTATGATATTGAATTGATTGATTTTGATAACTATTTAGAAATGTATAATGAAATGAAAAATAAATATAGTGATAAAATAAATATTTTACTAGGAGCTGAAATTGGATTTCAACATCATGTAATAGATGATATAGAAAAATTAATAGATGATTATCCATTTGATTTTACTATATTATCAACTCATACAGTAGATAGGCTTGATATATGCAATGGAGATTTTTTTAAAAATAGAGATTTAAAAAATGCTTATCTTAGATACTTTGAGAATATGTTAGAAAGTATAGAAACATTTAAAAACTATAGTATATTGGGGCATTTAGATTTTATAAATAGATACACTAAGGGCAATCAAAAGCTATTATATAGTGATTATATAGATATAATAGATTCTATATTAACTAAAGCTATTGATAGTGACTGTGGAATAGAAGTTAATACATCTGGGTATAGATATGGTTTAGAAAGTGTACATCCACAAGTGGAAATATTGAAAAGATATAAAGAACTAGGTGGTCAAATAATAACTGTTGGATCAGATGCTCACAAATCAAAGGACATATGTGCAGATTTTGACATAGCATACGACATATTAAAAAATATAGGTTTTAAAAGAATTACAACATTTAAACAAAGAAAGCCAGAATTTAAAAATATCCCATAATGGGATATTTTTTTGCATAAAAAAACTTATATAATTATTAGAAATCAAATATTAGTTTTTGAGTAATATTAGGGGGATTGTGGTTAAGTTTAAAATAAAAATTTATGAAATAGTGCAAGAAAGTAACGATAGTGCAAACAATACAAAAAATGGTAGATATTCTACAATGGAAAATAGAAATTTATGCCATAGAAAAGTGCATCATTCTGTTAAAATTAATGTAATATTCAAAAAACTTACAATCTAATTGTAGAAGTAAAATATGAGGTTTAAGATTTAATATTTAGGTAAGATTGTGTTAATTCATTGTTTGTATTTAGCAAAGTTTAAAGATGATATAGAAATAATACAGTAAAGTGACCAAGATACAACTTAAAAGAAAACGTTTGCAGAATTGTACAGTTACATAAAACTCTGTAAATAAATTTAAATGACTATATTTGAGTAACTAAAAATAGTCATTATAAATTTTTATTTAAAGTTAGTAACTAAAAAATATTTAATGGAAGGGAGTTTTGTTTGTGTCAGAAATGTCAACAACGGCTAATGCATCTGCAATTGCTGCTAAAAAGAAGCTATCATCTCAGTTTTTTAGAAAAGGTATCACAATTGCATTAATCTCAGCTGTAATGTATGGATTCTATTCAGCGTTTTTAACCTTAGGTATGACTAAAGGTATTTGGGCAGATTGGTATGGCGAAAATACATCAGGTTTATCACCGTTTGTTATTACATTCGTATTAGGGGCAGTTGGAAGTGCAGTAAATGACACTTGTAGTGCTGTCTGGGCAATATTATATGCAGGTGTTAAAGGTAAGTTTGGAGATTTCTTAAGATGTCTTAATACTACTCCAGGGCGTGTAATGATTTTAGCGGCTCTAGTTGGAGGACCTATTTCTAGTACAGCTTATGTTATTGGACTTCAAATGGCTGGTTCAATTGTTATTCCTATTACAGCTCTTTGTCCAGCTATTGGTGCTATTTTAGGAAGAGTTTTATTTAAACAAGAATTAAACAAGCGTATGATGTTAGGTATTGCTATTTGTGTTCTTGCTAGTTTTATGATTGGTAGCACAAGTATTAGTGGAGATGCACAAGAAGGTGCGTTCTTAGGTGTTTGTATTGCTTTCATTGCTGCTCTTGGATGGGGATTTGAAGGTTGTGTAGCTGGTTATGGTACATCTATGATTGACTCTGAAATAGGTATTACTATTCGTCAAGCAACATCAGGGCTTTCAAACTTAATTATATTACTTCCTATTTTTGGAATAATGGCAGGGGATGTTGGGCTTTCAACTAATCTTGCATTTAAAGCATTTACAAGTGGACCCGCTATGATTTGGTTTGCTGCAAGTGGTCTTTGTGCATTCGTTTCTTATATGTTCTGGTATAGAGGTAACAGTATGTGTGGTGCAGCTCTAGGAATGGCTTGTAATGGAACATATTCATTCTGGGGACCATTCTGTTGCTGGCTAGTGCTTGGCGTATTCTGTGGTATTAGTGGTTGGTCAATACCACTTATAGCTTGGGTTGCTGCTGTACTTATGGTATTTGGTATTTTAGTAATTTCAATGAATCCATTGGATTTATTCAGAAAAAAGGAGGAATAAGTAGTATGAAACCTCTTAACTATGCTATTTTGAAGTATTTCACAAATATTGATGATGCTTGTGCAGAAGATGTTATTGAAGCTTTAAAAGGTGAATATGGTAATTTTAAAGCCTTAAATAAAAAGGATGTAATATCTGCTTTAATGACTGCTGAAGCTAATGGTCTTCTTGAAGAATCAAGATTTGAAATGGATGAGTCTGGTGAACTAAAAGTTTATTACCGTGCTCACGAAGAAGGAGCAGCTACAATTAACAAGTATATTAAAGATTAATAATTTAGATTAATATTAGAATTTTATTGGTTTAAAGTAAGAATGTATATTTTCAAGAAAATGCAGTTATATAACTGCATTTTCTTGAAAAGTTTATAAAACACGCATTGTTATAAAAGGAAGGAGGTAATGTAATGAGATATCATGGAGATGAGGCATTAGGTCTTATTGAGACAGTAGGAATGGTTCCTGCAATTCATGCGGCAGACAAAATGTTAAAAGCTGCTAATGTTGAACTTGTATCATATGAAAATATTGGTTCTACTCTTGTTACAATCATGGTAAAGGGAGATGTTGCTGCTGTTAAGGCATCTGTGGAAGCAGGAGCTGCTGCTGCTGCTGCAATTGGTAAATTGACAGCACAAAATGTCATGGCACGACCTATTAGAGATATTGGAGATATTGTTTCAATATATGATGTTGATAAATAAAAGTAAATTAGAGGAGAGGGACTATATATGAGCAGATACAATGCTTTAGGTTTAATAGAAACATTTGGTATAGTTTTTGTTTTGGAGGCTGCAGATGCAATGTGTAAAGCTGCTGATGTTGAATTGATTGGTTTTGAAAATGTAGCTTCAGGCTATATTTCTGTGTTAGTAAGCGGAGATGTAGGAGCATGCCAAGCAGCAGTAGAAACAGGTGTGAAAGCTGTTGAAGATATGGGTGCTGAAGTTTATAGTTCAGTTGTTATTCCAAGCCCTCATCAAGATATTCAAAAAATTATTTCACGCTACTCACTTGATGCTTTGAACGCTTAATAAATCAATAAGTTGAAAAATACATATTAATGTAAATGAAAGGGAGAGGCATAAATGAACATTATAGATAATGATTTGCTCTCCATCCAAGAGTCTAGAATTCTTATAGAAAATGCAAGCCAAGCACAAAAAGCATTAGCAACTTTTTCGCAGGAAAAATTAGATGAAATTGTTGAACGTATGGCAGAAGAAGTTAAAAAATATGCCTACGAACTTGCCAAAATGTGTGAAGATGAAACTGATTATGGAAAATGGCAGGATAAATATATCAAAAATCAATTTGCTTGCGAGTATGTACCAATTAGACTTAGAGGAATGCGTTGTGTGGGTATTATTGGAGAAGATAGAGAAAATAAGACTATGGATGTAGGAGTACCTATGGGTGTAATTATTGCATTAAGTCCTGCAACAAGCCCTATTTCTACTACCATCTATAAAGCTCTGATTGCAATTAAATCAGGAAATGCAATTGTTTTTTCTCCGCATCCTAGAGCGAAGAATACAATTGGCAAAGCTCTTGACATTATGATACGCGCTGCTGAAGGATATGGGTTACCGACAGGAGCTCTTTCATATTTACACACTGTAACGCCTGCAGGGACAAAGGAGTTAATGAATCATAAAGGAACATCAATTATTATGAATACGGGTGTTCCAGGAATGCTAAAGGCAGCATATGAGTCAGGAAAGCCTGTAATTTATGGAGGTAATGGTAATGGACCGGCATTCATTGAACGTACAGCAGATATTAATCAGGCAGTGAAAGATATTATTGCTAGTAAGACCTTTGATAATGGAATGGTATCAGCTGCGGAACAATCTATTGTTGTAGATAGCTGCATTGCAGCTGAGGTTAAACAGGAGATGCAAAACAGTGGTGCATATTTTATGACAGAGGAAGAGTCACAAAAGCTTGGTTCACTATTTTTTTATTCAGAGGGAAGAGTAAACTCTGAAATGGTAGGTAAATCTGCATTAGAATTGGCCAAGAGAGCAGGGTTTTGTGTCCCAAGCAGTACATTAGTACTGATTTCTGAGCAGAAATATGTTTCTGAAACTAATCCTTATTCTAAGGAAAAACTTTGCCCAGTTTTGGCTTACTACATAGAAGATGATTGGATGCATGCCTGTGAAAAATGCATAGAGCTACTATTAAGCGAAAGAAATGGGCATACCCTTGTTATTCACTCGAAAAATGAAGACGTAATTCGCCAGTTTGTATTGAAAAAACCGGTAGGTAGAGTACTTGTTAACACTCCTGCTTCCTTTGGTAGTATGGGTGCAACAACTAATTTATTTCCTGCGTTGACTCTTGGAAGTGGATCAGCAGGTAAGGGAATGACCTCTGATAATGTATCACCGATGAATCTAATTTATATTCGTAAAGTGGGGTATGGAGTAAGAAACATAGAGGATATATCTAATGAGGTTTTGACAAGAGAAAAAACGTCTATAAGTTGTATATCAGAATCAAAAGAGAATAATCAAAGTGAAATTAAGGTGCTACAGCATATTTTAGAAAAAGTTATAGAAGAAATAAAATAACTTTTCAGATTTGCTTAAGCACTGCAAAAAACATAGGCAACCAGGAATAATTGTAAAAGAATTGGGGGTAAGGATTTTGGATATTCGTGAATTTTCAAATAAACTTGCAGAAGTAACTAAAAATATGTCTGCAGAAGAACGATCATCTTTAATTAAGATTTTTGAAGGTATTTCAAATGAAATTACAAAAGATGACACTACAAGTTGTCCACAGCCTGATGTTAAGGAGACTGAAATTCCAAGTGGTATGACTGAGCGTTTAAAAAAATTAAAGGAAACATATTTAAAGTGGAAACCTAGTATTACTACATATCGTGCACGTGCTATTACCAAGATTACTAGAGAAAATCCTGGTATGCCTAAAATTTTATTAAGAGCTAAATGTTTTAGATATTGTTGTGAAACTGCACCGTTAGTAATTCAAGATGATGAATTGATTGTAGGAGCTCCTTGTGGTGCACCTCGTGCTGGAGCTTTTTCTCCTGATATAGCATGGAGATGGATGGAAGATGAAATTGATACAATTGGTACTCGTCCTCAAGATCCATTTTATATTTCAGAAGAAGATAAGAAGTATATGCGTGAAGAGCTTTTCCCATTTTGGAAAGGTAAATCTGTTGATGAACATTGTGAAGACCAATATCGAGAAGCTGGAGTTTGGGAAATTTCAGGTGAATCATTTGTTTCAGATTGCTCATATCATGCAGTAAATGGTGGTGGAGATTCTAACCCTGGATATGATGTAATTTTAATGAAAAAAGGTATGTTAGATATTCAAAAGGAAGCAAAAGAGCATTTAGATAAATTAAGTTATGAAAATCCTGAAGATATTGAAAAGATTTACTTCTACAAATCTGTTATTGAAACTACTGAAGGAGTTATGATTTATGCTAAGCGTTTATCTGAATATGCAGATGAACTAGCAGAAAAAGAGATAAATCCCAAGCGTAAGGCAGAACTAAAAAAGATTTCTGAAATAAATAAAAGGGTTCCAGCTCATAAACCTAGTACTTTCTGGGAAGCAATTCAGGCTGTTTGGACTGTAGAGTCTTTATTAGTAGTTGAAGAGAATCAAACAGGTATGTCAATTGGCCGTGTTGACCAGTATATGTATCCATTCTATAAGGCGGATATTGAGAGTGGCCGCATGACTGACTATGAAGCATTTGAGTTATCTGGGTGTATGTTAATTAAAATGTCAGAGATGATGTGGGTTACTAGTGAAGGTGGTTCTAAATTCTTTGCAGGCTATCAACCATTTGTTAATATGTGCGTTGGTGGTGTTACGCGTGAGGGTCTTGATGCTACAAATGATTTAACTTACTTATTAATGGATGCAGTTCGTCATGTTAAGATTTATCAACCATCATTAGCAACACGTATTCATAGTAATTCACCTAAGAAGTATTTAAAGAAAATTGTTGATGTTGTTCGTTCAGGCATGGGATTCCCAGCATGCCATTTTGATGATGCTCATATAAAGATGATGCTAGCAAAGGGTGTTTCTATAGAAGATGCTCGTGACTATTGTTTAATGGGGTGCGTTGAACCACAAAAGTCAGGGAGATTATATCAGTGGACTTCAACAGCTTATACACAATGGCCTATTTGTACTGAATTAGTTCTAAACAAAGGTGTTCCACTATGGTATGGTAAGCAGGTTTGCCCTGACATGGGTGATTTAGATAGTTTTAAAACTTATGAGGATTTTGAAAATGCTGTTAAGGAACAGATTAAATATGTTACTAAGTTAAGCAGTATAGCTACTGTTATATCACAGCGTGTTCATAAAGAATTAGCTCCAAAACCATTAATGTCAATAATGTATGAAGGATGTATGGATAAAGCTAAAGATGTTTCTGCTGGTGGAGCTATGTACAACTTTGGCCCTGGTGTTATATGGAGTGGTTTAGCTACATATGTAGATTCTATGGCTGCTATTAAGAAGCTAGTGTATGATGAAAAGAAATATACATTACATCAATTAAATGAAGCATTAAAAGCTGATTTTGAGGGTTATGAACAACTTAGAAGTGATTGCTTGAAGGCTCCAAAGTATGGTAATGATGATGACTATGCAGATTTAATTGCTGCTGATTTAATTAACTTTACTGAGATGGAACACCGTAAGTACAAGACTCTACATTCTGTACTTAGCCATGGTACTTTATCTATATCTAACAATACTCCATTTGGTCAGTTGACTGGTGCATCTGCAAACGGACGTAAAGCTTGGACACCATTATCTGATGGTATCAGTCCTACTCAAGGAGCAGATTTTAAAGGACCTACTGCAATTATCAAATCTGTTTCTAAAATGTCTTGTGACAACATGAATATAGGTATGGTTCATAACTTTAAGCTTATGGCTGGTTTACTGGATACACCAGAAGGTGAAGAAGGTATTATTACATTACTGCGTACTGCTTGTATATTTGGTAATGGTGAAATGCAGTTCAATTATTTAGATAACAATACCTTAATAGAAGCACAGAAGCATCCAGAGCAGTATCGTGACCTGATAGTTCGTGTAGCAGGTTATAGTGCATTCTTTGTTGAGCTTTGCAAGGATGTTCAAGACGAGATAATAAGTAGAACTATGCTTACACATTTTTAAATAGAAATTTTTTAAGAATGAGTTTTATTTTATCCGAAAGCTAAGAGTTCTAAGACTTCATCTTCTGTAAGTTGGAGATAAGAACTCTATAGCCTTTGGATTAATTACATATTTAAATGAATCAAACGGGAGATTAGATGATATGAGCAATAATAAGGCAGGTATGATTGAAAGAAAAGCATTTATATTTAATGTGCAAAAATACAATATGTATGATGGACCAGGAGTAAGAACACTGGTGTTTTTTAAAGGATGTCCACTGCGTTGTAAGTGGTGTTCTAATCCTGAAGGCTTAGAACGAAAATATCAAGTTATGTTTAAAAGTGAATCATGTATTGATTGTGGTGCTTGTGTCTCTGTTTGCCCAGTAGGAATTCATACTATTAATAAGGAAGAAAAACATGTAGTAAATCATAGTATTGATTGTCTAGGGTGTAATAAGTGTAAAGATGTTTGTACTAAAGCTGCATTATCTATTGTAGGAGAGGTAAAAACTGTTTCTGAGCTTTTAGAAATTATAGAAGAGGACAAAGATTTTTACGATGTTTCAGGTGGTGGAGTAACTTTAGGTGGCGGTGAGGTAACTATGCAGCCGGAATTTGCTTCAAATTTACTTATGGTTTGTAAGCAGGAAGGAATAAACACAGCTATTGAAACATGTGGCTATGCAAAGAGGGAATCTATACTTCAAGTTGCACAGTTCACTGATTTATTTCTTTATGATTTAAAGCATATCGACTCAGAAAAACATTATCAACTAACAGGAGTACGTAATGAGCGAATCTTAGAAAACCTAAAGGAACTGCTCCGTCGCAGATATAATGTAAAAATCAGAATGCCGCTTTTAAAAGATGTAAATGATAGTCAAGGTGAGATTAAAAGAGTAATTGAATTTTTGATGCCTTATCGAGATTACAAAAATTTTAAGGGCATAGATCTACTTCCTTATCATAAATTAGGTGTAAATAAGTACAAACAGCTAGGCATGAAGTATCAAATAGAAAAAGACCCAAAATTGAGCAATGATGAGCTAGAAATTATTGAGAGCTGGATTAAAGAATATGATTTTCCAGTTTCAGTTATAAAGCATTAATAAAAGTAGGGTTAATATAGAAAATAGATTGAGAGGTAACTTTTATGGGAGTTGTTGGTGAAAGATCTATACAACGTGTCATACAAGAATCAGTACCTGGAAAACAGGTTACAATTGCTCATATTATTGCTTCCCCTATGCAGGATATTTATGAACGCTTGGGAATAGATGATAAAGGAGCAATTGGAATTTTAACAATAACACCATATGAATCGGCTATTATTGCAGCTGATGTTGCAACAAAGACTGCGGATATTGAAATTGGATTTTTGGATAGGTTCACGGGATCTTTGGTTATTACCGGTGATGTACAGTCTGTTGAGACAGCACTTAATGCGGTAAATGAAACACTGAAAAATCTGTTGAACTTTACAACAGCTCCTATTACAAGAACATGAGAAAGAAGAGAGTAATGGTGATTGGACCTACAAAATCTGGGAAGACCACATTAGTGAATGCATTAAATGATTATGATGGTCCATTAAGAAGAACACAGGATATTATTTATGGAAAAAACACTATAGATGTTCCAGGATCTTATATTGAAAATACATGGATGTATAAGCATATTATTGCAGTATCTCAAGATGCATCTCATGTCTTAATATTAGTTGATCAGTCAAAATGCGATAATGTGTATTCGCCTGGATTTGCCAAATCCTTCAGATGTCCGGTAATTGGTGTAATAACTAAAGTTGATTTAAAGGTAGAAAATGAGGAGTTGTGTTATAAGCAATTGAAAGAAATAGGAATATCAGAGCCTTATTATAAGATAAGTGTTCCAAATAAAATAGGTATTGAAGAATTAAAAGAATATTTATTTTCAAGAACAGTAAAGGGGGATTAATATGAAGTTTATAATTGAAGAAGATTTGCGTAACTTATTCAAAAAAGAACCTTTTACAAGTTATGAGATAAAAGAAGGAGAAAGGCTTACGCCAGGAGCACGTCAGTTTTTATTAGATCGTGGAATAAATATATTTGACGATGATTCTTATATAAAAAAAGGCTCTGAAAATATAAAAGAACAATCAAAAGAGTTGGAAATAAGGAATGATTGGAAAAAGAAAATGTTTGACTCTAAGATGAAGTCAATGGAAGCACAATTTCTTATTACTGCCCAAGAACTTTTATATAGAGATATTTTTTTAGCTCAAAGTATTATCAATTTAGGTAAGCAATTCTCTAATATTAAAAAATCATTAGATGAGAAGAATACAGATGAGATATTCTGCTGTAAAGAATGTACAGGGATAAAAGCAGATAATTTTTCTGATGATTTGAATGATTGCTTTGAAATCACAGAGTTCCACATACAATTGGAAAAGGGCAGAGAAATAATTATTCTACATAGGCTACGTTGTGCTCTTAGAGAGCTAGAACCTTTTATTCTAGAGCTGTTTGAGAATAATGATAGTGAAAATGAATTTTGTAAAGAAACTATCGGGAAGGTTAACCAGAGTGTTAATACCTTATCCCAAATAATTTGTTCTATTTTTGGAGGTAAAAGATGTCAGAGAAAGAGTTAAGCTATGAATACTGTGATCAAATTGTCCAGAAATTTGAAGATGTTGTGGAACAACCAATTTTAGCTAAATCCTCAGTTTACTATACTGGAGTAGATTTGGGTACTGCATGTGTTGTTTTAGCAGTATTAGATGAGAACTATAACCCAGTTGCAGGTGCTTACCGATATGCTGATGTAGTTCGTGATGGTATGGTTGTAGATTATATTGGAGCAATAAAAATTGTTAGAGAGTTAAAGCAGGAGATTGAAGAAAAATTAGGCACAGAACTAATTTATGGAGCTGCTGCAATACCTCCGGGGACAGATGCCCTAGATTCAGGAGCAGTAAAAAATGTTGTTCAGGCTGCAGGGTTTGAATTAACCAATGTTCTTGATGAACCTACAGCAGCTAATAAAGTTCTTAAGATTCAAAATGGTGCAGTTGTAGATATCGGTGGTGGAACAACAGGAATTTCAATACTAAAGAATGGAAAAGTTGTTTATATTGCTGATGAACCAACAGGAGGTACTCATTTCTCACTAGTTGTTTCTGGGGCATATAAAATGTCATTTCAAGAGGCAGAATTGTATAAGAGAGAAATTAAAAATCATAAAGAGCTATCAATTGTATTAAAGCCGGTAGTTGAAAAAATAGCATCTATTATAAGCCAGCACATCCAGGGCCATGATGTTGATGAAATATTTTTAGTTGGAGGAACTTGTTGTCTAACAGGTATTGAAGATATCATAGAAAAAAAGACTGGCATTTTTACTCATAAGCCTCAAAATCCTATGTTTGTAACTCCTTTAGGAATAGCGCTTAGCTGCACACAAGAAATCATAGAATAGGAGATATTTGGTTATGGAATTTAGAATTATCAAATCTCCATCAAAGTGTACTATTGATATTCTTATGAAGAGAATAGGTGTTAATAGCGACTTGAGTTGTGTTGATGCAATTGGTCTAGTACAGGGTAGAATGATAGATATGATTTGTGCAGTTGATATTGCAGAGAAGACGGCTGGTGTTACAGTATCAGATATTAGAGGTAGTTGTCCACAAAATATGATAATGATAGGGATCTTTGGTGATACGGCTTCTGTTGAGTCGGCTATTTCAGAAATTAAATGCAATTTAGAAAAGGGGAAATCTGTATGTTAGCTGCAAAATTAATTGATAATGTATGGTCAACTAGAAAAGCAGATTCACTAAATGGATTAAAATTTATGTTGGCAGAAGTGATTGGCGGTAGTGATGATGGTCAGAGATTAATTGTTACAGACAACATTGGTGCCGGAATTGGAGATAGAGTTATTGTTTGTACAGGTTCAGCAGCGCGTAGAATGTTAGGAAATGATGATATTCCAGTTGATGCAGCTGTTGTCGGAATTATTGATAAAGGTTGCAATTTTGGATAAATTCAGGAGGTGTAAGAATGAATCTTCTTGATAAGGTAAGAGAAGCCGGTGTTGTTGGTGCAGGAGGAGCTGGGTTTCCGACTCATGTAAAACTTGCATCAAAAGCTGAATATATACTTCTTAACGGAGCTGAATGTGAACCATTATTGAGGGTTGATCAACAGCTTATGGAGCTATTTCCAGATGAAATTATAAAGGGATTTGAAGCAGCGGGAAAATTCGTTGGGGCAAGTAAAGCCCTTATAGGTATAAAAGGAAAGCATAAAAAAGTAGTTTCTATATTAAGTAAGAGGATTGAAGCACTTGGGTTAGGGAATTTTGTTGAAGTAAGAGAACTACCAGATGTTTATCCAGCAGGAGATGAACAAGTATTAGTTTATGAACTAACAGGTAGGGTTGTTCCAGAAGCGGGAATCCCAATTCAAGTTGGGTGTGTAGTGTTAAACTCGGAAACTGCATTGAATATATACAATGCATCTGAAAACGAGTCAGTTACACAAAAATATATAACAGTTGCAGGTGATATTCCGAAGAGCTTAACAGTTAAGGTTCCTGTGGGTACACCTATTATAGATGTGTTGAGGCTAAGTGGTATTGAAAACTTTGATAATTATGCAGTTATTGATGGTGGTCCTATGATGGGTCCTATCATGAGTAATTTAGATGGATATGTTACTAAAAAAAGTAAGGGGTTCATAATTTTGAAAAAGGATCACCATCTAGTAAAAAAGAAATCTGTTACCTCAGAACAGGCTAGAAGAGTTAATAAGTCTTCTTGTGAGCAATGCCGAATGTGTACAGATCTGTGTCCACGTTATCTTCTTGGGCATGAGATGCAGCCTCATAAGATGATGAATGCTTTAAATTATGCACTAGATGATGTTGAAGGTCAAAGGATTGCACAGCTTTGCTGCCAGTGCAATTTATGTGAACTGTTCTCATGTCAAGCGGGGCTTCATCCGAGATTTGCAAATGTATATTTTAAAGATAAATTGGCAGAGCAAAATATAAGATATAAGCCGAAAAAATCAGAATTTACAGTTCGCAAAAGCCGAGAATATCGCTTACTTCCAACTAAACGACTTATAGCTAGATTAGGTTTGTACAATTTTGACAAACCAGCTCCTATGACGGAAGTAGAAGTAAAACCAGAATTGGTTCATATATCAACAAGGCAACATGTAGGTGTACCTGCAGTTCCGATTGTTTCTATTGGTGATCATGTTGAGATAGGTCAGCAAATAGGTAAAATTCCGGAAGACAGTTTAGGGGCAACTATACATACAAGTATATCAGGAAATATAGTTGAAATTGAAAAGGAGTTCATTGTAATAAGGAGGGGCTAATATGCAAAATGCAATAGGAATGGTTGAATTTACAAGTATTGCACGTGGAATATATGCAGCAGACCAAATGGTAAAAGTTTCTGATGTAGAAATAGTTACAGCTGGTTCTACCTGTCCTGGTAAATATATAGCAATTGTTCATGGCGATGTTGCATCAGTTGATAACTCAGTGAGCACTGGAGAAAGAGTGGCAGAAGAATATTTGGTCGATTCAATTATTATACCAAATGTTAGCCCTCAAGTATTTCCAGCAATTACAGGTTCAACGATGCCAGAAAGGATTCAAGCTTTAGGAATTATGGAATCTTTCTCGCAAGCGACTATGGTTATTGCCGCTGATGCAATACTTAAGGCAGCGGAATTAGAACCAATAGAGTTACGTTTGGGAAATGGATTGGGAGGTAAGTCATTCTTTACTTTTACTGGTGATGTTGCTGCAGTTCAAGCCGGAATTGAATCAGGAAAAGCTATTGCAAAGGAACAGGGTCTTTTAGTAAATGTAGAGATTATACCTGCTCCATCTGATACATTAATTGCATCTTTACTTTAATTCATAAAAACTTTATGCATAAAAAGAAGTTTTAAATATTAGTATGAAAGGATGTGAAAAAATGAAAAAATTGATTTGTGCCAAGGATGTTGAAGCTGCTAAGAAGCAAGGTGAACAAGTAATTTATATTGATAGTAATACACTTATTACACCATCAGCAAAAGATGTAGCGAGATTTTCTGGAATAGAGTTTTCTACAGAAGCACCTGCTTGTAAACCAAAGAATACTTGTGAAGAAAAAGCAACTGAACAAGTAAAAGGCTTGGAAGGTGGGTTAGACAGTGAAGTGATTTACAAGGTATTGAAGGCTATGATGGATAAAGGACTTTTAAATGAAATACTTGGTTCAATTTCTAACCCTAAGCCATATATATCTGAAAGTGCTTCTAATGGCTTAAAGGTAGTACGTGGCGATTCTGTAAAGTTTGATGTTTTTGATACTGGAAATCCTGATGCAAAGGTATCCTATCAAGAATTAATTAGTAAAGAAGAATCTTCTATGAGTGCCGGATTTTTAACTATTGATCATTCTAAATTTGATTGGGAACTAACTTATCAAGAAATTGATTATGTTATTGAAGGTACTGTAACAGTTACTATAGATGGTAAGACTTTAACAGCATATCCTGGTGATGTACTGTATGTTCCATCAGGTTCAAAAGTTACTTGGGGATCTAATGATAAAGCTAAGCTATTCTATGTTACTTATCCAGCTAACTGGGCAGATCTTATAAGTTAGAATTAGGGAGGATTATGTAATGCAGGCACTTGGTTTAATTGAAACAAAAGGACTTGTTGCAGCTACAGAGAGCACAGATGCTATGCTAAAGGCAGCAGATGTGAGTTTCATGGAAAAAACATATGTTGGAGGCGGTCTTGTTTGCATTGCTGTGACTGGTGATGTTGGTGCCGTAAAAGCAGCTGTAGAAGCTGGTGGAGCAGCAGTCAGAAAAATTGATGAAAAATTACTAATTTCACAACATATAATTCCCCGTGCACATGAGGAATTAAAGGGCACAATTGTAACAGTAGAAACTGAATTAAAAGAAGAAACAAAAGATGAGGAAATTGTGATAGTAGAAACTGAATCAGAAGAAAAAAAAGTAAATGAATCTCAAGAAGAAGCAAATGATTCTACACAGATAGTTTTCGATGAGTTACATAATAAAGAAGTTGTAGATAAGATGGTACTTCGATATGGTTTAGAAAAAACTATTGAAGCTCTTAGAAAATTTAAGGTTATAGAACTTCGAAAACTAGCTCGTCAATATAAGGATTTTGGTATAAAAGGAAAGAGTATCTCTAATGCAGGTAAGAAATTGCTGATTGCAGAGTTTAAAAAATATTACAAGAATAATTAATCAAGTTAGAAAATTAAAATATAAACTAAAACACTATGAAAAAGGAATGGGGGGGTTTGATTGGAAAATATTGATCGCGATTTACGTTCAGTACAAGAAGCACGAGACCTTGCACGATTAGGAAAAATTGCTGCAAATCAGATTGCTGACTATACTGAAGAACAAATTGATAAGATTTTATGTAATATGGTTAGAGTTGCAAAAGAAAACGCAGTATCTTTAGCTAAAACGGCTGTAGAGGAAACAGGGTTTGGTAACGCTGAAGATAAGACATATAAGAACCATATGTCTTCTGTTATTCTTTATAATGAGATTAAAGATATGAAAACTATTGGTGTTATTAGAGAAGATCTAAATCAGCAACTGATTGATATTGCTGAGCCTATGGGCTTATTAATGGGTATTGTTCCTTCAACTAATCCAACATCTACTGCTATTTTTAAAGCAATGATATCAATTAAATCACGTAATGGTATTGTATTTTCACCACATCCATCAGCATTAAAGTGTACGCTTAAGGCTGTAAGTTTAATGCATGATGCAGCAGTAGAAGCAGGAGCTCCTGAAAATATTATAAGTAGCATTTCAACACCAACTATGCAAGCTACAAATGAGCTAATGAAACATGATGGCATTGCTTTGATTATTGCAACTGGAGGACCAGGAATGGTAAAGGCATCTTATAGTGCAGGTAAGCCTGCTTTAGGTGTTGGTGCTGGTAACTCACCTGCTTATATTGAGAGAACTGCTAATATCCAAAAAGCAGTTAGTAACATTATGGCAAGTAAGACTTTCGACAATGGCACAATTTGTGCATCTGAACAATCAATAATTGTGGAAGAGTGTAACCGCGAAGAAGTAGTAGCTGAGCTTAAGAAGCAGGGCGGATACTTTATGACAGTAGAAGAAACTAAAAAGGTTTGTAAGCTGTTATTTAAGAATGGTCACACTATGAATGCTAAGTTTGTGGGGAGAACTCCACAAGTTATTGCCCAGGCGGCTGGAATTTGTATTCCGGAAGGAACAAGACTTTTAATAGGAGAGCAGCAAGGAGTTGGTGAGGAATATCCATTATCATATGAAAAATTGACAACAGTTATCGCCTTTTATACAGTGAAGGATTGGCATGAGGCATGTGAACTTAGCATACAACTACTTCAAAATGGTATAGGGCACACTATGAGTCTTCATACTGAAGATAGAGATATGGTAATGAAGTTTGCTAAAAAACCAGCATCTCGTATTTTAGTTAATACAGGTGGAGCTCAAGGAGGAACTGGTGCAAGCACTGGACTTATACCTTCTTTTACATTAGGTTGTGGTACATGGGGAGGAAGTTCAGTTTCAGAAAATGTTAGTCCTATGCATTTAATAAATATCAAAAGCGTTGCATATGGTTTAAAGGATTGCGCTACATTAGCTTCTGCTGATTCGTCTTTTAATTATCCTGAACTTAATAATAGTGAAGTTAAGACTGAATCTATATCCTGTACAAATAGTTCTATATTAAATGAATTGAATATAGATTGTACTGATAATGAAAAGCTTTTAGGTTTAGTAAATGAAATAGTAAAAGCTATGAAGGGAGCTAACTAAAATGGACAATCACGAAGCTGTCCTAAAGCTTTTGATGGAGGCTATTCAATCAAACGCGTCTTCAACAGAAAAAAAAGAAGATATAAATGAAATTCCAGTAGGGATTTCAAACCGTCATGTGCATCTTTCACAGGCGGATATGGACTCTTTATTTGGGGAAGGTTATCAGATGAATAAGATGAAAGATTTATCCCAGCCTGGACAATATGCCTGTAAGGAGACATTAATAATCTGTGGACCAAAGGGTGCTATTGAAAAAGTTAGAATTCTTGGTCCAGCGCGTAGCAAAACACAGGTAGAAGTTCTAGTAGGAGATTCATTTAAGTTAGGAATAGTTTCACCGGTAAGATTATCAGGTGACTTACATGGAACACCTGGAATAACATTAGTTGGTCCAAAAGGTTCTGTTAGAATTACAGAAGGTTTAGTTGTAGCACAACGACACATTCATATGAGCTGTGAAGATGCACAACGCTTTGGTGTGAGTGATGGTCAGGTGGTCTCAATTGAAGTTACTGGGCCAAGAGGTGGTATTTATAATGATGTTGCCGTTAGAGCAAATGATACTTCTGTTTTAGAATGTCATGTTGACACAGAGGAAGCAAATGCTATGAATATTAATTCGTTATCAAAAATTAAAATAATAAAATAAAAGTTTAGGGGGAAATAAAAATG
Organism: Tepidibacter aestuarii; assembly: GCF_934924865.1. Taxonomy (NCBI): domain Bacteria; kingdom Bacillati; phylum Bacillota; class Clostridia; order Peptostreptococcales; family Peptostreptococcaceae; genus Tepidibacter; species Tepidibacter aestuarii. Next base: position 2,058,027 of record NZ_OW235315.1, on the reverse strand, counting down.
AAATATGATGCATTAGGAATGATAGAAACAAAAGGTTTAGTAGGATCTATTGAAGCTGCAGACGCAATGGTTAAGGCTGCAAATGTTTATTTAGTTGGTAAAGAGCATATTGGTGGTGGATTAGTAACAGTAATGGTAAGAGGTGACGTTGGTGCTGTAAAAGCTGCAACTGATGCTGGAGCTGCAGCTGCACAAAGAGTTGGAGAATTAATTTCAGTTCATGTTATTCCTCGTCCACACATGGAGGTTGAGACAATTCTACCTAAGGTAGAAAAGGCAGAAGTAAAATAGACTTAAAAAAGTAATACATAATATAAAGTAGAAACAGAGGGTAAATTTTGCCCTCTATTTTCTATTCTATATTAAGAATAATAAAGGCACCAATTATAAATTGGTACCTAAGATAATATATGTATAAGGTATGTTTAGTTTTTTGTCTTTGATTTATGTATATATTTTCTATAAGCTTGTGGAGTCATATTCATGTGGGCATAAAAAACTCTATTAAAATACGATGCATCTGAGAATCCACATTCTATTGAAATACGATAAGCAGGATAATTAGTTTCTTCTAATAAATGACAAGCATTTTGTACTCTAAGATTAATTACATATTCAGAAAACGATACGCCCATTTCTTTTTTAAAAACACGGCTGAAATACTTAGGGTTTACAAATACTTTAGAGGAAACTATTTCTAATGTGAGCTTTTCCATAAAATGTTCTTTTATATAATCTACTGATTCCTTTATAAATGATTGAATACATTCTTTAGGCTTTGTACTTTTTTTATTAGAAATTTCTTCTACCGCCACTGCACACTCAGATGTAGAGGCTAATATTTTGCTAAAAACTTGCTTAAAAACAGATGGTTTTACTGGTTTTAATAGATATTCTGAAACCTGTAATCTGATAGCCTTTTGTGCATAGTGAAAGTCTGAAGATGCAGATAAAATAACGATATATGTATTAGGAAGAAATTTTCTGATTTCTTCAATTGTACTTAAACCATCTAGTTCAGGTATCAATACATCCATTATAATAATATTTGGTCGATGTTGATGAGCAAGTTTTATAGCTTCAACTCCACTTTTACAGGTTAACAGTGTATCTTCTTGAGTAATTTCTCGAAGTATTATTGATTTTAGAAATTCCTGTTCAAGCACTTCATCTTCTACGATTAATATTATGCTCATCTCAATCACCTCTCTATAGGTTTAGTAGGAATTATTATTGCAACAGTACTTCCACTATAATCAGATTTTACAATTTTCAATCCGTATTGATTACCATATTGTTGTTTTAAACGTTTATCTGTGCTTTTAAACCCTAGACCTGATTTATTTTCAGAGTGTTGTATTTTTTGTAAAACATCCTTAGAAAAACCATTACCGTTATCTATAATAGAAATGATTATTTCATTACCATTTTTTTGAGCGCATATGCGTATTTTTCCTCCGTCACGCTTTGGAGTTATGCCATGGATAATAGCGTTTTCAAGTATAGGTTGAATTACCATGTTTGGTATCCTATAGAACTTAAGGCTTTCAGGCACATCAATTTCATATTCTAAACGATTTTTGAATCTAACTTTTTGTATATATAAATATTTTTCAATGTTATCAATTTCAGCTCCTATGGTGTGCAGTTGGTATTCTTGTCTTAAATTATATCTTAGTAAATCAGATAAGCAGTAGATAAGCTCTTCTGTCGTATGAGAATTCTCAAAATATGCAATCCGAGCAATACAGTTTAATGTATTGAATAAAAAATGGGGGTTAACTACTAAAGACATGTTTTTTGCTTCTAAGTCAATAATTTTTTTCTCTAGTATTTCCTTTTCAATGGATAATCTTTCTACATCAGAATATGAATTATTTACCCTTTGGGATAAATCAATAGAAATATCTTTTGTAATCTGTCCACATAATTGCTCATGTACTTTAATTTTATTTGATTCTACAGTCTTTAATGAAGATATAGATTTAGCTACATGTTCTAATTTAGAAAATTTATCTTCATTAAAAGATTGAATATCGATCATATATCTTTTATATTCATTTTCTTTTAAATATACTTGTAAACCAGCTAGATAACCTATAGTTTCATCATTTACTATAATAGGCAAAAGGATGTTTTCAAGCCCATATTTACATACAAATCTATTATCTGAATCGGCATTTAATCTACATTTGTAGTCATGACATACTTGATCTACATTTTCCTGGCATATACGGGTACAAAAGTTTGGGGAAGGTATAAACTCAAATAAAATATCGCCATTTATATCAATTAAAAACAGAGGGATATCTGATAAGGATAGGATATTACTATAGCGTGTATATAAATTTGAGGTTATTAATTCTTTTAGCATTTTTTTTGCGTTACTCATGCTTGTGTTACACCCCTTCTGACTTATAATCTATACTAAGATGAAGAAATTGCTTAGTTGATAGTATATAGAAAGTCTATATTGAATTATAGACTTTCTATATATTAATAAAATATTCTATAAATGTTAATTAAATCCTCCTTAGTAGGTTGTTTTGGATTTGTTAGAGTACATCTATCTATTAATGCTGTTTCTACCATATTTCCAATAGCTTCTTTGAACTCATTTTTATCTACTCCAAGGGAACGAATATTATTTTCTATCATAATATCATACATAATAATTAGTTTATTGTACAATATTGCTTTTCTTGGATAATAGGTACTTAAAGATTGTGATTTTTCTATTTTTTCTTTTATAAAAGGAATATTTATTATTATGATAAAGCTAATTTATTAGAATTATGCTATAATCATTTACATATAGGGTTAATTTTGTAAAATTATATTTAAAAAATAATAGATTAAAATATGAATGGTGGAAATATTGATGAAAATGGAAGAATTAGTACAAAAAAAACTACGTTTGGTTTTTAATGATGATAATATAATTTTTGATAAATCACGCTTTGCAGGTGGACTTACTAATTACAACTATATTATGAATATAAAAGGTATAGAGTATGTTATTAGACAACCGGGTGGTATGACTGATCTTATGATTGATCGAAAAAATGAAAAGATTAATAACACGATTGTATCAGAGTTAGGTTTGAATTCTAAATGTATTTACTTTGATGAGGTTAGTGGTATTAAATTTAGTGAGTATATTAAAAATAGCAACAATATTGCTCAAACTGATCCATGCTCTAGAACAAATATAAAAGCTGTTTCTAATTTAATGAAAAAAATTCATACAAGTCAAAAAGATTTTCATAATGTATTTGACTGGCAGGTAGAGTTAAACAAGTATGAACAGATTATTAGGAATCTAAAGGGCAGTTTTTTCTTTGATTATGATGAATTAAAAAATAAGTTAATTGATTTTACTGGGAAGAATATAAAAAATACAATGCTTGTACCTTGTCATAATGATACAGTACCAGAAAATTTTATCGTGGATGATAACGGGAAAATTTATTTAATAGATTGGGAATATTCTGGAATGAATGATCCAAGTTGGGATGTAGCTTCGTATATTCTTGAATCAAGACTGGATGAAGAAGCAATTTCATATCTGCTTTTTAATTACTATGGTCAGTTTCCTTCATCTTTTGAAATATTAAAAATTAAAGGCTATATGTTAGCACAGGATTTACTTTGGATGGTATGGGCAATGATTAGACATTATAATGGAGATGATTTCCTTGATTACTGTTGCTTTAGATACGAAAGATTTAAAAAGAATATAAAGGAAATCATGTTGTCACCAGATTATCCAATTGCTGAAATGGTAAAAAATTAGAACTAAGAGATACCTTGCAAAGGGCAATAACGCTTATTAATAAATATAGATATTAATAATTAGGAAAATATTATGAAATAAATTAATTTTAAAGAGAAGAATATGAATATAATTATTCTTCTCTTAATTGTAGGAAAAAGATCATTTAAAAATGTCATAAAAAGTGGATTAAATATTTTTCCTTTAGTTTATTTTGATAGATTTACCGCGCAGAAAAATGAATATATTGACAAATGTGGTAGAAATCATTGAATACCATGTAAAAATATAGTAAAATAGGACTGGAAAACAGTACATACAATGAATGGACTGCCAAAATGTATTAATATGTTAGTGGTATATATTTTTGAAGTGTATTACAACTTTTAATTATACACAATAATTAAAAAGCATCTATAAATTATAGATGCTTTTCTGTTTTAAATTATAAATATTACAATTACTATTTTTTTATATTAAAGGAGGACAGAGAGTAATAAGTTAAAATTAAGATGTAATATTTAATCTAGATATTATAAAACTTATAAAAAATATAAAAATAAGGAGTATGGTGTATAAGTGAAAAAAATCTTTAATTTTAAAAATAAAATAGTTTATAAACTTATTTTAGCATTTATTTTGTTAATAACTATATCACTAAGTGCATTAGGAATAGCTTCATATTTTAAATCAACAGTAATTTTAAAAGAAAACCTAAAAGATAATTCTTTTCAAATGGTTCAGCAAATACAAGAAAATATAAGTACCTTTGTAGAAGAAAATGAATTTAATATTATTCAAATGTCTCATGATCCAAATGTGCAGCAAGTTATATTGCATCCAGATTCACAAACATGGATGATGGAGACTTTTAAAAGTTATAAGGAAGCTCATCCGTTTGTTGAAAGTATTTATTTAGCTACGACAAATAGTGATATGTATTTATATCCTCAACATGACCTGCCAGAGGGATATGATCCTGTAGGAAAAGATTGGTATAAAAATACTTTAAGTAAAAATGATATAGTTTGGGAAAAACCGTATAAAGATATAGCTACTGAAAAAATGGTTACAACTGTTTATATACCTGTATACAATACTTATAACAATAATGAATTGGTTGGTGTGTTGGGAGTAGATATATCTTTAGAAAATTTTTCGACGAAAATAAATAGACTCAAACTTGGGAAAAGCGGTTATGCTGTTTTGGTAGATAAGGATTTAAATTTTATTACTCATAAAAATAAAGAATTTATAGGCACTCATATAGATGTAAAAGCGGTTGAAGAAGCTATACATAAAACTAATGAAGGAAGTATAGAATATTCTAAAAATGAACAAGGAGTTTCGAAAGATAAAATTGCATTATTTACTAAAATAGATAAATTAGGATGGACTGTTATCGGAACTATGTATGTTGATGAAATTAGAGATGATACTAAGGTTTTATTTTATACTACATTAATTATAGGAGTTATCTCTTTATTGGTAGCTGGAATTACTTCTATTATATTTTCTAAAAATTTAACAAAACCTATAAATATACTTTTAGATAATATGAAAAAAATACAGAAAGGTAACTTTACAGTAAGGTGTAATTTCAAAAGTAAAGATGAAATAGGTCAAATAGGAGAAGGATTTAATGAAATGCTTGATGATATTGTAAAACTTATAAATAATATACAAAATACATCACTGGAAGTTAATAAGTCTTCACAAAACTTAGCAGGAACTTCAGAAGAAGTTAGTGCATCAGCTGAAGAAGTAGCAAGAACTATAGATGAGATAGCTAAAGGAGCTTCTAATCAAGCTAGTGAATCAGAGATAGGATCCGTTTTAACATCTAATTTGGCGGATAAACTTAATGAACTTTCAGAAAGTACTGAGGATATGTTAAATTCTACAAAAGAAGTTATAGATGCTAATTTAACAGGAGTTAAACTTATAGAAGAATTAAAGGAAATAACAGAATTAAATAATGAAGAAACGAAGAAGGTTGCACAAGCAATATTTGAGCAAAATGATAAGGCAAGAAATATAGCTAATATATTAGATACAATAACTTCAATTGCAGATCAAACTAATTTATTAGCATTAAATGCTTCGATAGAAGCAGCAAGAGCAGGTGAAGCGGGAAGAGGGTTTGCTGTAGTTGCTGATGAAATAAGAAAGCTTGCAGAAAGTTCAAGTAATGCAGCTAATGAAATAAAGGAAATTGTTATTAATATTCAAAATGATAGTAGTAAAACTGTTGAAATTATGAATGAGGCAAAAGAAAGTACTATAAGACAATCAAATTCAGTCTCTCATGTTAATGATGCATTCAATGTAATTATAAAATCTATTGATAAGATTACAGATAAGATTAATTTTATTGGCGAATATGTCACTGATATTAATAATGATAAAGATAATATTGTACAAGCTATAACAAATATATCATTTGTATCAGAAGAAACGGCAGCGGCATCAGAAGAAGTTAGTGCTTCTATGCAAGAACAAGTAAGTGCTGTTGAGGAAGTTGCAAAAGCATCGGATTCACTTAATCAGCTTGCCATAAATTTAAACAAAGAAATAAGTAAATTCAAAATATGATAAGATAAATATAAATGAAAGCCATGGTTAAAATATAAAATATCAGCCATGGCTTTCATTTATATTTACAAGGTACTTAAAACATCCCAATTAGATTCCAAAATTTAAATAGAAAATGGATATTTACTTGATTAAACTTATTTTAAACTACTTGAGTTTATATACTCAAAGAAAAGAACAAAGAGTTAAATATACGTTCTTATATATCTAGTTGGTTTCCAACATATAAAGTAAGTCGTACTCCTACATAAATAGACGTAATTTTAAAAAAAATAAATCTAGTATTCTCTTTTTTATTCTTATTGATTTTATGTAGTATATTTATAGTTTTATTTACAATTGTAAATGTTTTTTGGTGTAGGGGTGGAGGGTTTCATTATAGCGACAGGATATTATTTAAAACATTTACGAACTTTATATAAAGTAAGTTTTCAGTAAGCTATATTGATAGAAATTGTATAATTTAGTTCTTTATATAAAAAACATTGATGTTATTACCTTTGTAAAAATAATGATTTGAAATTCATAGTATCTTTAAATATTGTTCAGTTAACTATAGAAAGAACAAGTATTATTTCAAACTATTATAGAATATTACTAGTTTACAAGAGAGGGATGCTTTGCATCTCTTTTTTATTGTAATAAAACATTATATATTTAAGTATTTATTAATAGATATTGTATTTATTAAAGTATATATTTCGCAACAAAAAATATGAGGTGAGTAAAGTGGAAAAGAGTCTGAAAATCAAATTTAAAATTCAAAAAATCATGTATTTAAAACAAATGGTTTACTTTGCAAAAGTTCCATCTCAAAAATTATATTATAAAAAACTCTTAAAAAACGAAATAAATAAATTAAAAAATCTGACTAACAATAGAGATGGGAAAAAGGTAAATACAGATAATCAAAGAAAATTTACAGTTGAAGAGTTATCAGAGTACGATGGATCAAATGGGAAACCAGCTTATGTAGCAGTAAATGGAATTGTTTATGATCTAAGTAATGAGATTACATGGGGTGGAGGTACTCATTTTGGTTTATATTCAGGAAAAGATTTAACAAATGAGTTTATGAAATGCCATGGCAAAGAAGAAATTTTAAATAATCTACCTAAAGTTGGAGTATTAAAGAAATAAATGAGGGGGATCTATGTTGCCTAATAAAAAGTGTCCCATAATAGATAGCAAAAATAAAATTCCAAGACAAATAGTTGACTTGGCTATAGAAAATATAAATGAAAACAAAAATAAGAAAATTAATCTCATTTGGCTTGAGGCATGTGGTTGTTCAGGAAATATTATATCTTTATTAAATGCAGAAGATCCAGATGTAATATATTTTCTTGATCAAATGGTAAACATGAAATATGACAATAGCATTATGGCTGAAGAAGGAGAAAAAGGATTTGAAAAATTCTTAGAGACTCTAGATACGGAGTTTATTCTTGTAGTAGAAGGTGCAGTTTCTACAAAAGATAAAGGACTTTATAATGTAATAGCTAGATACAAAGGGAAACTAATAACTGGAATGGAAGCTGTAGAAATGGCAGGCAAAAAAGCAAAATATGTTATAGCTTTAGGCTCATGTGCATCATATGGAGGACCTTCAGCAGCAAGTCCTAATCCATCATTAAGTAAAAGTGTGTATGATTTTTTAGATAGAGAAGTTATAAGAGTTCCAGGCTGTCCATCGCATCCACAATGGATAATTGGTACAATTGCTCACATTATATCGTTTGGAAAGCCAAAACTAGATAAAGAAAATAGACCTATACTTTTTTATGGTGTAACAATTCATGATATGTGTGAAAGAAGATCATATTTTGATAAAGGAATATTTGCTAAAAAGCTAGGAGATAAGGAGTGTATGTTTAAGCTAGGCTGTAGAGGTCCTATAACTAAAACAAATTGCCCAATAAAAAGGTGGAATGATAGTGTCAATTGGCCTATAGGTAATAATACTCCATGTATAGGTTGTGCTAGAAATGGATTTCCAGATTCTATGGAACCATTTGTGAGATATTAGGTAAGGAGGAAGGTATGGGGGAAAAGATTGTAATAAATCCACTTACTAGAATAAGTGGATTTTTAGAAATACAAGTTAATATAGAAAACAATATAGTAGTAGATGCAAAAAGTAGTGGTATGTTGTTTAGAGGATTTGAAAAAATGCTAGAAGGAAGACCTCCTCTAGATGCAATATATTTTACTCAAAGAATATGCGGTATTTGCTCAACTGCTCATTCAATATCATCAGCTCTAGCACTTGAAGATGCTTTTAAAGTAGTACCTAATGAAAATGATAGTATGATTAGAGATATAATACATGGGTGTGAATTTTTACAAAATCATCTAAGACATTTTTATCAATATACTTTCCCTGATTATGTTAATGGACCTAAAATAAATCCAGTATATAAAGAATCTTATGGAGATTATAGACTGCCAAAAAAACTAAATGAAAAATTAAGTAACCACTATGTAGAGTCTATACAATATAGTAGGTTATCTCATAAAATGTTAGCTATTCTTGGGGGGAAAGCACCACATAACCATGGTGTATTTATAGGTGGGGTTACAGTAAATATGAATTCATCAATACTTATAGAGTTAAAATCAATATTATCGTCTATAAAGGATTTTATAGAAAATATAATGATAGAAGATGTTTATATTATATCTAAATATTATAGTGATTATTTTGAAAATGGTAAGGGATATGGCAATTTTATGAGCTATGGAGCATTTGATAGTGACTACAATAAACCTTTAATATATGTTAAACCAGGAGTATTAATAAATAATAAAAGAAAACCTCTTGATGATAATAAAATTACTGAAAACGTACATTATGCTTGGTATAAGTCAGCTAAAAATAATATAAAACCTGAAGAAGGGTATGTTGAGCCAGATATTAATAAAGAAAATGCATATAGTTTTGTTAAGGCACCTAGATATGATGGATATGCGGTTGAAGTAGGACCTTTAGCAAGAATGTGGTTAAGTAATGATTATACTAGAGGAGTATCTACTATGGATAGAACTATTGCTAGAGCACTCGAAGCTAAGAAAATATGCAATATAATTGAGAATCTTTTAAGCAAAATAAAAATGGAACCTACAAAACAAGAAAAATATGAAATACCTAATAAATCCAATGGAATAGGACTTAAGGGAACTACAAGAGGGGCTTTGGGTCATTGGCTATCTATAGATGATAAAAAAATTGAAAAATATACAATTATAACTCCTACAGCTTGGAATGTATCTCCAACTGATTCAGATGGTGTAAAAGGAGTTATAGAAAAAGCTTTAATTGGGACTTATGTTAAAGATGTACAAAATCCTGTAGAGGTTGGAAGAATAGTTAGATCATTTGATCCATGTGTTTCTTGTGCTACTCATATTATAAGCGATAAACATTCTAGTATGAATATAAGGGTTGTTTAATTATGATAAAAGTCATTGGTATAGGGAATAGAGTTATGGGTGACGATGGAGTAGCTGTATATGTTTTAGAGAAAATCAAAGATAAAATTAAGAAGCTTAACTCAGAAATAGAAGTGATTATTGGAGAAACAGATTTTTTATATTGTTTAAATGAAATTGATGATAATGACTTTGTTATCATACTGGATAGCACATATTTAGGCTTAGAATGTGGAACAGTCTCATTATTCTCATTTGAAGAATCAAAAAGATACTTAAATAATCCAGAAACTCAGCATGATATTAATCTAGTAGATATGATAATAAATTATAAAAATTGTGTAAAAGGATATATTATTGGAATTGAAGTTTTTGATGTTGATTTTAGATTAAGTATTTCTGATTCTTTAAATAAAATATTTAAAAATATATGTAATGATGTTTTAAACAAAATAAAGAGAGTTTTAAATAATATTGAGGGAGGTAAGTAAAATGCATGAAGTATCTGCAATGTCTGAGATATTTGAGATAATAAACCAAAATATTGAGAGCTATAGTTTAAAAAAGGTAAATAAAGTAGTAGTTAAAATAGGAGAGTCTAGTTGCATCGATGAAAGTTCTATTAAATTTTCGTTTGAAACAATGGCTAAAGGAACTATATGTGAAAATGCACAAATAGTCATAGAAAAAGTAAAAGGACATGAGTTGTTACTAGATAGCATAGAGGGGGAATAAATAATACAAATAAATATAGTTAGAAAATATATAACAGTAAAGGGAATAGTACAAGGGGTTGGATTTAGGCCTTTTGTATATAAAACAGCTTCATATAATAATTTGAATGGATGGGTAAAAAATACTTCAGAAGGAGTATATATAGATATTGAAGGAAAAGAGAGTAATATTAATAAATTTATATATAACTTAAAACATAAACCACCTACTTTATCTAAGATAGATGAAATAATTATAGAAGATAAAAAAATAATAAATTACAAAAAGTTTGAAATAAAACATAGTGATAGTGTTATATCTAAAAAATTTCATAATACAGTAATAGATTTTTCAGTAAAAATGTGTACAATTATAGCTCAAAACTATAATATACATAAGGTTGCATTAAGTGGAGGAGTATTTCAAAATGAAATATTATTAAAGGGCATATATGAAAAGCTAGCTTCAGAAGGTTTTAAAGTCTATACTCATAAATTAATACCTTGTAATGATAGCGGTATATGTGTTGGTCAAGTAGTTATAGCTAATGAAAATTCTAAGGAGTGATAATATGTGTATAGCAGTTCCAGCTGAAGTTATAGAAGTTTATGAAGATGAAGCTTTAGTAAATTTTGGAGGAGTTAAAACTAAAGTAAATACGTGTTTATTAGATAATTTAAATGTAGGAGATTATGTTTTAATACATGTAGGATGTGCTATACAAAAGATAGATAAAAAAGAGGCAGAACACACCTTGAAATTATTTGAAAGTATATTAAAAGATTAAATAAAGGAAGTATATATGAGATATATAAAAGAATTTAGAAATTATATTAGTTAAAAATGAAGTAATGAGTATGTGTGAAATGTTAGGATTTGATCCTTTATATATGGCAAATGAAGGGAAACTCGTAGTTATAGTATCAAGTAATGATGCTAATAAAGTACTTGAAGCTATGAAAAAAAATCCTTTAGGAAGAGATTCTATGATAATAGGTAAAGTTATAAATGATAATAAAAGAAGTATATATTTGAAGACAGAAATAGGAGGAACTAGGATATTGAATATGCATGAAGGAGAATTGCTACCGAGGATATGTTAATAATATTTTTTAATGAAAGTAAAAATAGATTGGTATAACTTATATAAAGAGAACCTTAATTCAGATGGAGTAATTGCTTCATCTGAATTTTTAGTTTTATAAGTAATCATTTAAAGTATTACTGTTTTAGATATATATTTTTTTAAATAATATTTTCTTTTATGTTGTGGGTATTGGGTCAGTCGGTTTCTTTATAGCGACAGAATACGACTTAAAAATACTACTATATCCATATTATCAATTTAAGGTGTATGCATATTGTCTAATGGATAATCATGGACATTTAATGATTGACACCAGTGGAGCAGATATATCTAAAATAAGGATAAAGGATTTTTTATTGAATAGAATATTAAAAACTTTAACTGTCTCGTTTGTTCCCAAAGGGTTATGTGTAACAATTAGCAAAAAATTGGAGGTCCAAAATTATTTTATCCTTTCCTCTTTGTTTCTTTTAATATACATAGAAAAAAACAATGAATAGTAAGAATATTATAAAAAAATACAATTAACATACATAGAAAAAACAATGAATAGTAAGAATGTTATAAAAAATTACAATTAAAATACATAGAAAAAACAATGAATAGCCAGGATATTACAAAAAATTACAATTAAAATATATAGAAAAAAACAATGAATAGTAAGAATATTATAAAAAAATACAATTTGAACAACTATAGTAGAGAACATATAATTTAAGAGCATGTTACATAATGCTATAGCATATAGATTTGAACCTTAAAGCAGTAAGAAAACAAAATGTAGAAGAAGGAGTGACAAATGATGAAAAAAGGTATTGTTTTTTTTATACTAATAGCTCTATTAGGAAATGTAATACTTACTGGTTGTAGTAATAGCCAAGATGCTGTGAGTAATGAATCAACTGATAGCAGTCAACCTCTAAAAAAAATAAATGTAGGTTATCTGGCATCACCTGAGCATTTACTTTATTTTGTAGCAAAAGAAAAAGGTTTTTTTGAGGAACAAGGTATTGACGCAGAATTATTCCAGTTTACAAATTCAGCAGAAGGCCTAAATGCCATTACATCGGGTAAGCTTGATGTAGGAAGCTTTGGCGTATCAGCTCCTCTTGCATTTATTGCAAAGGATGTAGATGTATCTATTATTGGAGGCCAAAATTCAGGGGCATGTGCTGTTGTTAGCAAGCCGGAAAGATATGAAGAGATGAAGGATTTAAAGAATTATAAAGGAAAAAAAGTAGCTACTGTTAGACTATCTACAGCAGATGTAATATTTAGGGGTGCATTATTAGATCAAGGAATTGATTGGAAAAATGGTGATGTAGAAATTATAGAAATGGAATCACCTGCAGCTACCATGGAAGCTGTTAAAAAAGGAAGTGTAGATGCTGGTCTTGTATGGACGCCATTTGTAGCAATGGCTGAAGATCAAGGAGTAAGCATTGCTATGTATATCACTGATTTATTCGAAAATAATGTATGCTGTCGTCAACATGTTCTAAAAAGCAAGATTGAGGAAGATCCAGAGCTTTGGGAAAATTTCTTAGTAGCCTTAATAAAAGCATTTGATTTTTATCAAACAAATCAAGAAGAAACAGTGGATATCATATCTAAATATGTAAAAGTTGATAAAAAGTATTTGTGGAAAGAAACCTATGCAGATGATGCTACTATGATTACCAGTCCGGACCCACTTAAGAAATCAACTATTAAATATTGGAACATTATGAAAGAAACGGGCTTTATAGATTCTGACAAGAATATTGAAGACTATATTAATACAGATATTTATAAGAAAGCTTTAGACAGGGTTTTAAAAGAAGATCCTAATAATGAAAATTATAAGAGATTATTATCTGATTTTAATAAGTACAACTAGAACAATAATTCAGTAACAAAATATAGGGTAAGTTTATATAAATATATAAATTTACCCTTAAGACTTTTCTTGAAAGGGTGGTATTATGTATAAGATTAAATTAGACAATGTATCATTTAGTTATGAAGATAAAAGTTTGACTATTCCTGTTATTAATGATGTAAACATATCTATTCAAGAAGGGGAGTTTGTAAGTATTATTGGACCTAGTGGCTGTGGAAAAAGTACTTTGCTAAGTCTTCTTGCAGGACTAAATTTTCCATCAGAGGGGAAAATTTTGTTAGATAATAAAGAAGTTATAGGAACAGGAAATGAGCGTGGTGTTGTTTTTCAACATTATTCATTATTTCCATGGATGAGTGCTAGAAAAAATATTATCTTTGGACTAAAACAATTAGATGAAAATAGAAATCAAAAGGATATTGAAAGAATTGCAGATGAATATCTAGAATTGGTAGGGTTAAAAGAAGTTGCCCATAAGTATCCATCACAATTATCTGGTGGTATGCAACAAAGGGTTGCAATTGCGAGGGCCTTTGCTATGAATTCTGATATTTTGCTGATGGATGAACCCTTTAGCGCCGTAGATGCTAAAAATAGGATGGAATTACAGGAATTGCTTTTGGGTCTTTGGAGTAATGGAGAAAAGAAAAAAACAGTCGTTTTTGTTACTCATGATGTGGATGAGGCTATTTTATTATCAGATAGGATTATTGTAATGTCTGCCAATAGTAGATCTATTAAAGAAGAGATTAATATAGATTTTAATAGACCAAGAAATAGATCTATTTTAAGTAAAAATAATAAGTATATAGAATTAAGAAATATGTTGGTACAATTATTATTTGATGATTTGATAAATGAAACAGAGAGGAAAGTGTGGGAGGTATCGTAAATGAGAAGAATATTCAATATAACCAATATATTATTTGCGGCAATCATAGGACTAGAATTATTGTTACCTGCAAAAAAAAATAGTGAAATCTTCTACACTAAGGAACTGATTGGAATGATCGTTGGTATAGAATTTTTATATATTTTAAATTTAATCTTTAAAAAGGATGAAAAGAAAAGACAATCCATAGGAGATGTTACAGCCATTATATATGGATGTATCATGATATGGGAGCTATTAACCACAAAGCTAGATGTACTTCATAATCTACTCTTTCCGATGCCAGGAGAAGTTGTGGCAGTGTTTATATCAGAAATTCCAGCCCTTTTGGAGGGATTGGTAAGCTCTTTGAAGCTTTTGGTCATTGGATATATTTTGGCATTAGTTACTGCCATTCCATTGGCATTGATTATAGGATGGAGAAAAAGATTATTTTTAACTGTAAATCCTTTGACAAAGGTATTAGGACCAATACCTCCTATTGTTTATATTCCCTATGCTATAGCCATATTGCCTAATTTTAAAAGTGCTTCCATTTTTATTATTTTTATTGGGGCCTTCTGGCCAATATTTATAAATACATTAAATGGAACATTCAATATTGATAAAAGAATTATTGACTCAGCTAAGGTTTTAAATGTAAAAGAACAGACCATGTTATTTAAAATTATTCTTCCTGGGGTATTGCCTTCCATTATCAGTGGAACAACTTTAGGTTTGGTGCTATCATTTATTTTATTAACCTCTGCTGAAATGATTGGTGCTTCATCAGGCTTAGGGTGGTATGTAAAATATTTTTCTGACTTTGCCGACTATCCAAGAGTGGTAGTAGGAATTATTTTTATAGGAATGGTTGTAACAGGGATTACTCATTGTTTTGATAAGATAGAAAAACAATTGCTGAGATGGAAAAATTAGTATTCATTATTTTAGAGGGAGCGTATTTATGTTCAAAAACAAATTTACTCCATGGATATATATGATAGGTATACTGTTAATTTTAAATTTAATCATACCTCATTTACCAATAGATAGTTTATTAAAGGAAAAAATATCACTACTGTATCTATTGGTGATTTTTTTAGGAGGTTTGCTTATTATAGGAGGCTTTAAAGGCTTAAAGTCTATTTTTACTTTGGTATTTACTATTTTTGCAATCGTAAAAGTCCTCCTTCCAATGATTCTTAAAGGATATAATCCAGTATTTGTTTCTGTGTGTATTTGTGCTGTTGTGATTATCATAACCTTATTAATCGTTTGTGGAATCAATAAAAAAACACTATCTGCTATTATTGGAACAACAGGTGGGGTAATCATTGCTGGTTTTTTGGCCTTAATGATTGGATCTATGGCAAATCTTACTGGGTTGGGAAATGAGGAATCCATACATTTAATCCTTTATTCAAAAAATATAGATTTTAAAGGCTTGTTATTTTCAGGGATTATTATTGGTTCTCTAGGAGCTGCTATGGATGTGGGTATGTCTATTGCTTCAGCCATGCATGAGATAGAGCTGGCCAATCCTAAAATTACAACTGATGATCTAATTTCTGCTGGAATGAATGTTGGACGTGATATTATGGGAACAATGTCGAATACCTTAATTTTAGCTTATGTGGGAAGTAGTTTGAATCTTATGCTATTATTATCTACTTATGATATCTCCCTTATACAAATTATTACAAGAGACAATATTGCTTCAGAGGTTGTTAGAGCTTTGGCTGGAAGCACTGGTCTTGTTTTTACCATACCATTGACGGCAATAGTGTCAGGGGTGTTAAGTAGAAGCGAGAGAGTAAATGGATGGTTAGAAAAGATTAATTTTAAGAATTTCATGATTAAAGAAGAGAATACATAAGGAATCTAAACAGATGGTGGATAGTTAATAAAAAATAGACAATAAAAAGGGGTGGAAGAAGGATATGAGTGATTTACAAAAAAGTTTGTTAGAAGATTTGGCTTATTGTGTTGTAGAGATGGAAGAGGAGAGAGTACAGGAAGTAGCAAGCAGGTATATAGAAAATATGTTTGATGCTCTAGAAGGAATAAATGACGGTTTAGCCAAAGGGATGGAACGGGCAGGTCAGTTGTACGAGGAGGAAGAATATTATATTCCAGAATTATTAATGTGCTCTGATACCATGTATGCTGGACTAGATGTATTAAAGCCTCATATTGTAAGAAACGGGCAGGGGGAAAAATATAAGGCTGTTATTGGTGTAGTTGAAGGGGATACTCATGATATTGGTAAGAACTTAGTAAAGATCATGATGGAAACTGCAGGGTTTGAGGTGGAAGACTTAGGAAGAGATGTTCCACCAAGGGATTTCGTTGAAAAAGCAAAGGAAAAAGGTGCACAAATTATTTGTTTATCAACCCTAATGACTACGACCATGGTTGGAATGGAAGAGGTTATAAAAATATTGAAAAAAGAAAATATACGAGATCAATTTAAGGTAATGGTAGGTGGAGGACCTATTTCTCAGAGCTTTGCTGACAAAATTGGTGCAGATGCTTATACAAACAGTGCTGGAGAAGCTGCAAAGGTAGCGAAAGAGTTGGCAGGGGGGGTTATAAAATGTTAAAGGATCAAATGACTCCTATGGAGAGAGCTATCGCCCTTAGTAAAGGTGAGAAAGTCGACCGATTGCCATGTAATCCGAATGTAGCTAATGGAGTTGCTCGTGTTTATGGATGCAAGATATCTGAATTTAATACAAGTGCAAAGACCATTGCCAATGCTCAAATTGCTTCTTATAAAAGATTTGGATATGATGGAGTAAGAATTTTTACAGATCTTTTTCCATGGGCAGAAGCTATGGGAGCAAAGGTATATTTTCCAGAGGATAATACTGCTGATTTAGAGAAGCCCGCCATTGATGATATTGATAAAATATCACAATTACAGCCTGCTGATCCCTATAAGGATGGAAGACTTCCTATACATATTGAAGCAATGAAATATCTGCTAGATGGGGTAGGAAAGGAAGTGCCCTGTGCTGGTGGTTTGGTGGGACCCTTTACAAATGCCTTTTTCTTAATTGGTATTGAAAAAATGACTAAGCTCTTTTTTAAAAACCCAGAAGCTGTACATAAATTATGTGAAGTTTCATTAGAAACATGTATAAATTACGCTCAGGCCATTATTGATGTTGGACTGACTCCTACTATTTCAGAGCCTATGTCATCTTGTACAGTTGTGAGCCCTAAGCATTTTCGTGAATTTGGAAAGCCTTATTTAAAGAGGCTCATTGAGTTTATTAATAGCAAGGGCAAAGGTGTGACTATGCATATATGTGGAAATACAGATAAAATATGGGAAGATATTGTTGAGATGGGTATTGCAGGATTTAGTATTGATAATGTGGTTGATTTAAAAAAATGCAAAGATCAAATTGGAGATCGAGTTAAAATTTTAGGACATGTAGATCCTGCTTCTATTATATATGGAGGGACACCTAAGGATGTAAGAAGAGCTGTTATTGAATGTGTTCAGCAGGCTTGGGATAGTCCAAAGGGATATGTAATTATGTCTGGGTGTAGTTTACCTGTGGAAACCCCCTTTAAAAATATTGAGGCCATGATGGATACGGCGAGGGAAATTGGTTATCCTGTTGATATTGAGAAGTTGGAGAGGATGTTGCATAGATAAGTATTATATATTTAGTACAGACTATAAAAAAATATATTATATTATTATTTTTTATATGGGACAGTTAAACTATATAAATAAAATATATTACTTTAAAGAATACTATCCTTAAAAAGAATAAAGGGGTAGTATTTTTTATGCCTAGAGTAGCCCGTGTAAAAAGTGAATTAGATCTGTTCAAGGAAGATAGTGATAAATTAAAGTATTTATCATTAATAAAAGGGTATCAAAGGAAATATCAGTTTAAGGTTTATGCATATTGTCTTATGGATAATCATGGACATTTATTTCAGGATAGATTTAAAAGTAAAATTGTTACCTATGAAAAATATTTAATAACTTTATCATCCTATATACATAATAATCCAAAGGATATACCTAAATATGAAGATAAAGTAGAAAACTATGGGTTTTCTAGTTTAAAAGAATATATAAAAGGAACTAATAACTATGAAATACTAGATTTATCATTTTTGAATATAAAAAATTATTAGATGAATTTTTGAAGATAGCTTAGATTAATAAAATTTAATGAAAGATAAAGGGGGGGGTTGTTGAAAAAATATCAAAAACTTTAACTTTCCTATATGTTTTTTGAATGACTGAATCATTAGGTACATTAGAACGAGCATTATTTGAAGCTATTGAAAAAAACAATAAAAAAAATGCTAATACAGAAAAAACATAAGAAAGATAACAGGTTATTTTTAGAACCTCTTATTTCTTTTTTGTGCCAGGTTCTTGACATATTAACTTATTTAGGTAATAGTTCTCAATTAGAAAGAAAAGAACTATATAAGATTTAAAGATATAAGCAAAATTAGATAAATGAAAAAGTATTAAAAAATAGATCGTCAACACTCTTATACTAACATCAAGATAAAAAGTTAATTAATAACTAACATTGTCCTCATCTATTATATTAAAGACAATATTAGTATTTTTTATAATTAATTGCTATTTAATACGTCTCCAAGTAATTCTATCCCTTCTATTATTTGATTTTCACTTAGACCTCCAAAACCTATTAAGAAAATGGGGTACTCTAAATCACTATGAGTCATCCAGTATTTTGAGGTTGGATATATTTTAACACCTGCCATTTCTGTTTTTTGAATAATCATATCTTCGGACATACCATTTCTTATTTCTAGAAGTATGTGTAGACCTGCGTTTCCACCGATTAATCTCACGTTACTATTTAAGTAATCTTCTATGGATTTTATTAATAGACTATATTTTTTACGATAGACTTTACGCATCTTTTGAATATGTCGTTCCCAATAACCATCAGCCATAAACAATTGAAGAGTCTTTTGATTTAACCTTGAAGTTGATTGTTCGTACATAGACACATTCTGCTTGTATTTATCTAGCAATTTCTTAGGTAAAACCATATAACTCATACGTAAAGAAGGAGCAAGAGACTTTGAAAATGTACCAAGATAAATAACACGCTCATCATCATCAAGACCTTGCAAGGAGGGAATAGGTCTACCCATATAACGAAACTCGCTATCATAATCATCTTCAATAATGAAAGTTTTACTATTTTTAGCCCATCTTAAGAGGTGTTGCCTTCTTGTAATAGGCATAACTATTCCAGATGGAAATTGATGAGAAGGAGTAACATAAACAAATTTTGAGGAATTTTCTTTTAATGTTTTTAAACAGATACCATCTTTATCTAGGGGAATAGGAGTTATTTCAAAGTTGTTTTTCTCAAAGATAAACTTAGCATTACTCCATCCAGGGTTTTCAATTGCTATTGATCTATCATTATAGTCTATTAACTCACACAATAACTGTAAGGAATTATGAGTACCTGATGTGACTATAATCTGATCAGAGGAGCATAATACACCTCTTGATAACCTAAGATATTTTGCTATTTCTTCTCTAAAATCTAATTCTCCTTGAGGCTCTCCATACTGAAGGAGTTGTACCTTGGATGATTTTAAAACTTGAGAAGTTAACTTTCGCCATATATTAAAGTTAAAACTGTCAGTATCAATAGTTCCATAATGAAAGTCATACTTGATATGATTAAAAGATGGGGTCGGACAAATATTCATTTTATTAACTTCTATTGGTGTAATTAACATTTCTTCAATATGTTGAACGTACATTCCACTTCTCTGTCTACTTTCTATATACCCTTCAACTAATAGTTGTTGGTATGCATTATCCACTGTAATTTTGCTTACGTTTAGATAATCTGCTAGATGACGAATAGAAGGTAGTTTAGCACCTCTTTTTATTCGATTAGCTGTTATTTCTTCACGAATATATTTGTAAATTTGTATGTATAGTGGTTCGTTAGAGTTTTTTTGTAGATTAAGTATTATCTCTTTCATAACATACCTCCAAACTTGTACCTATTAGTTTAGCAATAACTGTATCTAACAGTATATACAATATTATGATACACTATTTTAAAATGGAGTTCAAAGTAAAATATAGAGTATGTATTGATAATTAAAGGGAGGAACCAACATGAATGTAAAGTATGTTGTTATTATTCAGTGTGATCTTACACATAGAAGATGTAGTGGTTTTGCTTGCACTAATGCCTTTTATAATAGGGAGGAAATGTTTGAAAAATATGAAAGTGATATAAGATATATTTCTTTCACTTGTGGTGGATGTTGTGGAAAAGGTATAGCAGCAAAATTAGAGCATTTTGCTAAAAAGGCTAGAAAATTTAATAGTGTAAATAAAGATGATGTTTTTATTCATCTATCATCTTGTATGGTAACTGATAATCATCATTCTGATAGATGCCCTCATGTTGACTACATTAAAAGCATTATTCTAAAAAAAGGATATAAAAATCTAGTAGAGAAGACTTACATAAGTAAAAGTGCAGAAAATAAAAGAGAACAAGGTGTATATAAAAATTATTAAAAGCTTTAAAGACAAAAAATAATATTAAAAAAATATGTACATATTAAAATGTATAATAATCTTAATTAAGTCTTAGAGAAATCTCAATAAAATGCTTAATTAGTATACATCCTAGAATGGAAAAATCTATTCTAGGATATTTTTTTTTATAAAATGACCTCCTTTAGAGTAGATACGGAGAACCGTGCCATAAATAGTAGCGGTTTTTTAGAAAAAACTTTTAAGTTAAAGTATACAAAAGGGAGGAGTACTAAAATGTTTAAAAAGATTATCATAGTTGGGGTATTATTATTTTGTTTATCAACAATATCTTTAACATCATATAGTATAGATGAGAGAGAAACTAATGAAAAAGAGTTAGATTCAAATATCTTATTTCAAACAAGTGAAGAGATAAAATATACTATTAGTACAAACGAAATGATAGATACATATATTATTGCTAGTGCATTATATATGGACTTTAATAGTGAGATATATATGGATTAGTTGCAGTATTTAAAGATCTGTATGGTAACCTATGGGATTTGGGTCAGTCGGGTTCATTATAGATATAGGATATTATCTAGTGTTTTTATACAAGATAAGTCTTCGGATAGCTTGTATTTATATCTATTTTATGCTTGAGTATTTTGTATGAAAAGAAAAACCTTATTGATATTATATGATAAAGAGTTCAAACCGTTAGTATAAGTTTTTTTAAATATATACAAGAGAGAATGTTAACTCATTTTTTCATAATATGAGACTACCTATTAAATTATATTTATATACTCAATTATTTAGAATAATGGTATATATGATAAATATTGTGTTGGATAGAATTTGTGTGAAAATCTACACTAAATATAGAATCTTCTATATACTATAAATGGCACAAAAACTTCTTTCCAATGGATGATTGAACTTGGATTAACTGAGTTACATAATATGTAAAAATGTAAAATTATTGCCAATAAACATGATATAATAATAAACATACTAAAAAACTAAGGAGGCGATTTATATGCGAAAGAAGATTTTTACATTGGTATTGGTATTTGTAGTTTGTCTAAGCTTTATATTAGTTGCAAAAGAAAGTTTTGCCGTAGAAAAAAGTGTAAAAGTTAGATTACCAAAATTTAATGTTACTATAAATGAAAATAAGATTGATAATTTATATCGAGAATATCCACTTTTGGTATATAAAGATATGACATATTTTCCAATGACATGGTATGATTGTAGGCTTTTGGGATTAGAAACAAAATGGACACAGAATGAAGGTTTTGAAATTATTCAAAGCAAGGTCACATCATCTTATGTACAATATAAAACAAAACATAAAAATAGAAATAGTTATAATGCAACTATACCTACATTTAAGATTACAGCAAATGGGAATTCAATCGATAATTCTAAAGAGGAATATCCTCTTTTAAGCTTTAACAATGTAACCTATTTTCCACTCACATGGAAATTTGCCCATGATACATTTGGGTGGGAATATGTTTGGGATAAGTCAAAAGGACTTATGATAAAATCCAATAACCCACAGGTAAAAACAGTAAATCTTCCTAAGTATGCAGGTGAAAATGATGTTGCAGTATTTAATGGTTATTATTATTTTGTAGAAACTGTAAATAAGACAAATAAAGTGTATAGAGTTAAGGATAGTAATATATATAATAAAGAATTAGTGTATTCTTATGAAATAGATACACACTATGGATTTAATAATAGTTTGACATTTTATAAAGCAGATAAAGCTCTCTGGTTTTATTATCATTCTGGAGGAGCTGCAATGGGGCAAGATGTATATTGTAAGGTAAATGATGAGGGGAAAGCTACAGTAGAAGAGAGTGGTTATCTTGATTTTAAAAATACTTCAAATGGTACTCTTAAGATATATCAAGGATATCCTAAAAGTGGAGCTAATTTTTTTCTTTCATCAAAACAAGGAGGTATAGATAAAGAAAAAAGTATAGGAAATCCAAATCTTATATATAGATGGAACATACAAGAGGGGTATAATTCTGATAAATCTACTACAGTAATAAATGATAAGGTTTATATACTTGCATATACTTATCCAATAAAAGATAGTGAACAAAGTTATATTTATAAGATAGATTTAAATAAAGATGAAACTATAAAGATTACAAATTTTGGAGTGGAAAATTTTAAAATTATAAATAATAAGATTTATTATTTAAAAGATGAGGACAAATATTTATATTCATCAGACTTAGATGGAACAAATGAAAAAAAATTATCAGATAATAAACTTTCTGGTTATTATGATAGGTATTGTGAAGTAGATGGAAATATATATTATACGGTATCAAATAAAGATGGAAATTTAAAATTGTATAAGGTAGATACAGCTAATGAAGATACACTTGTCTTAAAGGATCATTTAAAAAATATTAAAATAGAAAATAATAAAATAATATGTACTCTTTTATCAGGAGAAGATTATGGCATAAAAGTGCTTGATAAATCTGGTGATTTAAATTTAGCAATTACAGATCAAGTTTCTGATAGTTTCGTAGATGATGACAAAATTATAATAATTTCAGAAAGTGATAAATCAATAAAAATAGTGGACTTAAAAAGTAGTTAGAAATTATACAACAATTTGCCATTGTATGTTTCTAAGAGAGTGTTAATTTAAAAGTGGTTGATCAAAGAGAGCCTATATCTTCTGAGTTAAGAAATAAAAGATATAGGCTTAAATTTTATAAATTCGAGATATCCATCAGAGTAGTTTGTATTTGCTAACTTTCATATGGCGTTAGAATACTTTTTAAGTTTTGGAAATTATTTAAAGGAAGAGGTGCTTTTTCATCTTTTACCATCAGGATTATGTTATATATATCTTTTATTATGATGGGTCTTTTGGATAGAACTGCTATTTTGTATGCCATTGATTTAGCCGCATTAATATTCTTTTAATGGTAAAATATTATATAATTAAAATAAAATTACCTATAAGGGGCCGTTTTAGGTTAATACATAGAAAAAGCCTAATTCATAGTAGAATGTTAGATAATGATAAGTTGGACTAAAAGTAGTGAGAGTGAACCATATAGTAATGTTAGAAGATATTACAAATGGTAGGGGGGCTTACATATATGTGTAAAAAAATCAAAGTGGATACTTATACTTTTGTTAATAGAATTGCATTTTTATTTTAATAATCAACCTAAGAATCTAGAATTATTTTTCATGGTATGGGGATTTATATATTTAGCACTACTACTTTATAATATATTCAATGTAAAGTCAGATGCAGGATTAATAAGAATTGGTGGAGATGATCAAACTATATATGCTAATTTAGATTAGCCAATGCTAGAAATAGAGTATGGAACTAAAAATAGTAAAAAAAGAACAGGTGGTGGCTTATTAGATTGTATAAATATAACATACATTATTTTATTAATAGTAAATATTGTCGGATACATAGTAGTTATGCCCAAATAATGAATTGAACCCTTTAAGTTTATATCTTAAAGGGTTTTTCAAAATGTAAAAAATATATTATAATATTATTTTAATATATATAATGATTAATAGACAACAGGAGGAAAACTATGTATAAATTAATTGGATTAGATATGGATGGTACTTTACTTAATAAAGAAAAGAAAGTATCAAAGGCTAATTATGAAGCTATTCAACAGGCAAAGAAGCAGGGGAAGAAGGTTGTTCTTGCAACTGGAAGACCACTCCTTGGTGTAAAGAAATTTCTTAAAGAGTTAGACCTTATTTCTGATGAGGATTATGTTGTAGCATTTAATGGAGCGTTAGTTCAAACTACTAAAAGTGGAAAGGTTATCTCTAAGACAACTTTAAGCTTAGATGATTACAAAGAACTTTATGAACTGAGCAAAGAACTTGGTGTTAACATACATGCATTAACAGAATCTAGTATAATTACACCAAAGAACAATAAGTATACAGATTTAGAGGGTAGTATGAATGGAATAGATGTTCATAAATTACCAGTTGAGTCTGTTGATAAAGGTGAAACTATAGTTAAGGTTATGATGATTGATGAACCTGAATTAATAGATGAGATCATTCCTAAAATACCTCAAAATATTAAAGATAAATATACTATCGTAAAGAGTGCTCCTTTCTTTTTAGAGTTTTTACACAAATCTGTAAATAAAGGAGTAGGAATTAATGCAGTTGCAAATGAGCTTGGTATTAATTCAGATAAAGTAATTTGTGTTGGAGATGCAGAAAACGATCTTGCAATGATTGAATATGCAGGACTTGGAGTTGCCATGGAAAACGGATTTGATGAAGTTAAAGAAATTGCAGATTATATAACTTTATCAAATGAAGAAGATGGTGTTGCACATGTTATAAATAAGTTTATGATAGAAAAAGTAGAAGCAGTATAATAAAAAGACTCTAAGCAGCATGATTACGGTATTAAATCGGATTCATGCTGTTTTTCAATTGTAATCTCTTCTACCTAGGGCTAATACTAGCTGTAATATATGATTCTAGATTTTTATAACACTTGACATAGATATATTATAGATTTATAATGAATAATGGTTCATATAAGATGAATTGATATTCATTATAGATTTAAACCTAAGATTGAAATTAAAGAATGATTATTTAAGTATGGAGGTATATAAATTGAAGGTTGATGAAAGAGAAAAAAGAGCCAAAATAATGGGTGAAGGCGAAATGAAAAAAGTTTTATTAAGCCTTGCTATACCTGCAATAATTGCTCAGCTAGTAAATGTAATTTATAATTTAGCTGATACAGCATTTGTTGGAATGTTAAATGATACATCAGCCATGGGAGCAGTTTCTGTAGCATATCCATTAATGATGCTTCTTTCAGCTGTAGGATTAATGTTTGGTGTAGGAGCAGCTTCATATATAGCTAGATGCTTAGGAGAAAATAGAAAAGATGGAGCAGATAAAGCAACATCAACTGCATTTTTTTCTGTAGTTGCAGTTGGCATTATATGTACAATCTTTGGGCATGTTTTTTTAAATCAGATTCTTAAATCACTTGGAGCTACACAAACAATTATGCCGTATGCTGTTAGTTATTCTAAAATATTAATATCAGGTTCTGTTTTTATTATGCTTAATATGACACTTAACAATATGATACGTGCAGAAGGTAATGCAAAGTTTAGTATGTTTGCAATTTGTTTAGGGGCAGGTTTAAATATAATATTAGATCCAATATTTATGTTTGTATTTGATATGGGAATAAAAGGAGCAGCAGTTGCAACTGTTACAGGACAAATAGTATCAACAATTTATTTGACTCAATATTTCTTTAGAGGAAAAAGTTTTATAAAAATAGATGCTAAACTGTTTAGTTTTTCAAAAAAAATATATTCTGAGATTATGAAAATAGGAATTCCAACATTTTTCATGCAGTTTTTAACAAGTATGTCCATGGGGCTTTTAAATACAGCATCAGCAGCATATGGGGATAGCGCAGTTGCAGCTGTTGGGATTACTCTTAGAATAGTAACTATAGGAATTTATGTGATATTTGGTTATAATCAAGGTTTTATGCCTGTTGTAGGATACAATTATGGTGCAAAAAACTATGAACGTGTATCTAAATCCATAAAATTATCTTTGATATGGACTACTGCTTTTTCAACAATTCTTTCAATAGTATGTATAACGCAAGCTGAAGCCCTAATGAAGTTTTTTACGAAGGATACTGAGGTTATATCTATTGGTATTAACTATATTATAGCTTCAAATATATTAATACCATTTTTGGGGTTTCAATTAGTTTATGCATGTTTATTTCAAGCACTTGGTAAAAGTATTCCAGCTGGGATTTTATCTATTTCAAGACAAGGATTATTTCTTATACCATCAATAGTGATTTTACCTAGTTTTTTTGAAAGGCATATAAATTCACTTAGTTTTTTAGTAAATTTATTGCCAAATTCAATTCAGCCGGGAATGTATGGCGTAGTTTATACTCAATTTGCAGCAGATATAGTTACAATAGTTATTACTAGTATTCTAGCTGTTAAAGTAAATAAACAATTAAATAACAACTCTTTAGAAAATAAAAAATCTGAGGATATGTCATTAAAACTACAATTAAAAAATTAAATATATATTTAATTTAAGAACAAAAACTTTTAAAGTAGGTACAGTAAATAAAAAAAGTCCATACCTGTTACAGCATGCATATAACCCTGTAGACTGGTTTCCTTGGGCTTAAGAAGCATTTGCTAAATCAAAATCTTAATTCCAGGCATTAAGTTGAAACCGAGAAGGTGACAAAAAACAAATATTCACTTTGTTCAAGAGTATCCATATAGTTTTCTTCTATTTTGATTACTGAATTAAGTAAATAATAAAAAGATTTGTGATAATGAAGACAGCTTAAAATTAAGCTGTCTTTTTTACGTGGGTATTAGGTCAGACGGGTTTCTTATAGAGACAGAATATGACTTAAAAATTCTACTATATTTATATAATGCTAAAGGCCGATTGATTAGATTGATTGTTATACTATAATTTTGTCTAGTATATGATAATATATATCGATACATAAAAATTTTGATCCCGCCAAGTAATTACAATTTTAAATAAAATACAGTTTATATAGGCTTAATACATATGGAATTATATTGAAAAAATAGCAAAAATATAAAGCGTGCATGATATAATGAAGTATAGTTTTTATAATAATATTCATATCTTACACAATTTTTGTTACATTTTTATATTACAGAGAGAAGGCAAAAATAGAATGTAAATGCTATAAAAATAAAATTATTTGAGAAATTATATAGTTAAACAGGATTTTCTTTTTTTGTCTAGATAAGAAGTATAATTATATATTCTATTAAGATAGGGGGATTATCATGAAAAGATTGGTGAAAAATATTTTATTTACTTTTTTGGTTTTCAGTTTATGTTTAATTACTGCTTATGCAAATAATACTGAGGAAAAAGAAAACGTTTATTCAAAAAATCAGGTTAAAGAAGATATTGAATTTATGATAAAAACAATGGAAGATGTGCATCCTAATCTATATTTTAAAGTTTCTAAGGAAGATATAAAAAAAGAGATAGATGAACAGTTAAAAGAAATAGATAAACCTATAAATAGCATAGATGTTTATAGAAAGTGTGCACCTATTATAAGTAAGCTTCAAGATGGACACACGAGTATACAGCTTCCGCAAGATTACATAGAAAAAATCACAGCATCTGATAAGATATTGTATATGGATGTAGAGATAGAAGATGGTAAAATGTATATAAAAAATACGTATAAAAAAGAATATCAAAAATATAAAGGGTGGATGATTGAATCAATAAACGATAAAGATTCTTCAAAAATATATAATGAAATGTCAAAATATATAAGTGGTTCCCTTAAACCTTTTAAAGAATGTTGTATGGAAAATAATTTTATATTGAATTATTATATAGATAATGAATTAAAGGATGAATATATTATTAAAATTAAAAAAGATACAGAAGAAGAAATTATAAAACTAAAAGGTATTAGTAAGGAAGAAGCGGATAAGATAAATCCTAAGAATAAAAATAATAAAGATTATTACAGATATGAGAAATTGAATGATAATACAGGAGTAATTACTTTTAATGTGTTTGCAGACTTAGATAAGTTTAAAGTTTTTTTAGATAAAACATTTGAAGAAATAAATAAGGACAATATAAATAATCTTATAGTTGATTTGAGGAAAAATGGAGGAGGAAATTCTCAGCTAGGAGATTTATTAATAGAATATATTTATGATGGTAATTATGCTCAGGCAAATAGATGCGATATAAAGATAAGTAATGAAATAATAAAATATTATTCTGATTTAGCGAAAGAAAAAGGAGCAAGCGAAGAAGAAATAAAACAGCTAAAAGATGAATATTCTAAAATGCTTGGACAAATATATATGCAAAAACCAGTAGTTTCAAGAGATTATTTAGACAAACCTAAATTTAAAGGAGACGTATATTTTTTGATAGGAAGAAATACTTTTTCAAGCGCAGTTATGTTATCTTCAACTGTCAAGGATTATAAAATGGGATATTTAATAGGGGAAGAAACTGGTGGACTTGCTACAAATTATGGGGATATATATGGATTTAAACTTCCTAATACAGGATTAGATGCATTTGTATCGCATAAATATTTTGTAAGACCTAATGGACTTGATACAGGAAGAGGGGTTATTCCTGATTATGATATTAAGGATTTAGGAGGAATGGATGCTTTAGGTGTAGCATTAGATATAATAAAAAATAAATTAGGTAAGTAATACTTAGACCTTGAGAAATATATATAATTTGGTGAAAACCACGCTATTATACCTAAATCAAAAATTAAATAAGGTTGATTAATATAAGAGAGTCCAATAAATAAAATGGACTCTTTTTTCAGTTTTTAGAGTAGATATAGATATTATTTAACAGGTAACAGTCATTACTGTGACTGCATACTATTTAATAAGTACTGGTTGCTATCTCAACTAGAATAATTAGAAATATAAAATGTTAAGGAGATAAAAATGAGTATAAAAAGCTGTTTACCATCATATATCAAGTGTGGGGAGGTATACCAAACTGAGTTGCCCAATAACTTAGAGAAAAGTGAACCACCAATTGTACTAGCAGAGGTCAATGTGAATACAAAATATATACCAAGGCCATTTGTATTGGTTAAATTTTCTGAGTTTATAAACTTTACTTTATTAGGTTTGAATCCAAAGTTAAATATTACTTACCGTCTAGTTAGAAAAGATGTATGTTCAGAGTATGCACAAATTCTTCAAGAGTGGGAATTTGGACTTGAATCTTTAGAAATGCTAGAAATTGCTAATTTGGATACCAATCAACCAACTGTTCTTAGTTATTGTGATTGCTTAGATGAAAATATTAGTAACAGAATAATCTATAGATTAGAAATTATTCAAATTGAAACGAATAATGTTAAAAGCTACGGTTTAAATAATAAAAGTATTACAGCTACAGTTATAAGAGGGTTACATGGATGTAGTAAAAATTATTTGCCCTATATAAAATGTGGAAAAGTATTTAACCCTGTTTTACCTCTTCATCTTACAAAAGAGGATGAGCCTATTGTACTAACTCAATTAACAATTAACATAGAAAGTAATAATAACGCATGTGTTTTAATTAATTTCTCAAGTTTTATTACTTCGGTTTTAAAAGAAGGTCGCTTCAACAATTTAACTTTCAGGTTAGTGAAAACTTGTAGTGATTGTACTACAACGGTTCTTAAAGAATGGCCTTTTAGAAGAGTATTTGTAAATGATACTAATATTAAAGAACCACTTGTATATAACTACTGTGAATGTTTAAATTCTAAATTTAATTTATCTTGTACCTATACAATTCAATTAGTTGAGGCAGAGTTGTCAAAAGAATCTTTTTATAACATTAGCCAAAAAAGTATGACTGCTCAAGCTTATCTTGGAAAAGACCAACAAGGATTATGTTAGAAAGGAGGGGAATTCATGAAAGTTTGTTCAGGTATGCCTTTTTTAAATTGTGGAAAAGTATTTAAGGATAGTTTTCCAAATTATTTAACCCCAAATAATAAGCCTATAAATTTAGCTTTAGTAAAGGTAGATACAAGAAATATAAAAAATCCTCATGTCCTTATTAACTACTCTCAAAATTTAGAGTTTGAGATTGGAGGTTTTAATCCAAAGCTTAGCATAGCGTACAGATTAATTCGAAAGTCTAATCATACAGAGCGTACAAGAGTACTAGAATGTTGGAATTACAAAGCATCTGAAGTTATACCTACCACAGTACAGGAATTGAGTACTATTGAACCATTAGTACTAAACTTTTGTGATTGTTTAGGTGATAGCTGTGATAGTTCATTCATATATATATTGCAAATAGTAGAAATAATTACTGAAAATACGAGCTTCAATATAACTAATCAAGAAATGTCTGCTATAGTGAATTATGGAAATAGCAATAGAGGATGAATTTATTTTTGATATATCAAATTACTAAGTAAATTTCTAACACTGATTATATATGAACAAATAACAAGTCAATTATTTTTCATTGGCTTGTTTTTTAATTTGACTGTTTTATTATAAGCCAATATAATATGAGTATAATCATAAATGAGTATACTCATAATTTTAGGGAGGGATATATGGCTGGTCTAAGAGAAATTAAGAAGAAAAATACTAAAAAGGCTATATTAGAATATGCTGAGAAAGTTTTTAAGGAAAAGGGATATAAGAAAGTAAAAACATCTGAAATTGCAAAAGGTACGAATATTGCAGAAGGTACACTTTTTAATTATTTTAGCTCAAAGGGAGAGTTATTTGTTGAAGCTGTTTTTAGAGGTTTCGATATGGCAAGATACGAAGTATGTCTACCAGAAAAGATAGATGAAAATATAATAGTCAACGAATTGGTTAATCTCATTGATTTTCATATTAAAAAAATGGCCAATGTTAATAAAAATTTACTTAAAGAATATTTTTCAGTTGTTTATAGCATTAATAACTCAGAAGCATTAGGAGCAAGGAAAAGTCTTTTTAGTATGGATGAAATAGTTATGGAAGAATCAAGACAGTTACTTAGTAAACTGAAAAAAAAGTATGAACAAATAAAAGAATTTGATGTAGATATAGCTGTTGAAAGTATATATAGCTGTGTTATATTTCAATTCACAAAGTACACTTATAGCAATGAATTTTATTCCGATATGCTCAAGAACATAGGAGAACAAATTAAGTTTATTATTCGCGGTAATATGTTATAAAGATACTCTATAGTATTCAAGAAAATTGAGGACACCTAGTAAGGTAAGAACACTTAGTTAAGATAAAAATATTAAGAGTGGAGAGGTTGTATGAATATATTAATACTGCATTTTAGTGGTACAGGAAACACAGAATTTGTTGCCCGTTATATAAAACAACATTTAAAATGTAACAAAAATAAAATAACCGTTGCTCCCATAGAATCATTTAAAAAAGAATCTATATCATATTATGATACTCTTTTTTTTGGTTTTCCAGTATATGCAGGTGACGCGCCAAAATTTATTAAGGATTTCCTAAAAGATATACCAGTTACAACTACAAAAACAGCTTTCATATTTTGTACTAAGGCTTTTTTTACTGGAGTAGCTATGCAAAATGTGTTAAAAAAATTTCATGAAAGAGGATACATAGGACTAGTAAATACTGATGTCAGTATGCCTGGATCAGATGGGTTAGCATTTTTAAAAAAAGGCTCTAAAGCAGTGCATAAATTAACACATAAGGATTTTAATGAGATTAAAGAAATAGATAAAATAATAGAAATAAGTAAAGGACTAATAGAAGATTTTGAAAAGCAGAATATAGAAAAATTAATCGTAAATGAAAAATCTGTTATTACAACTCACCTTGCGAGTAAACTATTAGGATCACTATTCCGCATTATTGAAGAAAAAGTGAAAAAGGAGTTTTGGGCAAATGAGCATTGTATTAGATGCTTAAAATGTGAAAAAATATGCCCAGCAAAGAATATAAAAGTGAATAAAGAAGGGGTAGTATTTGGGGAAAATTGCTATCTTTGCATGAGATGTTTACATCAATGTCCAAAAGAAGCAATTCAAATAGGAAAAAGAACTGTCGATAAGTATAGGTGGAAAGGACCATTAGGAGATTTCAATCCACTACAATTTATAAAAAGTGAATAAAATAAATTAACTGAAGTATTGTAACAGTGAGAAAATTCGTTACTATATTATTTTCTTTGTCAATAAATAGAGTAGTCAAAAGTACTTGTCTCAAGGGCTTTAACTTTCAATAAGAAAAATATGGACCTAATCAAGTTATTTTAGTAACAGGAATAAATAAAATTGTTAGAGATATAGAAGAAACAGAAAGGAGGGTAAGGAGTTATGCAGCACCGATAGATGCTAAAAGATTGAATAAAGATACTCCATGTGTTCAACTAGGGTATTGTGTGGATTGTAAAAGTACAAATCGAATTTGTAATGATTTTGTGATAATTAGAGGACAATTTGTTAAAGGAAGAATAAAGGCAATTATTGTTGGGGAGCAGTTAGGTTATTAGGTTAATAATAAATAATAAAAAAGTAATGCATTTAGTTAATCATGGTGAATTACAAAACAAGTAACTAATGTTTTTTTCATAATAGATTGATGAGTTGTACACTTTGAAATCAAACCTGTTAAAGGTATGGCGAGATTATTTTGAGGTTGAAAAAAATTCCATATAATATTAAAATCTAGTTATTATTAATTTAGAAATAGTAAGTAAAGTGAAAATAATTCATGTGAAAATGGAGGATTATAAAATGAAAAAAATATGTAATCAATGCCAAACTGAAATGATAGAGGGCTGCAGTGTTAATGTTTAAGGTGGTTTATATGGAATTAAGATTAAAAAGAAAGGTAAAGGTTTTTTTAATAGTGCATAGGCTAAGCCTAAAGCAGCAGTATGCCCCAATTGTGGTTGTGTAGTTTTTTATATTTATGAATATAAAGATTTTGTTAAGTAAATACATATAATGGTGACAACATTTAGTTGCAATTAACTCAATGTTCTTTAGTTATGATGTAATAATAAAATTTTACAATATTAAATAGAGGTGGTAGAGAATGGTTGAAAAAAGACCTTTAGGGATAACATTAATTGGGTATTTCTATATTTTTGGAGCAGTTGTAATAGCAATAACATTATTTACAAATGCAAAAGATCAATTTGGAATTGCAGTTAGATTTGGAGTTCCTAATTTCCCAGAGAATATAATGAGAGTACTAGTGTCTATGATTTCTTTAATAATGGCTTATGGATATTTGAAACTTGAGAAATGGGGCTACTGGCTTATGCTAATCTATACTATATATTTCTTAACAGTAAGTATTACTTTGTATCAACAATATAACCAACAACCTTTTTATGGTAATATCATATGGTCAATTATAGTATTAATATATACTCTATTAAAAAGAAAATATTTTAATAAAAGGGATTATGTTTTGTAAGATATTTAAAACTATTTGCGCTATGCCATGGCTATAGTCAAACATTAAAAAGTAGAAAAAATAAGAAAATAGGAGCATATCATCATATAAAGTGAAACTGATTTGAATTATTATGTAGATTTAATAAATAATAGACCTCGGAAATGTTTAGGATATAAAACACCTTCTGAGGTCTTTTCTTTAGGATAATAGTAAAGTCTTGTACTTAACTTGACAAATTATCATAAATAAAAAGAGAATAAATTAACATCCTTATTTAATTTCTTTTTTTTCAAAAATCTCTGTTCATATTATTTATGATATGGTTCACCGTAACGGGGGTAAGTACGATTATTTATAAGACCTTTAAGTTGTGTCAAAATTGCCTGTTTCCTAGAAAAAACAAGCGTTACCCATACACACTTTCTTGAATGACTTTAATTTCTTCTCGTATACCTTGAAAATCGCCTGGCGAAAATAGCCCCTCAATAATAATAGGGGCATTGACTTGTTTCACTTTATTCAGTAGTTCCATTTGCCCACTCTCAACAATGGGGGTGCGCCCCAGTTCATCAATAAAGCCACTCACATGGATGGCTTTTATCTGTTCTCCATGATGATCCAAGTATTTATCAATATAGTCTTCAAAACGGATCGATCGATTGATATCTAATACACTATTAAAACCATGTTGATGCAATGCCTCATCAAAAGTCTGCCACGATGCATGATTAGGATTTTTTATATAATAAGGAAACGAGCAATCTCTAAATTGCGACCAATCCTTAATACAATCAAAGTGAAAAATGACCGCATCAATTTTCACTTTTTGAACAATCATCTCTAGATGAGCAAATACATCTTTCGTTGCTTTATTATTTTTGTAATTGATTCCACACCAAGGCGCATGAATCATCACATGATTAAACTGTGTCAATTTTTCACATAGCTTAGGTGATGAAGCAAACTGGCGAAGCATTTTCAATGTACTAAACGCAATAACAATACGATTAAATCCTAACTCCCTGCAAATGTTCAGTTTGCGTTCAGGTCCAATATCCCACAAACAGAATGCAGATGTTGAAATAGCAATATCACACATTAATATTTACTCCCTTCCAGTCCTAAATCTAAGTTACTTATAATTATACTTATAAAAACAGAGTCTTGTCTAATTGAATATTTCAATGTTGTTCTCTTCTGAATTCAATCTTTGAATAACTGGCTGAGAACATAAGGCCATACAACAGTAAATTATATGAAGAGCAACTAATAATAGTTTTTTTTATGTGGGGGTATTGGGTCAGTTGGTTTACCGACTGACTTAATACCCACATAAATAAGTTAGAGGCTGCTATATAAGATACTAGTCTCAAATGGTATAAAATTAGAACTATTATAGGGGAAGGTAGATATGTTTCTGTATACGCCTCATATGGAGACGGTCGTATTTATTGGTAAAAATAATTAGAAAATTGTATAGTGGTTAAGCCTTAAATGACACTTATTAAAATGCCGCTACTATAATAATATTTTTATAAAACTAAAGATTGTGTCTTATCCAATATCCTAAAACTTCTTAAACTCGCTCTGCTCAGACAAAAGAAGTTTATTAACGGATATAGTAATATCACAATCTAAGTTTTTGGAAGACTGTTAAAAATCAGTAGTTAACATTTTAATAAGTGTCAATTTTAGATTGAATTTAGATATCTTTTATGCACCATAAATATACATAAAATACAAATTTATGATAAAATGTTAAAATGGGTAATCACAGGGAGAAAGGGGAAGTCTTGAATGGAAAATTTACATAGTATTTTTATTAAAAACAATTTTGAACTAAAAAAGGAAACAAGCAAGGCTATAGAATATGAAAATATTAAAGGTCAAAATGTGGTGTATTTAATTCCTAATAAAGAAATAAGCATTGTTCTTAATCCAGATATTGTAGAAGTAAATGCTGAATTGAAAAGTAAAAGCAATAATAAATATCATAGTACAGCATTAACACAATTTCCTAAAAGAAAGAATAATGGAGAAAAGCCAATACATTATGGATATTCTTTCAAATTTGAAACAGAAGGCGAATTAGATTCCTTTTTAAAGAGCATAAGTGATATTTAAATTTAGTAAAAAATGAAAAGTTTAAAAAGCAGTATCTATTAAAAGCTACTGTTTTTTTTGTACAAATATATAGTATTTCTAACACTTTGCACGAAAAATATGAAAATTGTATATATTTAGACTATAATTAATATATAAGAAAAAGTATTTATATTATTATGTTGATTAGATATGTTTAATGAGAAAGTTGAAAGTGAGGTTAATGAGGTGAAATGTATAGTTGAATTTTTAAAAAAATATAACAAAAAGACAATCGATCTATATGATTTGGCCTATCACATAGATAATAGACCTATAATTAACTGGTCATCTACAGAAAGAAAATTATTTATAGATAAGCTAAATGAACTAGAAAATAGCAGCATTTTAGAATTGAAAAAAAGCAAAAGAGGTGAGATTCAGCTAGATTTTATTCATAGAAATATAAAAATAAATAAATGGAAACTTATGAGTAATGTGGAGATTAAAGATGATTTTCTATATAGAAAGGATATAGGTATTGATTCATCTTATTATTTAAAAAATACTGATAAATATAATCTAGAAAAAGAATACATTAAGAATATAGTTGATTTTTTAGATGAAAATAAACAAAATTTAACGTTAAACGAAATTAGTTACATTATTTTCAAAGATGAAAAGGCACTTTCTCAACCTCAAAAATCTTATGTAAATGGTTTAAATATACTTAAAAATCTTAATCTTACAATCGAGGATTTAAATTATTGTAATGTAATTGCTCCTTTTTATTATCATTTGAATAAATATGGAAATACAGTTTTGATTGTTGAAAATAAAGATACATGCTATTCTTTGTTTCGCATTCTATATAAAACTCAAACAAATATTAAAGGAGTAATATACGGTGAAGGAAGGGCTATATTAAAAAAATTTAAATTTTTAGATGTTTATAATTTAAATTCAGATATAAAATTTTTATACTACGGTGATATTGATCAGGAGGGTTTTGATATTTTCAGATCACTTTTACAAAAGTATCCTGATTATAATATTCACTTATCTAAGATTTTATATCAAGAACTTCTAAATTATGAATCAAGACTATTAAAGAATAAAAGAAAGCTAGACAAGCTTGAATTATCTACTTTGATTGAAAAACTATCAGAAGAAGAACAAAATAAAATTATAAAAATAATAGAAGAAGATAGGTATATTCCTCAAGAAGCATTAAATTTTGAAAAGATGAAGGTGTTGTTAAATGGATTACAAAATAGATTATACTGATTCAAGTAATAGACAAGATATTATAAGTGTTTATTCATTATATTTTTATATTGTGCAGTCTAGTGATTATCAATTTAATTTGGGACACTTAATAATTTCATTATTAGTATATATGGTAGAGGAAGGTCGTCTTAACTCATATGCTATGAAGGTGTTTGATTTAAAATCATTTGTAAATGAATATTTAAAAGGAATTGACAATAATGAAACTATAAGCTTGGATGAACTTGTAGAATCGTTATTATCTAAACTTCAAGGAGCTAAAGCAAGTGGAGAACCTATATTATTTAAATATTATGATTCAGAGACTAAAAAAAATAGGTCCTCTAAGATTTCATATATTGACTATGATATAAAAGGCGAAGGATTTAGGGTTACAGATAAGGGGTTAGAGTTTTTAATATCATCAAAGGAGATTCCTCAAGAAGCAAAGCTTACTGTGGCTCTTTACTTATTCAAACTACAGATAGAGAAAGGAAAGTATAAAGCTGCATTAAACACAATAAAAAATATTAGTTTAGAGACCTTGAGACAATTAGATATAAAGAATGAAGTTTTAGCAATGAATAGATTTGGACATGAAGATGCTAGTAAAATTTATAAAAAATACTGGGGAGATTTTTTCGAAATTAGAAGTGAAGAAACAAGCCATTATAATGATGCAAGAGATAAACTTAATTTATATAAAGACACAGTATTTTTAGAAAAAAACAATATAAAGTTAACACCAGAAGACATTGAGGTTCTTAAAGCTATAGATATTGAGCTAAATAAGAGCTCAAATCTTCAATCATACTATACTAGAGAAATAGCAAAGATGCCAAATGAAATGTTAGAGATAGATAAAAACTCTATGATTAATGTATTTATGAATTTGTTTAACCTTAAAGAGCATTTTAATAAATTAACAAGATTAGATACGCATATGGACGAATTTTTGTATTCTCTTCAACCACTTTTTATGCCAAAAGTAAATAAGGGATTGGGTATAGAAGGTTCTTTTGCTCCACAAAAGATTATTAAAACGGTTCAAAATGTCAAGCCGAAGGAGGTAGATATAAAGTCGAAAAATATAGTTGATAATACAACAGTATATACACAGAGAATGAAAAATAATTATTTTAAGCTATTTTCACTTATGATCATGTATTTAAAAGAAGAGAAAGATAGTATAGAAGATATTAAAGATTTTATAGATTATGTAAGAGAATCCAAAGAAAGCTTAGCTATAAAATCAATTGATTTTTTAAGTTTCTTTTTAAGCTTAAGCTATTTGCCGGATCAGAGTAAATTAAACGATGTAGATGAAGAAAATATTCAAACAATAAAGTTAGAATACGATAAGCGTATTGTTGACAAACCTATTCAAATATTTCAAGTTAAAGAATTATTGACGTATTTTTGGTTTGATAAATTACAAATGAAATATAATGCAGAACTTAAAATTTCAACAAATTCAAAAGCTATAGTCTACTTAGATGATAATAATGAAAGAAGTATAGGAAATTTAAAAATAAAACTAATTGAAACTGGGGGTGTTAAGTTTGATAGATAAGATAGATATTGTAGGAAAAGGCCTAAAAGTTTTAATTGAGAATGGAAAACTTGATAGAAAAGAAGAACCGAGACTATATGAAGAAATTATAAATAACATTGATATATTGAATGACTTGGAAAAGCTATGTCAAAATATAGGTCTATATTTAAGCCAAAAATATGGGGGATTTTATGTATCGCCTATACCCGGAGTCAGAACATTTAGTTATTCAAATGATGAGTTGAAAAAGGCTCTTTGGAATGGTTTTAACAATGAAGATATGTATACCGGTTTGTTTATTATTGCAACAATTGTAACAGAGTTTTTTCCAGAAGCAAATGAAGTTGCAGCAATTCCTTTTTTAAAGGTAAATAAACTAATAGAGATTATTGATAATAAGATTGATGTTTTAAGAAATAAAGCTAATCTTGAAGAGGTTAGTTATGAACAGTCATATAATTTTGAAGTTGTGGTGAAAAAATGGACCGAGCTTCCAAGAATAAGGATGAACAAAACAGATATTGATAATAGACTTGAACATGGTAAAAGGTCAAAAATACAAGTTGTAAATACAACATTGAGATTTCTTGAGAATCAGAACCTAATAAAGAGTGTGGATTTTAATAGTGATAAAAATATATATGTTACAGATAGGTTTAAAGCTACAATTCACAATGTTTTTAATAATGAATATATTCAAAATGAAATATATGATTATATAGAGGGTTTAAGAGAAAAAGGAAACTTGATTCAACTTAATGAAAGTAGGTGATGTAATGTCAACGCTTGAAGGTATGAGACTTGTAAATATACATGCAAATAATAATAATATTATATATACAGATGAATGGTTCAAAATAAATGGTAAAAATACTTTAATAGATATGAAAAATGGAGGGGGAAAGACACTTGCTGCCCAAATGCTTTTTCAAACCATACTTCCAAACTCATATTTCTCTGATAAAAACCCTATAATAAATCTATTTAATAATGTGCAAAAGGGATCGGCGATTCACTGTATATCACATTTTTCCGTAGAGGGAATGCAGTTTAGAAATATATATCTTGGATTTACAGCTATGCTAAAACCTAGGATTGATGACAATGAGGAAGCGTATGAAGAGTTAGGTAGTTTAAAGTATATGAATTATATTATTTTTGGAGATAACTTAGCGGTGGATAATCTATCAATTGATACATTACCTTTATCAAAAACAGTGTCTGGAAAATTTCAGGCAAGTGGTTACGATGATTTAAAAAAGTATCTTCAAAATAAAATGAGATCTGATAATCATAATCGTAAGTACATTATTACAGTTTTTGAAAATAGAAAGACACCATACTATAATGAACTTAAGAAATATGGTATAAATAGTGAAGTTTTTGAATTATTAAAAGAAATAAATAAAGATGAAAACTATATTAAACAGTTTTTCGAAGAAAATTGCAAAACACCTAGAGAACTTTTGAGTTCATTTATTATTCCTAATACGGAAAAAGCTTTAGATTCAAGAAATTTCATTATGGAAGTGGAGAAAATAAACAAATCACATCAGTTGGCAGAATCATTATATGAAAAATCACAAAGCTTGAACAAACTTAATACTTTCCATTCAGATAAGTCAGAATATGAAAAACTAAAAAACAGTACAATTGATTTGATAGAGTATATTAATTCTAATAAAGGAGCGCTAATATCTTTTGATAATCATTTAAGAGAGTATCCTAAGCAGACTGCTATGTATAAAGTTTTAATAGATAATAAAGAAGAATCAATAAGAGGTATACAATCAAAAAAGATTGAGTTAAATAATTTATTAGACAAATTAAAGGAAGAAATTGAGAATATTGAAATAAGAGAAATAAGATTAAAGTATTTAGAATTTAAAGAAAAACTTGAATACGCGCAAAAGGTATTACAAGATAATATAGATGAAATAGAATACATAAAAACACAATATCGAAGATTGGAAGCTACTAATCAGATAATAGACTATAAAAGATATGAATCAAATAAAATAAAAATTGATGAGAGACTAGAAAAATTAACAAATGTTTATTATGATGAGCTAAAATCAGTTTCGGAATATGCTAATACAGTTTTAAAACTCTGTAAAGATTCGTTAGATGAGCTTAAAAATGAAAAGAAAAAATCAAAAAGTGATCTAAAAGATAAAAATGAGTATAAAGATAAACTTATTGAATTAGGAGGAGAGTTAAAAACACAGATTAAGAACACTGAAAGTGAAATAATTAATTATGATGATGAAGTTAATATGATAAGTAATGAAAATAATAAACTGATTCAAGAATTGAGAAATTATCCTTGTTATAGTGGAGTATTAATTGATGCGGATGAATACGAAGCAGTTGATAAATTTATAGATGAAACATTATATAAGATAGATAAAACTGAAAAGGATATAAATTCTATAAAAAATGAAATAGAAAGCAAAAACATCGAAGTAGCAAAACTAAGCCAAAATTTTAAAAATACGAAAGAAAAACTTGAAGAAAAAAATGAATATTGGAATAAGTATCTAGACTCTTTAGAAAATGTAAAATCTAATGTAGGGATAGATGAATCTGATTTTAAAGATGTAATTAAAGAAAAGAAACAAGAATTAAAGAATAATACTGAAAAAAAATCAATATTGGATAATGATAAACATATTTTACAAGATGAAATAGATATACTCGAAGATTATGGATTTTTAAGAAGTAGATCAAAATACGATGCTTTAAATTATTTAAAAGGAGACTGGAAGTATGCTGAATTTGGATCAGAATTATTAAAAAACTACACAGAAGAAAAAGTGGAAAATATATTAAGTGTTTTTCCAGGATTTCCTGAGATTTTAGTAGTATCTGATGAAGACTATGAATTAGTTCGTAATGGTAAAAAACAAGTGAATTTATCTATTGCTAAAGAAAACTTGGTTTTAATGTCTAGATCATTGGTTAATAATTTAGATGAATTAACTTTTGATAATATATATTTATTAACCCCTAATAAACAATACTATAAGGCGTTACTAGACTCGAAAGTAGCAATTGAAGATAGAACTAGAAAAATAAGAAAAATAGAAAGTTTAATGCAAGTAATTTCAGAAGAAGAGGATATTCTTGAGAATCAAATCAATATTTTAACACAACATATTGCCAGATATCCAAAAAATGATATTGTATTACTTGAAAAAAATATTAACGAATTAAATGAGGAAATAGTATCGATTAAAAATAAAATAACTATTGAAGAAAATTGCATTACAGATTTAAAATTTAAAAATCAAAATCAAATTGATAAAAAAGAAGTATTAGAAGACGCCTTAGATAAAGCAAAAATAAAAAAAGAAATATTAATTAAAAAAATAGAAATAACAAAAAAAATTGATGAAATCTATGTTGAATTAAGTGTGAAAAAAAACATAAAAGTTAAATATGAAAAAGAATTAACTTCAAACAAATCAAATATTTCTTTGGTTGAATCAGAAATTGAAAATATATTGAACATAATTAAAAGACTAGATGATAATATCAATGAAAAAAATATATATGCTCAAAAAGTTGATAAATTTACAAATGCAGAATATGCTACATTGGAAAGCTTCAATATTGAAGAAATGTTTAATAGGTTTAAAGAAGCAAGAGAAGAGTATGATATAGAAAGTCAAAATTATGGTGATTTATGTAATAAGCAAAAAGAGCTTGAAGAAAATATGGATGAGATAAAACAAAACTTTAAGGTTAAAGAATTTGGATTTGAAATCCTTTATGGTGAAAATTATATTGGAAAAATTAAAAATGAAGAATTTATTTCAATGGAAATTAAATTAAAGAATTTAGAAGATATTAAATCTAATCTACAAGAAAAAAGAAATGATGTTGATTCAGATTTAAAAATGATTTCAAAACAACTTAAGGATAAAGAACAAAATAAAACTGTTTACTATGAAAAATTTGATGAATTAAATAAAGAAGAACTTAAATCAATCAAAAAAGAAGCTAAAGAAAATACTTGTAGAATTGAATCAGAGATGAAGAAATTAATATCCAAAGAAAAAGAAAAGAAAGAAAAGCTAGAAGTTTTAAAGTCGGAATTCAACAAGTATGAAGGATTTTGTCATGCAAGACAGCTCAGTTGGGCAGATTCTATTTGTGCAGTTGATAAAATTATTTATAATGAGATGAATAATAAATATGAAAAATTGAAAAATGAATACGAGCGAAGTATGAACAAAATTAACACTAGAATAAAACAGCTAGAATCGAATATTCAAAAACTTAATATAAACGTACAAGTTAAACAAAAGTTAAAACATAGTTTGCTTAAAAAGAATTCAATAGATGAGATTAATTCTTTAGTTAATCTTTTAGAACAAGCTATTAAGAATGTAGATACAACAATTGAAAATATTGAAGTATCAATACAAAATATTGGAAAACTTGATAAAGAAATTGCTATGCAAGTATATAGAATGTTAGAAACAATATTAAATGAAGTTGCTAAAATACCAGATTATTCAAAGTTTAAATATGGAGAATATACAAAACCATCTTTTATTATTAATTTAACTGAAAAAGATGGATGTAGAGTTGAACAGGACATTGCAATAAATAGAATCAAATCATATATTTATGATTTGGCAAATCGTGTTCAAAGTGAAGATCTAACTAAAAAAGATATTAAGAATAAACTTAGTATAAAGAATCTTCTTCACTTTGGTATAGATTTTGATAAATTACAGATAAAAATTCTTAAAATAGAAGAAGGAAAGCCTAAATACTATAATTGGGGAAGGTTATCAGCTTCTTCTGGACAAGGATATGTTACTTATGTTATGTTTGCAATTACCATGATTAAATACTACAATAATGTAACACAAATAAGAGAAAGAACAAAATCTCATATATTTATATTTTTAGATAATCCATTTGCATCTGCTTCATCTCTTG
The DNA here is from genome assembly GCF_934924865.1 of Tepidibacter aestuarii. NCBI lineage: Bacteria > Bacillati > Bacillota > Clostridia > Peptostreptococcales > Peptostreptococcaceae > Tepidibacter > Tepidibacter aestuarii. The sequence continues at coordinate 2,014,213 of NZ_OW235315.1, read as the reverse complement.
AATTGTGGGAACCAGTAAGAAGATTTCTTGATAAGAGTAATGCGCAACTATTATGTGTGGCTCATAATGTTCCAAGTTCAGCTCAAATATTATTTGACAAACATATATTAATAGAACAAAAAATCAACTCTAAAGGTCAGTATATTAATATAATAAGAAATGAAAAAACAGAAGCAAAAGAGATTGTGCAGATGAATTTACTAGATCATTTAAATATTGAGTAATAAAAAACAGAAAGTTAAATATATTACTTATAAAGTCAGCAGCAATTTAAGCCAAAGAGCTAGTAGTGTTAATAGATGAAGTTGAAATTAGAATTTATTATAGTGATTTGGCAGAAGTATGTAGATGGTTTATAAAATTATACGAAAGGTTTAATGTTCAAGCATTTATGGCTTTATCTAGTAATGTATTTTATATTGAGCTCAAATCACACACATCAAAAGCTACATAAACTAATATAACCAAGGGGGTATAACTCAATAAAAGATATAAGAGTATCAGACTTTCAAAAAATAATAAAAATATATTAGAAAAAGAAAACATACAGAAAAATAAGGATATAATAGATATTGTACCAGATATAATTATTCAATTTGGAAAATATAAAGGAAAAAGCTTCAAAGATATAATAGAAGAAAAATCAAATATAGAATATTTATATAAAAATACTAAAAGTCCAAACATAAAGAATGCAAGCCAAAAAGCACTTTAAATATATAAAGTCTAGAGAAAATCCTCTAGGCTTTAACTATGCTTTCATATATATACTATTAAAAATGGTTGGTGGTATTTGGTTTACCTACTGACTGGATAGCTACGTAAAGCATATAAAGATAGTTCATATAAAAAGTTACATATAAAATTGAGCTGTTACTCCATCGACTAAATCATCATAGGTTATTATTTCAAAATCTGAATAGTCAGCTTGTATTTCTTTCCAGACATCATCAGAAAAATTCCATCGTCTTCCAACTACAAGTATTCTTTTAGGTTTTAATACTTTAAAACCATACTTTTCTTCAAACCACTTTCTATTATTAGGATCTTCAAAATATGTTTTATATTTTCTCGTTTGACCTATATAGGATTGTAATTCAGCAGAAAATACTTCTCTATTATGCTTTCCAACTATTGATTTACTTTTAAGGTCAGGTAATTTGAATTCAACAATATCTGCATAATTATTTGGTTTTAATACAAAAAAATCTGGTCTGATATCTTTTATATCTTCACTCTGCCATTTGCATGCTAATTCTGGATAAATTTCTTTTGACAAAAATCCCATTGTTAAGATAAACTTATTTTCATTTCTTGATAAAAATTTTGTAATATCAATTTCTCTAGTTTCTTTATTCCCAATTAATTCTATAAATCTATTTATTTGAACAAGCTTTTTATATTTATATTCAATTGGTAGGGTATATATATATTTTAGGTCAAGATCTACTAGCTTTTCATAAAAAGACAAATTAATTTTAAAAATATCATTTTCTCTTCCACTATCGTCATATTTCAATGGAATAAAGTCAATCCATTTAATGTGTCTAGTTTTTAAACCATTTTAAATCTAATTATTTTATCTAAAAAATTTTCATCAGATTGAGAATAGTCAAATATTTTAATTTCAAATTGAGAATCTGGTTCTATACTAGTTATTTTTTCTGGTCCAACGTATTCTATTGCTAAATGAGTTTTACCTACATAAAAGATTATTTTCTCTGGATTAAGTAAAAAACCAGAAAATGAAGATAGTATATTTGGATTATTTTTTATCTTTTTATACATGGGATCCAAATATAGTTCCATAATCTTTTTTATAGACATAATAGCAAAATCTTGCATAGTTAATATATGGCTCAATTTAAACACTTCTCCTCAAAAAATCAATTTATTTTATATGATATTATACCATATTCTAGAAAAAAATTTTCAAGTAAAATATCAATTATATGACACGATTGTACGTTTGATATATTTAAATTAAGACATTTGTACCATTTATAGGGAACTTTATGTTTTTTATTTTTTTACATGATGTATTTGTAAACTATGTAATTGTATTTTGTGAATTTAACTTATATTACCAAAATATGATATAATATGAAAAGAAAATACAAAAAGATCCAATTAGAAAATCTTATACTATATACTGATCTGTCAATTATTTTTTAGTATGAGATTTTGGTTTTTAAAATAGCAATTAATCCTATAGATATAGCATTGTAGATACTTATTATGTCTAATAATGGAAAGTTAGGGTATGGTGAACCATATACTAGGGGAGTTAAGTTTTTATCATAGGCATTGAAATACATTAATAAAGCTAACTGGGAGGATTTATGATAGGTGAAAATTCTGATTTAGATTATTCTGAACTAATAGTTCATCTACAAATTGAGAAAATAATTCGTTATGGGACTATATCATCAGAGTTAAGTGATTTAGATTTACTAATAGTTTCAAATGATTTTGAGAGTATGTTTATGCCTAAAAGGCTAAGTGTTACAAAAAAATATGTAAAGGCAAAAAGAAAACTTGATTTGATTTGTTTGACTAGTGAGGAATTTGAAAAACTACAAAAAAAGCCAAATCAATTTAGTGTTAATATTCTAATCAAGGGGGAGTTGCTATATGAAAGAAGAGTATAAATATTTATTTCAACATCTTGCGAACTCAGTTCATGAATATGTAAATAAGTATGCTGATGATGAAAATTTAAATATGTTTATTAGAAGTAGATTAGCAGAAGCATACTTATCGATTGAGAGTTTACTTGAGAATAAATTTATTGAGCCTCACGAGAATGTAATCCTGAAAAGAGATTTGTCAAAAATTTTTAATAAAGTTTATAGTGAAGAGTCACTTTTTTATTATTCTAGCTTTTATTATGCATATCAAAAAGTCAAAAGTGGTGATATTGAAAAAATCCAGAATCAGTTTCATAAGATAAATTTAGATGTTATGACAATGTTACTTAGTGTTAGGTCAATAATGAAAGGTGAAAGTGACCTAGGTTCATCTACTGATGATTATTTCTTTTCAAGAATGAAAAATTGTACTTGGGCGTTTTCATATGTTATTAATAATAACTTAGAGGATTATTTTATTCCGTCAATGTATTGTATTGGCAATATGATGCAAACCCTTTCACTTTATTATAAAGCAGGGAAGAGTAAATATAGAGATAGAATTATTCCTTTAATGAGTTTATTGAGTAATGAATTAGATAAATATATATCTAAAGAAAGAGTGAAGGAAATTATCAAATCAAATTGTCAGTTAAAATATTTCCTTGAAAATCAGTTATGGAATTATTCAGACATGAATAATGAACACTATGATTTATCTATTGATATTGATGAAATAATGAATGAGAGGGCAAGGGGATCACTAAGAATACTTACAAGCTTATACAATATTGATATTGATAAGTTTAAACAATATTTTGAATTAAAATCTAATGACTTTGCTGAAAAAGCTGAGGAAATGCATATTCTTGATAAAATATTGTTTTTAAGGGTATTGTCAAATTATTTTAAATTAAGGGATGAAGAGGTGTCATATTTTGACCTTGGGCTATATGAAAAAATAACCAGAATTGATACAGAAGATTTTATAAACCAAGTTTTTAATTTAAATAAAATTGATATTGAAAGTGTAGAAAAATATCATATAGATAATTTGAAAAAAATGAAAGACGATGAATTACGTGTTAAGTTTTCAAAAACTATCAATGGTGTAAGTGAAAGAATATTACAAAGAGAATCATGCAAACCTCATGGTGCATTTGAGATTTCCGACATGGAAGTACCTATTATGTATCGAGGTAAGAAATATTATTTGTGCATGCCTTTTAAATCAGGTGTTGAAATAACAAACAAAACGGTCCCTGTTGATGTTTCATATCAAATTGTAAGGCCATTTATTGAATTTAAAAACTGTGTTGTGGTATTTGTAACTGCAAAAAAATGCTCAGAAAACCTTATGAATTACATTAAGAAAATAAAAGATTCTCTAGGATGGCCAATTGAAGTTATTGAAGAAAAAGTTTTGGCAAGCTTACTAATAATGAATGGTGAATTATAATAGGAAACTCAATAATATTTTACTTAGTTAAGAAGTAAAATACGAAGTTAGATTAAGTAGGGTGAACTGTATAATAAGTAAAAGTTTTTTTAATTATATATGACATATAGTGAAATAATTAAAAATTCTATAAAATATTGAATTAATATGGGGGTATATATGAATATAGATGAAAAAGTAAAAACTTGGTATAGTACAATGACTTTTGATAATAAACATTGTTTTTTATGTGGGCTACCATTAGATGAAAATAATGGTACATCAGAGCATGTTTTCCCAAAATGGTTACAACGCAAACATAATCTATGGAACCAATTCTTGACACTTCCTAATAATAGTAAGATTCAATATCGACAGCTAGTTGTTCCATGTTGTAAGAAATGTAATAATGAATATTTGTCAGAAATAGAAAATCAGATTAAGAATGCTTTTAATTTAGGTTTAGAAGAAGTTAGAAATTTAGACAGTAGAATTATTTATAAATGGATTATGAAAATATTTTATTGTTTAATGTATAAGGATTTGTCTTTACAAATAGATAGGGGTTCTAAAGAGAAAGGAAATATATTAACTCCAGAGATGTTATCAAAATATAGGTTTATGTTTGATTGTATGCAGTCCATAAGAATGTCTGTTGAAATAGATGAAAGATATTCTTCACTATTTATATTTGATATCCATAAAGATATTAGAAAAGATGCAAGTTTGGACTTTTTCTATGTTGATGACATCCTTCATTCGCAAATAGTCATACAATCTGACAATGTCGGAATAATATGTTGTATAGGTGACAACAAAGTTATTGAAGAACGTTTAAAAAAATATTTTGAACCTTTTTATGAAATGAAGTTACATCCCGTTCAGTTTAGACAACTTATAACAGATGTATTCTATCATAGATTGTTGCTAAAGAATAGCAGTAATAGTATTATGATGCCTAATGAAATTATATTAATGCCATCATTTTTTAATTCATTTGATGAGTATAATGTTAAGGAATACGCAAAATGCTTGTTTTATCTACTACATAGTTTTGGATTTGAGTTTGAAGACATATATGATTCTCAGTTAGATGCAGCACTTAATCTGTTAGTAGATAAAAATAAGAGAATAATTAAATATGATGAAAATAATTTAGTACAATTTGGAGATATACATGAAGGGTATATAGTAGAATCAGCTAAAGATGTTAGGATTTGTGCAAGCCCATTTCCAAAGTAAAATATTGACTTAGTAATAGTATGTAGAGAAAGTTCATAGAATATTGTCTATATTTTATTATCTGCACTTGAATATAGATTAATAAGATTTTATACAATAGTAGTATAGATTAAAAATTTTACTTTCTTTAATTTTAAGGTAGACATCTTTACTCAAAATAAGTATTAAGGTGCGTTCAAATATATACCGTGATAGACTCCTTACCTACCTTTTTGGTACAGTTTATAAACTATGAATAGATAATAGTACGTATAAATATAATTTAAAATAGTAAATTTTTCTTAGGAGGGTTTATTGATTGGGAACTAATAATGTAGCGGTATCATATGCTTTACAAAAGATTTACTATAAAACTGTAAAGAACCTAGTTGAAAAGAATATGTCATTGAATGATATATTAAAAGAACTTAAAATTATTGGACTAGAAAATAAAAGATCAAAAATAAAAGATTTAGAGGAGTATATAAAAAAACACTTAGGATTAGAATGGGATAAAGATAAGAATATATGGAAAAAAACATCTCAGATAAGTATGCTTACTGATTACTACGAAGACGCTGTTGAAATATCCTGTGATAATGCACTGTTATCCTTAACAGAGAATGATACTAAAAGTATGTTGAAGGATATGAAGTACATACTATCAAATGTGAACAAAATTACAAATGATGTTGATAGAATAGTTAGAGATATTGATACAATTGTTGCAACTATTAAGCCGAGGTATGATACAGAAAAAAAGGATGAAAAATAAAAGTACATACTACCTATCGTAGATAAAATATGAAAACATAAATATCTTTTATAAAAAACAGTAGATTATTAAATCTACTGTTTTTTTTGTATATATATACAAAATTCTACATAAAAGACAAAAAATAGATTTATTTTGTGGTAAAATATACCTATGGTAAATTATTATATTTTATTAACTTTATGATATAACTTAAATATTGAGTTTTTATAAGGTATACAGAATATTAAATAGTATTTAGTAATGCGGAGTTAAATGTAGAGAGCAAAGTAGTCAAATATTGAACAAATTTATTAAGATTTATAATATGATGCGGTGAACCGTACCATAAATAACGACGATTTTTTTAACTGATGAAAAGACAGATTAGAAATCATTAATTGAAATAAATCAACCACTTCTGATCTTGGATTATAACAAATCATTGTCAACATCAATTTTAGGCAAATACAAAAGAAATTGGTAGATTATTTTAAAGGAAGCGAGATTAACATGAATGAAAAATATTTTCAAAAAAAGTTGGCTGAGAAGCTAAAGACAGAACAATTGTATAATTTAATTAGTGAAGAAAGCATAGAAAAAGCTAGGAAGGATCTATCAGAATTAAAAGCGAAAAAGGACATAAAGGTTTTTTCAATAAATGAAATTTTAAAGCACAAGTATTTGGAGACTGTGGAAATGATAATTAATATTTTGAGAAATGAATTAACGGTTATTCTAGACAGTGGACATGACAACATATCCTTGGACAAGTGTAATTCGTTGAATCCAGATTTCGTGCTTTTTGATTTAGACAGTCACTCATATATAATAGTGGAACTGAAAGTATCGGTTTCAGCAGAAAGACAGGCAGTAACCGAAATTCTTGGATATCAATTAGAGATAAAAAACTATCTTCCGGGAATTTCCAACTATAATATACCGTTGATTATTATCTCCAATGATTTTAGACCGCTATTATTGCATTCTGTTGCTGGAGCTCTTATGCAGAATATACCAATACTGTGCTTGACACCTGTAGATGATGGTGCAAATATGTTCACGGTTGTTGATTGTAATGTATGGACACAAATCAATTATGAAACAATAAACAAGAAGTTATTTTCTGGATACACATTTTGCTTATATCCTTCAAAAGCAGCAACTTATACAGATAAAGATATGAAGAAATTTCAGATGATTGCAAGTGATTTAATATACAACAGAGCTGTGGTAAGTGGAAGCCAAGGGATGACAATTGCTTGGAAATATAGAGAAGCAGATGGAATTAGAGAAGATGATTTCTATTTAGCTAATTATTTTATTTCAATATTTTACTTAAATCCATTCAGTATTTTTGGATGGGTTGGTGAAAAAAGTCAGACAGATTTAGGGAGTCATATAGAAAAAGTGTTTAGAGAAAATAGAATTGTACATATGGGAGATGGTTTTTACACTGAAGATTTCATAAACTATTTAAGTCAGTATTTCAACGTTAGGCGAGAAGGATTTATTGAGTTAGAAGATTTTATGTATGATAGACACATGATAGAAAGAGAAATTGTTGGATGCGAATCATGGGGAGAATTCGGAAACATAATTAGAAACAATTATATTAATAATGTAATTACATTCACTGAGAATGATGACTTTCTTCCCGGTTATAAACAACCAGTAAATTTTTTGAAATTATTATGTTTATCCTGTAACGACTTTTTAACATTTGAAAATTTATTTGATTATTTCCGATATGGAAGTGAAACGGCATACTTTAAAGAAAGTCTAAATGATGGAAGCTACCGTTATATAAAATACATGGTTAGTAAAGATTGGTATAATAAAACGCATAGTTTGGGAATTACAAAAGAAAAAAAGAGATTATTTGATATTGGATATATGGATGGAATATACTATGAATTTACAGAGATTGATAGTATTGATGTTAATAGATTTTTTCAGTCAAATCTTGCTTCATTATGCTGCGAAGGTATAGAAAAGTATTTAGAGTTATTAGAAAATGGAGAAGTTGAAAAGACAAAACATATTACTGGTTTTCTGCTTAATTATTTTGAAAATATTGAAGAGTATGAGCTTGATAGGAGAATTGAAGGTATAACTATAAATGAAATATATTCTATTCTCAATAAAGCAACACAAAATAGCTTGATATATATTTATCTTACTCTTGCAGAAGAACTTATAAATTATGGATATTTTAAAATAGAGGGAGACGGTTAACAATTAACAGTGTAATAAAGAAAACTGCCATATAACTAATCACAGTTTATAAAAGAGAGCTCTTTATAAACTGTGATTAGTTTGAGTAACAATGCCTAGGAGTATTCTTGGAAATAATCTAAAATAACTTCTTAGATTGTTAAACTTTTTGCGTCCAAAATATTTACGTAAGTCCAGATTAACAACTAATAGTCCAGTAAACGTTTAAAGTAATAAAGAATTATAGGGACGGGTAACAATTAAAAAAATAATAGAGATAGTTAGTAACTATTATATATAATAAAAAACCGCAGTTATGTCGATACGGTGAATTGTATAGCAAGTAACGGCGAATTAGTTCATCACATAAAAAGCATAGTTATAATTAAAATAAAATTAGGGGAGTGTAGTTATGTATTTGAAGAGTATTCGACTAGAAAATTTCAGAAAATTCGGCAATAGTAACAATGTCATTGGCTTTGTTGACTCACGAGCATTTAAGGAATGCCAAGATGGAGTAGAAGGATTAAATGTTGCAAAAACTACTACATTGATTCTTGGAAAGAATAATACTGGGAAGACTACAGTCATCAAGGCAATGGAATCATTACTTGATAAAGGTACCGGATTTAGTTTCACCAACATAAATATGAGCTATTTGAAGAGGATATTTAATGAATATATCTCTTCAATTGGAACAGAGAATATAGTTCCTGCCGTACCTAAAATTAAAATTGATATTATTATTGGCTTAGAAGATAATAGTTCAGATCTTATTAGCAATCTAGGTCCTTTCATGACAATTGCAAATGCTCAAAATTCTGAGTTGATTATTCGAGTGGTATATGAGCCAGAAAATATTGAAGAATTTGTTAGTAGGATAGATGAAGTTATTGGAGCTGACCAGAATGCATACGGAAAGTATGTTAAGTTAGTAAAAGCTACGCCGTTTAAAATCCGATATTTCAATGCAGGTGATGAACCAGTAAAGAACTTTCAGTTGAAGCAGTTAATTGAACTACGTTCTATAAAAGCTAATAATGTTACTAGTGAGTATTGTCTTTCAAATGCTTTCAATAAGATTGTGAAGTATCGAGCTTCTAGACTTGAACAGCAAAGCGGTGTTGAGGGTATACTTGAATCTTTTAATGAATCCGTTACTGAACAATTACAATCAGAGCATACAGATAGTATTAATGAATCTGTAGGAAAAATTGAGTCATCAGGGCATATTGGTTTTCATCTTAGTTCTGATGTTTCATTTGATGATATGCTTAATAAGCTCGTAAAATATGAGTATGTTGAGAATGGTCTTTATATACCTGAAAACCAATTTGGTTTGGGATATACAAATCTTATGATGATAATTGCAGATCTTATAGAGTATATGGAGAAGTACCCAGAAGATTCTTTTAATAGTAAGATAAATTTGATATCTATAGAAGAACCTGAAACTTTTATGCATCCTCAGATGCAAGAGAATTTTATTAAGAGTATAAATGAAGCTATTATTACTTTACTTGAAGGAAGGAATAAAAATGTTAATAGCCAGCTGATAATTACAACACATTCATCACATATACTAAATAGTAAAATACACAGTGGTGATTCATTCGACTACATAAATTATATAACTTTTAATGAAAATGAGTCAGAAGTTGTATGTCTGAAAGACGGATTAGTTGCTCCAAATGAACCAGGAGAAGAGAATAAAGATAAAAATAAGAAAGATTTTGAGTTCCTTAAGAAGCATATAAAATATAGAGTTTCTGAACTTTTTTTCTCTGATGCAGTTATCTTTGTTGAAGGAATTACAGAAGAAGTATTATTAAACTATCATTTAGATAATGATGAGACGTTGAATAAGCATTATATCACAGTTTTTAATATCAACGGTGCTCACGGTCTTGTTTATCACAACTTAATACAAGCATTGAAAGTGCCAACGTTAATAGTAACAGATTTAGACATTAAGCGTGAGAAACCTGAGAGAGAAGCTTATTTAAAAATGACGTCGTTAAATAGTAGAGTTACGACTAATCAGACTCTAATTAAATATAATGAACATGGAGAATGTATTGAAACTATCAACTTGAATGTACCGATTGAAAATATGAAGATTGTTTATCAACAACTAGATAATGGTGTGTATCCAACAAGTTTTGAAGAAGCGTTTATTTTGGCAAATCATGATAATGATATCCTTAAAGAAGTACTAAAGGAAGTGAAGAGAAATACATATTTAAAAATAGTAAATGAAGAAGGCGGGTTGAAAGAACAGTCATATAAACTTCAAAGAAAGCTATCTAATAGCAAAAGCGATTTCGCTAATAGTCTGTTATATAGATACCTTCAGGAGGAAACACTAGAACATATTCCATCATTGCCACAATACATTACCGACGGGCTATCTTGGCTAAAAACTGAATTGGGTGGAGGTGAATAATATGTCCTTAGAAGTAATTACTAGTGAAAATTTTCAGAGAGAAAAGGAAATTCAAGAACAGATAAATTTCAAAATCGATAACAATGAATGTATGGTTTTTGATTCGGGTGCTGGAGCGGGAAAAACTTATGCATTGACAGAGAGTCTAAGGCACGTGATTAAAAGGCATGGTAAGCGATTGAGCCAACATGGACAGCAGATTATTTGCATTACCTATACAAATGTAGCCACAGAGGAATTGAAAGAGCGTTTAGGACACTCTGATCTAGTTTTGATTTCTACTATACATGAAAGAATATGGAATTTGATCGAAAGATATCAAGATGAATTAGTTAAAATTCACACAAGTAAACTCCGCGAAGAAATAGTTAAAATGCAAGATGAAATTAATTCAGATAAATTTCAGAAGTTCAATGAATTAGAAGATGTGGATAAAGAGGATTTCATAAATCTAATGAATCAGTTGAAATTGGAATTTTATAGATGCTATGAGATAAGAAGTACCGATTATAGAAGAGAGTTTGGTTCTCAAATGAGTAGGTTTAATGCACTACTACATAATGTAGCTACATTTAGAAAATTAGTATCAACAATTTATAAGATAGAGGGATATAAAAAAGCTTTAATAAAAATTGAGGCAGGTAATTCAAACTATAAAAAAGTGCAATATACAGCAAGAGTCAATAATGATAGATTAGAAAAGATGCAAATAAGTCATGATACATTACTTGAATATGGTAACAAGATGTTTGAGCGATACCACATTTTAAGACGTCTTGTTATTGATAAATATCCATATATCTTTATCGATGAATATCAGGATACGAATCCTTTGATAGTAAGTATAATGAAATGTCTTTCTCAAACAGCTCAAGAGATTGAGCATCAACTTTTTATTGGTTACTATGGAGATTCAGCGCAGAATATTTATGAGAATGGTGTTGGAAACTTATTGTTGGAAACTCATTCTGGGATCACGCAAATTGTAAAAGAGTTTAATCGAAGATCATCATCTGAAGTTATTGATGTAATAAATCAAATTAGATCAGATGGAATTAATCAGACTTCAATATATGAAGATAGTAACTGTGGAAGTGTAGAGTTTTATCAAGGTTCTAAAGATCAAATTGATGGGATGTTAGATGAGTGTAAGAAGGATTGGTCTATTGATGATGACAATAAATTGCATTGTCTGGTGCTAACTAACAAATTGGTCGCAGAGCAAACTGGTTTATCAAGCTTTTATAATATTGTTAGTAGAATGCCACGTTATTCTATTGGTAAAGGATATGAACAGCTTAACACTGAATTACTAAGTAGTGATTTGTCGAAGTTAGGGTATGCACAAAGAGCTATTTTTGAGTTTGTTGACTATTTTGTCAGTGTTAATAATCAACAGTCACCTATTTGTGATGTGTTTCCCAGAAAAGTATTAAGAAAGATGAATATTTCTCAACTTCGAGAAGTACTCACGATTATGCGTAGTATTGATGTTGAGAGATTTGGCGAATATTTAGATGAATTGATAAGAATTTATGATGATTTTGAATTAGAGCAATATAAAGAAGTTATTTCTAGTCTGTTTCCAGATGAGATTGTATCTAAGGAATCGCTCCTTGATGTTGTTAAAAATAGTTGGTCTAAGCGAAAGACAGATGAAGAACTGGAACAAATGCAATTATTGATAAGTGAATTGCTTAGTGTACCAATGGAAGAACTTAAGAATTGGCATAATCTGCTACGAAATAAACAGGATAGTGAAATTAATTATTACACTTATCATGGAACAAAAGGTCTTGAATTCGATAATGTATTAATTTTAATGGAAAAGAGATTTGGAAGATATCCAAATTATTTTGGAAAGTTCTTTGAACAGTATGGACAACGGGAGAACCTTACTGGAGAAGACAAAAAGAAGTATGAAAATGTGAGAAACTTGCTCTATGTATCATGTTCAAGAGCAATTAAGAACCTCAGAATACTTTTTTTAGATGATATCAGTGACTATCAAGATACTATTGAAAAGATATTTGGTAGTGTTAATCAACTGAGTACTGCATCTTTATAATTATACTTATACCCTTGTATAGTGATTATATTAAAAAAGCTACAGAAAGAATATATACTAAATCAAAAGTTAATTCTAAAAAATTGCCATTGCATACAGTACGGTGAACCGTACCATAACTAATCCTTAACTTCCAATTAACTATATTTTATGAAGCAAAGAAAAAGGTAATCTGATTTAAAATTAGGTTACTTTTTTTATGTGGGTATTGGGTCGATCGGTTTCATTATAGCTACAGGATACGACTTAAAAATGACATTACATTTATATAATGCTAAAGTTCGATTGATTAGATTGATTATTATACTATAGTTTTGTCTAGCATATATTAATATATATGGATACATAAAAATTTTAATCTCACCAAGTGCTTATAAGTTTGATAAATGTCAAATTATATTGAAAAAATAGCAAAAATATAAATTGTTGTATGAGATAATGGATTATAGTTTTTATAATAATATTTATATCTTACACGATTTTTTTACCTTTTTATATAACAGAGAGAAGCGAAAAATAGAATATATATGCTATAAAGATGAAATGATTTAACAAATTATATAGTTAAGCAAGGTTTTTTTGGATCTAGACAAGAAGCATAATTATATATTCTATTAATATATTAAAGATTAGGGAGGAATGGATGCTTTAGATGTAGCTTTAGATATAATAAAAAATAAATTAGGTAAATAATACTTAGATATTGAGGAATACATATTATTGTAGCACTTTTTCTTCAATTTGCAGGTGTATTTAGTGAATTGAAAAAATAATTTCTGAATTTATGTAATATAAAAGGCAATCTAGTATATAGTATATCACATGAAATTATTTATACTATATTGTTATGAAGAATACTTAAAATCACAACAAAATGAATAAAATATTGACATTGGACAAATTTATATTTTACTACTTGACGGTATAAGTAAAATAATTTACAATATACATACTGAATGAATGTATGTAAAAGGATGTGGTTTAATGGCTAGAAATAAGTATCCAGAAGAAACAATTGAACGAATACTTGATGTATCCCTAAAACTTTTTTTAGAAAAAGGATATGAACATACTACTATTCAAGATATTGTTAATGCTCTTAATGGGCTTTCCAAGGGTGCTATATATCATCATTTTAAGTCAAAAGACGAAATAGTAGATGCAGTTTGTGAAAAAGTTTTTTCTGAAAATAACTGTTTTTCAAAATTAAAGGAAGATAAAACCTTAAACGGGCTACAAAAAATACAAAAATTATTTACTAGTTCAATTGCAGATAATACACAAGCGCAAATGATTCCTATAACCAGTTCTCTTTTCAAAAATCCAAAGTTTTTAGCAAAACAGATTGAGCAAACACTTACACACGGGGCAAAGCTTTTAAAGGAGTTAATAGACGAAGGAATTACAGATGGTTCTATTAAAAACGATTCACCCAAAGAGTTGGCTGAGGTAATATTACTACTTACTAATATTTGGTGGAATCCTGCAATTTGTGAAGTTACTCGTGAGGAATGGATTGCTAAGGTAACATTTTTAAAAAAATTACTTGACGGAATAGGATTGCCATTTATTAATGATGAAGCTATAGAATCAAGCAAACAGTTTTATGATTTAGCTTATGGAAAAACAAATAATGTTTAAGTAATACTGCCTTCGTGGCAGTTTATTTTTACAACCATACATACATTCGGTCGGTATCAAAAAGGAGTGAATTAAAATGGATAATTCAATTGTTGTTAAAACAGAAAATTTAACAAAATCATTTTCGAACAAGGAAATTATTAAGAATTGCAACATAACAGTATATGAGGGTTCCATTTACGGACTTTTAGGAGCCAATGGCATAGGAAAAACAACCTTATTTAAACTTCTTACTGGTTTATTAAAACCAACAATGGGGAAAATAGAAATTTTAGGAATGGGTATGGCTGTAAGCAAAAATGACATTTTACGAAATATTGGTTGTCTTATAGAAACACCTGTATTTTATGAACACTTGTCTGCAAATCAAAATCTTAAAATTCATCTTGGATATATGGATTCAGACGAAAACAATATTGAACATACCCTTGAACGTGTAGGACTTGTAGGGCTAGGAAAGCAAGCAGTTTCAACATTTTCTGTTGGTATGCGTCAAAGGTTGGCTATTGCAAGGGCTATTATAAACAAGCCTAAGCTACTCATACTTGATGAACCTATAAGTGGCTTAGACCCAATGGGCATAAGGGATATGCGTGAATTCTTTCTGGAACTGGCAAAAACACATAATATGACTATTTTGATATCAAGCCACATTTTAAGTGAAATTGAACATATTGCTGATACTATAGGGGTTATTAATAATGGTAAAATTATGAAGGAGCATACACTAAGTTCCCTAAAAACACAATTTACAGACGGCCTTGAGAATTATTTTTTGGATGTTATGAATGGAGGAAAATAAAATGATTAAATTAATGCAACTTGAACTTAAAAGAAATAAACTTAAAACCTATGTAATTTCTACTGGATTTATTGCCTTAGCTTTGATTGCATTTATATATATGTTTTTGTTTATTTCAACAAAAACTGAGATTAGCGGAGATGTTTATATTAAAAATGTTTTGTCCAATTATGAAACAATCATATTACTTGTAAATATAATAAGCTGTGTATGTTTCACTACTCTTTCTGGGGTAATGTATGCACGATTTGTTATTGATGAATATTCCGGTAAAAGGGCTATACTTCTGTTTTCTTATCCTGTTTCACCTCAAAGGATAATGATTGTTAAACTCTTAATAGTTTCTTTGTTTACATTTTTTGCTTATATATTAATTAGTATTTTAGTTTATGCAATCTTTTTCATTGGAGAAAGGTTTATACACATTATTCCTGACACATTGACAGTTGCAAAATTAATTATAATTGCAAAAACTACTCTCATAATGTCTCTTTTTTCATCAGGTATAGGAATTATTGCAATGCAAATTGGCTTCTCTAAAAAGTCTGTTCCAGTTACAATAGTTTCTGCTTTTACTCTATCTATAATTCCATCAAACATTATATCTAATTCTATTGGAATTACTTGGTTCCCTTTTATATTTATGTTGATTTCTGTAATAATAGGGATGGCAGTATTTGTGAAGTTGGTGAGTACTGTTAACAAAATGGAGGTAAAATAAATATCATGAGGGAAAATATGGGATTGTTTAATAAAGACTTTTCTTTAATAGTTATTGGTCAGATAATTTCACTCATGGGTAATGCAGTCCTTCGTTTTACACTACCACTATATTTATTGGAAACAACAGGATCGTCTACTTTATTTGGTAGTATATTAGCTATAGCAATGATACCTACTATTTTGTTATCGCCTTTTGGTGGAATGATTGCAGACAGAGTAAACAAGGGTAACATTATGATTATACTAGATCTTCTAACAGCGGTAATTATGCTTGTTTTCGGAATTACTTTGTCTGATAGTCCATCAGTTCTTACCATATCTATAGTTTTAATATTGTTGTCAGTTATACAGTCTTTTTATCAACCTACAGTGCAGGCAAGCATTCCTGTCTTATTGTCAGAAGAGAACATATTAAAAGGAAATGCTATTGTGAATCAAATAAATGGACTATCTAATTTATTAGGACCTATTTTAGCTGGTTTTTTGTATGGATTCTTGGGACTTATGTCAATTCTTATTTTTAGTGGAATAAGTTTTTTTATATCTGCTGTAATAGAACTATTTATTAACATTCCTTTTAGCCCTCAGGAAAAAGAATCGAATATTTTTAAAGTTGTAGCACATGATTTTAAATTAAGTAAAAATTTTATTATAAATGATAAGCCCATTATTTTTAAAATAATGCTAATTATTGCAGCTTTTAACTTGTTTTTAACTGCAATGATTATCGTTGGTTTACCAGTGATAATAAAAGGCAAACTTGGTTTAAGTAATCAACTTTATGCCTTATCCCAAAGTATGTTGATGATAGGTACATTAATAGGAGGAATTTTAGTTGGTTTGTTATCTAAAAAAATTCACACAAACAAATTCGATATTCTTTTTCTAACTATAACTCTTGCTTTATTACCTATGGGTGGAATGCTTGTTCTTGATTTAAATCCAATTTTGTCATATATAATAATAGTATGTTCTACAGTTTTCATTATGGTTGTTGGAACAATGTTTAATATTATGATAATGGTATTTATTCAAAAGGAAACTCCTTCACATATAATGGCAAAAGTTATTGCTTTAATATCTACTATAAGTATGAGTGCATTACCTTTAGGACAATTAATGTATGGATATTTGTTTGATATCATGATAGATAAAGCGTATCTTATTGTTTTTGTTGTTGTTTTCGTAAGTATGTTCATCACAATTGCATCAAGGCGAATAACCAATAAAATCATAATTTCTTAATTAACTTTTTATATTGAAAAATATAAAAATGAGTTTGAACTTGGTGATTTAACACCTTATGAAAAGGTAGCTAGGATTTTAAACGATTTTACTGAAAAGAATAATGCCTCAAAAATCTTTAAGTTAAAACAAAGAATAATACTTATATCATAGTCTTTTAATAAGCAAACATTATCATCTGTAGCTTGTCTTATAGCTAATAATGTAAGTACTGATCTATTTTCAGATACAGAAAAGGAGCAGATGCGCAGAGTATTAACAACAGAATCATAAAGTACACGAAAATCTTTTGAATTTCTTGCAGTATCAAGACTAGTGAATACTTCACACCTGATTAATGAATATGCGCAATTATTATCTGAAACAAATAATCAAAAGCAAAAAGAATTACTAAAGAATGAAATGATGGTTGTGAGCAATTATGCCATATCTAGGGATGTAGTAGAAAGACAGTTTTACATTATGTTTTGGGATCGATATCAAGAGAATAGTGAGAAGGATATTTTAAAAGGGCGCAGAAAGTTTGAAAGTGAAAATATAAGATGTGAAATTTTAAAAAAGCATGAAATTGTAAGACTTTGTAATCTTATAAATGATTCTACTTATGTGCAGGTTGAGGATACGGAAGTTGAGGTTAGAGTGAATATTATCCATATTTTATGAAGCAAAGAAAAAGGCAATCTAAAATTAGGTTGTGTTTTTTATGTGGGTATTGGGTCGGTTGGATTCCTTATAACGACAGAATAAAACTTAAAAATACAACTATATTTATATAATGCTAAAATTCGATTGTTTAGGTTAATTGTAATACATTTTTTTACTATATATATAATTAAACATGCTGTTAAACTCTAAGGTAACCACTAATATAATCTTAAATTTAACATAAAATATTGATATAGATTCAATTTTTAAAATAAATATAATATTTATATGTGGACACATTCTTTATAAGGTTAAGGTGGTTATAGATTATAATATCAATATGAATATATAAAGTTAATATAAATTATGTTAAGGAGTTAAAAATATGAAATCAAATAGATATAGAAAGATTTTTAGCTTTGTATATATTTATTTTATATCTTTGGTTTGTGCTATTAGTTTTGTGATATCTACTTTTTTTGAAACGTCCAATATTTCAATTAATTTTCTATGGGTATTTATCGTAGGTTTTATAAGCAGTTATTTGTATATATCAGATAGTAAAATTGTTATAGACTATATGGGAATATATATAGGAAAATCATTGTACCAAACTAATAGCATAGTAAATATTGAAATTTATGACGAATTTGTTTTTAGGATGGGGATACAAACATTCTTAAAAATACATTATTTTGTTGATGAGAACAAATATAATGAGAAAAAAGTTAATTTATCAATGTATAATAAAAATGTATTAGAGAAAGAGTTAGATGATTTTTCACAAAAACATAATATTAATATTATAAAAAAAGAAAAATATAAAAAAACTAAAAGATTATAAAATAATTAGAGATACTATATCAATATTACGAGGGATTATAAAAATAACATTAAGAACTCATATAAATAAATCTTAGATTTGAAATTATCTATGTAAATATAATTTAGTGAAAACCTTGAATTCTATTAAAAATCTTAAGTAGTATTTATATTCTAATAATTAATGATGAAATAGAATTATGGATTAATAAGTTGAATAGAAGTTTTATTTCACTTAGAAAAGAACAAATTAATAATATTAGAGAATTATATATGACAATAGATAATAAATTAAGTAGTCTTTTTTGACTAATGAGTTGGAGGAAGAAATGATTAAAGATTATTCTTTTATTGAAATAAAATCACCAGTAAAATTCGAAGGTTTAGATATAAAACTAGAAAAACTTAGACGGATACAATTTAGTAAAGCATTGGATGAAAATGATTATATAAAAATAGCTGAGTTTTTAAAACAATATCCCAATATTATATTGAGAGTATATTTAGACTATAAAAAAAGCATTTTGAATTTAGATTTTCTTAAATACTTTTCTAATCATGCAAGAATTGCAATTGACCTATATAATATTGAAGATATATCAGGAATGAAATATTTAAATAAAGATTTAAGATATTTCAGCTTTGGAGCTACAAAGAAAAGATTTTCATTAAAATTCTTACAGGAATTGAGTAATCTTGAAGAATTATTTTTAGAAGGACATGCCAAAGATATTGAAGTATTATCAAATCTAGTGAAATTACAAGACTTAGTATTAAAATCGATAAAAGTTCCAAATTTAGAATTCTTATTGCCTTTAAAACGATTAAAAAAATTTGATATGAAACTAGGTGGAACTACAAATTTAAAATTATTACCTTATATCGGTGAAATTGAGTATCTAGAATTATGGATGATAAGAGGATTAAAGGAGATTTCATTTGTTTCGGAAATGACTAAATTGAGATATCTTTTTCTTCAATCGCTAAAAAATGTTGTTGAATTGCCTAATTTGAGAAAACTAGAGAAGCTAAAAAGAATACAACTTATTAATATGAAAGGTATAAAAAATTTGAGTCCATTACTTGATGCAAAGAAATTAAAGTATCTTGAAATATATGAAGCACTACACCTTAAACCAGAAGATATTTTTGTTCTTGGAAAACATGAATCATTAGAATATTTATCACTAGGGATTAGTAGCCTAAAAAAACATAGAGAAGTTAGGGAAATTATTGATTTACCCGAAGTTAATATGCCTAAAGGTTATATGGATTTTTAACGAAATATTTTTCATAACACAGTTTTATAGTGTTGTTTCTGCTCTTTAAAAAACTTTTAGGATATCTACAAAACAAGGATTATTAGTGAAAACATTTAAAGGAAAATTTGTATTGAGGTGGTTATATAATGTGGGATAAGTGGACAGAACGATGGGAAAAAACTTTAGAAGCAGTACAAAGTTTAAATGGAGATATAAGAAAATTTAAAATATGTAAACCAGCATCACAAAATGAAGTTGAAGAAGTAGAGAAGAAATTAGGATTTAAGCTACCTATAAGTTTTAGAAAAGTATTATTAGAGTTTTCTTCAAGTGTAAATTTTGAATGGTATTTGCCTGACAATATAGAATTACCACAGGAGTTAAGAGAAATATTTAGTGGTGATTGTTCTTGGAATATAAATTTGATATGTGAATTAGAAAAAACAAGAAAAGATTGGATTACTCAATGTTTTCCTGATATAAATGATGATTATGATAAGATTTGGCATAATAAGTTAGGATTTATGAATGTTCCAAATGGAGATATGATAGCTTTTGATTTAAAAGAGTATCCAGAAAGAACACCTATAGTATATTTAAGTCATGATGATGGCGAAGGACATGGCTATATACTAGGAGAAGATTTTATTATTTTATAGATAAATGGACATTACTAGGTTGTCCAGGGTCAGAAGATTGGCAAATGATTCCCTTTATAACAACAAAAACAAGTGGGATAGACCCTAATTGTAAAAATGCAATACAGTGGAGAAATTTTTAGCGATAAGTTTTGAGTAAATGATAGTGTAATAAGCCTTAAGTGGAAAGTAGAGTATGAAAATATTTCTATAAAAATATTAGGGGGTATATCAATGCCTTGTAGACATGAATTTGGAATAATAGATTGTTTAGAAGAATACAGAGAAGAGTATGAGCCTGAAAAATATAATTGTACTTATGTAGAGGATGATTTATTAGATGAAATATATGATGAAGATTTTAAAGCGAAGATAGAAAAACTTGAAACTTTTGCACATAATACAAATAGACCCTATAAGAACCTTGCATATTATGGAATAACTCTGATTCCACCAAAATCTCTTAAATATTTTTTAGATATTATTATTGATGCGAATGTAAAATATGAGTCAAAAGAGCTCAAAATGTTGATTGAAAAAATAACTTATGCAATTAAAGAAAATAAATGGATGATTCATTATGGAATTTAAATAGTATTTTCTATAACTTGAGATTAATTTGTTAGTATTCATGATAATTTTAAATCCTATGATTTGAAAAATAATAAATGGATTGATGTAGAAGATAAATTTGAAGAGGATTAATTTAAAAGTTTAAGGCAATTTATTAAGGATGTAACAAAACTATATATAGGGATAGATATGTTATAGTAACTGTAAGAAGTAGTAAAACTTTATCAAAATAAGGGTATAATAAAGTTACAATACTTATAATTAAATAATTTAAATATAGAGGTGTATTTTCATAAGAGCAACTAGCACTTAAAAAAGTGTGTTATTTGCAAATATAGAAAGGCGCCTTTTATTTTGCCTATAGATAGCAAATGAGGTGATTAACTATGAGTAAATTAAAGTACTTGATAAATACTGTTTATAGTATACCTCTAAGATAAAGTTAATCATGTGATTAAACAGCTGACAAATATATTTAGAACTGAATGCAATGATGTTAGTATAGTTTTGTTTGTTTAAACATTAAATTAAACAACTTCTTGAATAACTATAAAAGCCTAATATAATTGATGAATATATTAAGTTATACTATAAAAACGCTATATCCTTAATATAACAAGGATTTAATTAACAGTAGATTTATCAATACTGCCATGGTATATTCATTATACAATGGCAGATCAAGTATAGACAGTTAAGGGGTGAAAAAATGTTTAGAATTTCTAAAATCAGAAAAACACTAACAAGCATTATACCCTCGATAATAATTTTGATGAATTTTTCAGTGGTTAATGCTCAAGAAATAGCAGATATTAATTATAGTTCTGATTATGCAATAGAATCAATACAAAATTTATCGCAGCTGGGTATAGTAAATGGAGATGAAAACGGAAATTTTAATCCTAAAAAAGCAGTAACAAGATCAGAAATGATAAAGATGATTGTAAAAGCTCTAGATATTGATACTAATAATGTTGATGATAATGAAGTTTTTAAAGACGTTACAAAAGAAAGTTGGGAGTTTGAGTATGTTCAAGCAGCATATGAAGCAGGTATAGTAAAAGGAATTTCAGAAGATGAGTTCGGTAAAAACCAAAAATGTACTCGTGAGCAAATGGCAGTAATGTTTATTAGAGCATTAAGTATGAATAAAGGTAGTGATAGATTAAATAGCATCAAAGCACTAGATGATAAGGATAATATATCAGATTGGGCTAAAAAAGAAGTAGACCTTGCTATTGAATCAGGCCTTATGAATGGGTTTAATAGTAATACATTCGATCCAAAAGGTGATGCAAAAAGAGAACAGGTAGCAGTAGTAATAGATAGATTTATAAAAAGTAAAGAAGAATTGACTAAAAGATATGTGAATGCTTATAAATATCCCGAATTTTATGATGTAGTAGAAAGAGCTGCCTCAACACCATATAATGGAGAAATATATACTGATATAAATACGTATTATAGATACAAGCCTATAGGATATGAGGAAGCTTTTCTATATAGTAATGTAAAAATTGATCAAGTAGCAAATAATGATGACTATAAGTGGATACTTACAGTAACAAATGATACAGATTTAGAAATTAGTGAGGAAGAAATTAAAGATGGAACATATGCAAATATTAAAATAGGTAACAAAATATATTTAAAACAACCAGATGGTTGGAAAGAATATGAGATGGGTAAAGATGTAGATTATATAGATGGTGAAACTAAAATCGTAGATAGTAATTTCTATGATAATTTTAATAAACGTAATATTCAAAGAGAAGAAGATGTTTATTTAGATGGAACACATACAACTAAGTATGCTGTTGAAGTAAAAAAAGAAGATATAATAAATATATTATCAGGCCTTGAATATTCAACGATTACAGATACCTTGGAAGATTTAGAATATTTAAATTATGATGAAGTGACATTTAGGTATGAGTATTTTATAAATGATGAAAATGAAATTGTTCAAATGAAATTCACATTAAATCCTATAGAGGTTTATGACGAATACGGTAGTATTGAAATTTATTTTGATTCAACCTCACAATTTAAGAATATTGGAAAAGACATAGAAATAAAGCCGCCAAATGAATTAATTAAATAAAAAAATTAAGGAGCATGATTTCGATACTCAATCGGACTCTTGCTCCTTTTTGAATATTACTACTTTTAGATACTCGTTTCCCTTTGATAATAGTTTTTTTATGTGGATATTGGGTCAGTCGGTTTCATTATAGCTACAGGATATTATCTAGTGTTTTTATATAAAATAAGTCTTTGTTCAGTTTGTATTGATATCTATTTTATGATTGAGTGTTTTGTATGAAAAGAAAAACCTTATTGATATTATATGATAAAGAGTCAAAACTGTTAGTATAAGTTTTTTAGTATATATAAGAGCGAATGCCTATTTATATTTTTATAAAATGAGACTATTTATTAAATTATATATATACCTAATTATTTAGAATAATAGTATATATAATAAATATTGTGTTGGATAGAATTTGTATGAAAATCTACACTAAATATAGAATCCTTAATATTCTTTTAATGGTAAAATATTTTATAATTAAAATCAAATTACCTATAAGGGGCTATTTGGGGTTAATACATAGAAAAAGCCTAATTCTAGTAGGGTGTTAGATAGTTACAACTTGGACTAAAAATAATAAAGGTGAACTATATATTAACATTAAAAGATATTGCAAATGGTAGGGGGCTACCAATATGTTTTTTATTAAATCTTTTACTTGTTATATTTAACTAATAAAAGACTTTCTAAATTTAAAGTAAACAATTGTAGCAACTATAATACCAATTAAAGAAGCAATCATATCCTTGTTATCCCATACTCCTAAATTAAATATTACATGAAGATATTCTATAAGTGCAAAACTACTTATATTAAGCACATTAATTAACCATATAAACTTAGAATTGCTAATTACATTTGTAGTTTTAAATAATATAGGAACTACGTAAAAAATACCTATCAATGTAAAAAGGAAACTTGGTATAAGATTTGGTGCTGTCCAGGCAAACAAGGTAGTGTAATGATTATCTAATTTATATAAATTCCCCCTAAACATATAGACTAACATAAATAGAACATATATTACTAAAATAGTTCCTTTTAGATACTTGTATGCTTTGCCATTAAAAAGAGTTTTATCAGTATTACTTAGTTTTAAATTATTCATTGTATTCACCTCCATATTTAAACTTCATATTACTATAAGTACGTAAAATTATAGTATATTTATATGTCAATTATAATATTGGTTTTAAGTAACAGTATAAAATTATATAAATACAGGTTTTCTCTCTTTAAAATCAGTTATTTTTGTATAAGTATGGGCTACATTACATTGAACCATAAATAGATCGAGTGAAATTCTATCATGCAAAGAATACGATTTGGCTTGTAGACTCTATTGATTCAGATGAATTACCAAGTAATAATACATAATTATACTAAAAAATGGTATTTTCGTATATAATTAGATTAAGAAAATCAAATTTAAGAATATATATAAGATACTTACATATAAGGAGGATTCATATTTTGAAAAAATAGTTCTAATTACCTTGATCAGTATAATTATTGTTGCTATGGGTGCAGTCTGCAATGCCTCGGAAAAACCACTTACCATCACTGTAGATGGCAAAGTGATTCTGTTGAATCTACGGGATTTCCTTACGTAAGCGATACAGGCCGTACTATGGTAGCTTTACGAATTTGTTTGAGTTCAATAGGTTGTGAAGTGGACTGGAATCAACAGATACAGACTGTGATATCATGTAAGGGTGAAATTAAAGTGGAAATTCCTATGGGTAAAAAGGAGATTTTCAAAAATCAAATACCTATTTCTATAGATACAGCTGCAGTAGTAAAAAATGGACGCGCTTATCTGCCTCTTAGGCAGGTTATGGAGGCTTACGGATATGCCGTTGATTGGGACAACAAAACTAGGATTATTTCAGTAACTAAAAACACCTCATATGACAATGCGATAGAATTCACGCCATTTAATATCAATGGGGGTTCTACGGGTATATTCTCACGTAAACAGCTTGAGTTTAAAGGTTTTGATGGTGTACAAGCAGAAATTACGCTACCTATGGTTACAATAGCCGAAAAAGGAGACTGTCCCTATGTATATTTTGGTTTTGACCGGAAAAATGATGTGGGAAACGTTGAAGGTGGCTTTCAATTCATTGAAGATTCAAATCACCCTAACTACAATAAATGGACTATATATATGCGTCAAGGGGATGATTGGCGCTGGGGGGACAATATTGCTTTGGAGCAAGGTTCTACCCATCATATAAAAGTCTATAGTGAGAAAGTATCTAAAAAACAAGTGGATTTAGTGATTGAACTTGATGGGAGAGAAATAATCTGAAAAGTTTCAACGGTTACTGACTTTAGAAATGCTTCTGTAAAAGCAGTCACCTCAATAGCAATGTCTAAAACTTTTGATGGTACTAACTGCTTTTCACGATTAGATAATTGCAAGATTGCTAATATGAAGGTATCTGAGGTTAAATCCAATTTATATTTGTATTTCAAAAATTATGATTTATACAGCGAATGGAGACCAACAATTGGAGTTAGCGGTACATGGTTTGGAACAGTAGACTGCATTCCTTCTTATTCGCATATTGGAGCGGATGGAGCAATTTCCATATATAAACAATAAAACTGTTATTATTTATAGTATAGAAATGTTTAGGAGGTAAGAGAATGATACAATCAATTGTTCATATAGCTTTAGTTATTAAAGACTATGATGAAGCTATAGAATTTTATACGAAAAAACTTCATTTTACACTAATTGAAGATACATATCAGCCTGAACAAGATAAACGTTGGGTAGTTGTATCACCACCTGGTTCTGCTGGAACTACGATATTACTTGCAAGAGCATCGAAAACTGAACAAGAGGCATTTATAGGTAATCAAGCTGGTGGCAGAGTTTTTCTATTTTTAGGCACTGATGATTTTTGGAGAGATTATAACGAAATGATTTCAAAAGGGATAGAGTTTGTAAGAGAACCTAAAGAGCAATCATATGGTATAGTTGCAGTATTTAAAGATTTGTATGGTAACCTATGGGATTTGGTTCAATTTAAAGAGAATCATCCAATTGCAAAACGAGTAAAGTAAACAATGAATTCAAAACTATAATAAAGGTATTTAAAAACTTGAGTATAATATATTTTTTTATGAAGTAAAGAAAAATGCAATCTAATATAAAATTAGGTTGCTTTTTTATGTGGGTATTAGGTCAGTCGGTTTACCGAGTGACTTGATACCCCCACATGATTCATGTGGAGTGCTGCTCACTATGTATTTACATCTAAAGTATTACTATTCTTAGTAATTTAGACACATCGAAAGGTACTTTTTCTTTAATTTTCTTATGTCCTCTTCAACACTATATATTTGTGTGAATTTTAACTTATACTATTATACTTCGAAAAATTCCCTATTGTAAATAAGTATACCATTAGCCTGTTATTGTTAATAATACAGTTGTATAGCAAAGAACAAAGAAATTCAAGTAAGAGGTGCACTATGCATAATTAAAATAATAACAACAATATTAGAGAAAATATCATTTAATAAACCTAATACTTTCAATAAAAGTTTTGCTCAATATAAGGAAGAACTTAAAAATGTGACAAATAAACCAAGTATAAGTTTTCCTAAAGGGGAAATAAAAAGTGATGTTTTTTTATTATCTGGAGTAGAAGATTTGGTTCATGGCATGATATTGGAGGTATTTGTTAAGCGATATAAAGACGAATTTAGCACTTTATAGGAAATAAAAATCAAGTGCTACAGACCAAGGATAGAAAGTAGTTTTAACAGAATAGAAAAAATTAATGATCAAAAGAATGATTATTGGAAGATAGCAACTAGGACATATAAAGGAGTTAATGTTGAAAATATCACTTTAAGCAGTGATGGGAACAGAAGTACTTCGGAATATGATGAGTTGGGAACATAATAAAACTTAGCGTATCTAACATATAAACTACTTTATGTAAAGATTTTTAGTCCCTAAACTACTTCAAGCTCACAGGATTTCCCCATTTGTTGGGAAAGGAAACCGTTCTTACAATGATAATCCAACAAATATTTGAAAATTCATGTAGGATACATTTAATATCGGAACATAAGAATCAACCTGTGCACTATTGCTAACATATTGGAGGGGATATAGAACCCTAAAGCAAAGGTATAGTCATAACTTTAAATAAAAGATATAGAGAGGTGAAACGAATAGGTGAAAATCAGATCTTGATTTTGTATAAATAAAAAGGGGTTAGAGGCTATTCTAACAAGAGAAGTTTTACAAAAAGTTTTGTGAAGTTTTTTGATTTCTATTCCAATATGATGAACCAGATACAAATATCTAATAGATTTTAGTGCATAAAATTTCAGTGTTTTTATCATACTAAAGCTGATGAAAAAAGCTACGCATATCACGGAGGTGAACTTGTTAATGCCAACACTTATTATTGATAGAATATCCATTGATTATTCTTATCAGATTCCAGAAGATAGCCCATTTGCTTTTGAATTTTGCGTACAACATGGAGATAATAAAGTCCAGAAATCTATGGAGCCTAATCCAAGGTACAAAGTAGGTAATATCATTGAATTAGATTTACATGTTACTAATATAGAGATAGGTGCAATTATCGAATGGAGAGTAAAGGGGCAATACAATCTCCATTCCGATGGTGAATTTAAAGCTACGCCTAACGGATGGGC
This sequence comes from Tepidibacter aestuarii, assembly GCF_934924865.1. Taxonomy (NCBI): domain Bacteria; kingdom Bacillati; phylum Bacillota; class Clostridia; order Peptostreptococcales; family Peptostreptococcaceae; genus Tepidibacter; species Tepidibacter aestuarii. The sequence goes on along the minus strand of NZ_OW235315.1, from coordinate 1,986,298 downwards.
AACTTATCCTACAAGGGGGTATGGGACCAGCTTGTATTGGCATATGGCAGGAGTATTGTAAATGTCAATACTCAAATGTACTAAAATGTCATTCTCAAAATGCAGTTTTATACCAAAAGATTTGTATACTTTGTACTATCCTTGATAGAAATCATTATAACATGTGAGTGGGGAAGAAGTCTATCCAAAATAGCGTTAGCTATTATAGTATCACTTAAGATTTCGCTCCACTTACTAAATGGTTTATTAGTAGTTATAATCGTAGATTTTTTCATATCTCTTAGCTATCACAAATAGTCTCAATCATTTGTTTCGCATAGCCAAGATCTTGCTTAATAAAGATGTTTTTTTCTGAGGTGAGACAGATGAAGTTTACGCAAATGTCACCGTTACACCGAGTGTTCTAACTGGAGATTTTACAAAGAGCAATAAAGTTGAACGCAAATTTAAAACAATTGATTAATCACGTGGGTAAAGTGTAGAGTTATGTGAAAAATCATAAAAAAGGAGGTAGAAAAATGACTGAAGAAAAAAAAATCACCAACTATTGTTCAATGCCGGTAGTTTCTGAAAGAGAATTTGGGGTGCACGTAAACCCTTATCGACGTAGTCTTATAAGAATACTTGGAAAGAAGTGGGTAAACGGTACAGTGTTACATTATTATTTCTTCGATAAAGAAACTGATGGAGCGTATGTAGACCTAACTGATGGATCAAGAGAGTGGAGAACATGGACTACTAGTGAAGAGGAAAAGAATGTTGTTAGAAATGCTTTTAGTAAATGGAAAGATATAGGTATAGGGCTTGAATTTAAAGAGGTAGCAACAAGAGATGAAGCAGAAGTAAGAATAGGTTTTATGAGAGGTGATGGTGCTTGGTCGTATCTAGGTAGAGATATTATAGATCTAAATTTAGGAAAAGATGAAAGAACAATGAATTTTGGATGGGATTTGACACACGATGAAGATACAGCTATGCATGAAATTGGCCATACTTTAGGGTTTCCACATGAACACCAGAATCCTAAAGCAGGTATAGTATGGAATGAACAAGCTGTATACACCGAGTTAGCTAGTCCTCCTAATTATTGGTCTCCAGAAAAAACCTATTATAATATAATAAGAAAAATAGATTCGGATACTATACAAGGGTCTAAATGGGATCCAAATTCTATAATGCATTATCCTTTTGGTCCAGGACTAATTATAAGTCCAGAACAATATAAAAATGGAATATATCCAAAACCTGGCTTATCAGAGCATGATAAGGAATGGGTCAGAAAGTTTTATCCACCACTTGATGATAACGACTTAGAAGAACTTCCACCATTTGCAAGTAGTAAGCTTATGCTGAATCCTGGGGAGCAGAAGAACTTCATCATAAAACCAAGCGAAACGAGAAAATATAATATTGCTACTTTTGGTAAATCTGATTCTGTTATCATTTTATTAGAAAAAAACGATAATGGTGAATTATATATTGCAGGTGATGATGATAGTGGCGAAGATTATAATGCAAGTATGAACTTGAAATTATACAGAGGTAAAAAATACATATTGCGTGTTCGACTGTATTATCGTCAAAGAGCAGGCGAGACTGCGGTTATGTATTGGTAGAGCACAACGCTTACCTAACCCTTTAGTGAAGCGGGCATCAGTTTTGCCTAGACAGTGTTTATTACGTGAATATATCATTCAACTGTTTTACAAAGTATAATATTAGAAAATGTATAAGATTTAATGAATGAAGGAGATAAATAATAAGTTTTCAAAGCGTAAACATTAAATAAAGAATCATTTGGCATGATATCTAAATTCAATAGGTCCAAAGGTATTAGCAATGACGTTTAATTTCTAAAATTTTCTCTAAAAAATGTAATGTCCTCTAAGCAAATTGCTATTATATTTTTATGTAACTATAACATATCATGTATGTTGAGTAGGTGGTTTTGTTTAAAAGGAAATAAATATAGTAGCAAAATATTAAAAAATAAATTAATTTTAAAGAGAAGAAAAGTAGTATAACTTTTCTTCTCTTTTTTATACATAATCTATATAATTTGAACAACGGTTCCAATTGGAACTAAATTAGAAAGTTCAAGGACATCTTTATTATACATTCTTATGCAACCATTAGAAACAGCTTTTCTATAGAGGAAGGATTGTTTGTGCCATGGATATCGTAATGTGGTTTACTGAGTCCAAGCCATCTTACACCAAAAGGTCCGTCAGGATTGATTGCTTTATTTACAATTGTAAATGTTCTTTTTGGGGTAGGGGTGGAAGGCTTCGTTATAGCTATAGGATATTATCTAGTGTTTTTATACAAGATAAGTCTTTGTTCAGCTTGTATTGACATCTATTTTATAATTGAGTATTTTGTATGAAAAGAAAAATCTTATTGATATTATATGATAAATATTGTGTTGGATAGAATTTATGTGAAAATCTAAACTAAATATAGAATATTCTATAAACTATAAATGGCAAACAAAATCCTGTTCACATAGCTAATTGAACTTGGACTTACCTTGTTGAATAATATGTAAAAATTTAAATTTATTACCAATGAACATGATATAATAATTATAGATACTAAAAAACTAGGGAGTCCATTTATATGGAAAAGAAGATTTTTACATTGGTAGCTGTATTTGTAGTTTGTTTAAGCTTTATGCTAATTAGAGAAGAAAGTTTTGCTGCAGAAAAAAGTGTAAAAGTTACATTACCAAAATTTAATGTTACTATAAATGAAAATAAGATTGATAATTTATATAGAGAATATCCACTTTTGGTATATAAAGATATGACATATTTTCCAATGACATGGTATGATTGTAGGCTTTTGGGATTAGAAACAAAATGGACACAGGACGAAGGTTTTAAAATTGTTCAAGGTAAGGTTACATCTTCTTATGTACCATACAAGAAAAAGCACAAAAATAGAAATAGCTACAATGCAACTATACCTACATTTGAGATTACAGCAAATGGGAATTTAATAGATGATTTTAAAGAAGAGTATCCTCTTTTAAGCTTTAATAATGTAATATATTTTCCACTCACATGGAAGTTTGCGCATGATACATTTGGATGGGAATATGTTTGGGATAAGTCAGAAGGACTTATGATAAAATCTAATAACCCACAGGTAACAACAGTTAATCTTCCTAAATATGCAGGTGAAAATAATGTTGCAGTATTTGATGGGTATTATTATTTTGTAGAAACAATAAATAATACAAATAAAGTATATAGAGTTAAGGAAAATAATTTATCGAATAAAGAACTAGTATATTCTTATGAATTCGATTACAATAATAATTTACCATTTTATACAAGAGATAAAGCCCTTTGGTTTCACTATCATGTTGGAACTGCTGTAATGGGGCGAGATGTATATTGTAAGGTAAATAATAATGGAAAAGCTATAGTAGAAGAAAGTGGTTATCTTGATTTTAAAAATACTTCTAAGGGAATATTGGAAATAGATCAAGGGCCTTCGCAAAGTAGCAACAATCTTTGGCTTATACCAACAGGACAAGAAAGAAGGGATGGGAAAAGTATAGGCAATCCAAATCTTATATATGGATTGCATTTTGTAGGAACAGGATATAACCCGGATGGTTCTACTATTGTAGTGGATGATGATATATATATATATTGGCATCTGCTTATCTAATAAAAAATAATGAAAAAAATTATATTTATAAAATAAATTTAAATACAAATGAAACTATAAAGATTACAAATTTTGGAGTGGAAAATTTTAAAATTGCAAATAATAAGATTTATTATGTAAAAGATGAAGATCAGTATTTATATTCATCAAAGTTAGATGGAACAAATGAAAAAAAATTATCGGATAATAAACTTTCAGGTTATTATGATAGGGATTATGAAGTAGATGAAAATATATATTATACTATATCAAATAAAGATGGGAATTTAAGATTGTATAAGGTAGATACAGCTAAAGAAGACACACTTGTTTTAAAGGAGTATTTAAAAAATATTAAAATAGAAAATAATAAAATAATATGTACTCTTTTACAAGGAGAAGATTATGGTATAAAGGTGTTTGATAAATCTGGTGATTTAAATTTAGCAATTACAGATCAAGTTTCTGATAGTTTTGTATATGGTGACAAAATTTTAATAATTTTAGGAAGTGATAAAGCAATAAAAATAGTGGACTTAAAAAGTAATTAACCTGTTGTGCTAGTTAAATTATGAAATAGCCAATATGTAAATGAAGGAATCTTTAAACTTAGGAGTTTGCTTTAAAAAAATGGCGATTTTCATCTTTTACTGAAAGGATTATACATATATATGTTTTATCATAGTGAATGTTTTGGATAAAATTGCTATTATGTCGACTGGTGGATGTGGCCTCAGATATTGATCCAAATACATTATAGAAGAATAGGTGATTTTAAAATAATCAGGGCGATCTAATTAAAATGAAGTTGTTTTTTTATGTGGATAAAGTACAAAATTATTAGGATTTATTTGTATTATTTACAAAGGTATAAATTAGTAAAAGTAGAATTAATTAAAGGAATATTATAATTCATTACTAATTTGATTTGAAAGGGGAGGATTAAATGGAGAGTAAAACATTACAAGCTAATATACTTTTATTAATTATAGCTGCAATATGGGGATTTGCATTTGTTGCACAAAGAATAGGAGCTCAGTATGTAGGCGCATTTACTTTTAATGGAATAAGATTTGCTCTTGGAAGTCTTTCCTTAGTGCCATTAATTTTTTATTTTGATAAAAGAAAGAAAAATGAGGGTAGTAATGAGAATAATATTGAAATGATCCAGAGGAAAACAATTATATCTGGAGCATTAGTAGGATTAATGCTTTATTCAGCTGCAACACTTCAACAAGTTGGTATTAACTACACAACTGCTGGAAAAGCAAGCTTTATTACAGGACTTTACATGGTTATTGTTCCGCTTATAGGAGTATTTTTAAAGCAAAAAATTGAAAAAAACGCATGGGTTGGAGTAGCTCTTGCTGTTGTTGGACTATATCTCTTAAGCATAAATGAAAATTTCAGTATAAGTTTTGGAGACTTACTTGAACTTATAGGAGCTGTTTTCTGGGCTTTTCATATTTTAACAATAGATCATTTTTCTAAAAAGGTTGATCCTTTAAAGTTATCATGTATTCAATTTGCAACATGCTCAGTTTTAAGTCTTATATCAGCTTTAATCTTTGAACATATTACTGTTAGTGGGCTATCAAGTGCTTTAATTCCAATACTTTATGGTGGACTTTTATCAGTTGGTATAGCCTATACTCTTCAAGTAGTAGCACAAAAAGACGCTAAGCCATCTCATGCAGCTATAATCCTGAGTATGGAATCTGTATTTGGAGCTATAGGTGGTGCAATTATGCTTGGAGAGAGCATGAGTTCTAGGGGGTATATAGGCTGTGTTCTTATACTTGGAGGCATACTTGTATCACAGATTAAATTTCCTGAGAAGGAATATATAAAAGGTAAATGAGAAAATAACTATTATAATATAGAAAATCTCAAGCAAACTCTAGAAGAAATAGAAGAAGAGCAAAGAAGAGGGAAATCATTTTCATTTCGTTGAGATTATAAGGAGCTTGATTGAGATATATTCAAATGGCTGAGAGGGGCTATCCGATGATGGAGGTTCCTTTTTTCTTATTCTTTTGCACTCGTATAGATACTGCCTTTGAAGCGTAACAATTTAGAGAATTGTGATGGGCTTAATTACAATATATGGAGTCAAGGCAGTAGCGGGTTATGGCGCCGCTACACGCGCCTTGAATTTTTCATATTGGCGCTTGTGAATGCGTTGGCATTTCTCGGATCAAGCCTTTTGGGGATTGCCGGAATTTTCGGTGCCCTTGTGGTTTCGTACTTCATTACAGGTGCTGTTGCACATTTTATGGTGAAGGTTGTTTATTGCAAGATAGTATTTTTATTTCTTTTTCTGTAAATGCTTTATTATTCATATTTCCCTTCGCTAATCTACTTTATTTCATTATACACAAAAATACCCTATAGGATAGTCAAATTTTGATTGTCTATTCTATAGGGGACAGGATATATCAATACTTGATTTTTATAATAATATATTAGATTATGATAGACCATAGTCTATGAATAAAATAAAAGGCTTCTATAGTAAAAGTGTTAAAGAAATTACTAATATTGACGATTGAACTATGAAAAATGAAAAATAATTCTATAAAATAGAAAAAAACATATTAAATAATATTAGAAAAAGTATGAAGAGTATAAGCTTTTAATGGGGTAGAGTATAGGTATTGTAATTAGTCCATAGAAATAAATTTATATTTCACTAAATATATTCCTATAACCTCTATAAATTCAAGAAATGTTAAGTTAATATCAATTGTTGAAATATTCAGAAAATTATTATAATATAAATACAAATATTAAAATATACAGTAGTTATCAACATAAAGATATCTTCTATAAAATTTTAGAGAATATCAATCTTTTAGAAATTCAGTCATAGAAAATCAAATATTCCAATATTTTAATACCCGCAAAATTAGTTGGGGATAAGGAGGCTTACGCTCGACTTTAAGTAAAAACAGTTTTAAAGAAGAAAGAACCTTAAGAAACCATTAAACACAAAAAAACCAAAAAATACTCTAGAAAAAGAAGATTTTGGATTTTCGTAAATAATTTAGAATTAAGAATAAAAAGGAGGTTACTTATGGTTTCCAATAATAAGACTATGATTTGTGAAAAACATGAACTCAAGGATATTGAAAGTATTTTAAATTGGATGGGTAGTGATTATATCTTTTATTATTCATGTGAAAATTGTAAAAACTGCAAGAAATGTAATAAATGTCATAAAATTTAATTGATAATTTAGTTATTAAGTTAATAAATTTAGATCGTTTTTAGAGATTTAGGCAGGTAGGATGCGATTATTTGATTTAGTATATAAACTATATAAATTTAATAACTATTTGTTTTACAGTTATCCAAAACCCCTTTATACAAAGTTAAGACCAAATGGTATAATATATTTGTGTGAAGGGGTGTTTTTATGCAAAGAAATTTCTTTTGCTTTAAGGCATGAGCCATGGAAATATGAGTTGGAGTTAGCTGAAAATGGTTGGGTGGATATATATCAATTGATTGAATCATTAAGGTATGATATAAAGTGGAAGTCTTTAAATATAAAAGATTTAGAAATTATAATTAAAAAATTAGATGAAAACAGACAATATATTCACTTATCGTCAGATATTGAAACAGCAATATAAGTAGGAAAAAGAAGAGCTGAAATTTCAATTCTTCTTAAAATTAATGCAAAACAAGCATCAATAGATGGGGTGCAATTTTATCATACAAATGATACGATTTGATTTGTAGACTTTATTGACTCAAAATATATTATACAAGAATAGGTGATTTTGAAATAATCAGGGCAATCTTATTAAAATGAGGTTGTCTTTTTCATGTGAGTATTGCGTTAGTCGGTTTAGTTATTGATTTAATACATACAATTTTAAGATAAATTTACATCATAAAAAAAGTTATATAAAAAATAAAAAAAATATTGTGTGATCGATTGGATTTATGTTGACAATTTTGAAAATTCTGATATAATTACTAAAAATAACAAAATTATTATTAATGGAATATTACTTTGGAGGTATGAAAAATGGAAAAACTTATTAGAAAGGGAAATATAGAACAATTTAAATTTTATTTTTTTAGCTGGAGCTATTTTTACTTTTATAGCGCTGGATGGTTGTTATACAAAAAAATAAAAAATTGTCTTTCTAATGAGAATAATAAAAAGTTATGTATTTGTGTATAAAAAAGTATATATTAGTTTTTTTAATATATATATTTTTAAATAACATATACTAAAACAAAGAAGACTCATTAGACGGGTCTTCTTTTTTTATTAAAAAAATAAAAACAAAATTATTTTGGAGGTATGAAAAATGGAAAAACTTATTAGAAAGGGAAATGTAGAACAATTTAAATTTTACTTTTTTAGCTGGAGCTATTTTTACTTTTATAGCGCTGGATGGTTGTTATACAAAAAAATAAAAATTCATCTTTCTAATGAGAATAATAAAAAGTTATGTATTTGTGTATAAAAAATATATATATTAGTTTTAAATATATATTTTTCCAATATATACAAACATAAAGAAGACTCATTAGATGAGTCTTCTTTTTTTATAAAAATTTAAGGAGGTAATTAATATGGTCATTGTTATGAAACCAAAAACACAAGAAAGTGAAATTGAAAAAATTAAGGTTAAAATGCAGAGTTTAGGGTGCCAAGTTCATGAATCAATAGGAGATAATTATACTATTTTAGGTTTGGTTGGCGATACAAGTAAAATTGACCCAACTATTATTCAATCAAATAGAAATGTAGATAAATTAATGAATGTACAGGAACCATATAAAAAGGCAAATAGGATTTTTCATCCAGAAGACACTATAGTTACAGTGAATGGTAACAGTATTGGAGGAAATAAATTTGCTGTTATTGGAGGTCCTTGTTCTGTAGAAAGTGAAGAACAAATTCTAAGTATTGCTGAGGATATTAAACAAGCAGGTGCTACATTTTTAAGAGGAGGAGCTTTCAAACCTAGAACATCACCATACAGTTTTCAAGGGTTAAGAGGAGAAGGACTTGAACTTTTAAAATTAGCAAGAGAAAAAACAGGTCTTCCTATAGTTACAGAACTTATGTCTGCTGATGTTATAGAAAAATTTATAGAAGATGTAGATGTTATACAGATAGGTGCAAGGAATATGCAAAATTTTGATTTATTGAAAGAGGTAGGAAAAACCCAAAAACCTGTTTTATTAAAAAGAGGCATGTCTGCTACCATTGAAGAATTTCTAATGTCAGCTGAATATATAATGTCAGAAGGGAATGAAAATGTAATACTTTGTGAGAGAGGTGTAAGAACGTTCGAAAAATACACAAGAAATACTTTAGATTTAAGTGCTATACCTATAATAAAAAGACACAGCCATTTGCCAATAATTGTAGATCCTAGTCATGCAGGTGGACTATGGTGGTTAGTTGAACCATTAGCTAAAGCAGCCATGGCAGTTGGTGCAGATGGATTAATGATAGAAGTTCATAATGACCCTGCTAATGCTAAGTGTGATGGGCAGCAATCTATTAAACCTGAAAAATTTAAATCATTAATGAGTTCGTTAAAACAAATAGCGAATATAGAAAATAAAGAAATATAATGGGGTGATGTATTTGGATGAGTTGGATTTTAATATAACTATTGTAGGGTTAGGGCTTATTGGTGGATCATTTGCAATGGCATTAAATAAATTAAAACCTAAAAATTTATGGGCTGTTGATATAGATGAAGATGCTATTAAAACCGCAAAGAGTCTGGGGATAATTGATAAAGGATACTTACAACCTGAAATTCCACTTAAGAATTCTGATATAGTAATTATCTGTTTATACCCAGAATTAACAATAAAATTTATAAATGATAATATGAATAATTTTAAATCAGGAGCTATAATAACTGATACTGCAGGTATTAAACATAAAATATTAGAAAAAATAAATTCATTTTTACGTAAAGACTTGGATTTTATTGGTGCTCATCCAATGGCAGGAAGAGAAAGTAAGGGGATTGGGTTTGCATCAAAGGATATATTTAATGATGCAAATTATATAATCACTCCTACAAATAAAAATAAAAAAGAAAATATTGAGATTTTAGAAAATATTATTAAAAGTATAGGTTGTAAAAATATAGTTAAAGTTAGTCCGAAAAAGCATGATGAAATTATTGCTTTTACAAGTCAATTACCTCATATAATAGCATCAGCTCTTGTGAACAGTGATATTGAGGAAAATACAAATTTATTTATTGGAGGAAGTTTTAAAGATGCTACAAGAGTAGCAAATATGAATACTCAGCTTTGGTTAGAAGTGTTTATAGATAATGGGAAAAATATAATAGAAAAGATAGATATTTTTGAAAAAAGTTTATCTCAGATTAAAAATTTAATAATAAATAAAGATATTGATTCATTGGAATCTATATTTGAAAAAGGAAAACTTAAGAGAGGGGAGATAATGTAATTATGCATACTTTAAATATAAATCTTCCTCAGAAAAATTATCCTATATATATTGAAAAAGGGCTGATAAATAACATTGGAGAAGAGTTGAAAAAAATATACAAGAACAAGAAAATAGCTATAATTACAGATGCAAATGTTGAAAAAATATATGGAGAAAAAATAAGAAATAATCTTAAAAATGATTTTGAAGTCAAAATGATTGTTTTAGATCCTGGTGAAAAAAGTAAATCAATAGATGTTCTTCAAAATGTTTATGATGAGCTTTTAGATTTTGAAATAACTAGAGCTGATTTAATAATAGCATTTGGAGGAGGTGTTGTTGGGGATTTGACAGGTTTTGTAGCTTCTACACTACTTAGAGGAATACCATTTGTACAAATTCCAACATCTCTACTTGCACAAATTGACAGCAGTGTAGGTGGAAAGGTAGCAGTTAACTTACCTAAAGGTAAAAATCTTATAGGAAGCTTTTATCATCCAGAAGCAGTTTATATAGATCCAGAGTTATTAAATACTCTTGATAAAAGATTCCTATATGACGGAATGGCTGAGGTAATAAAGTATGGTTGTATAAGGGATGAAAATTTATTTCAAAATCTACTCAAATATAATAGTGATCAAGAGTTATTTAATAATATAGAAGAAATAATATATAGATGCTGCAAAATAAAGAAGGATATAGTAGAAAGTGATGAAAAAGACACAGGAGAGAGAATGATATTAAATTTTGGGCATACTTTAGGTCATACTATAGAAAAACATTTTAAATATGAAAAGTATACTCATGGAGAAGCTGTAGCAATAGGGATGCATTATATAACTAAAAAAAGCGAGGATATAGGTATAACTCAAAAAGGAACAGTAGATAAAATAAAGAAAATACTGATTAAGTATAAACTACCATATGAACTGCCTAATATGAATAAAAAAGAAGCTATCGAAACTATTAATTTAGATAAGAAAAATAAAGGAGATGATATTAATATTATTTTGCTAAAAAGAATAGGAGATAGTTTTTTAAAGAAGATAGATAGAAAAGATATGAATATTTATATAAAAATTTAGACGACAAAAGGAGTTTTTAGAGTGAAATGTGTAAAAATAACACCATCAATACTTGAAGGAGAAATCAGAATACCACCATCTAAAAGCATTAGCCATAGAGCTATAATTTGTGGGGGATTTAGTGATGGAATAAGTAACATAGAAAATATTGCATTTTCTGATGATATTATTGCCACATTAGAAGGTATGAAATCTTTAGGGATAAAAGTTAAAAAAAGTGAAATAGATTCAGGGAGTGGAACAAGTAAAATTTCAATAAAAGGAAATGAAGCATTAAAGCTAATAAATAATCAAATTGATTGTAAAGAATCGGGATCTACACTAAGATTTTTTATACCAATGGCTTGCTTGATTGGAGAAAGTATAACTTTTACTGGTAGAGGAAAACTTATAGAGCGACCTCTTGATACTTATTATGAAATATTTAAAAAACAGGGTATACAGTATTTAAATGATAATAAAAAATTACCTTTAAGTGTTAATGGAATATTAAAACCAGGAACTTTTGAAATTAAAGGGGATGTAAGTTCTCAGTTTATTACTGGACTTATGTTTGTATTACCAATACTTAATGGAGATTCTAAAATAGTAATAACAACTGATCTTGAATCAAAGGGGTATGTCGATTTAACAATTGATGTTTTAGATAAGTTTTCTATAAAAATAGAAAATAATAACTATAAAGAGTTTTATATAAAGGGAAATCAAAAATATGAAGTTAATGATTATAGAGTAGAAGGAGATTTTTCTCAAGCAGCCTTTTGGACTGTGGCAGGAATACTAGGAGATAATATTAAATGCATTGGTTTGAATGTTAGTTCTCTTCAAGGAGATAAAGCTATTTTAGATATAGTAAAAAATATGGATGGAGATATAGTTATAAATAATGAATTTATTGAAGTTAAAAGTTCAAAAACAAAAGGAATAGTAATTGATGCTTCTCAATGTCCAGACCTTGTTCCGATACTTGCAACCTTAGGATCTTTAAGTGTTGGAACTACAAAAATAATTAATGCTGCTAGACTTAGAATAAAAGAATCAGATAGATTAAAAGCCATAGCCACAGAGTTAAATAAATTAGGTGCAGATATTAAAGAATTAGAAGATGGGTTGTTGATTAATGGAAAAGAAAGGTTAAAAGGTGGAACTGTTGATAGTTGGAATGATCATCGTATAGCCATGGCTTTAGCAATTGCTTCAATAAAATGCAGTGAACCTGTTATTATACAAAACAGCGATTCTGTAAAAAAATCTTATCCAACATTCTGGAGTGATTTTAAAAAGCTAGGAGGAAGAATAGATGAGTGGAACATGGGGGAATAATATAAAACTTTCAATCTTTGGGCAGTCTCATGGAAAAGCCATAGGAATAGTTATAGATGGTCTTCCAGCAGGTATAGAATTGAATTTTGATTATATAAATAACGAAATGCAAAGAAGAGCACCAGGTAAGAATAAAATATCTACACCAAGAAAAGAAAGTGATGAGTTTGATATATTAAGTGGATATTTTAACAATAAAACAACAGGAACACCACTATGTGCTGTTATATATAACACGAATCAACATTCGAAAGATTATGAATCTATAAAAAATGTTATGAGACCAGGTCATGCCGATTATACAGGATATATAAAATACTCAGGTTTTAATGATTATAGAGGGGGAGGACATTTTTCAGGGAGATTAACTGCACCATTAGTTTTTGCAGGAGCAGTAGCAAAACAAATTTTAGAAAGAAAAGATATAATAATTGGAAGTCATATAAAAAGCATAGGTAATATAAATGAAGAATATTTTGATTGGGTAAATCTTAAAGGTGAATTTTTGAAAGAGATAGTAAAAAAAGATTTTCCTGTTATTGATGATGAAATAGGGATAAAAATGAAAGAATTAATTTTAAAAGAAAAAGAAGAAGAGGATTCTGTAGGAGGAATAGTTGAAACGGCAGTAATAAACTTCCCAGTAGGAATAGGTTCACCATTTTTTAATTCAATTGAAAGTAAACTTGCACATATACTATTTTCTATTCCAGCAGTAAAAGGAGTTGAATTTGGAGCAGGATTTTATATTACTAAAATGAAAGGTTCTGAGGCTAATGATGAATTTTTTATAGATGAAGATAAAGTTAAAACCTATACAAACAATAATGGAGGAGTACTCGGTGGAATTACTAGTGGTATGCCTATTATATTTAGAACTGCATTTAAACCTACTCCTTCAATAGGAAAAGTGCAGAAAACAGTTGATATATCTAAAAGAGAGAATATACAAATAAATGTAACGGGACGTCATGATCCATGTATTGTACAAAGAGCAGTACCAGTTGTTGAAGCTGCTTGTGCTGTATCTTTGTTAGATTTAGTGATAGAAAGGGAGGGGGTAAAATGGATAATTTAAGGAAAGAGATTGACTGTATAGATAAAGAACTTATTAAGTTGTTTGAAAAAAGAATGGAAAAAGTATTAGAGATAGCTGAATACAAATATGAAAATAATTTTCCTATATTAAATATATACAGAGAAGAACAAGTTTTAAGTAAAAATACTAATTATATTAAAAATAAATATTTTCAAAAATCAGCACAAGAATTTTTAAAAAATATTATGGATATTAGCAGATCAATTCAAGAAGATCAATTAAGTAATTATATTGATATAAGTGATAAAAAAAAACATAAAACAAAGAATACAATATACAAAAATAAAGAAAATGAATATATAGTAGGTTTTCAAGGAGTGCATGGATCTTTTAGTGAACAGGCTCTTATAGAGTATTTTGGAGAGGAGGCTAAAACTAAAAATCTAAATGAATTTGAAGATGTTTTTAAAGCACTCAAAAACGATAAGATAGATTATGGAGTACTTCCTATTGAAAATTCGTCTACTGGTGGAATATCAGAAATATATGATTTGTTACGTAAATATGGACTTTATATAATAGGCGAGAAATGCTTAAAAGTAGATCATAATTTACTGGTTATTAAAGGTACTAAAATAGAAGATATCAAAGAGGTATATTCACATTCTCAAGCTTTTCAACAGAGCAGTGAATTTTTCAAAGGATATCCTGATTGGAAACTGATTCCTTATAGTAATACAGCTATTAGTGCAAAGTTTATTAAGAATGAAAATTCAAAAACGAAAGCCGCTGTATCTAGTAAAAAAGCAGCACAATTATACGATTTAGATATACTTGAATCTAACATAAATTTTAATCAAAGTAATTATACAAGATTTATTGTAATAGGTAAAAATCTTGAAATAAGTAATGATTGCAATAAAATTAGTATATTGTTTTCTATTTCACACAAACCAGGTACTCTTTTTAATATTCTAAAGTATTTTGCTCAAAATAATTTGAACATGACAAAAATAGAATCAAGGCCTATTATTGATAAATCATGGGAATATTTCTTCTATATTGATTTTGAAGGTTGTTTGAGGGATGAAGTGGTAAAAGAAACAATTAAATTAATTGAAAAAGAGAGCATATATTTTAAATTACTTGGAAATTACAAATCGCATAAAATATAAAAAGTTTAAAAGGGGGATTGCTTTGAGTAGTTTATATGGACTTATAGGAGAAAAGCTAGGCCATAGCTTTTCTTCTATAATACATTCAATAATATTTAAAGAGTTAAGTATAGATGGACATTATCATTTATTTGAAGTTAATAATGAACATTTAAAAGATGCAGTGTTTGGATTAAATGCATTAAAAGCAAGAGGAGCAAATGTTACTATACCGTATAAGGTTGACATAATAAAATATTTAAATGGTATGTCAATAGAATCTAATAAAATAGGAGCAGTAAATACAATATGTTTTAAAGATAATAAAACTATTGGATATAATACTGATTACTATGGATTTGGAATAATGCTTAATAAATATAATGTTAATGTTAAGAATAAAACTGCTGTAATACTTGGAACGGGAGGAGCTTCAAAAGCTGTAGTCCAATACCTTTTAGATAAAGAAATAAATGATATTGTATTTGTAAGTAGGGATATTAGTAAAGTGGATGAAAAATTTAAAAAATTTAAATTAATATCATATGATGAAATAAAACATTTAAAACAAAAAGATATAATAATAAATTGCACACCATGTGGAATGCATCCTAATGTAAATATTTCTCCTATTAATAAAGAAGATATGTCAAAATTTAAAGTAGCAGTTGATTTGATATACAATCCTACACAAACTTTATTTTTAAAATATGCAAAAGAATTAGGATTAGTATCTATAAATGGATTGTATATGTTGATAGGGCAAGCTGTAAAAGCAGAAGAATTATGGAATAACACAGAAATTGATAGTGCTATTTGTGATAAGATCTATTATAAAATTAATTCAATACTGCAAGGTGGTAATAATGAATGAGAAAGATAAATAAAAATGTAGTTCTTATAGGAATGCCTGGATGCGGCAAAACAACTATAGGAAATATTTTAGCTCAAAGATTAAGTATGGAATTTATTGACATAGATAAATATATCGAAGAAAAAGAAGAAAGAAGCATTACAGATATATTTAATTATGGAGAAGATTATTTTAGAAAAATTGAAAGTAAAGCAGTAGAAGAGGTGAGTAGTAAGTTTTCTATGGTTATATCTACTGGAGGAGGTGTAGTGAAGTTATATTCAAATATAGAAAGACTTAATAAAAATGGAATAATAATATTTGTTAACAGGCCCATAGAAGACATAATTTCTAATGTTGATATAAGTTCACGTCCTTTATTAAAAGATGGAAAATACAAAATTTATAACCTATTTAAACAAAGGTATTACCTTTATAAGAAATATTGTGACTATGAGATAATTAATGATACAGAATTAAATGAAGTTGTAGGTAGAATAATTAAATGTGTAGATTAAATAAAATAAGGAGATGAAATCCTTGAAAGTACTAATAATAAATGGCCCTAATATTAATTTTTTAGGTATTAGAGAAAAAGATATATATGGTGAAAAAACATATGAAGAAATATGTTCATACTTATATGAAAAAGCAAGAGAGTTATTACTAAAAATAGATATAGTTCAGAGTAATATAGAAGGTGAAATTGTAAACTATATACAAAATGCCTATGGTGTTTATGATGCGATTATAATAAATCCTGCAGCATATACTCATTATAGCATAGCAATATATGATGCTTTAAAAGCAGTACAAATACCAACTATTGAAGTTCATATAAGCAATGTTCATGCAAGGGAAGAATATAGAAGAAAATCTGTAACTGCTCCGGTATGTATTGGGCAAATTTGTGGATTTGGAATTTATGGATACGTTATGGCTATGATGGTATTTGTAAATATGAATATTTAAATTTATATATAATGTAAAAATAAGGGGTTGAAATTATGAGTGAAAATCTGTTTAGAAAAGAAGTAGCTTCTATAAAACCGTATATACCTGGAAAGTCTGTAGATGAATTAAAGAAGGAATTAGGTATTGAAAATATTGAAAAGCTTGCATCTAATGAAAATCCATTAGGGCCATCTTTAAAGGCTATTAATGAAATAAAAAAAGAATTAGATAGTATACATATATATCCAGATTCTAACTGCACTAAGTTAAAAGATGGATTATGTAAAAGATACAATCTAAAGCATGAAAATATAGTTGTAGGTAATGGTGGGGAAGAGCTTTTAAAAATAATAGCTCAAACTTTTATAAATGAAGGCGATGAAGCTATAATGGCTAACCCTACATTTGGAAAATATGCGAGTGAAGTTCTTTTTATGGGTGGAGTTGCTCATCAAATAGATCTTAAAGACTATAAGCATGATTTTGAAAAATTTGTTCAAAAAATCAACGATAAGACGAAATTAATTTATGTATGTAATCCAAACAATCCGACTGGAAATATAATGACTAAGGATGATATTGATTATTTAGTAAAGAATACTCCGGAAGATGTAGTTTTAGTATTTGATGAAGCTTATTATGAGTATGCTGTAAAAAATGATAAGTATCCAGATTCTTTAGAGATATTAAGAAAAAGACCAAATACTATTATACTTAGAACATTCTCAAAGGCTGTTGGAATTGCATCAGTAAGAGTTGGATATTTACTTACATCAAGTGAAATAACTAGTGCTATGAATAAGATGAAGATGGTATTTAATGTTAACAGGTTGGCTCAAGCTGCAGGAATAGGAGCTTTAAATGATGATGATCATATAGATAAAACTGTAGAGCTTAACTATGAGTGTATGGGAATGATGGAAAAATATTTTGAAGAAAATAATATAGAGTATATAAAGTCTAATTCAAACTTTATATTTGTAAATGTTGGAGTTGATTCAAAAATAGTATTTGAAGAATTACTCAAAAAAGGAATAATAGTAAGACCTGGATATTTTTGGGATTGGAAAAACTGGTTAAGAGTTAGTACAGGAACTAAAGACCAAACTCAAAAATTTATAGATGCATTGCAAGAAGTGTTAGAAGAAAATAAAATACACGCTTAAATAAGAGGGGTTTATAAATATAAAAAATTAGAAATAGTTACTAGACAAATACGATGAATCATGTTAAAATAATAAAAAATATCAAAAATTACGAATATTAAAAATTCGACGATTAGAAAAAGTAAGTAATACATGAAGTTATAGAGAGTTGGGGATGGTGGAAGCCCGATATGAATTGGTTACTGAATGGTTCTATGAGAAGCGGTGTGAAATCGTAGGAGAGTATCACTTGTCGTGGGTCTCACGTTATAGGGACAGAGTATCGAAATAGATAGGTCTATTTCTGTACTTGGAAGAGAGAGATGGTAGTGATACTATTTTAAATTAGGTGGCAACGCGGAATATAAACATTTCGTCCTATATATTAGGATGAAGTGTTTTTTTTATTTTCTGTACAATTTTGTTACTTTTTTAGAAGGTAGTATTATATCTAATCAGGGTGGCAACGCGGAATATAAAGTATTTCGTCCCTAATTATAGGGATGGAATGCTTTTTTTTATTATAAAAAAGAGGTGATAATATGATTTATCCAGATTATTACAAATTCGAGAATTTAAGTGAAAGTTCAAAGATGGTTCCTATCTGTATGGAGATAGAAGGAGATATGGATACACCAATTACTCTATATAGGAAGCTTTGCAAAAGTAAAAACAGCTTTCTTTTAGAAAGTGTAGAAAATGGTGAAAAATGGGGAAAGTTTTCTTTTATTGGGAGAAATCCGTTTATTATTGTAAAATGCAATGGCGATAAGGTAATTATTAATAAAGAAGATAAAGTTATTAATAAAAAAGGAAATTCAATAGAAATTATTAAAAAATTAATTAATGATTATAAATCTCCTAAAATTAACAATATGCCTGATTTTACAGGTGGAGCAGTAGGATATATGGGATATGACATTATAAGAAATTATGAAAAACTACCTAATGTAAATAAAGATGATATAAAAATGCCAGATGTACACCTTTTAATTACAAAAGAGGTAATTGCTTATGATCATACAAAACAGAAGATAAAAATCATTGTTAATACATTAATAAAAGATGAGATAAAAAAATGTTATGAACAAGGAATAAAGAGATTAAAAGAAATAAAAAAAGAAATATTAGAAAATAATTTTTATGTTGAAGAACAACGAGAAAATTCAGAAGAAATAAAATATTCAAGCAATGAAACGAAAGAAGAATTTATGGAAAAAGTCTTAAAAGCAAAAGAATATATAAGAAATGGAGATATATTTCAAGTTGTATTATCACAACGATTTGAGGTTGAAACAAGTATTAATCCATTTAAAGCATATAGAACGTTAAGAACTTTCAATCCATCACCATATATGTATTATATAAATTTTGGAGATTATCAAATAGTTGGTTCATCACCAGAATTACTAGTAAAAGCAAATAAAGGGATAGTAGAAACGTGTCCTATAGCAGGAACAAGACCTAGAGGAAAAGATATAAAAGAAGATGATAAGTATTCTAAAGAATTATTAGAAGATGAAAAAGAAAGAGCAGAACATTTGATGCTTGTAGATCTTGCAAGAAATGATATTGGTAAAATATCAGAATTTGGAACTGTTAAAGTAAACCAATATATGCAAATACAGAAGTATTCTCATGTTATGCATATTGTATCAAATGTAATTGGAAAAATGAAAAAAGAATACGATATGTATGATGCCTTAGTAGCTTGTCAGCCTGCTGGAACAGTATCTGGAGCACCAAAAGTAAGAGCTATGGAAATAATTGATGAACTAGAAAATAACAAAAGAGGTGTATATGCAGGTGCAATTGGATATCTGGGTTTTAACGGCAACATGGATACCTGCATAGCTATAAGAACTGTTGTATTTAAAGATAATACTGCTTATATACAGGCAGGAGCTGGAATTGTTGCTGATTCTAATCCAGAAAGTGAGCATAACGAAACATTAAAAAAGGCGAAAGCTCTTATTGAGACAATAAAAAAAGTAGGGGAGGGAGAATATTGATTGTAATAATAGATAATTATGATTCATTTACGTATAACCTATATCAGTATATAGGAGAAATAAATCCAGATGTTAGAGTATTTAGAAATGATGCTATTACAATAGAAGAATTAATGAAAATGGATATTAAACATATAATAATTTCTCCAGGGGCTGGTTTTCCAAGTGATTCTGGAATATCAAAAGATGTTATTAAAAAATTAGGAAAAGACATTCCTGTACTTGGAGTATGTTTAGGCCATCAAGCAATAGGCGAAGTATTTGGAGGAAAAATAGTTCATGCTAATAAAATGATTCATGGGAAAACTTCTATGATTAAACATAATGAAACAGATATATTTAAAGATGTTCAAAATCCATTAGAAGTAACAAGATATCACTCTTTAGTTGTAGAAAAAAATTCTATTTCAGATCAACTTATTATAACTGCTCAAAGTTCAGATGGAGAAATTATGGGTTTAAAACATAAAAAATATCCTATATATGGATTGCAATTTCATCCAGAATCCATTTCAACTAAGGGTGGGAAAAAAATATTAAAAAATTTTTTAGGATTATAAGTATTGGGGGTTATATATGTGATAAAACAAGCAATTAATAAGTTAGTACAGAATGAAAATTTAAGTGAATCTGAAATGATCAATGTTATGAATGTGATTATGGAAGGAAAAGCAACATCAGCACAAATAGGATCTTTTTTAACAGCACTTAGAGTAAAAGGGGAAACGATAGAAGAAATTACAGGAAGTGCTAAAGTAATGAGAGATAAATCATTACATGTAAAAATAAATAAAGAGTATTCTATTGATACTTGCGGAACAGGTGGAGATGGGGCAAATACATTTAACATTTCTACTATAGTAGCATTTATTGCATCAGCTTGTGGAGTTGCAGTTGTAAAGCATGGAAATAGATCTATTTCAAGTAAATGTGGAAGTGCAGATGTACTAGAATTACTAGGGATAAATATAGATTTAAATTCTTGTGAAGTAGAAAAGTGTATTGAGGAGATTGGTGTAGGGTTTATGTTTGCTCCTAATTTCCACAAATTAATGAAGAATGTAATAACTCCAAGAAGTGAATTGGGTATAAGGACCATATTTAATGTACTTGGTCCATTAACAAATCCAGCTAGGGTAAATGGACAGGTGCTTGGGGTATTTGATGAAAAGCTTACAGCGGTTTTAGCAGGGGTTTTAAAGGAATTGGGTGTTGAAAGAGCCATGGTTGTACATGGATTAGATGGATTAGATGAAATTACGACTACTACAAAAACAAAGGTAACAGAGCTGAAAAATAATAATATAAGTACTTACTATATTAATCCTATGGATTTTAATATACCTATAGCAAATAAAGAGGATATACTAGGAGGACAAATAAAAGATAATGCGGATATTATGTTAAGAATATTAAATGGGGAAAAAGGTGCAAGAAGAAATATAGTTTTACTAAATGCTGGGGCTGCTATATATGTTGGAAAACAAGCAGATTCTTTAGAAGATGGAATTAATAAGGCAAAAGAAGTACTAGATAATGGCTTTGCATTAAAGAAGTTGAATCAACTTATTGAACTAAGTCAGGAGATGAAAAAATGATTTTAGATGAAATCGTAGATTACAAAATAAAAAAGGTAGAAGAAGAAAAGAAAATCATTAGTATTGATGAAATTATTTCTAAGTTAGACAACTGTAGTAAAACAAGAGATTTTGAGAAAGCCATGTCTGATAATAAAGAATTAAATATTATAGCAGAAGTAAAAAAAGCATCTCCATCAAAGGGCATTATAAAAGAAGCTTTTGATCACATTTATATAGCAAAGGAATATGAAAAAAATAATGTAAGCTCTGTATCGGTATTAACTGAAGATAGGTTTTTTCAAGGAAAGAATGAGTATTTATCTGAAATAAAAAAAATAACGTCTGTTCCTATTTTAAGAAAAGATTTTATCATCGATCCCTATCAAATTTATCAATCTAAGTTATTAGGAGCGGATGCAATACTTTTAATTGCAGCTATTTTATCTAAAGATAAACTGATTAAATTTCAAAATATAGCAAAAGAACTAGAACTTGACTGCCTAGTAGAAATACATGACGAGACTGAATTAGACATGGTATTAAATACAGAAACAAAAATAATTGGAATTAACAATAGAGATTTAAAGACATTTAAAACAGATATCAAAACAACAGAGAAATTAATAAAACTAATACCAAAAGATAAGATTATAGTAAGTGAAAGTGGAATAAATACAAGAAATGATATGAAATTTCTTGAAGGCTTAAAAGTGAATGGAGTGCTTATAGGAGAAAGTTTAATGAAATCAAAATATATAAATGAAAAATTAGATGAGCTTAGGGGGAGATAGATTGACAAAAATAAAAATATGTGGACTCAAAAGAGAAGAAGATATTTTATATGTAAATGAGTTACAACCAGATTATGTTGGATTTGTATTCACAAAAAGCACTAGACAAATAGATAAATACAAAGCAAAAGAACTAATAGATATTTTAGATAAAAATATAAAAAAAGTAGGAGTCTTTTTAAACAACTCTTTTGAGCAAGTAAATGAAATAGCAAAATATTGCGATTTAGATATACTTCAATTTCATGGAGATGAAAGTCCTATGTATTGTAATCAGTTTGATTATGAAATATGGAAAGCATTTAGAATAAGGGACGAAACGAGTTTAAAGGAATTAGAATCATATCCTGTAAAAGGTTTTTTACTAGACACTTTTGTAAAAGGACAGTATGGAGGAACAGGAAAAATATTTAATTGGGATATAGTATCAGATATAAATAAAGATAAATTTGTTATTTTAGCAGGAGGTCTTAAATGTGAAAATATAAAAAAAGCAATAAAAACTGTAAAGCCACATGTTGTAGATTTAAGCAGTGGTGTTGAAGTAAATGGAGTAAAGAATTTTGAAAAAATAAAAAAAATTATAGAAAGTGTGAGGGGATAAAATGAGTAAACTAGATATGCCAAAAAGATTTGGTAAATTTGGAGGACAATTTGTACCAGAGACTTTGATGAATGCATTAATAGAACTAGAAAGAGAGTATATAAGGGCTAAGGAAGATGAAAAATTTCAAAATGAATATAAATATTATGTTAAGGAGTATTCAGGAAGACCTACACCATTATATTTTGCAAAAAATTTAACAGAAAAGCTAGGAGGAGGGAAAATATACTTAAAAAGAGAGGATTTAAATCATACAGGTGCGCATAAAATCAATAATGTTATTGGGCAGGTTTTATTAGCAAGGAGAATGGGAAAAAAACGTATTATAGCAGAAACAGGAGCAGGTCAGCATGGAGTTGCAACTGCTACAATATGTGCCATGTTTGGATTAGAATGTGAAGTTTATATGGGAGAAGAAGATATAGAAAGACAATCGTTAAATGTATTTAAAATGAGATTACTAGGTGCAAAAGTAAATTCTGTAGCCTCAGGTACAGGGACTTTAAAGGATGCTACAAATGAAGCTATTAGAGATTGGGTTACTAATGTTGAAAACACATTTTATGTGATTGGTTCTGTTGTAGGACCTCATCCTTATCCAACGATGGTAAGAGATTTTCAAAGGATCATTGGTGATGAGGTGAAAGAACAAATATTCCAAAAAGAAGGAAGAAATCCAGATTATCTGATCGCTTGTGTAGGTGGAGGAAGTAATGCCATGGGGTTATTTTACCCATTTGTTGCCCAAGAAAAAGATATAAAAATATATGGTGTAGAAGCAGGAGGACTTGGAGTTGATACAGATAAACATGCAGCTACTATTAGCAAGGGATCTATTGGTGTGATACATGGAATGATGACATATTTACTTCAAGATGAATATGGTCAAATTACACCAGTACACTCTATATCAGCTGGGCTTGATTATCCAGGAATAGGTCCAGAACATGCATATTATCATTCTATAGGTAGAGTGAAATATGAAGCGATAAATGATGATGAAGCAGTAAATGCATTTCAATATCTAACAAAAGTAGAAGGTATTATTCCTGCACTTGAAAGTTCTCATGCAGTGGCTTATTTAATGAAGTTAGCACCAAACACAAAAAAAGATGACATAATTGTACTGAATTTATCAGGTAGAGGAGATAAAGATGTAAATACAATATTAAATGTGATAGGGGGAACAAAAAATGAAAAGTAGAATAAGCGAAAAATTTAATACATTAAGACAAAAAAATGAAAAAGCACTAATTACTTATATAACGAGTGGAGATCCTGATCTAGATACTACCTTAAATCTAGTACTTGAAATGGAAAAAGCAGGAGCTGATATTGTTGAGCTAGGCATACCTTATTCTGATCCTTTGGCCGATGGTCCAGTGATACAAAGGGCAGCTCAAAGAGCTTTGAAAGCAGGAACAAATATTGATTCTATTTTTGATATGGTTTCTAAAATAAGAGAGAAGACAGAATTACCTCTTGTGTTTTTAGTATATTTTAATACTATTCATAGATATGGAATAAATAGGTTTTTAGATAAGTGTCAAAACAGTGGAGTTGATGGATTAATTATTCCAGACTTACCATTAGAAGAGAGAAGAGAATTAAATGAGATTATGAAGAATTACCCTATTGACTTAATTGCTTTAGTTGCACCTACATCTGAAGATAGAATAAGAGAAATTGTTTTAGATTCTGAAGGATTTGTTTATTGTATATCATCAAAGGGAGTAACTGGAACAAGAGAGTGTTTTGAAGTAGATTTATCAAATTTTATAAATAAAGTAAAGAAATATACTACGATACCTTTAGCCATTGGATTTGGTATATCCAATAAAGAAGCTATAAAAAATTTAAAGGGATTATGTGATGGGCTGATTATTGGAAGTGCGATTGTTGAGAAAATTGAAAAAGGACTAGAAGAGGAAGCAGTTAAAGATAAAGTTTTTAATTTTGTAAGTGAATTGCATGGAGCTATTGAGTAGATATAAAAGGTTTATTGTAGAAATAAATTTAATTCAGATGAAGTCATTACTCCATCTGAATTTTTGCGTATTATTAGTTTAGGGGTATTTAACTTTAATAAGGCGTGGTATTGGGGCAGCCGGTTTCCTGATGCCTACAGAATACGACTTAAACATATTACTATACATCATACTTTGAAGAATCTTCTTTTATGAATTTAAATTTTTGTTGTTTTGTTCCTTGAGAAAGGTTGAATACTTTTTTTAATTTCGAATTCCTTTATCCATCTATATACCATATCTCTAGATAATTCTAATTCTTTAGCTATATGCGATATTTTCTTATCTTCTTCAATAACTTGTTTAACAACTTGAATTTTAAATTCCTTACTATATTTTTTTCTATGAAGTTTTATCATACTGTTACAGTGATGTTCGACAATAATAGTATTGGTTCGTCAAAGGAATTTATTTTTATATAAAGAAATAATTAAAGATATGATTTTATTAAATATCGCCTATTGAAAGAAGGTATTGAGGATGTTGAGTGGGGATTTTATTTTAGAAAAAAATTTTTATATTGATGTGAATGAAAAAGATCAAAGAAAAATACTAGATATATTCCAGGTAGCTGAGACAACTCAGCTACCTGTTGTTGAAGATAATAAGATTGTAGGAATATTAGATTTATTCTCTTTCACAAAAACATTTAGTTATAAAGAAAAAGTTTCAGAAATAGTAAATAAGAATATTGTAGTTGAAAAAAAAGATAGTAGCTTAATCAACTTTAATAAAATACAACAAAAAATTCTACCAATTGTTGATGATGATGGAGTATATATGGGATTTATAAGAAGTGAATTAATACAAATAAAAAATGAAAAAAAGATATTAGAAAGATTGTACTCAAAACAGATGCAGCATTATATATATTTAGAAGAAGAGCTTAAAGAAATTATCAACTCATCCTCTGATGGTATTCATGTTACAGATGGAAATGGAATAACTTTATATTTTAATAGTGCATGTGAGCGAATAGATGGAGTGGACGCTAGTAATATTGTAGGAAAACACATGAAAGAATTAGTGAAATGTGGAATATATTCAAAATCTGTTGCTCTTGAAGTATTAGAAAAAAAAGTTCCTATTACAATATTACAGAAGGTTAATGGGAAAGAAATAATGGCTACAGGCACACCTATATTAAAGAATGGGAAAATAAGTAAAGTAGTAATTAACTCTAGAGATATAACAGAATTAAATAATTTAAAAAGACAATTAAAAGATGCTCATAATATTAAAGAAAAATTCAAATCAGAACTTGAACTTTTAAGATGGGAACAAATGAACGAAGGTAATATCGTAATCAAAAGTTTTAAAATGAAAAAAATTCTAACCTTAGCAGTACGCGTAGCGAGGGTTGACTCTACGGTATTAATTCAAGGGGAATCAGGTGTTGGTAAAGGAGTAATAAGTAGGTTAATTCATCATAATAGTAGTCGAAAAAATAAACCGTTTATCAAGATTGATTGTGGTTCTATTCCAGAATCTCTCTTAGAATCAGAACTTTTCGGGTATGAAAAAGGTTCTTTCACTGGGGCTGCTAAAGAAGGAAAAATAGGATTAATTGAACTTGCAAATGAGGGAACACTATTCTTAGATGAGATTGGAGAGTTGCCACTTGAATTGCAAGCTAAGCTTCTTAGAGTTTTACAAGATAGAGAATTTTTAAGAATTGGCGGCAAAAAACTGATATCTGTTGATATTAGGATTATTGCTGCGACTAATAAAAATTTAAAGAAAATGATTGATGATAAGAAATTTAGAGAAGATCTATATTATAGATTAAATGTTGTACCTATATTTATTACTCCACTTCGCGAGAGAAAAGAGGATATTCAACCCCTTATTATGAACTGTTTGGATAGATTAAATAAAAAATATAAATTTGCTAAAAGAATAAATCCAAAAGCACTAAAATATCTTATCGAATACAGTTGGCCAGGAAATGTCAGAGAGTTAGAGAATATTATAGAGCGCTTAATTGTTACTACAAGCAATGAAGTAATAGGATTAGAGGATCTTCCTAATTTAATCACTAATTATACATCAAAAAATGAAAATATAATTAGTATAGGAAATCTATCTCCATTTAAAGACACTATGGACAGCTATGAAAGAAATCTCTTGCTTAATGTAATGGAGAAGTCTAAGAATACAAAAGAAATGTCTGATATTTTAAAATTAGATCGTAGTACAATAAGGAGAAAACTAAAAAAACATGATATAAGTATTTCTTTTTAAAAAGAGGCAAATTTGCATTGTGGAGGCAATTTTGCCTCTTTTTCTTAATCAAACAAAAACAGTAGACAAGCATGATTCTTTACATAAAATAGGAGGCAGTTTTGCCTTCAAGATTTTAATTTAATATTAAACTCTAAAAGGTAAACACTCTAAAGTTAAGTATTTACCTCATTTTTAATCAAAGTTTAAAATTGGCACAGTACTTGCTTAAATATTAAATAATTGAACGAAAATAAAAATTATAAATGGGGGTATGAATTATGAAAGAAACAAAATTAAATCAGCCAGCTAGTGCTTTAAACTCACCAAGATTTTGTAATACAGGAACATTTATGCGTTTACCAAGGTTAGAAACAACAGAAGGTTTAGATTTTGCTATTATAGGTGTGCCTTTTGACACTGCTAGTTCATTTAGGACTGGTTCAAGATTTGGACCAAGTGCTATCAGAAGTATATCAGCACTTATAAAACCTAACAATGTGAATCTACAAGTAAATGTATTAGAGAATTTAAATGGGGCAGATTATGGAGACATAAATATCGTTCCAGGTTACATTGAACCAACTTTTCAAAATATTGAAAATGGATTGCAGGAAATAGTGGATGCAGGAGTAATTCCTATAATTTTCGGTGGAGATCATTCAATATCACTTCCAAATTTAAGAGCTATAGCTAAGAAGCATGGCCCTGTTGCATTAGTTCACTTTGATTCGCATGCAGATATAAATGAAGAAGTGTTTGGACAAAGACACAATCATGGAACTCCATTTCGTAGAGCTGTAGAAGAAGGCCTTATAGACCCTAATCATACAATACAAATCGGAATGAGAGGTTCACTATATGATCCTAACGAACATAAAATTGCTGAAGAGGAATTAGGATTTAGACTTATTCCAGCGCATAAAGTTAGAGAAATGGGTTTTGAGGCATTGATACAAGAAATTAAACAAAGAGTAGGGGATAAAAAAGTATTTTTAACCTTTGATATAGATTTTGTTGATCCAGCGTATGCTCCAGGTACTGGTACTCCTGAAGTAGGAGGATTTACATCATATGAAACATTAACCGTTATCCGTGCCCTTAAAGATCTTAATTTTGTTGGTTGTGATATTGTTGAAGTAGCTCCACAATATGACCCAACTGAAATGACCGCTTTTATGGCTGCAAATGTAGGTTTTGAATTTATTTCAATGCTTGCTTTACATAAAAAATTAGAAAAGTAATAATTTTAGTCGCTATATCTATTGTTTTTGTAATAGTTCGTTGCAATATAAACATGGTATGATTGGAGGATTATTATGTCTGATACTACAATGAATACAGAAACTAATGTTGATGTTAATGAACCTAATGATCTCGATTCATTAAGATTGGATAAAAGAAGTTATAAAATAGGTTTATTAAAATCAATTTTCTTTACTGCTATAGCAGTAATAGTATTCTTTGTTCCTTTTAATATTGGTGGAAAATCCGATGTTCTATTTGGTTTTATTTATAATTACTTTATAAAACTATTTGGAAGTTTTGGATTATGGGCTATAACTGGTGTTATAGTAATTAATGCTTTTGCAAGCTTTTATGGTAAATTTGTTGCAAAAGAAGGTAGTAGGCTTCATGAGTATTTTGAACATGATTCAGTTTTTCATCCTTTTTTCTATCTTTTAGGGGCAGCTTACACAGTTATATATACTTTACATGTTAGTTTTGATCAATTTGTTGGTCCTGAATGGATTGTAGGAGGGGCTACAGGTGGAACGGTTATTCCAGCCATAGTTATTGGAGTCGCATGGATTATTCCTGTTGGAGCATTCTTTATGCCTTTCTTATTAAGCTATGGAGGAATCGATTTTGTAGGATCTATACTAGAGCCTTTAATGAGACCAATATTTAAGGTTCCTGGAAAAAGTGCTGTAGATGCGATTGCATCATTTGTAAGCTCTTCATCAATGGCCGTTATCATTACAAGTAAGCTTTATAAAACTAACATATATACGAAAAGAGAAGCGTCAGTAATTGCAACATGCTTTAGTGCTGTAAGTGTGGGTTTTGCAGTACTTGTAATTAAAACAGCAGGCTTAAGCGAACATTTCATTAAAGTATATTTTTCATCGCTGCTTATTGCTTTTATAATTACCATTTTTATGGTTAGAATTCCTCCACTGTCAAAAAAACCAAATGTTTACTTCAATGGTAGAAGACAAACTAAAGAAGAAATAGTTAGTGAATCTAAATTTGAGTTAGGTATTTTCAAGAAGGGTATCGACAGAGCTGCTAAAAGAGCATATACTGCAGAAAATATTTTTAAAGAAATTAGCTCAAGTTTAATTGATGGTTATACAATACTTCCTAAAGTACTTACATTATTGTCTGCTGTAGGTATAACTGGTTTGATTGTTGCGGAATATACTCCATTTTTCCATTGGGTAGGTATGTTGTTCATTCCGATATTGAAAATATTTGCTATTCCGAATGCTGCTGAAATAGCACCTTCTGTTCCAGTAGGAATAGCAGAAATGTTCTTACCAGTTTTATTAATAGCTGACAAAGTAGATGTATTAGATATTGGTGCAAGATATTTTATTACTACTTTATCAATGGTTCAAATTATTTTCTTCTCAGAAACTATAGTTGTTATGATAGCTACGAGATTACCAGTTAAGTTATCGGAATTAATTATTTGTTTTTTAGAAAGAACACTAATTGGAATCCCGATAATTGCATTATCTATGCATATACTATTTTAACAACTTTCATTTATGTAATATAAACTTAATCAAATTTATTAAATATAAATAATCTAGAAATAGTGTAGGGTTTAAATCCTACACTATTTCCATATTCTTTGTGTTTTGAGAAATTCTTGCATATATCCCAGAACAGATATAGGACTCATCAACATTTGATCAAATAGTACATATGTTATAAATCCTAAGGTGTTTTTTCTGATTTTAAGATTTAAATTATAAAATACACTTTTTTGATAACGATATAAAATGTAATTTTGAAGTAAAGCAAGAGGTAGGACAAACAGTGTTGTTAGACCAACAATCCAATAATATCCGAAAAATGCTAAAATTAATCCAGGTATCCAACAAAAAGTATATACAAAATCTAAGTAAGGCATTACTAAATTGCACCCAGTAAGATATTTAACTGTATATAGCGGTTGCCTCCATGGTTTAAACTTTTAATGCTTCTATCATCCCTCTTGCCCATCGACTTCTTTGCCTATAAAAATATTTTAAAACGACAGGAACCTCTGTAAAAGCAACTGCTAATGGTTCAAAATACACCTTCCAATTATTACTAAGAAATTTCCATGTCAAAACTATATCTTCACCAATAGCATCAGGCCATCCACCCACATGTTTTACTGCGTTAGTTAAATGCTCCTTGTGCTACTAATGTTCCCTGGAATAATCCCTGAAGTCTCTTTATACTTGCAATTCCTAGGAAGTAATCCCATTCTTGAACTTTTGCCAATAAATTACTACGACCATTACGAACTAACACTGTTCCTGCTATGGCACAAACATCATCTGGAGCTGTTAACATTCTTGAAATAATATTTCGAATTGCTAATTTATGGAGTAAAGTATCTGCATCTAATGTTAAAACATATTTCGTTTCTAGATGGTTTCCCCCATAAAAGTTGGCCACCAAAAAATACCTACACCATATATGTTTGATCCATTCTCAACGGCTTGTTTAATTGCCTTAATAGCAGACAATATATTTTCTACATATGGATTATGATATACAACTAAGCTATTCTTCGTTAGTAGGAAGGGATTAGCGGAAGAAGCTTAGATCTTTTCTGATTAGGAGCTATGTTTTCAATTTTTTAAATTCGTTATATTTCTTACTCTCTAATCTGACCATTTCCATAAATTATGTACTTAGTTGAAGTAAGCTCTTTTAGTCCCATAGGACCTCTAGCATGTAATTTTTGTGTACTTATTCCTATTTCAGCACCAAAACCAAATTCGGATCCATCTGTAAATCTTGTGGATGCATTTACATATACTGCTGCTGCATCAATTTCTTCTAAAAATCGTTGGGAATTATGGTAATTATTAGTTATTATAGCTTCAGAATGCTTTGTTCCATAGGTATTTATATGATTAATAGCATCATCTATAGAATCTACAACCTTAACAGCTATAATATAATCTAAATATTCCGTAGCCCAATCTTTTTCTGAAGCTTGTACTACATAGGGAACAATCTTTTTAACTATTTCATCTCCACGAATTTCTACATTTTTTTTCTTAAGACTTAGGCATATTTGTGGTAAAAATTCTTCAGCTATGTCTTTATGAACCAAGAGAGTCTCTGCCGCATTACAAACTCCCGGTCTTGAGGTTTTAGCATTATTAACAATTGATGTAGCCATATTCATATCAGTATTTACATCTATATAGATATGACAGTTTCCAACTCCAGTTTCGATTACTGGAACAGTACTGTTTTTTATTACAGATTGAATAAGTGCTGCTCCACCTCTTGGAATAAGTACATCTAAATATTCGTGTAGCTTCATTAAAGCTATGGAACTTTCTCTAGAAGTATTCTCTACAAGCTGTACGGATTCTTTAGGAATATTAGATTCTAACAAAGCATCTTGTAATATCTCTATAATAGCAATATTAGAATTGATAGCTTCTTTGCCACCCCTTAAAATCACAGCATTACCACTCTTTAAACACAGTCCAAAAGCATCCACTGTTACATTAGGCCTAGCTTCGTATATTATTCCAATAACTCCTATTGGAACCCTTTTCTGACCTATCATCAATCCATTTTGCATTTTTTTCATAGAGATTACTTCACCGGTAGGGTCATTTAAGGCTGCTATTTGTAAAAGTCCTTCTGATATAGATTTAATTCTATTTTGATTTAGCATTAATCTATCTAGTAACGCTCCATTAATACCATTATCTTTAGCATTAATTAGATCTTTTTTATTTGCATTTATTATTTCATCTTGTCTTTTTAATATTAATTTAGCAGCATTTTCTAATGCTTTATTTTTAGCATCAGGAGATAATTTTGCCAATACATAACTAGATTTTTTAGCCTTTTCCCCTTTGATTTTCAGATTTTCCATTTTAAACCTCCTACTATTTCAAATATTTATACTTTTAAACTATTAATTAGATTTACTAAGCTAAAAATAAAGTTCCTAAATCTTCGCCAGATAATATATCATATATTATATGAGGATCTTTTCCATTAGCAATCACCATATCAACTCCTGATTCATTACATATTTTTGCAGCCGATATTTTAGTTATCATGCCACCTGTTCCAAATGTTGTACCAGCACCACTAGCTACTTCTTCTATTTCACGAGATATTCCATTTACGATAGAAATTATGTTAGCTGAAGAATCTTTTCTTGGATCATTAGTATACAACCCGTCTATATCAGATAATAAAATCAAAATGTCTGCCTTTATTAAAGATGCTACAGTTGCTGATAACGTGTCATTGTCTCCAAATTCAATCTCATCAGTTGCGACAGTATCATTCTCATTTACAATGGGAATGATACCCATATCTACAAGAGTGTTAAAAGTATTTTCTGCATTATTCTTTCTAATAGAATTATCCATTACATCCTTTGTTACAAGAATTTGAGCCACCAATTGATTATATTCTTCAAAAAATTTCTGATATATTTTCATTAATACAGCTTGACCTATAGCAGCAGCAGCTTGTACTTCTGGTAATTTTTCTGATCGCTTTGTTAATCCTAGTTTCTCATTTCCCACCACAATAGATCCAGAAGAAACTAAAATCACTTTTTTCCCTTGATTACGTAAATCAGTTAATACTCTTGCTAATTTTTCCAATCGATTAAAATTTAACCTTCCATTGGAGTAGGTTAGAGTAGAACTACCTACCTTAATAACTATTTTGTCCGCTTTTTTTAATTTTTCTCTATATTGCATAAAATCCCTCTTTCTATTTGATATTAAATGATTATATCAAAAAATGTATGTTAATATTTGAGATAGAATTATATTTATTTATTTATTTATTTATATATACTTTTTTACTAATTCATAATGAAATTATTTTATTTTAAAAATATAGAAAAAAGCGATGACTTTTGTAATGACACAATTTCATTGTTTTTTATTACTTTTGGTTCATATTAGCCATTTCTATCTTTTGGTATACTAAGTTTTATTTCTCCAAAACCAGATAGAACATTTTTAGATCTATATCCATTTCTGCTGTTTTTGTTTTTTTATTCTTATAATCATATTGTTTAACAATAGAAGAAGTAGAAAAATCAAATGATAAATAATAGTACTAGCTTCGAATTTGAAAATATATAAACACTAATATAATTAAGATAACATTAGTGCTAGATAGAACTCTGGAAACCTTTGAGGTCCAGAGTTTTTTGTATAAGGAATAGGGGCTGTCTGCTTTAGAACCACAAATCATTTCATATGAACATATTTATTTTGGCATAACATATATTATATAAACAAACTATAAAACAAAAATTTGGAGGAGGATTTAGTATGTTTAAAAATGTAATTGTAAAAAGACCATCAAGATCAATGGTAGAGGGCATAACATCAGCACCAGAATTAGGAAAACCAAATTATGAATTAGCATTAAAACAACACGATAAGTATGTAGAAGCTTTGAAGGCTTGTAATGTAAATGTAACAGTTTTAGATGCAGATGAAAGATTTCCAGATTCATGCTTTGTAGAAGATACTGCAGTAATAACTAAAAACTGTGCAATAATAAGTAATCCAGGAGCTGAGTCTAGAAATAAAGAAACAGAGGATATGATAGATACTATAAAACAATTTTTCTCAGAAGATAAAATAGAGTACATAACAGCACCAGGAACTTTGGAAGGTGGAGATGTTATGATGGTTGGAAACCACTTTTATGTAGGTAAATCTGCTAGAACAAATGAAGAAGGATGCAGACAATTCATAGAGAAGTTAGAAAAGCATGGACATACGGGTTCTGTAATTGAATTAGAAGAAGTATTACATTTAAAAACAGGTTTAGCATATTTAGAAAATAATAATTTATTAGTAGCAGGCGAGTTTATTGAAAAAGATGTATTTAAGGATTTTAATAAAATAATTATAAGTAAAGATGAAAGTTATTCTGCTAACTGCATATGGGTTAATAATACAGTATTAGTTCCAGCTGGATATGAAAAAACTAAAAAAGCAATAGAAGAAAAAGGATATAAGGTTATAGAAGTTGATACTTCTGAGTATAGAAAGCTTGATGGCGGATTAAGCTGTTTATCACTTAGATTTTAAAAATAGGGGGATTATATGCAGACAAGAGCTTTAATTGAGAATATAGTTTGGAATTATCTTTGGGGAATGCCTCTAGTACTTATATTGCTTGGAACAGGATTGTATTTAACTGTAAAGACAGGATTTTTCCAATTTAGATTTGTGAAAGCTATTTGGAGAGAAACTAAAAATCAACTATTTAAAAAATCGGATAAAAAAAATGGAGAGGGTATGATATCTCCATATCAAGCTATGAGTATGGCACTAGGGACTACTATAGGTGTAGGTAATATAGGTGGAGTTGCAACTGCTATAGCTATAGGTGGTCCAGGAGCTATATTTTGGATGTGGATAGCAGGTCTATTTGGGATGACAATAAAAATGGCTGAGATTACATTGGCTGTTCATTATAGAAGTAATGGTATAGGAGACGAAACTTTTGGTGGTCCTACTTATTATATGAAAAAAGGCGTAGGAAAGCAAAAAGGATTTAATAGATTTTTCAAAATATTAACAGCATTATTTTCACTTGGATTTATTATAGCAATATTTATAAATATACAAACATATACTGTATCAGAAGCTGTAGCGAATACTTTTAATATAAATATGATGATAGTAGGGGTGATTTACACATTACTATTATATGTTATGATAGGTGGTGGATTAAAAACTATTGGGAAAATAGCATCTAATATAGTTCCTATAATGTGTATATTATATATATTAGCTGGATTATTTATAATAGGTAAAAATGCAGCAGTATTACCATCTTCTATAAGTATGATATTTAAAAATGCATTTACAGGAACAGCCGCATTTGGTGGATTTACAGGAGCTACATTTGCAATAGCTATAAAGACAGGTATGTCTAGATCTGTATTTTCAAATGAAGCTGGATGGGGTTCTGCACCAATGATACATGCATCATCAAAAGTAGATCATCCTGTGAAACAAGGTGTGTTAGGTGTTTGTGAAGTATTTGTAGATACATTTATAGTGTGTAGTGTAACCGCTTTAGTTATAATAACAACAGGTCAATGGAGTTCAGGTTTAGATGGAGCAACACTCACACTAAGTGCTTTTGAATCAGGGTTAGGTTCTTTTGCTAGAATAGTATTAGCATTAGCAACTTTCTTGTTTGGTATAACTACATCATCAGGTATATATGTTCAAATAGAAGTTGTACTTAGATATTTATTAGGGGAAAGACCTTTAAAAGATAAGTTTTTAAAATTGTATAAATGGATATATCCAATACCAGCACTAGGATTTGTGTATATGTCTGTTTATTGGGGTTATGAAGGGGCAACACTGTGGTTATTATCAGATATAACAACAGCATTACCTATATTTGCCAATATAATTGCATTATTTATATTATCGCCTAAGTTTATAGACCTTTTGAATGATTATAAGGCTAGATATTTAGGTGTAGGTAAGTTAAATAAGAAATTTAAAGTATTTCATGAAGACAAGTAAGAATTATATAAAGCAATAAGTTATTTCGTGTAAATAGAACCTAAATTTTTAGGTTCTATTTTTGAGATTATATTCTAGCTAAATCGGATTCAGGCTGTTTTTTAATTGTATTCTCTTTTATCTATGACTTAAACCATTAACTATTTTTATATAAAGTAAGTCTTCGTTCAGTTACATTTATAGTTATTTATAGAATGTATCGCAAATATTGTGTGCAATGTAATTTGTGTGAAAATTTACTATTAAATATTATAATGAAATTTAACTATTACAAATTTCGCAATAGATATTAAATGCTAATAAATAGTTTATATGCTATATAGCATATAAACTATTATGAGTTAGTGAAGGGGGATATCTTATGTATAAAATTCGCTATGCTGATATTAATGACGCAAAAATATTAGGGAAGATTCATTCCCAATCGTAGAAAGTAGCATATATTGAAAAACTAATATAATGATATCGCTAAAGAATTTGAAAGAAATGCATTTTCGAATTTGATTTTTAAACGTTTAGGCATAAAGCTTTTCAAAGATAGTTATTCAGATCAGCTAAGGATAAACTCAATTTGCTTTTAATGAATCTAAAATATTTATTACCATTATCTATCAAATAATATTTTTTTCTTATTATAGTTATAAGAAAACATAGGATGTTGTATTTTCTGTTTAACTAAATATATTTTCATCAATTCAATAGCCATGGGCTTATCTCCATATTTTTTACAAAACATACGTATAACTCTCATTTTTTCTATATCCTTTTCCGTAGTTTTTATTCTCTGTATATATATATTAATGTCTTTTAATAAATGAGTGTTTTTAGTATTTTCTATTTTTTTAAATTCGAACATTTAACAACCTCCTTTTAAAATAAGTAAAGAACACAGCCCTTTACTTATTTTTCCATCATACAAAACTATCATCTTTGAAAGAAACATATGGTATTTTGAAATATTAAATTTTTGATGGTGGAAGATATCTTGGTGTACCAACTATAGAAGGCTTTTTCATCTGCTCCAACAAAAATCCCTACATGTCTACCTACATTTTTTTGATAAAACTCTAAATCTCCAGGTCTTAAATCTTTTCCAGATATAGTATACGTTTTCTTCCATTGATTTTTGGTACTGTAGATCGGTAACACGTATAAATGCAGTAATAACAGAGGAAGAGATTCAAGACGGGAAATATGAAAATATAAAAATAGATAACAAAGTATATGCAAGAGGATTAAATATTAATCATACAACGATAATGAGATGGGTTTATCAGTATGTACCAAAAATAGAAAATAAAATACGAAAATATCTGGAACTGACTAAGGAATTGATTTAGCATCTAATATTTTTTGCACAAAAACCAGATATTAAAAAAATATAATTGCAAAAGTATCTGAAAAAGTGTGTGATTGTTGTTAAATTGAATAAATGAATATTATAAGAGGTGTGATAATAACCTGAAATCACACCTCTTAGTTTTTATTCTAAAGATATTCTATAAAGTTTCATTAAAAAGGGTTAGAAACGACATGTTTTATAGAAATCTAGAATAGATTATAAAAGAAGCCTGTTAGGCCTGAATGGGCATATCTTGTTTAGTTAGACTATAAAGATTTTGGCTTAGATGATGAGAGACTAAATAATTTCATGATAAATAGAGCAAGGTTTGCCTTAGATGGCGGAAGTTGGTTTGGTAAAGAGGGTAATGGGTATATGAAAATTAATATTGCTTATTCTAGGGATATGTTATAAGAAGGACTTAAAAGAATTGAAAAAGCAGTTAATGAACATTTAGAGTAGAAATAAATCAAGAATAAAAAGGGAGGTGAATATTACAATATTCTTGATTTAAATAAATAAGGAGGGAAATTTATGGAGTATGGTATTCTAAGTATTTTGCCACCACTAATTGCAATTTTATTAGCAATTAGATCAAAACAAGTTTTTATATCTTTATTTGCGGGTATTTTCGCTGCAGAGTTAATAATGGTTAGTTGGCATCCTCTAAGTGCATTAAATAATTCTTTGAATGGTATTGTAGCAGTTTTTGCTGAAGGCTGGATAACAAAAACTATTATATTCTCATTTTTAGTTGGTGCAATAATCACTTTAATTCAAGCTTCTGGGGGTGTAGCTGGATTTATTGATTATTTAACTAAAAAAACTAAAACTGTAAAGAGTAAAAGAGGAGCTATGATGTTGTCATTCATCATTGGCATAGTAATATTTATAGAATCTTCAATTACGATACTTGTTTCTGGAGTTGTAGCTCGTCCTTTAACAGATAAGTATAAGGTTTCAAGAGAAAAACTTGCATTTATCTGTGACTCTACATCAGCACCTATTTGCGCACTTATTCCTTTAAATGGATGGGGAGCAACACTTATTGCAATACTTGGAGTTCAAGTAAGTGCAGGAGTTATCTCAGGCAATCCGGTACAAATATTAATAAAAAGCCTTCCATTTCAGTTCTATTCGATTATAGCTGTAATATCAGTATTCTATTACATTTGGACAGGTAAAGATTGGGGACCAATGAAAAAGGCTGAAGAAAGAGTAATGACAACTGGTCAGGTTCTAAGAGAAGGAGCTACACCTCTCGTTTCAACGGATGCAACAGATGTCCCAGTAAAAGAAGGTGTAACGCCAAATATGATGAATATGATATTGCCTTTAATAGTTCTTATTGCAATGATGCCAATTGGACTGTATGTTACTGGTGAAGGTAATATGATGGAAGGTTCAGGCTCGACTTCTGTATTTTGGGCAGTACTTGCATCTCTAGCATTTTGTGGAGTGTACTTTATAGCTAAGAAGATAATGAATTTACACGAATATATGGATTATTTCTATAAAGGTGTAGGAGGAATGGTACCTGTTGCATCGCTATTGATATTTGCTTTTGCTATAGGTAACTCTATTTCAAATCTTGG
Source organism: Tepidibacter aestuarii (assembly GCF_934924865.1). Taxonomy (NCBI): domain Bacteria; kingdom Bacillati; phylum Bacillota; class Clostridia; order Peptostreptococcales; family Peptostreptococcaceae; genus Tepidibacter; species Tepidibacter aestuarii. The sequence goes on along the minus strand of NZ_OW235315.1, from coordinate 1,947,662 downwards.
AACTGGAAAGTATATGGCAAGCATAGTTGAAGGAAGGATTAATGGAGCACTTGGACCAGCAATAATATTCATTCTTGGTTGTATAATTGCATTTTCAACTGGCACAAGCTGGGGAACATTTGCAATACTCATGCCTATAGCAATGCAAATGGCAGTAGCTATGGATGCAAACATATATGCAAGTGCTGGAGCGGTAATTTCAGGCGCTATTATGGGAGATCATTGTTCTCCAATATCAGACACTACGATTTTAGCATCAATGGCATCGGCATCAGACCATATTGATCATGTTAAGACTCAGATACCATATGCTCTAGTATCAGCTGCTATAGCATTTGTATTATATGTTATAGTAGGATTTGTTGGTTAAAGAAAACGCATTTGGAGACCCGCTGTCAGTTAGTAGTGGTTTATACAACAGTAAAGAGAGCATTGTTGAATAATATTAGGAAATATAAGAAACGAAAGGAAGATTAATATGATAAATATCCCTAGTAGAATTAGAATTGCGAATCTACCTACTAAGATTGAGAAATTAGAAAGATTATCTAAAAAATTAGGCGGTCCAAATATATTTCTTAAGAGAGATGATCAAACTGGTACTGAGATTTCCGGAAATAAGGTAAGGAAGCTGGAGTTTTCTGTAAAGGAAGCATTGAATCAAGGGTGTGACTTACTCATTACTTGCGGTGGAATCCAGTCTAACCATGCGAGGGCTACTGCTGCCGTTGCTGCTAAGTTAGGGATATCATCTTGTTTAGTTCTTAGAAACAATGGAGAAGAAGACGTAGAGGGGAACTATTTCTTAGATAAGGTATTGGGGGCTAAAATTAGATTTATAACGCCTGAGGAATACAGAGAAAAGAGAATGGAAATTATGGAAGCGGTAAAGGAAGAACTATCAAAGGAAGGTTACAAGCCTTACATTATACCAGAAGGTGCTTCAAATGGTATAGGAACCTTTGGATATTTTAAAGCTATGGAAGAAATTATTCAGCAAGGAAAAGAAATGGGAACAAAGTTCGATGCCGTAGTGATTGCTGTAGGATCAGGTGGAACCTATGGGGGATTATTCCTTGCAAATAAGATTATGGGCTATGGCGCAAAGATATATGGTGTAAATGTATCTAATGATGAAGAATACTTTAAAAATCAGATTGAGAAAGTAATAAATGAAAGTCTTTTTTATATAGATGAAACCTTTCAATTTTCTAAAGAAGAAATCGATATTATAGATGGTTATGTAGGAAAGGGATATGCTTTAAGTAGGTCAGAGGAGATAGAATTCATTCATGAAGTAGCTAAATTAGAGGGGGTTATCTTAGACCCTGTTTATACTGGAAAAGCAATGTACGGATTAGTAAACGAAATCAAAAAAGGAAATTTCAAGAAGAATAATAACATATTATTTATCCATACCGGTGGCCTATATGGATTATTCCCTAAAAAAGATTTGTTTTCTTTTTAAAATTACAAATCTTTAATTCTTATAATAAAAAGACTAATAAAAAAATATTGTTTTGGTGCAAAAAATATTAAATACTAGAGCAATTTTTTTTCGATTTTATTTTATAGGCTAAACCAAATAACTTATTTATAAATTTAATTTCAACAAGGGCATATCGATTTATACCCTCGATCTGCCCTTCTCTTATAATATGAAAAGCTTCACTTTCTTATCATTAGTTGTATTCAGATTCCCAAATCATCACAAATAGTACAAGTACGGATGTTGGGTAGAATATTATTTAGAATTAACTGATTTTAAATAAGCTGTGTATTAACTAGAGTAGTTGTTACATCAAGCTTTTTTCATAATGTAAAGCTTAAGAAGTTTTTCTATCTTCTGTAAAGCTTCGTCGTTTAATTTTTTTTTGTATTTCTAGTCCGATTTTTATATTATCAATTATAGTTCTCCATTCAAGCAGATGGTCTCTTTGAAACATATATCCTATCTTACCATTTATAATGTAGGAGTTATAAGACTAGATAATATGTTCATTATTGTGGATTTACCGCAACCCGATGGACCAACAAGTTCTATTTCTAGAGTATAGTAATTCATAGAAAGATTGTTGATTTGAAGAATAGGATTCACGTATTCCACCCGAGATGATAAAAGACTTAGTATAATTTATATTATTAAGATATGGGAGATTTTGTAGCTATTTTAAAACTTAGAGTTTATAAAAATAGAATGATTTTATAAATTTCAAACATAATAATGCTAGATCGAGCTCTGGAAACTCTTTGAGATCCAGAGCTTTTTTTATCTATAATTAAAATTTTTATTTATAGATTGGATTTGAGGATATAGTGAATGATAGAATATAGGAAATTTTTAAAAAATTGAATTGAAGATTAAATAAAAATAATCTATCACATGGAATTGTATACGATTTTGATTTGAAATTTTATTCATAAATAAACAATAAAATTAATATAATTTCAATTAAGAAAATATTTTTTTGATATAAACAAATGAATATATAATTAAATCGTATACGATGCTATTTAAAATCAAAAAATCAAATATTCAATATTTAGGGGGGAAGCTTTAATGTGTTTTAATAATGCATATAAGGTATTACCAAGAGAAAAATTAGAAGAAATACATGATCAAAGTATAAAAATATTAGAAGAAAAAGGTTGTGCTTTTGAAGCAGAAGAAGTACTTGAAATATTTAAGAAAAATGGATTTAAAGTTGAAGGGAATGCAGTATATTTTACAAGAAATGCAATTGAAGATGCTATAGAAAAAACTCCAAGTAAATTTAAGCTTACATCTATAAATGAATCAAACTCTAAGATAATAGGTGAAGAACATTTAGTTCAACCTTCAGGTGGAGAAGTGTTTATGTTAGATTATGATGGTACACGTAGAGATGGAACTCTTAAAGACTACGCTAATCTTACAAAACTTCACCAAGCGCTAGATAATATAGATATAGTAGGAAGTTCACATATAGGTGTTTCAGATATTGATAAACGAGTTTCAGCATTATATTGTACTCTTGAACTGGCAAAAAATACTGATAAAATGTGGATATCACCATCGGAGGTAACTTCAGGTAAGCAAATAAATGAAATTATGCAGCTTCTTGAAATTGGATTTGGAAAAAAAGGATTTTTAGAAGGTAACTATGTAACATGGCAGTGTATATGTCCTAATAGCCCTTTGTTTTATTCTCAGTTTGCATGTGAAGCTATAATGGAATATGCTAAATGGAACCAACCTATACAAATAACATCAGCTCCAATGGCTGGAATTACAGCTCCAATGAGTATTTGGGGAGTTACATTATTAGCAAATGCAGAGATGCTTGCTGGTTTGGTATTATCACAAATATTACGCCCAGGAATTCCTGTTGTACCTACTATTACAAATATTTATGGAAATATGCAAAGAGCAACTTGGGAAAGCGGAGCTCCAGAAACAGCTTTGGCAACTGCAGCTGGAATACAAATGCTTAAAGAACTATATAAGATGCCTATAAGAGGAATTATGGGTGGATCAGCTGCTAAAACTATAGATTATCAAGCTGGATTTGAGACTATGCAAAGCTATCTATTAGGGGCTTTAGCAGGTGTACATGTCGGACTTGAAAATGTTGGAACACTAGATAATTTAATGTCTATGTCTTTAGAAAAGACTGTTCTTGATGATGAAATGGTGGGCCGTGTAAAACGTATACTCAAGGGTGTCGATATGAACGAAAGTGATTTTAGTATAAAAGCTATAATGGATGTTGACTTTAGCCAATCTTTCTTGACTCATCGTAGTACTATTAAGAATTGTAGAAAACCATGGAGACCAACTGTGTCAGATTGGGAAGGCTATGAAACTTGGGTTAAATTTGGATCACCTGATATAGTATCACAAGCAAATAAAAAGGTAAGACAAATATTAGATAGTGCACCTGAGTCAATGATAGATAAAGAATTAGAAAAAGATATGTTGGCATTTATTAAAAGTGTAGAAAAAAACATATAAATAAAGTTGATTAAATAATTTTTTGGAGAATTCTTTGATTTAAAAGAATTCTCTTTTTAAATAATTTTATTATCTATTACATAAAATTGTATACAATTTTAATTTTGAATTTTATTCATAAATAAACACTGGAATTAATATAATTTCATATGAAAGAAAAGATTTTTCTTATAAAAATAAATTAATTAATACTAAATTGTATACGTTATTACTTGAAAATTAAATATTCAAATAATATTATAAAAGTTCATGAAAATGGGGGAATATGTTATGGAAAAGTTAATACTTCATAAAGAAAGCTGTAAAAGCTGCCACTATTGTATAAATATATGCCCAAAAGATGCAATTAGCTTATCAAGTTACATGAATTCTAAAGGTTATCAAACCATTAAAGTAGATGAAGAGAAGTGTGTAAAATGTGGTTCATGCTATGTTATGTGTCCAGAATATGTATTTGAAATAGTGGAGGTGTGATTATGAAGAGGATATTTATGAAAGGTAATGATGCGATGGCAGAAGCTGCTGTTAGAGCTGGATGTCGCTTTTTCGCAGGGTATCCAATCACTCCACAAAGTGAGATACTTGAGTATTTATCTTGGAGAATGCCACAAGTTGGAGGAACTTTTGTTCAAACAGAATCTGAAATAGCAGGTGTATCTATGGTTTATGGTGGAGCTGCTGCAGGCTTTAGAGTTTTAACTAGTTCTTCTGGTCCCGGATTTAGTTTACTTCAAGAAGGCATATCATACGTAGCTTCTGCTGAATTACCATGTGTATTTATAAATGTAATGAGATATGGAAGTGGACTTGGAGATATATATCAAGGACAAGGAGATTATTGGCAAACTGTAAAAAATGGAGGACATAGTGACTATAGATGTTTAGTATATGCACCAGCATCAGTACAAGAATCAGCTGACTTAATACACCTTGCATATAATAAAGCGGAAGAATATAAAAATCCAGTAATAGTCTTATCAGATGCATCTATAGGCCAAATGATGGAACCAGTTGAATTTAGAGAACTTGAAGAGCATGATCCAGATAAATTTGATTGGTCATTAAAAGGGAAAGGGAATGACGAATTCCGTAAAGTGACTTCAATAATGTATTACGATCAAGATTATGATAATTACATTAAGAATAAATATGATCAAATAGAAGCTAGAGAACAAATGTGGGATGAATTAGAATTTGAAGATGCCGAGATAGTATTAGTTGCTTATGGTATATCTGCAAGAGTATGCCGTGAAGCTGTTAAGATTGCTAGGAATAAAGGAATAAAGCTTGGATTAATTAGACCTATATCTTTGTATCCTTATCCAATTAAAGCATTTAAAAATATAGAAGAGAAAAAAGCGCTACTATGTGTAGAGTTATCAGCTCTTGGGCAAATGGTAGAAGATGTTAAAATTGCATGTAAAATGAAACTGCCAGTTCATAGTTATCTTGCTGGCGGTAGTGTTCCTCTTGCTGAAGATATAGTTGAAAGAGTAGAGAAAATATTAGCTGATGGAGAAATGGAGGTGTCTATTTAGATATGTTAAAGAAAAAGCCAGAAATACTTGTTGAGGATAATAAGTTTTGTCCAGGATGCGGCCATGGGATAATAAATAGATTAGTGGCAGAAGTTTTAGAAGAAATGAATTTAGAAAAGGATGCAATAGGAGCTGTAGCTGTTGGCTGTGCTTGTTTAATGATAGATACCTTCGGAGTAGATTGGATTCAAGCTCAACATGGTCGTGCAGCTGCAGTTGCTTCAGGTATAAAGAGATGTAGACCTAATAAGCCAGTGTTTACTTATCAAGGAGATGGAGATGCACTTGCAATAGGATTTTCTGAGACTATGTATGCTGCTATACGAAATGAGAATATAACAGTTATATTTGTGAATAATGGAGTATTTGGAATGACTGGTGGACAAATGGCACCTACAACTTTAGATCGTCAAAAAACTACTACTTCCCCAAAGGGAAGAGATGTAGGTGTTACAGGAAAACCAGTTAATGTTATAAATCTTATGAAAAACTTAGATGTTGCATATCTTGCTAGAGGATCTGTTATAAATCCTTCTGAGATAAGCAAGACTAAAAAATATATACGCAGTGCATTTGAAACTCAAATAAGTGGAGAAGGATATTCGTTTGTTGAAGTAATTTCTCCATGTCCTACAAACTGGGGATTAACTCCTATTGACTCGTTAGAACGTATAAAAAGTGAGGTATTGGATATTTATCCAACCGGCGAATATGTTAAGAGGGGAGGTAAATAAAATGGCTAATGTTATTTTTTCAGGTTTTGGAGGTCAAGGAGTATTAACTAGTGGTCTTATACTAGCGAATATTGCTATGAATAATAAAAAAAATGTAACTTGGATTCCATCATATGGTTCTGAGATGCGTGGAGGAACAGCAAATTGTAACGTGAAAATTAGTGATGATGAAATATCAAGTCCATTTATAAATAAGATAGATATACTTGTTGCCATGAATGAACCTTCTTTGAATAAGTTTGAAAATAAATTGAAACCTGGAGGAGTGGTAATTTCGAATAAATCTATAGTTAAGAATTATAAGTTTCGTAATGATGTAAAGGTTATTGAAGTTTTAGCCACTGAAATAGCTGAAAGTAGTGAAAATATAAAAGGTGCTAATATAGTAATGTTAGGTGCATTAGCATCAGCTACTAGTATGTTTGATAAAGATACTTTTGCAAATGGTATAGATAAATTTTTCTTAGATAAAGGAAAAAATAATCCTAAAAATAGAGAATGCTTTGATAAAGGTTTTGAGTTGGCTGTAAAAAAAGCTGACGGGAGGTAGATAATGGATATTAGTAAATTATTAAATCCAAGAAATATATGTGTTATAGGAGCCAGTGAAAAAGAAGGGTTTGGCGGAGATACATGCAGAAATATATTGAGTTATATGGATATATCTAGAGTGTTTTTTGTAAATCCCAATAGAGATAAGGTGTTTGATATACCTTGTTACAAGTCTATATCAGATATCCAAGATACAATAGATCTTGTTATTATATGCACACCAAAAGCAACTGTAAATTTTATGCTTGTTGAGGCAGCTAAAAAAGGTGCAAAGGGTACTGTTGTATATGCGAGTGGGTACTCAGAGCTAGGAACCAAGGAAGGTATAGAAAGTGAAATGGAGTTAAAAGCGCTTTGCGAAAAGCTAGATATAGCCCTTATGGGTCCTAATTGTGCAGGATTTGTTAACTATGTGTCTGATGTTCAAGCTTTTGCATTTATATCGGATAAACACGATAGAAAAGGATCTGTTGGTGTAATATCTCAAAGTGGTCAAATATGCTTATCATTAATGGATAGTCCAAGTATGAAATTCTCTTATAATATCTCTGCTGGAAATAGTTCTATAGTAACAGTAGAAGATTATTTAGATTATTTGATAGATGATGATGATACCAAGGTAGTTGCAATGTATTTAGAAGGGATAAAAAATCCTAAAAGATTTGAAGTATCTCTTAAAAAAGCAGCTATCAAGCGTAAGCCTATAGTTATATTAAAAGTTGGTAAATCTGAAAAGGGTGGAAATATAGCATCTTCTCATACTGGAAGTTTAGCAGGAGCTGATAAAGTATATAATGCTGTATTTAAAAAGTTTGGTGTAATAAGAGTTGATGATATAGAAGAACTTTTAGCAACTTCATTAATGTTATCTATTTTACCTAAATATCCAGATAAAGCAACATTTGCTTCTATGAATCTTTCAGGTGGCGAGACAGGAGTATGTGCTGATCTAGGACACTTAAATGGAGTAGAGTTTCCAGACTTTGATGAGTCTACTATAAATAAGTTAAATAAAATATTACCTAGTTATGCAACCCCTAATAATCCATTAGATATGACGGCATCATTGTCATATGATAGTGAACTTTATGCGTCTGCATTAAGAACAGTAATGTCAGATCCTAATGTAGGATTAGTAGCTATAGGATATACATTATTACGTGAAATAGCAGACCCTGCTATACATTATATGGCTGAAGGTATTGAAATTGTAGTGAAAGAAGGAAATTCAAAGCCTGTAGTTATGATACCTTTTGTTGAGCATACACGCAACATTGAGTATAGTGAAAAACTAGCAAAGATTGGAGTACCAGTTATGCCTCCTGCTGGGTACGCATTTAAGATATTAAAATATTTAGCTGACTTTGTAAATTATAATCCAGAGAATGTAGATTTATCTTTATCTATACCAGATATGAAGAATAACGAATTTGAGGCTATATCAGAGTATGAAAGTAAAAAAATGCTAAAAGAATATGATATACCTGTGCCAAATGAGGTGGTAGCTGAAAATGTTGAAGATGCTGCTCGATTTGCTGAAAAAATAGGATATCCAGTAGTAATGAAAATAGACTCTGTTGATATACTTCATAAATCTGATATAGGTGGAGTAAAGCTAAATATACAAAATAAAGAAGAGGTAAGAGAAGCTTTCCATGGGATACTAAAAAATGCCAAAACATATATGCCTAGTGCACGAATTGGAGGGGTACTCATTCAGCAAATGGCAAATAAAGGCCTTGAAGTAATAGTTGGAGTAAATAACGATCCTCAATTTGGTCCCTGTGTTCTTTGTGGTTTAGGTGGGGTATTTGTAGAAGTATTTAAAGATACTGTTATATGTCCTGCTCCAGTTTCTAAAAAAGAGGCTATAGAGATGGTAAATTCTCTAAAAGGATCAAAGTTATTGAAAGGTTACAGGGGAAATCCCCCACTTGATGTGAATGCACTTAGCGATGTGATTGTCAATATATCTAAGTTTGCTTGTGATAATAAAGATAATATAAAGGAATTGGATATAAATCCAATATTCATATATGAAAAAGGACTTTCTGCAGTAGATGCTTTGGTAATAAAAAACAAAATATAAATAAAAATATGGGGGGTAAAAAATGTTAGATAAACCTTATGTAGTTATTGAATGGAATGATACTGAAACTGATGCTAAAGGATGGTTATGTGGATATAATTTTGTGAATAATTATTGTGGTGGAGGAACTAGGATGCATCCATCAGTAACCAAAGAAGAAGTTATAAGACTTGCACATACTATGGCATATAAGTATACAGCTTGTGAATCTGATACAACTGGAGGATGTAAGGGTGGTATAGCTTATGACTATAAAGCATCAGATGCAAAGGATGTTTTAAAGCGCTACTTAATGGCCATGTCTCCGTATATAAAAGCAGGGGTTTCAATTGGTGGAGATTTAGGAGTAGATTATGGAGATGTTTTAGAAATATTAGATGAATTAGGAATAGGTCTTCCACAAACTAAAGCTATGAAAGCTGATTCTAAGATACAAGAAGGTATAAAAAACCATGATGAAATGATGGGTATGACTTATGATGGGTTTAAGCTTTATGACATGATAACTGGATATGGAACTGCATATTCTGCTGATGAGGCTTGGAAGCTTATGGACGGAAAAAAAGGTGCTACAGTTGTTATTCAAGGATTTGGATGTGTTGGGGCTAGTGCTGCAAAGTGTATGGATAAATTAGGATATAAAGTGGTTGGAATATCTGATGCTAATTGTCTTGTAACCTGTGAAAATGGTCTTGATATAGATGAATTAATAAAACATAAAACTTCAAAAGGAGAAATGGATTCTAAATTCTTTAAAGATGATTATGTTGTTAGACCAAATACAAAGTGGATAGATGTAGACTGTGATATATTTATACCAGCTGCTCTTGAAGATGTTATACACAAAAACAATGCGAATAATGTAAAGGCTTCATTAATATGTGAGGGAGCAAATATAGCTGTAACAAAAGAAGGCGATGATATATTAAAGGAAAGAAGAATAGCTGTTGTACCTGATTTTGTTGCAAACTTAGGAGCTATACGTTTTTATGATGCTATAATATTTGGATATATACCAAAAGATGTTGTTGCTGCAGTTGATGATGTGGAACAGCTTTGCCGTAAGAATACTCGTAAAGTATTTAAAATAGCAAAAGAGGAAGGAAGGTATCAAAGAGATGTAGCGATGGAAATATTTGCACCATCTATAGCTGGAATACCTGATATATATTAATATAATAAATATATTGATTTTCAACAATTACACCAAAAATAAATATACTCGAATTTTATTATAAATTCCATAATCAAATAGGTTACTAATAAATAAAGTATTAGTAACCTATTAATATATAGGAACAAATAACTCCAAAGGATAAGTAAATAAGTATGTATATGTAATTTTCATTCTAATAACTAAATCAAAAAAGATAGATTAAAATGTATGTATTTTATCAAAAAGGAGGATTTGTTTATGAAGAATAGGTACAAAAAATATTTAAGTATTTTTGCACTTGCATTGAGTGGGGGTTCTATATATTTAATACCATTTATTAAATATGTATTTTATGATCAATTAATGGGGGCAATGAATATAAGCAATACCCAAATGGGTTTTACATTAACTATGTATTCAATAGGATGTACCTTACTGTATATACCGGGTGGAATTTTAGCAGATAGATTCTCTGCTAAAAAGAGTATGATAGCATCTCTTTTAGGAACTTCAGCACTAACTATATTGTTTGGGATTACATTGAATTATGCACTTTCAAATGTAATTTGGCTACTATTGGCTGTAAGTACTGGTTTTGTGTTCTGGAGTTCTCTTATGAAAGCTATAGGTTTAATTGGAGATGATGATGAAAAGGGAAGAATGTATGGTATATATTATGCTGGAAATGGTATAGTAGGAGCAGTTGTAAATTCACTTGCTTTATGGACATTTGCTCGTTTTTCAGATCCGGTAACTGGAATGAGAATGGCTATATTTGTTATGGCAGGAGCAACCATTGTTTCGGCTATAATGGTAGGTATATTCTTTGACGAAAAGAAAAAACAAAATACAAGTGAAAATAAAGTTGAAAATACAGAAAAATTTGATTTAAGTCAAGTTAAAGAAGTAATAAAAAATCCTTTAGTTTGGATGGTATCAATATCTATATTATGTGCATACACATTATTTACTGTAAATTCTTATTTCACACCATATCTTACAGATGTAGTAGGAATATCAGAGAATGCTTCTAGTACTATAGCTATAATTAGAACAAATTTATTCTTGGTATTTTGTGCACCATTAGGAGGATATATAGTTGATAAGATAAAATCAACTTCTAAGTGGTGCATAATAGGAAATATATTGGTTGCTGTATTCTTCTTATTACTATTAATAATACCATCTAATGTGAATTCTACATTATTAATTGTTTTAACATTAATACCAAGTGCTATATCTTTAATGGTGTATGGTGTTATGTTTTCAATGGTAAGTGAATGTAAATTTCCATCATATGTAACAGGAACAGTAATAGGTATAGCTTCAATAATAGGATATTTACCAGATTTTTATGCACATAATATATGCGGAAGGTTCTTGGATAAATTTGGAAATGGTGGATATACCTATATATTTGGATATCTTTTTGCTAATTGCATATTAGGAACGATATTAGGAGTACTAATTAGAAAAAAATTAAAATCTCAAAATAAAGAAATTTCTATAAATAAATAAATTTAATTCCCTCCATTTAATGAGTTAAGATATAATATTTTTAAATGGAGGGTTTACTATATTTTTACAAAAGAGGGGAAGCTTATGAAAAATGATTCACTTACACGTCAAGTATATGAATACATCTCACGAAAAATACAAGAGGGTGAGTATTTACCAAATCAAAGAATCACTGAATCAGAGATTTGTAAAGCAATTGGAGTGAGTAGAACTCCAGCTAGAGAAGCATTAACAAGGCTTGCAGGGGAGAATTTACTTAAAAAAATACATAATAAAGGATTTGTAGTTAAAGAGATTAAAGAAAAAGAAAAATTAGATATGTATCGTATTATAGGAGTGTTAGAAGGATTAGCTGGATGGTTAGCAACAAATTTATTAACAGAGAAAGAAATTTCACAGATGGAAGAACTCACAGAAATGATGGATATTGCGATAAAATATAAAGATTATCCTAAATATTTAAAATTAACAACAGAATTTCATGATATTTATATAAGTAAGTGCAACAATGAAATGCTTATAAATATGATTAACTCTCTACTTTATAATTTTGTACCAAAATCTTATACAAATGATGATGATGAAATATTATTTAAGGCATTAGCTCATAGTAACAACGAACATAAAGAATTAGTATTAAAATTAAAAAAAAGGAATTGTGGAGAAGTAGAAGAATTACTGAAAAAACATTGGGAAACTATAAATGTAAATGACCTATAGAGGCATTTATGTGATAGTAAAATAATCTTTATAGGTAAACTATATCGTAAATAATAGTCTTTGAAATAGAGGTTGATGATGCAAAAATATACAGCCTCTATTTTTTATATATAAAGTTTGCCATCAAGGGGACATTGCTTCCGATGTGTCATGTGTGACGAATATTGTAGTTTTATTTTCTTTTTTTATGATTTTTGCAATATCATCACATACTAAAAGTCGAGTTTTATAATCTAGTGCTTAAAATGATTCATCTAAAATTAAGATATTAGGATCTACTGCAAGTGTTCTAATTAAGGCTACTCTTTGTCTCATTCCGCTTACCATTTATAACAACTTCACCTTTTGTATGATTTAGAATTTCACTTTCTTCTAAAGTTAAATCAATATCTTTTAAAACCTCAAGTTCTCCTTTTAAAGTATAGTAATTCATAGAAAGGTCTTTTATTTGAAAAATAGGTTTAACATAGTCCCCACTTGGAGATATATATTGTATAGATGAAAATTTCTAATATGGTCATGTAATAAATTAATAATTAATATTAAAGAAAAAGTAGAAAAGTTATAACAAAGGTTTATTTATTTGATTTACACTTTATTTAATTAACTATATAATGAAATAAGTTAATTAAATAAAGTAAAAAACTATAAAAATTAAAAAAATAAAGAAAGGGACTATGGAAAGAAGAATAAATATATGCTATTTCTAAAGCGATTTAGTGATGGCAAAGTTTTAGAAAGATATGAAGTTAAATTTTCAAAATTAATATGGAGATTTAATAAAATTTATTGGTTTTAGAAATTTAAAATTAAAAATAGAAGGAAAGAACTGGTTGCAATCAAGTGGACTTATTAAATTATTTTTAAAAACGTCAAAATATTCTATTCAGGAGGTCAATTGTGGAAAAATTTTCAGATTTTGTTACTGCCCTAGGTAATTTTGCATGGGGACCTTTTATGATTGTTATGCTTGTTGGGACAAGTTTATTTCTAAGTGTTGGGACAAAGTTCCTACAATTTAGAAAAATGCCCCTAGCCTTTAAATTACTATTATCTAATCGTGAATCTAATGAAGATGGGGATATGTCACCATTTGCAGCTCTTATGACATCCCTTGCTGCAACCATTGGTACTGGAAATATTGCTGGGGTTGCAACAGCAATTACTGCTGGTGGACCTGGTGCAATCTTTTGGATGTGGGTTGTGGCATTAGTAGGTGGTGCAAGTAAATATGTTGAAGCAGTTCTAGCTGTTAAGTTTAGAGAAATAAATGAAAAAGGAGAGAGATCGGGTGGCCCAATGTACTATATCAAAAATGGTATGGGGAAAAAATGGGCATGGTTAGGTTGGTTATATGCATTTTTTGGTGTTATAGCATGCTTTGGCCCTGGCAACTTAGTTCAATCAAATGCCGTTGCTAGTGTTATGAATAGTTCTTTTGGTGTTCCTTATTTAGTAACTGGTATTATTGTTGCTATTGCAACTGCTATTGTTCTAATTGGTGGGGTAAAATCTATCGGTAAAGTTTCAGATAAAGTTGTTCCACTTATGGCAGGAATGTATATTGTTGGTGCACTAGCAATTCTTATTCTACATGCAGATAAAATTCCTGCAGCTTTAGGTATGATATTTTCTAATGCATTCACTGGTCATGCAGTACAGGGTGGTGTTTTAGGCACAGTTATTCGTTTTGGTGTAGCTCGTGGAGTATTTTCTAATGAAGCAGGTCTTGGTACTGCTGCTATTGCCCATGGTGCTGCTGCTACAAAAGATTCTGTAAAGCAAGGTATTATAGGTTCTTTAGGATCTTTTATTGACACATTAATGGTTTGCTCTATGACGGCTCTTGTAATATTAGTTTCTCCTACAATAAACATTGGACCAAATGGTATATTACAACTTTTGGCCTCAGATGGAGCAATGTATCCTGTTACTATGAAGGCAGAACTTGCATCTCAAGGTATTAATCTACTTAGTGGTGCTGCTCTTACTTCTACAGCATTTAATATGGGACTACCTGGACCTGGAGATCTTATCATTGTTTTTGGTCTTATATTTTTCTCTTATTCAACAATTCTTGGATGGTATTACTATGGTTCAAAATGTCTTGAGTATATTGCAGGAGTCAAAGCTGTTGAAGTATACAAGTGGCTTTGGATTGTAATGTGTGTTGTGGGTGCTGTAGTAAAGCTTGATATTGTATGGGGTCTATCTGATGCCTTTAATGGCTTGATGATTCTTCCCAACCTTATTGGTATGCTAGCTCTTAGCCCATTGGTATTTAAGATGACAAAAGACTATGAAGCAAATGAATTAAAAAGAGATATACTGAAATAGTTTCTGACTAAAAGGGTAAAAGATATAATACGGTATCTTTTACCCTTTTGTTTTAATAAAAAATTTCCTTTATATAAAACTTTGCTATAATTAGGTTCCAACATAAAAAAATCACAAGGAGCTATGTGAAAATATTTCAGAACTCAATTATAGCAAATGAATTAGAATTGGATGAAAATGGTTGGGTGTATATAGATCAATTGATTAAATCATTAAGAAGTGATAGAAAGTGGGAATCTTTAAATATAAAAGATTTGAAAATTATGGTTGAAAAATAAGATAAAAAGAGATATGAAATACATAATGGTAAGATTAGAGCATTATATGGGCATTGGGTCAGTCCGATATACATTAATGCATTTAAAGAGTCGAATTAACCTATTGGGACTTTGAAGTTACCTATCATCCGGTTAGCAAGTCCGTTGTCTCAGAACAAATAGTAGTATAAAGGCATGTATGCTAAATACTGTAATTAAACAAAAATTACAAATTTTACAAGAAAATAGAAAATTACAAAATTTAATACTCACATTGACATTTTCAGGTAAGCATATTATCATATTAGTATTTAATAACTAAAAAATAGAGATGAGGAGATTGGTTATGAAAATTACTGAAGGCTATATGCCGTATCTAGAATATAAAACTTACTATCGTATAGTGGGTGAATGTACAGGTAATAAGAAGCCATTGGTTTTATTACACGGCGGACCAGGTTCTACACATAATTACTTTGAAGTACTTGACAAAATTGCGGAAGATGGACGTGCGGTTATTATGTATGACCAATTGGGATGCGGATTGTCTGCAACACCTTCTCGTCCTGACTTGTGGCGTGCTAAGACATGGATTGAAGAATTAATACAGTTACGTAAACACTTAGGCCTAGATGAGATTCACTTATTGGGACAATCATGGGGAGGAATGCAGGCGATCCAATATGCTTGTGAATACAAACCCCAAGGAATAAAAAGTTATATCTTATCCAGTACTTTACCATCAGCTGCACTATGGGAAAAAGAGCAGCGCCGAAGAGTTGCATATCTTCCTCAGGAAATGCAGGATGCTATTGCAAAAGCAGAAAAAGATGAAGATTATTCGTCAAAAGAATATCAGGAGGCAGAAGCAGAATTCATGCTTCGTCACTGTGCGGGACAAGTAGGATCAGATTCACCAGAATGCTTAAGACGTCCAAAGGTTGCTGGAACAGAAGCTTATGTAACTGCATGGGGTCAGAATGAGTTCAGCCCATCTGGTACATTAAAAAACTTTGATTTTATGAAAGAGATTGAAGATATTCAAGAACCAAGTCTAATCATCAGTGGTTTGCTTGATCTTTGCTCACCACTTGTTGCAAAAACAATGTATGATAAGATCCCAAATTCAGAGTGGGAATTATTTGAATTCAGCCGTCATATGCCATTCGTAGAAGAGAATGACAAATATATAGAAGTACTTATTAAATGGTTAAACAAAAACGATTAATATATCATAATATGAGATGACTCTAACTGTTATGTAGCCCCCGGTTGGGAAATACTCAATAATCAATATGGAGTAAATTTTTTAAACATATTATAATAATTAACTTGTGATAGAAGAGGTAATCTAACTTGAAATTAGGTTACTTTTTTTATTGGGGGATTGGGACGCTATAATATTGTATGATGGCAAAAAATATAGAAAAAAATCATAAAAATAAAGATTAAAAGGAGTGCTAGAAATGTATACAGCAGGTTATTTTATAGAAAAACTAAATATGAATTCTCATCCAGAAGGTGGATTCTACAAAGAAACATTTGTTTCTGAACAAACTATTACAGATAATGAGTTAGATGTAGACTTTAAAAGTTCTAGAAAATTATGGTCAAGTATTTACTTTTTATTAAGAGATGGAGAAGTTTCAAATTTTCATAGACTTAAATCTGATGAAATGTGGTATTATCAATCAGGTTCTCCATTAACAATATATATGATTTCTCCTGAAGGTGAGCTGACAGAAGAAAAGCTTGGATTAGATATTGAAAATGGAGAAAAGCCTCAAGTTCTAGTTCCTAAAAATTATATATTTGGCTCTGCAATGAATAATCCCGGATATGCTCTTGTTGGATGTATGGTTTCCCCTGGATTTCAATTTGAAGACTTTGAGTTATTTGAAAGAGAATATCTTTTGAATAAATACCCTCAACATAAAGAGGCTATTATTAAATTGACAAGACAGTAATTAATAAAAGGTTATCTCAATAAGTAATTAGTATATGAATATTTTATTATGATTAGATAGAAGTAATTTAGTATGAAAATAAATAATTATATAAAAAAATAATTATTTTATTGACATAAAAAAATACTGTTGGTATAATGACAAACAATATTAAAAATAAAAAATTCAAATGCGTTGATGAAAAATAGTAGAGATATATTTTCTTAAACAGAGAGTTCCCGGTTGGTGAGAGGGTCATTAGAGTATATTTTGAACACATTTCTGAGCTGAACACCGAATCCATTTTGGTAGTAGACTGTTTCCGGAATCCTTGTACCCGTTATAGTGCTAGAGTATAAACAAAGTAATCTTTGTCGTACTTGAAGAGGTTGATATTGTGAGGTATCGATAAAAATAGGTGGAACCACGTGAATAATACTCCCGTCCTATAGCTAATAGCTATTGGAGGGAGTTTTTTTATTTTTAAATAAAAATCAAGTATATATAATTAAAATTTTAAGGAGGTACATTATGAATAAAAAAGTTAAACCAAGCATATTACCAGGTTTTATGGAACTATTGTCAAGAGAACAACTAATCTTCAACGATATATTATCAAAAATTATTAAAGTTTATGAGCAAAATGGATTTATACCTATGGATACTCCAGTAATAGAAAAAGAAGAAGTTTTATTAGCTAAGGCAGGAGGAGAAACTGAGAAGCAGATATACAGATTCAATAAAGGAGATACACCATTAGCCTTAAGATTCGACTTAACTGTTCCACTAGCAAGATTTGTTGCACAGTATATGGGCGAGTTAACTTTTCCGTTTAAGAGATATCAAATAGGTAAAGTCTATAGGGGAGAAAAAAGCCAAAAAGCAAGATATAGAGAGTTTTATCAATGTGATTTAGATATAATTGGAAACAAAGAATTGAGTATAGGAAATGATGCACTACTGATTAGTACGATTACATCTGTTTTTAGTGAAATAGGATTAAAAGGATTTAAGTTTTTATTAAGTAATAGAAAAATACTAGGAGGTTTATTAGAAGAATTAGAAATAAAAGAAAAAGCGAATGTTTTTAGAATTATAGATAGATACGATAAAGTTGGAAAAGAAAGATTTTTACAAATGCTTGATGAAGAGGTAGGAGAAAAAAAAGCAAATATAATCAATGAAATTATTACCTTTAAAGGAACTAATAAAGAGATTATTAGCAAATTAAAAAATATCAATATCAAAAATGAATCTTTTAAGGCTGGTATCTCTGAAATTGAAGAAATGATTTTATATCTAGAGCTTTTTAATATATGTGAAGAATATTATAAAATTGACTTAAAGATAATAAGGGGATTAGATTATTATACGGGAAGTGTATTTGAAACTGTGTTAGATGGATACGAAAAATATGGATCTATTTGTTCGGGAGGAAGATATAATGATTTGGCACAGTACTATACAGATAAGAACTTACCAGGTGTAGGTATATCCATAGGACTTACAAGGTTATTTTCAATATTAAAGGAGATAGGTTTTATAGATAATTACGAATATATACCAGTTGTAGATGTTTTGATTATTCCAATAGGAAATACAATAAACTATTGTGCTAATGTATGGAAGGTATTACAAGATAAAGGTATTAAATCAGAAATATATTTCGAAGAAGGAAAATTAAAAAAGAAGTTATCATATGCAAATAATCTTAACATTAAGGCTGTAATAATAATTGGAGAAGATGAATGCGATAATGGAAATATTATATATAAGAATATGGTTAGTGGTATTCAGGAAACAATAAAATTAGAAGATATACTTTTGAAGTTTTAATTATACTTAAATACCACGATGTTATATCTTACTGCTTTTTATGAACTTGGGTTAATAATTATAGATGACATATTATTAATCCTAGTTCATTTTATGTAGATTTAATAAATGTGACTTTTATTAAAATAAATACCAAAAATAAAAATTATTGTATGATATAATCAACTGTAGATTTTATAATAACAATAACTTTTTCGAGTGCAGTTATGCTATCTTCAACTGTTAAGGATTATAAAATGGGACATTTAATAGGGGAAGAAACTTGTAGGCTTGCTACAAATTATGGAGATATATATGGGTTTAAACTTCCTAACACTGGATTAAGTACCTTTGTATCACATAAATATTTTGTAAGACCTAATGGTCTTGATACAGGAAAAGGAGTTATTCCTGATTATGATATTAAGGACTTGGGAGGAAGAGATGCTTTAGATATAGCATTAGAGATAATAAAAAATAAATTAGGCAAATAAAAATAAGAAAACCCATAACTTGAAAAAAGTGTGGGTTTTCTTATTTTTTTATTTCCATATTCTTTGTCTTTTGAGGAATTCTTGAATATATCCTAGAACAGATATAGGACTCATTAACATTTGGTAGAATAATACATATGTTATAAATCCAAATGTGTTTTTTCTGATTTTAAGATTTAAATTATAGAACACATCCTTTTGATAACGATATAAAATATAATTTTGAAGTAAAGCAAGGGGTAAGACAAACAGTGTTGCTAAACCAACAATCCAGTAATACCCGAAAAATGCTAAAATTAATCCAGGCATCCAACAAAAAGTATATACAAAGTCTAAGTAAGGCATTATCAAATTGCATCCAGTAAGATATTTAACTGTATATAACGGTTGCTTCCATGGCTTAATAACTTTCAATGCTTCTATCATACCTCTTGCCCATCTACTTCTTTGCCTATAGAAGTGCTTTAAAGATTCAGGAACCTCTGTAAAAGCAACTGCTAATGGTTCAAAGTATACCTTCCAACTATTTCCTAGAAACTTCCATGTTAAAACTATATCTTCACCAATAGCATCAGGCCATCCCCCTACATGTTTTATTGCGTTAGTTTTATATAGAGAAAATGCTCCTTGAGCTACTAATGTTCCTTGAAATAATCCTTGAAGTCTCTTTATACTTGCAATTCCAAGGAAGTAATCCCATTCTTGAACTTTTGCTAATAAATTATTACGACCATTACGAACTAATACAGTTCCTGCTACAGCACAAACATCATCTGGAGCTGTCAACATTCTCGAAACAATATTTCGAATTGCTAATTTATGGAGTAGAGTATCTGCGTCTAATGTTAAAACATATTTTGTTTCTATATGATCTATGGCTGCATTAAGTGCAAAATTTTTACCAGGTGTAGATTCATGAAGAATTTTTAAATTTAGATCCATTTCTTTACCAGCTTGTAGTGCAACTTCGGATGTTTTATCATTTGAATTATTATCAATAACTATAACATTAATTCTTCCATTATATTCTTGCATGGATATATATCGTAAAGTGTCCCTTATAGCTTTTTCTTCATTATAACATGCAATCAAAATGGTAACAGGTACAGATATAGTAGTATACTTTAGTGGTGGTTGCCTATCTAGTAAAAGGCTAGAAACCATAAATGCATTCATATATCCTGGAATATATGCAATTCCAGTTATAATTAATATACTTACAGGAAGACTCACATATACTGCTAAACTATTTACCCAAGGAATAGAAACATAAATGGATATACTCATCCAAGTTAATCCTAGAAACATACTTATTATAAACTTAGCTTTAATAGAAACATATACTTTCTTTTTTGCTTTTTCAAAATGAATTTGTTGTTTTACTTTTTGAGTCATGGTTTCTCACATCCTCTTATTTTAAAAACTTAAAAAAATTTATATTTCCATTTTATATAACTCTTATAATTTACTTACCCAATATTGTATATAGTTAATCTGATTAATTAAATAGTAGTTTAATGGATAACTAGGGGTATAATTATCTAAGGATATTGATATGCAACTAAGGTGTTTGATTTATATAAAAATTTATTATTAAATTAACAAGGGTCTAATTAACAGTAGATTTATCCAAATTAACATGATATATTTTAATATACAATGACAAATCAAGTTAAGGGGTGGAAAAATGTTTCAAATTTCTAAATTTAAAAAAACACTAAAGAGTATTATACCTTCAGCAATACTTTTGATGAATTTCTCAGTTGTTAATGCTCAAGAAATAGCAGATATTAATTATAGCTCTGATTATGCCATAGAATCAATACAAAATTTATCACAGCTTGGAATAGTAAATGGGGATGAAAAAGGGAATTTTAATCCTAAAAAATCAGTAACAAGATCAGAAATGATTAAGATGATTGTAAAAGCTCTAGAGATTGATACTAACAGTGTAGATAATAACGTAGTCTTTAAAGATGTTCCAAAAGAAAATTGGGCGTTTGAGTATGTTCAAGCAGCATATGAAGCTGGTATAGTAAAAGGAATTTCAGAAGATGAATTCGGTAAAGATCAAAAATGTACTCGTGAGCAAATGGCAGTAATGTTTATTAGAGCATTGAGTATGAAGAATGGTAATGATGTATTAAATAATATCAATGGGATGCATGATATGAATAATATATCTGACTGGGCTAAAAAAGAAGTAGATATTGCTATTGAATCAGGGCTTATGAATGGTGTTGATAATAATACATTCGCTCCAAAAGGTGATGCAAAAAGAGAACAAGCAGCAGTAGTAATCGATAGATTTATAAAAAATAAAGAAGAGTTAACAGAAAAATATGTTAACCCTTATAAAGATTCACAGTTTTCTAAGGATGTAGTTGCTAGGGTTAACGACAAAGTAATAACTGTTAGTGAATATGAAAAGACTTTAGCCATGTACAAAAAGAATTTTGAAGCTATATATGGCGAGGGAATATGGGAAACAGAAGTTGAGACAGGACAGACTGTGATAGAGGTTGTAAAAGAGCGCGTCCTTAATAATATGATTAATGATGAGGTGATTTATCAAATAGCTCAAAACGAGAATATAACTGTAGAGGATAAGGACGTAGAAGAACAATTTAAACAGTTTAAAGCTCAAGTTGAATTAAACGAAGAATTTAAGAAGTTCTTAGAAGAAAATGGTATAGACGATCAATTCCTAAAAAATCAACTTAAAAAAGATATGTTAATATCTAAATATAACGAGAACTATACAGCATCTTTAGAATTGAATGATGAAAAACTAAAAGAGTACTATGAAAAGAACAAAGAAGAGTACAAAAAAGAAGAGGTAAGAGCTTCTCATATATTATTTAAAACTATTGACGATAGTATGAATCCTTTATCTGATGAGGATAAAAATGCAGCAAAGAAAAAAGCAGAGGATATATTATTAAGAGCTAAAAATGGAGAAGATTTTGCATCTTTAGCTAAAGAATACTCTGAAGATACTGCTTCGGGAAATTACGGAGGAGATCTTGGATATTTTGGAAAAGGTGTTATGGTTCAGGAATTTGAAAAGGGAGCTTTTGAACTTAATCCTGGAGAAATATCTGACTTAGTAGAGACTCAATTTGGGTACCATATAATAAAGGTTTTTGATAAAGCATATGAAATTATACCTTTTGAAGATGTTAAAGATGAAATACAGTTGGATATAGAAATTGGATCGTATGAAGAAAAAATTGATCAGTTTAAAAAAGATAATAAGGTCGAAAAATTTGAAGAGAATATAAAGTAATGCTTTATAAAAGGCAAAGACTAAAAATAAATACAAGATCTATATAAGAGCAACATATTGTTAT
The DNA here is from genome assembly GCF_934924865.1 of Tepidibacter aestuarii. Taxonomy (NCBI): domain Bacteria; kingdom Bacillati; phylum Bacillota; class Clostridia; order Peptostreptococcales; family Peptostreptococcaceae; genus Tepidibacter; species Tepidibacter aestuarii. The sequence goes on along the minus strand of NZ_OW235315.1, from coordinate 1,925,159 downwards.
ATACATTCGAATCAAAAATTTTTTTTAGGAACAGATTTCTTCTAGATTTCATATAAATAGAAGAAAGGAGGATGTTAAATTCCTCCAAAATATCAACCAATGTATTGTCTGATATTCTTATTATTTTGATACAATGTAATTAAAACATGTGCAAAATGTTACTTTAAACCCTAGAATAGCTTAAAGCTGCTCTAGGGTTATTTTTTACATTAGATATTATACTTTTAATACATTCATTAAGCTGTGCTTATAGTTGTGGATGTAATTTACTCCCGAATTAACCTTAATATGTTAATATGATAATATATAAAAGGAACGAGTAGAGTGATTATAAAGAATATATCGGAGGTGGCAACGTGCTAAAAGTTGAAAGATTTGATGAATATTTAGACCAGCTTTTTGATGTAATAAAGGAATATCAACGTGACATATCTGTTGGAAGAGTTGTGCCAAAAGCTTCAAGACATGATATGGAGAAACTTTTGTTTGAAGATGTTCCAATGCAAGGATCGGATGCAGCACACATAATAGATGAGTTTAGAGAAAAAGTTGTTCCAAATTCAACAAAGGTTGGAAGCTCAAGATTTCTTTCATGGATAATAACAAGTCCTTCTCAGGCCGGCATTTTAGGAGAAATTGCGAATATAGGAATAAGTCAGGCTCCATTTAATTTTAAGGCGGGCCCGGCAGCCACAGTAATAGAAGAGATGGTAATAGGATGGATGGGACAGCTTTTTGGATATTCAAAAAAATCGGGAGGAATACTTGTAAGTGGTGGAAGTGTTTCAACTCTTACGGCTCTGGGGGCTGCAAGAGAGGCATTTTTGCCTGGAAGCACTCAAAATGGAATTCAAAATGTTTCAAAACCCCTTACACTTTATACTTCTAAAAAAGCTCATTCTTCAATAGATAAGGCTGTAGGGGTTCTAGGATTTGGGAAAAATATGCTTAGAAAAGTGAATGTTGATGAATTTTTCAAGATAGACATCAATAGTCTAGAAAAAGATATAAAAAATGATATTAAACAGGGATTAAAGCCATTTTGTATAATAGCTCAGGCGGGAACATCTCTTTCAGGAGCTGTTGATGATATAGATGCTCTTTCAAACGTTGCTAAGAAATATGGAATGTGGCTACATGTAGACGGAGCTTATGGAGGCGGTGCGATACTTTCAAAAAGAGGGAGGGAGATTCTAAATGGAATAGAAAAAGCGGATTCAATTTCAGTTGATCCTCATAAGTGGTTCTTTGTTCCAACAGAGGCTGGATGTGTGCTTGTAAAAGACAAAAGACATTTATACAATGCGTATAGAACAGGTATAGCGGAATTTGATGATAATGCGCCTATAAATTATCTGGACTACGGAATACAGTCAACTAGGACTTCAAGGGCTATAAAAACATGGTTTGCTATTAAAACATATGGGATTAAAAAACTTTCTCAGGTTGTAGATTCTAATATAGAGATGGCATCTTATTTTGCCAAAGAGATTGAGAACATAGATGGAGTAAGGCTATTACATAAACCCCAAACAAGTGCAGTTTGTTTTGCATTTGACGAAGGGTTGATTAGAAATGAAGCTTTTTTAATGGAAATAGAAGAAGAATTTTTCTTGTCTCCGGCAAACCTTATGGGAGAACACTGCGTAAGAGCATGTTTTTCAAATTACAGAACAAGCATAGAGGAAGTTGACCTATTGCTGTCTAAAATAAAAAGTTTTGTGGAAATGGAATTGAAGTAAAAGACATTAATAGTATTTATGAATATAATAAAGAAATGGTAAAGTCAAAGTGTATCCGAAAGCTAAAAGTTCTAAAACTCCATCCTCTTAAGGCTGGAGATAAGAACTTAACAGCTTCTGGATTAGCTTACCTAAAAGGTCACTAACGCAACTAAAAATTCAGTTGGAGTAAAAACTTCATCTGAATTAAGTTTCGCTTTATGTCAATGGGGGATTAATATGCTAAAATTTATTAAAAAAGTAAAAAGGATAATTATATTTACGATTGCATTTATAGCTATAGAACTATATTTTTTATTTAAGAGTCAACCTAATGATTTAGAATTATTCTTTATGGTATGGGGGGGTATATATTTAGCATTATTATTGTTCAACATATTTAATGTAAAGTCAGATTTAGGATTGATAGGAATTGGAGGAGACGATCAAACAATATATGCGAATCTATCAGGATCTATGACAGAAATCGAATATGGAACTAAAAAAAATAAACAAAGAACCGGTGGAGAATTATTAGACTATATGAATTTAGTATATATTATTTTAATATTAATAAATTCTATCGGTTATATAATAGTTATGCCGAAATAAATACAAAATTATATTTTGAATATATTACTGAAATACACATTTAAATTATCTTTATTTTTATATAATAAAAACAAAGATAATTTCCTAGTAGAAATAAAGAAATGTAATAAACAGAACATATCATACATATAATCACTTAATTTATAAAAGTAATTTTAAAATATTTTTTATTAAAAAAAAATATATATAAAATATACTTTATTTTATTTTTTGTTTTATAAGAATGATATACAAATGCAAAAAGTATGTTATACTCTATACTGTAATTAATAATAATATAACACATAAAATGGTGGAGGGGTAAAAGTGACATACTTAATGAATGATGAACTATTTAAAAATGTAATAACAAATCCTAATGTTAAAGAGTTAAGAAATATGAGTATAGATATGGAAAGTACAACAGAATTTAATAGTCCGTGTTATGTTACTGAAGTAAGAAATAGAAGTGCAAAGAATACATATGTTGTAGATGATATACCATTAGGAATAGACCAACAAGCGATTAGTAGAGAAAAAGCAGACAAAATTGTTAACGAAGTTAAAGATTACTTAAAAAATAAAGATGTAGTTAGAATAGATAGAAAAATGGGAATGTATGATAAACTTTCTTTTAATTGTAGACTATACATAACTAAAGAATATAGTAGAATAGCTTATATGTGGAATAATACTTTATTTGATCCTGTAGATTCAGAAAATCCAGATTTAATTAGTATATATGTTCCCGAATGGCCAGAAAGAATTATGATAGTATATCCAGAAGAAGGAATTACTTACATATTAGGTAGTGATTATTTTGGTGAAGCTAAAAAGTCTTTCTTAAGAAAAGCTATGTATAAAGTAAAAGAAATGGGTGGACTTGGATTACACGCAGGTAGTAAAGTATTAAGAGTAAAAGATAAGAATGAAAATTTAAAAGATGTAGGATTTATAATGTTTGGATTAAGTGGAACAGGTAAAACTACTCTTACAATACATGATCATGGTCTTAGCGGAGAAGAAAAAGCTATAGTAAGACAAGATGATGTTGTATTTATGGATGAGAACGGATATTGTGCGGGAAGTGAAAATGGATTTTTTATAAAGACAGAAGGTCTTGATGAAGGACAAAAAGTTTTATATAAAGCAGCTACAAGTGAAAATTCAATATTTGAAAATGTAAAAGTAGCTGCAGATGGAAAAGTAGATTTTGATGATACAACTCTTACAGCTAATGGAAGAGGGGTAGTTTTAAGAGAAGAAATATCGAATACAGATGATAGTATAGATATAGAAAAAGCAAATAAGATTATATTTATAACAAGAAGAAATGATATAGTTCCACCTGTTATGAAATTAGAGGTTCCACAAGCTGTTAACGCATTTATGCTTGGGGAGTCAATAGAAACTTCTGCTGGAGATCCTACAAAAGCAGGACAATCAAAAAGATGTGTAGGTACTAATCCTTTTATAATAGGACCTGAAGTAAAGGAAGGATGTAGATTATACCAAATATTAAAGAAAAATCCAGATATAGAGTGTTTTATACTAAATACAGGTGCTGTTGGAGCTAAAGAAGAATTTAAGGGAGAAAAAATAACTATTAAAGTTTCAACTACTATAATGAAAGAAATAGCAAAAGAAAATATTGAATGGGAATTGGATAAAGAATGGGGATATCTAGTACCTAAGGATGTAGATGGAATAGATATCAAAAAATATAATCCAAGAAATTATTATAGTGAAGAAGAGTATGAAGTAATAGCTAGTAAATTAAGAGAAGAAAGAGAACAGTGGTTTGCTAAATTTGAAGATGGAAAAGAAGAAGTAGCGGTTTCTATATAAGCTGGGATATATCCCAGCTTTTTTTGTGCATTATATTAGTTTTGCCTAGTATTCAATTTACTATATGAAATTAAATAAATACTTGACTGGAAATCAGGAAATTTAATTCTGTTTTCTTGTCAAGTATTTTTTGCTATAAAGAATATTTTTTTATTTTAAGCATAAGTATTTTTTACAGATGATAATTGATGCTAAATATATTTAATAAATTATACAAGCAATATATAAATATTTTAAAACCCTAAATACGGAGGAGATGATTTTATTGACTGAAGAGAGATTGTGTTGTAGTTGCACAGGAGAAGATATAGGACTAAAAAAAGTAAAAGAAGTTATCAAGAATCATAAAGATATAAAAGGTTGTTTGATTCCTGTGCTTCATGAAATGCAAAAAATATACAGTTATTTACCAGAAGAAATTTTACAAATAGTTTCAGAAGAATTGGATATTCCTATGTCTGAAGTTTACGCAGTTGCAACCTTTTATACACAGTTTAATTTAGAACCAAAAGGTGAACATATAATTAAAGTTTGTTTAGGTACAGCATGTTACGTAAAAGGAGCACAAGATATCTTAGATAGATTGTGTAGTGTACTAGAAGTAGAGGTTGGAAAGACAACTAAAGATGGAAAATTTACTGTAGAAGCAGCTAGATGCCTTGGAGGGTGTGGTTTAGCTCCTATTCTTATGGTAGATGATAAGGTATATGGAAGATTAATTCCAGATGATGTAATTAGGATAATTGAAGAATATAGATAATGAGATTATAGTATTTAATTTGGGGGGGAAGTAATGAAAACTATACAAGACCTTGAAGAAATAAAAAAGAAAACTTTTGATATAGTGAATCAGGGCATAGATAGAAAAAGTGCTAGGATTGTAGTAGGAATGGCCACTTGTGGAATAGCTGCAGGTGCACAGGAAGTCTATGAATCTATATTAGATGAAGTTGAAAAGTTAGGATTATCTAATGTAGTTGTAGCTAAGACTGGATGTATAGGTGTATGTAAATTAGAGCCAATTGTTGAAGTAATAAGACCAGGAGAAGAGAAGGTTACATATGTGAAAATGTCACCATTTAAAGCACGTAGAGTTGTAGCTAGTCATGTACTAGTAGGAACTGTTAGAGATGAGTATGTAATGCATGTGGTTAAAGATAAAATTCTTAATGATTATACATTAGAGAATGATTAAAGGGGGATTAATATGGAGGTTTACCGTTCTCAAATACTTGTCTGTGGAGGAACAGGATGTACTTCTCCTGAATCAGCAGATATTTTTAGAAAGTTAAAGGTAGAAATAAGAAAACATAAATTAAACAATGAAATTGAAGTACTAAAAACGGGATGTTTAGGACTTTGTGAATTAGGACCTATGGTAGTGGTTTATCCAGAAGGAGTTTTGTATAGCAAAGTAAAAGATGATGATATTAAAGAACTAGTAGAATCTCACTTTATTCAAAATAAAATACTTGAAAGGTTAGTATATAAAACTGGAGACGGAGAAGGGAAAGTAAGAAATTTAAACAAATTAGATTTTTTCAAAAAACAAATAAGAATAGCTTTGAGAAATTGTGGTATCATCGATCCGGAAAATATAGATGAATATATAGCTTTTGATGGATATAGTGCACTTGGAAAGGTATTAACTTCAATGAAACCTTTTGAGGTTATAGATGTTATTAAAGAATCTGGACTAAGAGGTAGAGGGGGAGGAGGTTTCCCAACAGGCACTAAATGGGGATTTGCAGCATCACAGGATAGTGATGAGAAGTATATAATTTGTAATGCAGATGAAGGAGACCCAGGTGCATTTATGGATAGATCAGTTCTTGAAGGAGACCCTCATTCTGTGATAGAAGCTATGAGCATAGGGGGATATGCTATTGGAGCAAGTAAGGGGTTTATATATATCAGAGCAGAATATCCTTTAGCTGTTGAAAGACTTGAAATAGCTATAAAACAATCTAGAGAGTATGGTTTGCTTGGAGAAAATATTCTAGGGACAGGATTTAAGTTTGATATAGAGTTAAGACTTGGAGCTGGTGCTTTTGTATGTGGAGAAGAAACTGCTCTTATGCAGTCTATTGAGGGCAAAAGGGGAATGCCAATGGCTAAACCACCATTTCCAGCAATAAGCGGTCTTTGGAGTAAACCTACAATTATAAATAATGTAGAAACTCTTGCTAATATAGCACCTATAATTTTAAAAGGATCACAGTGGTTTAGAAGTATAGGAACACAAAAAAGTCCAGGAACTAAAGTATTTGCTTTAGGAGGAAAAATTACTAATACAGGACTCATAGAAATTCCTATGGGTACTACCCTAAGAGAAGCTATTTTTGATATAGGTGGAGGTATACCGAATGGCAAGGAATTTAAAGCAGTTCAGACCGGAGGACCTTCAGGAGGATGTATCCCAGAACAATATATCGATACTGCTATTGAGTATGATACATTAACTGCTCTTGGCTCAATGATGGGATCAGGAGGAATGATAGTTATGGATGAAGATAACTGTATGGTAGACGTAGCGAGATTTTTTTTGGATTTCACTAAGGATGAATCTTGTGGTAAATGTACTCTATGCAGAATCGGAACTAAGAGGTTACTTGAAATTCTTGAAGATATTACAAAGGGGAAAGCAGAGACTAAAGATTTAGATAAACTTGAAGAATTGGCAGTAGGTATCAAAAAGGGATCTTTATGTGGACTTGGTCAAACTGCTCCTAATCCGATACTTTCAACTTTAAATTATTTTAGAGATGAATATAATTCCCATGTTAAAGATAAGAAATGTACATCTAAGGTTTGTAGATCTCTTGTAAAATATGTTATTTTAGAGGATAAATGTAAAGGATGTGGATTATGTACACGCAACTGTAATATTGGTGCTATTAGTGGTAAACTACAGGAGCCTCATGTGATAGATAGTGATTTATGTGTAAGATGTGGAATGTGTATGCATGTATGTAGATTTAAAGCCATTGTTAAGATGTAATTTATAGGAATGAGAGGTGAAAATTATGGGAATGGTAAGATTTAATATAGATGGAATCAATATAGAAGTACCTAAAGGAACTACTGTGCTTGAAGCAGCAAAAATAGCTGGAATCAATATACCAACATTATGCTATTTAAAAGAAATTAATGAAGTGTCTAGTTGTAGAGTTTGTGTAGTAGAAGTGGGGCAAAAAATAATAGCATCATGTACACTTGTTGCTGAAAATGGGATGGAAGTAAAAACGAATACCCAATCTGTAAGAGAAGTAAGAAAAATGGCAGTAGAATTATTGCTATCAAATCATAAAAGAGAGTGTACAACTTGTATTAGAAGTGAAAATTGTGATTTGCAGAGAATAGCCAAGGAATTAAATATAAGGGATATTAGATATACGGGAGAAAAGAGTAATGCAAAACTAGATTATTCTAGTTCATTAGTAAGAGACCCGCAAAAGTGTATTCTTTGTGGTAGATGTATGGCAACTTGTAGAAGTATCCAAAGTGTAAATGCCATAAATTTTTCGCAAAGAGGGTTTGAGACTAAGGTTGGACCTATATATGAAAGACCCATAAAGGATTCGATTTGCATTAACTGTGGTCAATGCATAATTGCTTGTCCTGTAGGTGCGTTGCATGAAAAAGAAGATATAAAAGGTGTTTGGAAGGCAATTGAAAATCCTAGTAAATATGTAGTTGTTCAAACAGCACCAGCAATACGAGTAGCTTTAGGTGAAGAATTTGGTATACCTATTGGTAGTAGGGTTACAGGTAAAATGGTCGCATCATTAAGAAGGTTAGGCTTTGATAAGGTATTTGACACTAATTTTGCAGCGGACCTTACTATAATGGAGGAAGGAACAGAGTTGTTAAATAGATTAAGTAAGGGAGAAGGACTTCCTCTTATGACATCATGCTGTCCAGGTTGGGTAAAGTTTGTTGAACATAAGTATCCAGATATGATTCAAAATTTATCTACATGTAAATCACCTAGCGAAATGCAAGGCGCAGTAATTAAGAGCTATTTTTCGCAGAAAATGGGAATTGATCCTGAAGATATAGTTGTAGTTTCAATTATGCCTTGTGTTGGTAAAAAATTTGAAGGTGAAAGAGAAGAATTATCTAATAATGGAATGCAGGATGTAGATTTTATATTGACTACAAGAGAATTAGCAAGAATGATAAAAGAGGTAGGTACTGACTTTGGAAATTTAAACGATGAAGAATTCGACCATCCATTTGGAGAAGCTACTGGCGCAGCAGTTATTTTTGGAACGACTGGAGGCGTTGCAGAAGCTGCTTTAAGAACTATATTTGAAGTTGTATCTGAAAAAGAAATAGAGGAAATAGAATATACCGCTGCTAGAGGACTAGAAGGAATAAAAGAGGCTTCAGTAGAATTACCTGATGGTAGAAATATTAGAGTTGCTGTTGCTCATGGATTAAGTAATGCTAAAGAATTATTAGAATCAATAAGAAAAGGTGAAAAACAATATGACTTTATTGAAGTGATGGCATGTCAAGGTGGTTGTGTAACAGGTGGGGGGCAGCCAATAGTTGATGCAAAAATAAAAGAAAAAATTGATATTAGAAAAGAAAGATCAAAAGCTATATATGATGAGGATAAATCTTTGCCTATTAGAAAATCACATAAAAATCCATATATAATCAAGATATATGATGAATTTTTAGGAAAGCCAAATGGGTCATTAAGCCATGAATTGTTACATACCCACTATATAGCAAGGAAAAAATTTTAAGTTAAGCAAGCAATGCTTATTAAAACACTACTATTAAGTGTTCTAATGAGCATTGTTTTTTTTGGAAAAATTTATTTATAAATCAGAAAATTTATAAGGTAAAAAAATAGGAGCTCTCGCTCCTATTTTTTTACTGATCTATTCTTGCCTTTGGGCCTTGCTTATTATTCTGCTTTCTGTATCCAACATTTGTTTGATATTCATCTACACGCAGTTCATTTCCAGTCTCTAGATTCATATTTTCTATTTTTTCTGCAATCTTTTTATCCTGTTTATTAAATTGTTTGTTTTTACCAGCCATACAAACATCTCCTTTATATATAATCTAATTTATTTTATGTAAAAATTTTGATTTTACTCTAAGAAATTTGTGGATAAAGTTATCTTTGACATAAAGTGAAAATTTTAGTTAAACTAATCCAGAAGATATAGAGTTATTATCTATAGCCTTAGGAAGGTGGAGTCTTAAAACTCTTAACTTTCGGATAAAATTAAATAATCTTTAAGTAAACAATGTTTATTAAAATACTATAAATATTTTAATAGCATTGTTTTTTTGATGCATAAAAGCTAGTTTATTAATAATGAAATGAAAATTATTACTAGAAAAAGAGATAATACTAAAAAATATATTGATATTTTTATCAATATGATATATCATATTGGTATAATTATCATATTGATAAGTGAGATTAATAAAAATGACGCTAGAAATTATTTGGGGAGGAACTACTATGCAAACTATAATTAGGGAAATAAATGTTATTAAAGAAAAGGATCCAGCAGCTAGAGGCACATTTGAGGTCATACTTAATTACCCAGGTCTTCATGCTATTTTAATTCATAGATGTTCACATTTTTTATATAATAAAAATTTATTTGTTATAGCTAGAATAATATCTACTATAAGTAGATTTTTAACTGGAATAGAAATACATCCTGGAGCCAAAATAGGAAAAGGACTTTTTATAGATCACGGAATGGGTATAGTAATAGGAGAAACCGCAGAAATAGGAGATAATGTTACTATTTTTCATGGATCAACTTTAGGAGGAACAGGAAAAGATACAGGAAAAAGGCATCCAACTGTAGGGAATAACGTTATAATATCAGCAGGATCAAAAATATTAGGCCCTATAAACATAGGAGATAATTCAAAAATTGGAGCTAATGCAGTTGTATTAAAAGATATTCCTGAAAACTGTACAGTTGTAGGAATTCCAGGAAAAATAGTAAAAAGAAATGGAATTAGGGTAGATGAAAAATTATAAAATATGATTTTTATTTTGAAAAATAAGGTTAATTATTATTTTGATATTGTAAATAATAAATTATAATTATGTTATTTAATAAAGTATTCTAATAAAAATAAGGAGGGATTTTTGTGATTTATAATAATATAGGTGAGCTTATAGGAAATACTCCTATCATAAAGCTTAATAAATTAGTTAATGAAGATATGGCTAACATTTATGTTAAGCTTGAATCTTTTAACCCAGGAGGTTCTGTTAAAGATAGAGTAGCACTTAATATGATAGAAGAAATGGAAAGAAAAGGGCAATTAAAAACTGGGTATACTATAGTTGAACCAACTAGTGGGAATACTGGTATAGGAATTGCCATGGTAGGAGCATACAAAGGATATAAAGTTATTTTAGTTATGCCAGAAACAATGAGTGTGGAAAGAAGAAAAATATTAAAAGCATATGGAGCTCAAATTGTACTTACAGATGGATCAAAAGGAATGAAGGGTGCAATAGATAAAGCTAATGAACTCGTTAACGAAAATGATGATTATGTAATTCTTAGCCAATTTGAAAATATGGATAATCCTAATATGCATAGAAAAACAACAGCTCTTGAAATTATTAAAGATTTAGATTCTAATATAGACGCATTTGTATCAGGGGTTGGAACGGGTGGAACTATAACTGGTATTGGTGAAGTTTTAAAAGAAAATATAGCTAATGTTAAAGTTTATGCAGTAGAACCTAAGGATTCTCCTGTTTTATCTGGAGGAAGTCCTGGACCTCATAAGATCCAAGGAATAGGAGCTGGATTTGTGCCTAAAGTGTTGAATACAGATATAATAGATGAAGTTATTACTGTCTCAACTGAAGAATCTTATAACACATCAAGAGAACTTGCTAAAAAAGAAGGTATATTTGTTGGAGTATCTTGTGGAGCAGCTATATTTGGAGCTATTGAAGTAGCCAAAAAATTAGGAAAAGGAAAAAATGTAGTTGTAATAGCTCCTGATACTGGAGAAAGGTATTTAAGTGTAGAAGATTTATATTAAAAAGGTATAGTAACCTCTAATATAAAAATTTATATTTTTAAAGAACTAATGTTCTGGTATAATTGAAAATAGAGGTGAGGATATATGGGGATAAGAACTAATAAAATAAATAAGGAGTTCGAAGAAAAAATCACAGAAAAAGATTTAAAAGTGATGCTTATGGCAGAAAAGTTTTTAAGAGAAAATGGATTTGCTCTTATGAAGGAATTTGAAGACACAGTTAGTAAAATAGCTTGTATAAATAATAGATAGAGTTAAAAAATACACTACTTATAAATTAAGTAGTGTATTTTTTTGATATAAACTATAAGTGTTTGCTTGCTTCACGTACGCTAAGAGGTTGTAGTGGATTAGACTTTATAAATGATTTTACCCAGCTGGCAAATCCCAAAGCATAAAAACAAAGTCCCAATCAATGTTTTTATCTTTTTTTGCTTGTTTAATAAATTCTTTTTGAAGTTGAACTCGATTGTTTTTTTGTATTTCTAAAAAAGAAAAATTATCTTTCATATAAGCTGCCATTTTTTCACCTTGTTCAATATTTCTATTATTATAAAATGAATCAATAAGCTGATGGTACAAGTTGTAAACCTCCTTATGATATTTCCAAAAACGAATATTATTTTTCTTTATTTTAAACATAGTATACCACTAAATACAAAGTAGTTAAGAAATATTATTACACACGTTATTTTTGTATATCTAATAATATAAAGCAAAGCTTAAATCAGGTGGAGTCTTTACTCCAACTGAATTTTTAGTTGCGTAAGTGCCCTTTTGGGTAAGCTAATCCAGAAGTTGTTAAGTTCTTATCTCTACCCTTAAAAGGATGTAGATTTAGAACTTTTAGCTTTCGGATGAATCGAAAACCTTTATAATCAAAGAACTTATGAGGGGGTATATTATGAGATTTTATTATGGAGAAAAAATATTCATAGGGCTTTAGATGAAATGGAATTTTGGAAAAGACAGGAAGCTGAGCATACTGTTGTTATACGTAAAATTGTAAATAACTTAGAAGATGAATTTGTTAAACAACTAGAGGGGTTTGAAAAAAACTTTTATAAAACTGAAGGAAGAGCAGTAAGATATATTGAAACAGTAATTAGATCTAATGGAAATTTAGGTCCTATAATGCATCAGCAAATAATGTATTTGATTAACTTTGCCTTACAACAAAGTCAACAATTTGTAGATTTGCTAGAACAAATGTTAGAGGAGAGTAAATCCGTATCTGATAACCCTGTAGCAGTGACGGTAATAAATTATATACGCAGAGAAAGTGAATACCTTATAGGAATAGCACAAACTATTTTATGCAATTGATAGAAGTAGATAAAACAAGGGACAGGAGAACTGTCCCTATTGCATTAAGTGAACTATTCAATATTGAGTTGAAGTGAATAAACAGATAAAAGAATTTGAAAAAAGAAGTCGATAGAAAGATTGAAAACAAATAGTAGGAGATTAAAATATTAACGTAATAGGTTATCATCGGCTAAAATATACACTATAAGAGTCCATGCTGGAATATATGAAACCCAAATAATATTTTTAAGCCATGGCACAAACTGACCAGCAAAAGCTGGGTTGAATAGTTCGTTAGCAACTCCCATATCACATACTAACATAAGGAACCCTGACAGTGCTACATAACGGGAAATCTTTGGAGTGAAATATCCTCTAAAAAGTGTACTAATAGAAGTCCAGACCATGTAACATAGCACTAAGCCAAATATAATTACTCCATAAAACATTGCCCCTGGGACATAGGGATAGAGCTTTACAAATATTGGTATAAAAATACCAAGCACAGGTACAATTGCTAAAAGTTCACCTGAACCAATTTTAAAATTTTTCTGAAAAGCTATGATAAGAGATAGATAAGCTAGCATAAACCCGATTATCCCGTAGAAAACTACTCTTCTGCTCAATTCTGGAATAGTGTTACAAAAAACTAAGAAAAAATCCGCAATGACTATAAAAAAAATGGATAGGTTCAAAAATTTTTGTTCATAATATTTTTTCTTAATACGAAGAGCAACTAAAAATAGCGTTATGATAGTGGAAAATTTGATATAACTAACAAGGTTTTCTCCTGGATAGAGATTATCAAGAATAAGAATAAAAATAGTTATAGGTAGATAAATTGATAACAGAACTCTTTGAATATTATTCATACTATCGCTCCCCAATTATTAAATATAAATAAAACATAATTTTTCTAGTATATTTATATGATATGCGTATTACAAATATGTAATCACTAAAATAATAAAACATAGTGTGAAGAAAGCAATATAAAAAGAAGGTCAGATTACAACTGTAAAAATTAGAAAATTAAGAAAAATAAAATAAATATTTCTCAGGAAATAATAAATAACTTTTGAGGAGTAATAAAAATGAATTTAAAAGAGCAGAGTAAAGCTGTAGAATAAATTCTAGTGGTTTGGAGTTTAAATACAAAAATAGTAAATTGTATTCTTAACATTTTCATTTTTGACTATTGATACAGCAAATGGAAAATATTACATAACAAAGAATACGTTACTTATTATAAGTATTAATACAATGGAGATCATTTTTTATTAACTACTCTATTTATTCTTATATGGCAGTATTTATAACGTTAATAGCTACTATATATATGAATTATTTTGTATAAACTACCTTTCTATTTTTTTAACGCTTACTATTTAAATTTTATCATAAATTAGCTTTATACTAATTAATTAATCTCGAAAATGTTGTACTAAAATAATAAGTAGCATTTACTTCGACTCTAGGTATACGATTCATTATAGATTAGTCAAATTATGGACTTAACCCACTTGAGTAGACATGCTGGGCGGGAGTGTTTTTGTTCTGTTATAAAATAGTTCAATACAATATATGGTAAATATTGTATAATGGAATAAGTTACTTAACTAAAGGTATCATAAAAATACTATGGAGGTGTTCGAATGAAAACTATACAGAAGCCTTGGATTAAACTTAAGGAGACCATTGATTATGAGGAGTATGATTTGATCAATAAGCTTCAAGAACAATGCATCCACGAAGATCAAACAGCTCTAAAGCTGGAGCTTGATTATAAAATGGGAATCACCTTTGAAAATGGTAAAATCTCTAGTATTCAAAACATAAATGAGTTTATGTATTTTGATGGACAAGAGATTATTGGCTATATGGGGGTTTGTAGTTTTGGAGGGGCAGGGTCATCGATAGAAGTGAATGGTATGGTGCACCCTGAATACCGACGACAAGGTGTTTTTAAGACATTAAGTAAACTGGTTACAGCAGAGTGGAAGCGAAGAAATTTAGGCAGTATGCTTCTATTAAGTGACAGAAAGTCAAACTCTGGACAGAAGTTTATAAAAGGAACTGGAGCACAGTACAAGCATTCAGAATATGAAATGTATCTCAAAGAAAGTAATTTAGAATCACTTAAAAAGAAGTTACATGGAATCACTTTTAGAAAAGCGAGCAATGCAGATGCTCTTGAGATTGCTAGACAAAATGCAATTTATTTTAATGATGAGGCAGATATCATTTCGGAAGAAGTAGAAATGATCATATCAAATGAAGACATGATACTACCCGAAGAGGAAGAAAAGAAGGGGATGACGATCTATCTTGCAGAAAAAGATCAACAGATCATTGGAAAAGTAAATCTTCAATTGATCTCTGGGATTGGTGGCATTTATGGCTTAGGCGTATTACCTAAGCATCGTGGAAAAGGGTTTGGACGAGCAATTCTAATAATGGCTATAGAAAAGCTAAAAGAATCGAATGCGAGTGAGGTTATGCTTCAAGTGGCTGCTGAAAACTCTAAAGCCCTTAATCTTTATAAATCCTGCGGCTTCACGGAGACATCGACTATGGATTATTATGAAATTAAAGCATGAGCTATGCAAATAGGAGTAAATTAACTATAGAAAGAATGTAAAAAAAGATGATATGATAAATATATAAGAAGGGGTGAGAAAACTTGAATAAAAAAACAAATGAAAATATTATAATCTTTCTTTTAATATTTACATTGATACCTATTTTTTCTTTTGCTCAAAGCCATGAAAACTTTACTTTTAAAGATGTACCAGAAGATTATTGGGCAAAGGAGTATATTTATAATTTAAAGGATAAAGGCATTACAAATGGAATAGGAGATAATGAATTTGGTATAAATGACACAGTAAAAAGAAGTGAATTTATTGCTTTTTTAGTTAGAATAATGAATTGGGAGTTAGTATCTAAAAATGTAGAAAGTTCTAATTGGTATGATTCTTATATAGAAACAGCAGTAAGTCATGGCATAATAATGGAATCTGATAAAAACTCTGATTTTAATAAAGCAATAACAAGAGAAGAAATGGCTATAATGATTATAAGAAGCTTAGGATATGATACTCTTGCAAAAAACATAGAGGTTGATTTAAAAGGTGTTAAACCTTTTGACGATGTAAATGAAAATAGTGGACATATTCTTATTGCTAAGGATATGGATATAATAAATGGTATGGGAAATAAGAAATTTGAACCACAAAGCAGTGCAACAAGATCTCAAGCAGCAGCAATGCTTACTAGATTAGAAGAAAAAATAAATAGCAAAATAAATGAACTACATGGCTTTTATGCTATAAGCTCTTATGGGCAATTTAAAGAAATAAAAAATAATAATGATTTGAAAAAATTTGATTCGATGAGTTTTGGATGGAGTAGATTAGAATATGATTCTAACGAAAAAAAGATTATTCTAAATACAACAAATAAGAATAATAATAACTTTAAGCTTCCAGATGATTTTTCTAATGTAGTAAATGAAGCAAAAGAAAATAATATTTCTGTACAGCTTAATGTATTTGCAAGTAATGAAATGAAAGTAGGTAATATTGGTTTAGTAGAATATATTATAAATAGTCCTGAAAATAAAAAAATAGTGGTTAAAGAAATTATAAGCAAAATACTTCTTACAGAAAAAGAAGGAGAAAAAGTTTCGTTTGATGGAGTTGTTATTGATTTTGAAAATTTAAGAAATCAATCTTCTCAAAGACCACTTAATGAATTTTTAAGTGAATTAAAGAATGAACTAAATAAAGAAAATAAGAAATTGTATGTAGCAGTGCATCCAAAAGCAAACTTTAAAGGCTATGATTATAAAAGCATAGGTGAAATTGCGGATAAGGTAATATTAATGGCTCATGATTATGGAGCAAAAACTTTAACAAAAGAAGAAATGGATATAGGTTATACAGAGACTCCACCAGCTCCTATTAAAGACATTTATTATGCATTAAGTGAAATTACAAATAAAGATTATGGAGTATCTAATTTAGATAAGGTATGGCTTCAAATTTCGTTTGATTCTATCCAGTGGAAAACTTTAAATAATATAGTTATTAATGAAAAAGCATATACTCCAGACTACAATAAAATTGCTGATAGAATAAAAACTGAAAAAGATAGTGGGAGAAATATTAAAATACAGTATGGAAATAAATCAAAAAATCCATATATAACTTATTATAACTCAGATAATAATGTTACTAATAAAATATGGTATGAAGATGAAAAAAGTATAGGATTAAAGATGGATTTAGCTAGATTAATGGGTGTAAAGGGAATTTCTGTCTGGAGAATAGGGAATATTCCAAACTTTGGAGATGATGAATGTAATTTAAAAGTATGGGATCTTATTAAAAATAGTGTAGAACATTAAAGTCAGTGTAAGGTATATAATGGAACAAGAGAAAATTATGTTGATTTATTTGGGATTAAAAAAATAAAAAAGAGTATGTAATTAAATGTACCTTTTGTCAAGGACAATTAAAAAAAGCCTAGGCAGCATTACTAAGATGATTTCTGTATTGAACAGGAGTCATCTTTTTTAGCAATTCAATTTATTTTGGGATGAATATGGTAACTGTGCTAAATAACTGTAGAGTTATTACTAAAGATCATGAAAAAAGTAGCCAATCAAAGCTACTGTTTTTTTATAGCGTAAATATACAAAAAATAGGAAATATGCTATATTAGGATATATATGGGAATGAGGTGAATTATTATGTTTAAATTTAATGGGTTAATACCAGAATTATCTGTTTCAAATATAAACAAAAGTCTTTATTTCTACTTAAATATTCTTTCATTTAAGTTAGAGTATGAACGAAAAGATGATAAGTTTGCTTTAATATCTATAAATGATTCTCAAATTATGATTGAAGAGATAAATGGGCATTGGGAGACTGGAAGTTTATCATATCCTTTCGGTAGAGGAATTAACTTTCAGATATCAGTAGATAATGTTGATGAATTATACAAAAAAATACATGACTATCCAATTAAAATAAAAATGCAAGAGAATTGGTATAGAGCAAATAATAAATTAATAGGACAGAAAGAATTTTTAATTATGGATCCAGATGGTTATTTATTAAGATTTGCTCAAGACTTAGGAGAAAAAGAATGTGAGATAGATATAAATGAAAGAGGATACTAAATCATTTTTTTTTGTATTTAGAAATAGGCGCAGATATTATCGTACAGAGCCATGGCGATATTACAAATAATGATTTAATAAAAAATAATATAAGCTATATAACCAAATTAATAAGAAAAGAAAAAATAGATTTGGGAAATAAAGATATTTTAAAAAAGCATTTGGTAAATATAGAATGTTTAAAATTGAATTTTTAAGTAAGTTAGTTTAAGTATAGATTGATAGTAATAAATAAAATGGCAAGTTATTCAGGGTTAATTTGATGTAGAGTTTAGGTTATCATTAAAATAGTAGAAATTTTTAATACATATCATATGTGTTGACGATTTGGAGGCACTTAATTTCAGAAAAAAATGGAGTCTCAAAAAGCTATAAACAAGTTCTGATAGCGGAAACTATGCAGTAGCATGGCTTCCAAGCGAAAGATTCACATTCATTGACAAGGAACTTAACAGAGTCACAGACAAGGACTTTAAGGATGTTTCAAAAGTAGAAAATGGATTTTAAAGGATATTGATTATAATAGTAGCCGTAACAGCGCAACTGGGCTTGATGGAGCGTTGTTTGAAATAGGAAGCCTAGGTGATGGACAAATATGAAAATATAATAATGTAAGAAGAGTTTGGTTCAATCCAGGTAATGGAAGAGAAAATATACGAACTAAAAGGAGAAAAATCATTTGAAGCTAATGTTAATAAAAAATATATTAATAATAACACTGACAGGTTTATGTCAGTGTTATTATGTTATTATTAATATGAAATTAGTAAAGATCGCAAAAGGTTACGAATCACTTGTGACTTAAAAGAAATATAGGGAGGCCTTATTATGGATACTATACAAGCTATTTTAGAAAGAAGAAGTATAAGAAAATATGAGGAAAAGGAAGTTTCTGATGAAATAGTAAAAGAACTTTTAAAAGCTGCAATGGCTGCACCGTCATCAAATAATATGCAACCTTGGGAGTTCTTAGTTATAAGAAATAAAGAACAAATGAGTAAAATAGTTGAGGCAAAGCAGGCTGCCACTCCACTTATGGGTGCTTCTGTAGCGATTGCAGTTTGTGCAGATTTAAATGTTTATAAGGGGAAACCTAATCTGTGGGTTCAAGATTGCTCTGCTGCTACTCAGAATATACTATTAGCTTCACATGCAAAAGGTCTCGGTGCAGTTTGGATTAGTATATATCCTGTAGAGACAAGAACTAAAAAGGTTCAAGATATATTAGGATTACCAGAAGAAATAATTCCTGTTTCTATTATATCTATTGGCTATCCTGGGGAACTAAAAGAACCATCAAATAGATATAATGAGTCAAAAGTACATTTTTATAAGTGGTGATTTAGTATGCAAAAAATAGAACGACTAATGGCTATAATTTTAGCCTTAAAGAATAAGAAAAAAATGACGGCAAAAGAATTATCAGAGATTTTCGAGGTTGATATTAGAACTATTTATAGAGATATGCAAGCTCTAAGTGAAATCAATGTACCTGTGATATCTTATCCAGGTAGCGAAGGTGGGTATGAAATATTAGATGATTATTTCATACCACCAATAATGTTTAATAAAGATGAAGTATTTGCCTTACTTCTATCTAAAAAGATTTTTGATATAATTAATATTCCAGGCTATGCTTCTTCTGCTAACTCTGCTTTTTTAAAGATTGAAAACATTGTAAATGAATGTTTTAAAAAAGATTTTGATGATGTTCAAAAAAAAATAGTTTTTGATATAAAATCTAATGACATTAATATTGAAAATTCTTATGTTTTTGATATTGTAAAACAGGCACTTAAACATAACTTTAAATTAAAGGTGACTTATAATGGAAATATACCTAAAAATCTAGAGGAGCAGATAATAAGACCTTACGGTATTGTGTTTGAAGATGGTATATGGTACATCGTTGCATTTTCAGAGTTGAGTAATTCAAAGATTCATTTAAATATTGAAAGCATAAATAATATTTCTGTATTAGATGAAGTATTTGATTCACCTGAGGATTTCAATATGACAAATTATTATAGTACTTGCTGTTTTAAAAATGCTTACGAAAATAAAAATAGCATACTTATAAAGTTAAGAAT
This sequence comes from Tepidibacter aestuarii, assembly GCF_934924865.1. Lineage (NCBI taxonomy): Bacteria > Bacillati > Bacillota > Clostridia > Peptostreptococcales > Peptostreptococcaceae > Tepidibacter > Tepidibacter aestuarii. The sequence continues at coordinate 1,905,351 of NZ_OW235315.1, read as the reverse complement.
AAAGAAGAATATATATCCTAATATAAAAGATTATGTATTTTTTAAGTATGGAGAAATTAGAGAAGATGGTGATAGTTACATAATTGGTGTAAAAACAACTAATACTGATTTTTATGTTTCACTTGCCTTTAGATTTTTTAATGGTATAGAAATTTTGGAGCCTTTGTGGATTCGAGAAAAATTTAAAGAAGAGTTAAAGCAATTAAATAGAATTTATGAAATTAAATTTTAGAGATATGGAACAAAGCGAATATTAATAGACATTTATATTGGAAAATAAATTTAGAAAACTATAGGAGGTTAATGTTATGATTAAACAAATTGAAATGCGCAGAAGTATAAGAAAATATATGGATAAGCCGGTAGAGGATGAAAAAATTTTTCAGCTACTTGAAAGTGCAAGACTTGCTCCATCTGGTAGTAACACTCAACCTTGGCACTTTATTGTAGTTAAATCAGAATTAACTAGACAAAAACTAGCAGAAGCATCTCATGATCAAAAATGGATGAGAATTGCTCCAGTTCATATAGTGTGTGTTGCAGATATACGTGCAAGAATAAATGATGATGTAGATATATTACTGGATGAGAATAGTCCACAGCCAGAGCTTAAGATTATAATTAGAGATACATCTATTGCAATAGAACATATAGTGCTTGAAGCTGATAATTTAGGATTAGGTACTTGTTGGGTTGCGTGGTTTACCCAAGAAGAAATCAGGCCAATATTAAATATACCATCAGACAAATATGTAGTAGGTATTATTCCAGTTGGTTATGCAGATGAGGAACCAAAAGAGCGTCCTCGCAAGAAAATTCAAGATATAATACATTATGAAAATTGGTAAAAAATTAATAATAGTAGTCATATGAGTTATTCATATTTTTTAAGAGAAGTTTAATACATATACTCTTATTACATATGCTCAAATATACTATCAGTAGCAAACTATGAAAACAGAATGCCTTTTATAACTTAAATTTATACTTTAAAGTGTTCGGCTTTGTGTGTCTACAATAATATACTAACATAAAGTTATGCTTGTACCATTAATAGGGCACACTCTAATGAACATTTATCTTATGACTATTCTGTTTACTAATTCTCAAAATGTATAATTAATTATTTTCTATATTACTCCTTAATTAATATTCCTATACCTGATTTTCATTAGTATGAAAATTTGCCAAAAAAAATGACTACTTTGAAAAAAGTAGTCATTTTAAAAAATAAAATTATAATGTCAAATTATTACTTTAAAACTTTATGCAGTTTGTTCCGTTTCTTCATCTTCAAGCAATTTTACTAGCTTTTTATCGAAGAAGAATAAAAGTGTTGCACATATGAATAAAACGATTGGAATCGCAACATATGCTTGTATTACAGAGAATTTTGAAACAAATGCATATAGATATCCATATGATTTTCCAGCTAAGAATGTAGCAAAAGTCCAAACACCAAGTAAAACAGAGTAAATTCTAGCTGGCGCATATTTAGTTACAAAAGAATTACCAAGTGGTGAGAATAGCATTTCACCTATACTTAAAAGTAATCCAAATGCCACTAGGTAAATAAGGCTCGCTTTAGATGTAGCATCTGCACCAACACCTCTTGAAATTTCTGCAAACACTAGCATTAAGAAAGCTATACCAAGGAAACCAAGACCTAGAGCTAATTTTTTAAATAAACTAAGATCACCTTGAGGTCTTTTTGATAATTTAAACCAAAGTGCACCAAGTACTGGTCCAAGAGCAATACATGTAAATGAATTTAATGAATCAAACCATAAAAGAGGAACTTCAAATCCATTCACAACCATATTTATAAATTGACCACCGTAATCATAAGCTGCTAAATAAGTTAAGTACCAGAACACCCAGAATACTACTGAAAACATAGATACAAGTACGATAGCAAAAACTTTTTTCTTTTCAGATTTTGTTAATGGTTTAGATTCAGTTTCAACTTTTTCTTTAGCATTCTTTCCAGCTTTAAATGGTTTTTTTCCTACTTCTCCAAGGAATCTTGTACCAAATAAGAACCAAATAGCATTAACTACACATATAGCACTACAGATTTGGAAAACAGGTCTAAAACCTAAAACATCACCTTGTTTAAAAGTTGTCATATAAAGAGCTCCTAGAACTGTAGTACCTATAAAAGCACCAATATTAACAAAAGAGTATTGTGTTGAAAAAGCTGAGTCTAGTTGTTTTTTATCTGTAAATAAAGACCCAGTAAGTGCAGACACGTTACCCTTAAAAAGACCAGTACCTATAGAAACAAGTATTACTAACATATGCATACCAGCAAGGTCTGTTGCAGTTGACCCAGCATAGTATCCTCCAGCCATTAAAAGTAGTCCTACTGGAACACAATATCTGGCTCCTATATATCTATCAGTGATATATCCTCCGATAAGTGGTGCAAGATATGTAAATGCAACAAGATTTGATTGTATTAGTGCAGCTTCAACTTTAGTAAGACCTAATCCACCTGTTATTAAAGTATAAGAAATAAAGAAAAACATCATACCTTTGGCAGAATAATACGCCATTCTTTCTAACACAAATGCGATAGAGCAAACATAAAAACCAAAAGGTCTTTTATTTTTTACTGTAATTTCACTCATAATTCTCCTCCTAACATAAATTTATAAGTTTCACTTATCGTTTTTGGAAATCGTTTTCATAAAACCAACAGTTAATTCACTATAGAAAACGTACTTTATCTTATTGCTAATATCTACTACCCCCCTTTTTCTACTCTAAAAATGCATAACTACTAATTATGAAACTATTTATTATATATAGTTTCTAATTATATATATACAATTCTTCTGTAAAAAAGGTATTGTTAAATTTTTAGTTACTTAAAATTCATATACCTAAACAGAAGAGATTGTGCATAACAACGTATGAATCTAAACTTATTCAATCTTTTAAAGAATATCTACTTAAATTTCTTAGTACTATAAAGTATTAAGACTGAATATTATCGAAATAATATTTATCCTGTAGAAAATTCTCTTTATAATATAATATTATTTAATATTTATTTTACAGTATAACTGTAATTATATAGTTTAAATATAAAAAATACGTTCTGATTGATATTTGTTTTACAGTACGACTGTAATTATATCATTAAATTGGAAATTTTTCAATTATTACTAATATTTTTTAAAAAACATTTTCACATAGGTGAAAATAAGAGGTGAAATGTATAAATGTTCAAACAATCTATGTTATTTTTTTGTTTAACTGTATGCCAATGATTCTATAGGTAAAATATAAAAAAATAGTAGCCCCAATTTCAGTTGGAAAGCTACTATACACTATTAATTCGATAATTTTGTGAGTCTATATTTCTTGTTTATTTTACTCTTTTTACTTCTTAATAGGAATCCAAATTTCACATCTGTAATCCGGAGCGGTCATATCTCCTGGAGGAAAAACTTCAATATCTGGTGCACACTCATGCTGATATCCTGTAGAAGGCATCCATTCTGTATAGATCCTTATAAGAAGGGCATGTAAAGCTTCTTAAAAACATATACTCTACGATTCGTTGATTGAATTAAATTTCTAAGTAGTTTAAAGTTAGTATAAGAGGTGGTATTAATGGACTGTAAGAGAATTGGTAAATTAATATGTCAATTAAGAAAAGAAAAAAATATGACACAAAAACAAATTGCAGATGTTATGAACATAAGTGACAAAACAATAAGCAAGTGGGAAAGAGGACAAGGATGTCCTGATATTTCTTTACTTCCAGAACTAGCACAGATATTAGAGGTAAGTGTTGATGGAATTTTATCAGGTGAAATAAATTTAAACGAATTAGTAGGAGGAAATATGAATAAGTTAAAGTTTTATGTATGTCCACAATGTAATAACTTAATGACAGCTACAGGGGATGCAACTATAATGTGTTGCTCAAAAAAAATAGAACCATTAGAAGTAAAAAAATCAGATAATGATCATATGCTTGAAATAGAGCCTGTAGAAGATGAATTATATGTAACTTCTAAACATGAGATGAAAAAAGAACATTATATTTCTTTTATAGCTTATGTTAGAGGAGATAGAGCTCTTATTGTAAAGCAATATCCTGAATGGAATATGGAGTTTAGATTTCGTAAACAGGGCCATGGTAGATTGTATTTCTACTGTATAAATGATGGATTATTCTATCAAACAATATAAAATAAAAAATTTGATTATAAAATCATATATAATTTGAATCTACTAAAAAACTATGTAAAGATTATGTGAAAGTTGTGGGAATTAAAATATGGTATAGACTGAAATGGGTATACCCACTTCAGTCTATATACATTTTTTCTATTGTAACCATAAGAGTATTATTTTTGATTGATTTAGTTATGGCATTCATGTGCATGACATGAATCACCAGAATCCAAAATAGCACCTTCAAGCCATTTAAGTGCTACAGTCTTAAGATCCCCTGAACATCCGCGTATTACTTCAATTCCAGCGTTGTTTAATACACGTACGGCACCATCACCCATATTACCTGCAAGCATAACTGAGACACCTACATCTGATAAAGTTTGTGCTATATTTGATTTACAACCACATCCTTCTGGTGATGAAATAGTTTCTTGAGAAATTATTTCCTTATTATCTTTATCAACTGTAAAAATAGTAAAGTACTCGCAGTGACCAAAATGATCGTCTATAAGATTCTTTCGAGATGGTAATGCAATTTTCATATAATTATTCCCCCTATAAAATACTTAAATCAGCATGACACACTTGTAAAATTGTTGGCATATGCTCTTTATAAAATAATATAGGAGCATATGATATATGTCAAGAGTTAAACAACTTAATATTAAGATATATCTAATGCTGCATTTTAATTAGTGGAATTATTATATCTATATTAGGCAATAATAGTGAAGACACTGTGTTTTAGTTAAATATGAAGTTGAAGAAAGGCTAAATATTAAATTATGCACATAGTATATTATTAGAAAAAAATAAGAAATATTCTAAAGAGGTGAAGAAAAAATGGAAAATGCAATGTTTTGTTATCAGTGTGAACAAACAATGGGAGGAAAAGGTTGTACAAAAAGTGGAGTATGTGGTAAAACACCAGAAATAGCCAATTTACAAGATCTACTAATATACCAATTAAAAGGTATATCATGTTATGCAAAGCCTTTGATTGAAGAGGGGCAGATTATTGATAAAGAGATTGTGAAATTTGTAGAGAATGGATTATTTACTACATTGACTAATGTAAATTTTGATGCAGAGGTTCATGTAAAGTTATTAAAAGAATCACAAAAAATAAAAGAAGGTCTAAGAAGTAAAGCACCTATTGGACAATACCCTGATCCAGCTACATATGATCTTAGTGACACTAAGGAAGCAATGTTAAAGGACTCAGTAAAAGCTGGGATTATGTATGATCAGAATCTTGATGCTGATATTCGTTCTTTAAGATCTACTATACTTTATGGTTTAAAGGGTATGAGTGCTTATGGTCATCAAGCAAGATTTATAAATTATCACAGTGATCAAGTAGATCATTTTTATTTCTTAGGATTAGAAGCTACTACAGATGATAATTTAACTCTAGAAGATCTGATTCGAATGACAATGAGAACTGGAGAAATGAGTATAGAAGTAATGAGAATTTTAGATGAAGCAAATACTGAAACATATGAAAATCCATCTCCACACAAAGTTAATGTAAATATTAAAAAAGGACCATTCATAGTTGTATCAGGTCACGATTTAAGAGATTTAGAAATGTTACTTCAACAAACAGAAGGAAAAGGAATAAATATTTATACACATGGAGAAATGCTACCATCTCATGGATATCCATTATTAAAGAAATATAAACATTTAGTAGGTAACTACGGTTCAGCGTGGCAAAATCAGCAGAAGGAATTCGATGATATACCTGGATGTATTTTAATGACTACTAACTGCTTAATGAGACCAAGAGGATCATATAAAGACAGAATATTTACTACTAATGTTGTAGGTTGGGATGGCCTTAAGAATATTAAAGTTAATGAAGATGGTACAAAAGATTTTAGTGAAATAATAAATAAAGCATTAGAATTAGGTGGATTTAAAGAAGATGAAGAAGAAAAGGAAATTTTGGTAGGATTTGGACATCATGAAACATTATCTCATGCTGAAACTATAGTAAACGCAGTAAAGGAAGGAAAGATAAAACATTTCTTCGTAATAGGTGGATGCGATGGAGCGAAGCCAGGAAGAAATTATTATACTGAATTTGCTCAACAGGTTCCTAAAGATTGTGTAATTCTAACATTAGCTTGTGGTAAGTATAGATTTAATAAATTGGACTTTGGAACAGTAGCAGGATTACCTAGATTATTAGATGTGGGACAGTGTAATGATGTATATTCGGCGGTTAGAATTGCTTCATCTCTTGCAGATGCATTTGACACAAATGTAAATGATTTACCACTTACTATAGTGCTTTCTTGGTATGAACAAAAGGCTGTTGCAGATCTTTTAGCATTATTATCTCTTGGAATAAATGGAATGTATCTAGGACCAAGTCTACCGGCCTTTATATCTCCTAATGTATTACAATATCTAGTGGATACTTTTAGTATAAAACCTATAAGTACTCCACATGATGATTTGAAGAACTCACTGCAACAACATTGTTAAAGAGACAAACTTTATATACAAATATTTGTGAATAATAATGAACTTTACGGCCCCCTTATTTTTTAGGGGGTTTAATATTTACTAAAATACATATTTTCTGAATTACACTATAGATTTTGTCATGGCTTTTACTTAATACAAATTATTTAAACGATTTATGGTAATAATTTTTGTATAAATGTAAATAAGTTATATATAATTAATGTTACACCTGCTGATACTAAAGGGCCAATGGGTATACCTTTAAATAAAACTATACCTAAAATAGATCCCAAAACTATAGGTATTACAATTGATGGGCTTGATATTAGTAGTTCATATCCTTGACCGGTAAACATCATAATTAGTGAACTTGCAACTATTGCTGATATTCCCAGAGGAGATTTTATAGAGACCAATATATCTTTTAGTGAGTATTTATCTGCTGCAATTGGAGTAAGAATCCCTATTGTTAAAACTATTATACCTATCTTTAGACCATTAGCTTCTAATTTAGGGAAAATTGAATTTAGTTTTAATAGTTTTAATAAAATTAGTATTGAAGCTGAAATTGATAATGAATCATTTTTTATGAACAAACTCAAAGTTAAAATAATAAGTAATATGATATAGCTTTGGTCCATTTTTATCACCTCATAAGTTTTCTTCAAGTAAAAAAGTATTTATTTTTTTATGTATGTGGGTATACCAAAGACTAACGGGTAAATTCCTGTTAGCCTTATTTTATTCCTATTTAATATTGTACTCTATCTATTTTTAGCTCCCATTCTTTAAAAGGTTCAAGACACAAATTCCTGTAAGTTTGTGTTACTTGAACCTTTTTGTTTTTTTCAGTTCCATTAATAACATCATAAATATATTGATCATCGAATCCTATTTTTGCGGCATCTTCTCTTGTACAACCATAATATAGTTTTGTTATTTTTGCCCAATGAATTGCTGCAAAACACATAGGACATGGTTCACAAGAAGAATAAATTTCACAATCCGATAGATCAAATCTACCTAAAATATTTGAAGCTCGCCTTATTGCAACTATTTCAGCATGGGACGTAGGATCATTTGTCTTAATCACCTCGTTATGAGCTTTTGCGATAATTTCTCCATTCCTTACAATAACTGCGCCAAATGGCCCGCCATCATTATTTTTAATTCCAGAAAAAGCTTCTTCAATAGCTATTGACATAAAGTCATACATCTTTTTATATCCTCCTTTATAAAAATATCATTCATGAACTGGTCTTCTTAGTAAACACTTTTTTTGCAAGTGACTGTTATATAAAAATAGTATATGAACCAAATATGCTAATGATGAAAAGTAAGTTAAATAAATTTATAGAACAAGGTATATAATAGTCAAAATTTTATTATATATTAAAAAGATGTTTTTATGGGAATAGAAGGAAATATAAAATTTGTTCAGAAGGGGGTTTTGGAATGTATGGTTGAAGAAATAAGCAAATCTATTAAGCGATTTGATACCGGGCCTAAAATTAGAGGAGATGCAGAATATCTTTGCGATATGGATTTTGAAGATTTAGTATATGCAAAAACTTTAAGGTCTTCAAGGCCTAGAGCTAAAATCCTTTCTATAGAAATTCCAGATTTACCTAAAGGATATTATATTGTAGACAAAAATGATGTTTTAGGCAGAAATAGAGTAAAAACTGTATTTGACGATCAACCTTTCTTTGCGGAAGATGTAGTGAATTATGTTGGAGAACCAATCCTTTTAGTAGTAGGCCCAAAGAAAGATGTAATTCTTAATATTATTTCAGAAATTAAGGTGATATATGAAGATATTGATCCTATTTTAAGTATAGAAGATGCAGAAAATGAAGTTAAAAAACCTATATTTCAAAATCAAAAATGCTTTGTAGATTACGAATATAAAAAAGGAAATATAGATGAAATTATTAAGGAATCCATAAATTTTATTGAAGGTGAATACAAAACTGGATATCAAGAGCATGCATACTTAGAAACTCAAGGTATGATCGGAATATATGAAAATGAAAAGGTAACGATTTATGGATCAATGCAGTGTCCTTATTATGTTAAAGATGCAGTTGTTCAAGGACTTGGTTGGGATGAAAAGAGAGTACGGGTTATACAAAGTACAACAGGAGGGGCATTTGGAGGAAAGGAAGAGTATACGTCTCTTATTGGAGGGCATGTAGCTATAGCTGCTGTGAAAGTAAAAAGACCAGTAAAATTATTACTTGATAGATCAGAAGATATTGAATGTACAACAAAAAGACATCCTTCAATAATAAAAATAAAGACGTATTTTGATTCAAATAACATAATTATTGCAAGGGATATTGATATAAAAATAGATGCTGGAGCCTATGCAGGACTTTCTAGTATTGTTTTGCAAAGAGAGATGTTTTCAGTTACTGGTGTTTATAATATACAGAATTTAAGGGTTAGAGGAAGAGCTTTTGCAACTAATAATGTTGTATCAGGGGCATTTAGGGGATTTGGTGGTCCGCAGGCTATCTTTGCTATGGAAATACATATGGAAAATATAGCAGACCAATTGGATATAGATTCGATAGAGTTAAAAAAGAAGTACCTTTTGAAAAGAGGAGATACTTCTTCTACACAAGGTTTATTTCAATATGATATCAAACTGGATGAAATAATTAGCGAAATCGAAAAGATTTCAGACTATACAAAAAAACGTAAAAAAAACGAAAAAAATCCAGATAAATTAAAAGGTATTGGATGTTCTTTATTTTTTCATGGATGTGGATTTACTGGAAATGGGGAACAAGAGATTATAAAAGCTAAAATAAAATTAAAAAAATATTTAAATGAAAAGGTTGAGATTTTTGTTTCTAATGTAGAAATGGGCCAGGGAGCCAGCACTACATTAAAAAAAATAGTTTCACATGCACTTGAAATACCTATAGAACATATTATTTTTAAAAATCCTGATACGGACAATGTACCTGATTCCGGACCAACAGCTGCTTCTAGAACTATTATAATTGTTGGAAAGCTTTTAGAAGATGGAGCAAGGGAAATGAAAGAGCAATGGAATCAATTCTCAGAAATTGAAATAAAAAAGACATATAAATATCCTGAAAATATGAAATGGGATGCAGAAAAATTAGAAGGGAATGCGTATGAAGCATATTCTTGGGGAGCAAATGTTGTGGAAGTTGAAATTGATCCTATTACGTATGAAATAACGACCACAGGAATATGGGCTGTATATGATATAGGAAAGGCTATAGATGAACAAATAGTACAAGGGCAGATTGAAGGAGGAATAATACAAGGACTTGGATATGGAACAATTGAAGTAATGGATATCAAAGATGGAAAGCTTCTACAAAAAAGTATGACAGACTATATTATTCCAACATCAAAAGATTTCCCAAATATAAAGATTAAGTTAATAGACAATCCATATGAACATGGACCATTTGGATCAAAGGGACTTGGAGAACTGACATTTGTAGGTGCTCCGGCTGCAATTGCCTTAGCAGTACAAAATGCTATTGGTATTCCAATAAAGAAAATACCAATAACACCAGAATATTTAATGGAGTTGATGAAAAATGGAAAGTAATATTAGTTTTACTTTAAATGGGAAAGAGGTTGTGATAAAAACAGATCCACTAAGAAGACTTGTGGATATATTAAGAGAAGATTTTAAGCTAAAGGGAACAAAGGAGGGCTGTGGAGAGGGAGAATGTGGAGCATGTGCAATTATCATTGACGACAAACTTATAAATTCATGTCTTATCCCAATAGGAACAATAGAGGGAAGTAATATCACGACTATGGAAGGATATAGAGAAACGGAAAGATTTAAGGTTTTACAAGAGTCTTTTGAAAAGGCAGGTTCAGTTCAGTGTGGATTTTGTACGCCAGGAATGATTATGGCTACGGAAGCGCTCTTAAGAAAAAATCCAAAACCAAACGAAGAAGAAATAAGAGATGCTCTTTCAGGTAATTTATGTAGATGTACAGGATATAACATGATTATTGAGGGAGTTAAAACTGCTATAAAGATAGGTGAGGGATTATGGTAAATAGCTATAGAGCTCAAAGCCTTAGGGAAGCATTAGAGATTAGACAAAGCAAAAAAGTAATACTACTTGCTGGGGGAACGGATCTTATGGTAAAAAGGAAAAACTGGTCTGGAGTTTCTCCGAAGTTTGAACAAGATGTACTTTTTATTGGGCATTTAAAGGAACTAAAAAGAATAGAAATAGACAAAAATTATTTAAAAATAGGATCAAATTGTACCCTTGTAGAAATGGCTGAAAGTGAAATTATGCCAGAATATATAAAGAATATACTATTAAACATGGCATCACCTGCAATAAGGAATATAGCAACCATTGGAGGTAATATTTGTAATGCCTCCCCTGCAGCAGACATGCTACCTATCTTGTATGCTATGAATGCCAAGTTGATATTAAAAAACATAGATATGGAAAGACAACTAAATATTGAAGATTTTATATATGCACCAGGAAAAAATCATTTAAAAGAAAATGAACTATTAAAAGAAATAATCATTCCACTTGATCATTTTGATATAGTGTTTCATAAAAAGGTGGGAACAAGAAAAGCAACTTCCCTTTCAAAAGCTTCTTTTATTGGACTTGCAAATATAGAAAATAAGAACATTAAAGATATTAGAATAGCTTTTGGATCTGTAGCACCAACTGTTATTAGAGATAGAGAAATAGAAAATAACTTAAAGGGATTAGACCAAAAAGGAATTGAAAAAAATCTTTTAAATATAAAAGATATGTATTCAAAATCAATAACACCTATAGATGATCAAAGGTCAGGAAAGGAATATAGAAAACACGTTTCATTGGAATTAGTAGAAAATTTCTTGTTGAATGAGATAAAATGGGGGGCACTACAGTCAGTGCGTAGAAACTATACGAATTTTATTATAAAGGAGTAGAGAAAAATGAATATCCAATTCAATAAAGTACTTGAAAAAGCACAAGAGTACAAAGATAATATTTCAAAATTTCTTAGAGATATGATAGCTATTCCCAGTGAAAGCTGTAGAGAAAAAGAAGTTATTTTAAGAATAAAAGAAGAAATGGAAAAAGTAGGTTTTGATAAAGTTGAAATCGACCCAATGGGTAACATATTAGGATATATTGGTCATGGTAAACACATAATTGCTATGGATGCCCATATTGATACTGTTGGTGTAGGTGATTCTAGTCTTTGGGAATATGAGCCGTATAAAGGATATGAAGATGATGAAATTATTATTGGTAGAGGCGCTAGTGATCAAGAAGGCGGAATGGCTTCCATGGTATATGCTGGCAAAATCATTAAAGACCTGGGACTAGAAGATGATTATACATTAATCATTACTGGTACAGTTCAAGAAGAAGATTGTGATGGACTTTGCTGGCAATACCTTATAAATGAAAGTGGAATTAAACCTGAATTTGTAGTAATTACTGAACCTACTTCTTTAAATGTTTATAGAGGGCAAAGAGGTAGAATGGAAATAAAAGTGACTACGAAAGGTTTAAGCTGTCACGGCTCAGCTCCAGAAAGAGGGGAAAACGCCATTTACAAGATGGCTCCAATCTTAAATCAATTAAAGGCATTACATGAAAATCTATACGTAGATGAATTTTTAGGAAAAGGGAGTTTAACTGTTTCAGAAGTATTCTTCACATCACCATCAAGATGCGCTGTTGCAGATAGCTGTACTATTTCAATAGATAGAAGGTTAACTTGGGGTGAAACTTGGGAAGGTGCTTTACAAGAAATTAGAAACTTACCTGGAGTGAAATCAGTTAATGCAGAAGTTTCAATGTATAACTATGAAAAACCTGCTTACACTGGCCTTGTCTACCCAACAGAATGTTACTTTCCAGCTTGGGTTGTAGAAGAAGAACATGGAGCATGTCAAACAGTGGTTAAGGCATATGAAGAATTATTTAATAATAAGCCTTTAGTAGACAAATGGACTTTTTCAACAAATGGTGTTTCTATAATGGGCAGATATGGAATTTCATGTATTGGATTTGGGCCAGGGCATGAAGATCAAGCCCATGCTCCAAATGAAAGAACTTGGAAAGATGAATTAGTTAAATGTGCAGCTATGTATGCTGTTATTCCAAAAATCTATGTTAATAAATACGCTAAATAATCAAAAAAGAAAGGAGAAATTTTAATGCAAACTATATTTAGGGGAAAGCATTTCATAACTTTACAAGAATGGAGTAAAGAAGAAATAGACACCTTATTAGATGTATCATATGATCTTAAGAGAAAATTTGCTATGGGGCTTGATACTTCATATTTAAAAAATAAAACAGCTTTTTTAATGTTTTTTGAACAATCAACAAGAACTAGAAATTCAATGGAAGCAGGTATAGCTCAATTAGGGGGACACGGTAATTTTCTTGATACAAGTACAATGCAAATTTCACACGGGGAAGTTGGTAAAGACACAGCTGTCATTCTTTCAAGATTTGGCCATGGGATAGCATGTAGAAACTGCGTATGGGAAGTTGGTAACAAATATTTAAGCGAAATGGCTAAATGGTCAACTGTTCCAGTAATGAACTTACAATGTGACTTGTATCATCCAATGCAAGGTATTGCTGATTTAATGACTATTCAAGAAAAAGTAGGAGATATGAAAAGACTTAAAGTTTCAATTATCTGGGCTTATGCAACTAGTCATAAAAAGCCTATTTCAGTTCCTGCTACTCAAGCATTGCTATTCCCGAGATACGGTATGGATGTAACCCTTGCATATCCAGAAGGATATGACTTACCAGATTGGGTTATCAAACAAGCTAAAGAAAATGCTGAAAAACATGGTGGTTCATTTAGAATCACACATAATATGGAAGAAGCTTATAAAGATGCTCATGTTGTTATTCCTAAGAACTGGGGTAGTTGGGTAAATAATAAGAGTGATAAAGTTGTGGATGATCTATTAGAATCATATAGGAATTGGAAATGTACAGAAAAAATCATGTCTACAGCTGATAAGAATGTAATGTATATGCATGCATTACCTGCTGATAGAGGAAATGAAGTAGAAGATTCAGTTATAGATGGATCTCATTCTATAGTTTATGATGAAGCAGAAAATAGATTACATACAGCTAAGGCAGTAATGACTCTAACGATGGGTGGTAAATAAAAAAGAAGATAATGCAATTAAAAGTTAAAAAAATTAAATCATGTTTATCCATTCTAATGATGATTGGATAAATATGATTTATAATATTTTCTTTCAGCTTTATCTTGTAAATACCATATTTGTAAGGATTAATTTAATACTCTACTCTATAGGAAATTATATGATTCTCAAGTTATGGATAGTATTGCTGAAAGTACTGCAGCATCAACTATTTTAAGCAACAGAGTCGTGAGGCTTGTTGTCGTTATGAACTCATGTGAATTTTGAGAACGGAGCCCGTAGGACTCGTTGGAAACATGAACTATGCGGTAGTATAAAGCGAATTTTTTATATAAAAGACATGAGGAATTTTAATAAAAATATAGAGGGACTGATGCAAATGTTACTTGTAGGAAATGGGAAAGTCATAACTCAGGATAAAGATATGCCTTACATAGAAAATGGCTGCATTGCAGTAAAAGACAATGTAATCATAGAAATAGGAAAAACAGAGGATATAAAAACAAAATATCATTATAGAGAGTTTTTAGATGCAAAAGGGAAGGTTATAATGCCTGGCATGGTAAATACCCATCACCATATATATAGTGCTTTTGCAAGAGGTATGCCCTCAAAAAGTTCAGTACCTAAGAATTTTACACAAATATTAGAGGGACTATGGTGGAAAATAGACAAAGCCCTTAATTTAGAAGATGTAAAATATAGCGCTTATACTACTTATATAGATTGTATAAAAAATGGTACTACCACTATATTTGATCATCATGCAAGTCAAGGAGCTGTCAGAGAGAGTTTATTTACTATAGGTGAGGTTTCAAAGGAACTAGGAGTTAGAAGTTGCCTTTGTTATGAGGTATCTGATAGAGATGGAAAAGATGTTATGGAGGATGCAGTAAGTGAAAATATAGAATTTATGAAGAAGGCAAATAGTCTTGAGGATGACATGCTAAGGGGTATGTTTGGACTTCATGCATCATTTACCTTATCTGATGAAACTCTTTATAAATGTGTAGAAGAAAAATCTAATATAAATGGAGGTTTTCATATTCATACAGCTGAAGGCATAGATGACTTATATGACTCACTAAAAAAATATGGGAAGAGGGTAGTAAAAAGGCTTATGGATTTTAATATCCTTGGAGAAAAAACTATAGCTGTTCATTGTATACATGTGAATGATGGAGAGATTGAACTATTAAAGGAGACTAAGACAAATGTAGTACATAATCCTGAATCTAATATGGGAAATGCAGTAGGCTGTTCACCTGTCATTGAAATGATAAAGAGAGGCGTATTATTAGGACTGGGAACTGATGGATATACAAGTGACATGTTTGAATCATTGAAGGTAGGAAACATAATACATAAGCACAATCTTTGTAATCCAAGTGTAGCTTGGACAGAAATGCCACAGATGTTATTTGAAAATAATAGGAAGATATCATCTGAGTACTTTAACAAACCTGTTGGCGTATTAAAGGAAGGAGCACATGGGGATATAATTATTGTTGATTATAATCCTCTAACAATTATGAATGAAAATAACTATGATGCTCATATATTGTTTGGCATGTCAGGAAGAAATGTAGAAACAACTATTATTAATGGGAAAGTAGTTATGAAGGATAGAAAATTAGTAGATATAGATGAAGAAAAAATCTATGAAAAATCTAGAGAGTTATCATCAAAACTTTGGGATAGAATTTAAAGCTATAAACTATGAAAATAATAAATAAGGGGGATTTGTTTATGGCAAACCTAAGTGTAAATATATGTGGTTTAGAATTTCCTAATCCTATAATGACAGCAGCAGGACCTGGAGCTAAAGATGCCAAAATGTGTATAGCTGCTGCAAAAGGAGGAGCAGGGGGGATAGTAACAAAGACAATATCCTTAAATCCTGCATACGTTCCTCGTCCATGTATGGCAAGAACAAATAGTGGATTTTTAAATACAGAGCTTTGGTCAGAAATTCCAAAGGAACAATGGATAGAGAAGGAATATAAAAAAGCTAAGGAAGCTGGACTACCTCTTATAATAGGAATGGGATATACAAAAGATCAAATAAAAGAACTTGCACCTCTTGTTAAACCATATGCTGATGCAGTAGAGCTTTCTACTCACTATGTAGGAACAGATGTAACTCCTATAGTTGAAGCTCTAAAGGCTGCTAAAGATGTTTTAGATGTTCCCGTAATGATGAAAATGAGTCCACATACGGATATTCAAACTATAGCTAAAGCAGTTGAAAATGCAGGAGCAGATGCATTAGTAATGATAAATTCTTTTGGTCCATGTATGGCAATAGATGTTAATACAGGATATCCAATAATGGGAAGTAAAACAGGTTATGGATGGCTTTCAGGGGCACCTATTCGTCCGCTTGCAGTAAGATGTATTTATGAAGCTTCAAAGGTAGTGAATATTCCAATTATTGGAGTTGGTGGAGTAACATGTGGTAAAGATGCAGCTGAACTTATGATGGCAGGGGCTTGTGGAATACAAGTATGTACAGAAGCAATTCTAAAAGGACCAGATATTTACCGCAAAATTTCCAAAGAATTAAATGAATTTTTAAATGAAAAAGGATATAAAGATGTAAATGAGATTGTAGGATTAGCAATAAAAAAATCTAACCATAGAGAATTTAGAACACATTCTATGCCACCAGTAGTAGAGCATGAAAAATGTACCAAGTGTGGTCAATGTAGAATAAGTTGCGTGTATGATGCAATCACAATAGATGATAGATTGAACATAGATGAAAGTAAATGCTTTGGATGTGGATTATGTGTAACAAAATGTCCAAAGAATGCTCTTAGAATATCATATATTTAGTTGAGTATATTAGAGAAAGGAGACTTCCTTATGGCTATAGTTATTAAAGGGGGAAAAATAGTAACTGCAGAAGATATGTATGATTCTGATGTACGTATTGAAGAGGGAAAAATAGTTGCCATAGGAAACAATATAGAATGTGATGATGATGAGGTATTAAAAGTATATGGATGTTATGTTTTGCCTGGAGCTATAGATACTCATACTCATTTTGATTTGGAAGTAGGAAATACTGTAACAGCAGATGACTTCGAAAGTGGTACAAAGGCTGCTATTGTAGGTGGAACCACTACAGTACTAGACTTTGCCACACAAAATAAAGGGAACAGCCTAAAAAGTGTTTTGAAAAATTGGAATAAGAAGGCTGAAGGAAAAGCGTTTTGTGACTATGGTTTCCATATGGCCATAACTGATTGGAATAAAGATATTTCTAAAGAAATGGAAGAAATGATAAAAGTAGGTATTACTTCGTTTAAGATGTATATGGCCTATAAAGGTAGTCTTCAAGTAGATGACGGCACCATATTTAAGGCACTTAAAAGAAGTAATGAGGTTGGGGCACTCATAGGATTTCATTGTGAAAACGGAGATATAATAGATGTCTTAGTGAAAGAAGAAAGGGAAAAAGGTCATCTTTCTCCTGCTTATCACCCAATAACAAGACCTAAAGAGATGGAAAGAGAAGCTATAAGAAGACTTTTATCAATAGCAAAAGTAGCTAACGCTCCCGTTTATATCGTTCATTTAAGTAGTAAAGAGGGCTTAGATGCAATCGTTGAAGCTAAAAACAAAGGGCAAGAGATATATGTAGAAACTTGCCCTCAATATTTGTTTTTAGATGATAGGTGTTATGGAAATAAAGATAGTAAAGATTTCGAAGGAGCAAAATTTGTAATTTCACCACCTCTAAGAAAAGAAGAAGATAAAGAAGGCCTTTGGAATGGGATTAGAAATAGTTATATAAGTACAGTTGGAACAGATCATTGCTCTTTTAATTACAAAGGACAAAAGGATATAGGGATAAATGACTTTAGCAAAATACCAAATGGAGCGCCTGGTGTAGAACATAGACTTTCACTTATGTATACCTATGGAGTACTCACTGGTAAGATAAGTATCAACCAAATGATAGCACTAACATCTACTAATCCAGCTAAAATTTTCGGAATATTCCCTGAAAAGGGCACCGTTGCAGTGGGCAGTGATGCAGATATAGTAATTTGGAATCCAGAGCCAAGGGAAATAATTACTGCAAAGAATCAAATACAAAAGGTTGATTATACTCCATATGAAGGATACGAAATAAAGGGAAAGGTTCAGCATGTATTTTTAAGAGGAAATCATATAGTTAAGGATTCGAAATTAGTGGAAAAAGAAGCAATAGGAAAATATATACATAGAAAGCACCTAAAGAGGGGGGACTAAAGTGTATGGATTTATAGTAAATGGCAAAAGTGTAAATACAAAAGAAGATAAAAGTTTACTTGAATACTTAAGAGAAGATCTAGGGCTTATATCTGTAAAAGATGGATGTTCGGAAGGTACTTGTGGCACTTGCACTATACTGGTTGATGGAAAGAAAATCAAATCTTGCATTTTAAAAACGAGTAAAGTTGTTGGAAAAGAAATAACAACTGTAGAGGGTCTCTCAGATAAGGAAAGGGATGTATATACTTTTGTATTCGCAGAAGCAGGAGCAGTGCAGTGCGGCTTTTGTATACCTGGTATGGTTATAAGTGCAAAATCACTTTTGGATAATAACTTAAATCCTACAGAGGAAGAAATAAAAAAAGCAATAAAGGGAAATGTATGTAGATGCACTGGATACATAAAAATAGTAAAAGCTATCCAAATGGCTGCAAAACTCTTTAGAGAAAAAACTGAGGTTCTAAAGATTGAATGTAAAGGTTTTGTAGGGGAAAAAATGCATAGAACAGATGCCAAGAATAAAGTACTTGGTACAGGTCAGTATGTTGATGATATGTATATAAATGAAATGCTTTATGGTTCGGCAGTTAGGTCAAAGTATCCAAGAGCATTGGTTAAAAAAATAGATACTTTAGATGCTAAAAAACATCCAGGAGTTGTTGCCGTACTTACTGCAAAGGATATTCCAGGAAAAAGATATATTGGTCATTTAGTAAAAGACTGGCCAGCTATGATAGAAGAAGGAGAAGAAACAAAATATGTAGGAGATGCTATAGCATTAGTGGCAGCTACAAGTAAAAAGGCTTTAAAAGAAGGTCTAAATCTTGTAAAGGTAGAATATGAAGAGCTAGAACCCCTTACTTCACCAGAAATGGCAATGAAAAAAGGTGCTCCAAAGATTCATAAAAATGGAAATATATTGAGAAAGGAAGTATTAAAGAGAGGAAATGCTAACGAAGCAATAGAAAATTCAAAATATGTAGTAACAAGTAAATATTCAACTCCTTTCACGGAGCATGCATTCCTTGAACCGGAATGTGCAATTGGTATGCCTGATGGAGAAGACGGCATATTATTATATACAGGAGCACAAGGAATATACGATGAACAAAGAGAGGTGTCAGAATTACTAAGTATTCCAAAGGAAAAGGTTAGAGTAATCAGTAAGCTGGTTGGCGGTGCATTTGGTGGGAAAGAAGACATGAGTGTTCAGCACCATGCAGCATTGCTAGCATGGAATACAAAGAAACCTGTAAAAGTGAAACTTTCTCGGAAAGAAAGTATTATGATTCATCCAAAGAGGCATGCAATGGAAATGGAATTTACAACTGCATGTGATGAAAATGGAAAGCTTACTGCGATGAAAGCAGAGATCATAGCTGATACAGGAGCATATACATCATTGGGTGGGCCTGTTCTTCAAAGGGCATGTACCCATGCTGCAGGGCCTTACAACTATCAAAATGTAGATATTGAAGGTATAGCAGTATATACAAACAATCCTCCAGGAGGGGCATTTAGAGGATTTGGCGTCACCCAATCAGCTTTTGCCACAGAAAGTAACTTGAATTTTTTAGCTAAAAAAGTAGGTATATCTTCATGGGAGATTAGATATAGAAATTCCATAAGACCAGGAGAGATACTTCCAAATGGTCAGGTAGCAGACGAAGGAACTGCAATGGAAGAAACATTACTAGCAGTAAAAGAAGAATATGAAAAGCATCCTTATACAGGTATAGCATGTGCATTTAAAAACAGTGGCCTTGGTGTAGGTGTTCCTGATATAGGAAGATGTAGATTAACAGTTTTAGGTGGAAAAGTTTACATAAGAACCAGTGCTGCTTGTATGGGGCAAGGACTGGCAACTGTAACCACTCAAATTGTGTGTGAAACAACTAAGTTGTCACCAAACTTAGTGGTTGCTGATGCTCCAGATACAGCTAAAACTCCAAACTCTGGAACATCTACTGCTTCAAGACAAACCCTATTCACAGGAGAAGCCACAAGAAGAGCTGCATTAAAATTAAAAGAATTATTAGATACAGGGAAGACCTTGATAGACCTAGAAGAACAAGATTTCTATGCCGAATACGAAGGTATAACAGACCCAATGGGTTCACATAAACCAAATCCTGTAAGTCATATAGCTTATGGATATGCTACACATGTTGTCGTATTAGACGACAATGGAAAACTTCAAAAAGTAATAGGAGCTCATGATATTGGAAAAGCTATAAATCCTATAAATGTTGAAGGTCAAATTGAAGGTGGTGTGGTAATGGGATTGGGTTACGCTTTAACAGAAGATTATCCGCTGAATAAAGGTGTTCCAACAGCTAAATTTGGAACTTTAGGATTATTTAGAGTCACAGAGGTTCCTAAAATAAAGAGTATAATTGTAGAGAAGAACCAAAGCCCCTTAGCATATGGAGCAAAGGGTATTGGTGAAATAGCCACAATTCCTACAGCTCCTGCAGTACAAGGAGCTTACTATGAGCTAGATGGAAAACATAGAACAAAACTTCCACTGGAAGATACGCCATATAGCAGAAAGAAATAAATAAATATATAAATTTAATACAAGATGGGGATGGTATTATGAAAAAACAAATTATAGATATAGTTGAGGAAACTAGAGATGATTTACTGAAATTTACTCAGGACCTAGTAAGAATAAAAAGTTATTCAGGACAAGAAGAAAAGATTGTTAGGATTATTGAGAAAAAAATGAGAGATCTTGGATATGATGAAGTAATCATAGATTCTATGGGCAATGTTGTTGGGAAAATTGGAAATGGTGAAAGTGCAATCATGTTTGACTCCCATATTGATACTGTTGAAGTAAAGGACGAAGAAAAATGGGATGTTCCACCTTTTAGTGGTAAGATTGTCAATGATAAGCTTTATGGTAGAGGTTCCGTTGATATGAAGTCTGCAGCCGCTGCTTCAGTATATGCTGGTGCTATTGCGAAGAGATTAGGGTTAGATACAGGAAAAACAATTTTCGTTTCCTGTACGGTATTTGAGGAAGATTGTGATGGAGAAAATCTTAAGCATATGTTTAAAGAATGTAACATTAAGCCAGATTTCTTTATTACTTGCGAACCATCTGGTAACAAAATAGTAACAGGGCATAAAGGTAAAGTGCAAATTTCTATTAAAACAAAAGGGGTTTCAGCACATGGTTCAGCACCTGAAAAGGGAAATAATGCAATTTATGAAATGGCAGAAATTATACAACGCGTAGAAAAGACTAATAATGATCTGTTGAAAAAGGATGGCCCAAGAAGAACTCTTGTAATGTCTCAGATTTCATCTGTAAGTGTCTCTCTAAATGCTGTTCCGTCTGAATGCGAAGTATATTTGGATAGAAGGATGGTGCTAGGAGAAACTGAAGATACAATTAAAGCAGAGATGGATAAGATCATCGAAGGTAAAAACGCATCCTGGGAGATAGGAACAATTCATAGAAAAAGCTGGGCTGGAATGGATATTAGATATGAGCCTTTTCATTTAGCGTGGGAAATAGATTTGGAACATAAACTTTCCAAAGCTTGTATTGATTCATATAGTGAAACGTTCAACTGTGCTCCTAAATATGATTATTGGGATTTTAGCACCAATGCAGTAACTCCGGTAAGTATGGGGATACCTTCCATAGGTTTTGGCCCGGGAGAATATAAGCTAGCTCATATGACTAATGAAAATTGTAAAGTAAATCAGATAATTGATGCATGTAGCTTTTATACAAATTTAATTAATAAGTTATAAATCTTAGGATATCAATTAAACAATTTTATTGAGCTCTGGTGTGGTTTTGGCATCAGAGCTTTTGTATATATAAAACTAAAGTTCAAGTGATATTACCATTCTTAGATTATACAGTTTGTACCTAGTAGGTAAAATATCAAGTTTAGATTGGAAAATGAAATAAGTAGACAAATTTAAAAAATCTATCTTTGGACTGAACGTGATTGAATAGACATGAAACCTGGTGCTATCATAGCAAGAGAATACGGGCTACTTTGTGTCAGTGAAATCTTGGAAGTTACGTCACTTATTAAAGATGATACGAAGTTGGGTTGTTGTAAAACTATTATTAGTTTGGAGAAAAATTTCAGGAGCCGGATACGGTAAACGTAAGTCCGGTTCTGTGAGAGTAAAGAAAATAGGACTAATTATCATATTTTCTAGCTACTCGATTTTATATTTGGTCTTAGAAAAGTAGAGGGTTAGAATTTTCATATTTTGGATAAATACATAAAAATGAAAAAACTTCATATAATATTGTTAGGAATTCATAAAACTGCAATTAAATTCATTTTAAAATAAAAAATTTACAAAAATGAAAAAATTATAGAAAAAATAACAAACTTGTAGTATAATTAAAGCATTAAGAGGTAAATTATTCATATTAATTATAATAATAGGAGATGATCACATGTTTAAAACTAATGAATATTTTGATGGAAATGTTAAATCGATTGCATTCCAAACTAACGAAGGACCAGCTACTATTGGAGTTATGGCAGTTGGGAAATATGAGTTTGCAACTTCTAAGAAAGAATTTATGACTGTAACAAGTGGGAAAATGTTAGTTAAGCTTCCTGGCTGTGATGAATGGAAAGAATTTAATAAAAATGAAACTTTTATAGTAGAAGCTAATGAAAAATTCAATGTAGAGGTAAATGAAGAAACTGCTTATGTATGTTTATATAAGTAAAAGATTATAATTAAAGTTCAGATGAAACTATGTTTTATCTGAACTTGATCTTCGCTTGTCAAGGGGATGATTTAATTGAAGAATGCTAAAATAATAAATATTCAAAAATACTGTGTTCATGATGGACCTGGAATTAGAACTACTGTATTTTTTAAGGGATGTCCACTTACTTGTATTTGGTGTCATAATCCTGAAAGTCAAAGATACAAGAGTGAAATAATGTATAATGAAGAAAAATGCAGCAAATGTGGAGAGTGTGAAAAAAGATGTCCGCATGATTGCATAAAAATTAATGAAGATAAAATTATAAATGATTATAGTATTTGTAGCCATTGTGAAAATTGTATTGATTTTTGTGTTAATAACGCTAGAGAATTAGTAGGAAAAGAATATAGTGTAAATGAATTGATGAAAGAGATAGAAAAAGACAAAGTGTTTTATGAAGAATCTGGAGGGGGAGTTACTTTATCTGGTGGAGAGGTAATGAGTCAAATAGATTTTGTTGAGCAGATAGTTAAGAATTGTAAGAGAAAAGGAATACATGTAGCTATTGATACTTGTGGATATGCGCCGTTTGAAAGTTACGAAAGAATTATTGATTATGTTGATCTCTTTTTATACGATATTAAGTTAATGAATTCACAAAGACATGAAAAATATGCAGGAAAGCCTAATGAACTTATATTGAAAAATTTAGTTATGCTATCTGAAAGAGGAGCTAATATAAATCTTAGAATACCGTTAATACAAGGTATTAACTGTGATGATGAAAATATTGAAAACATGCTTAAATTTATAAAAAATTTAAATATAAGTAGCATAAACTTATTACCTTATCATGAAATAGGTAAAGACAAATATAAAAGATTAAATATTAACTATGAGGATGAATTAATGTCTAAACCATCTGATGAAAGGATAGAAGAAATTAAAAATATATTTGAAAAACATAACTTTAAAATTAAAATAGGGGGTTAGTTTAATGAGAAGAGGTATGAATGAAAGGGTTAAAAAACTTAGAGAACAAAGTATGAGTGTTCAGCCACATATTTCAATAGAAAGAGCAACATTAATGACTGAAGCTTATAAAAAATATGCTGGCACTGAAGCAGTTCCAGTTGTTAGAGCTTTGGCGTTTAAGTATTTTATGGAGAACAGAACACTTTGCATAAATGAAGACGAATTAATAGTAGGTGAAAAAGGAGAAGGGCCTCAATCATCTCCTACTTTTCCAGAACTTTGTTGTCATACATTAGAAGATTTCACAGTTATGGATTCTAGAGAAAAAATATCTTTTAGGGTGAATGACGAAACTAGAAAAATTCAAGAAGAAAAAATTATTCCATACTGGGAGAATCGCTCTATAAGAAAAATGATATATGATCATATGACTTCTGACTGGATAAATTGTTATGAAAATGGAATATTTACTGAATTTATGGAACAAAGAGGACCAGGTCATACTGTTGCAGATGGTAAAATGTATAAAAAAGGATTTTTAGATTTCAAAAAAGATATAGAAGAATCTTTATCTAAGATAGATTATATGAATGATAAGGAAGCATACGAAAAAGAAAATCAGCTTAAAGCGATGAGTATTTGTTGCGATGCTATAATGATTTATGGAAAACGTTATTCTGAATATGCAAAAGAGTTGGCAAGTAAAGAAACCAATGAAGTAAGAAAGAAAGAACTTCTTAAAATAGCTGAAAACTGTGAAGTTGTTCCATCACATGCTCCTAAAACATTTTATCAAGCTATTCAAATGTATTGGTTTGTTCATATTGGAGTTACTACAGAATTAAATATATGGGATGCATTTAGTCCAGGAAGACTTGATCAACATTTAAATCCTTTCTATGAGAAGGAAGTTGAAGAAGGTACTTTAACTTCTGATAATGCTAAAGAATTATTAGAATGTCTATGGGTTAAATTTAATAATCAACCAGCTCCCCCAAAAGTAGGTATAACTCTAAAAGAAAGTGGAACGTATACTGATTTTGCTAATATAAACACCGGAGGTATTACATCTGATGGGCATGATGGTATAAATGAAGTTAGTTATTTAATATTAGATACTATGGATGAAATGAAGCTATTACAACCGAGTTCTAATGTTCAAATAAGCAAAAAAACTCCTCATAAATTTTTAAAAAGAGCTTGTGAGATATCTAGAAAAGGATGGGGTCAGCCTGCTTTTTATAATACAGATGCTATAATACAAGAGTTACTTAATGCAGGAAAAAGTATAGAAGATGCTAGAGAAGGGGGTACTAGTGGGTGTGTTGAAACTGGAGCGTATGGAAAGGAAGCATACATCCTAACTGGTTATCTGAATTTACCTAAGATACTAGAGCTAACTCTTAATGATGGATATGATAAAATATCTGGTAAACAATTAGGTATAAAAACAGGAAAAGCTGAAGATTTCAAAAGTTATGAAGAATTGTTTGAAGCATTCAAAAAGCAATTAAATTATTTTGTAGATATAAAGATTGCAGGAAACAATATAATAGAGAGTATTTATGCTAAAAATATGCCATCTCCATTTTTATCTATAATAGTTAGTGATTGTATTTCAAAGGCTAAAGACTATAATGCTGGAGGAGCAAGATATAATACAAACTATATTCAAGGTGTGGGGATAGGAACTATAACTGACTGTTTATCTTCTATAAAATACAATGTATATGATAAAAAGAAATTTAGTATGAACGAGTTAATGGAAGCTTTAGACAATAATTTCGAAGGCTATGAACAAATTCATAATATTGTTTTAAATAAAACTCCTAAATATGGAAATGATGATGATTATGCAGATGAACTAATGCTAGATGCATTTAATGCATTCTATAATGAAGTTACAGATAGAAGAAATATGAAGGGCGGATATTATAGAATAAATATGCTTCCTACTACATGTCATGTTTATTTTGGAGAAGTAATGACTGCTAGCGCTAATGGAAGATTAGCTAATAAGCCTTTATCAGAAGGTATATCTCCTGCTAAAGGAGCAGATAGAAATGGGCCAACATCTGTAGTTAAATCAGCAGCTAAGATGGACCATTTAAGAACAGGTGGAACTTTATTAAATCAAAAATTTACTCCGTCAGTTGTTGCTGGTGATGAAGGTCTTGAGAATATGGCTGCATTAGTTAAATCTTATTTTGTTATGGATGGACATCATATTCAATTTAACGTAGTTGATAGACAATTATTAATAGACGCTCAAAACAATCCAGAAGAATACAAGGATTTAATAGTTAGAGTTGCAGGATACAGTGATCATTTCCATAACTTAAGTAAATCATTACAAGATGAGATAATAGAAAGAACAGAACAAGCTTTTTAGTATAATTAAGTGATATAATATAGATAATTATTTTAAATTTGGAGGTTTACTATGGATAAGGTGATTGGATTTATAGGTTGTGGAAATATGGGAAGAGCAATGATTGGTGGAGTAGTTAAATCTGGATTATTAAAGCCTGAAAGTATAATTGTGGCTGATGGATATAAAGGTAGTTTAGATCTTGTTTCAAATGAATATGGGGTAAAGACTACAATGGATAATAAAGAAGTAGCAAAAACATCAGATATTATAGTATTATCTGTAAAACCTAATGTATATAATCTTGTAATTGATGAGATAAAGGATTTTGTTAAAGAAGATGTTGCTATAGTTACTATAGCAGCTGGAAAAACTATCAAAGATGTAGAAGATGCATTTGGAAAAGATATAAAAATGGTTAGAACTATGCCTAATACGCCAGCACTTGTGGGGGAGGGTATGACAGGTATATGTCCTAATAAAAATATATCAAAAGAAGAGGTTGAAGAAGTAGTTAATATATTTAAAAGTTTTGGTAAAATAGAGATTATAGATGAAAAGTTAATGGAGGTATTTATATCAACTAGTGGATCTTCTCCAGCATATGTGTTTATGTTTATTGAAGCTATGGCAGATGCTGCTGTAGCAGACGGTATGCCTAGAGATAAAGCATACAAAATGGCGGCTCAAGCTGTTTTAGGATCAGCAAAAATGGTTATTGAGACTGGAAAACACCCTGGAGAGCTTAAAGATATGGTGTGCTCACCGGGAGGTACTACTATAGAAGCAGTGGCCACTCTAGAAGAGTATGGACTTAGAACTGCTGTTATGAAAGCTATGAGAGAATGTACCAAAAAAGCTAAAAATATGTAATCAAAAATTCGCTTCATGCTAAGGCATGGCTCAATATGCAAAAAATACCAGTCTTTTGACTGGTATTTTTAATTAACAGTAAAAACTATCTATATTTCTAATATCTGTTCCCCAAAATCTCCAACCGCCTCTCATCCATCTAAATCCAGCTATAGATGTAGGACCAACAAATACTAGCCAAGTCCAAAAGCTGCGTCCATTTTCAAGCCAAATATAAGTGAATTTATAACGGCAGAATCTTATAGCTCCTGGATCGACCATTGCTAAACCTGGACCTGAACTTGGTTTTTTTGGTGTATATGATGGTGGAGGTCCTGGTGGTTGCTGACGATTATAAAAAAACATACCTATTCCTCCTTTCTTATATTAAGTTATGATATAAAAATTTAAATTGCTACAAGATTTAAATTTTAAAATATAAGAGGAAAAAGTAAAATTGAAGAAGGGGATGAAGTTGATATAGCTCTTTATAATAAGGCTAAGGGACATCAAAAAATTGATAGTATAGGATATAAAACAACTCATAGTGGATTTTATATTTGTAGGTTTTACTTTAGGAGTTATGCTACTTTTTCAAATAGACGTAAATGATTTAGGGATAAAAAACTTAGGCAAAACTATTGGTATAACTGGTACTGTTGTGTCTATAATAATGATGATAATGAGTAATAAGTTTTTATAAGATGATACACATGAAGAAGAACTTAAGAAAATGTCTTTAAAAGAAACTTTAATACATAATGCTTAAGAAACTGTATTTGTATCAACTTGGGTATATGTTGCATGAAATATTTATATTTATAGTAGGTAGGGGAAACTATGCTGCAGGGGAGCTTGCACTTACCAATATTATGGTATCTCAAGGCTTATTCTCTATTATAGCAGGTGTCTTAATTGGATTAATACCAGATCTAATTATTGGAGTTGTAGTTTACTTTATAGAAATAAAAATGGGCTTATTTTAATTAAATAGCCCATTTTTATTTCTCTACTTTTTCTTATACTTTTTAGGTAGCGGTCTACTTGTGTTCTGGCTTACAGAACCTGTTTGTTTTGGATGTTGAGAATTAGGTAGATTCAATTCATCAGCAAATTCTAATCTATCATTACATGATTTGTTTTTAGTATATCTATACATTGATTTACCTCCTTTCAAACTATACTTTACCCAAAGAGCACTTACGTAGCTATAAATTCAGATAGAGTGAAAATTCCATCTAAATTAAGTTTCGCTTT
The DNA here is from genome assembly GCF_934924865.1 of Tepidibacter aestuarii. Taxonomy (NCBI): domain Bacteria; kingdom Bacillati; phylum Bacillota; class Clostridia; order Peptostreptococcales; family Peptostreptococcaceae; genus Tepidibacter; species Tepidibacter aestuarii. Next base: position 1,877,061 of record NZ_OW235315.1, on the reverse strand, counting down.
ATATTAATTTAACCAATGGAGCAAATTATATATTTGAAGTTTTTCACTTTTTTGTATAAAAAGAGTTATTTCGCTTTGAAATTAATTTCTAAAGTGAAATAACTCTTTTAATTTGTTTACACTATATTTTTATTTTTTAGTTTTATATCTATATATTTCTCAAGTTGTATTTTTGTAATAGCCATTGCAGGAACACCTAAAAACATGCCTGCAATACCAAATAGTCCTCCACCTAATATAACTGCAACTATAATCCATAAGGGGTTCAGGCCTACTTTATCTCCCAATATTTTAGGTCCAAGGTAAAGACCATCAAATTGCTGAAGCAGTAGTATAAATAAAGCTACCCAAATAGCTTGTATAGGATTATTTATTAAAGTAATAAGAACAGCAGGCACAGCTCCTATAAATGGACCGAAGTAAGGAATCATATTAGATACACATATTATTATGCTTATCAAAAGAGAATAAGGAACTTTAAGCATTAATAAACCAGCGAAACATATAATACCTATTATTAAGGAATCTATAGATTTTCCTATTATGTACTGAGAAAAAATCTTATTTACTATCTTAAAAAAATCTGCAACTTTATCTGACTTGAATTTTCCTAAAATTGCATATAAAAGTCTTTTAATATTGTATATAAGGTTTTCTTTATCTTTTAATAGATAAATAGAAATTATTACTCCAAGTATAGCATTAAATAAATTAGAAGTAATATTTATAGCTTGAGTTACTAAATTACTAGATGTAATATTTAAAAAGCCTAATACTTCATTTATTATTTCCTTTAAATTTTCTTTTAAGAAAGGATTACTATATTGTAGTAATTTGGATTTTATGATATTTTCGTTTATCCACTCTTGAACTGTAGACATATATACTGGAAGATCTTTAGATAAATCATTTATACTATCGATTATTTTAGGAGATAGTATAGTAATGGTAAAATTTATAATACTTATTAATAGAAAGTAAATTAGCATTATACTAAAAGATCTTCTCATATTAAATCTTTTTTCAAAATAAACCATTATTGGGTTGAGAAGATATGCAATACAAACAGCCCAAATAAAAGGACTTATCAAAGAAATCGCAGAGTTAAATCTTTGGATAAAAAATTCGGGATTATTTACAAATTTAAAGATGATTAATGATATTAACAGTAAAAAAATTATATGTTTAGTTTTATATCTTGAAAGCATTACAAACCTCCTACAAAATAACTTCGATATTTGAAATATATGATATAAGAGGTATTTTAACATTATATTAGGCCTTTCACAACATAAATTGGTTAAAATCTATAGAAAAAAAACATATATAACTATATAATAAAAAAGTCTTTATTATTAAAGGGGAAACTTTTTTAAATTCACTACAGAGATTATGCTTACTTATAAGTTAAAAGGAGCATAATCTCATATCCATTATAAAAAAATATATCTTAGCAACAAATTAGAAAAGGAGAATTAGTATGAGATTAAATAAATATATGGCATTATGCGGAGTGGCTTCAAGAAGAAAATCTGATGAGTTAATAAAAAATAAAAAAGTAAAAGTTAATGGAAAGATAGTAGAAGAACTAGGAATAGATGTTGATGAAAATCAAGATGAAGTAGAAGTCAATGGCAAAATAATAAATATAGAACAAAAAAATGTATATATACTTATAAATAAGCCAGAAGGCTATGTTACAACTGTAAAAGATCAGTTTAATAGAAAAACAGTACTTGATTTGGTTAAAGATATTGATGAAAGAATATATCCTATTGGAAGGCTTGACTATGAAACATCTGGGCTTTTAATATTAACTAATGATGGAGACCTTACATACAGATTAACTCATCCTAAGCATGAAGTTGTTAAAACTTATTTAGCAAGACTTAAGTTGGTACCTAATGAAATTAAAATAAAACAATTTAAATCTGGATTAAAAATAGAAGACTATGTAACTGCACCAGCAGAATTCAAAGTTATAAAAAAAGAAGAAAAACAAAGTATGTGTGAAATCAAAATACATGAAGGCAAAAACAGACAGGTAAGAAAAATGTGTAAAGCAATAGGTCATCCTGTTTTATCTTTAAAAAGAACAGCTCTAGGAGATATAGAACTTGGAAATCTTAAAGTTGGAAAATATAGAAACTTAACTCAAAACGAAATAAATTATTTAAAATCTTTATAATTAGAGGTGAAAATAATGATAAGTATTTGTAAAATGTATGAAAAAAGTGAAATTAGAATTAAAAGCATTTTAGAAAAAGAAAATTTAGATTATAGCAAAATAAAACAAAATATATTATGCTCATATGAAAATGAAGAACTTTTAGGGTTTGCAGGATATGAGATAAAAAATAATATAGCTTTTTTAAGCACAATAAATATATTTGATAAGACACTAGAAATGGTTTTAAAAGATGGGCTTATAAAATCTTTATTAAATATGGCAGATATTAATGGAATAAAAATATTTATGGTTAAAGAGTGCGGACAAATGAATTTTTATAAGAATATAGGTTTTGATAAATTATATAATAGAGATTTTTTATTAGATATAGATATAGATGAAAATGAATATTCATATATAAAACTTGCAGATTTTTTTGAAAATCCTTGCAGGAGTAATAAAAAAGATTAGGAGGAAAAATTTGAGATCTAAATATTTAACTAATGTAACTGATTTTACAAAACTAATAAACAAAGACATAATTAAAGAAGGCTGTGTAGTTATAGATGCTACTGTTGGTAATGGATATGATACACAATATCTATCGGAAAAGGTAGGGAAAACAGGTAAGGTTTATGGGTTTGATATACAAAAAGAAGCTATAGAAAATACAGAAAAAAGATTAAAAAAAGAAAATTTATTCGATAATGTTACGTTGATATTAGATGGACATGAAAATATAGATAAGTATATAAATGAAAAAGTGGATTCTATATTTTTCAATTTAGGATATTTGCCTAAATTAGATCATAATATAAAAACTAAAGCAGACACAACTGTTGCAGCATTAAAAAAGTCACTTGATCTTTTGAAAAAAAATGGAGTATTAAGCATTTGTATATATGTAGGACATGAGGGCGGGTTAGAAGAAAAAGAAGCTGTAGAAAAGTTATTGTTTAACTTAGAACAAAGAAAATTTGATGTATTGAAATGTAGTTTTAAAAATCAAAAAAATAACCCTCCGCAACTTATATTGGTGGAGAAAAAAGTTGATTGAAAATAGCTCTTTTATCAAGGGGCTATTTTTTTTATGTTCAAAAATATAGAATAAATACGTGTAAAATATTGGAATTGTCACGTTTGGAATTTTTAGAATAAAGAAAGTTTGACTTCAAAATGAAGGGCTTGAAAACAAAAATGAAATTTAAATTGCAATATATCAAAAAATTTGATAATATGAAGTTAATAAAGATTTTAAAATGCATTGGGGGTAAAAAAATGCCAGGGGATGATAAACAATTAGTTATAAAACGTGATTGGTGCAAGGGTTGTGGAATATGTGTAGAATTTTGTCCTAAAAAAATTTTGGAAATAAAAAATGATAAGGTACATATAATGCAAGAAGACAAATGTATAAAATGCGGATTATGTGAAATGAGATGTCCTGACTATGCAATATACTTAGAAAATGTAATGTGTAAGGAGGATAAAGCATATGCACAATAATATAAAACTTCTTCAAGGTAATGAAGCTTGTGTACATGGAGCTATTTATGCTGGTATGAAATTTTTTGCCGGTTATCCAATAACACCTTCAACTGAAATTGCAGAATTATCAGCTGTAATGCTTCCGAAAATTGGAGGCAAATTTATACAAATGGAAGATGAAATAGCCAGCATGGCAGCTGTTATTGGTGGATCATTAGGGGGATTAAAATCAATGACAGCAACTAGTGGCCCAGGATTTTCATTAAAACAAGAAAATATAGGGTATGCATGCATCACAGAAATACCATGTGTAATAGTGAATGTGCAAAGAGGAGGACCAAGTACGGGACTTCCAACTTGTCCATCACAAGGGGATGTAATGCAGGCAAAATGGGGTACTCATGGAGACCATCCAATAATAGTATTATCACCAACGAGTGTTAGCGAGACGTTTGAGCTTACTGTAAAAGCATTCAATTTTTCAGAAAAATATAGAACGCCTGTAATATTATTAATGGACGAAGTTATAGCACATATGAGAGAGAAAGTAATAGTTCCAAATCAAGGAGATATGGTTGTAATAGATAGAAAAAAACCTAAAGTAGAACCTAATGAGTACAAAGCATATGAATATACTGAAGATTTGGTTCCTGCCATGGCTAATTTTGGAGAAGGCTACAGATATAATGTAACAGGACTTGTGCATGATGAAACAGGATTTCCTGTTAATAGCACTAATGAAGCAGAAAGATTATTAAACAGATTAATGGGAAAAATAAATTCAAATTTAGATGATATATTGATATATGAAGAATATTTAATTGATGATTCTGATATCTTATTTGTTACATTTGGATGTATGGCAAGATCTACTAAAGAGGCAGTTGAAAATCTTAGGAATGAAGGTATAAAAGCAGGTATGTTTGTTTTAAAAACAATATGGCCATTTCCAGAGGAAAAAATAAAACAAATAAGTAAAAACAAAGATATGATATTTGTTCCGGAGATGAATTTGGGTCAAGTAAGACAAGAAATAGAGAGAATAGTTAAAGAGGATTGTAATATTTATGGAGTCAATAAGGCAAATGGAGAAATTATAACTCCTGAGCACATAAATGATTACGTAAAGGGGGTATTGGAAAAATGCCTAGCAAAATAATAAAAAATAATTTTAGAGTAGATAGACTTCCACATATTTGGTGTCCAGGATGTGGGCATGGAATATTGATGAGAAGTATAGCAGTTGCAATAGAAGAATTGAATTTGGATAAAGATAAAGTATGCATAGTGTCTGGTATAGGATGTTCATCAAGAGCAGCTGGGTACATGGATTTTAATACTTTACATACAACACATGGAAGAGCAATCGCATTTGCAACCGGTCTTAAAGTTTCAAATCCTGATTTAAAAGTTATAGTTATATCTGGAGATGGGGATGCCAGTGCTATTGGTGGAAATCATTTAATACATGCATGTCGAAGAAACATAGATATAACAACTATTATATTCAATAATAATATATATGGAATGACAGGTGGACAATATTCTCCTACAACTCCAAATAAAGAAAAAGGTACTACAGCACCTTATGGAAATATAGATAAGGCATTTGACATTTGTGAACTAGCATCAGGTGCAGGAGCTACTTATGTAGCTAGATCTACTGTATATCATGTTAAAAAAATGATTGAATATGTAAAAAAAGGAATTGATCATAAAGGCTTTTCTCTGGTAGAAGGGGTAAGCGTTTGTCCTACTTATTATGGAAGAAAAAATAAAAAAGGTAGTGCAGTTGATTTAATAAAAGGTATGAAAGATAAATTTATTGATATATCAGCTAAAGATAAATTAAATAAAGATGATATAGAAAATAAAATATTTATGGGAGAATTTAAAGATGTCCATGAACCTGAATATATAGAGGAATATTTTAAAATTATAGATATGTTTAAAAAGGAGATGTCTATATGAGAAAGGAATTGAGATTAACAGGATCAGGAGGGCAAGGGTTGATACTTGCTGGTATAATATTAGCTGAAAGTGTTATAAAAAATGGATTTAATGCAGTTCAAAGTCAATCATATGGGCCAGAGGCTAGAGGCGGTGCTAGTAAGTCAGAGGTTATAATAAGTAATAGAGATATAAATTATCCAAAAGTTAATGATCCAGATTTGCTTTTATGCCTAACACAAAAATCTTTTGATAAATATGCAAAAAATATGAAGAAAAAATCGATATTGCTGGTTGATTCTTGTGTTAATATAGGGGATAATATAGATACTGACTTTTGTTATAAGATACCTATAATAGATACAGCTAAAGAAAAAATAGGAAAGCAAATGGTTTCGAATATAGTTGCATTAGGAGCTATTAAAGAACTTATTGAGGATATCAAAGACGAAAGTTTAAAAGAAGCAATATTAGCAAGAGTACCTCAAGGAAGTGAACACTTAAATATAAAAGCTTTTGATGAAGGGAAAATGTTGATAAAAAATATATTAAATAGGAGTTAAGTTTTATATGGAAGAAGCTAGAGATTTAATTGTCATTATAAAAGAACAATTTCCCAAATTAAGTAAAGGTCAAAAACTTATTGCTCAGTTCATACTTGCGAACTATGACAAAGCGGCTTTTATGACAGCTGGTAAATTAGGTGAAAAAGTAGGTGTAAGTGAGTCAACTGTAGTTAGGTTTGCTAATGCATTAGGATTCGATGGATATCCTAAGCTTCAAAAATCGCTACAAGAGCTTATAAAGACAAAACTTACAACTGTTCAAAGAGTAGAAATGTCTAATAAAGAATATTCTAATGATTGGACTATACTTAAAAAAGTATTGAAATCAGACATAGAAAATATAAAGACAACTATAGAAGAGCTGGATGAAGAAAGTTTTCAAAGAGGGATCAATAAGATATTAAAAGCAAAGAAGATATATATAGTAGGTCTTAGAAGTTCAACTGCTATATCTGAATATTTAGGTTTTTATTTAAATATAATTTTAGATAACGTGAATATAGTAAGTTATGGAATAAGTGATGTATTTGAGCAAATTCTTAAAGTTACAGAAGATGATTTGGTAATAGCTATAAGTTTTCCAAGATATTCAAAAAGAACATTTGAGCTTGCAAATTATGCTAAAAATCAAGGAGCTAGCATAATATCATTAACAGACAGTGTGCTTGCACCTGTTGCATCTATATCTGAAGAAATTATTCCGGTTAAGAGTAATATGGCATCGTTTGTGGACTCTTTAGTTGCTCCTTTGAGTGTTGCAAACGCAATAATAGTAGCTATAGGGATGAGAAAAAAAGAAGAAATAAAAGAGTATTTTGATAAATTAGAAACTATATGGAAAGAATATCATGTTTACGATGAGAAATAGGAAATTTTCCTATTTCTTTTTGTTTGGAGTTATTTATTATATAATATTTAGTTGGAATTATAATAGACAATAGGAGGATATATATGAATAGATTTTTTATAATAAGGCATGGAGAAACTTTTTGGAATATAGATGGTAGAACTCAAGGTCATGGAGATTCAAAACTAACTGAAAATGGAATTGAACAAGCTCAAAAACTTGCTGAAAAGCTTTCAAAATACAACATAGACTATATATATAGTAGTGACCTTGGCAGAACAATTCAAACCTCTGAAATAATTTCTAATACTTTGAGTAAAAAGGTAGAATATAAAGAATCTCTTAGAGAAATAAATTTTGGTGATTGGGAAGGTCTTACAATAGAAGAAATAAAAAGAGACTATCCAGATATTTATACTATTTGGAGAAACGAACCTCATAATGCGTTAATACCTAAAGCAGAAAATCTATATAAGTTAAAACAAAGATTGTTGGGTTGTATAAATGAATTAAATAAAAAGCATGAAAATTCTAATATAGTGTTAGTATCACATGGGATGTCTATAAAAGTATTATTATTAAGCTTATTAGAAAGTGAATTATCAAATATATATAGGATAAAACAAGACAATACAGCTTTAAATATAGTGGAATTTAGAAGTTATGGACCAGTAATAATAAAGACTAATGATACAAGTCACTTGGAAGGTGAAAAATATGAGTAAAGTTATTGTAATTGGTGGTGGACCGGCAGGGATGATGTCTGCCATAGCAGCTGCTAGGAATCATGAAGTAATATTAATAGAAAAAAATAAAGAATTGGGCAAAAAGTTAAAAATCACAGGAGGTGGAAGGTGTAATATAACTAATATGAGAGATATAGAGGACTTTTTAGATAAAATAATAAGAAATCCTAAATTTTTATATAGTAGCTTGTATACTTTTACTAATCTAGATCTTGTGGAATTTTTTGAAAAACGTGATGTAGAATTTAAAATAGAAGAAGATTTTAAAGTTTATCCTGAAAAAGATAAGTCTGATATAATAATAAAAGCTTTACATGATGAGCTGGATGAAGTTGGAGTAAAAGTGATATATGAAAAAACACTTGTAGATATTATTATTGAAGACGAAGAGATTAAAGGTGTTATTTTAAATGATAACGATATTATAAAAGCTGACAAAGTAATAATTGCTACTGGTGGACATTCTTACCCTAAGACAGGATCTGATGGTAGAATTCATAGTATACTAAAAAAGTATGGAGAGAATATAACTAAAATATATCCATCTTTAGTACCTCTTGTATTTAGTGAAGATTGGATAAAAAATTTGCAGGGAATTTCATTAAAAAATATTAAGGTATCTGCAAAATATTTTAAAAATAAAAAGATAAGTATGGATGGGGATATTTTATTTGCACATTTTGGATTAACGGGGCCTGTTATACTTAACTTATCTTCTTATATAAATAAACATTTACAAGATGGGAGTATTGAATTAAACCTTGACTTTGTTCCGAATGTTTCAAAAGATGAAGTACGTAAAATTATAAGAAAGAATAATAACAAAAGCATATATAACAACTTAAAAGAAATTCTTCCAGTTAACTTTACAAAACAGTTATTAGAATACTTGAATATTGATAAAAAACCAAATAATTTAACAAAAGAAGAAGAAAATAAGATAGTAGATAGTATAAAAGAATTAAAATTAAATTGTAAAGGAACAAAAAGTATAAATGAAGCTATAGTTACTTCAGGAGGAATAAGTGTTAAATCTATTAATTCATCTACTATGGAGTCTAGGGTTATAAAAAATCTTCATTATGCTGGAGAAGTGATTGATATAGAGGGTCTAACTGGAGGATATAATCTTCAAATTGCCTTCTCAACAGGCTATCTAGCTGGTATAAGTGTATAAAATTTGATATAATATTGATTTGCGATGGTGATAAAATGAAGACATTAGCTATAAGAGGTGCGACTACTGTAGAAAAAAATGAAAAAACGTGTATATTAAATGAAACAAAAATATTAATACAGAAAATAATAGATATGAATAATTTGAAACAAGAAGATATAATTAGCATTATATTTACTATGACAAGGGATTTAGATGAAGTATATCCTTCGGTTGCTGTAAGAGAATTATTAGGTCTTAATGATATACCTCTTTTGAACTTTGAAGAGAAGTATATAAAAAATAGCTTAAATAAATGCATAAGAGTATTAATACATGTAAACACAGAGAAAGAAAAAAATAAAATAGTTCATATTTATTTGAATGAGGCAAAAAAATTGAGAACGGATTTAAGTATAAGGAGTGAATCTAATGAATAATATGGTTATAGCGATAGATGGACCAGCCGGGGCGGGAAAGAGTACTATTGCAAAAATAATATCAAATAAACTGAATATAAACTATATAGATACAGGTGCAATGTATAGAGCTATTACGTACAAAGCTATCAGAGATGAAATTGATATTGATGATGAAAAAGCTTTGATAGAAATGGCTAAAAAAACTCAAATAGACTTTAAAGATAATAATATATATTTAGATAATGAAATTGTAAATGAAGAAATAAGGACTTTAAGTGTAAGTGGAAATGTTTCGAAAATTGCACAAATAAAGGAAATAAGAGAAATAATGGTCGACCTTCAAAGAAAAATGGGAAAAAAATACTCTGTAATAATGGATGGTAGAGATATTGGGAGTTATGTATTTAAAGATGCGAATCTTAAGTTTTATTTAACAGCTGGTATAAATGAAAGAGCAAGAAGAAGATATAAGGAATTAAAAGGAAAAGGGCACGATATAAATTTAGATGATATAGTTAATGATATTAAAAATAGAGATGAAATAGACTCAAAAAGATCTTTTGCCCCCTTGATTAAAGCAGATGATGCTGTAGAAATAGATACTACTAGCAAAAACATAGAAGAAGTAGTTTCTGATATAATGGAATATATGAAATAGGAGGAGAGTTATTTGGGATTATACGAGATATGTAAAGGTATATTTATTCCAATTATAAGTATATTTTATAAAGTAGAAGTAATAGGTAAAGAACATGTTCCTATGGATGAACCTCTAATATTTGCTTCAAATCATAAAAATAACCTGGATCCTATGTTAATAGGCTCTCTTATGCCAAGAAAAGTTTCTTATATGGCAAAAAAAGAACTTTTTAAAATTAAAATAGTTGGATACTTTTTAAAAAATATAAATGTTTTCCCAGTTGATAGAAGTAAAACAGATATATCTACCATAAAAACAGCTCTTAAAATATTAAAATCTAATGGAGCCTTAGGAATATTTCCAGAAGGTACTAGAATGAAACAAGAAGGTTTAGGAAAAGCAAAAGCTGGAACAAGCATGTTGGCAATTAGAGGAAAGGCTAAAGTTTGTCCTGTATCTATAATAGCTACGTATAAATTGTTTAGCAAAATTACCATATACATAGATGAACCGATAAGCTTTGATTCGTATTATGGACAAAAGTTAAATTCAAAGGATTATGAAGGTTTAAGCCAACAGGTTTTAGATATTATAGGTGAAAATATTAAAAAGTATACAGAATAAGGAGGGATGTATTTGAAATTTAAGGTTGCTGATTATGCTGGATTTTGCTTTGGAGTTCAACGAGCTATGGATATGGCTTGGGGTGAACTAGAAACGATAAATGAGGAGAATGTTTATTCTCTAGGTCCTCTTATACATAATAAACAAGCTGTAAAAATATATGAAGATAAAGGTTTAAAGGTCGTAGATGTATTAGATAAAGTAGGTCAAAAGTCCAAGGTTATAATAAGATCTCATGGAGTATCAAAAAATATATATAAAGATGCTGTAGATAAAAATCTTAAGATTATAGATGCTACTTGTCCTTTTGTAAAAAAAATACAAGATATAGCAAATGAATATTATAATAAAGATTATAAGATTATAATTGTAGGAGATAAATCTCATCCAGAAGTTGTAGGAATAAATGGTTGGTGTAATAATGAGGCCATAATCATAAAAAATATAGAGGATTTAAGTGAAATTCCTAGAAATTATAAAAAGTATTGTGTCGTTGCACAAACCACTATAAACCTGAATATGTATCAAGAAATAAGTGGAAAATTAAAAGAGATTTTAGACGATGTTACTATACACAATACTATTTGTTTGGCAACTAGAGATAGGCAAAAGTCAGCAAGTGAACTTTCAAAAGAAGTCGATTGTATGATTGTAATTGGAGGTAAGCATAGTTCAAATACTCAGAAATTGGTTAATATATGTGAGGATAATGTTAAAACATTCCATATAGAGACTGTAAGTGATTTAGATGAAGATGATATAAAAAAATATTCTTTTGTTGGTATAACAGCAGGAGCATCAACTCCTAGTTGGATAATAGAAGATGTAATAAAATTTATAAAAAATATTTGATTAAAATAAATGCAAGGGAGAGATGGATAAATGAATAATGAAATGGAACAGCTACTTAATGAAGAAAATCTATTCAAAACTATAAAAGTAGGTCAGAATGTAGAAGGTAAGGTTATTTTAGAAAAGTATGATGAATACTATGTAGATCTAAATTATAAGACTGATGGTGTTCTTCCTAAATCAGAGGTTTGTGAGGATGAAGAAATAAAAGTTGGAGATTCTATCAATGTTAAAGTCATAAAAATGGATAGAAATTCAGGAGATGTAATAGTTTCTAATAAAAGAGCTCAAGAAGTAAAAATATGGAACGAATTAGAAAAGGGTCAAATTATAGATGTTAAGGTAACTGATGAATCTAAGAGTGGGCTTATAGTAAGTTATAAAAGTATAAGAGGATTTATTCCACTTAGTCATATAAATACTAAATATATTAATAACATAGATCTTAAAGAATATAAAAATAAAATCATGAGTTGTGAAATTATAGATATAGATTCAAGTAAAAAAAGATTTGTTCTTTCAAGAAAAAATCTTTTAATTAAAGAGGAAGAAAAGAAGAAATTGGATTTTATGGAAAATACAAAACCTGGAGATTTATTAGAAGGTACAGTAAAAGATATAAAAGATTATGGAGTATTTGTAGATTTAGATGGCTTTGTAGGACTTGTTCATAATTCTGAGTTATCTTGGTCTAGAAAGCACGAATGTGAATATAAAATAGGAGATTTAGTAAAGGTTAAGGTTATATCTTTAGATAAAGAAAATCAAAGACTTGCTCTTAGTATAAAAGCATTACAAAAAAGACCTTGGGATGAGTTTGTTGAAAATTACAATGTAGGAGATATTGTAAGTGGTAAGGTAAAGGTAGTTAAAGATTATGGAGCTTTTGTAAAATTAAACGAGATAGTAGATGGATTTGTACACATATCTAATCTTTCTTATGAATTTGTTAAAAATCCAAAAGATGTAGTTAAAGTCGACGAAGATGTTAATGTTAAGATAATAAATATTGATAATGAAAATGAAAAGGTAGAACTTACTATGAACATAAATGGGGAGGACGAAAACATTTAATGAAAGGATATGATCTTTTTAAAGATAGAATTTATAAAAAAACAGGAATAAATCTTTCTTTATATAAAGAAAAGCAGATGAGTAGAAGATTAGAGTCATTAGCTATGAGAAATGGGTATGATGATTTTGAAAAATATTTTGATGCTATAAATAGAAACCCGGATTTATTCAATGAATTTATAAATTATATGACTATAAATGTGTCAGAATTTTATAGGAATTTAGAACAATGGTCAGTTATGGAAAAAATAATATTTCCTGAACTTATGAGCAAAAATAAAAATCTGAGAATATGGAGTGCTGCTTGCTCTACAGGTGAGGAACCTTACTCGTTAGTTATGTTGCTTAGTAAATTTATGCCTTTAAATAAGATTAACATTATTGCAACTGATCTTGATAAAGAGGCCATGGAAAAGGCTAAATTAGGTATGTATCAAGAAAAAAGTTTGAGAAATTTACCTAAAGAATTTATAAATAGATATTTTGATAAAAGATTAGATAGGTTTGTAATAAAAGAAGAGATAAAAAATAGAGTTACATTTAAAAGACATAATTTATTAGAAGATAAATATATAGATAATTGTGATTTGATAGTTTGTAGAAATGTAATGATATATTTCACAGAAGAAGCTAAAGCGGATATATACTCAAATTTTAGTAAATCATTAAACAACAATGGGGTTTTATTTGTTGGAAGTACTGAACAAATAATAATGCCAAACAAGTACAATTTAAAACCTATAAAAACATTTTTTTATGGTAAGTCAAGTTAAAAAATACTGTTGACTAATTAGTCAACAGTATCTTTTTATATGAAGGAAATTAAATAATTATTTATCGCTTATATGAGTTTACCAATGAGTTTACCAAATAGTATAATGTTAACTTTTTTATAATGAATAGTAGATTAAAATATCTATGAATTTCCAAAAAGTCTATATTGAAAATGTTTATAATAAAGACTTTTTTATTGTATCTGTAAATAATAATATGGTATAATATGATATAGTATTAGTACCAGGTATAAAAAGGAGGTATAATTTATGAATATAAATGAAATTAAAGAACTAATTATGGCAATAGATAAAACTAGCATAAATAAATTTGATATAGAAATGAATGATTTAAAATTATCTATACAAAAAGGTGATGTTAAGACTACTGGTTTATCCGCTGATGTAAAAGATGAATCAAAACAAGAAGTAAGTACACTTAACAACGAAAAAATTGAAGAATTTGAAACGGATAAGAACACATACATAGTAAATGCACCTATAATGGGAACTTTTTATTCAGCTTCAAGTCCAGAGGCTGGTAATTATGTTAATGTTGGAGATCAAGTGAAAAAAGGTGATACTTTATGTATTCTTGAAGCTATGAAGCTTATGAATGAAATAGAGTGCGATGTTGATGGAGAGATTATAGAGGTATTAGTAGAAAATGAAGAATTAGTCGAATACGATCAACCTTTATTTAAGATTAAAGTTAACGGATAATTAAAGGAGGATATTATGATAAAAAAGCTACTTATTGCAAATAGGGGAGAAATAGCTGTTAGAATAATAAGAACATGCAAAGAAATGGGGATAAAAACTGTTGCTATATATTCTCAAGCAGATAAGGAATCGCTACATAGATATATGGCGGATGAATCTATATGTATAGGTCCCAATAATATAAGTAAAAGTTATAATAATATAGATAATATAATATATTTGGCAATGAAAATGAAATGTGATGCAATTCATCCAGGGTTTGGTTTTTTATCTGAAAACTCTACTTTTGCAAAAAAATGTATAGAAAATAATATTATATTTATAGGCCCAAATTATGATCAAATAGACAAGATGGGAGATAAATCAACAGCTAGGGATACTATGATAAAAGCTAATGTACCTGTTGTTCCTGGATCAAAAGGTATAATTTTAAATATAGAAGATGCGATTGTAACAGCGGAAGAAATTGGATACCCAGTTCTTATAAAGGCGTCAAGTGGAGGCGGAGGTAAAGGAATGAGAGTTGCTAATGATGAAGAAGAATTAGTAGCTAATTTCAATATAGCCAAAGCTGAAGCATTGTCTGCATTTGGAAATGATGAAATGTATTTGGAAAAATATATAAAAAACCCTAGACATATAGAAGTACAAGTTTTTGGAGATTCATTTGGAAATGCAGTTCATTTTGGAGATAGAGATTGTTCTATGCAAAGAAGAAATCAAAAAGTTATAGAAGAATGTCTTTCACCGTATTTAAACGATAAAACTAGAAATGAGTTATATGATGCAGCAATAAAGGCAACTAAGTCTGTAAATTATATAGGCGCTGGGACTGTTGAGTTTATAGTTGATAATGATAGAAATTTCTATTTTATAGAAATGAATACTAGAATTCAAGTAGAGCATCCTATTACTGAAATGATAACTGGAATTGATTTGATAAAATTACAAATATTAATAGCATCAGGAGAGAAAATTCCTTATTCTCAAGAAAATATAAAATTTAATGGTCATGCAATAGAGTGTAGAATAAACGCTGAAGATGCTTTTGATAATTTTAGACCTTGTCCAGGTAAAATGGAGTCTATTCATGTTCCAGGAGGACTTGGAGTAAGATTTGATAGTTTTGTATATGGTGGATATGTTATACCTCCTTTATATGATTCTATGATAGGAAAACTTATATGTTGGGCAAACAATCGAGAAGAATGTATAAATAGAATGAAAAGAGCATTAGATGAGTTGATTATAGAAGGCGTAGAAACTAATTTAGAATTTCAGAAAAAATTAGTGGCAAGTGAGGTTTTTATGAAAGATGAACACCATACTAAATTTATAGAAAATGAGTTTATGAATAAATAAAAATATAACATAGGCATAAATTTATAGAGGTGAAATATGATTAAAAAATTATTGAGTAAAGAAAAAGGATATGCACAAGTATCTGTTAATAGAAAATTTAATAGTAAAAATGTTGATGAGAAGTTTTGGATAAAGTGTGAAAGTTGCAATAGTAATATTTTTATAAAAGAAGTAGAAGAAAATATGAGCTTATGTCCTAAATGCGATCATCATTTTAAACTTTCTGCTAGAAAGAGAGTTGATTTACTGATAGATGAAAAAACATTTGAAGAGCTAGACACAGATTTAGTTTCTATGAATATATTGGAATTTCCCGAATATGAAGAAAAGTTAGAAAGATATACTGCTAAAAGTAAAGAAAAAGATGCTGTTATAACTGGTGCCGGTAAGTTAAATGGTATAGATGTTATACTTTGTGTAATGAATTCAGAGTTTATGATGGGAAGTATGGGCTATATAGTAGGAGAAAAGATAACTAGGGCTATTGAGCATGGTATAGACAATAAATTACCTGTTATAATAGTATGTGCATCTGGAGGAGCAAGAATGCAAGAAGGTATAATATCCTTAATGCAAATGGCAAAAACTTCTCAAGCTTTGAATAAACTTAGTGAAAATGGATTACCGTATATCTCTGTATTCACAAATCCTACGACTGGTGGAATAACAGCTAGTTTTGGCATGCTTGGAGATGTTATAATGGCAGAGCCAAATGCTTTAATAGGGTTTGCTGGTCCTAGAGTTATAAAACAGACGATAAAACAAGACCTTCCAGAAGGCTTTCAAAAATCTGAATTTTTACTAGAACATGGATTTTTAGATTTGATTGTAAGTAGAAAAAATATGAAAAATAAAATCCAACAAATATTGAAAATGCATGGGTATTAAGGAGGTCTAAGTATGAATAGTTTAGATATAGATAAGCCCATTATAGAGCTTGAAAACAAAATTGTAGAATTTGAAAAAATATCGAAAGAAAATAATATAGATTTATCTGATGAAATAAATATGCTTAGTAACAAGCTTGTGAACCTAAAAAATGAAATATATGAAAATTTAACTGCTTGGCAAAAGGTAAATATAAGTAGAGCTGGTGATAGGCCTACAACTGAGGACTATATAAAAAATATATGTAGTGAATTTATAGAATTTCATGGAGATAGACTCTATAAAGATGACAAAGCTATAGTGGGAGGTATAGGTATAATAAAAAATATACCTGTTACTATAATTGGTCATCAAAAAGGAAGGGATGTAAAAGAAAATATACAAAGAAATTTTGGTATGCCGCATCCCGAAGGATATAGAAAAGCTTTAAGACTTATGAAGCAAGCTGAAAAATTTAATAGGCCAATAATAACTTTTATAGATACTCCTGGTGCTTTTTGTGGTCTTGAAGCTGAAGAAAGAGGTCAAGCCGAAGCGATAGCTAAGAATTTATTTGAAATGAGCTCTTTAAAGGTTCCTGTAATATCTATAGCTATAGGAGAAGGAGGAAGTGGAGGAGCACTGGGTCTTGGTGTATCTAATAAAGTAGCTATGCTTGAACATTCTATATACTCTGTTATATCTCCAGAAGGGCTTTCAAGTATATTGTGGAAGGATGCTTCTAAAGCAAAAGAGGCATCTGAGGTAATGAAGCTTACAAGTTCTGACCTATATAAGCTAAATGTTATTGATAAAATAATAAAAGAACCTTTAGGTGGAGCACAAAAAAATATTGAGTTTACATCAGATAAAATAAAAGAATATATAGTTGAACAGCTGAATGAGTATGCTAACAAGAATCAAGAAGAAATAGTTTTCGAAAGATACAGTAAATTTAGAAAAATCGGATATAATTTATAAATAAAAAAAGGATTTAGATTTTGAATGTAGAATAATATAACAAGGAATCCAATTTTAGATGCACAAGGAAATATAATAATATTAAGGGGGGCATATTTGAAATGGAAGTATTAAAAGTTTCGTCAAAATCTAATCCAAATTCTGTAGCAGGAGCTCTAGCTGGAGTTTTAAGAGAAAAAGGCTCAGCAGAGATACAAGCTATAGGTGCAGGGGCTTTAAATCAAGCAGTCAAAGCTGTAGCTATAGCTAGAGGGTTTGTTGCACCAAGTGGTATGGATCTTATATGTATACCAGCTTTTACTGATGTTGACATTGATGGTGAAGAAAGAACAGCTATAAAGCTTATAGTAGAACCTAGATAATAAAAGAACCTCTGAAGAGGTTCTTTTAATTTTGTGGGTTAAACATTTGAAGCATCATCATCACTTGATCCATTGTTATGCCGTATTGTTCTAATAACTTATCAATTACAGGTGAAAATTCTCTCATTAAATCATCTTTATTATTTTTAACTAATGACTCAATTTGTGGAACTATAGATTTTATAAATTCTATCTGTTCTTTTTCTGATAGGTTATTAAAACTTGAAGTAAGTTCATTCATATTTAAAATCCTCCTTAGTGTTAAATTATACTTATCCAATGACTATTATACAAAAAAAATATGGTTTTGCAAATACTGCAAACATTATAATAACATAAAAGCAGCCATTAATGGCTGCTTTTATGTTATCCTTCAAACTTATTTAGTAATTGTTGAAGTTTTTGCGCTTGAGCTCCTGATTCTTCTGCAAACTGTTTAAATAAATTACATACTTCAGAATCATCTACTTTTTTTGAAAATGATTCATAATCTCTAACGTTTTCTTGAGCGTCTAATAATTTTTTTACTATAGTATCTCTAGTGTTTAATTCCATAAATAATCAACTCCTTCTAGTGTAGTTTTTTCATTAACAATACTTATTATTCATTTATTAATAATAAAAATTAATTAATAAAAAAAGACTTTCTTAATTTATTAAGAAAGTCTTTTTTTATAATTTATAAGATGTATATTGAGATTTTATTTATTTAGTTTTGCAGGTTCTTCAAGACCTGCTTTTAAGACCTTGATAGCCTTAGTTAAATCGGATTCATTTAATATGTAAGCTATTCTAACTTCATCTCTACCAAGACCTTTAGTTGAATAGAATCCTTCAGCTGGCGCCATCATTACAGTTTCACCATTTTATTTAATTCATTATATACGATATCTCTTCTTTTTTTGTACTCAGAATTAACTGTTTCAAAATAAGACTTAGGAGTCTTATAAAGCTCTATAGCACCTATTCTAACACCAAATGCGCTGTATCTTTTAGAAACACTAGAAGTTATTATAAATAAAGCATGTTCCTTAGCAAGTGACGCTATCATTTCTATTTGATCTTTAGTATAAAGAGCACCAGTTGGATTTCCTGGATTAGAAAGAAGTATAGCTCTAGTTTTTTCAGTAATAACTTTCTCAATAGCATATTTAGAAGGTAATTGGAACCCTTCTTCTTCAAAAGTAGCTATAGGTTTTATATTAACATTTACGGCAGTAGCGAAACCATTGTAATTAGTATAAAAAGGTTCTGGAATTAATATTCCATCTCCTGGATCTGCTATTGCTGTAATTGAAAATAATAAAGCCTCACTACCTCCGTTGGTTATTAGAATTTCATCTTGTGAAAAATTCATATTATAGTTAGTAAGAGATGATGTAAGTGGATTGTAATAAAATTGGTCAATTGATATATTGATTAAGAAAAGAAAAAACATGATGCCATGAATTATTCTATCAAACAATATAATATACACAACTTTTTTCTAAAGAGAATTGGAAATACCAATTAAACTAGAGAAGCATTTTTTTATAATTACAGCTAGGTAAGAATTATTAAGGCGAATATTATGTTTTATAATTTACTTAATAAAACATAATATTAAAAAAAGAGTGAAAATTATACAATTTCATGTTAAAATTACAATGTAAGAAAAAATTCTAATGAAAAGGGGTATTTGACATGAACAAACCTATATTATCTGCTCACTTTGAGTCAAGAAAACCATCAGCAGTTCGTCTTGCACAAATGAAGTATGAAGAGCGAAAAGTAAAACCGGAAGCTGTTATTAATGTGGGCATTGGAAACGTTTCTCTTCCGGCAAACACTGCAATGCAAAAGAGAATGTTTGCATTAGATGCAAAGAACAGTCCATTTGCTAGTGGTGTTATTAGGTACACAACAACTGCTGGAACTCAGGAATGTCAAGATGCTTTCAGAAACATTTTAAATTGTGAAGGTTTTGATACAAGTAAGCTTCACTTTCAAGTTACAGATGGTGGATCAACAGCAATGGAATTACTACTAATTGGTACATGTGGGCCAGCTGGAACAGATGAAAGACCTTTGTTGATGATTGATCCAGCATATACAAATTATATTTCTTTTGCGGAAAGAACTGGAAGAAAAACAGTTACTGTAAAGCGTCAATTAAATGAAAATGGAAACTTCGATCTTCCAAAAATCGACAAAATTGAAGAAGTAATTAAGGCGAATAACCCAGGAGCATTGCTAGTAATACCATATGACAATCCTACTGGTCAGCTGTATGACTATGATTCTATGAAAGCATTAGCAGAGCTTTGTGTGAAGTACAATATGTGGATGGTAAGTGATGAAGCATATCGTGAACTTTATTATGATACAGATAAGCCACTTGTAAGCATTTGGGGTGTAACTGACGCAGATGTTCCTGGAATTGAAGGCAGAAGAATTAGTATTGAGACTGCTTCTAAAGTATGGAATGCATGTGGTTTAAGAATTGGTGCATTAATTACAGATAATGCCGAATTTAATAACCGTTCAGTAGCTGAATATACAGCTAATCTTTGCGCAAATGCTATTGGTCAGTACATATTTGGAGCATTAGCTCACGAGAGTAAAGAAGGAATCATAGGATGGTGCCAAGAAATCAGAGAATATTATAGAGAACAAATTTTAAAAGTTTATAAAGGATTAAAGGAGCAAGAGCCTAATCTTATCGTTTCTAGTCCAGATGCATCTATTTACACAGTTATAGATGTTAGAAATGTTGTTAAACCTGGTTTTAAAGCAATTGATTTTGTATTATATTGTGCAGGAGAAGGTTCAGTTGATATTGATGGTGTTGAAACAACTCTATTAGTAGCACCTATGAACGGATTCTATGATATTAAAGATAGTGAAGCCAATCCAGGCAATACACAGTTTAGAATTTCTTTTGTTGAAACACCTGAAAAGATGGATAAAATTCCTGAACTATTTGTAAAACTACTTAGAGAGTATGAAGCACAAAGATAATAAATAATGTTATTAGAATTTAATATGCCACTAGTCAAGACTCAAGAAGTCTTGACTAGTTTTTTTGTATAAAGAAAATTACGTTAATAAACAGATAATTATTTTTTACATTTTTTATTAGCTTTACTTTTAAAGAGTATAGATTCTGTAGTCCGCAGGAAGTTAAGCATGTAGTTGGCGAAGTCATTAGAGAAGAACTATTTTTTAGTAAGTTGTTGAAAATACAGCAAATTAAAAAAAATCTATCTCGCATCCCATACCTATGTATATATATCAATATAGAGGATTTAGAAAGTTAGATTTTCTTGTAAAGTGGTGTTAAAAATTTTAAAATTCACTTTAAAAACACCAATAAATATATTATTTGTATTTAATTTTAGATGTAGAACTAATCTTAATTAATTGGTAAAATAAATATATATGTTATTATTTAAGATTAGGAAGTGATATTTTGAAAAATTTAGTTAGTGCAAAATGGTTAAAGGAAAATAATAATAATAATGATATGGTTGTAGTAGATTGTAGATTTGATTTACAAAATCCGTCATATGGGAAAAATAGTTATTTGGAAGGACATATTCCACACGCAGTATACATGGATATGGACAAAGATTTAGCTGGAGAGGTAAAAGAACATGGAGGAAGACACCCTTTACCTGATTTAAATGTATTCAAATCTAAATTAGAAAGTTGTGGAATAGGAAATGATACAACGGTTGTCGCTTATGATGATGGAGAAGTTGCAGGTGCTTCTAGATTTTGGTGGATGTTAAAATATATAGGTCATGATAAAGTATATATTTTAGATGGAGGAATAAGAGCTTGGATAAAGGAAAGCTATTCTTTGTCATCTGATATTTCTAAGAAAGAAAAGCAATTCTTAGATGTTAACATAAACGAATCCATAATAGCAACAGTAGATGAAGTTAAAGAAAATATAGCTAAAGATACATCCGTTATAATTGATTCAAGATCTTTTGAAAGATATAAGGGAGAAGTAGAACCTATTGATAAAAAAGCAGGTCATATTCCTAGTGCTCAAAATTATTTTTGGATGGATGTTTTAGAAAATGATAAAGTAAAGAATAATAAAAAATTAAAAGATCATTTTAACCAAGTATTAAAATATAAAAATGTAATTGTTCATTGTGGATCAGGAATAACTGGATGTGTAAATTTTCTTGCTCTTGATGAAATAGGAATAAAACCAAAACTTTATCTAGGTTCATGGAGCGACTGGATAAGCTATGATGAAAATGAGGTGAGAATAGGAGAGTAAATAAACTTTTACTCAGATATAATGAACTAGATAAAAGTATTAGTAATTTTAAATGTAATGAACTTAACCTCTTTTAAGCAAGGTAAAAATAGCTTATTGGAGGTTTTTTATGTTAGAATTAAAAGAAAAATTTATATAAAACTAAATTTCACCTCTTACAAACCTCACTTTACCGCTATTTAACTACAATTAGAACGTATTTATAATGTGTGGAATAATATCTACTATGGTGTTGCAACATGTCTTAAATCGTCTTCAAAGACGAATAAAACTAAAAACAAATAATATTAACCCTGTGTTATCTAGATTCAAAAAATTAGATAGTAGAATATTAACACTATTTCTTAATCTTTTGTAGTAAAATTTATATAACATGTAAATTGATTTTTAGAATTAAGAATAAGGCGGTTTTCATAAAAATATGGTATGATTATAAGGTGTACATATTTTAAAAACTTACATTTAACAGGTAAATCGTAATAAAAAAATTTAAGAGAAATTTGTGAGGTAATATTATGAGAGACAAAAACAGAAAATTAGACCCTAAGACAAAAGAAATTTTATATAACATTGACGAAGAAGATTTTTACTGTTTATTTGAAATCAAAGAGTTACTTATGGTGAGTTTTTGGAACTAATTTAAAGGTGTAAATTGCAGTTTTGAATTAAAACAATTTGTAGTTTTTCATAATTATGATAAAAAAATTATTTTAAAGCAAGAAAGGAAGATTATAACTATGACTTTAAAAAGAAAGATTAAAAACGCTGGTTTATTATTAAGTATCTTTTCTCTTTTGGGTATTAACTCAATGAATGTATTTGCAGAACAAACAGTGTCTGATTGGGCTCAAACACCATTTAGTATAATGCAACAGAAACAACTCATACCTAAATCGTTGGAGAACGATGAAAATTTTCAAGATGAAATAAATAGAGAAGAGTTTGCAGAGTTAGTAACTACATACTATCTACAATTAAAACCTCAATCAATAGAAGGTGATGGAGTATTCAATGATACAGTGAATCCCCTAGTGCAATTAGCAGGTAGACTTGGAATAGTAAACGGAACTGGTGAAGGAAAGTTTAGTCCTAATGATAAACTAACAAGAGAACAAGCTTCAACGATGTTCGCAAGGGCAGAGAAAATGATAAACAATAACCTAGAAACAACTACCGAAAACTCTTTCAATGATAAAGATAAAATATCAAGCTGGGCAAATGAAGGTGTGTCAACAATGAATAAGCAAGGAACAATTAAGGGATATCCTGATGGTTCATTTAAACCCAAAAGTGAAATGTCAAAAGAACAAGCAATAGTAGTAACAGCAAGGATGGCTAAAAAACATGGAATAGTAAGTTTTGATGAAAGCCAAGAGCCGAAGGAATCTACTCCTAGTAATTCAATAGAAGAATACGCAAATAAATACGGTTACAGAATACATTCAAGCGATAAATATATTACAGTAGCAGATAAAAATGGTGAAGACCTTATATCAATAGAAAGAAAAACTAAGGAATGTATTTATGCTTTTGGAGCAGACCAAATATCTAAAAATAGAGATCAATCTTATGAATTCCTTAATATTTATACAAAATTCAATGAATTTGATAAATTGAAAGAGTCTATAGATACTTATATAGATAATGAAGAATCTGGATTAAAAATAGTATATATCGATGGAATAAAAGTATCTATGTATAACACTAGTTATGGTTTGATTTTAACTATTTCAAATGAAGTGAAAACAGGAGAATAATAAACAAACGCCTCTTTTAAGCAAAGTTGAAATTCTGTTTAAAAGAGGCGTTTTATGTTTTTAATAATTGGATAATATTCGTATAACATACAGAGAATAAAAAGATTATTTTAAACTAAAAATAAGAAAATACAAAAGATATATATATTTATGAATATAAAATTATTATGAGGATGTGTTATATAAATGCAACATATTTATTTTATTTCTGATATGCATTTTGGACATGGTAATATTATTAAGTATGAAAATAGACCGTTTAAAAATATAAAAGAAATGGATACAACTATTATTAATAACTGGAATTCTGTTGTGAAGAAGGATGATAAAGTTTTTGTTTTAGGAGATATTTCTTTCTATAATAAAGAAAAAACTGCAGAGACAATATATTCCTTAAATGGATATAAAGTATTAATTTTAGGTAATCATGATAATGAAAGATCGATACATTGGTGGAAAAGTGTTGGATTTGATGAAGTAATTAAATACCCTATAATTTATAATGATTTCTATATATTATCGCATGAACCAATGTATTTAAATGAAAATATGCCATATATGAATATACATGGACATATACATAATCTGAAATATGAGAGTAAACAATTTTTCAATGTAAGTGTTGAATGCATTGATTATACTCCAATTAGTTTTGAAAAAATTAAAGAAATAATTAAAATTTCAATGAATTAATACAATAAAAAATTTCAATATATGAGTTGAAATTTAACTTACTTTTTCTAAATATATATTTATTATTATATTATATATTTCATCCCAATTTGTAACTCGTGTGATTTTATCATTCAGTTTTTTTCTATTATAATAAGTGTCTATCAAAATAACATTGAACCCTGCTTTGGATAGTTGAATAGCATTATTATAATTATCTTCTATAAAAATATCGCAATCAAGCTCTATAGCTTGATCTACTTTATAATGTTTTCCTAATAAAAAGATATCATTATACGGTATGTTATTATCTTTTAAAAAGTTTATTGTAATATCTTCTACTCTTTTATCTCTGGCTGTTACAAAATATAAATTATTTGTTTCGCTTAGTTTGTCTAGTATAGGCTTTACGTCTTCTTTTAATGTTGCTGTTTCATGTATTTCTCTAATATAATTATTGTAAAATTTCATATATTCTTCTTTTTCAATATTGAAAACTTCGTGCATTTCATATGACGTAACATCTTCTTCTTTTATATGTTTATTAAAATACTTATTTGCTAAATGTATCCAATAATATGCATCTGTTATAGTTCCATCAATGTCTATACAAATATTCAATTTCATCATTATACATACCTCCTTATTATCTTGCTTATTTATATTTTAAAATAAATTTTTTGATTTTGTATTAATGTAAGGTTAAGTATATGTTAAGGTACATCTATTTAGTATGAATATATTATAGAATTTGTAATTACTAATATATAAGATTATAATTAAGTGAAAACATGAGAATAAATAAACTCTTTATATAATATCTATTAATGTATACATTTTTTAGTAAGGAGATCATTTTATATGAAAAATATAAAAATTGTATTAATAATTATTATGTTAATGTTAATGGGATATCAGTCTGGAATAATAATTGTAAATTCTATAAAAACTAATGGAAGTCTACTTAATAGGATATCAGATAATACAGAACTTGTTTGGAATGGTCCTAGAGATAAAAAAATTATAGCTATTACATTTGATGATGGTCCCCATCCACGATATACGCCTAAAATATTAGATTTACTAAAGAAATATGATGTGAAAGCTACATTTTTTGTATTAGGCAAACATGTTGAATTCTACCCAGAACCATTAAAGAGAATAAAAGCTGAAGGTCATGAAATAGGAAATCACACATATTCTCATGTTGATGTAAAAAAAATACCTAGTAGAAAAATAGAAGAAGAATTTAACAAGACACAGGAAAAAATATATGATGTAATAAAAGAAAAACCAAGTATATTCAGACCGCCTTTTGGATCATGCAATAAATATCTTAAAGATTTAGCTAAAAAACATAATGTTAAAATAATATTATGGTCATCTAGCCAAGATTGCAAAGATTGGAGCAATCCTGGAGTTGAAAAAATAGCAAATACAGTTCTCAATAATGTAGGAAATGGAGATATTATATTACTTCACGATTATGTAAACACTAAAAGCCAAACATATGAAGCATTAAAAATAATACTACCAGAACTTAAACGTAGAGATTATAAATTTGTAACAGTATCTCAGCTTATAGAAAATAAAAATTATGAAGATGAAATAAAAATTATAGAAAATTAAAATACACACTCAATTAAGAATGTGCATTTTAATTTTTACTCTAATTTAGTACTTTCAAAGGATTGTGTTCCAGATAGTCTATGTCCTTCGCTTTCTGAAACTATATAACTAAATACACCTTGTTTATTATAGTTCTCAACTTTGGATACAGCCTCCTCTATATTCATCGGTTGTGAAATAGAGTTGTTATCAGAACGGATTATTATATATTTTTGCATAAAATCCTCCTTTAATCTAATTATTTATTAAAAAGATGATATTTATATAAGTTTTGTTTTATATGTTATTATTATAATTCCTCAAAAGTATATTTAAATACTAAGAATTAAGTGGGAATAACTATAAAAATACACATTCTTAAGAATGTGTATTTTTATAGTTATTCCCACTTAGGAGTATAGAAATTTCCGTCTTTAGCTATTCTATTTCCTTCATCTTCTGATACTATATAGCTTGATATACCTTGCTTATCATAATCTTTTACTGTTGATATGGCTTTTTGTCTATCCATTGGCTCTGAAATGGACTTATTGTCGGAACGTATTATTACATATCTTTCCATGAAATCCTCCTTAATGTAATTGTTTATTAAAAAAATGGTATTGATTTAAGTTTCACTTTATATACTATTATAATTTCTCAAAAAAATATTTAAATACTAAGAATAATGTGGAAAATATACATGTATATGTAGATAAGAAATTTATAAAAAAAGAGGTGTTTAATGGTATAATATAAATGATATTTACAATATTTTTGCCAAAAAAGGGGGAAAAAAATTGATCTTAATGATAGATAATTACGATTCTTTTACTTATAACTTAGTTCAGTTTCTAGGAGAATTAGGCGAAGAAATAATAGTCAAAAGAAATGATGAAATAACAATATTTGAAATAGAAAAATTAGATCCAGAAATTATAGTATTGTCTCCGGGACCGTGTTCTCCTAATGAAGCAGGTATCTGTATAGATGTTGTAAATTACTTTAAAGAAAAAAAACCTATATTAGGTATATGTTTAGGGCATCAAACTATAGCACAAGTATTCGGATCTACAATAAAAAGAGGTATAAGACCTGTACACGGAAAGGTTCATGCAATAAAACACTTCAATAAAGGGGTGTTTAAAGATCTAAATAATCCATTAAAGGTTACAAGATATCATTCTTTAGTTATAGACAAAGAAACGTTGAGTGACGATATCGAAATAACAGCTATTACTGATGAAGGCGAAATAATGGGAATTAAACATATAAATTATCTTATAGAGGGAGTACAGTTTCATCCAGAAGCGATACTTACTGAACAAGGTCATGAAATATTAAAAAATTTCTTAAGACAAGCTAGAGGAGATGATTAATATGATAAGAGAAATACAAACAAATTTAAATTCATTTGAAATATATACTCTATTTAAAGATGATAAATACAGTTTTATACTTGATAGCGCTATGGATGAAAAAAAATTAGGTAGATATTCATTCATAAGCTCAAGTCCTTTTAAAATCTTAAGATATAAGGACAGTGAAGTGAATCCTCTAGAAAAACTTAGAATAGAACTTGATAAATATAAAATAAAAAATAATACAGAACTACCGTTTATAGGTGGCGCAGTGGGATATTTATCTTATGATTTAGGTAATTATATAGAAAAATTACCTAGAAGTGTAGTAGATGATATACAATCTCCTGATTTATATTTTGGATTATATGATTGGGTTATTGTAATTGACCATTTAATGAATAAAACATTTATAGCAACTCCAGATATAAATGTGAGAGATGAAAAGCATATAATTGATAGTGTATGTAATTTAATAAATGATGCTCAAAATAATGGTATAGATAGATTATGTTATGAACAAAAGACATTTCCAAAAGTAAAACTAGAGTCCAATTTTAAAAAGAAAGATTACATAGATGCAATTGAGAAAATAAGAAATTATATAAAAAATGGTGATATATATCAGGCAAATATGACACAAAGATTTCATGGTAAAGTTAGTATGTCTAGTTTTGAATTATACAGAGATCTTAGAAGAATATCGCCTGCACCTTTTGGAGCTTTTTTGAATTTTGAAGATATTCACATCTTGTCAAATTCTCCAGAAAGATTTATAAAAGTTAGTGATAATTTTATACAGACAAGACCTATAAAAGGAACTAGACCTAGAGGAAAGAATGAAGAAGAAGATTTGTTATTGAAAAACGAACTTTTAAATAGTGAAAAAGATAAAGCTGAACTATTAATGATTGTAGATCTAGAAAGAAATGATATAGGTAGAGTTTCTAAAATAGGGACAGTAAAAGTACCTGAACTATTCAAATTAGAAGAATATGCAAATGTTCACCATTTAGTATCAACTGTTGTTGGAGAGATGGAAAAGGATAAAGATATAGTAGATGTTATAAGTTCTACTTTTCCTGGGGGTTCAATAACTGGAGCTCCAAAAATAAGATCTATGGAGATTATTGATGAATTGGAGCCTACAGCTAGAAATGTATATACAGGTTCCGTTGGGTATATAGGATTTGATTCTAGTGCAGACTTTAATATCTCTATTAGAACTATAATAAAAAAAGATGATGATGTATTTTTCCAAGTTGGAGGAGGAATAACTTGGGATTCTAACCCGGAGGATGAATATGAAGAAACTCTTCATAAAGCAAAATCTATTATGAATGCTATAAGGGGGTATTATGAAGAGTAAAGTCTCTTTTGATAGTGAATTAACTAAATTTGGAATAGGAATATTTGAAACTATGAAGATAATCAATGGTAAGGTGATATTTTTAGATGAGCATTTGAACAGAATGTATACTTCCATTGAAAAATTGAATTTAAATAGACCTATTGAAAAAAATGAATTAAAAGAGAAAATAAGCTGTTTTGCAGAAAACGTAGCTTATAAAGCATTAAGAGTAAGTGTATATGATGAAGGTTATAACATTCAATTAAGAGATATAAATTACACTAATAACGATTACAAAGACGGATTTAAATTAAATATATCCCCCATCAAAAGAGGTAAAAGTATATTATATAATCATAAGACTACAAACTATTTTGAAAATATGTACTCTAAAAGATATGCTTTATCTAAAAATTTTAATGAAGCACTAATAGTTAGCTTAAATGATAAGGTTTTGGAAGGGTCTATGACTAATATATTTTTTATAAAAGAAAATAAAGTATATACACCTAGTATAGAAAAATCACTTTTACCTGGTATAATAAGGGCAAAAGTAATTTATATTTGTAAAAAAATGAATATAGAATTAATTGAGAGAGTAATAGAATTGGATGAAATTAAAGATTTTGAATTTTGCTTTATAACAAATAGCCTTATAGATTTAATGAAGGTGATAACTATAAACGATGTAAATTATAAAGAAGAAAATAATATATTTAGAAAAATAAATTGTAAATTAAAGGAAATGTACTATGAATATTAAACAAATATATGAAGACGTAGTACTAGAACTGAAAAAAGATCAAAATAATATAGCAATAATAGTAGTTGGGTCTAGTGCAGATTTAAATTTTGACCAAAATATAAATGATATTGATTTGTTTGTTATAACTGAATATGGAGATAAACAAATCAGAAAAAGATATAATGTGCAAAATGTTGAGTTTGATATAAATTATTTTTCTGAAAAATTAACTTATGATTTTATAAAGAAAAATGAGCTCTTCTTTATAGAAGGAATTATTAGAGGCAATAATATATACGACAAAAAAAATATACTAGATGGTATAAAAAAATACGCTGAAAGTGAATATAAAAAAGGACCTTTAAAGTATAGCTTATCTGAGATAAAGGAATTAAAACTTAATATTATAGATAATATAAAACGGATTGAAAATAGTAAAGATTTAACTTATGTTCATTTTATGTCAAATTTATGTCTAAGAGATATATTAAAATCTTACTTTATAGTAAATAATAAATGGGTTCCAAAAGATAAAAAATTGTTTCAAAAGATAAAAGAAAAAGATTATAATCTGTATAGTCTTTCTCAAAATTTATATATAAGTTATGATTTTAATATTCTAAATGCCATGGTTGAATATGTATTTAAAAATATAAAATAAAAAGGGAGTTGGTAGAAATGGATAAAGAAAAAATCAAAAAAGCTGTAAGAGATATATTAGAAGCAATAGGAGAAGATCCTAATAGAGAAGGTTTAATTGATACTCCTGATAGAGTAGCTAGAATGTTTGAGGAGATATATAGTGGATTAAACGAAGATCCTAAAAAACATTTACAATTATTTTTTCAAGATGAAAAACATGAAGAATTAGTTCTCGTAAAAGATATACCTTTTTATTCAATGTGTGAGCACCATTTAGTACCATTTCACGGAAAAGCGCATGTAGCTTATATTCCAAAAGGAGGAAAACTTACAGGTTTATCTAAGCTTGCAAGAGTAGTTGAAACAGCCGCTAAAAGACCTCAACTACAAGAAAGAATAACAAAAACTGTAGCGGATGCAATTGTTGACGTTTTAAATCCATATGGGGTTATAGTAGTAGTTGAGGCTGAACATATGTGTATGACTATGAGAGGAGTAAAAAAGGCTGGTTCAAAAACTATAACTTCAGCTGTTAGAGGAATATTTGAAAAAGATGTAGCAGCAAGAGCTGAAGTTATGAGTTTGATAAACTATAAATAGGAGGGGTTGGATTTGTTCAGTTTTGGAGAAAAGACATATATAATGGGGATTTTAAATGTAACTCCTGATAGCTTTTCAGATGGAGGAGAGTATACTAATATAGAGATTGCTATAAAGCATTCTGAAGAAATGATAAAACAAGGTGCAGACATTATAGATATAGGAGGCGAATCTACAAGGCCTGGATCAGAGTTTGTGGATGAAAAGGAAGAAATAAAAAGAGTAGTTCCTGTTGTTAAAAAATTAATAAATACAATTGATGTACCTATTTCGGTTGATACTTATAAGTCATCTGTTGCTAGTGAAGTCCTACAGCTTGGAGTACCTATGATAAATGATGTATGGGGATTACAAAAAGATGAATTAATGGCAGATGTAATTGCTAAACATGATGCATATATAGTTATTATGCATAACCAAGATGGGACAGAATACGATGAAGATATTATACTGTCTATAAAGAAATTTTTAAACAAAAGCATACAGATAGCAAAAAAAGCTGGTATAAAGGATGATAAAATAATACTTGATCCGGGAATTGGATTTGGTAAGACTCCAGAGCAAAATATGAATGTTATGAAACGCATTCATGAATTGAAAGATTTAGGATATCCAATTCTATTGGGAACATCTAGAAAATCTATGATCGGAAAAATTTTAGATCTTCCTGCTAAAGAAAGAGTAGAGGGAACAATAGCCACTACTGTGATGGGAATAATTCAAGGGATTGATATAGTAAGAGTACATGATATAAAAGAAAACATAAGAGCTGCAAAGGTTACAGATGCTATATATAGAAAGTAGGTATAATTAATGGACAAGATTATATTAAGTAATTTATCATTTTATGGATATCATGGGGCATTAAAAGAAGAAAAGATACTAGGTCAGAAGTTTTTTATTGATATAGAGCTTTACTTAGATTTTAAAAAAGCTGGTAAAAGTGATGATGTTAAAGACTCTGTTCATTATGGTGAAGTGTATGAAGCTGTAAAAAAAGTAGTTGAAAATGAAAAATATAACTTGTTAGAAGCTTTAGCAGAAAATATATCAAGACAAGTATTTAACAATTTTGATTTAGTTCAAGAAATTATGGTTAGAGTGAAAAAGCCAGAAGCTCCAGTAAATGCTATATTTGATTATTTGGGTGTGGAGATAAGGAGAAAAAAGTATGAGTAGAGTTTATCTTGGACTTGGAACTAATGTAGGCGATAGATTAAAATATTTGAATGATGCTATAAAACATATAGAACAATTTGAAAATACAGAAATAGTTAAAATATCCAACGTATACGAAACAAGACCATGGGGATATACTAATCAAAATGACTTTTTGAATCTTTGCGTATCTATAGAGACAAATTTAAAACCCCAAGAACTGTTACAAAAGTGTTTAGAAGTAGAAATTAATCTTAAAAGAGAGCGAATAATTAGGTGGGGACCTAGAACTATAGATATTGACATTTTAGTATATGATGATATAATTTGTAATGGTGAAAAATTAACTCTTCCTCATCCGAGAATACAAGAAAGAGCTTTTGTATTGATACCTTTGATTGATTTGAAAGAAGACTTGACTATAAAAGGTAGGTTACTAAAAGATTGGTTAAGTGAATTAGATGCGGAAGAAGTAAAGGAGTACATAGGGAATGAGTAAAATCATACTAAAAAATATGGATATTACTATAAATTTGAAAAATGGTATAACTATTCCGAATGATAAACTTATGATTGCTGGACCTTGTGCAGTGGAAAGCTATGAGCAACTTTTAATGATTGCTAAATTTATAAAAAGCAAAGGTGCAAATGTATTAAGAGGTGGAGCATATAAGCCTAGGACTTCTCCTTATTCTTTTCAAGGTATGAGAGAAGAAGGTCTGAGGATATTTAAATCAGTAAAAAAAGAAGTGGATATCCCTATTGTTACAGAATTAATGGATGTAAGAGATATTGATAAAATATATGATGTAGCAGATATTATACAAATTGGATCTAGAAATATGCACAATTTTTCTCTACTTACTGAGGTTGGAAAGCAAGACAAGCCTATACTTTTAAAAAGAGGTATGTCTGCTACAATTAAAGAATGGATAAATGCTGCTGAGTATATAGCTGTTGGAGGAAATACCAATATAATAATGTGTGAAAGAGGAATAAGAACATATAATGATTATACTAGAAACACATTAGACTTGGCTGCTGTTCCTATAATAAAAAATGAAACAGGCCTTCCTGTGGTAGTTGATCCAAGCCATGGAACAGGAATAAAGGAACTGGTTAAACCAATGAGTTTGGCATCCTTTGCAGCAGGAGCAGATGGGATAATGATAGAAGTGCATCCAGAACCTGAAAAAGCACTTTCTGATGGACCACAATCATTAACATTTAATGAATTCGAAGATGTTGTAGAATCTTTAAATAAATAGGGCTATATTAGCCCTGTTTATTTTTTTAAAAATAATTTTCAAAAATAAAGAAGGAATTTATTTAAAAAAGTCGAATTATAGTAAATTGTATTTATAAAAAATAATACAAAAGTAATACTCAACTATTAATTCTTGATAAAATTTAAGAATTTTCAAATGAAGGAAATATAAATTTTATCAAGAATTAATAAATATTACACCTAAATAGAAGGTGATTGTATGAATAATATGAATGATATTATAGAAGAAATAAAATCAAGAAATGACATTGTAGATATAATATCTAGTTATATACAGGTAAAGTCTGCTGGATTAAATTATAAAGCACTATGTCCTTTTCATTCAGAAAAGACACCATCATTTTCAATAAGCACTCAAAAGCAAATGTATAAATGCTTTGGATGTGGAGAAGGTGGAGATGTTATAAATTTTGTAATGAAAATGGAAAATATAGATTTCATGGAGGCCTTAGAATTTCTAGCTCAAAAATCGGGGGTTGAAATTAACAAGGGAAAAATAAGTGATGAATCTAAAGAAAATATAAATAAAAAGCAGAAATTATATCAAATTAATTTAGATGCAGCTAGATATTTCTTTAAATCTATGTCGGATTTGAATAATACCGGATACAAATATTTAAAAAATAGAGGACTTGACAATAAGGTGATTAAATATTTTGGTCTAGGATATTCAAGAAATGACTGGCATGATTTAAATAATTATTTACTAAAAAAGGGATATGATCAGCAAAATTTGATAGATGCTGGATTAGCTATTCAAACTAAGAATAAAAAAAATTATATAAATAGGTTTAGAAATAGAGTTATGTTTCCTATATTTGACCACAGAGGAAAGGTTATAGCTTTTGGCGGAAGAGTACTAGATGAGTCTCTTCCAAAATATTTAAACTCATCAGAAACTATACTATTTAATAAAAGAAAAAACTTGTATGGTTTAAACTTTGCTAAAAAGAATATAAAGAATGATACATTAATCATAGTAGAAGGTTATATGGATGTTATAAGTCTTTTTCAATATGGTATAAAAAATGTGGTTGCATCATTAGGAACTGCTCTAACTATTGAACAAGCAAAACTAATAAAAAAATATGCTAACAAAGTAATTGTAGCTTATGATAATGATGAAGCTGGTGTTAAGGCTACACTAAAGGCTGTTGAAATATTAAATGGGGTTAGTCTGAGCGTGAAAGTATTAAATTTAGGAAAATCCAAAGACCCAGATGAATATATAAGAACAGAAGGGTTGGATAAATTTAATATATCGTTAAAAAATGCTATACCATTAATTCAATTTAAAATAAATATATTGAAACAAAAATATAATTTAAATAATGATCAAGATAGGCTATTGTTTACAAAAAAGGTAGCTAATACTATAAAAAATATTAAAAGTCCTATCGAAGTTGAGTATTATGTTAACAAGATATCTAAAGAAACAGATATATCCATACAAGCTATAAATAGTGAGATTTATGGTAAATACTACAAAGCAAATAAGAATCAAAAAGAAATTAAACAACAAATAGAGGAAATAAAAATCAAAAAAAACGGTATCGAGATTGCAGAAAAACAAATTATTCATATATTTCTAAATGAATCAAAATATAGAAGTGATATTTTGATGAATTTAGATATAGATGATTTTTTATTGAAAGAAAGTAAAGAAATATTAAATTATATAATTAAAAGCAATGAATTGGATATAATAACTATTGACAAATTGAAAAATTTAGGCATATCAGAAGAATATATACAGGATATATATAATATTAATATAGATTCAAATGTTAATTTAAACGATATTATAAAAACTTTGCAAAAAAATAGTCTAAAGAGAAAAAGAGATTATTTACTTAAAAGGCAGCATGAATTACAGCAAAAGAAACAGAATGATAAAAATATAGAAGCAAGTGAGGTTGATAGAGAATTGTTAGATATTGCAATGAAAATAATACGATTAGAAAAAGAGATGAAGAATATTTTATAGAAAGGAGGAACTTAGGATGGCGAAAAAAATAAGTAAAGAACAAAGACAATCTGTAAAAGAATTAATGGATAAAGGAAAGAAGCAAGGTTCTTTAACATATAGTGAAATAATGGAAGTTTTAGGAGAAGTTCAATTAGACAAAGACCAAATTGAAAACTTATATGAGACATTAGGTCAAATGGGAATTGAAGTATTAGAAGAAAAAAATAAAAAAGAGAGTATTAAAGTAGAAAAAGATGAAGATGATAGCGATGATGAGGAATTTGATTTTGAGAGTATAGATTTATCTTTACCTAAAGGTATAAGTATAGACGACCCAGTTAGGATGTATCTGAAAGAAATTGGGAAAATACCTCTTCTTTCGGCTCAGGAAGAAATAGAACTTGCTAAAAGAATGGAACAAGGTGATGAAATAGCTAAAAAAAGACTAGTTGAAGCCAACCTTAGATTAGTTGTAAGTATAGCTAAAAGATATGTAGGAAGAGGAATGTTATTTCTTGATTTGATTCAAGAGGGAAACTTAGGTTTGATTAAGGCAGTTGAAAAGTTTGATTATAGCAAAGGATATAAGTTTAGTACTTATGCTACGTGGTGGATAAGACAGGCAATAACTCGTGCCATAGCAGATCAAGCTAGAACTATAAGAATACCTGTTCATATGGTTGAAACTATAAATAAGCTTATAAGAGTATCAAGACAGTTACTTCAAGAGTTAGGTAGAGAACCAAAACCTGAAGAAATTGCTAAGGAAATGGATATACCGGAAGATAAAATAAGAGAAATATTAAAGATAGCGCAGGAACCAGTATCATTAGAAACTCCTATCGGAGAAGAAGAAGATAGTCATCTTGGTGACTTTATACCAGATGAAGATGCACCTGCACCTGCAGAAGCTGCAGCTTATTCTCTTTTAAAAGAGCAAATTGAAGAAGTTTTAGGATCTTTAAATGAAAGAGAACAAAAAGTCTTAAAATTAAGATTTGGATTAGCAGATGGAAGAGCTAGAACTCTTGAAGAAGTAGGTAGAGAATTTGATGTAACAAGAGAAAGAATTAGACAAATAGAAGCAAAAGCATTAAGAAAATTAAGACATCCAAGCAGATCTAAAAAATTAAAAGATTATTTAGATTAAAAAATTCGCCTATAAGGCGAATTTTTTTCTAATTCCAATATTGAGGCATATTTCCATACTCTATCTCTTTTTTTAATTTATCTTTAGATATATTTTCTTCTTGAGCATCTTGTATTTGAGCATTTATTTCTTTAGCTTCTTCAGCCCATTCAAAAGTAGTGCCACCCCATTTATATTTTAATAATTTTTTTGGTGGAATTATTTTTTTTTCCATATTAAATCACCTCATTATTATTATTTTAAAAATATTTATTTTAATTCAAGAAAGGAAGTGTAAAAAAATGAAATTAACTCCAAGACTAGAAGCAGTGGCCAATTTAGTTAGTAATAATGCAAAAATAGCAGATATAGGAACGGATCATGGTTATATACCAGTATATTTAATAAAGAAAAATAAAATAAAGTGCGCTATAGCAGCTGATGTAAATGAAGGGCCATTGAATAATGCAAAAAAAGAAATTGCTTCAAATAATCTGAAAAATAAAATAGAATTGAGATTGGGAAGTGGACTTAGTGTATTAAAGGTAGGAGAAGTAGACGAAGTAGTAATAGCAGGCATGGGAGGAGTTTTAATAAGCCAATTAATAGAGAATGAACTTAAAATAGCAAAACAATTAGATAGGATGATACTACAGCCAATGCAGGCATCCGCTGAACTTAGAAAATATTTACATAAAAATAAATTTGTTATTGAAGAGGAAATTCTAGTTAAAGAGGACTTTAGGATCTATGAAATAATGGTAGTTAAATATGATGGCAGAGAAATACCTCAACAAGATGAAATTTATTATGAAATTGGAAAAGGGCTTTTAGAGAATAAAGGTTGTTTGGTTTTAGAATTTATAGATAAAAAAATAAAAGAATATTCTAAGATAATAGAAAAAATAGAAGGAAAACAAGGTGAAAAAATAGAATTAAAAATATATGAATGTAGAAATAAAATTCAAAAGCTTGAGGAGTTGAAAGATTATGTACGTTAAAGATGTAATAAAAATATTTGAGAATAAATATCCTAAATCATTAGCGTATAACTGGGATAATATAGGGTTAATTATAGGAGATCAAATGTCTAAAGTAGAAAAAATTCTTGTTACATTAGAGGCTACTCAAGCTGTTATAGATGAAGCTGTGGAAAACAAAGTAGATTTAATAATAACGCATCATCCGTTTATATTTAAAGGATTGAAAAAAATAAATACATCTATAACAAAAGGAAATGATATATATAAACTAATAAAAAACAATATTAGTGTGTATTCGGCACATACTAATTTTGATATAGCTTATGATGGTCTAAATGATGAAATAGTTAAAAGGCTAGATTTAAAGGATGTTCTTGTTTTAGATACTACATATGATCAAAAACTATATAAAATAGCTGTATATACTCCAGTATCGCATCAGGATTGTATAAGAAAAGCTATGGCAGATATGGGATGTGGTAACATAGGAAAATATAGTGATTGCTCATTTACTTTTAATGGTGTAGGAAGATTTAAACCTTTGAACGATTCTAAACCGTATGTAGGAGTACAAAATGAAATAGAGATTGTAGAAGAGGTTAAAATAGAAAGTATATGTAAAGAAAGTAATTTAAAGCAAGCTATAAATAATATAATAAAAGCACATCCATATGAAGAAGTTGCATATGATATATATGAATTGAAAAATACAGGTAAAAAATATGGTCTTGGAAGAATTGGTAAACTAAAGAATACTATGAAGTTTGAAGAATTGTCAGAAAACGTAAAAAAATATTTAAATATAAAAAGTTTAAGAGCTACAGGAAACTTAAAAGAAGATGTAAATAAAGTAGCTATAGTAAGCGGATCTGGATCTGAATTTATAATCAAAGCTCACAGTATGGGAGCAGATGTTTTAATTACTGGGGATGTAAAATATCATGATGCTCAAAATGCTTTAGAATTAGGTATAAAGCTTATTGATGCTGGTCATTTTGGAAGTGAGAATATATTTTCAGATATAGTTTTACAATATTTACAAAAAGAATTTGATAGTATAGAAATATTAAAATCAAAATCTAATATAGATCCATTTATTACAATATAAGGAATAGTTTTATCTATTCCTTATTTTAATATAAAAAAATAATTATAGTAAAATGGAGGTATTATTATGAATAAAATTATAGAATTGGATAAAAAATATAATTTGATAGATAAAATTAAAAATCAAATAACTTATATACAAGAATATCCTAAAATGTCCGAATTAAAAATGAAATTATGTAAAATAGAGAAAGCTGAAAAAATGTATACAAAACAATTACAACTTTTGAAACAATCAATTATATCATTAGAAAATAATTTGAAAGACAAAGAAAATGAACTTAAAAAAGTAGATGAAGATTTATACAGTGGATTAATAAAAGATATAAAGCTACTTGAAAATATAAAAAATAAAGAAATGAATTTACAAAAATCAAAAGAGCAAATTGAACAAGAATTGATAGAAAATATGGATATAGTGGAAGATTTAAATATTAAAATACAAAAGTGTAAAACTAAATGTAATGAATTAAAACAAATTATTAAAAATTTAAATCAAAAAATTAGTGAAAAAATAGATGAATATACAAAAAATTTACATACTAATTTAGACCAAATAGAAAGTTTGAGAAGTGAAATAAATAACGAAAATCTAATTAAATATGATACTATTAGGAAGAAATATAAAAATGCTTTGGTTAAAGTAGACAATAATATTTGTGGTGGATGTAATGTAGAACTTTTTATGAATAAAATTAGTAAGTTAGATAACAATCAGATTATTGAATGTGAAAATTGTGGAAGATTAATGTATAAGTAATATATTTTGAACAACTGAGCCCACTAGGGCTCGTTGCCATATAACAAGATAAATAGTAGGTTATTAGTCTTTTGTATAAATTTTAGGTATATATAAATTAACGTTATTTATTGAAATTATAATATTATATACATAATCTATATGTTCATTTAAGTCGTTGAATGGGAAATATGTACTTTTAATTATTTCTGTCTTGTCAAAAATATTTAATTTTTTTTCTGAAGGATCAATTTTGATAGATATATGTTTATTGTATTTTAAAAGTCTAGATAGTTTATTCAATAAGATCACCTCTATAATAATTAGTATATAATATTATATACTAATTATTATTTTTTGTGTAAAATTGTGAAAAAAATGATTAAAATGTTTAAAAAAATAGAATTTTGTGATAATATATATATCGAAGAATTTATAATATATTAAATTATTTATGGGAGGTTTTTATGAACACTAATGAGACAAAAATTGTAAAAATTAGCAATGCAGATCCATCAGCATTAGGATTATTTGGATTAGCTATGGTAACTCTTGTAGCATCATCTCAAAAGTTGGGTCTTACTCACGGGGTATCATTTATAATACCATGGGCAATATTTTTAGGAGCATTTGCGCAATTATTTGCTTGTATTAACGATTCAAAAAAAGGTAATGTTTTTGGAACAACTGCTTTTGGAGGATATGCATTTTTCTGGTTTGCAGTTGGAACTTCATGGCTTATTCAAAATGGAGTATTCGGAGAAAAATTAGCTGCTGGTGTAGATGTTAAGCAACTTGGATTTGCTTTTTTAGGATATCTAATATTCACTTTATTTATGACTATAGGAGCTATGGAAACTCATAAAGTTCTATTTATAATATTTGTATTGATAGATTTCTTATTCATAGGATTGACTTTAAGCACATTTGGGATAATGCCTGAATTTGCTCATGAAATTGCTGCAGTTTCAGAACTGCTTATTTCGATAGTGTCTTTTTATGGTTCTGCAGCTTCTGTATTGAATCTTCATTTTGGAAGAGTTTTTCTTC
Organism: Tepidibacter aestuarii; assembly: GCF_934924865.1. Taxonomy (NCBI): domain Bacteria; kingdom Bacillati; phylum Bacillota; class Clostridia; order Peptostreptococcales; family Peptostreptococcaceae; genus Tepidibacter; species Tepidibacter aestuarii. The sequence goes on along the minus strand of NZ_OW235315.1, from coordinate 1,837,020 downwards.
CTGTTGGAAAGCCTTTTGGAATATTCAAAAAATAGACAATTTTATTATTTCAAAATTATTATTGACTTTATAAAAATATAATGTTACTATTTTGAAATATAAAAATTAAAAATATGCCGTCCGTATAATTCTGATGATATGGTTCAGAAGTTTCTACGAGATACCGTAAATTTTTCTCTCTATGGGTGATCCTAATAAAAAGCTAGGTTAAGATTACAAATTATCCGCTTTAATATTATAAAAAACACAATTGGATTATCTCATAATCCAATTGTGTTTTTTATTTATAAGGAAATTATATAATTTTCAACTTATAGATAATATTGATTAGTGAACTAAAGAGCAATTATTTTAAGCAACGGAGACCGTTAGGGCTTTGCTTGGTGACATGTGCGATGCATTAGCATGAAGCAAATTTTTTATGATGGTATATGAGAAGGAGATGACAATATATGAAATCTACAGTTCAAAAAAATACTAATATATTAGAAAAACTTTTTGAACTAAGAGAAAATAAGACAAATATTAAAACCGAAATCTTAGCTGGATTTACTACGTTTATGACTATGGCTTATGCTCTTTTAGTAATCCCTAATCTCTTAAAGTTTTCAGGTATGAATGCATTAGGAGCAAGAGGAGATGAAGCTGCTTTACTATCTATATTAAATGACCCTGTAATAGGATCGGCTTTTACAGGAACGTGTATAGTGTCTGCAATTGGAACTCTAATAATGGCTTTATATGCTAATCTACCATTTGCAGTAGCACCAGGAATAGGATTAACAGCATTTTTTTCGTTTAGTGTATGTTTAAACTTGGGATATACATGGCAACAAGGGTTAGCAGCGGTTATGATATCTGGAATATTATTTATAATAATAACAGCAACATCTATTAGAGAAAAAATAGTGGAATGTCTTCCTAATAATATAAAAATTGCAATAACTTCAGGAATAGGTCTTTTTATAACATTAATAGGTTTAAAAGGAGGAGGTATTGTAGTTTCAGATCCGGGAACTTTAATTAAGTTTGGTGATTTTACAGATAAAGCAGTAATATTAACCTTAATAGGAATAATGATAATGGGAATATTAATGGCTAAAAATGTAAAGGGTGCCATGTTAATATCTATAATACTTACAACTATAATAGGTATACCTATGGGAATTACAAATATAGAAGGATTAAAGATAATAACAGCTCCTCCATCTGTTTCACACACTTTTATGGCTATGGACTTTAAGGGATTATTAAGTAATAGTGGGGCAGGAATTATAGGAACTGTTACTAGTATAATAATGGTTGTATTAACTTTTAGTTTAGTAGATTTATTTGATACAATAGGTACTCTAGTAGGAACAGCTCAAAAGGCGGATATGATCCAGGAGGATGGAAGCATTAAAAATATGAAAAAAGCACTTTTAGCAGATGCAATAGCAACAACTATTAGTTCTATGTTTGGTGGAACTACTACAGCAACATATATAGAATCTACTGCTGGAATAGCAGAAGGTGGAAGAACAGGACTAACATCTATGGTTGTAGGAATTTTATTTTTATGTTCATTGTTTTTAGGTGGTATTGTAGGGATAGTACCATCACAGGCAACATCGCCTGCATTAATAATAATAGGAGTGCTAATGATAGAATCTATAAAAGATGTTGATTTTTCAGATTTAACAGAAGCAATACCTGCTTTTTTTACAATAGTTATCATGCCTTTTACTTATAGTATAGCAAATGGTATTGCAGCTGGAGTGATATTTTACCCTATAATGAAGTTAGGTACAGGAAAACATAAGGAAGTTCATCCCATAATGTATGTATTATCTATATTATTTATACTAAGATTCATATTGTTACCAGAATAGAAATATTAAATATAAAAAAACAAAAGACTTAATCTTCGCTGTATATAAATGCAAAGATTAAGTCTTTTGTTTTTTTATATAGTAAGTATATTATTTTGATTTTATAGATAGCTGGATATGAAATTTTATTTATAATTATATATAATATAAATGAAAAAAATATTTAATATTGAAAAATTTTTTAAAAAAATATATAATGGATATGGAATCGGTAACATATTTATATAAATTTAAGCTTCATTATAAACGTTTAATTTATATAAATATTACAATATTGAAATATATTAACAAAATCAGAGTTATTTCATGAAAGGATGATATAAATGAATGACATTAAAGTAGTATTATTATCTTTATTGACAGGAATGATAACAGGAATTATATTTACAATTTTAAAATTTCCTTTGCCAGCACCACCTACGATACAAGCCTTTATGGGGATATTTGGTGTTTGGTTCGGAGCATTTATAATAAGAAAATTCGAAGGTTGTAAGTAAAGAAGGGGGTCTAATTAATGGAAGATTTAATAATATCATTAAAAGCAACTTCAGCAGGAGTAGTCTTAGGCGCTATCTGTCAAAAATTAAAATTACCTTTACCAGCACCGCCTGTTTTTGCAGGAGTTATGGGAGTTTTAGGGGTTATAATTGGAGGCAAAATAGCACAGCTTTTATTTTAATAAATAAAATCCGGTATATGAATATACCGGATTTTATTTATTTACCTATATATTTTTGAGCAATTTTTATGTTGTTTTGATGTACATTATCAACTCTATTACTGCTGTGAGTCCTACTACCTATGAAATGTATATCAAAGACTCCATGCATTCCATTGTTTTTGATTGCATCTAAGTTAGTCCCTGCACCATAACCACCACTTCTCCAAGTAGTATAAGATGCTGAAGGTGCATTATCATTTCCAGCGTGAGGCATACCAGCCATAGACGCTGGTAGCGATATTCCATTATAGGTAACTATAATTGGTCGTTTATTCCAAGACCAATTTCCTCCGAATATACTTTTGTATATAGATGTATCATATTCACTTATAGTTTCTGCATCTATATGGTTAGTACCATATGTTCTATTGGCTTTAAACGATTTTCCAGAATATATATCTAGTACTTCAAATGTAGCCCCTCTAGGAATTGCATATTGAACTTTTGAGAACCATGTCCAATTAGACTGTGATGATGAGCCTCCTCTTGTTACAGAAGAAGTGCTTTTTCCATTTAATAAGTTTAGTTTTTTAATTGTATTCTTTCCTGCTATACCATCTGCCATTAAATTATTAGCCTTTTGAAAATCTAAAACTGACTTTTTTGTTATACTTCCATAATAACCTGTGGGATTCACATGAAAATATCCTAATTCCTTTAGATTGTTTTGTAGAAGCATTACATTTTGATTTCGCATGCCAGTTTTAAGTAATAATGAACTATTAATTTGCGTATAGGCGTTAGCTGTATTAATATGTAATGGAGCAAATGCAATTCCTAGACTTAATATACTAGATATTATTATTTTTTTCATATTCTTCCTCCTTGAACTTTATATAATTTACACATAATATAAATATAATACAAACGTCGAAAAAAGTCGAAGGAAATTAATGTAATTACTATTCTTTAAAATGAAAATTTAAATTATAATAATTAGTGTATAGTTAAAATATCTGTTTTTATAGTTTAAGCTTTAATAAATTTTTATAAGAGGTAAGAGGTGTTTAAAATGATCCGAACAGAAGAAAAATATTATATTTTCAATGGGATAATAAAGAATAAATATGAGAAAGTGGATTTTTCAGAAAATAGTAATAACAGTATATATGAAGTTATAAGAGTAATAAATGGAAAAACTTTATTTTTAGAACAACATCTTGAAAGGTTATTTAAATCTGCTGAGATTCTTGGTTTCAAACTAAACATACATAAGTATATAATAACTAATGATATAAATATTCTAATAGAGAAAAATAATTGTAAAAATATTAATATAAAATTAATATTTAGTGATTTAGACAAAGAAGAGCAGAAGTTGATTATTATGTGTATAAAAAGTTATTATCCAGCTAAACAAATGTATGAAACTGGGATAAGTACAATAATATATCATTCTGAAAGAGAAAAACCAAATGCTAAAGTAGGAAATAATAAACTGAGAGAGAAAATAAATAATGAACTCAAATTAAAGAATGCTTTTGAAGCTCTTCTTGTAAACAAAGAAGGTCTAATAACAGAGGGAAGTAGGTCAAATATGTTTTTTGTTAAAGGAGAATGCATATATACTGCTCCATCAAAAAATGTATTATTGGGTGTTACTAGAAATGTAGTAGTTGATATATGTGAAAACTTGAACATAAAAATAAAAGAGGTTTGCATAAAAGAGAGTGATATATATTGTTTGGATGGAGCATTTATGACAGGAACTTCTGTTAATGTTTTACCGATCAAAAGTATAGAAGAGTTCAATCTGAATTCTACGCATAATTCTATAATAAAGAAAATAATTGAAGAGTATGATAATAAAATTAACGAATACTTATATAAAAAGTAGGACCATCAATTGTGTACTGAACCCCAAAGTTCGGACTAAAATTTAATATTATGCAACTGAAAGTTGGTTCCTGTATTCTGCAGGAGCCATTTTTAGTTTACTTTTAATTCTTCTATTATTGTAGTAGTAAATATATTCATGAAGACCTTTACTAAAATCTTCAACAGTTTTAAAATGATTAACATGAAAAAATTCAGCTTTCAACTGCGAGAAGAAATTTTCTGAATCGTATATTTAGGTATTGGAATCCTTGAACTGAATGAATGATTAATCTTTCATATTTATCCTTTTTAAATCCATTTTTAAGCATTTTCATTACAAAAGAAACACTAGGTTTAAGCATGTCCATTCTCCCAAAAACAATTAAGTGCTTTTATTTTTTCTTCTTGTATATATGTTTTATTTTTCTTTCTCATAAGCCCAACGGTCTCAATTTTAGACACCATCTATACAATATTTCCTTTGTAATACCGCATTTTTGAAGGTTGCATTGAGTCCAATTTTATAGCATGATGACAATACTTTTTTCTTAAATTCTATACTATATTTGACCATTAATAAAGCACATCTTTTTCAAACTATTATTTAGTTCGGAAATAGGTGTGTTTTACATTGATGGTCAAATTTTTTATATAAGTATACGTTAATTACGTAAATATACAGAGTTAATTATAAAAAAGTATTGACTACAGTTTGAAAATCAATTATCATCTATATGCGAACGAAAATAAATCAAATCAATATAAAGTTCGTTAGATATTAATTAAATTGTTTGAACTAAGAGGAGGAAAAATAATGCAAAAGACAACTAATGTTATATCTGAATCAAATATTGAAAGGCTATTTAAATTAAGAGCGAATAATACTAATATAAAAACTGAAATAATAGCTGGTATCACAACCTTCATGACAATGGCATACATATTAATAGTAAACCCAAGTATATTATCTGCTGCTGGAATGGATTTTGGAGCCTTATTTACAGCAACAGCTTTATCGTCTATTATCGCAACTCTTGTCATGGCATTTCATGCGAATCTACCATTTGCTTTAGCTCCTGCTATGGGACCGAATGCTTTTTTTGCTTTTACAGTTGTTCTAACTATGGGATATTCGTGGGAATTTGCACTTACTGCTGTATTTTTAGAAGGAATTATATTTTTGATACTTACGTTTTTTAATGTTAGAGAAGCAATTTTAAATTCTATACCTATACAACTAAAAAAAGCTGTTTCTGTTGGAATAGGATTGTTTATCGCATTTTTAGGTCTTGTAAATTCAGGTATAGTAATTAGTGGCAAATTTATAAATGATCAAGGTCAATTAGATGGACTTCCTGTTTCTATAGGACACATATCTTCAGGACCAGCTTTACTCGCTTTAACAGGACTAATTATAACAGGATTTTTATTATCTAAAAATGTTAAAGGGGCATTATTAATTGGTATAGTTGTTACTACAATAATAGGTATCCCTCTTGGAGTAACTGTTATACCAGAAGGATTCAAAATTTTTAGCGCACCACCTTCATTATCTCCTATATTATTTAAATTTGAGTGGAATAATATATTTTCGGTAGATATGATCATTGTCTTGTTTACATTTTTATTTGTGGATTTATTTGATACAGTTGGTACATTGGTAGGGGTTGCTACAAAGGCAGATATGTTAGATGAAAAAGGAAATGTACCTAATGCAAAACAAGCATTATTAGCAGATGCTGTTGGTACAACTGTGGGAGCTATATTTGGAACAAGTACTGTATCAACTTTTGTAGAAAGCGCAGCAGGGGTTGCTGACGGAGGAAGAACTGGTCTTACAGCTTTATCTACTGCGATTATGTTTATAGTAGCGCTGTTTTTATCTCCTTTATTCATAATGATACCATCTGCCGCAACAGCGCCTGCATTGATATTAGTTGGATTATTTATGATATCGCCTATAAAAGAAATAGATTTTGATGATTTAACTGAAGCTATTCCAGCTTTCTTGACTATAATAATGATGCCACTTACGTATAGTATATCTGAAGGGATTGTGTTTGGAATATTAAGTTATGTTATACTGAAAGTACTAAATGGTAAACAAAAGCAAATAACACCTTTGCTATATGTAATTTCAATACTATTCATAATAAAAATGATATTAGGATAAAAAAAGTATAGATGACACTAGGTTCATCTATACTTTTTTTATTTATAAAGTTCTGTTCTTATTCCTAGTAGAATAAAAACAGAACTTTATATTCTATTAAAGAAATTATTATGATAAAATCTAAAATGTAAAACAGTTCATATATAAGGAGGAAAAATTTTGACAGCAATCGAAAAATTAAAAGTTCTAAAAAACAATTTAAGCAAGTTAGATAATTTAACTGTAGCTTTTTCAGGGGGAGTTGATAGTACTTTCCTTTTAAAAATAGCACAAGATGTATTAAGAGAAAAGGTATTAGCTGTGACAGTTAATGCATTTATTCACACTAACAAAGAGATTCAAGAATCTATAGATTATGCTAATGAAATAAATATTAAACACATTGTACTAAACATAAACGATATAAATATTAAAGAATTTATAGATAATGTTCCAGAAAGATGTTATTTTTGCAAAAAGGATATATTTACAAAAATAAAAAAAGTTTCTAATGAAAATGATATAAATAATATAGCTGATGGAAGTAATATTGATGATTTAAGTGATTTTAGACCTGGAATGAAAGCTTTAAAAGAGCTAGGAATAATTAGTCCTTTAAAAGAAGCTGGTCTTACAAAACAAGATATTAGAGATTTATCTAAAATGTTAAACATACCTACTTGGAATAAACCATCTTTTGCCTGCCTTGCATCTAGAATTCCTTATAATCATAAAATTACTCCAAAAAAGCTTAATATGATAGAGAAGAGTGAAGAATATATTTCTCAGTTAGGATTTAAACAATTTAGAGTTAGACATCACGGGGAAATAGCAAGGATAGAGTTAAAGCAAGATGAAATTTTAAACTTTTTAGAATCAGGATCATCAAATAAAGTTTGTGAGTATCTAAAATCTTTAGGGTTTAATTATGTAACTATAGATCTTTTGGGCTATAGGACAGGGAGTATGAATGAAGTTTTATAAAATTAAATAGATATTCATGTAAAGTATATGATACAATTAATTGGTAATTATATATAATAATATATACAGCAGGAGGAATATAATGAAAGATGTAACTTTGATAGCACCATGCTTTTTTGGAGTTGAAAAAATACTTAAAAGAGAAATTGAAAATTTAGGTTGTGAAATACAAAAAGTAGAAGATGGAAGGATTACTTATAAAACAGATAGTTATGGTATATGTAAATCAAATTTATGGCTTAGAACAGCAGAAAGAGTATTATTAAAAATTGGAGAATTTGAAGCTAGAAGCTTTGAAGAACTTTTTCAAAACACAAAAAAATTGCCTTGGCATAAATATATAAAAAAAGATGCTGTTTTTCCAGTAGCAAAGGCGTCTTCTATAAAATCGAAATTATACAGTATTCCTGATATACAATCTATAGTAAAAAAAGCTGTAGTTGAAAATTTAAAGCAAGAATATAAAGTTAACTGGTTCGATGAAAATAGCGATGAAAAATATCCTATATACGTATTTATACACAAGGATAAAGTTACTATATCAATAGATACGTGTGGCCAAGCGCTTCATAAAAGGGGATATAGAGAAAATGCTAGTAAAGCACCTATTAGGGAAACTTTAGCTGCTGCTATTGTTTCATTGACTCCTTGGAAGCAAGATAGAATACTAGTAGATCCATTTTGTGGTTCGGGGACTATTTTAATAGAAGCAGCAATGATGGGACTGAATATGGCTCCAGGACTTAATAGAGAATTTTTATCAGAAAATTGGAGTATATTGGGTAAAAAACTATGGTGGAAAGCTAGAAAAGAAGCTTTTGATATGATGAAAACAGATGTTGATTTTAAAATATATGGATATGACATCGATGATGAGGTACTTGAAATAGCAAAAGAAAATGCTAGGCTTGCAGATGTAGACAATTATATAGAATTTAAAAAACAAGATGCTAGAAATTTAGAAAGTGACTATGAATATGGATTTGTAATTACGAATCCTCCGTATGGTGAAAGATTAGAAGATAAAGATAGTGTAAGACAATTATATAAAGAAATATCTATTCCTTTTAAGAAACTGAGTACATGGTCATTTTACATAATAACTGCTTATAGTGAATTTGAAGATGCATTCGGAAGAAAAGCTGATAGGAAAAGAAAATTATATAATGGTATGCTAAGAAGTGATTTATACCAATACTATGGACCTAAACCTTTAAAAAAATAAGCATAAAAAAAGTAGTTATTGAATAACTACTTTTTTTATGCTTATTTAAGCTACTTTTTTATTGATATTGTCATTTTTATTAAGCTTATAACCTGATATCCTGTTAACCATTATAGCTATAGCTCCATCACCAGTTACATTACAAGCAGTTCCAAAACTATCTTGAGCAAGATATAATGCTATCATTAAAGATAGTAAAGTTTGATCAAATCCAAGCATAGTTTCTAAAAGACCAAGTGCAGCCATAACAGCTCCTCCTGGAACTCCAGGTGCTGCAACCATAGTAACACCTAACATTAATATAAATCCGAATATAGAATTAAAAGTAACCGTCATTCCATTTAACATCATGACTGCCATAGCACAACTTACAAGAGTTATTGTACTTCCTGATAAATGAATAGTTGCACAAAGAGGTACAACAAATTCAGCAACACCATCATTAACTCCATTTTTCTTAGTTTGCTTAAGAGTAACAGGTATACTAGCAGCTGAAGATTGAGTTCCTATAGCTGTGAAATAAGCTGGAATCATATTCTTAACTAAAACAAATGGATTTGCTCCAGCTAATGTACCAGCTATAAAATACTGTACAATTATCACAGTAAAGTGTAAAAGTAGTATGAGAGCAAATACTTTTGCAAATACAGACATTATAGTAGCAACTTGGCCAGCATATGTCATATTAGCGAATATACCAGCTATGTGGAAAGGTAATAAAGGGATAACTATATTAGATATTAGGCCTTCAACAATTCCTTGGAATTCCTTCATAAATTTCTTTATAGTATCACCTTCACTTGCTGCAATACCTAGACCTAAAGTAAATGCAATTAAAAGTGCAGTCATAACTCCCATTATAGGTGGCATCTGTACTTCAAAGAATCCTTTTACTAAAGAATGCTCTGGATTTTCAGCATTAACTAAATTCATACTACCAGGAGTTAATAAGTAAGGGAAAATAACACTATTAGTAAAAAATGTTAAAGAACCAGCTACTACTGTAGAAAGGTAAGCGATTCCTGCTGTAATACCCAGTATTTTTCCAGCACCTTTACCTAAATCACCAATACCTGGAGCTACGAAACCTATTATTATAAGTGGAATCGCAAATCCTAAAAAGTTACCGAATATTCCATTGAATGTAGCTAATAACTTAACTAAAAATTCATTATGGATAGAACCTATACCGATACCTAATATGATAGCGATAATAAGCTTAGGTAATAAACCTAATTTTTTCATAAAAATTTCCTCCTCTTTTAAATAAAAAATTAAATTATAAATAGAATTATTCCTATTTCGACACAATTATAACATGAAAACAGTTTCCTATACAACTAAAAAACAAAATTCTGATTTTTTTTAAAAAAAAATAAACAAAAAAATTGATGCAATGGCGAATTTTCAAAGTTTACAGAAAATAAATGCAATCAAAAATTTCACTATTATGATATTTTTCTGAAAAAATTCTATTTTCTATATTATTATTTATATATCATATAATTACTATTTAGATTAATAAATCAACTTCAATTGTGCATATACATGGAATATTTGAAAAGTATTGCCAATTGAGGTTGACAAAATATGATAAAAGTTTTAAAATTATAACTTGAGTTTAGTTTTAGGAAACAAAAAGTTTACTATGAATAAATATAAGCTACATATAATATAGGATGATATTTACTTTAAAGTAAGGGGGAGTTTATTGTTGAAACAAAATATAGTAGAACTTAAAAATATAAATAAAAAATATGAAGACAAAGAAGTTCTTCATAATATAAATTTGAGTATAAAACCTGAAGAATTTGTAACTTTATTAGGACCAAGCGGTTGTGGTAAAACAACAACATTGAGAATAATAGGCGGGTTTGAAACACAAACTCATGGAGATGTTCATTTTGAAGGAGAAAAAATAAATAATATCCCTCCTTATAAAAGACAGATAAACACAGTTTTTCAAAAATATGCATTATTCCCACATATGAATATTTTTGAAAATATAGCTTTTGGATTAAAAATAAAAAAAATGAAAAAAGATGAAATAGAAAAAAAAGTAAAACGTATGCTTAAACTTGTAAATTTAGAAGGGTTTCAAAATAGAAGCATTGATTCACTAAGCGGAGGTCAGCAGCAGAGAATAGCAATAGCTAGAGCCTTAGTTTGCGAACCTAAGGTACTTCTTCTAGACGAACCTCTTGGAGCTCTAGATTTAAAATTAAGAAAAGAAATGCAGCTAGAACTTAAAAATATGCAACAGCAATTAGGTATAACCTTTATATATGTGACACATGATCAAGAAGAAGCTCTTACTATGTCGGATAGAATAGTTGTAATGAGTGAAGGTGAAATTCAGCAAATAGGATCTCCTGAAGACATATATAACGAACCTAAAAATAGGTTTGTAGCAGATTTTATTGGAGAAAGTAATATTATAGAAGCTATTATGATTGATGATTATAAGGTTAAAATAGAAGATGAAGTATTCGAATGTTTGGATAAGGGTTTTGATAAAAATGAAGAGGTTGACGTAGTAGTAAGGCCAGAGGACATACAAATAACAAATACAGATAATGGAATGATTAAGGGAACAGTAAAGACTGTTGTATTTAAAGGGGTACATTACGAGATAATAGTAGAAGATGAAAAAAATATAGAGTGGATAGTTCATACTATACATATGTCAAAAATCGGAGATAATGTGGGACTTGCTATAGAACCAGATTCAATCCATGTAATGAAAAGGAGAGGGTAGATATGAAAAAGAAATGGCTTTCTATCCCTTATGGAATTTGGGCAATCATATTTACAATTGTTCCATTGTTATTGATTGCAGTATACAGTTTTTGTTCAAGATCTGCCTATGGCCAAATAGTTTATACTTTTACACTAGATAACTATATAAAATTTATGGAGCCTATATATATAAATGTGCTTATAAACTCTTTGATGCTTGCCCTAAAAAGTACTCTTATATGTTTTATACTAGGATATCCTATGGCTTATATACTATCTAAGTCAGATATTAAAAGAAGAAATCTTATGATGTTATTATTTGTGTTACCACTTTGGACTAATACTTTATTAAGGACTTATGCCTGGATGGGAATATTAAGAGAGCAGGGTGTTATAAATCAAGTTTTAATGTTTTTAAATATAATAGATACACCTTTAAAATTACTTTATACTGATAAAGCAGTTTTATTAGGTATGGTGTATAATTTTTTACCGTTTATGGTACTTCCTATATATTCGGTTTTATCTAAAATAGACTATAGTCTTATAGAAGCATCGTCAGATTTAGGTGCAACATCTTTTTACACATTTAAAAAAGTAGTTTTCCCGCTTAGCTTACCTGGTGTTGTATCAGGAATAACTATGGTGTTTATGCCTTGCGTAAGTACCTTTGTAATATCAGACTTATTAGGAGGAGGGCAATCTATACTTCTTGGTAACCTCATTCAAAATCAGTTTTTAGTAGCTAGAAATTGGCAGTTCGGTTCAGCTATTTCTATGATTATGATGTTTATAATAATTATAAGTATGAAAATTTTAGGAAATAAAGATAGAGAAGAAGGAGGTAAACTATGGTAAAGAATATCATAAAAAAATCTTATTCATTTTTGATATACTTATTTTTGTATCTACCTATATTACTTCTTATTCTGTACTCATTTAATGATTCAAAATATAGAGGCAATTGGAATGGTTTTACTTTAAGATGGTATAAAGAGTTATTCAGTGATACATCTATAATGACGTCTCTATACTATACATTTATAATTGCTGCATTAGCTTCTGGTGTAGCTACTATAATAGGAACGATTACTGCTATTGCAATAAATAAAATGAAACCTAAGCATAAAACTACTTTTTTAAATATAACGTATATACCTGTTGTTAATCCTGATATAGTTATAGGAGTTTCTCTACTTGCCTTATTCACATGGCTAAAAATGACTTTAGGATTAACTACTATTTTAATAGCTCATATATCATTTACTATACCTTATGTAGTTTTATCTGTACTACCTAAGTTAAGACAATTAAATCCTCATCTTGAGGAAGCAGCTCTTGATTTAGGAGCTTCGCCATTATACGCTTTTTTTAAAGTTGTACTTCCTGAAATAATGCCTGGAATTGTAACAGGAGCTTTATTTGCATTTACTTTGTCGCTGGATGATTTTATAGTGAGCTTTTTTACTACAGGTTCAGGAATAAGTACATTGTCTATAAAAATATATTCCATGACAAAACGAGGTGTCAGTCCTAAAATTAATGCGTTATCTACATTGATGTTTTTAGGTGTGTTAATATTGTTATTATTAATAGAAAAAAGAACAAAAAAATCTAAATAAAAAGGAGTGGTTCTATTGAAAAAAATATTTAGCTTTTTAATATGCTTTACTTTTATTTTTTCACTTGTTGGATGTTCAGAAAAAAATGAATTAACAAAAGATGGCTATTATAGCAAATTAAACGTATATAATTGGGGAGACTATATAGATCCTCAAGTATTAAAAGATTTTGAAAAAGAATATGGAATAAAAGTTAATTACGAAGAGTATGGAAATAATGAAGAAATGCTTGCTAAAATACAAGCTGGTGGAACAGATTATGATGTTATATTTCCATCTGAGTATATGATAGAAGCTATGATAAATCAAAACTTATTACAAGAATTAGATATGAATAATTTAAATAACTTCAAAAATATAGGTGAAGAATTCAAAAATTTAGAATATGATAAAGATAATAAATATTCTGTTCCGTATTTTTGGGGAACTATGGGTATAGTTTATAATACTAAAAAGGTTAATACTACGATAGATAGCTGGAATGCATTATGGGATCCTAAATACAAAGGAGATATTTTAATGCTTAATAGTTCAAGAGATACTATCGGTATTACTCTTAAAAAATTAGGATATTCGTTGAACACTAGAAGTTTAGATGAACTGGAAGAAGCAAAAAAAGCTCTAATGGATCAAAAAAGTTTAGTAAAAGCTTATGAAGTTGACACATATAAAGATATGATGATTGCAGGAGAAGGTGCCATGGCTCTTACTTGGTCTGGAGATGCAATGATGTTAATAGAAGAAAATCCTGATTTAGCATATGCTATTCCAAAAGAAGGAACTAATCTATGGTTTGATGGTATGGCTATACCTGTTACTAGTAGGCATAAAAAGGAAGCTGAACTATTTATAAATTATATGATGAGACCAGAGGTTTCTGCTAAATGTGCAGAGTATGTTGGATATTCAACACCTAATAAAGAGGCTGTAAAGCTTTTACCTGAAGAAGTTAGGGAAAATGAATCAGCATATCCTAAAGGTGATATCCTTAAAAATGGAGAAGTATTTGTTGATTTAGGAGAATTTACAACAGAATACGATAGAGTTTGGACAGAAATAAAATCCTATTAAAAAGAAGAGCACATGCTCTTCTTTTTTTATATATATTTTTAAATTCATAAAACTGTGTTTATATTCATGCTTGTGGGGTAAATTTATAATATAAAATAAAAATGTAGGAGGTTTTATTAATTATGAATAAAAGAACAGGAATTATAACTATGGGATCAAACCCTATGACGTTATTAGGAAATGAAATAAAAATTGGAGATACAGGATTTGATTTTATGGCTTTTAATAATGATTTAAGCCAATTCAAATTAAGTGATATAAAATCCAAAACTAAAATCATAAGTGTAGTTCCATCTGTAGATACAGGGGTATGTGAACTTCAGACAATAAGATTTAATGAAGAAGCGTCTAAATTAGAAGATACAGCAATAATAACTATAAGTGTTGATTTGCCATTTGCTCAAAGTAGATTCTGTGCAAATAAGGGAATAAAGCAATCTATAACGGTATCAGATTATAAAGATTTATCATTTGGATTAAACTATGGATTTGTAATTGAAGAGCTTAGATTGTTAGCAAGAGGAATTGTTGTCTTAGATGAAAATAATGTAGTAAAGCATATAGAGTATGTAACTGAAGTAACAAATCACCCTGACTATGATAAAGCAATCGAAATTGCTAAAAATATATAATAAAAAATCCGCTTAAGCGGATTTTTTATTATATTAAACTATTTTAGTAGTCCAGTCTTCACAATTCCATACATCTGTTACTATATCTCTATAAAATTCAGGCTCATGACATATAAGAAGTATACTTCCTTTATATTCTTTTAAAGCTCTTTTAAGCTCCTCTTTAGCTTCAACATCCAGATGATTTGTAGGCTCGTCTAATAATAGTATATTAGTATTATTATTTATAAGTTTACAAAGTCTTACTTTAGCTTGTTCTCCACCACTTAAAACTTTAACTTTGCTTTCTATATGTTTTGTAGTAAGGCCACATTTAGCAAGTGCTGCACGAACTTCATATTGAGTAAATACAGGAAATTCTTCCCAAACCTCTTCTATACAGGTATTATTATTCCCATCCTTAAGTTCTTGTTCAAAATAACCTATACTCTGTTCATATCCAAGTTCCACTCTACCAGATAGGGGTTTTATCAGTCCTAATATGCTTTTTAATAAAGTTGTTTTACCTATTCCATTAGCACCTACCAAAGCTATTTTTTCGCCTCTCTCCATTTTTATACTCAAAGGTCTTGTCAAGGCCTCATCATAGCCAATTACAAAATCTGTAGTTTCGAATATCAATCTACCAGAAGTTTTGGCTTGTTTAAAATTAAATTCTGGTTTTACACGTTCTTGTGGCAATTCAATTCTGTCCATTTTATCTAATTTCTTTTGTCTGGACATAGCCATATTTCTTGTTGAAATTCTAGCTTTATTTCTAGCTACAAAATCTTCAAGTTCAGCTATTTCTTGTTGTTGTCTTTTATATTCTGCCTCAAGCTGGCGTTTTTTAGCTTCATATATATTCATGAAATTATCATAATCTCCGACATAACGATTAAGTTCTTGATTTTCCATATGGTATATTAGATTTATGACACTATTTATAAATGGTATGTCATGAGATATAAGTATAAAAGCGTTTTCATAGTTTTGTAAATATCTTTTTAACCATTCTATGTGTTGTTCATCTAAATGATTAGTAGGCTCATCTAATAATAAAATATCTGGCTTTTCCAATAATAGCTTTGCAAGTAATATTTTTGCTCTTTGACCTCCACTTAAATCATTTACGTCTTTATCAAGTCCTATTTGTGTAAGTCCCAACCCTTTTGCAACCTCTTCAATTTTTGCATCTATAACATAAAAATCATTGTTAGTTAATATATCTTGAATAGTACCTACATTTTCAAGCATATCTTCTAGTTCTTCTGGCGTTGCCTCAGCCATCTTTTCATATGTTTCATTAATTTCTGATTCTAGGTTAAAAAGGTACTTAAAGGCATCTTTTAATACATCTCTTATAGTTCTTCCTTTTTCTAGATAAGTATGTTGATCTAAGTAACCAACTCTTACGCGTTTTGCCCATTCTATTTTGCCTTCATCTGGCTCTACTTTGCTTGTTATTATATTCATGAAAGTAGATTTTCCTTCTCCATTTGCACCTATAAGCGCAATATGCTCTCCAGGTAAAAGTCTGAATGATACATTATTGAATATAGCTCTATCTCCAAAGCCATGGCTTAAATTTCTTACTGTTAATATACTCATTATAAAATCTCCTTTAGTAAAGTTTTAAAAATAACACAATTAAAATTATATAATAGAGTGAGTTTTTTTGGAATACAAAATTTATGTATTTTCAAATATATATTAGTGTATAGCTTACAAATCAAAATCTCAAGCATATAAAGTCTGGATTTGAAGATTCGGAAAAATCAAAATTAAAGCTTTGTTATAGCTTTTATTTAAAAAGCATGATATTATTAGTTTTTGTGATAAAAAAATAGAAGGAAGGTGTAACTTTGAAAAACAATAAAGCAATAAATTTAAAAGACGAGGTACTATCAGGACTTACAGTAGCACTGGCACTTGTACCAGAAGCTATAGCATTTGCATTTGTTGCTGGAGTCGATCCATTAACTGGATTATATGCAGCATTTATAGTAGGTTTGATAACTTCTATTTTTGGAGGAAGACCAGGAATGATATCAGGAGCTACGGGTGCTTTAGCTGTAGTTATGGTTGATCTTGTGAGTGAACATGGAGTAGAATATTTATTTATAACAGTAGTTTTAATGGGAATTATACAAATACTTGTAGGATTATTTAAGTTAGGTAAATTTGTAAGGTTTATACCTCATACTGTAATGATAGGATTTGTAAACGGACTAGCTATGGTTATAGGTATAGCTCAATTTAATCAATTCAAATTTATTGATAAAAGTGGAAATATGAATTGGATGCAAGGTAGAGAATTGTTTTTAATGGTAGGATTAGTAGTTTTAACTATGGCAACAATATATATTGTACCTAAGATAACGAAAACAATACCAGCACCATTGGCAGGTATTGTTTCAATTTCATTATTAGTTAATATACTTGGAATAGATGTTAAAACAGTAGGAGATATAGCTCATGTAGGTGGAGTTTTACCAAAATTCCATATACCTAATGTACCGTTTAATATTAAAACTATAGAAATAATATTTCCATATGCAGTAATACTTGCATCTATAGGACTAATAGAATCACTTATGACATTAACTCTTATAGATGAAATTACTCAAACTAGAGGTAGAGGCAATAAGGAATGTGTTGGACAAGGTATAGCTAACATAATAACTGGATTTTTTGGTGGAATGGGTGGCTGTGCAATGATAGGTCAGAGTATGATAAATATAAAATCTGGTGGTAGAAATAGACTATCTGGAATATCAGCTTCTTTATTCTTATTAGGATTTATATTATTTGGATCAAGTTTGATCGAAAGAATTCCAATGGCTGCACTAACAGGAGTAATGTTCATGGTAGTAATAGCTACATTCGAATGGTCTAGTTTTGAAATAATGAGAAATATTCCAAAATCAGATGCTTTTGTCATAATACTAGTTTCTGTAATTACTGTATTTACAGATTTAGCTATTGCTGTTGGAATAGGAGTAATTGTATCATCACTTGTTTTTGCATGGGAAAAAGGGAAACGAATAGATGTAGATTCATATATAGATACATGCGGATCAAAAGTTTATACGATACGAGGTGCTGTATTCTTTGGTTCAGCTAGAAATTTTTCTGATTCATTTGATATAAAAAATGATCCTGAAGATGTTATTATCGATTTTGCAAATGCAAGAGTATTCGATCATTCTGGAATTGAAAGTGTAAATACATTAACAGAAAAATATAAAACAGAAGGAAAAACACTTCATTTAAAGCATTTAAGTATAGAATGCTATCAATTTATTAAGGATGCAGAAAAAATACTAGAAGTTAATATAATAGAAGATCCTAAATATCATATTGCTATAGACAACTTGGCGTAGAGTTACAACTAACATATAGCTCTGGATAATACCGTTATATATTGATAATTAATTGCTTATATGAGATACTTAACATATATTATTAATTTTAAAGGAGTTAAAGTATGGGAAAATATACATTTGAATTTGATGAAAATTTATACGCTATAGATATGTCAAATTATATAAATAATGAAATTAACTTACCAACTGGGCTTACACACGAAGTAATAGTTGATCTATTGAAGCATCAAAGTAATACAGATTTTGATATAGGTTATTACGATCAAGCTTGCCAAAGTTGTCTAAATGGAGTAGCAGAAAAAGCAAAATACTTTAAATTTCTTGAATATTATTTTTATGCGTTCACGAAGAATGGTAAATATGTGATGAGTAATATATCTGAAGAGTATAAAAATACATCATTTAAGAAGATGCTAAAAAAAGGTGTTGTAGATAATAGCTATATAATAAGTGTTATAGTATGTATTGAATGTGGAAAATATAGTATTGAAATAGAAGAATGTGAATCTTAATATCTAAAGTTTTATTATTATTAAAAAAATCTAATCGAAGCTGATAATTGAAAATTATTAAGCTGAGATTAGATTTTTTTAATAATAATAAAACTTTTTAAAATTTATATACATATGTTGATATATAGTTTTGAATACTATATTATATAAGAGAGGTGATTTAAATGATAGATGAAAATGAATTAATTAAACTTATAAAAGAATTGTGTTTAGGCGATAAAGTGGGATTAGAAGAGATACCAGATTTAAATTTGTATATGGATCAAGTAACAAATTTTATAGATGAAAGGCTTTCTAATTTAAAAAGAAATGATGATGATAAGATATTGACTAAAACAATGATTAATAATTATACCAAACAAGGATTGTTAATGCCCTCTAATAATAAAAAATATAGCAAACAGCATATAATACTAATGATTTTAGTGTATTATTTAAAGCAAGTTCTATCTTTAGATGACATAAAACTTTTGTTTGAACCTGTACTTAAAGATATGTCTAATATCGAAGATGATGTAATATCTTTAGATGATATATATTCGATTTTTTTAGAATTAAAAGATAATGAAACAAAAGATTTCGAAAATTTCATATCTTCGAATATAAGATGTATAAAAGAAAAGACTAATGAAATAGAAAAAGAGAATCAAGATTTAGCTCAGTTATTTTTAATTGTTATAATGTTAGTTGCTCAAGCAAATGCACAAAAAAGACTTGCTGAGAAGATAATAGATGTTCATTTTAAAAATCAGTAAAAAAATTCACGCATAGTTGATATTATTAATCTGCTAGATATCTAGGTGGAAAAATATTTTAATAAGAAATGAAAAATTAGTAAAAGATAAGGATGTATACTTAGAAAATATGAAACAAAATTTATTTTGGGCATCTATATATAATTTAAATTCTAATAGCTATGGGTTTATTGTACATATTTAACAGTCTATTATTAAGTCCAATGTTTGTACCGGTAGCTAAGCGTTTAAACTTTATATAAGTTCTAACTAATGCATTTAGATCAAAAAAATTTACAACTCACAGGTAACATATGTTACTTAATAAATGTGATTTTTGTTTTATACTATATATAAATAAAAATAAACTTTACAATTGAAAGGGGAATATAATATGAATAAAAATTTTATAAAAAACATAGATTTTTCAACACCTATTGAGACAACATCATTGGTTGATTATCAAAAAGGAACTGTCATTAGCAAGACTCTGACTCAAAACAAATATGTAAATGTAACTGTATTTGCTTTTGATAAAGATGAAGAAATAAGTACTCATAAGTCTGAAGGGGATGCCATGGTGTCTATTTTAGATGGAGAAGCTAGAATTACAATAGGGGAAGAAAGCTTTGATGTTAAAAAAGGTGAAACTATAGTAATGCCAGCTAATATAAACCACTCACTATTAGCCGTAGAGAAGTTTAAAATGATATTAACAGTAGTATTTGATATTGATAAATAAAATTTTGCTATATATGTTTTAAATTCTATTTTTTAGCAAACACTCTGAATATAGATTTTAACAAATTTATTTAAGGAGTGGTTATATATAATGGAAAGTGAGGATATAAAGAAAAGATTTTTGTTGTTCAATACTATATCTAATAAGTTGGACCATGTATATTCTTATGATGAAAAAAATTTTAATGAAATAAAAAATTTATTAGATTCATATATGCATGAATATAAAGAACCTGATTGTTGTCTAATAAAAAAATTTTATTTAATTAAAAATGGTATTAAAGAATCAATGAAAAAACATAGATAAATTCCAATTATCATATAAGCCAAAAGACTTAAAATCTAAAAAGATTTTAAGTCTTTTTAATTTTATTAAAAATAGAGGTTAAATATGGTTTATAATATATATTAGAGGTGATTAAAATAAAAAAAAGAGTCAATTTAATATCATTGATAATATTTATTTTTTTAATAAAACCTGTATTTTCACAAGAAGATTATTCTATTGAAAATTTAAGAATGCACATAAATGTAGATGATAAAGGCGATGCTCATATTATAGAAAAAATAACATATAAATTTCATTCTCAATCAAATGGAGTAACCAAAAGTTTATATCTAGACAATAATTCTAAATTAGATAATTTAAGAGCATATGAAATATATCCTAATAAAAATCAATTACAATTAGAGTTGTTCGATCATAATAATAACTTGGATTTTAGAGTTTACGATAAATCCAATATTGAAACTAAAATATATAAAATAGAATATGATTTAGAAGATTTTATTATAAAACATAATGGTGTTGATGAGTTTAAATTTAAAATTTTCAATATCGATAATGAAAAAACTATAAAAAAGTTGAATATATCTATATGTTTTCCAGAGAGCAAAACATACGAAAATATTAAAGCTTTCCAACATGGATATTTATATAAAAATGTAAAAGTAGAAAAAAATAAAGTTAGTTATAGTATAGATGATTTTCCACAAAATATAGAGCTGAAGTTAGAAATACTATTAGAAAAGGATATACCTGATTATAACATCCAAAATAATACTGAGTTAACATCATATGAACAGCTAGTAAATGAAGAAATTAGTATTGAAACAAAATATAAAAATAAAATAGGTAGAATTAAAAAAATTAATATAGCATCTATTTGTGTATTAATTATAGATATGGTTTACATAATTATTTTATTTTCAAATATCTTGATTTTTCAAAAGGGAAATTTACCTAGAAATTACAACTTAAAATTACCAAACGATTATACTCCTGCAATTATGATTAGCATATTAAAATATAAAAAAATAACAAGTAAAGATTTTTTTGTTACTATAATTGATTTAATTAGAAAAGGATATATTTTAGAAATATATGATAGAACTAGTGAAAAGTATAAATTACAATTAACAAATAAGGATACTACAGAATTGAAGAAACACGAAAAATATTTATTAAACTGGTTATTTGGTTTTATTGGAAATAACAAAATCATTTGTTTCGAAGATATAAAAAAACACAATCAAGATGAAAAAAAGTTTTTGGAATTTAAGAGGTTTTATAACACTTGGAGAAGAAAAGTATATAAAGAGTGTGCAGATTATGGATATTTAAAAACAAATAAACATATGAAATTCTTATTATATTTATATTCCTGTATAAAAATTTCATTAGGAGTTTTATTTATATATAAATATTACCCATATCTATATATTGTATCTATAGCTCTTATTATATCTGGTTTTATAAATAATATATACCTTTTCAAGTCTAAATTAACAAGATTAGGGTATAAAGAGCGGAAAAAATGGATTAACTTTAAAAAATTCATAATTAATTTTAAAAATCCCAAAGTCTTAAATTCAGATAATATTAAAACTTGGGAAGCTTATATAGTTTATAGTATATCTATGGGCATACAAAAAGAGTTATTATACAAACTTAGAAACAACAAAGAAATAAGACGCCTTATGTATTTAAATAAAGCCAACGATAACACTTTTATACAATTAATAAATACAGCCTTTAGAGTTAATGAATTGGATTCCGTTTTCATAGTTAAAAAAAATAATAAATAATATGTCCTACTAGAAAAATAATAATTAAATGATATAATAATATAAAAAGAAAAGGGGGATACAATTGAAAATATATTCAAATAATATTCATTCTAATTTAGATTCGCTTAGAATAAAAGACAGTGAGATGCATTTTTATGAAAATTGTATAAACTCTTTAAGTGGTATAGGACTAACAAAAGTAGTTCCTGTAAATGGTATTAATATAGATTTAATGTATATTAAAAATAATAACATTCTATTCATTAAATTCATGGATACTACCGAAGAAATATATTCTATACTAGAAGATGAATTATTAGAAGTAATGGAAGAAGAATACTATACATTACAAGAAAATTTAAAAAGTTTTAATTTAGATGTTAAATATAACTTAATATATATTATGCCCTATATTGAAATAGATAATATAGAAAATGATTTTATAAATAATCATATTATTGATAATATTAAATATAATGAGTTAATTAATGATACAAGCCTATTAGATAAATACTTAATGGGTGAGAATGATGATGTTATTTTAAATCTATTTAGATTCTATATATCACCTGAATACCATGTCATAAAAAAATATGATAAGGAAAATACGAAAAACAAGTTTTTCAAAAAGATATTATTTTCTAAAGATGAATATAGATATAATTCATTATTTTTAAGTCCTTCTCAAATAGAAAAAATCAACTCTATAAAGTATGGTAATACTCTATTTACAGGTCCTAATGGCAGCTCTAAAACAACTATATTAATATCAAGAGCTATAAAACTTGCTAAATTGTATCCAAAGGAAAGATTTTTATTTATAACATATAATAAGCAGCTGATGCATGATATTAAAAATCAAATTAATTTATTATATAAATCACCTGATAACTTAGATATATATAACTATCATGGATTTATATTTAAGATGGCTAAAGATTTGAATCTAGTAATAGATTACAATAAGCTTAAGCTAGATTTTTCTAAATATTTTAAAAATGTTTTTTTACAAGTAAAAAACACATTGAAAGAAAAGAAAATATACAAAGGAATTTTCATAGATGGATGTGAAAACTTTAATGAAGAAGAGATAAAATTTATCCATGGTATATTATTTAAGTCTAAAAATATTTTTAATATATCAGTTGATAAATCTCAAGATATACAAAATAATATCAAATCATTCAAAGGTTTTTGGGAAAATATAGCTTTTGATGATATTATAACTCTTGAATATAACTATAAGCAAACACAAAACATATCTTTATTTGTAAATAATTTCAGAAGTAATATAAAGAAATATATAGAAAATTTCGATGACAATCTACCTAATGATTATTATTTAAATACAAAATCTTTGCGATGTGAAGGTGAAGATGTAGAGATTATATTTGTTGATGATATAGAAGAAAAAATCAAATCAATAATATGGGAAATAGAATACTTAATAACAAAAAAAGGATTCGGTTATTCAGATATAGTGATTGTATATCCGTATAATAAAAGAAAATTGAAAAATGGAAATATGATATATTTTCAATATATTTTAAGAAAAGCATTAGAGGAAAGTAATATACCTTATATATACGCAAATGATGAATTAACAAATTTAAGCAATAAAAATGGAGTAACAATATCTAATATATATTCTATAAATAATCTAGAATATAAATCACTTATATTATGTCAAATTGAAATGTTATATGGGCATCATTTGAGTGAGTCTAGTTCTAATAACGAAATTAACAATTTCATAAAAAACTTAAATATGATATGTACTGCATTAACATGTGCTCTAGATAAGATTACAATAGTTACAACGTTTAAAGAAGAGAACAGCGATATAATAAAGATGATTACAAGTTCGCTCTAAATTAATAGACTAAAACCATCAGGATGGTATATAATACCTATATATAGGACCAAATACCCATTTTAAAATGGGACACATTATGAAGATTTATATGCAATCATATAAAGAAAAATTAGATTTTATTGAAAAATCTATATCTTCAACTAGAAATGAAACTGAAAAAAATTACTAGAGAGGCTTTTGGTTGGATATCAATACAATTACAAATATATGTTAAATAAAATAAGAATGTAGGTAATTACCTACATTCTTATTTTATTTAACAAAGTAATGAAAAAGTATTATTACAGAAAGAACTATTCTATAGTATCCAAATATTTTAAAATCCTTTCTTTTTATATAATTCATAAAAAAAGATATAACACATGTAGCTACTATAAATGAACCTATAATACCTACTAGTAATACCATCCACTGATTAGATGTTATTGTCACTCCACTTTTAACCATCTTGAGCACAGAATAAGCTGTTGCGCCTGCCATTGTAGGTATTGCTAAGAAAAAAGAAAATTCTGCAGCTACTTGTCTTGACGTGCCTAAAAGCATTGCTCCTATGATTGTAGCAGCAGATCTTGAAGTTCCAGGAATCATTGCTAAACATTGAATCATACCTATTGAAAAAGCCGTTTTATAGCTTAGTTTATCAAAATTATTTATTTTGACTCTTTTAGAGCTATTTTCTAAAACTAGTATAAAAATACCACCAATAAACAGCATTATAGCCACTACTATAGGATTACTTAAATAGTTTTCTATTATATCTGCAAATAAAAATCCTAATATAGCAGCTGGAATAAATCCAACTATTACTTTTGACCATAAATTAATAGTTTGCTGTTTTTGTATTTGTGTTTTGGATTTATCAAAAGGATTGAGTTTTTTAAAATACAAGATTACAACAGATAAAATAGCTCCAAACTGAATAATAACATTAAAGTAAAATCCAAAATTACCTTCAAAATTTATCCATTGATTGACAAGAATTAAATGCCCCGTGCTACTAATAGGTAAGAATTCTGTAACCCCTTCTACAATAGAAAGGATTATAGCTTTTAAAATATCGCTCATTGCAAAGCCTCCTTCAAATTATGTACTTTAATACATTCTATAAAATTAACATATAAAGTATATCAGTAAAATTGAATTTTTTCAAAGGATTTTAATTATTAAGTTAGAATTATTATAATTTAATAATATTTGTATTTAGAGTATAATTAATGTGATCTTAAAATATTAAAGGGAGGGAGTATTTATGGAGGGTTTATCAGAATATGAACATGAACTATTCAAGGAATTTTCTAGAAAACTTAAACCTCTAAGTAGATCTGACTATTTAAATAAAATAATCCTATTTAAGTCTACTTTAAGCGATAAAAATTTGCTAAACATAAATATTAATGAAAGCAAACAATTCATAGAATATATCAACAGTATATATGCTAAATCAACTTGCGAAAAAATATACAGTTATTTGCACAGTTTTTATAATTTTCTAGTGAAAGAAAATTATATACAAAATAACCCCTTTGCTAATATAAGTAAACCTTATGTATCTAGAATAAAAAATAAAAACGATGTATTGAGTCTTGATGAGTTAAATAAGTTAATATCTATATTCCCTAATTTGAATAAGAGAGATAGGGCTATAATTTCTTTTTTAATTAGTACAGGATGCTTATTGAACGAGTTAATAAACTTGAAATGGAAAGACTTAACATCTAATACTCAAAATAACTGTTCATGTAAAATAGGGAATCAAAAAAAAGAACGCATAGTGGAACTGCCCTCGTATTCATGGGATTTGATTATGGATTATAAAGAATCTATACAAATTACTAGTATTGACGATTTTGTTTTCAAAAGTAGAAATAGTAACACAATTACTGATAGAAATGTAAGACTTATAGTAAAAAATGCTTTGTCTATGGCTGGTCTTAGTAATTACTCAGCAAAAGACTTTAGACACTCTTTTGCCACATTTTCTTTAAAATCTGGATTAAAAGATGAAAATGTAAAAGAAAAATTGGGATGGAGTGATAAGAACTATGCAACGCGATATAAATACGTTATGAATTTTGTAGATAGTGATGATATTGATTATATTATAGATGATGATGAATTAAATATATATAAATCAAAAAATAATAAATAGCATAGTTATTATAATAATAGAAAGAGGTGAAATAAATGAAATATAAAATAATAGATAGCCATTGTGATAGTGTAACAAGAATAGAAGACAATAATTTGTCTTTTTATGATAATGATATTACTCATATAAATTTGCAGAAATTATTAAAATCCAATGTTAAAATTCAATTTATGGCTGTATACATAGATTATACCATTCCCTTTCCAGATTCCTATTTTAAAGCTATAGGATATATAAATAAATTGCATGAATATGAAAAAAATAGTGATAATATAAAAATAATAAAAAATAAAAGTGATTTAGATTATGTCATGAATAATGATAATATAGTAGGAATTATTATTTCCATAGAAGGAGCTCATATAATAGATGACAATATAGAAATAATAAAATCATTAAATATATTAGGAGTAAAATCATTAACTCTAACTTGGAACTATAAAAACAAAGTGGCTTGTGGCACAATGGAAAGTATTGATTTTGGATTAACTGATTTTGGTAGATCTGTTATAAATACTATGAATAACATGAACATAATAATAGATGTTTCTCACGCTTCTTATAAAACATTTTATGATGTTCTACAATTGACTAAACAACCTATAATAGCTTCTCATTCTTTAAGTAATCATATAAATGAACATAAAAGAAACTTAACAGATGATCAAATAAAAGAACTTTCCAAAATCAACGGAATAATAGGTATTAATTTTTATGAAGAATTTGTTGGAAAAGCTAAGAATATAAGTTCGTTAGTAGATCATATAGAGAGAATAATATATATAGGTGGAAGTGAATGTGTAGGGTTTGGATCAGATTTTGATGGATGCAATGTTATAAATCCTTTAAAAGATTGTACATATTTATACTTAATAATAGATGAACTATTAAAAAGAAATTATAATAATGATTTTATAAAAAAAATATGTTATAAGAATTATTTAGATTTATTATCTAAATTTTACTAACTTTTGATATAATAAAATTAGATTTAAATATAGTTATATATTAGATAGGAGAGATATTATGGAACTTTCAATTAAACATAGCAATATTTCATCATCATTAACTTTAGCTATAAGTGCTAAAGCTAAAAAAATGCAAGAAGATGGTATTAAGGTTATAAGTTTTAGTGTAGGAGAACCTGACTTCAATACTCCTGAAAACATAAGAAACAAAGCTATTGATGTAATTCAAAACAATAACATAGGGTATACAGCAGCTTCTGGTATGCCAGCTCTTAAAAATGCTATATGCAATAAGTTAAAAGTAGACAATAACCTTGTTTATAATTCAAAAGAAATAATTGTATCTAATGGTGCAAAACATTCTTTGTATAATATATTCCAAGCTATTTGCAATCCTGAAGATGAGGTTATAATATCTACCCCATACTGGGTAAGCTACCCTGAATTAGTTAAAATGGCTGGAGCTAAGCCTATATTAATTGACTGTGATGAAGACAATGATTTCAAATACAATATTGATGATTTAAAGAAAAACATAACTCATAAAACTAAAGCTATAATACTAACTAGTCCATCTAACCCTACAGGATCTGTATATACATTAGATGAATTAAAACAAATTGCAGAGTTAGCTGTAAAAAATAATATAATAGTAGTTTCTGATGAGATTTACGAAAAACTTATATATGATAATCAGAAACATATAAGTATAGCTTCATTAAATGAAAAGATAAAAGAATTAACTATAGTTGTAAATGGATTATCTAAATGCTGCGCTATGACAGGATGGAGAATAGGATATACAGCTTCTAATGAAAAAATAGCTATTATAATGTCTAACATCCAAAGCCATGCTACATCAAATCCTAACACTATAGCTCAATATGCTGCAATTGAAGCTTTAGAAGGAGATCAGTCTGCAATTGAATATATGAGAAATGAATTTGATCAAAGAAGAAAAAAAATGGTTGAACTTATAAATGATATACCTAATATTTCATGTAATATGCCTAAAGGTGCGTTTTATGTAATGGTTAATATATCAAAAGTCATAGGTAAAAAATTAGGTAATTATGATATAAACAGTTCTATGGACTTTGCAAATTATCTGTTAGAAAACTCTCATGTAGCTGTTGTTCCTGGAGTAGCTTTTGGGAATGATAATTATATTAGATTATCGTATGCAACTTCTCAAGAAAATATAATAGAAGGATTAAATAGAATAAAAGAAGCTTTATCTAATATATAAAAAAATTAATAATATTTTTTAGCAATTAGAAGTAAAATAAGCTTGATACTATTTAAATAGTATTGAGCTTATTTTGTTTTTTCCTTACGTTTATCATAAAAACATTTGTTAAAGTTCGCATTATATTGTATAATACTATTGTGATATGAAAAAAATAAATATTTCAAGGAGGATATCATGCAAAAACACGATTATTATCAAAATCCTTTAATTCAAAGATACGCAAGCAAAGATATGAGTTACATATTTTCTCCAGAAAAGAAATTTAAAACTTGGAGAGAATTATGGGTTGCTCTTGCTGAATGTGAGATGAAATTAGGAATTAATATAACTGATGAGCAAATTGAAGAACTTAAAGCTAATATAGATAATATAAATTTTGATGATGCAAAAAAATTCGAGAAGGAAACAAGACACGATGTCATGTCTCATGTTAAAGCTTATGGACTTTTATGTCCGACTGCTAAAGGCATTATACATTTAGGTGCTACAAGTGCCTATGTAGGTGATAATACAGATATTATCATCATGAAAGATGCAATGGAATTAGTATTAATCAAGCTTGTAAATTTAATTAATAATTTAAAAAAGTTTGCTTTTAACTATAAGAATATACCTACTCTTGGATTTACACACTTTCAAGCTGCTCAACTAACTACGGTTGGAAAAAGAGCTTGTCTTTGGATACAAGATTTATTAATAGATTTCGAAGATTTAAATAATAGATTAGAGAATTTGAAATTAAGAGGAGTAAAAGGTACTACAGGTACTCAAGCAAGTTTTTTAAGTTTATTTGAAGGAGACCATGATAAAGTAAAACAATTAGATGAACTTGTAACATCTAGTATGGGATTTAAAAAATCATATGCAGTAACTGGACAAACTTATACTAGAAAGTTAGATCATCAAATTTTATCTACTTTATCATCTATAGCTCAGAGTATGCATAAAATGACTAACGATATAAGAATACTTCAAAGTTTAAAAGAAATAGAAGAACCTTTTGCTAAAAATCAAATAGGCTCTTCTGCCATGGCATATAAAAGAAATCCTATGAGAAGTGAAAGAATTTCTTCGTTATGTAAATATGTAATAGCAGAAACATTAAACCCAGCTTTAGTTCACTCTACACAATGGCTAGAAAGAACCTTAGATGATTCAGCAAACAGAAGATTAAGTATAGCTCAATCATTCCTTGCTATAGATTCAATATTGGAAATCGGTATTAATGTTACTGATGGACTAGTTGTATATGAAAATATGATTAAAAAGCATATCGATGAAGAACTTCCTTTTATGGCTACAGAAACTATATTAATGGAAGCAGTTAAAAGAGGCGGGGATAGACAACATCTTCATGAAAAGATAAGAGTTTATTCAATGGAATCTGCTAAAAATGTAAAAGAATTAGGTAAGCAAAATGATTTGATGGATAGAATAATAAATGATCCTGAGTTTAAAATGACTGAAGATGAAATATTATCTATAATGGATCCTATAAACTTCATAGGTAGAGCTTCTGAACAAGTAATTGAGTTTATAGAAATTGAGGTTGATCCTATAATTGATATATTTAAAGATAGACTTGGATTAAGCATAGACTTACAAGTATAAACTAAACTCTATATATTATTGTAAAAAGCAGTAAAAAAGATTAATCTTTTTTACTGCTTTTTATTTCTACTATAGGTTTTCTAAATAATATATTTAAAAGAGCATCTTTATTAAATGGAATTAAAGGCCATAAATATGATTGATTTGCAAAACCCTTAGTTGTACAAATTATAGTACATACTATAATCAAAGATATGAAAAATCCTACGTTTCTAAATACGCCAGTCATGATTAGTATAAACAATCTAAATATTCGTATTGCCATAGCAAATTCTATACTAGGTGTAGCAAATGTTCCAATAGCAGCAATAGCCATATAAAGTATGCTCTCTGGAGTAAACCAACCAACCTTTACTGCAAATTCACTCAGAATTAATCCTCCTATAATTCCCAATGATGTAGATAAGGAATTAGGCGTATGTATAGATGCAAGCCTTAGCGTATCGAGCCCTATTTCCAATAAAATAAACTGTATAAATAAAGGAATATGACCAACTTTAGATGGACCTATAAATTTTAATGCGTCTGGTAATAATTCTGGATTATACACTAAAAATAGCCATAATGGAGTTATTATCATAGAAGAAATCATAGATATAAATCTAACCCACCTTAAATAAGTACCTACCATTGGATTTTGATAATAGTCTTCGGCATGTTGAGTAAAATGAAAAATTGTTACAGGAAGCAACATAACACTAGGAGAATTGTCTACTATTATAGCTATGTGCCCTTCTAATAAATGAGCAGCAACAACGTCTGGTCTTTCCGTAAAGCGCACCTGAGGTAGTGGGTTAAACCATTTTTTCTTAATAAGTAACTCCTCAAGGGTTTTTTCTCCCATAATTAAAGAATTAGTTTTAATTTTATCTAATTGCTTTTTTAATTGTTCTAAAAAATCGTGGTTAATAGCACTGTCTATATAAGATATAGCAACATCAGTCTTAGATTGAGAACCTATAGTTGTAAGTTCGAATATTAAATCTGGGTCTCTGAGTCTTCTTCTAATTAAAGCTGTGTTAAAGATTATAGTTTCAACTAATCCATCTCTAGAACCTCTTGTGACCTTTTCTAAATCAGGCTCTTGGGGTCCTCTTACAGGGTATTCTCTTACATCTAAAAGTATACCTTCTGATTGTCCATCTACAAATAAAGCTGTATTTCCTGAAAGTACTGCTGGTTTCATATCCTCAAAATCAGAAAAAGTAGAAACTTCTATATAAGGAATATCATTTTTTAAAAGAGTTTTTATCACATCTATATCAATGTGATCTATATTTTTTATAGATTGAAGCTTAGTCATAATAAATAGCATTATTTGATCTTTAGTAAATCCATCTATAAATACAAAATTAGCCTTTGTATTTCCTATTGTCCATTCTCTGTTAACTATATCAAAACTTTTATCTATAGGAAGAGTTTTTTTTAATGTTTTAATATTATCATTTAAACTAGAAGATACTTTCATCTTTAAACCTCCATATAACCCTATTCAATTTATATAGTTATTATCTTCTAATTTAGTTTAAATATTCTCTTAATATAATATCCAATTTAAATCGTAAATTATTTGACATTTTATACAAAACTGTAATATTATATTAATATAAACGAAAATGATATTTACTTTCAATTGATTTGAATTTTCTTAAAAGGCGGATGATATATATGAATAATAACTTGAATAATTGTTTTTGCAGAAATGATAATACAGATTCTTTTACAAAATGGTTACTACAATTGTTAGGACCTGTAATATTTGGAGTGAAACCTGCTGAAATAATAAGTTTTCCTTACTCTGACAAACAAAATTTATATAGATTAACAGAAATTAAACATATTTTACATAAAAACAGTAAGATATCCTACAAAGAATTTAGTTACTGTAATAAATGTACTAAAATATTATTTTATAATTCAGCGGAGTTAAACAATACATTATCAGAATATAGAAATTTAAAATTTTTAAAATCAATAGGATATCCTAATAATTACGATTTCGATATATATCTTGATTTTATAATAGAAAAAATGAAAACTGGAAATATTCCAGACGAAATAGGTATATTTCTAGGATATCCATTAAAAGATGTATTGGGATTCATTGGTCACCCTTCATTAAAACTTACAAAAATAAATGGATGGAGAGTGTATGGTGATTCTAGAATATCTGACATTAAATATATGCAGTTTATAAACGCAAAAAATAAAATGAAAGAATTATTGAATTACCACAATGTTAATAATGTTTTAAAAGCAATATAAACATCTTATTTAAGTAATATTAATCACTTATAAACCTATTTATAAATATAATATATAAAAAGTAAAGGAGTAATTAGTATGATTGAGTCTATATACGTATGGATAATATTTATTCTTTTAATAAGTGCTGGATATGTATATTATATTTATAAAACACTTAGTGAAAAAATAGCTTTAAAGCAATCAAAAGAGATAGCATATAGACTTATGCTTTATGCTGAGAAAAACTTTGAAACTGATAAGGAAAAATTCCAGTGGGTAGCTCAAAAATTTTACGAAACAACCTCTTCATCTATTAAGGATCTAATCACACAAGATATGATAGAAGATTTCTTACAAGAAACATATGATGAAATGAAGGAGGTCTTAAATAATTAAAAATAAATATATAAATTCTTGGGATTAAGTCTCCTTTATTATATAATATATTTAACCTAATATAATAAAGGAGACTTAATATGATATTAAAAAGATTTGTTGTAGGCAAAATAAGTACTAATGCATATATAATTCACGATAAGCACACTCTTGATGCTGCCGTTATAGACCCTGGTGATAATTCTAAAATATTAATAGATTATATAAATAGAAATAATTTAAAGTTAAATCATATAATACTTACTCATCACCACTATGACCATATAGGAGCTGTAAAAGACTTAAAAAAACAATATAATAGCGATGTATTAATTCATAAAAAAGACTTAAAAGGTCTTAAAAATCCAAGTATAAACTTATCTAAAAAAGCTAATACAAAGCAAATATCAATTGATGCAGATAAAATTCTTTCAAATGGCTCAGTTATAAATATAGGAAATATACCTTTAGAAGTAATCCATACTCCAGGACATACAAAAGGAGGAATTTCTCTAAAAGCGGAACATCAAAATACAATATTTACAGGAGATACTTTATTTAATGATGGGATAGGTAGATTAGATTTACCAGGAGGTAGTGAAGAAGATATGATAAATACTATCAAAAATATAGTTTCAAAATGGGATGATAGTATTATTATATACCCTGGCCATGGCAATTGGGATACAATGAAAAATATACGAGCTAGAAATGAAGAATATAAGTATATAATTAACTTATGTTAATATATTTTCTTAAATTATTAGATTTATTAAAAGTATAATAATTTATCCGAAAACTAAAAGTTCTAAAACTTCATCATCTTAAGGCTCGAAATAAGAACTTAATAGCTTGTTGATTAGCTTACCCATAGGTCATACGGAACTAAAAATTCAGCTGGGGTGAAAACTGTATATGAATTAAGTTTTGATTTATAATAACTACAAAAAAGTCTTTATTTTAAAGACTTTTTTGTAGTTTTATTCATAATTCTTAATAATAATTAATATTTTGATAATAATCATATATATACTATATTAATTATATTAGAGGTGAACTATGGAAAACAAGTTAGATTATATAAAATATCATCTGGATAACGGATACAAAATAGAAAAATTAAAAAGAAAAAATAGACATATAGGTAAAATTATTCTTTCTTCTGAAGGTAGACAAAAGAAGATTATAGCTTTATTTGGTGAAGAACTTAACAAAACAGCTCAATTTTATTTTGAATTGCTTGATAAAGGATATTATTTATTGTAATATATTAACATACTATATAATTTAAATTAGGGGGAAGTTTATTGAATAAAATATTTACACTAATATTAGTACTAGGTATATCAATAGGGCTTTTGCTAGGATCTTCCATAAACATATTAGCAAATAAAAATAATGGACAATCTGAAAGTAAAAAAGAAAATGAATTTCCTCAATCAATAAATAAGATAAATAATGAAGCACAAAATGAAGAGGAAGAGGATAGAGATCAAATTCCAAATAAAGAACCTGTAAAAAAAATGATAAAGAAGAGTGCGTAAATATAATTATACAAAATGGATTTACTTCCAATAAAGTAGCTGATATTTTATATGAAAATGAACTTATACTTAGCAAAGAGGATTTTTTAACTTTACTTAGATGTTTAGATTTGAGCTCTAAACTTAGAGTGGGAGAAAAAAGCATAAAAAAAGGAAGTAGTATGATGGAAATTATAAATATAATAACTAATTAAGCTACCTAATAAAATAGGTAGTTTTTTTATATACAAGAACTATATAAATTTCAACTAAAACTCGGTGAAAACCCTATCCATTAGTTAACACAAAGTGAATTTTTTTATTTTTGTTATAATATCATAAAAAAAATGTTATGATTAAAATATAACTATTATACAATAGAAAGGAATACTCGATAATGCGAAATATAAAAATTACAATTAAATATGATGGAAGCAAGTACAAAGGATGGCAAAGGTTAAAAACTACAGATTCAACTATACAAGCTAAGATTGAAGCTGTAGTTTCTAAAATGCTAGATGAGAAAATAGAAATAATAGGTTCTGGAAGAACAGATGCTGGAGTTCATGCAATTGCTCAAATAGCGAATTTTAAAACTAATTCACAAATGAATATTTCTAAAATGCATGAATATTTATATAATTACTTACCTCAGGATATAGTTATTAGCAACATAGAAGAAGTAGATGTTAGATTTCATTCAAGATATAATGCTGTATCAAAAACTTATTTATATAAAGTAGACAACAATAAAATACATGATCCTTTCTTAAGAAAATATACAACTCATATCCCAGATAAACTTAATATTGATAATATGAAAAGAGCTTGTAAGCACCTTATAGGGGAACATGATTTCTCTAGCTTTAAATCTTCTAAATCTAAAAAGAAATCTAGTATTAGAACTATAAATTATATAGATATAGAGATAGAAAATGGTTTTATTGATATTAAAATAAACGGAAATGGATTTTTACATAATATGGTTAGAATTATAGTTGGCACCTTAATAGATATAGGGCATGGACAGATAAATCCTGATTATATAAAAGATATACTAGAAAGTAAAGACAGGTCATTAGCAGGATCTACTGCATACTCTCAAGGCTTATATCTATATAAAGTAAATTATAAAGAGGTGATGTAGTTGTTTACCCCAGTTAAAAGTACAAAAGTTTATGAACATGTTATAAATCAAATTCAAGAAATGGTTATGAATGATACCCTAAAAAAGGGGGACAAGCTTCCTCCTGAAAGAGATTTAGCTGAACTTTTAGGTGTAAGTAGAACCTCTATAAGAGAAGCATTGAGAGCACTACAAGTAATGGGTCTTATAGAAAGCAAACAAGGAGAAGGAAATTTTATAAGATCTAATTTTGATGATACATTATTTCAACCTTTGTCTGTTATATTTAAACTTCAAGAAAGTAAACCTGAAGAGATATTAGAACTAAGAAAAATGCTTGAAATAGAAACTGTAGCTCTTGCAGCACATAAAATAACAAATCAAGAAATTGAAGAACTTAGGATTATTATGAATCAGTTAAAAGAATGTGAAAATGAAGATACAAAAGTAAAACTTGATAAGGAATTTCATTATAAAATAGCTGATATATCTAAAAACTCTTTAATTGTAAATATATTAAGCGTTATTTCTAGTTTAATGGACTTTTTTATTAAGGATGCTAGAAAAATTATACTTTCAAATAATGAGAATAAACAGATACTTATAAAGCATCATGAAGATATATACAATGCATTATCTAAAAAAAATGCTACAGAAGCTTCTATATGTATGGCAAAACATATGGAATTTATATATAAAAGTTGCATTAATTAATTTATTAACAACCTGTTCTGATAAAACAGGTTGTTTTTGTATATATTTCCAAAAAAATGCATGTTTCCGAAAGGATAGATGTTAAAAAATAAATTATTCTTGAAATTTTCTGAAAATTAAGGTAAATTAAAAACAGATATGGTATTACCATATTACCATAAAGAAAAAGGAGGGAAAGTATTGAATATTTATCTATTATTTTTAATTGCTTTAGTTCCAGTAGCATGGTTAATGATCTCTTTAGGAGTTTTAAAAATCCCAGCCCATAAAGCATGTCCTTTAGGTCTTTTAGTAACAATATTTCTATCGATTTTAGTATGGAATATGGATTTTGGATCAGCTATCTTAGTATCAATAGAAGGAGTAGTATTAGGGCTATGGCCTATAATGATTGTAATAATAGCAGCAATATTCACTTATAATTTAGCACTTTATACCAAAAGCATGGATATCATGAAATTAATGCTTTCTAGTATATCTAGAGATAAAAGAATTCAAGTTCTTATACTTGCATGGGGCTTTGGGGGATTTTTAGAAGCTGTTGCAGGATATGGTACTGCTGTAGCTATTCCAGCAAGCATATTAATTTCTTTAGGATTTGATCCTATATTTGCAGCAGTAATATGCCTAATTGCAAATACTGTTCCTACAGCTTTCGGAGCAGTCGGTATTCCTGTTTCTACTTTAGCTAATGTAACAGGACTTGATGTTAACTTACTAAGTTACTATGTAGGCCTGCAGCTAACTATTTTTATTATAATTATTCCAATAGTTCTAGTTGTAATAACAACTAAAAGTATAAAAGGTTTAAAAGGTGTATTTGGAATTTCTTTAGCATCTGGTATTAGTTTTGCAATTCCTCAACTATTATGTGCAAAATATTTAGGAGCAGAACTTCCAGCGCTATTAGGTAGTATTTGTTCTTTAGGAATGATTATTCTTTGGGCAAAGGTTTTCTTGAAAAAAGAAGATGATTTTGAAAGTGAATACAGTGTAGGTGAAACTGGATCAAGTATTACTGTAAATAGAATCACAATTAAGGAAGGTATTTTAGCTTGGATTCCGTATATACTCGTGTTTACATTTATTATTTTCACAAGCCCTCTATTCCCAAATATTAATGAATATTTAAGTCATTTCAAAACTAGTATAGTTATCTATGAAGGTAAAACTGTGTTTAAATGGATTTCTACTCCAGGAACTTTAATTATATTAGCTGGGTTTATAGGAGGATTAATTCAAGGAGCTAAAATTAAAGAAATAATTAAAGTTTTTTTATCTACATTAAAGCAACTTTATAAATCAACGATTACAGTCGTATCTATAGTTGCTTTAGCAAAAGTTATGGGGTATAGCGGTATGATTACATCATTAGCTATAGTATTGGTTAAAACTACGGGTAAATTTTTCCCTTTAATATCTCCTATAATAGGAGCTTTAGGAACATTTATAACAGGAAGTGACACTTCTTCTAATGTATTATTTGGAGCACTTCAAAATGAAGTAGCTAAATCAATAGATGTAAACGCTTATTGGCTTACAGCTGCAAATACGTCAGGCGCTACGGCAGGAAAAATGATATCACCTCAAAGTATTGCTATAGCAACTTCTGCTACAGGAATGATAGGAAGTGAGGGGAAAATATTTAATAAAACATTAAAATTTTGTGCTGCTTACGTAGTTATTTTAGGAATATTAGTTTATATTGTAAGTTTATTTATATAAAATACTTATGTTAAAAATTAAACTTTAATAGAAATTTTTGAAATATTGTGATAAAATACTTATTAAATTGGTACTACCAATACACCATTTTATCTAAAATATTTTATTATTTATTATAAAGGGGGATTATTAATGGCTTCAATAAAAATGCCTTACTCTAAAAGTTCTATAGATGCAAATATCCCAGATAAAAATTTAATCAAAATATTAGAATCTAAAGTACATAATTATAGACCGGAATTGTCTCAATTAGAAATAGTACATAAGGCACTAGACAATCCAATAGAGTCTAAATCATTAGAAGAATTAGTAAAGGGAAAAAATAACATGGTAATAATTACAAGTGACCATACAAGACCTGTTCCTAGCAAAATTACAATGCCAATCATTTTAGATAGAATAAGAAATATAGCTCCTGATATAGATATTAAAATATTAATAGCTACTGGATATCATAGACCTACAACAAAAGAAGAAATGATAAATAAATTTGGAGAAGAAATAGTAAAAAACGAAACAATAATCAACCATATGTCAAAAAATAAAGAAGACTTAGTTAAAGTAGGTATACTTCCTTCAGGAGGAGAATTATGGCTTAATAAAATAGCCATGGAAGCTGAACTTTTAATAGCAGAAGGTTTTATAGAACCACATTTTTTCGCTGGATTTTCAGGTGGAAGAAAAAGTATACTTCCAGGAATTGCTGGAGCAGAGACTATATTAGCTAATCATTGCTCTGAATTTATATCAAACAAAAATGCTAGAACTGGCATTTTAAAATGTAATCCAATTCATACTGATATGCTATATGCTGCTAAGGTTTCAAATCTAGAATTCATATTGAATGTTGTGATAGATAAAGATAAAAAAATAATAAATGCATTTAGTGGAGATAGCGAATTTGCTCATGCTAAAGGCTGCGATTTTGTCAAAGATCTTTCTAAGGTTGATAATGTGAAAGCTGATATAGTAGTAACTTCAAATGGAGGATATCCACTAGATCAAAATATATATCAGTCTGTAAAGGGAATGACATCTGCAGAGGCTTGTTGTAATGAAGATGCTATTATAATTATGGTTTGTGCTTGTAATGATGGCCATGGAGGTCAATCCTTTTACGATCAAATGGCAAATGCATCTACACCTAAAGAGGTATTAGATAAGGTATTAAAAATTCCTAGAAATAAAACCATACCAGATCAGTGGGAGTTTCAAATTCTAGCAAGAATTTTAGATAAGTATAAGGTTATAATGGTAACTGATATGTGCGATCCTCAAATGATTAAAGATATGCATATGGATCATGCATATACTTTCGAAGAAGCTTTAATAAAAGCATTTGAGCTGAAAGGAAAAGGTTCTAAAGTTGTTGTCATTCCGGATGGAGTTTCTGTTGTAGTAAAATAATGCATTTAATGGTATTACCACAATACCCATTTATATAAAATAGGAGGATTGTTATGAATATATTTGTATGTATTAAGCAAGTACCAGGTACTACAGAAGTACAAGTAGATGAAAAAACAGGTGTGCTAAAAAGAGATGGTATAGACTCTAAAATGAACCCATATGATTTATACGCAATAGAAACAGCTATGAACATCAAAGAAGAAAAAGGAGGAAAAATAACCGCAATAAGTATGGGTCCACCTCAAGCAGCAGATGTAATAAAGGAAGCATTTATGATGGGAGTTGATGAAGGTGTCCTTTTAACAGATAGAAAATTTGCAGGGGCTGATGTTTTGGCTACAGCTTATACTATAGCTCAAGGAGTAAAAAAATTAGGAAATCCAGATCTTATAATCTGCGGAAAAATGACAACAGATGGAGATACTGCACAAGTAGGTCCTGAGATGGCTGAATTTTTAAATATTCCTCACATTGCAAATGTTTTAAAAATTGTAAAACTAAAGGAAAATTCATTAATTGTTGAGATGGATATGCCAAATACTGTAGAGGTTGTTGAAGTAAGTTATCCTTGTCTGATAACTGTTGAAAAAGATATTTTTCAACCTAGATTGCCTTCATTTAAATTAAAATTATCTAGCAAAGATCGAGAAATACCGTTTTTTAGTTTAGATGCTTTTGACGATAAAGATGAAAACAATTATGGTCTAAACGGTTCTCCTACACAAGTAAAAAGAATATTCCCACCTGAATCAAATGTTGATCATGAAATTTGGAAAGAAGAAAGTTTTGAAATTGTAGATAAATTATTTAATAAATTAAAAGAATTAAAATTCGTATAGGGGGATTATAGCATGGCAAAAATAATTATTAATAATGATAAGATAAAAAACCCAGAAGAATTAACATCTCTTTGTCCATTCAATGCCATAGAATACAAGAATGGTAAGCTAGACATTAATGCCGGTTGTAAAATGTGTAAGATATGTGTAAAAAAAGGTCCTAAAGGTGTTTTTGAATATGTAGAAAACAATAAAATAAAGATTAACAAAGATGAGTGGAAAGGAATTGTAGTATATGTAGATCATGTTGATGGAAATATTCATCCAGTTACATTAGAGCTTATAGGAAAAGCTAAGGAAATGGCTGATAAAATAAACCATCCTGTATACTGCTTGTTTATAGGTCACAATATAGGCGATAGTGCGAAAGAACTTTTACATTATGGAGTAGATAAAGTCTTTGTATATGATAACAGAGAGCTTAAACATTTCAGAATAGAACCATATACTGCCGCTTTTGAAGATTTTATAAGTACAACAAAACCTAGTATAGTCTTAGTAGGAGGAACTACAATAGGAAGATCTTTAGCCCCTAGAGTAGCAGCTAGATTCAAAACAGGATTAACAGCAGACTGTACAATACTAGATGTTCAGGAAAATACAGATTTAGATCAAATAAGACCAGCTTTTGGTGGAAATATAATGGCTCATATATACACTCCTAATCATAGACCACAATTTGCAACTGTTAGATATAAGATATTCTCTGCTCCTGAGAAAAGTATTTATACAAATGGAGAAATCGTTTTTTGTGATATAAAAGAAGATAAATTAAATTCTTCTATATCTGTTTTAGAAGTAAGGAACAAAGAACAAGTATCTGGAATTGAAGAAGCTGAGGTTGTTATTGTAGCAGGAAGAGCAATACGTAAATTAGAAGATATGGATATGATTTATAAATTATCAGATATACTAAATGCTAAAGTAGCTGTTACACGTCCTTTAATCGAATCTGGATGGGAGGATGCAAAAACACAAATAGGACTAAGTGGAAGAACTGTAAAACCTAAATTAATTATAACATGTGGAGTATCTGGAGCTATTCAATTTGTAGCCGGTATGAATAAATCTGACTGTATAATAGCAATAAATAAAGA
Source organism: Tepidibacter aestuarii (assembly GCF_934924865.1). Classification (NCBI taxonomy): domain Bacteria; kingdom Bacillati; phylum Bacillota; class Clostridia; order Peptostreptococcales; family Peptostreptococcaceae; genus Tepidibacter; species Tepidibacter aestuarii. Next base: position 1,795,848 of record NZ_OW235315.1, on the reverse strand, counting down.
CGAAAATGCACCTATATTCAATTGTGCACACTATGGCATAATTGGAGATATTTACGAAATTATTCCTAGATTAATAGAAAAGTTAAGAAACGATGAAGTATCATTAGATAATTTAGTTGCGGCTAGTAAAGGTTAGGGGGGGTTAATATGGATTATAAACAAATAGATAAATATGATATCGACTTTTTAGTTTCAATTTGCACAAAAGATAGAGTCTTTGTTGGATATGAAATTAATGAAGATTTTAGCCATGATGAACTAGCAGGAATAAAAAAATATCCAGAAGTTTTAGTAGAAGTTTTATCAACTGAAGAAGTATCCAAAATTATGAAATACGCATACGAAAATAATATACCTGTAACTCCTAGAGGGCAAGGTACTGGTCTTGTTGGGGGGGCAGTTCCTCTATATGGAGGAATAATGATTAATCTGAGTAATATGAATAGAATATTAGAGTTAGATGAAGATAATTTAACTTTAGATGTAGAACCAGGTGTTTTATTAATGGAATTGTCAAAATATGTAGAGGAACATGATCTTTTCTATCCGCCAGATCCTGGTGAAAAAAGTGCCACTATAGCGGGAAATATAAATACAAATGCAGGTGGAATGAGAGCTGTTAAGTATGGGGTTACAAGAGATTATGTAAGAGCACTCGAAGTAGTTCTTCCAAGTGGCGAGATTATAAATGTAGGAGGTAAAGTTGTAAAAAATAGTTCTGGATATAGCTTAAAGGATTTAATAGTAGGATCAGAAGGAACATTAGGTATAGTTACTAAGGCTAGCTTAAAATTACTTCCTTTACCTAAAAAGTCTATAAGCTTACTAATACCATTTCCTAATCTAGAAACTGCTATAGAAACGGTTCCTAAGATTATTAAATCTAAGATTATACCTACTGCTATAGAGTATATGGTCAAAGATGTTATCTTAGCTTCAGAGGAATTTTTAGGGATGAAATTTCCTGATAATTCTGCAGATGCATACCTATTACTTACATTCGATGGAAATTCTACTCAGGAGATAGAAAAAGCATATGAAAAAGTTGCTCATATATGTCTAGATTCCGGAGCCTTTGATGTGCTTATATCAAATACACAAGAAAGACAAGAGTCTATATGGAAGGCTAGAGGGGCATTCTTAGAAGCTATTAAAGCATCAACTACAGAAATGGATGAGTGTGATGTTGTTGTGCCTAGAAATAAAATAGCTGAATTCGTTAAATTTGCAGATGACCTTCAACATAAGTGTAATATAAGAATAAAGGGCTTCGGACATGCCGGAGATGGAAACCTTCATATATATATACTAAAAGATGAACTTGATGATAATGCATGGAAGAAGAAACTTGATGAAGTATTTAAGCTAATGTATTCAAAGGCTGTAGAGTTAGAAGGTAAGGTATCAGGTGAACATGGAATAGGTTATGCAAAAAGACATTATCTTAAGTCATCTGAAGGCGAATTAATAATGAATCTATTTAAAAATATCAAATTATCATTTGACTCTAAAAATATATTAAATCCTGGAAAAGTTTTTTAACATAAGCATAATTAAAATTTGAAAATCCTCCTTAAGTTGTAATCCTATGAATAATTATTAATGTTTAAGAATATTATTTATAGAAGAAGATAACTAGAGGAGGCTTTTTATGAACTGTGTATTAAAAATAGCAACTAAATCAAGAGATCTTAAAAATACATTGAAGATATTTATGCAACTTCAAAAATCCGGTTTAATACCAAATGAATTATCAAAATGGGGAAATGATAAAAAGTAATAAAACACTTTTTATCATTTCCCCATTAAAATTTCCCAAATATATATTTATCCCAATAAGTTATATACAAGTGGTACTAATACTGGCACTAATATTGATAGTAAAGCCCCGTTTATAAACGCCATTACAACAGTTTCTTCATCTGTACATTTTACTATAACAGGCAGAGTAGAATCCATAGAAGTAGCTCCTGCAGGTGCTATTGACGTTATATGGTTCATCCGTTTAGCTATAATAGGTATTAATATAACAGATATCATTTCTCTAAAAACATTACTTAAAAAAGCTATAGTTCCTATTTGAGCACTACATATTTTTGATAATATAACAGCAGAAAGACTATACCATCCAAAACCGCATGATATAGAAAGGGATACATTAATAGGAATTTTATATATAAATGCACATACAATTCCTCCAATACAACTTCCTATAACAACTGAAAATGGTATTAAAAGAATTTTAAATCCTCGTTCTTTTATTTTTTCGAAAACGGCTTTATTTTCTCCAAGATCAATTCCAACAGATAAAATTAATAGATTTAAAGCTACAGTTGATATTGAGTCTATATTTTCTAATATATTCTGAGGTACTATGTAATATCCTGAAAACACACCTAATAGTAACGCGGATAAAATGTAATATATCATTCTTTAGTATCCTCCTTTTGGGATTCTTTTGTATTGAAAAATAGATTAGTTATTAGATACAAAACCAATGTGCTAAATATTATAGTCATAATAGAAAAAGACACAGCTTGCAATCCTAATGTATTGATTGAATTAAACATCTCTTTATTAGACCCTATTGATATCCCCATTGAAAATAAAAGTAGTATCAGGGCAAATAATTGAAATTTTGAATTTAGTTTAAGATATTTAATAGGAATAATTTTGAAACTTCCTAATAAAATTCCTATTAAAAGACTTAATATAAGAATTTTCATTTTATCATCTCCTTTTAAAAGATTATACCAATTTTTTGAATTATATGTAAGTTCTATTTGCACACAAAATAAAAAACCTCTAATACACATAGAGGCCTTATTTTATATAGCTATTTCCATCTAGAGGTATTAAAACTTGTAGAGGAGGTTTATCATCTAAAAAACCAACTGCATATATACTATAAAATCTGTTAGGTTTAAGGTTGATATTAGGAACTATTAAAGCTGTTTGATCAGTTCCTGCAACTTTTGCTTCAACTGTATAATTTCCTGGTGGAGCAGGTATATATTCTGTTGCTTCTTCATATTCAACATCTTCAAATAATACAGTTCCATTTGGTAAAGTGATGTCTATATTTGGAGTATTTGGAGATAGATGAACAAATCTAATCATAGTTTTATTAGTAGGTATAGGCTCTACAGGCTCTACTATAGGTAATAAATCTAAATCAGATGCATAACCAGTAGCAGCAATAGTTGCTATAGTGTCATTCGGAACCTGAATATTTTTTACTAAAACGGGATTTTGTGTGGTTCCAGATACAAAAACAGATATTACATAGTTTCCAGGAGCGACGCTGATATAAGGAGTAAAGCCTTTATAAGGTATATTTTGAGCTATTAAGTTGTTATTTGCATATATGTCTACAGGTGGAGCATCTGGAGAAGCATGTAATACTCTAATGTGAGAAGGCTTTACCTGTCTAATAAATGGAGCATATGGATATAAAAAATTATCAATCATAATCTCAACACCTTTCAAATATCTTCTATATAATATATGATTTTATTTAAAAGATGTTAATTGAGTTATTTAAAGGTTATAGGGTATCCATTGTTAATGTCATATCCAAGCCCTATCAATCCACCAATTATTATTAATGTAAATATTGATATCATAACTATTTTATCAAATTCATTTTTCTTGAAACTATTTCTAAGAGCATACATACAAAATAGCAATACAGATCCTACTATAAATATAAAGTACGGTATTATTCCGAAATTATCTATAAACCATTTTATAAAATAGTGAAATATAATAAATTTAGGTGAGGGAAAATCATAATCAGAAACGTTCATACTAAAACTCCCTTCTATTTCGTTTGAAAAGTTTAACTTTTCTAAAAATTCTTAATTTTATTATATAACAAAATTTAATAAAATTAAATAAAAAACATCAACTTTTAAAGTAAAGTTCATGTTTTTTATTTGGTAATTATAGGAATTTAAATTTTTTATATGTAGAATTAATTTAAGTACAATAATTATACTGTATGCTGTTTTTTCATAGTAGCCATGGCAATTAAAGATCCTAATATAGCAGGTGTTAACCATGCAAATCCTGAGCTTGCTAACGGTAATTTAGATATTATAGAATTAACATTTGATATTTGAATACCAATAGCGCTCAAAGCATCAAATAAACTTATACATAAGGCTCCGTATACAGCACCAGTATAAGCAGCCTTATTAGGTATGTAATCATCGAATATATTCATAACTATTAATATTATTACAACAGGATAAACAGTTACAAGTAAAGGAACAGCTATTTTAACTATAGCTTCAACTCCAAAATTAGAAACCACTGCACTAAAAGCAGCAACTCCAATTACTATTGACTTATAGCTCAGTTTACCTTTTGATAGTTTAGAAAAATACTGACCACAAGTTGCTGTAAGTCCTATTGATGTAGTAAGACAGGCTAAAGATACAGCTAAGCCTATTATAATTTTACCTGTATTGCCTAATATTCTTTCTGTAATACTTATAGTAAGTTGAGTCTTTGTAATGTCAGGTGAGAATACAGTATTAGATGTAGATCCTAAATACATTAACCCTCCATAGATAATAGCAAGGCCACTAGCTGCTACAAGACCAGCAATAGTTGATAATTTAACCTGATCTTTAATATCTGTGTATCCTTTTTGGATTAAAGAATTAATTACTATACCAGCTAATATAACAGATCCTAATGCATCCATAGTTTGATATCCTTCTGTAAATCCCTTTGAAAACGAATTTTGAATTCCTGTATCAGTAGGGATTCCTATAGGATTGATAATACCTTTAATAATTATTATAAGTAGTGATACTAATAAAACAGGCGTAAGAATTTTGCCTATTTTATCAACTATATCTGATGGATTCATAACCAGGTATAGTGTTATACCAAAGAATAGTATAGATACTAATACAGGACTTACTTGAGGAAATAAAGGCCTAATTCCCATTTCAAAAGTAGTAGCTCCAGTTCTAGGTATAGCTAAAAGAGGGCCTATAGATAAAACTATGATAGTCCCTAATATTTTACTAAATGTTGGGCTAATTTTATCAGCTAAATCACTTAAGCTTCCACCGGCTTTAGATGCAGCTATAATTCCAAGTACAGGCATTCCTATACCTGTTAATAAAAAACCTAAAAACGCTGTAACCCAAGAAGTACCGGTTTGCATACCAAGAGCAGGAGGGAATATTAAATTTCCTGCACCAAAAAACATTGCAAACAGTGCAAATCCAACTACAATAACATCTTTGTTCTGTTTATTCATATCTCAACACCCCTTTTGAAGAATTTTGGATATAATCCAAAAATTGAATTTAATTCAAAAATTCGGAAAATTAAAATTAAAAAAAATTATTTTTAAAAATCCTTACCACCTGTGTAGGCGATAAGGATTTTTTTTATTTATTATACGTTTTCTTGCTTTTTCTTCATAGTAGCCATGGCAATTATAGATCCTACTATAGCTGGTAATATCCATGCAAATCCTGCACTAGCTAAAGGTAATTTAGAAATGAACCCAGTAGCAGCTGATATTTGAACACCCATAGCTGCTAAAGCATCAAATAAACTTACACATACTGCTCCAAATACTGCACCTGTATATGCAGCCTTATTAGGTATGTAATCATCAAATATATTGAAAACGATTAAGATTATACCTACAGGGTAAACAGTTACAAGTAGAGGAACTGCTATTTTAACTATTGCATCAACTCCAAAGTTAGACATAACAGCACTAAATACAGTAACACCAATAACTATAGGTTTGTAACCAATTTTACCATTTGAAAGATTAGAGAAGTATTCTCCACAAGTTGCTGTAAGTCCAACTGCAGTAGTTAAACATGCTAATGATACAGATACTCCTATTAAAGCTTTTCCAGCATTGCCCAATATACTTTCTGTAATGCTTATAGTTAGTTGAGTTCTTGCTATATCAGCTGGGAATACGCCACTTGATGTAGCTCCTAAGTACATTAATCCACCATATACAATAGCAAGACCAGCAGCTGCAACAAGACCAGCCATTACAGTTAATTTAATTTGCTCTTTAGTGTCAGTGTATCCTTTTTGAACCAAAGATCCAATTACTATTCCAGCAAAAACCATAGAAGCTAAAGCATCCATAGTTTGATACCCTTCTGTAAATCCTTTTGAAAATGCATTTTGCATCCCTGTGTCAACAGGAGATCCTATAGGATTCATAATTCCTTTGATTATAATAACAAGTAAAGATATTAATAAAACAGGTGTAAGAACTTTACCTATTTTATCAACTATTCCAGATGGGTTTATAACTAAGAATAACGTTACCCCAAAGAATATAACAGATACTAATATAGGACTTACTGAAGGGAATAAAGGCGCAAATCCCATTTCAAAAGTAGTAGCTCCAGTTCTAGGTATAGCTAAAAGAGGTCCTATAGCTAACATTATAACAGTTCCTATAACTTTACTAAATGTAGGATTAACTTTATCAGCTAAATCACTTAAACTACCACCAGCTTTAGAAGCAGCTATAATTCCAAGCACAGGCATTCCTATACCTGTTAATAAAAATCCTATTAACCCAGGGACCCAAGCATCACCTGTCATAAGTCCAAGAGCCGGCGGGAATATTAAGTTTCCTGCACCAAAAAACATTGCAAATAGTGCAAATCCTACTACAATTACATCTTTAGATGTTTTGTTCATGTTGTTTCCTCCTTCGATTTCGTGTAAATGATTTTTCTTAGAAAATAATTACATTATGATAAAATAATTATTTATATTAAAGATTATAATAGAAATTATATTCTTTAATATACTTATGGAATATATTGTCTTGAGTGAATTTTATGACAATTCATCCCAAAGCTTCGCGAATTTAAAGTAATTATAACAACATTCATTAGAAATATCAATAGACCAAAGTTTATTAGAATTTTTAAAATTTTTTATATATTTTAAAAAAAGAAATAATGACGATTTATATTTTCAAATAAAAGAAGCATACATTTAAAATGCATGCTTCTTTTATTTGGATTGAAAAAGCCTTCAAATCCGATAAAACCTTTAAATCAAATATTATAGTAGTGAATATATAATTCTGTTTTTGTTTTTTTAATCTTTAGAAAATACCAACAAAAGATTTTTGAAACCTTTCATTTATAAGGTTGTTTAATGATTATTTATTAAATAATGAATTGTAACAAAAAACGCTTATATATCTTTTAAAATATAATTTTATATTTTTAAGAAATATAATGTTGTATTAGGCTTAAATTTGAATTATGATTTATACCAGAGTTGCTATTCATCTCTATATTCATTATATTATCAGTTCGTTTTACAGGAGTCAGTAGAGAAAACAAGCCAACGATACTGAGTATAACTATAAATACCATTAATAGAATCTTATTATTTTGAAATTTTATGTTTCTAAAATAATTATTTTTATTTTGTTGTTTATGTTTGATCTTTTTTTTAGCTAAATTAAAGTCAATAACCTTTGACATACTCTAACCCCCTTTTAAATATTCGACTATATTATATATTATTATAACAGATAAACAATGTGAACGGTTTAAATATTTAGAAAATTCAATAATTTAGGTCGGTTGTGTTGATAATAAAGATTATATCCTTATTATTTTTAATCATAATTTCATAATAATACACTCATATATTAATAGTAGAAGGCATTATTATAAAATCTATTTTATTCCTTATATGTATTTACATTCTCTTTATTAAATGTTATGATTTGTTTCACAGATTAATAACTAAATATTAAGGAGAGAATTTAATGAGAGAAGAATGTAAAAAGTGCGGCTTATGCAAAAATGTAACTGTAGAGCCTTTAGAAGGAGAATATATAGAGTTAATAGATAATAATGCAGACTTAAAAGAAAATAAAAATTCTACAAATGAGATTAAGTATAATCAACAACCAAAACCTTTGCCAGAAGAATATATAGAATTAGTAGATGATTTTGAAGATAAATAGAGAATAGTAAGTTATAATAAAAATTCGCATTGTATTTGTAGTGCGTTTTTTTATTGTAAGTTAATACAAAATTTCAAATATGAATTAAACAGGGGAGATTTTACAGCAAATTGTCCGATCATACTATTTTATACGCATAATGATATACTAAGTATTGTTAATATCAATAACTTATATATATAAATCTTGAATTTAAGATTATTTATTAAATATGTATGATGTTGATTTAACTCATGAATTTTAGATAAAACTTGTCGAATTTAAGTACAATTTGAATATAATATAAAATAGCTAAAAATAATTAAATAATTAATTTATACTTATAAAATGAATAAATATATAGTATTAAGAAAATATACGCAAAATGAAGGTATATATAAGTATTACTTAGATGTCTTTATCCAACTATTCCCTAAATATACATTTAAAAACTAGTTGGATTTTATTTTTAGAGGTACCCTCTAATACTTTTTATACATCATACCTAAATTTTTTTAGAATTAATTACATATTAATATTTATAAAATCATTTGTATAGAATATAAAATCTATATTTCATATACAAAATAATTTATTTTATAAATGATTCTTAATCTAATCTTTCAAATTTTTGTCTTACACTTTAAATGGTTTTATATTTTCATTTGAGTAAATCAAATTCTATACCATGGCCTATATACTGTTTTTCTCATTACATTAATAAATCAGTTCAAGTAACTTGAACTGATTTATTTTATACTTCCATATGATTTACTCTTACACCATTTAATTTGCTTAATTCATTCATCATATTATTTATCCTATTTTTTTCTGCTCTTAAATTTAATGTTATTAAACCAGTATTTACTTCTATAGGATCATGCATACCAAACCTATTTAAAATCATATCTCCGTTTTGTGTTAATATTTCTTGTACTTTAGTAGCAGAATCTGTTCTTTGATCTATCCTTATACCTGCAATGCTTAAATTATCCATAATATACCTCCACTATTTAATCTTATACATTTTATTTTAAACTTTTTTCTAATTTTCATACACAAAACTAATAGAAATTTAATATAATCCAAATTTTAGTAACAAATGAATAGTTTTAAAAGCCATGGCGTACTAGAATAATACTACTTAAATAAGGATATTCTAAAGTTAGTATTGTTTATTAGGAGGTTTCAAATATGAACATTAAAAATACAACTTGGAAAGAATTTTTAATAAATAAAGGTTTTGATGCATCTGTATCAAAATCATTTATAGGATTTATATCTTGGAAAGAAGGTGAAAATTTTTCTAATTTAGGAGAAGAAATAAATGACGTATTAGCTGGATACGAAGGAAAAATAGTAGCTAAAGATGTTGTATATGATAAATATAAAAGCATAGGTATATTGTTTTTTAGTAAAGATATATCTCAAGATATTGCAAATAATGTCTTTAAAGCTATCCAATCCTGCGAATATAATGAAGTTTATGATATCAATGACATAGACTCTATTTAAGTTAATTTGATCAAGAACTCTACTATATATATTCTAATCAAAATTCTCTATTTAAAATATAAATGAACTAAATATTATACCTGTGTATTCAATCTAGTTCATTTATATTATGATATCTATCTACTATATAATAGCTATAGCTCTTATAGGTGCTCCATCAGCATTAAGTGTTTTTAAAGGTAAAGCTGTTAACGTAAAGAATTCATCTTCTATTTTTTCTAAATTAGTAAGGTTCTCTATTATAATTAAATTATTTTTCATTAATGTTTTATGGACTTGGAACGAAGTAGATTTCATGTCATCTATAGATATAGCATCTACTCCTATACCTTTTAAGTTAAATTTAACTAGCCAATTAGCTACATCTATACTTATATATGGAAACTCTTCGAAATACTCTTGTTTACCCCAAAACTTACTCCATCCAGTTTTAATTATCACAAAATCACATTTAGCTATTTTATCTTCATATTGAAGTACATCTTTTAACTGTATATGTTTTTTATCTTTAAAATCCAAAATAATAGCCCTACCTACAAAACAATGTACATCCATTTTATCTAATGTAGCTCCATCTTTTAGCATATGTGCAGGAGCATCTATATGTGTTCCTGTATGAGAATACATCGTCATCTTCATTTCACAAAAATTGTCTTTTTCTATAGTATTTGCAGATTCAAGAATAGGCGTCTCAGTTCCTGGAAAAACAGGCATATTCGGATGAATCACATGAGTCAAATCTATAACCTTCATAAAACCTCCCCCTTTCAATCTAATTTTATATAATCTAATCTATATGTTTTTGATATGCATTATATGATTACAATTTTCTCTGTTGTTTTGATTTTTTGAACAAGAACAAACCTCTCTATTAATATCCACAGCATAAAAACATTCATTGTCTACAACTTTGTATATCCCATCCCCTAGATTAAATACAGTTATTTCTATATCCCCTTCATTTGTTTCTTTATTAGGTACTGTATCTATTTTAATATCTTTTTTGCTTAGACCATCTTTGGATAATTTATCTGCCATGGCATTTTCATTCCTACGCACCCATTTTATATTTAAATTAGCAAATTTACTCATAAGGCTAACAGCTTCGTCTCTAAGAGGAATTAAATGTTCTTTTTTACACTTCCACTGTCCTGTAACCTGTTTTATTATAAGATCTGAATCTCCATATACATTGATTTCTTCTTTAATTAGCCCTAATCCTATTAAATCTTTCATACATTCTATCAAAGCTTTATATTCAGCTGTATTATTAGTACCTTTTCCGCCGTATAAAGCAACTTCCTTTAAATAGGCATTGTATTTTGTATCATAAATAGCATATCCTAACCCCGTGTCAGCCTCTTTATTTCCATTATCATTACAAGCACCATCAAAATTACATTTAATCAACAATAACACTTCCTTTTCATATAACTTATTTTCATGTTCATTATAGCATTAAATATGTATAAATATAATAAAAATATTAATTATAATCTAGTTAGATTCAATATTATTGTGTTTCTTGTAATATTAATTTTTAATTAAATGTTTTATTCTATCCTTATTCAAGGAACAAAATGAAAACAACTTCATTTTAACGAACTTTTTTTAAATTGAAATTTGTTTAGTTCGTTATTTTATAAAAAAATATCGGGTTTAGAATTTTAAACCTAAGTAAATCGTTCGTATTTATTGAACTCTTGTTTTTTATAAACTAAATTGATATCATATAAATAGTATATTTTTATACACAAAAGGAGTGTTTTAATTGCATAAGAATTTAAAAATACATAATAAGTCAGATAAACCAGACAACATAGTTTTAAAAGAAAATTCAATAATAGAAAATTGTGTTAAAACCGAAAATCAATTACCTAAATTCATGAAGGATTTTTTTGTATATCTTAAAAGCGCAGTTGTTTCATCAACTAGATTAGCTTATTTAGAAGACATTTTATTTTTTTGTAAATACCTAATAAATGAATCAGAATTAACATCATCTAGTAAGTGTAAAGATATAAGTATTGAAGAATTTAATAATATGAAAGCAAGAGATATTAATTTATTTTTAGGAGATTATTGCTCAAGGTATTATAAAAAAACAGATAGAAACACATTAGTATTTGAAAATAACAATAGATCGTTGGCTAGAAAAAAATCTTCATTATCTTCTTTATTTAAGTTTTTATACAGAAATGAACAAATAAATCAAAATATTACAGATGGTTTCAACCCTATAAAACTTCCAAAGCCTCAGCCGGATGCTATTAAAAGGTTAGAGATTGATGAAGTTGCTAAAATGATAGATGTAGTTGAATCAGGAGAAGGTTTAACGGAAAGAGAAAAAATATATTGGAAAAAAACAAAACTTAGAGATAAAGCTATATTGATATTATTCGTTACATATGGTTTAAGACTTAGCGAACTTAGAGAGCTTAATATTTCTTCGTTTAACTTTAATAGAGGAGAATTTAAAATTTATAGAAAAAGAGGAAAAGAAGCTTTAATGCCACTTAATAAAACATGCGAGTCCGTGGTTTTGGATTATATTAAAGATGAAAGAACAAATTCTGATAAGCTTCAAGACGAACATAAAGATGCGCTTTTTTTATCTATTCAAAATAAAAGAATGACGTTAAAAGCAATAAGAGAATTAGTTGTAAAATATACATCTATAGGTATGAATATGCCTAGAGGCAATGGATATAGCCCTCATAAATTAAGAGCTACATCTGCTACATCTTTAATACAATATGGATTTTCAATATATGATGTTCAAAATTTGCTAGATCACGATAATGTAACTACAACTCAACTTTATGCAGCACATAAGAAAAATGTAAAACGAGAAATTGTTAAGAATTTTGAATGGCTAGAAGATAAAACAGAGTAGAAGCCAAATGTTTTAACTATAAATAGTATAATGAATATCGGATACTAAATATAATATACATGTTTGTATCTAGTATTATGCTTAGCGAAAAGCGACAAAGTATGCCGATTACCTCTATTGGAGATTGATTCTAAAAAAGGATGAACGAATTTTTCGTTCATCCTTTTAATATTTAACTTATCTAATCTAAATTCTGTGGTGCTGAATTACTACCATAAGCCATATTCCTTGCAGCATTTTCTACTAATCTTTTTGTCATTTCTCCACCTAGTTTTCCACCCGTTTGACCTGCTTGTCTAGAAGTAATATTACTAGATAAATTTGAGTTGGGCATAGAAATGCCCAACTCATTTGCAATTTCTTCTTTAAATTGATTTAATGCCATTCTTGATTCTTTTACTACAGGATTTTTCGACAATTTGTACACCTCTTTCTTTTTCGATTACTATTATTATTTACAAAGAAGAAGTACAATATATTAGGAAATAAACACCATAAACATATAGTTTCTATTCTTTTTCATAAACAGGAATTAATAGTTGATCTCCAGGATGTATATTTGCACTTTCTAAATTATTAACCTTTCTTATCATATATATGTACTTTCTTATATCTTCTTTTTCAGGTATGTTTTCTTTTGCTATATTCCAAAGAGTATCCCCTTGTATCACATTGACAGTTTCATACTCTACTATATTTTTATAATTTTTTAAACCCGAAAAACCGCTTAGTAAACTTATTGCAGAAAATAATATTATTATGTAAACTAAATTCCTTTTCATAACAAATTCCTCCTCTTTATTTTTCAGAACACTTGTTCTTATTAAAGTATAACAGAACAGATGTTCTGAGTCAACGAAAAAAGAACGAATGTTTGTTTTTTATTCTGTTTGATGTTATAATATAATTATAAACTTATGATGGGAGGATATTTAAAATGTATTCAGATTTAACCAGTAAACAAATAGAAATTTTAAACTTTTTAAAACTACAAATTAATAAAAAGGGTTATCCACCATCTGTCAGAGAAATATGTAGTGCAGTAAATTTAAAATCAACATCTACAGTTCACTCACATCTAAATAAATTAGAAGAAAAAGGATACATTAGAAAAGATAAAACAAAACCAAGAGCTATAGAAATTCTAGATTCAAATGACGATAGTCTCTTTAGTAGAAAAGAAACGATAGATATTCCTTTAGTAGGAAGCGTTACAGCGGGAGCTCCTATACTAGCTACTGAAAATATAGAAGAATTCGTCCCTTTACCCTCTAGTTTAATAGATGCTAATAATGCATTTATGTTAAGAGTAAAAGGAGATAGCATGATTAATGCTGGAATATTAGATGGGGATTATATTATAGTAAATAAACAAAACACTGCTAGAAATGGGGAAATAGTAGTGGTTTTAACAGAAGATAATGAATCTACAGTAAAAAGGTTTTTTAAAGAAGAAAATAGAATTAGACTTCAACCAGAGAACCCTTATATGGAACCCCTGTATTTTAATGATGTTAAAATATTAGGTACTTTGAAAGGCGTATTCAGAGTTGTAAAATAAGTGAAAGGCTTATAGTATAAACTGTGGGCCTTTTATTCATTTTGTACATATTAATTGCCTATAGAATAAAAAATGCTGGATTTATTAATGAAATCCAGCATTTTTTTATTTATTAAATTTAGTTTTTAACTAAAATAAATTTTTCTTATATATTATATATAAATCCTTAAGTAATTTTATCTTCTCATTCATTTCTATTTGAAGATTAGATACTGAGTCATAATTTTGTGCCTCTATCGCATCTCTTATTCTTGTAAATAAAGATTTTTCATCAGTCTTATCTTTCATTAAATAACATCTTAATGTGTGTATTTTTTGCCAATTAACTATATCTAAATCTGTAATATCTTCAAAGTGCATCTTTTTACAAGATCTTACTATTTCCATGTTGTCACATATTATTCTATCTTTCAATTCTCGTAACCATTGATTTATGATGGATTCTTTAAATGAGTCTATTGTTTGTTCTGTAAAAACATCATTATATATTAATGCTTTTTTCTTTTCTTCATGTCTATCGAAATTCTTTGCATTTTCCCAAACCGTTTTAGGAGGTATTCCAAATAAATTATTTCGTTGTTCTTCTGTATAAAATTCAAAAACGTCTTCTTCACTTCTATATTCTCTATGTTTTTCTAAATATCCAGTTATTTCACCTGATTTTTTAGAAAATTCTTTTTCAAGTTCTTTAGATGTTTTTTTGTTTTCTATAGCATACTTTATTCCATCAAGCATAACCTGATAAGATGCTGCTATTATTATATACGTATTAGACATAGGATTTGGAGCTCTTAATTCAAATCTTGTAGCTAATGGATTTTCTAAATCTCTTATCAAACCAACCAATATAGATCTATTTCTTGATGGATTATCTACACTTTTTCCAAGTGATGACACAATACAAACAGGAGCTTCGAATCCTGGTTTTAATCTATTTAAAGCATCATTTGAAGAAGTTACAAAAGGATTAAGTAGTTCGTAGTTCTTTAAAATTCCCATTAATGCACCAAATCCAATAGGACTTGCATATTCAGCTTTCATGTCAGATGGAGAAAATAGATTCACTATCTTTCCGCTATTTAGTCTTGCAGCTACACCTAAGTGTGTATGTTCTCCACTTCCTGCTACACCTTCTATTGGTTTTGCAGCAAAGGTAACTTCTAATCCATAATTTTTAAATACGTCATTTACTAAATTCCTAATTATAAGCTCGTTATCAGCTGCTTGAATAGCATCACTATACTTCCAATCTATCTCAAGTTGTTCCATAACGTGATTAGATTTTCCTCTTGAGTTGATAGCTGAAGTTATTCCTCCTACTTCTTTATGTCCCATTTCAGGATTAACTCCGTATTTTTCCATTAAATATATACTCTTTTCTAATGCTGTTCTAACTGTTCCTTGAGTTCGCTTCCAATATTGTTCTTTTAAGTTTTGTGATGTAGAAAGTTTTTCTTCATCAGCTTTATCCTCAGGTGTGTTAACCCAAAATTCAAGCTCCGTAGCTGATGTTAGTAGAATTTCCTTTATTTCATCACAATCTTTAATTCCAACAGAATTTAAAACATCACTATTTTTACACACTAATCTAAGTATCTCATCTTTAAAATTTTCTATAGATTTTTTTAGTATAGATCTCGAGCACACTTTATTTCCGTTATGCACTAAAAACGAAGGTATTCTCAAAGTTCCAACAGGAAGATGTGTTTCATCATTTAAGTTCTGAAAATTATAATCAACAAACCACGCTACATCCTTATCTGGAATTATTTCTACTTTGGCATCATTTAAAGTTGCTATATTATCAAGAACAACGCTCGAACCATCTGTTTGAATTCCAGTTTGAATGAATTTATCTATATCTTCTAAAAAAACACTACTCGGTATTTTTTCGTCAGTATCATTACCTCTTAAATCAATCCCAACTAATGAAACAAATTCGATTTCTGGATGATTATCTAAAATCTCCTTAACATTTTCTGCTGAGTGCTTATCTTTCGGTATAAAATATACAAGCTTGCTTAAAATATCTTTCTTTAACTCCTTCAACATGAATAATACCCTCCCTTATAAATGTCTTATTATAGCAAAATAACTTTAATTAACTTACATAAATATATATTTTAGTAATAACGTACGTGCTTCTACGTATTTTAAAATTTTTTTTATGCATATTGTTAACAAAACTTTTTTATTAATATTGAAATTATATTACACATCTCATTCTTTGTAAAGTAAATACATTAATAAATTTTTAAAATATATTAATGTTACAAATATTTTTACTTTTCTTCTTAAATTCATAATTGAATCTACTAAAATTATTATCTATTTATCTATATAACACATAAAAAAACAAGCGTTATCTATTTAAACAGATAATGCTTGTTTTTTATAAAATAGTGCTAAGCACTAGCTTTTATCTTTTCTTTTTCTTTATTTTCAAAATCTATTAAACTCGATTTTGTAACTTTTAATAAATAAACAAGAGCAATTATATTAGGTATAACCATAAGTCCATTAACAGTATCTGCTAATTGCCATACAACAGGCACTTCAAGTAAAGTTCCAAGTACCAATACCATAATTATGAATAGCTTATAAAATTTAACTCCTTTTATACCAATTAAATATTTAACATTTAATTCTCCATAGAAATACCATCCTATTATAGTTGAAAAGGCAAAGAAAAATAAAGAAATTGCTATAAATACCCCTCCAAAACTTCCGAGCCCATTTACAAAAGCTTGTTGAGTTAATTCAATTCCAGTTGTAGTTCCATCTAAAGCTCCAGTTGTAAGTATAACCAAAGCTGTTAAAGTTAATATTACAAATGTATCTATAAAAACTCCTACTATAGATACTAACCCTTGCTCTATAGGATGATTAACTTTTGCAACAGCATGTGCATGTGGAGATGATCCCATCCCAGCTTCATTTGAAAATAATCCCCTAGCAACTCCGTATCTCATAGCTTCTTTCATACCAACACCTATTAATCCTCCAGTGGCTGCTTTTGGATTAAATGCTCCTAGAAAAATCATTTTAAATGCAGGTATTATATTCGATGCATTTATTCCTATTATTATTAAGCTACCTATTATAAATAATAACGCCATTATTGGAACTAGTTTTTCTGTAACAGATGCTATACGTCCTATTCCTCCAGAAACTACTAAAAAAGTTACTCCGGCGATTGTAACACCTACAACTATCCCCGGTACATTAAATGCCATTTTAAAAGCTCCCGCTATTGAATTAGATTGGATCATACCTCCAGTTAAACCAGCTGATAATATCATTGCTATTGCAAAAAATGATGCTAAGAATTTACTATTAAGACCTTTATCTATATAGTATGCTGGACCTCCACAGATCTGACCATCTACTTTAGTTTTATATTTTTGCGAAATAACTGCTTCACTAAAGCTAGTTCCAAATCCAAAAAATGCACTTACCCACATCCAAAATATAGCTCCTGGACCTCCTGCTGCAATAGCAGTTGCTGCTCCTGCTAAATTACCTGTTCCAACTTGTCCTGCTATTGCTGTTGCTAAAGCTTGGAAAGATGACATTCCATCGTCATCTGCCTTATTTCCTTTTAGTGATACACCTCCAAAAGTATGTTTGAAAGCTTTTTTGAACATTCTTATTTGAACAAACCTAAAAGAGAATGTAAATAATATACTGGCTCCACACAATACAAACACTAGTAATTTCCCCCATAAAATGTCGTTAATACCTTTTATTAATGCTAATAAATCCATGTTGACTCCTCCTTAAAATTTTGATAAATAAATTTTATGTAAAAATAATTATTTATGTAACTATTTGACAAAATATAACGTTTTCCTTTGGTTTTTTTCTATATTTCATAAAGTTCTCCAATTGGGAATGTTGTGAAATTTCAAACTATAAAAATACCAACCTCTATATAGAAGTTGGTATTTTTATAGTTTTATTTTTTATCATTTCGGTTAAAGCTTTTAGTGATCCAAACTTAGAATGAGTATAAGTCAATCCTCCTTGGAAATATACATTATAAGGCGGTTTTATAGGTGCGTCAGCACTAAGTTCTATAGATGAACCTTGAACAAAAGCTCCAGCCGCCATTATTACATCACTATCATAACCAGGCATAGGCCATGGCTCCGGACTTACAAAAGAATCAACAGGAGCTGCATATTGTATTCCTTTGCAAAAAGATATTATCTGATCGGCGTTATCAAATTTAATTATCTGTATTATATCACTTCTAACATCATTAGGTTTAGGTAGAATTTCAAATCCTAATTCTTCAAATAATTTAGAACAAAATATAGCACCCATTAAAGCTTGACCTACAGTATGAGGTGCTAAAAATAAACCTTGAAGTACACTTCTGGTAGTTCCGAAAGTCAACCCACATTCTTTTCCTATCCCAGGAGATGTAAGTCTATATGATATTAACTCAACTATTTCTTTTTTACCAACTATGTACCCTCCTGTTAAGGCTAATCCTCCCCCTGGATTTTTTATTAAAGATCCAGCCATTATATCAGCACCAACATCAGTAGGTTCTTTCATTTCTAAAAATTCACCATAGCAATTGTCTACCATTACAATTATATCTTCTCTTACAGATTTAACTGTATTTATTATTTTTTCTATATCATCTATAGTCAGAGATTTTCTCCAGCTATATCCTTTTGACCTTTGTATTAAAACAAGCTTAGTTTTATCGTTTATTTTTTCTTTTATATTAATGTAATCAGGCTCTCCATTACCCAAAAAATCAACTTGATTATAAGTTACGCCGAACTCTTTTAAAGATCCTCTTGAATTTCTAATTCCTATAACTTCTTCTAATGTATCATACGGTTTTCCTGTTGCTGATAATATTTCATCTCCTGGTCTTACTATCCCACTTATACAAAGTGATAAAGCATGAGTTCCGTTAACTATTATAGGCCTTACTATAGCATCTTCTGTATTAAATACATAAGAGTAAATTTCTTCTACTTTTTCTCTTCCAACATCATTATATCCATACCCTGTAGTCCAGTTAAAATGATTATCAGAAAGGTTAGCTTTTTGCATAGACTTTAACACTTTGTATTGATTATATTCACTTACTTCATTTATTTCTTTAAATTTACTTTGTATTTTACCTTCTATATTCTCGCTTAATTTTACGACAGATTTATCTATATCATAAAAATCAAACAGCATATCTTTAGTTTGTTCAAGCACTATATACCACCCGTTTCTTAAGTTATTTTTGACATTAGAATTTTATCATAAAGAAATAACATATTCAATTTTTTCGCAAAATAATATATAATAATACATATAACTTCGCATAAGATATGTTATGCGAAGTTATATGTATTATTAAGGGGGGTTATGATGAAATACACGACAGATGATTTAATCAGCAGTTTAAAACTCAGACGACAATTATTCCCTATAGCTAATTATCCAATGGAGTTTAAAGAAGCTTTTGAAGTATTTATAGATGCTTTAATTTCAGCTCAAAAATCTATAAACACTATACAAGCCTATTATTTCGATTTAAAGACGTTTTTTGAGTTTTTGATACTAAACTATGAGGACATAGAATATCTTTCCGATATACGCCCTCTAGCACTTACCCGTTTTTATACATATTTACAAACCGAAAGGAAAAATTCATACAAATCGATAGTAAGAAAAAAAATGGTACTTAACGTATTTTTTAAATATTTAATAGAACAAGGGGTTATATTAGAACGTCAAAATCCAATAAAAAAAGAAGAGGTTATAAAAAGTAGGGTATCAAACAAAAAATCTCCACCTGTTTTTTTAGAGACATATGAGATAAAGAAGATATTCGATTTTATAAAAAACTCACGCTCTAATAAATTTTATAAATTAAGAAACCTGAGTATAGTATCATTAATGCTTTATAGTGGTCTAAGAGTATCCGAAATTATAAGTATAAACTTAAAAGACATAGAATATGCACTTAATCACGAAATTTTATCAATCGTAGGAAAAGGAAGTAAGGAAAGAAAAATTCCTATATTAAAAGATGAGCTTTTAAACGGAAGTTTAAACTCTCTATATCAATACTACATAGAAAGGTTAAAATTAGATATTAATACAGATGCACTTTTTGTATCAACTAAAAAAACTAGACTTACAACAAGAGCTGTTCAAATGCTTATGAAAAAATATTCAGCAAATACTGATTTAAATAAAACTATAACACCTCATAAATTAAGGCATACCTTTGCTACTCACTTAATAAAGAATGGAGCTGATATAAGAAAAGTACAAGAATTACTTGGTCATTCATCTATATCAACTACTCAAATCTATACGCATATACAAATAGATGATTTAAAAGATACTTTAAAAGAATATAAACTCAATTTAAATTCTTTAATATAATAAAAAGCACATCTAAATTTGTTTTAGATGTGCTTTTTATTATATTATTTCTTAAGGTTACTATTAGAGTTAATTAAATTTATATTAGTATTAGGTATTATTGTAGAAACAGCGTGCTTATAAATCATTTGCTGTTTACCTTCATTTTCTAAAATTATTATATAACTATCAAATCCCTTTACTCGACCTTTTAACTGAACTCCATTAACTAAAAATATTGTTATAGCTACTTTTTCTTTTCTAGCTTGATTTAAAAATAAATCCTGTAGATTCAACGTGTTGTTTTTCAAAGCTACCCCTCCTAATTATGTATATTTTATTAATATTCTATAAATTTCTTAAAAGTCCTTCTATATAAGATAAAATTAATGATTTTGCCTCATCTTGATCCGAAAAATTATCTAAATCTATCCATTTTGCAAAATCATACCTCTTGAACCATGTTATTTGTCTTTTTGCATATCTTCTACTATCCCTTTTTATCAACTCAATAGCATCTTCTATAGAATACTCTCCTTTCAGAGATTTAATTATTTCTTTATATCCTATAGCCTGCATAGAAGTCAATTTCTCATTGTATCCCATTTCTAAAAGTTTGTTTACTTCTTTTAAGAGGCCTTGACTCATCATGATGTCCACCCTTTTATTTATTCTTTCATAAAGATGTTCTCTATCTCTATTCAATATTATAAAGATAGGGTAATAATCTTCGTTAAATTTTATATCATTTTTAAAATTCCCTATTTTTTCTTCAGCTTCTAAACAAACTTCAATAGCTCTAATAACTCTTTTTATATTATTAGGATGTATTCTTTCTGCGCTTTTTTCATCAAGTTCCTTTAATTTGTTATGAAGGTATTCAACTCCATATTCATCTGCTTCTTTTTGGAGTTCATCCCTAAGCTTTGTATTTCCTTTAGATTTAGTAAAATCCATGTCATATATTAAAGAATTTATATAAAGACCCGTTCCACCTGCTATTATAGGAAGTTTTCCATTTTCATAGATTTCATTAATATATATTTTGGCTCTTTGTTGAAAATCAACTACAGAAAACTCAACGTCAGGTTCAACTTCATCTATTAAATAATGTTTTACACCATACATCTCTTCTTCTGTTATTTTAGCAGTCCCTATATCCATGTATTTATATATTTGCATAGAATCAGCAGAGATTATTTCTCCATTAAGTTTTTTTGCTAAATTTATAGATAAATCCGTTTTTCCAACAGCAGTAGGCCCTGCTATAAATACTACAGGTATTTTCCCCATATCTCAATCACCTTTCTAATATCAAATAATTCTCTTAAACATTTTCTCAATTTCTTTTTTTGTCATCTCTACTATAACAGGTCTTCCATGAGGACAAGTATATGAATTGTTACACCTCTTTAACTTTGCTATAAGAGTATTTATTTCTATGTTTTCAATTCTATCATTCGCTTTAATAGCACTTTTACAAGCCATAGATGCTATTTGTTCTTTTTTGAAATCATAATTGTTAAATAGCTTGTCTATATTATCTATTATGTCTAATATAAAATTCTCAGATTCAGGAATTCCGAATATATTAGGCACAGATCTAACTATAATAGAATTATCTCCAAATAATTCAACTTCAAAACCAAATTTCATAAATATATCTAATTTATCTTCTATAATAAGCATATCTTTATTAGACAACTCCATAATCATTGGTTTTAATAAAATTTGACTAGATATATTTTCGGTTTTGAATTTTGCTAAATAATCTTCATATACAACTCTTTCATGAGCAGCGTGCTGATCAATTAAAAATATAGATTCTTTAGATTGACATATGATATAAGTATTAAAGATTGTTCCTACTATATTTAAGTCATTCAATTTTTCATTATAATATTCAGCTGATATCTCTTCACTACATTCTTTAGCTTCTTCTACATTAAAGTTTATAGTTTCTTTTGTATTATCTTTTAAAAAATCATTATTTTCTTTTTCAGTCAATTTTTTATTATAATCAAATTCATGTGAATTAGTTTTCAATCCTATTTTATCTTCTTTAAAAATACTATCATTACTGATAGTTAACTTATCTAAAGTATTATCTATATTAGTTATATATGGCTTATCTAAGATACTATCTATATTTTCTATTTTTATGCCATAATCAACACTTTTTTCTTGGATATTATCTATTTTAACTTTAGTTTCATTTTGCTCCGTTTTCTTCAAGTCTATTTTTTCTTTATTAATATCCATTATCAAATCATCTATAGATATTACATTTTCTTTATTTTCTTCTTTTTTAATATCTTGATTATTTGATACATACTTAGGGATTAAGTTTGTCCTAAGTAAAAGTTCATTAATTTTAATTTTTATCAAATTAAATATTCTTTGATCATCTTCAAATTTAATCTCAAGTTTATTAGGGTGTACGTTTACATCTATCTTTTGGGCATCTATTGATAAATTTAAAAAGCATATAGAATGCTTGTTTATAGGAAGTATACCTTTATAAGCTTCATATATAGCAGCTAATATCAATTTACTTTTCACATAACGTCCATTTATATACACATGCTGAAGTGTTTTGTTGTTTCTATATATAGTGTTATTACCTATATATCCTGTCAATTTCAAAAAATCAGTTTCTATTTCTATATTTTTCAAATTATCAGAAATCTTTTTACCGTAGATAGATCTTACAGTGTTTTTAAGATTGTTATCTCCAGGAGTAGTTAACATAATTCTATTATTGTTAATGTATTTAAACTGAATATTAGGATTTCCTATGCAAAGCTTGTTTATCATATCAGTTATATTTATATTTTCACTAGTAGATGACTTTAAAAACTTTTTTCTAGCTGGAGTGTTAAAGAATAGATCCTTAACTATAATAGTAGTTCCTACAGAAGTTCCTATAGGCTCTTTATTCTTTATAACTCCACCTTCTATACATACCTTCACTCCTATTGTATCTTCTATTGTTCTAGTTATAAGTTCGACTCTAGCAATTGACGCGATACTTGCCAAAGCTTCTCCTCTAAATCCTAATGAATCAAGTTCGTAAAGATCTTCTATCTCAGATATTTTACTTGTGGCATGCCTTAAAAATGATTTTTCAACTTGATTCTTAGGTATGCCATGGCCATTATCTGTAATTCTTATTAAATCTTTACCGCCATTTGATATTTCTATTGTTATTTTAGATGATCTTGCATCTATACAATTTTCAACTAACTCCTTAACTACGGAAGAAGGTCTTTCAACAACCTCTCCCGCGGCTATTTTATTTATTGTATATTCATCTAGAAGATTTATTTCTTTAATCACTTCTCATCATCTCCGATTAATTTAACCTTATTTTGAAGATTATATAAAGTATTCATAGCATCAATAGGTGTCATACCCACTATATTTAAAGACAATATTTCTTTCAATATAGATTGCTTTTCTAAGATACCAAAACTGATTTGTTGATTCAAATCGTCTTTTTTATTATCAACACTATACTCCTCATCCGTTATAGCACTTTCTTTAACTTGCAACGAAGAATTTACTGTATCTTTTTCATTACCTTCTAGTTGTGCAAGTATTTTATTTGCTCTATTTATAACATCATCAGGCAACTCAGCAAGCTTTGCAACATGTATTCCATAACTTCGATCTGCTCCACCTTTTATAATCTTTCTTAAGAAGATTATATCTTCACCTTGCTCTTTTACAGCTACACAATAGTTTTTAATACCAAATAACTTTTCTTCAAGTTCTGTTAGTTCATGATAGTGAGTAGCGAATAGTGTTTTACAGCCTATTCTTTCATTAATGTACTCCACAATAGACCAAGCTAAACTAAGTCCATCAAATGTACTAGTTCCCCTACCTATTTCATCAAGTATTACCAAACTATTTTTCGTAGCATTCTTTAAAATATGAGAAACCTCAGTCATCTCTACCATAAAAGTACTCTGTCCTTGTGATAAATCATCACTTGCTCCGACTCTTGTGAATATTCTATCTACAATAGGTACATCAGCTCTTTGTGCAGGTACAAAAGATCCTATATGCGCTAGTAATGTTATTAAAGATACTTGCCTCATATATGTTGATTTTCCGGCCATATTAGGTCCTGTAATTATACCTATTTTACTATCTGATATATTTAGATTAGTGTCATTTGGAACAAAGTTTTCTTCACCTATTATATTTTCAACAACGGGATGTCTTCCATTTACTATACAAAGTTCTTCTTCACAAGTTATATTAGGTTTACAGTAATTATTTTGATAAGCAACCTTACCTAATGAATTTATAACATCTATAAATGCTATTGTTTTAGCAACTTGTTGAATTCTATTTATATTTTCATACAGTCTATTTCTAACTTGTACAAATATACTATATTCAAGATCTTTTATCTTTTCTTTAGAATTTAGAATTTGCTCTTCAATTGTTTTTAATTCTTCAGTTATGAATCTTTCAGCATTACTCAACGTTTGCTTTCTTATATAATAATTTGGTATTTCAAATTGCTTCAAGTTAGTTTTAGTTATTTCTATATAATATCCAAACACCTTGTTAAAACCTATTTTTAAAGATTTTATTCCTGTTTTATTTCTTTCTTTATCTTCTATCTCACTTATAACAGCAGCGCCATTTTTAGTTAAATCTCTTAATCTGTTTATATCTTCATCATAACTTGACTTTATTATATTGCCATCTTTTAAAGTTAACGATGGTTCCTCTATTATAGATTCATCTATCAACTTATAGATATCATATAACTCATCTATATCATTCACTAATTTTTTCATATAATTAGTATCTGATTCTCGCAGTAATTCTTTTATACCTGGTATCTTTTTAATTGATTCTTTAAGATTTATAAGTTCTTTAGGATTTATTTTCTCAAAGGCTAGCTTTCCACACAGTCTTTCTATATCATATATGTTTTTTAATTCTTCATTAAGGTCCTCTCTCAAAGAAAAATCGTCTTTTATCTCTTCTATTAAATTAAGTCTTTCTTGTATTCTTTCTTTATTAATAAGAGGTTGCTCAATCCATTTTCTTAAAAGTCTTCCTCCCATCGCAGTATTAGTTTTATCTAATACATGAAGTAACGATCCTTTTTTTTGTTTGCTTCTCATTGTTTGTGTAAGTTCAAGATTAAGCCTTGTAAACATATCAATAGACATAAAATCATTAGAGTTATAAATAGAAATAGTACTTATATTAGAAGATATCTGTTTTTGTGTTGAAAAAATATAATTTAGCAGACCTATCAAACTAAACTTTATATGAATATCTTGATTTAAGTTAAGAGTATTTATATATTCTTTAGAAAAATATTTTTCTAAAATATTATCATCATCATTATAATATATAGATGAGTCATTGTTTAAATAAGAATTATTAAGAGTGCATATTGTTTGTAACTTCTCATTTTCTACATTAAAATATATAACTTCCTTAGGTTGAATTTTAGCAATTTCTTCAATCAAATTCGATTCATCTATGCTAGTTGCATAAAAATCACCAGTGGTTATATCTACATAAGATATACCTATCTTACCATCTTCTTTATATATAGATAAAAGGTAGTTATTTTTTTTGTTATCTAGTAGATTTTCTTCCATTACAGTTCCAGGACTTACTACTCTCACAACATCTCTTTTTACTAACCCTTTTGCAGCAGATGCATCTTCTACTTGTTCACATATAGCTACCTTATATCCATTTTCAATTAATTTTGATATATATGAACTAGATGAATGAAAAGGTACTCCACACATAGGAGCTCTTTCTTCAAGACCACAGTTTTTACCAGTCAAAGCTATTTCTAATACTCTAGATGCAACTATTGCATCCTCAAAAAACATTTCATAAAAATCTCCAAGCCTAAAGAAAAGTATACTATCCTTATAGTTTTCCTTTATCTGAAAATATTGTTTCATCATAGGTGTTAACTTATTCAAATATTCTCCCTCCAATCATTAGAAGAAAAGCACTCATAATTTGAGTGCTATTCTTCGATAAGTATTCCATTTAAAGAAAATCTTCTAACTTCTGCTATCTTCACATTAACTAATTGTCCTACAAGCTCTTTTGGACCTTCAAAGTTTACAAGTTTATTATGTCTAGTTCTACCAGAGAGTTTCGAACTATCATTCTTGCTTTCCCCCTCAACTAAAACTTCTACAATGTCACCCTTATACTTCATATTTTTTTCTTTAGCTATATTGTTAACCTCTTCTAGAAGTCTATTAAAACGATCATGCTTTACATCATTAGGAATTTGATTTTCCATATCAGCTGCTGGAGTTCCTTTTCTAATTGAATATATAAATGTAAACGCGGAATCATACTCTACTTTTTTAACTACATCCAATGTATCTAAGAAATCTTCTTCTGTTTCCCCGGGGAAGCCTATCATTATATCCGTAGATAAAGTTATTCCAGGTATTTCTTCTTTTATCTTCTTTACTAAAGATAGGTAATCTTCTTTAGTATATTTTCTGTTCATTTCCTTTAAAACTTTAGTGCTACCAGATTGGATAGGTAAATGTAAATATTCACATACTTTATCGCACTCTTTCATAGCATATATCAAATCATCAGATAAATCTTTAGGGTGAGATGTCATGAATCTTATTCTTTCTATTCCATCTATCTTATTAAGTTCTCTTAAAAGATTCGCAAAAGAAAATGGAGTTTCAAATGTATTACCGTATGAATTCACATTTTGACCTAATAGTGTTATTTCTTTAGTTCCATTTTGAGCAAGATCCTTAACTTCTTTTATTATATCTTCTGGATTTCTGCTTCTTTCACGGCCTCTAGTGTAAGGTACTATACAGTAAGTACAGAAATTGTTGCATCCATAAGCTATATTTACAAATGCCTTTAATTCATATTTTCTATTGCTTCTTAATCCTTCAACAACCTCTCCATCTACGTCCCAAACATCTACAAGTATTTGATCACTTTCTAATGATTCAGAAAGAAGCTGTGCAAATCTATATAGATTATGTGTTCCAAAAACTAAATTTACATGCTTAAATTTTTTCTTTATTTCTTCAACTACGTGAGGCTGTTGCATCATACAGCCACAAACAGCAATTACGAGATTGGGGTTTTTTTCCTTTAAAACTTTTAGATGGCCTAAATTTCCATATACTTTAAGCTCAGCATTTTCCCTAACAGCACAAGTATTGTATATTATAAGGTCTGCCTCTTCGGTTTTATCCGTCTTGTCGTATCCCATTTGGTTTAACATTGCATCTAACTTTTCTGAATCATGTTCATTCATTTGACAACCATACGTTACAGTAAGATGTTTTTTTCTCTTTCCAGCCATTTCAAAATATCTATCATTTTGAGATTTTATAACCTCTATATATTTATCCTGTTCTCTTATTTTTTCTATAGGAACATGTACTTGTTTTCTTTTACCCAAAATAATTCCTCCTTAACTACTTTAAAGCTTGTTATATTTGCTTTTTTGATTCAAATTTTATTATATCAAAATTATATAGAAAAAAGAAGAGAATAAGTTGCATTCTCTTTTAAAAATTTATTCTTTTCAATTGTTATATCTTAAAAATTTATTTATTAAAGTTAAATTTCCTACTTTATAATTTACTTCAATTTCTAATATAATTAACATTTTTTATAGCTAATTAATATATTATATGTATATTAAAAAATCTAACGTATATAAAAAGGTGGTTATTATATGTCAAATTTATTCACTTTTGAAGGCCGAATAAATCGTGCTAAATATTTTGGATATTCATTATTAATAAGCTTTATTCTGATGTTTTTATTGCATGTTACAGAGTATACAGAGAATACTTTTTTAGTTTATATATATATAATATCAGCTATTATTGCATCTATAATTAATATTTGTCTTATAATCAAAAGACTGCACGATATAGAAAGAGCTGGGACTCATTATTTTTTACTGATAATACCTATATATAATATATATCTCCATCTACTTTTATTATTAAAAAAAGGAACTGATGGACCTAATCAGTACGGAGAAGACCCTCTACGTGAAATGTATTAGTTACGTATCTCCTTAATATATTCAATTTACTTCTTTTCGTTCAAAAAATAAATCTAAAATATGCTACATTAAAAAAAGGTTAATAGTTAATAATCTTTATTAACTATTAACCTTTTTTCTTCTAATATACCTATTACTATTGTACCCATAGTTTGTAGAATACTATTGATAGCTTTTTATATATTAATCATAAGAATTTATACAGTAATTTTTATTCATTAGTTGTTTTCTTGCTATCTAAAAAAATATTTACTCTTTTCACTTCATTATATTGTTGATTTCTAAGGATATTTTCTTTTATAACATCAGTTGAAGAACGTACACTTACTTCATAATCCCCAGGAACAAATACTAATGCTGTAGGCAGTAATAGACATAATATAATACAAACATTTCTTTGTGTAATTTGAGTTTTTATATTAAATATAAGTTTTATTAAATAATTTTATTTTGAAGCAAATTCAATAGCAACCACTATAAGAATATAGCTATTGTTCAATATTAATTTATTCTTATTTAAATTTCTTCTATTCTACTTTTTTTAATTCCAAAGATATGCTATAATACAATAAAGAACAAATGTTCTTTACCGAAAAGAAAATTTAAGTTTATTGCTAAATAGAAAATCACTTGGAAACCTGATAGAGTAAGAGGCGTTTATGTTTACATACTTTGTATTCTATTAAATACCTCTTTTGAGAATAATATTTAAACTTTATATGTTTTTATGAAACTTTTTTTTATTTTTACAGTCTAATTATTATGTACAAAATAAGTAATTAAAATGGTCTGATTGCTATTTTAATGGGAAGGTGGACACATGAATTTAATAAACAAAAAAGAAGAAATTAATGAACTTAGAGAAAAAATATATGCTGTAACAGCAAATCAAAACATTTTATATAAAAATGAAGAATTAATAAATCTAAGTAAACAATTAGATGTTTTAATAAATGAATATATAAGCATGAGTAGTTTAAAAAAAGATCTTTAACAAAACATTTACCTATCTGCTTTTATTGATAGTATATTTACTTTAGGAGATCTACCTGGGCATTAGTTTTAGAAATAATAAAAAACCTCAAGAATATAATTCTTGAGGTTTTATTTAATGTAGCCTTGACATTGGTGACCCCTAGGGGAATCGAACCCCTGTTACCGCCGTGAAAGGGCGGTGTCTTAACCGCTTGACCAAGGGGCCAAATTTTGGTGACCCATCCGCGACTCGAACGCGGGACACCCTGATTAAAAGTCAGGTGCTCTACCGACTGAGCTAATGGGTCTTATTTGACTACTCACAAGTATATATATTACTAGTTTTTTCTACATAAGTCAACTTTTTTTTCATCGTATTATAATAGTTCTTTTATTGAAAATTTTAAAACAATTAAGCAAAAGACTTACTATGTCATTATGAGTTATATCTATACTTATCTTGATTTCTGTTATCCTATTAATATTGCTTATTCTAAATTATTAAATCAAATCTGTTTTAAAAAGAAACTGTCTCATTCTCGAATTTCAAAAATATTATTCTATAGTAACCAATAAATAGCACTAATAAAAAAAGAGGATAAAATACATTTTACTATAAATGTATTTTATCCTCTTTTTAAAAAGATGGAGGCGTAATAGCAAATATAACATTTGCATCCTTGTTATATGGATTCTCCCATTTATGTTTCATATGAGGGAGTATTTTTATACTATCACCTTCATTCAATGTAATCACCTCGTTGTTTAAATGAATATTTACTTTTCCATTTATAACATACGCAACCTCCTCACCTTCATGAGACATAGATTCATTAGATGATTGAGAATTAGTAGTTAGTGTTATTAAGGCAAATTCAATAGCTCCATTTAAATTTGGTGATAATAATTCATATGAGAGATTATTATTTTGAGGAAATATCATTTTTTTTCGCGTATTCGATCGTACTATTAGCTGATTTGTATCCACCTGTGTAACAAAGAATGTAAATAGGGGTATATCTAGGGATTTCGAAATAATTTTAAGTGTATTTATAGATGGATTAGCAGTTCCCTTTTCAATTTGACTCAATAAAGAAGGTGTTACACTAGCCATTTTAGCTAATTGAGTAATAGTTATATTCTTTGATTTTCTATACTCAGATATTTTTTTACCAACATTTATGTCATTCATATAATTCTCCTTTTCTTACTGTAACTTCTTTTTTAATAATGTAAATTATATCATAATTAATAATTTAAAACATTGACCATAATAAATATTATTGCTAGAATATTAAATGTGATTTATTATTTTTAAATTAAATTTAATGTTTTTAAAGTTTTATAATAGAAAGGGGAATGAAAATGAATATTTGTGAATTGCAAACACCTAGTTTTTTATTAAATTTAGATATTTTAGAAGCCAATCTAAAAAAAGTTCAAAAACTTTGTAATGAAAACAACAAAGAGCTTTGGCCTATGACTAAAACTCACAAAAGTACATATATAGCAAAGCTGCAAAGAGAATATGGAGCAAAAGGTTTTTTAGTTGGCACAATCGATGAAGCAGAAGCTTTTATTAATGCTGGACTAGATAATATATGTTTAGCATATCCCATAGTTTCTAAAGCAAATATAAAAAGAGTCATTGATTTATCTAAAAAAGCTAGAATAATTTTAAGTTTCGATGGAGAAGATGGTGCAAGACTTTTTGATAACGAACTAAAAAAAGAGAATCTAACAATGGAATACCTAATCATAATCAATTGTGGCTTAAACAGATTAGGCGTATCTCCTAATGCTTCAAGTGATTTAGCTAAAAAAATATGTAACTATTCTAACTTGAAATTAATAGGAATTAGTACTCACCCAGGTCAAGTTTACGGTGTATCATCAGGTAAAGAAATTTCTGAGGTATCTAAGCAAGAAAGTGAATCATTAAAAATAGCTAGAGATAATCTAATCAGTAATTCTTTCGATATAAGTATAGTAGCAACAGGTAGTACTCCTACATTCTTCAATGTTATAACAGATTCAAATATAAATATTTTAAGACCTGGAAACTATCCATTCTATGACAATATTCAGCTTTCATTAAATGTATGCGAAGAAAACGAATGCTCTTTAACAGTTTTAGGTACGATAATTTCTAAACCTAAAGATGATTTATTTATAGTAGATGTTGGTAGCAAATGCTTAGGCTTAGATAAAGGTGCTCATGCAAGTTCTCTTATAAATGGATTCGGTAAGGTTAAAGATCATGATGAATTAGAAATTATAGGTTTGTCAGAAGAAGTAGGAAAAATAAGAATAGCTTCAAAAACTAATTTAAAAATCGGAGATAAGATACAGATAATACCTAACCATTCATGTTCTTGTGCTAATATGACTGATTATATAATTGGATTTAAAAATGATATCGTGGAAAAAATAATTGATGTTGATGTTAGAGGTAATTCTATAAAGCCAAATTTAATATAATGATTATTTTAAAATCAAAATAAGATATGCTCTTAAATGTATATATAGTTCAAATTAACCCCTTCTACTTTTTGTTAAAAGTCGTAGGGGTTTTAATTTTATCATTTAAGTATTTATTTAAAATTAAGTATAAATATTTATATATTGGAAATTCTATCTAATATAATATGCCAATAAGGAGATATGTTTAAATGATCATAATACTAGTTAGAACTTTAATATTATATATATTTGTACTTATAAGTGTTCGCATTATGGGTAAGGGAGAATTGTCGGAAATGCAACCTTTTGAGTTAGTAGTCACATTGATGATAGCTGAACTTGCAGCTCTTCCTATGGAAGATACTAAACTTCCTTTAATTAACGGAATTATAGCTATCTTTACTATATCATTTGCTCAAATAACTATATCATTCATAAATTTAAAAAGTGAAAAAGCGAGAACGTTCATATGCGGAAAACCAAGTATTTTAATAAACAAAGGTATTATAAATGATAGAGAACTTAAGCGACTTAGAATTAATATGAACGATCTAATAGAACAATTGAGAATAAAAGACTATCCTGCAATTAAAGATATTGAATACGCTATATTAGAAACAAGCGGAGATTTAAGTATAATTCCAAAACCAAATAAAAGACCACCTACAGTCGAAGATCTTAAAGTTTCTCCCATATATGAAGGGCTACCTACATCGTTAATAATAGACGGTAAGATAAATTACGGAAATTTGAAATACCTTAACCTAGATGAATCTTGGTTAAAACATATTCTAAAACAAAACAATATAGTTACTATAGAAGAGGTGTTTTTTTGCAGCATAGATGAGAGTAAAGATATTTTCGTACAAAAAAAATTAAATAAAGGAGATATTTAAATGAAACCTTTTATTATATCTATAATAGCTGCCGTTATTATAATAGTTTCTTGGAATTATATATACAGTCATTATATAGATGATAGTTGTATTGAATTTATAAATTCAATAAACTCTATATCTGATAATATAGATAAAAACAATTGGAAAAAGGCACGTGATGAATTTATGAAGATTGATAAGAAGTGGGATAATGTTAGATATAAATGGAGTGTTTTGTTGGATCATCATGAAATTGATAATATTGATATTGCCATGGCAAAACTTATAAAAAATATTGAACTTAAAAATATATCTCTATCCCACGAACAATTACAATCCCTCAAGAAATTTTTCGAACTAATATCTGAAAATGAAAAACTAACACTTACAAATATATTATAATATCTAAAATTATAAAAAAAGAAAAAGGATATTAAGAAAGGTAATATATTACCTTTCTTAATATCCTTTTTCTTTTTTATATAGTGTCTTAACTTCTTACCTATTTTTTTATAATAAGAATATATTTTCTTCTTCACATTTCTCTATCATTTCTTTTGGCCAAATAGAAGCTTGAACTTCTCCTATATGAGCTTTTCTTAAAAAGAACATACAGATTCTAGACTGTCCTATTCCACCACCAATTGTCAATGGTAATTTATCTTCTAGCAACATTTTATGGAACTCAAATTCTTTTCTTGATTCACAACCAGCTAAAGAAAGTTGCTTCTCTAAAGCTTTTTTATCTACTCTTATTCCCATTGAAGAAAGTTCAAACTCTCTCTCTAATACAGGATTCCAGAATATTATATCTCCATTTAATTCCCAATCATCATAATCCGGTGCTCTTCCATCGTGTTTTTCTCCTGATTTTAAAAGATCTCCTATTTTCATTATGAATACAGCGCCTTTTTCTTTTGCAATTGCAGATTCTCTTTCTTTAGAAGTAAGTCCTGGGTACTTATCTTCTAATTCTTGTGATGTTATAAAGAAAATTTCTTCAGGAAGAATTTTTTCTATATCATATAATTCATACATACGTTGTTCTGTTTCTTTAAAAACACTGAATATAGTGTTAACTATATTCTTTAGATACATCTCACTTCTATCCTCTTTTGTTATAATTTTTTCCCAATCCCATTGATCTACATAAATTGAGTGTAAGTTATCTAAATCCTCATCTCTTCTTATAGCGTTCATATCTGTATATAGGCCTTCATGTACATCGAATTTATATCTAGCTAAAGCCATTCTCTTCCACTTAGCTAAAGAATGTACTATCTCTGCTTCTGAATGATTGTCTCCTCTAACATCGAATGATACTGGTCTTTCTACACCATTTAAGTTGTCATTAAGGCCTGATTCAGGTTTTACAAATAATGGTGCTGATACCCTAGTTAAGTTCAATCTATCTGATAAGTTTATTTGGAAAAAGTCCTTTATTTGTTTTATGGCAATCTCTGTTTCTTTAAGTCCTAATTTAGGTTCATATCCTGTAGGTATTACTAATCTCTCTAACATAATGTATATTCCTCCTATTATTGTTTAATTTAGTTTTTTAATAGTTATAAATTTGTAATTCATCACTTTATTTAAACACGGCCATGTTTTTTAATTAATGAATAAAGATTTTTTTATAATAAAAAAACCTCTCATCTCTATATAAATATAGAGACGAAAGGTTTGACTTCCGCGGTACCACTCTAATTAGCTCTAAGCTCCCTTAGCAAGTACGGAGTTTATATAAACTCGATACTGCCTAACTATAACGGTTTAGATCCGTCTAAGCCTACTCTCATGTGATTTCGGTTAGAAACTCAGAGATGTTCTTCACTATATTTTTTATATCGATCTCCCACCACCATCGATTCGCTGAAATAAAACTAATATAGTTACTCTTCTCTTCATAGTCTTTAAATCAATTGTTTATCTTTAAAATGTATTATATATTTATTATTTTGAATTGTCAATATAATAAATTTTTTTTATATATAAACTTTATAGTAACTAGGAATACATATAAATATGCCTGCATATATTAAAATAAATTCAATTCTATTTATTACTTCAAGAATTATAATTTCATATTTTTTTGTTAGAAAGGAGGACATACATATGAGAAAGGTATTTATTTTTTTATTGATTTCAGTATTAATATTTAACCTAACAGGATTTACATTCAATGATAAGCAAGAACATGTAGCTACAGGCTGCTATAATGGAATGATCGATGATAATTCTATAGAGGTTGAATCAAATAATGAAATATTAGTATTGAGATTAACATCTAATTTAAAACCATATTTTATGGAAAATATCCTAAATGAAAATGAATATGTAGAATTTAAATATTATAAAAATGAATATAATCAGTTTATTTTGCAATATATAAATTTCGAAATAAATCCTTAATTTTAAGTCTATCTTTAGAGATGTAAATAAGCCTTAGGCGAACAATGCCTAAGGCTAAGAGTTATTATAATCGTCATTACGTTTACATTAAAAACATTATGTAAACTATTTATTTTTACTGAATAACCTGCTTAACCCCGTTGGCTCATCTTTAGGTTCTTCCTTTTGAATTAAAAGATCTACTTTAGAATTTAATTCATATATCATATTTATTAATCTTTTATTTTCTGATCTTAACTGATTGTTTTCAACTTTTATTAACTTTATCAATTTTTCTATTTGTCCGTCAACTCTATCATTTAAACAATGATTAAATTCATTTAACAGTATATCATTATTATTTTTAAATAATTCCTTTGTAAAGTTTGTTATGTATTTTTCAAAATTTCTTCTCACATCATTTTGAGATTCTAAAGAAATATAACTGCTGTTTTGTATAGAATTATTTATAGTATTTTCCAAACCTCCGTTATATTTATTAGTATTCTCTAATAAGAACTGATTTTTATTCTTTTTTGCATTTTTTAAGTTCAATATTTCTTGAAACTCATTAATATTTTCAACAGAGTATCTTCTATGCCCTTTTTTATTTCTTTGAACATGTATATTATATTTTTCTTCGTACTTCCTAAGTGTAGATTGAGAAATATTTATTATTTCAGCTGCTTCTTTAGTAGTATATACGCTATTATTAAGATTATTACAATATGCATTAGTTGATTTACTAGTCATTTTTTACCTCCTATATTGACGTCATAGCTTAAAATTATACTATAAAACTGTATATTAAAAGTGCATATATTGTCAAGATAAACAATATATGCACTTTAATTTTCATATGATTTTATTTACGCTTTCCCATCTTTCCATTAGGAAGCATATTGTCATCAGGAGAATATCCCTTTTCTTTATTAAATTCTCTGCGTTTACATTCTTTCTTTTTTTTACCTTTACAGTATAGTTCTATTAAATCATCGTATAATCCTATATCTTCATATTTTTTTATAAATCCACAGTGTTTAAATCTAGAGCATTTTTTCATTTAAGACGTCCCCCTACTTTTTGATATAATATATGGTATCAAAAAGTATAGTGTGATTAATCACGGTACATCATTTTTATTTTTTATTTTGTAAATGCTGTTTGCATTTTTTTATAAATATTTCTATATTTTTATCTTCCTCTTTTATTTTTTCTTCAGACATATTACCTCTACCCAATCTGTCGCAAGTTCCAAATAAAGCTAATTCCTCAACAGTTGTTTCAGATAACATTTCATCTATTTTTGCAAAGGGTAAATCTTTTACTACGAATAATAAGTGCATATGCCATCTTACAAGAATACATACTTCATCAATAAATTTATTATCATCAGTAAATTCAACTAAAAATTCTCTTGCCAACTTAGCTCCTATAGAATCATGGTTATAGGATGTTATCTTCTTTTTACTTACTTTAGTTGTAGATGGCTTACCTATATCATGAAGCAAAGCTGCCCACATAAATACTCTAGGATTCTTACTCAATCTCTTTTTATCCGCAGCAACATCAAGTACCATCATAGTATGGTTCCATACGCTTCCTTCTGGATGATATTTCTCAGATTGAGGAGTATCTTCTAATTTTTTTAACATTGATAAAGGATGTTCATTTAACATATTATTATTTTTAATTTCATTAAAATATACCGAAGGCTTACTATCGTTTAATAAATGATTATCCCACTCTTTGAATACTTCTGCCTTAGAACTCATAAAAAACCTCCTAAAAAATATTACTTATATTTATATATATTTTTTTAAAACTAACTATTTCTTATAATCTAATATATTTTTAAAACATTTAGTATTAATATTATCCCATACAAATATAATAATATTTATTTGTATGGGATATTACAAAAATTATAATCTAAATTCAATAACTAATTCAAAATATAAAAAAATTAAAATTATAAATAACTATACTATAATTTTAATTTATACCTCAGATTTTTACTAAATATTCCAGAATATATTCATTAGAATCGGTTATTATAATATTACAACGAGAAATTAATAAACAACTACATAAATCGCAGAGATGTATAAATCTATATGATTTTAAGCACTCATGCTCAGTAGTTTAATTATTAACTTCTTGTTTAATATAAAAGAAAGCTTAGAATAAATTCTAAGCTTTCTTATTACATTTATTTAGTATAATCATAATTTGATATATATTTATATAAATTTCTTTGAAACTCAAATTTATTACTCATATAACTGAGTTCTTTATTCATCGTATCTATTTTAGCATTTTCCATATCCATTTTGCTTAATCTGCCGCATTCAAAAAAATTATATTTATTTTGAAGATTGATTTTAGCATTTTTTAAAACTTGTTCATTATTATTTAATTTTTTCTTAGATAGAGCAAGTTGAGAATATTCATCTTCTAACTCATTTTTTATTGAAATTTCTTTTTCTTGATATGATTCTTTATAATTCTTTAGAGTTCTCTCTTCCTCTTGATATATGTATGTATTTGGAGTATATTTAATTTTGATATTATTTAAATTTAGATTTTGAATTTCATAACTATTTTTTAAATCTACATAATCAGACCTATTTTCCAAAACTACATCTATAATATTTTCAGGTTTTTTTATATTATCAATATTAAAGTCTATATACATATCAGCTAGTACAACAACATACCTTTTATTAATTTCATGTCCCATCAGTTGATTCAAACTATTATATAAATTTTCTAATTCAATCTCTTTGGTGCTTAATGATGTAACAATCTCATCATATTTATTTTGGCTACTTTCTAAATTAATGTTTGAGATTTTACCAAGCGTATTTTTTAACTTTGATATTTCTAACTGATTATATTCATATTCCATATTCATTTTTGCTATATCTAATTCCTTTTGCTTTATAAGAATATCTTGAAATAAAGTTAATACTTTTCTCTTTATTTCTTTTTCTTCTTCTTTTAATTTTATTTCACTACCTTTGATCTTTATATCTACTATTTTCATTGCATCACCAGATTTGTATTTATAATCTTCGAGTGTAAATGAACCTAAATTTTTTGTTTGTTTTTCTTGCCTCTTTGTTTTTGAACGTTCATCGTATAATGACTCCAAACTCCTCTTACCTTCGCTTAATATATTTGAATTTAATACAGCTTTAGTTTGAGCTTTTTCCAAAGTTAATATATTATTTTCCTTATCATCTGTAAATGATTTGAATGTTATGATTGAATTAAAAAGTGTAAACAATGCAATCATAACAAATAAAAATATATATCTATTTTTTTTCATGTTAACCTCCAATCAATTATTTATTCATATCTAAGTGCTTCTATAGGATCAAGTTTAGCTGCTTTATTAGCAGGATATAATCCAAAGAAAACTCCAACAATAGCTGAAAAAGAAACACTTATTAGTATGTATCTAATTGGTACGCTAGGGTTTACTTTCAATACAATAGCTGCTATATTAGATATTCCAAGCCCAAGTGTTACTCCTATTAATCCTCCTACACCTGATATTATCATTGATTCTACCAAAAACTGAAGTAATATATCCTTTCTTTTAGCTCCTAAAGCCTTTCTTATTCCTATCTCTCTAGTTCTTTCAGTTACAGAAACCAGCATTATATTCATAACACCTATTCCACCAACTAATAAAGATATAGCAGCTACTGCTCCTATTCCTAAAGATATCTTACTTAATACATTATCTACTATATTCATTTCACTTTTTGCAGATCTTACACTATACAAACCTTTCTT
Organism: Tepidibacter aestuarii; assembly: GCF_934924865.1. Classification (NCBI taxonomy): domain Bacteria; kingdom Bacillati; phylum Bacillota; class Clostridia; order Peptostreptococcales; family Peptostreptococcaceae; genus Tepidibacter; species Tepidibacter aestuarii. The sequence continues at coordinate 1,756,905 of NZ_OW235315.1, read as the reverse complement.
GTTTTTTATTCTAGATGCATATTCTGCAATTTTATTACACGTTAAATCAATATCAACGGTTTTAGATAGTTGTGCTTGAACGGAACTATACAAACCACCATATTCTACAACACTTACAGGAGCATAAAGTAAAGTTGTATCATCTTTATTGAATTTATCAAATACTGAAGGTGGGTCTTGATATACACCTACTATAACAAAACGTTGTGCAGAATCTCCACTTTCTATCTTTACAGTTTCTCCAACTACATTTGCTCTTTTAAACAACTTAAGAGCAAGTTTTTTGTTTATAACAGCTACATATCGTCTTGCTTTAATATCTGAATTATTTAAAAATCTTCCGTTTATAATGTCTACTTTTCCTACATATTTATAGTCATCATTTGTTCCCTGTATATCTACACCTGCAAATGATTTGTTCTTCTTAGCCTTTCCAGATCCCCAAGTAATAGGAGATATATATTTAATTTCCTTGGAAAATGCATTCTTTATTTTTTCAAGTTCACTATCGCTTAAAAAATCAGTAGATCTTATTTCATCACTCCAATTTAAGCGAATACTTACTCTATGAGTACCAAAGCCTTCGAATTCTTTACCTATACTTGCTTTACCAATTTCTCCTAGAGTCATTATTGTAATAACAGAGCTAATTCCTATTATTATACCAAGCATTGTCAAAAAAGATCTCATCTTATTTGCTCTTAGACTGGATATAGCTAGCTTAAAATTTTCTAAAAAAAACAAGATAATAACCTCCAATCTAAAAATTTATAATCTATTTTTAACAAGTTCATCTTTTATTAAAATCCCATCTTTAAAAGCGACTATTCTTTTGCAATGTTGTGCGATTTCAGGTTCATGTGTTACAAGTATTATTGTTACACCTTCATCATTCAACTTCTTAAAAATTTCCATTACTTCATCTCCTGATTTTGTATCAAGATTTCCAGTTGGCTCATCTGCTAAAATTAAAGGTGGTTCATTAGCTAATGCTCTAGCTATTGCAACTCTCTGCCTTTGACCTCCAGATAGTTCATTAGGCATATGATGTATTCTTTCTTTTAATCCAACCTTTTCTAAAATCGAGATAGCTTTCTCTCTTCTAACATTTTGGTTTTTTCTAGCATATAAAAGTGGTAATTCTACATTTTTCAGTGAAGATGTTCTTGGAATAAGGTTAAATGACTGAAACACAAATCCTATCTTCAGATTTCTTATATTTGATAATTCTTCTTCATTTCTATCTTGTATTGGTATTCCATCCAATAGATATTCTCCAGAAGTTGGTTTATCAAGACAGCCTAAAATATTCATAAAAGTAGATTTACCTGATCCAGAAGAACCCATTATTGCTACAAATTCTCCCTCTTCTATAGTAAGAGAAATGTTTTTTAATGCAGGAACTTTTATATCTCCATTTTGATATACTTTTTCTAGATTTTTAACTTCTATCATTTTTATACCTTCTTTCTAACTACTTCATAGTAGAAACCTTCATACCATCTATAAAAGCTTCATTAGGATTAAGTGCTACTTTATCACCAGGCTTTATATCTTTTGAGATAACTTGTACAACTAAATCACTTTGAATTCCTAGTTTAACAGGTATTTCCTTTAGCATTTCATCTTTTACCACAAATATGCAATTAGTTTTATCTTGTTTTTCATAAATTGCTTCATAAGGAAGAACTAACGCATCTTTTCGTTTCTCTGTCTCTATTTTAGATTCAATTATAAGTCCTGGTCTTAAACCTTTTATATTTCCAATTAAATCTACTTCTACAGGAATTATTATTTGTTTACCTGAAGCGGAACCCTCTTTTATTCGTGCTGTTGGATAGATATTAGTTATCTTTCCTTTAAAAGCAGCATCAGGAAGAGATTCAGTAGTTAAATTTATTTTTTGTCCTTTATGTAATTTACTTATATCAAATTCATTTATATCAAATGTTGCTTTCAAATTTTTCAAATCTTCGATAACAAATATTCCTCCAGCACCTTTAGGAATTGATCCAATTTTTGCATCAATAGCTGTAACCGTTCCATCAATTGGACTTATTACTGTTGATTTACTTAAATCATCTATTTTTTGCTTTAAATTTAATTTTTTAAGTTCTAATGATTTCGCATCAGAATCATTATTCTTTTCTCTTATAGCTTTATTTAAATCTACTTTTATTTTATCTAAATTATTTTGAGCTTTTTTATATGTATTATAATCAGAATCAAGTTCATCTTTACTAATACTTCCTAATTCATATAATGATTTAGAACTTTCATATTTATTTTGAGCAATTTCAAAATCCATAGTTTGGTTTTCTACATCTTTTTTTAGACATAATATACGTTCTTCAATATTTTTTTCTTTATATTGAGCTTCTTGAATTTCAAATTCAAGTTTAGCAGATTCTATATCTTGATTTAATTCTTTCATATCAAATGTTGCTAATTTATCCCCTTTTTTTACTTTGTCTCCTACGTTTACAAATATATTATCTACTATATATGTAAGATCTGAAGATATTTCTGATTTTATTTTACTTTTTAATTCACCTTTGACATATATATCAGAGCTTATATTACTTGTTCTTATATCAGTTGTTATTACCGGTATGTCATCACTTGATCCTGCTGATTTAAAATTTAGTACTATAAATAATAAAATAACTAAAATTATTGATATACCCATTATTTTCTTTTTTTTTGTCATTTAATTTACCTCCTACCTTATTTAAATTACATGGAATAAATTGTAATTATTTTGTTTACAGTACGATTATAACATTTTAGTATTTTAATTTACTTAAATTTTTCTTAAATTTTTCTTAAATTTTGTATTATTTTCAAAAAAATAGTAGAACAACACATTATGTGTTGTTCTACTATTTTTCTATTTCACCATCATCTATTAATTCTATAATTTCAGTAGTATTATTTTTATTACTTTTACTGTTTCTATTTTTTTTCTTTTTGCTTGGCTTTGGTCCATTATCAATTTCTTCATTAAGATATTCTATATTATCTTCTCTTGCTTCATTATGTTTTTTTTCTTCCAAATTTTCACGTTTTGTTTTTTTTACTTTTTTGCTCACTTTTAGTTCTTTTTTATTGTTATCATCTGTTAGATTCTTTTTCTTCTTTTTTTTGAAAGCTTTAAATAAACTCATATTATACCTCCTTACTATTTAAGTACATATTATTTTATGTTTTATCTTTTTATATTGTTACAATAAAATTTAAAATTTTTTCTTTAATTTTCTACTAGGAACAATACATTATTAAAAAGCCATTTGCATTAATGCAAATGGCTTTTTAATAATGTATTGTTCTGTACTTGATTTTTCTGAGTGCATGTCCATAACGCATGATCTATTCCCCTTGATATAAATTCAGACATTTTCATTATTAATTGTAATCGTGTATTTTGTAAAACCATAAATTCCATGAAACCTGATACATTTACTATTCCTAATATATTTATATCTCCTACAGAAGGTAATGTTTTATTTACACCTGCTCCAGGTTTCAATGCTCCATTTGATACTTTAATACATCCTATTCTATCAGATGACCCTAGGCATGCATCTATAGCTATTATAAAAGGGCTTTCATAATGTTCATTTATATATTCAATTGTATCATTTAAATTTTTTGCATGAACAGGCTCTTCTAATGTTCCATGTATATAGATTTCTTTGTATTTATTTATTTTATTTTGAAGCTTATATCCAATTAATGGCCCCAGTGAGTCTCCTGTACACCTATCTGTCCCTATACATAATATAACTATTTCTTTATGCCCCTCCTTATAATTTTCTTTAATATGATTTCTGAGTATATTTGGAAAATGTATGAAAGCATTATTATCTTTTATATTTATTTCATTCAAGTATATTCACCTACCTTTTCTTACAATACAAGTTTTTCCTGAATATGCAAAAAAAATTCATCTATATCAAATATAGATGAATTTTTTTAATAAATGTTCTTTATTCACTATTTATTAAGTTATCTTCTTCTTTTTCTTTTGATCTTAAGAATATGTTAAAATCAACTTCAGATATTATCATTCCCAATAATATTAAAAATGCTCCTATTCCTGTTTTAATAGTTATGACTTCAGAATATAAAAAATATCCAAACATAGCTGCAAATACAGGTTCTGCTGAATAAATTAGAGCTGTATGATTCGAAGTTGTAAACTTTTGGGCAACACTTTGTATTATAAATGCACCCGAAGTACATACTACACTCAATATAATTATATTCATCCAAACGTCATTTCGAGATGGTACTATAGGACTTTCCATCGCAATTGAAGTTACAGCACTTAAAAAAGCAACAACCCCAAATTGAACAACAGCTAACGATATAGACTCACATTCCCAAGTATATTTTCCTACAAATATTATATATATAGCAAATACACCAGCACATACCAAGGTATATATATCACCAATATTAATACTTGTGATGTTTTCATTTAATGTAAGCATTGCAAGCCCTATTAATGCAAGCATTGCACTTATTAATGACTTTCTTTTAGGAGATTGCTTAATCATAAGTGCTGATAATATAGGAACCATTATAACATTTGAACCAGTTATAAATGCAGATTTTGAAGCTGTTGTATAGTTAAGTCCAACTGTTTGAAATGCATAATGGGCATAAAGTATAATACCTAATATAAGCCCATATTTTATAGTTTTCTTATCTGATTTAATCATATTTTTAAAGAATACACAGCTAGATATTATAAAAGCTATTAAAAATCTTATGGCTAAAAAATTGTATGTTTCCAATTCCGATAATGAATTTTTGGTTAGTATAAAAGAAGCTCCCCATCCTATAGTTACAAATAATAAGGCTAGGTCCGCTTTTAATTGTCTACGCATTATAAACTTCCCCTCTATTATTTTTTAATATGTATATAATTACACTTTTATCAAAAAATACCTTCTAAATATGTTTATATATATTCAGAATTCATATTATTATTCCTTGAAAGATTTTATTTTGCATAGTAAAATAAAATCTACACTATATAAATATAAAGGATGTGTAATAATTTGCGTTGGTTTGATAAAAGGTATCATTCACTAAACTTCGAACTTAGAAAGATATTTAATGAAAAAATTTTCAAGCTATCACTAGATGGGGGATTTACTTGCCCTAATAGGGACGGAAAAATAGGTTTTAATGGATGTATATTTTGTAGCGATAGCGGTTCTGGAGAGTATGCTTCAGACAGAATTTTATCTATAGATAAACAGATTGAAGATCAAATTAATCTACTAAGTAATAAATGGCCTAATGGCAAATATATTGCCTATTTTCAGAATTTCACAAACACTTATGCTGACGTTGACATTCTAAGAAAAAAGTATGAAGCAGCTATTAATTGTGATAGTGTAGTTGGTATTGCAATAGCAACAAGACCTGATTGCTTAGATGATGATGTTATACAGTTGATAAGTGAATTGAGTAAAAAAACATATCTTTGGATTGAGATTGGACTTCAAACTATACATGATGGAAGTGCTGAGTTTCTAAGAAGAGGATATCCTTTTTCTTTGTTCAAAGAAAAAGTAAAAAAATTAAGATCTTACAATATAAATGTAGTAACCCATTTAATATTAGGTATTCCAAATGAAACAAAAGATATGATCTTTGAATCAATTTCAAAAGTTTCTAGTATGGATATTCAGGGGGTAAAGTTGCATCTACTTCATATAATTAAGGGAACTGACCTTGAAAAATATTATAATTCAACTAAATTTGAGTTGTTAGAAAAAGAAGAATACATCCATTTAATCTGTGATATTTTAGAAAGGCTAAATCCTAATATAACAATTCACAGATTAACAGGAGACGGATCTAGGGATACATTGGTCGAACCGTGGTGGAGTCTTGATAAAAGAAGTGTTTTAAATGGTATAGATAAAGAGCTTTCAATTAGAGATTCCTACCAAGGAAAATATTATTTATAGTAGATAATATTTTCCCAAAATATAAAGTATATGGAGACAACTAGCCTTGAGTTATTAACTCCATATACTTTCACATAAATATACCTTTGAAATATTCAATAATATATTTGCATATACCTTGCATTAAACTGTAACCACTCAATTATTGATTTAGGTTTTAATTTAAAGCCAGTCTGATCTTTTTTTATTTCTTTTAAGCATTCTTTTTTGATATATTTCTCTATAATATTTTTTATTTTCTCTTGTTCATTGTTTTGAGTATTTATTATTCCTATTATGTCTGTATCATATTTTTAGTAAAACTTATTGATGAATCGTCTTTTAATATTTTATCTAAGCTAGCTATTAAGTCTTTTTTTTCTTTTTCATCTATATTTATGTTATCTAATATTTTATCTTTGATTTCCAAGATTTGATCATTTTTAGATTTTATAACTTCATCATATTTATGTTCCATTTGAGACCAGTTTTTATTTAATAAATTGATTAAAGATGCCATTTCATCAGAACTTCCAGCAATTCTATTGAACAACAATAAATTTAATGCTAAAACTTCTGGAATTTCCTTATGACTATATCTGAGTTTATGATCTATTTCTCCATACCCTTCCTCAAATATTGTTCTAACTTGGATTTCTGCAATAACTTTTTGATTCGTTGGAAAAAATTCAATCAAATAATGAACTGAACGATATCCTGACTTTCTAGAATGTATTTCAATTCCTAATTCTTTGAATTTTTCAGTATCATCTCCATCTCTTACATTTGCTGTTATTTCTATTACTTTCCATGTTTTCATTATAAATTTATGTATTTCTTCCCAATCTTCTTTGAATATATGTATAGCTCTAATTCCTATTAAGTCTGTTATTTCTTCTTTGTAGTTATCGACAGAGAAACAAAATTCTTTTCCATGTTTATTTTTTCTACTAGGAAGCTTTCTAATTATTTTTTCTATAAGTCTATCTGGATCTTTTACTCTAGATTTAACAGAATGTATATTTTTGTGAGTTCTAAAAATAGTAGCAATGAATTCTGCTTGACTTTCATAACTTTTTTTATATTCATTAAAGTCATTATATATATCATTTAGCACTTGCCAATCTATATCTATATTTTTTATTTTATCTGCTAAATGGTATTTCATTAAAAATTCTTCTTTATTTATTGTCATTTACTGTCTCCTTTATATAGTTTATATTTAATTCTTTAAAACCTGTATCTTCACAGTACTCTCTTTTAAAAATAATATCTTCTAATTTCCCTATGACTATTTCAGCTGTTGTATATATATAGCATTCATACATAAGATGGCCTCCTATGCATATGCCTTTTTCATTTGCTAAACATACATGTAAATGAGATCCATTTTTAGATAATGTACCTCCTAAAGATATTATTTCAAATTTTTCGTTGTATTCCTTTACTATATTTTCATCCGCTAACCTTATTTTTGCACAGTTTAAGCTCCCTATACAAGCCATAACTATACCAGCTTCAATATTTTTTTGTGAAATAACATTCTCTATCTCTTTTTTTAAATCTTGTCCTGGTTTTAATCTCATAACATGATATTTCATACTATATCCTCCATATTCCAAACTACTTATTTATATTTTTTCTAAATTCTTTCTTTATAATCAAAAAAGTTTCCATATCATTTAAAAATTGAAAAAGCATGGCTCTATTTTCAAATTCTTCTCTGTCTTTAGGAAGTGGCATTTGTTTAAAAACTAATCTTAACTTATTCAATTCACCTATCAAGCCTTCTGCAGTATTGTCTTCATATAATAAATTAGCTACTTGCTGTGTAAAATTAGATATCATGATAGCTTGTTCATAAGTCATAAAAAATCTTTGAAAATGTTCTTTCATACGTTTTATAGTTTCAAACTGTTTTATTCTCATTTCCATATAGTGTACATAATATATTTCATTTTGAAATACATAATTGTTAAAATTAATGTAAGATCTTTTTAGTGCTTCTTCTAGTCTATCTTGTAATCCATCAAATAAATCATCTGTATCAAATGAGTACGTATGATTTTTTAATGCTATAGACATCTTGTGTAGTATTTCTTTCATCATTTCCTCTATGTATATTTTATCATTTCGTATTTTATCTTCTATACTAGGCATATACAGATTTAGTATTAATGCTACAAAAGCACCTGTTATCATAAGCTTTAACTCATTTTTTAGCCAGAAAGTTTCTACTGATTTTTGTACAAGTAAATGAGTTACCAAAACTGAACTCACTACTATTCCCTCTCCTATATTAAATTTTACTGCAAATGGTATGAATACTAATAAAAATATACTAAAGCTTATCTCTCTATATCCGAATAAATTAAATGTTATAAAAGCTATACCTAAAGCTAATACACATGCACAAATCCTCTGAAAAGCTATTTCAACAGATTTTCTTTTAGTATTTTGTATGCTTAAAATAGTTATTATCCCTGCAGATACAGCATACTCAAGTCCTATGTATTTTGATATAATTATAGAAATTGCTGCACCTATAGCTGTTTTTAATGTCCTGTAACCTATAAACTTCATAAAAACTCCTTTTTTATATTTTATTTTGTAAAAATATTTAATTCTTTATTATTTTATCACAAATAAATACCCTCCTAAACTAGATTTTATAAAAGCGTTCCATGGCTTTAATTCTAATTCAAGAGGGTCTATTCTATATTAATAGGTTAAACATTTCATATCTTGGATTTGCTATTACAAATTTATTCATTAATATACCATCTTTAATCTTTTATTCTTTAATCTCTTCTATACAACTTTTTCTGTCTACATATATATTAAAATATATTATATTAAAATATATATTCAACAATGTTTTTAATATAATTATTAAGCAAATCCACATCATATTAAAATATCCATAAGATATTAAATCATTGTATTTTGCAATGAAATTACTATTATACTTAAATTCTTTTGAACCTTTAATATTTGTCAAAGTAGAATCTAGTATAGAAATCACTATTGTTAAACCTATATTCTTTTTTACAAACTTAATACTCATAGAAAAAGACTTTTGTATATCACAATCTTCATTTACTAATATAAATTTCCAAAAACTAATTAAAAAACAAAATATTACAAATGGAATTATCAATATAATAAAAGCTACTATAGCTGTTGTTATAATACTATTTCCATCGTAATGTACTATATCTTTCATCAAAAAATTCCCTAAAACTTGATTTTGCTGAGTTATAATTATTTGTGTAAACAAGAATAATACTAAAGTAGCTATAACTGTTATTAATATATTCCCTAAAAGTATTCTTCCTGAATATTTTTTTACTCCATAAATAAAATCTTTTAAAGTAGGCTTTTCTTTCATGCTTATTTTTATCATATTAAGAACGCCTGATTCTGTAATAATTTCAAACAATGCAACTAATACAAGCATTCCTATAATAACTATTAAGCTGTTTTCTCGAATATTATCTATAAAAAAATACCCTATAACAAATGATAGTAGATATACTAATAAAAGTATACATTTAGGAACTATTAAAATTGGATTTTTAGATATATTTTTAAATGCTAATTTAAAGTACCCTGAAATTGAATTGTACACAAAAATCCCCCCTATAATCGAATTTCATTACCATTATATGGTTATTTATGTATTTTGTTTATATTTTCTTATAATATATACATAAAAAAATAACTATGACTTAGAAAAGAATTTTTCAAGTAATAGTTATTTTTTATGTATGCGATTTGATATATCGCAAAATTCATAAATTTTCACACAATAATCTATGATATGAATTAATTAGAAATATATATCTGAGAATTCAATTTGAATTTGCTCTCTATTTTTATTAATATTACATATAGCTATTTCTTCTAAAGTATTTTCTTCTATCTCTTTATTAGGAAGTTCTATAATAAATTCACTTCCATATCCTAACCTACTTTTTAAAGAAATTGTGCCTCCTTGCAATTCAATAAAATCCTTAACAAGAGATAATCCAATACCACTTCCTTCTCGATTTCTCGAAAGAGATTTGTCAACCTGTATAAATCTGTCAAATATCATATCTTGCTTGTCTTCTGAAATACCTATACCAGTATCCTTTACTGATATGACTATACTACTCCCTTTATCCTCTAAATTTACATATATACTTCCATTCATATCTGTAAATTTTATTGCATTAGATAAAAGATTAAGTAATATTCTTTCCATTTTATCTAGATCACATGGCATTATTTTTTCTTCTACATCCGTATCAAATATCAAATTTATATCTTTATCTTTAACATATTCTGCAACAGATAATGTAATATCTTCAATAACTTTCACAATATTGCATTTTTTTAAATTTATATTGAAATATCCAGTATCTATTTTTGTAATATCAATTAAATTATTAACCAGTCTTATTAACCTATAACAGTTTTGTTTCATCATATCTGAATAGGTCATCATTTTGTAAGTTTTACTTTCACATGGTTTGTCATTTAAAAGTAATTTAAACATCTGTATTGCTCCTAACATTACATTAAGTGGAGTTCTAAGTTCATGTGAAATATTCGTAATAAACTGGGTCTTTATCCTATCATATTCAAGTGCTTCTTTTAGCAATCTCTCCTTATCTTTTACACTCTTACGTAAGCTTTCTGCTTGCTTTCTCTCAGTTATGTCTCTTACCACACTCAAAATCATCAGTTTTCCATTCCATGGAAAAGGAGTTGAAGCAACTTCAAGGTTTACAATTGTTCCATCTAAGTCAATAATCTTATAATCGCAAAACGAAAGAAGGTTTCCATTATTCTGTAATATATTCATTCTTTCGTTAAAGTTTTCATGAAAATCCCTATGAATAAAGTCTTTTATGGATTTTCCAATTAAGTCTTCACTCTTTTTGGCTCCAAACAGTTTTGTAGCAGCTTTATTAACAAATACTATATTAGAATCAATATGAACAAAAACTGAATCAGGTAAAAGTTCTACTAAAAGACAATATTGTTCTTGACTTTCTTTTAATTCTAATTCGACTCTTTTTCTTTCCTTTATTTCTTCCCTTAATTTTTTTACTGTATTTTTCAGATCATTTGTTCTTTTTTCTACGGTTTTTTCTAATTTTTGATTATTTTTTTTGGTTTTTTCGTACATTACAGCATTTTCAATTGAAATAGCTGCTTGTGTAGATAATATTTTTAATACTTCGATATGATTTTTAGAAAATGCTCCAATAGATAGATTATTTTCTAAGTAACCAATCCCTCTTAAATGTCCTCTATAAATTATAGGCATGCATAGAATAGATTTTGATTGGTTTCTTATTATATAAGGGTCAGTAGAAAACAATAATTCATTAGATGCATTGTCTAAAACTATATTTTCCTTTGTTCTTATAACATAATTCACAATACTTTGGGGAATATCTTGATATTTTTCTAAGGGAATACTCTGCATTACAGAAATATTCTCATGGTTTATTTCACATTCAATAACGAATTTATCATCTGACTTCATTATAAAATATCCTTTTTCAGCACATGAATTTTCTACAACAATTTTAATAAGCCTTTCAAGTAACTTATCTAACTCAATTTCACTAGAAATAGTTTGAGACGCTTCAATAACTGCATTCATATCTATAAAATGACATCCTTTTTGTGAGAACATTACTTTCCCTCCTTATAGCTGAATTTTTTCTAGATTATAGGATATGTTTTCGATTTTTAGCAGCAGAACATATGACTATATATTCTATATACTCTGTATTTTTCCCTTCAAAACTCCAAATTTCTCCAAACATTAAAACCCTATAGTTCAATATATTTCCTCAGATTAGCAAAACCCTACTCTATATTTATCCAAATACAATTATTCAATCCATTTTATACCCTATAATAGTAATAATTCTTAAACCTATTGACTCAATAAGAACATAAAAAAGACAGCTTATTTCAATAAAGCTGCCTTCATTACCACAAATAACTAATATATTAATATTGTTGAGTTGTCAAGATTTAAGTTCGTATCCTTATACATAGCCCATTAGTTGTACAAGCATAGCTTGTCTAATTTTTCTTGTATATATTCTAAAAAAATGTATTAATCTATTTTTTAATATAAAAAAGAAAGCCGTGTAAATAGACTATTTATAATGTCTACTTAAGGGGTTCAGTCCATTTATTGTGAGTGTCTTTACTATTTCATTAGTTTTAAAAATAGTAAAGACAATAATTTTAATTCTAAATCGCACCTATTTATGATACAGTTCACCTCTAATAATTCTAAATAGTTAACAGTTCTACTTCTCTTAATCTGTACATATATTTCTAACGGTCTTGTCTATTTTTTCTTATATAGTTAATATCTTGAGCTATTTTATAGCAGATAAATAAGCTATTCTGCTCTTGGATATTTGTCTTATTTAGAATTTGAAAAACTAAAAATTTATTTGCCTAAATATTTATAATATAACCTCTATTTCCGTGCCTTCTCCAGGCTTACTATTTATTTTTATATTTCCGTCATGTGCATTTACTATTTCCTTAGATATAGCCATTCCAAGTCCCGAACCTTTATGTCTTTCCCCAGTATTTGTTCCTCTATAATATCTATCAAATATATACTTTATATCTTCTGAACCTATTCCTTTTCCATCGTCTTTTATAAATATATGAACATTATCCTCCTTAATAACTTTAACTTCTATCTTGACCTCGGCATCATTGTGAATAAGAGAATTATATAAAAGATTGTTTATTACTCTCTTTATTAAAATACCATCTACTTCCTTTAAAATAATATTTTCTTCACAAATAAAATTAATATCGCTATCACTGTATTTGGGATCATTTAATATATCGATAACACTTTCTCTAACCAGTTTTACTAAGTTAATTTCTTTTTTATTTATTATAGAAGTTTTATTTTTAAGCTTTGTAGTTAAATTTAAATCTTCTACAAGTTCATTTATATAATTAGACTTTTTATGAATAACATCTGCATAAGATACTATTTCTTCCTTAGAAAATTCATAATCACCATCACTTAAAATCTCTGCATACCCTTTAATAGATGCCAAAGGAGTTTTTATATCATGAGATATATTTGCTATCCAATCCTCCCTCATTTTATCTAACTTCTTACGTTCTATTTCATTTATTTTAAGTGTATCTGAAAGATTATTTAAATTATAATATATATGATTGTATATTCCTTTTGGAGAGTAATAAACATCATAATCTCCTTCTCCCAACTTTTCTACTCCGCTAATAATATTACCTAATGGCTTTGTTAGTCTTCTACTAAATAAGTATCCAAAAAATAAAGCTATTATAGAATCAATTAAAAGCACCGCAACCGTAGTATTCTTCATAAATTCTCCAATATCATCTGTATTATAAATTAAAATGTGTTTTTGAACCTTTCGCATAGGAAACCCTATAATATAACTATACTGCTTGTCTTTAACCATTTTTTCTCCTATAAATATAGTTGATGAGTTACCTATCCCCCCTCTATACTTATATCCATGAACAAGCTGAAACGGCGTGTATTTAACTGGGGTATTTTCTGGCCTTTTGTAGCTGTATATTTCTTTTCCATTCTCATCTAAAATTTGTATCCACGTTTCCTTATTATCAAGCTCTTTTTTTCCTTTATCACTTACATTTATGTTTTCTTCCTTTATTAATATATAGTTATTAAAATTTCTCACAAAATCCTCTGTACTAGCTCCTGTTAAAAATTTCTTGTCTTTATTATTTATATCATTTCGTGTAAAAAATAATATTGTTATAGACACTATATTTATAATCATTACTATAATCACTACTGAAATTACAGTAGATACAAACCTTAAGGTAAGTTTCCATTTCATATTTTATTCATCCTTCACTATTAGCTTATATCCAAGTCCCTTAACATTTATAATGTACTTAGGGTTTGACGGATTATCCTCTATTTTCTCTCTAAGTCTTCTTATATGTACCATTATTGTATTATCAAATCCTATATAATCTTCTCCCCATACTTCATCACAAATTTTCTCTTTACTTATAATTTGATTCGGGTTCTTTGCCATATATAAAAATAGTTTAAGTTCCTTTGGTTTAAGCTCAAGAATTTCTCTATTCTTTTTAATTTCTAGTTTTTTTTCGTTTATCTCAAAAGGACCAAAGGATAGATCTTTCTCATCTTTTTTTTCTTGGATAAAATTTATAGAATTTCTTCTCAATTGAGCTTTTACTCTATAACATACCTCTTTAGGACTAAATGGTTTTGTTATATAATCATCTCCTCCTAAAGCAAATCCTAGTATTCTATCCATTTCCTCTGATTTTGCAGATAAAAATAAAATAGGTACCATAGAGTTTTCTCTAATTTTCTTGCAAACCTCATAGCCCTCCTTATCTGGAAGCATTATATCCAAAAGAATAATTTCAGGCTTTACAGATTCGAATAGCTTGAGTCCTTTATTACCTGTTTCTGCTGTATATATATTTTTAAAACCTTCCTTAGTTAATACTGTTGATAGTAATTTCAATATATCTTCTTCATCATCTATAATTAATATTTTCTTTTCCTTTATTAGCCTTTCCATATCTCACTCTCCTATTAAATTATCTATGTATATTATCCTTCTACTCGCTTAATAGTATAACAAAAAACCTGATATTTTAGTGAATCAGGTTTTTATATAGTTTAATACAAACATATTATACTCTTATTTCTTTTTTGATTGCTTTTGTAGGACACGCTTTAATACAATTATCACATCTAATACAATCTATACTGTTAGCATTTTTATTAATTTCTATATTCATATTACATTTTTTCACACAAGTATTACAGTTTGTACATAAGTTTTTGTGTAATTTAAATTTGTAAAAGCTTATAGGATTAAACAATGCATAGAATGCACCTAAAGGACAAATATATCTACAAAATGGTCTGTATATAAATATTGAAGCTGTAGTAATACTAAGTAAAATAAACATTTTCCATACAAACAAAACCCCAATGGTTTCTCTTAAAGATTTATTTAATAATACTAGTGGAATTCCTCCTTCTAAAGTACCAGTTGGACAGATATACTCACAAAAATAAGGAGGGCTCATTCCAAATTCATTTACCAAAAACATTGGTAATAATATTACAAAAATAATTAAAATAAGGTACTTAAAATACTTTAATATATTATTTGTTTTTTTACTAACCTTAATCTTTCGAGATGGTATCTTATAAAGTAAATCTTGAAATAATCCAAAAGGGCATAACCATCCACAAATAAATCTACCAAATATTATTCCCATTAACGAAATAAATCCTATTATATATAATGAAACATTATATTTCATACTACCTATAACAGCTTGTATAGAACCAATAGGACAGGACCCTATAGCCCCTGGACAAGAATAACAATTAAGTCCTGGAGCACATACCTTTTTGATAGGACCCTTATATATATTTTTTTCAATAAACCCATTTATATTTGCATTTGTAATGATAGTAACAATTGTTTGATATAACCCTCTTTTATCCAATTCCTATGCACTCCAAACATATATTTATTGCTTTTCTAAAAACAATATCTACTTCTTTTCTATATAACCCTAAATTTATAAAGCTTAAACTGGTAATTAATATTCCATACCTATATAGTCTTTCTTTCATCTAGATCACTCCAGTACATCTATAATTATTTGAGTGCTACTTTAAATTTTCTAATATTTTTTCTATCTTTTTCTTATATTCTTCTTTGCTGCGGCTACCCACTATAGGTTCTCCAACCATATTTCCTTCACTATCAACAAATATAGTTGTTGGAACCCCAGATATATCTTTTAATATTCCTTTATTTAATTTTTCATCAGGAACTATATTTGCAAATTTCACATCTTTTTTATCAAGTATTTGCTTTGCAAGTTCTTCATTTTCATCATCTGGTATATCTGAAATAATACCAACTACATTTATATTCTTATTCTTTACTTCATCATAAAGATTTTGAATATCAGGCATTTCTGCAATACAAGGTCCACAAAATGTTGCCCATATATTTACCATTGTAAGTTCATAATCTTCAAATATGCTACTGTCTATTTTTTTCCCATCAATAGTTTTAGTTTCAAATTCTATAGTTTTGTTTTCACTTATTTTTTTACTTATATCAATTGGTGTAAATAATTTTATATTCTTCTTAAGTTCATCTATACTCTCACGAACTTCTTTGAATTCTTTTCTTTCTTCTTCAGACAATCCGCTCTCATCATATTTATCGTTATATAATATATAACATTCTAAATTATCTATTTCAGCTACCTTTTCCTTATACTTATATTCTTTAAAAACTTTCTCTTTTCTTTTTATATCCTCAATTGGTCCATTTTTTTCTTTAGTTTTGTCCAGTACCATAATATTAAAGAAATTCTTCGCTTTCTTTTGATATTTTTCAAATATTTTTTTTTGATCTTCCTCAGTTTTTGCATTTTCACCATCTTTAATTAATCCCTTAATAAAATCAGTTGGTAAAAATTCATACGGAATTTCTGCTACTATATAAGCTACTCCGTATTTCCCACCTGCTACACAAGCTGGAGATACTCCCTCTTTTTCATCCCATGCTTGAGGTTCATAATATTCTAACCCTACTTCTTCAAATCTCATCTTTTTGACTTCTACAGATTTCTCATTTTGTTCTACTTTACCACATCCAACTATGGATACACAAAGAGCTATAATCATAACTATAGCTAAATATGTCTTTTTCATATTAATTTCCCCATTCTATTATTAATTTTTTATAAAAGCCTTATATGTTAATTTAGGAAATACAATCATTCCAACCACAAAAATACCTAAAAGAATAAAAGGAGTTGCAAACCCTACATTATACCTTATAAGCTGACAGCTCATCATTGCCCAAAGAGGTGTAAATCCTAGATATTTTGCAAATCCAATACCTTTTAAAAATCCTTCTAATATATATGGTACTCCCATAATAAGTCCTCCAAATATGAATGGAATTGCTGCTGACTTACTTATAGATGATAAAAATAATCCTAATTGTGCAAAGAAAAACGACCATATTGTAATAGTTACAATCATAATCAAAATCATTTGAATAACCGTTATATCTGATCCACTTTTTCTAAAATACCAAAGACTTTTTAATGGTAACTCTAATCCACCAAATTCATGCTTTGTTAAAGCAGATAAACATACAGTTAAAAAAACTAAAAGATTTATTATGGCAGCACCTAATCCTGATGCTATTGATTTAGCTAATACAATTTCTTTCTTACCATTTTTAGTTGTTTTAATTAATTCTGACATATTTGAGTTATACTCTGAAGTATAAGTTCCCGAAAACATCATAAACATCATAATTCCCATCAAAGGAACTAATCCATATCCTTTACTAAATATATCTGCATAAGTTTCTTCTATTGAAAAGGCTCTTATTGAAACAAAACTTAAAAATAATGATCCTGTCAAAACTATTAACATTCTTTTTTTCAAAAGTATTTTTCTAAGTTCAAGCTTTATAAGTGTTCCCATCATTTATACCTCCCTAGTGTTTTCTAAGTCAAAGTAAAACATATAAACATCTTCAAATTTAGATTCTACTAATTGTGACTCTTCATATGGAGGCATCTTATCACTTATAATTCTAAGTTCTGTACCGTTAACACCACGCTGAATATTTACTATTTTATAATTATTTTGTATCTCATAAACCTCATCTTCACTAGAAACTTTTATGCTATATACCTTACCTTCCATTCCTAAAAGTATATCTCTATGAATTCCCTTCATAAGAACAGCTCCATTTTTTATCATAATGGTTTCCTTTGCTATAGATTCTATATCTGAAATTATATGAGTAGAAAGTATTATAATCTTATCCTTAGAAATTTGTGAAATAAGATTTCTAAATCTTGCTCTTTCCTGTGGATCAAGTCCTGCTGTTGGCTCATCTAATACTAAAATCTTAGGATCATTCAATAGAGCTTGAGCTATTCCTACTCTTCTCTTCATTCCCCCAGAAAATTTACCAACTGCTTTATTTCTTACTTCATATAATCCTACAAGATTTAAAAGTTCATCTATTTTTTTATTAGCATTTTTACCACTTAACCCCTTTAAAGCAGCTACATACTGTAAAAATCTCTTTGCTGAGAAATTCTTATAAAACCCAAATTCTTGAGGAAGATATCCAATTAAAGATCTGTACTTATCATCTAAATCTTTTACATTCTCTCCATTGTATAAGATTTGTCCTTTTGATGGCTCTATTAAGGTTGTTATCTGCTTCATAAGAGTTGTTTTACCTGCTCCATTAGGTCCTAAAAGTCCATATACACCATTTTCAAAAGTAATATTTATATCATCGTTTGCTTTTTTTCTACCATAATTTTTTGTTAAATTCTTTATTTCAAGCTTATTCATTAATCATTCCTCCTAAAATTATCTAGTTAAAATCTTTTTAAATGTAAAAACGCAAAGTCCTACTCCAATAGATAGCATTAATACTAAAATACCATTGCATAAATTTATAACATCTAAACTGTTTCCAAGAATATTAACATCTCCAGCATACATTCCTATAAAGCTATGCGGATAAAATATCAAATCCACATAATTTACTTTACTCAATACAATTAGTAATTCTTTTGGTAGAAATTTAATAATTGTACATGCTTTACCCAATATTAAAAACATTAAAGTTCCACTTATAGATGCTAAAGAATTCGTTGAAATAAACGAGGATAAACTCGAGAATACAGATATGCTAATAAATATTGATGTCATAGTTAAAATCTTAAGCATTAGATAGTTATTGATAGTATAAGTTTCATTCAAAAATATATATCCATTATCAATAATTCTAAAAGCTTCTGATCCTCCATTTACAGGCCT
Source organism: Tepidibacter aestuarii (assembly GCF_934924865.1). Lineage (NCBI taxonomy): Bacteria > Bacillati > Bacillota > Clostridia > Peptostreptococcales > Peptostreptococcaceae > Tepidibacter > Tepidibacter aestuarii. The sequence goes on along the minus strand of NZ_OW235315.1, from coordinate 1,737,984 downwards.
TCCATACTGAACTAAAGTTACTAAAAATTCTATTCCTAAATAAAATCCATAGATTACAATAGGAAAAATTATAGCAAATGCTAGTTTTGAGTACAAAACTCTGAACTTATTTTTAGATGAAAGAATTATATTATCTACATCAGATACTATTTCATTTGTATATATATTTGAAAATATTAAAATGAGAATAATAACCATAACTATCGACATCAAAGAATGATCTATCCTATAATCAAAAACCTTAAAAAAACTAACATCCTTATATTTTCTATATTCCATAAATCTTAAATTATCTCGTGATATCTCTATAATTTTATTCATAGATTCATCGTCTACATACGTATTTGCCATTTCTTCTATTTGATTTATTTTTTCATTAAATTTATCATTTGCAATTTCATTTTTAGGTCTAGTGTCTACTACTAGTTCATATTTATCATTTCTATATGAATTTTCTGTTTCTAGTGTAGGCTTTAAAAAACTCATAATACCAGAAAGAAAAACAAATAATGCTATTACAATTAAGCCTGTTTTTGATTTAAATATTTTTTTTAATTCCCAAAGAATCATGATTTTTACACCTCCTCTTATTTACTGCAAATTCATTATACAATCCCAAACTTACACCATAATGAACTAAACCTTAATTAAACCTTACAAAAAAAAGATTGCATAGTAAAAAACTCTACTATACAACCTTTCAATAATATCTTTATAATGATTTTTGAAATCATAGTTATTTATAATACGGTTCACCTCTGTTAATTCTAAATACTTACTTAATTAATGTTCTATTTATTTCAATATAATCATTTAATTTAATGACCAAATTTAACAAGAAGGTGACTGTAAATATCCTTCTTAAATAAGCAGATAGTTATTTTCAAAATGTAAAATACATTCTTATTGGGATGTGCCCCATTAATTGTACAAGCATAACTTGTCCATTTTTTCTAAAAAAACTAACTCTCCATAAGTTAACTTCATTAAAAGTTATTGCTACATTTATAGATATTGTGTATCAATATTAAACTAATAATTTACGCAATATAAGAGGATTGTGCTATTAACTTGCTACACGTTATACCCATACTCTAAGCAAAATTCCACATAATCAACTGGTACATCCATTTTAATAGCAGTTTCTTCAATTGATAGAACACTGTTTATGAATTTTCTGACAACCATAATCATATTTTCTCCTACTTCAATAATATGTTTATCAAATTAGCTCAAAATGTACAAATCAAAATCTAATTCTGCACCTATATCATTTGCGAATTTGATTATTTCAGATTCAATGTATAAAGCTGGAGCTTCACCATTCTCAATGTTGATTACAGCATCAATTCTATAATCAAAACTATATACTTTTTTCAAATCCTGTAGTATTGCTTTTTTATCATTAAGAATATTGATAATTTTATTCAATTGCAAAACAATATCCACAGACTCTTCATATCCAGTACTTATACGCCAACATGAATACTTTTTTTCAAGGTTTTTCTCACGCCTTGTAAACTTATCTCCTTTTTTCCAAGCTGATGTAGGCGTTAATGATAATTTTGATGTAATATCACTAGGTTCAAAATTATCTCCTACAATTCTAAAATCTACTTTTATATTAGTTTTATCCACTAATATCACTTCCCTTATTTTATAAATTCACCCATTGGAATGCCTTCAACTCTTTCACCTTTTCTGTAAACCCATAATTGTCCTGTATCTTTAATAAGTTAAAAAATTTATTTGCTTAATTTCCACTACGTCAGATAAAAGCCGCTAATACAATAGTGATCATCAATTATGCTTCTAGATTAAAGAGATTAAGCTTAGCAAAATAGTTATGTCTCATAATTTAAAATATTAGAGCAAATATACAATTTATAAAGGTCATTATAACTAAAAATGGTTAGGTTTTCATAATATATTTAACTAATATTACGAAAAAAATAACTTATAAGAAGTCAATTATTTATAAAAAATATAAATGAAGTAGGTGATTAAAATAAAAAAACTACAATTAAACCATAGGATGTTAAAAATGAGTTCTATTGTAATAATATTATTATCAGTATTGGGTACATCTTATTATTTTTTTGGTGTTGAAGCTACTAACCTAAAAGATTTAAATCAAGCATCTGATTATGCTAAAGATTCTATTGTAAACCTTTTTGATAAAAAAATCATTACAGGAGATGAAAAAGGGAGGTTTAACCCTCGTCAAAATATTTCTCGTTCACAAATGGTAACTATGATTGTGAAAAATCTAAAGATAGACACATCAAATATTCCTGATAAACCAACCTTTAATGATGTTCCCAAAAACCACTGGGCATATAAATATATAGAACTGGCATATCAAAAAGGTATTATAAGCGGTATGGGATTTGGAAGGTTTGGACCAGATGAAGAGTGTACAAGAGAACAAATGGCAACTATATTAATAAATTCTATTGGTTTATCAGAGGGAGAAATAAAACAGATGTTACCTTATGTAAGTAAATTTGAAGGTTCATATACAGATAAAAATAATATTTCATCGTGGGCCTATAATAAAGTGAAATTTGCAGTACAATATAACTTGCTGAATGGCTCAAAGCATGAGGATTTTACTTATACTTTTAACCCTAAAGATAATGCAACCAAGGAGCAAATGGCTGTAGTAATGGACAGGTTTCTAAGGGAACAGTCAAGCATTGAAGATTCTTATACTATGGGGGCAAATATTCAAGTTTCATCGTATGGGATACTGACATTTCCAAAAGCAGTTAAGTGGCTTAGTGTAAGAGAAATACTTGATGCTGATGGAAATAATGTTACTTCACAAAAAAAATCATCTTCTAATCCGTATATCGATTGGACAGAAGGATATAAAATTGTAAATGCTAGATTTATGAATATGGAAAGAGGAGAAACTTATACAGTAAAGTTTGAATTTAAAACTCGAGAAAATGATAAAATTTATTTCTATGAGAAAACTATAGAAATACCAACCGAATATAGATTAGGTGTAAGATCAATTATATTTCAAGAAGCTTCAAGGATAAAAATATTCTTTGATGGGTCTGTAGATAAAGAATCTGCACAAGATATAAATAATTACACTGTTAAGGATGATCAGGGTGATGCTATTAATATTGAAAATATAAAAGCTTATGATTCTGCTGGAGAAGCGGTTATTACACTAGAAAGACCAATTACTCAAAATGAAAAAGTACAAGTGATAGTAGAAAATATTAAACATTTAAGACATTATAGCGAAGGGGTAAAGATGTTATCTTATGCTACTAGAGAAATAATAGGGGATGATACTAATCCGCCTAGAATAATAGAGGTTCATACAACTGAAAATAATGAAAATTTCACTTCCGTTACGATTGTATTTAATGAACCTATTTACTCTGGAAACATAAGAATAGATGGGAATATAGTAGGAAAAGCAAAAGGCGAAAAAGTGACAATAAACGGATTAAATTTAGATAAAAAAGAACGTCACTCCATTCAAATAAATGAGCTGAGTGATGGGATTAATGTAACTATGGGATCTAAAGGTATACAACCTTCTTTGAATCAATAATATTTATTAAGAGAAAGTTTATACACTCTATGGTATTGTTTAACTAGATTAGTTCTATCTTTATATATTAGACTCAAAAAACTTACTTATTTAAAATAAATAGATAAATAGGGTGCGTAGAGTAGTTTGCACTCTATTCTTTCCTTTATACGCATATATGGACATACCTAAATGTTAAAAGTAAAATATATTAATTCTTTATATAGTTTGAATGATTTTTATTCTACATAATATAGTCATATGTCATCCTCTATTTTAGTTAATTTATTTTTCATGAATACTCTACTTTTTAATTCATCATATAAGAACATTCTGAATTAATCAAATTCATTTTGCATGGTATAAAAGTTCAATATCCCCATCTATAAATCCAACACCAACAGCCTGTAGATTTTTCAGTATATTGGCTTTCTTTCCATCTTGAAGATATCTTTCTATAATTTTCGATACAAAGGATAGACCATCTTCCCAATCATCTATATCGTCAGTTCTTGGTATTAGAAAAACATCTTCTCCTGTAGAAAATATCTCATCACATGCCCAATCTTCATCTTCTTTATCAAACTTATCAGTTCCGATTAACTGAATATCATAGGTCTTGTTTGGACCTTCATATAAATTTAATTTAACTGCAATGGCATCTGATGGAAGTTGGTCTAAATTACTATCTAGCCATTTAGAAAAATCCTTATAATATAACATAGATATCTTCCTTTCTTTTTTCAATATGATGAATTTAAATAAATTAAATGCAATCAAAACATAAAGTCACACTATCAGTTCTAAATTTAATAATTTTAATATCCTTTCCACCTTCAAGAACTGCTTCAATAAGGGAAATTCCATTATTTTTTTCGTTTTCTACAATGGAAAATTTTAAAATTATATCATTATCAATTTTATTATTTTCACTCTCAAAATTAAAATTAAGTACATTTTCAAATATTAATTTAATATCTCTTATTTCTTCATCATAAGCATTATATTCTGATTGCTTCCAATAGCATAATTCTATATCAATCACTAATTTAGAGCCATCATATAAAATGTTTTTAACTAAGCTATCATGAAAATAATATTTTTTGAAAAAATCATTTATATCAAAATATTGTTTCATCATAATAAATCCTCCTTCCATTCTTATATATTATTACTTTTGAATGTTTCCTTATTCCTGTTCTATACATTTAAACATATTTATAAACTTTATTAAATATAATTAAAAGGAAGGTGACTACAAGTCGCCTTCCTTTTAATTAGCAGGTAATTATTTTTTAATGTAAAAAGCATTCTTCTTGGGGTGTGCCCCATTAGTAGTACAAGCATGACTTGTCCTTCTTTCTAATAAATCTATACTCACACTCATATTATAAATAACATCTATCTCAAAACCATATTTTAATTCAACAAATATATATAACTTATCTGAATATTATGTTTAAAGAGTACACTACGCTACGTTTATTTAAGCTATAGTCTATTTAAATTTTTTTCATGTCCATATATTTTAATATTTTTCAAATTACAACAAATACTTTGCGTATTATGACACAATTGCTGTTTATCGTGGCTACCCTCAGGATCATCCCTAAAAATCCCATTATTTAATTTATTTTGAAATTTAAAACAAATAAAAGTATAATTAATTCATAAGAAAAATAGATTTTTAATAAATTATATTTTTCTTGTGAATTAAAGTGAAGGATGGTGGATACATATGGCTTTAATAGACTGCAAAAGTCATGACATAGAATTAGGGCAATTGATGATTGAATGTGCAAAAATAGAAGATGCAGAGGAATTAATTTCATTTACTAAACAAGTTGATGGTGAAACGGATTTTTTAAATAGAGAACCTGGTGAATTTAATATGAGCATTGAAGACGAAATAAAATTCATAAAAAATAATAGGACTGATGAAAATAGCCTATTTTTAACTGCAAAAATTAAAAATAAAATTGTGGGAACAATCGGGTTTTCAGTTCCGTCATTTAATAGGTATAGACATAAAGGACAATTTGGAATTGCACTTGTTAAAGAATTCTGGGGTTACGGTATAGGAAGTAAATTACTGGACACTTTAATAAAGTGGGCTGATAGTAAAGGTTTTGTGAAAATCACTTTAGATGTAGATTCAACTAATCAAAAGGCTATAAAATTATATGAAAAGTTTGGATTTATCCAAGAAGGCTATTTAAGAAAAGATACATTTATAGGGAATGGTGAATACAGAGATTCTATCATAATGGGAAGAATAAATGATACTAACTTATAGTAGTTAAAAACCTTTACATATTGCTAAATAAAAGGAACTCTATACAACTAAAATCGTAGAGTTCCTTTTATTTAGCAATATATAATTCTATTTGAAGATCTGTATAACCTCACAGAATATCAATTGTGTTAAACTCAAGTTTATTGATTTAATTAAATTTGAGTGAAAACTAAACACTAATAATTTATATCTATCTCACATTCTTTTTCTCCTAAATCTTGAGCAAATCTTAATAAATACCCATCTGGGTCCATAATTTAAAATTCTTTCTGACCTATTAATTTATTATTTGCTCTATACCAATTTTCTTGCATTTCTATTTTAATTGGATAGTTATGTATTTTTATATTTTTGTATAATTCATCAACATTATCTACTGATATTTGAAAGTTAATTCCTCTACCAAAAGGATATGATAAAATTCCAGCCTCCCAATGTCCATTGATCTCTTCAATCATAATTTGAGAATCATTTAGAGATAATAAAGCAAACTTATCATCTTTTCTTTCATACTCTAACTTAAATGAAAGAATATTTAAGTAGAAATAAATACTTTTGTTTATATCTGAAACAGATAATTCTGGTATTAAAGCATTAAATTTAAACATAATAATCCCCTAATTTACATTGTAATATTCTACTATTGCAAAACTAATAATAAGCATATCTTACAACTTTGTGGTAAATTATTCAAATTTGTAAGTTGTAAATAACTTCGCATAATGTACGTTATTATATAAAACCTTAACTATACTGCAAATGCATATTTCAAGATTAGTTGAAAATAAAAGATAACCCATGGTAAAATATTGTAAATATGTAATAAATAAAAAAGGAGATAGCCAATATTAAATATTGGCTAAATGACTTAAATGATAAAAAAAACTATAAATACAATTTGCATATTATCAACTTGTAACATTTTCTATACAATATATTCTTTTTTTAAAGATGTAACATTGTTTTTTTATGGTCTTATATTGTGTGGTCTATTTACTCTAGCTCATATTTTTTTAATTAAATTTTTAATGAAAGAAAAAGAACAACTACTTAATAATATAAACGAACAACAAGAATATTTAATTGATAATAATATATTTATAAACAAATTATTATTAGTTTTAAATCTAATAATTGTTTTATCTTTTATAACTATGATTTCATCTCTTTATGGTTATGCTTAAATAGAAAAAACCTCTTAATTAGAGAGTCTTTGTAACCGAAATCATCATTATTAAAAAGTTAAATTCCGATTCTAAAATTCCAAGGTTAAATAATGTAATTAAAAGAAGGCGACCCCAAGCCTCTTGCCTTAATAAACAGGTAGTTATTTCTTAAATGTGTATCGTATTCTTGTTGGGGTGTACCCCATTAATTGTACAAGCATTGCTTATCCATTTTTCTAATAAATCTATACTCTAATCTACTTTCTATATTTTCTTATAAGCAAAACTCATATAGCATTTCTTTATCTATATTATTATATAAACGTTAATCTTATAATTAGAATTTTTATAAGATATTATGGCATATCTAGATAAAGTTCACTTTTTTAAGAAAAATTAAAGATAATATAAATAAAACGAAAACTACCACAAATTTAATGAATGATTTAACTTGTTTTTTTACCATTTCATTTCCACTTTTCCATCCAGTAATGGTAAAGCAAGCTATACTTAATACTGTAAAGAACATAATTAAATTTTTCATATAAGGTAAATACAGTATATAATTATTTAATTTTACATTGTATATCAATATACTTTCTGTGAAAATTCCTAAAACTGACATAATCGTAAGTGAAATACCTCCTACTATTATAATATATCCAGCTCTAACCTTTATAGCGCTAACAGAAAAATATAGTGATCCTATAGCTGATATTATAGCTATTATTAACCTTTTGTATTGTAAAAAATCTAACACATTACTCTTATCCTCTCAAAAGTATTTTTATATTTTTGTTACTTAGTTATAAAATTTAGTATCTATTAATAATTAATACTGTCTCTAATAGCAATAAGTCCCCTTCTTCTATAACTTGTCTATTGTTAACATTATTTAGTAAAAATCGTACTTATTTATGATCCCATTCACTGCTTTGCTATAATTACGGTTTTTCAATCCTTACTTCTAAATATATAAATCTAATAAAGCCCCTACTCTATTTTTATTTAGTAGGGGCATACTTTTTAGTTATTTTTTTCTTTGGTTAATTTATAGTACACAATCATCAATATTAACCCTAAAACACACATCATCGAGCACGTTATAAATCCCATCTCCAAAGAATAGTCAGTAGTTTTTCCTATTATAATATTTCCTATAGAAGCTATTACACTTCCTGCCATAGAATATATGGATAATATTGTAGCTCTATTTGATGTTCTAATAGTTTTATTCTTAATATCCATTTCTATTGGAGCTATCATTGCTGCACTGAATGATATTAATATAATTGTCATAACACTCAAAATAGAACTAGATGTAAAAATTAAAACTATACAACATAATACCATCAAAAAATTCAAGGCTACTATCGCTTGGCAACTGCCTAATTTTTTGCTCAAATAATTAGATTTTACAGAAAACAGTCTAATCACCTGTATTCCGGCTAAAATAACACCAAAGTATTTTGCATCAATACCACTTTTTAAGTATTGAGATTGGTTTAAGAAAACTGTTACTGCTTGAAAAACTTCAATAATTAGGGCAATAGAAATAATGAATATAATAATTGTTTTATCTCTAAAAGCTTGTTTGAAGCTCTCTTTAAGCTTCGGTTTCTCTTTATTATCAACCTTAACTTCTACTAGAAACAAGGTTAATATCGCTGCCAGCGCATAGGGAAAAATAGTACATAACGCTGTAAAATCAAGTGATATCTCTACCATAAATGATGAAAAAACGGAAGCTAATAAGAATCCCAATGTTTCAAAAGCACTATATCTGCCAAAAACTCTTTGAGCTTCATCTTCTTCTATTGATGAATATATAAGGGCTGTGTCACAACCTGATAAACCTGCTAATACTATTGATAATAACACTCTTTCCAGTAAAAATAACATAAATGAACTCGACATATAAAAAACTATTTTAGATACAAAAAATAATACATTAACACATATCAATGTTTTTTTTATAACCAAATCTATCTGAAAACCAGCCCCATGGAACCTCTAGGATAATCATCAATATCCATGATACAGATTCAATAAGAAATATTTCAGATATAGAAAGACCCCTATCTTGTCTATATAATGTAGCTACGGGGGCATAAAAAACAAGACCTTGCAAAAAAATAATTACATACATTAAGTAAATATTTCTCTTATTATTCAATTTAGAACACCTCCGAATTTGCATAACAAAAAAACTTATAGCTATTAGAAACTCATATAAACTAATAAGTTTTATAATTTTGAATAAATAAGTTTTTAAAATAAATTGGTTGTCTTCTAAATTGGACGTTACATAACAAAGCCTCCTTATAAAATTACAATCATTTTCTATTATATATATTTTTTTACATTAAGTCAAATACAAAAACTATTTTAAAACTTGAATTAATTTGAAAAAAGATACTTATTTATAGTACAGTTTACATATATTAATTCTAAATATTTCTTTGTTAATGTTCTATACATTTCAATATACTCCTGTATTTTAATATAAAAAAGAAGGTGACTTTAAGTCTCCTTCCTCAATAAACAGATAGTTATTTTTTAATGTAAAACGCATTCTTCTTGAGGTGTACCTCATTATTTGTACAAGCATGACTTGTCCAATAAATTATAGAATTTAAGCATTAATAATTGAAAATCTATGTATTAAATTATGCTCTCTTCACTATGTTTCCTTTCTAGCCTTACTACGCACTTCACATGTGTTTTGGCAGTTTATTAATACTAAAACGCATAATATTGATTTTGCGTAAAAATGTACCCCCTAAAATTAGGGAGTCGTTTAAATTAGTTTTTTATTTATACATGAATTTTTAAACGTTATTTTATTTTGTCTAAAAGATTAATTGAATCAAATAGAGATCTCCTGCCTTTTTTAATGTTATTTTTTTATAATTCCCCTCAAATTCAACGCATCCAATGCTTTTGAAAATTCTACATATGGTGTTCAATGATAAATTGCTTCCTTTATTTCTATGGGAGTTATCTCTGCATTTAGTGATACTCCTATATGTACTCTTACATCATCTAATGTATAGATTAAAGAAAGTCATTTTGACTTCCCACTACATATTATTTATTTCAATACTTTCATACTCCATTGTTCCCAAACCTATTTTTTCTGCATGTATAAGAGATGACTTGCCTTTTTCAAAAAGTTTTTCTCCACTACTTTTCTGAACTAAGTCCAGGCATGCTGTATCTAAGGCCACAGGATCTTTTCCGGCAACAATACCGATATTATCTACAATTGGTTTCATAGGTATCCCGGCACAGTCACACTCCTTAGTAATATTATGAACAAAGGTAATGTATATGATATCCTTGTCTTTGGATGCCCCGTACGCATATTCTGAAAGTTTCTCATAAAAATGAGACCCTGACCACGAATTACTAATTGCACTTTTAGGACAAATAGCAATACATCCTGCACAACCAGTACATTTACTATCATCAATTTCTGCTGTATCTGCTATATGGATGGCACCAAAGTCGCATTTATCAACACAAACACCACAAGAAATACATTTTTCAGCTTCTATGATAGGAGATATATCGGTATGCTGTTCCAACTTTCCACCGCGGGCAGCAAAACCCATAGCAAGCTGCTTTATAGCACCACCAAATCCCGCTGCAACATGCCCTTTGAAATGGCTCGTAACAATAAATTGTTTGTATTTTCCATATTTCTTACCTATTTTACATTTATTGAAAAAGGTTTTATTTATTTCTACTTCATCGTATTCTTTCCCTATCTCTCCGTCTGCTATTATAATTGGAAGCTGTGTGAAGCCATGGAATTTTGCTGTTTCAATATGATCCTTTGTAGTAGTTCTTGATCCCCTATACAGTACATTGGTTTCGATATAAGACGGAGACACTCCATTTTCTTTTAGATAATTTATGATTCCATCATAGCATTTTGCAGGAATAAAGGTTTTGTTTCCTTTCTCACCAAAATGAACCTTTATAGGTACTTCTTTTTCAAACCTATGTCCTGTTTCTGATACTATTCTTTTCAAAAGTTCCAAAGCATCTTTTCCAAGCTGATTATAATCAGCTTCTGAATTTTTAATAAAATATACTTTACTCATGTCAACATCTTCCCTTCTTAATTTTTATCTATAAGAGCGAGATCACCGCCAATTTCATGTTAAATCATCTCTGCAATTCACTTTGTATTTCCACTATAGTAATAATATAAAATTATTGTTTTCATAATTTATTTAACTATAACTAACCTTATTCAAATAAAATTCTTATTGGTACATACATACTGAAACTCATAATTTATCTTTATATATTAAACGTTTTTATTTCAATCCTTCATACTGCTTATCATCCACCGGTTCCAACCATTCATTCGATGCACCTTCTGCCGGAACTTCTACTGCCAAATGTTGAAACCAACTATCTGGTGCCGCCCCATGCCAGTGTTTGACTTCCGGTGGGATATTGACTACATCCCCCTGATGCAGTTCCTGCGGCTCTTTTCCCCACTCCTGATAATAGCCTCTTCCTGAGGTTACCAGAAGAATCTGACCACCTTTATGATGGATATGCCAGTTGTTACGACATCCCGGCTCAAAGGTTACATTACCGATAACCACTCTCTCCAGAGAAAGCATGTTCAGATAACTCTTACCCACAAAATACTGTGCAAATGAGGTGTTTTCACCCCCCATTTCAAATACTGCTCCCGGTCCTAAATTATTTTCTTTATTCATTGTAATTACCTCCGTTTTTTTATTTGATTTTTACTTTCCTGTTTCTATTTGTTTTGCCGCATCATTTATACATCTTAATGCATTTAAAGACCTTGGATAACCAATATAAGGAACGCATTGACTAATGACACGGATTAATAAGTGTTTATCATTTCCGATTCTCATGTTTGCCATTGCATGAGAAGTCAACTGCAGTTCACATCCTCCCTGTGCAGCTAGAAAACAAAATGTAATCATCTCACGTTGTCTATAATCCAATCCATTTCTGGTATAGTAATCGCCAAAACAATTTGCAGCAAGCCACTTATTAATATGCCTGCATTCCTCAGTACCGGACTTATAAAACTCTCTCATTCCTTCTCCAAAAATATCCACCTGTGACTGAATGCCTTTTTCCAGACGATTATCCATTGTAGTAGTTGACTGCTCCTTTAATGGAAGTTTATAACCACTGGATATCAATACATCATTCACCGTATACAGGAAGGGTAACACTCTCCCCATACCAAGATAAGCCACTGCCTGATAAACAATTTCTTTTACTTCTATAGGTGTTACACCTAGCTTCAATGCCTCAGACAGCATTATTTTGAACTCATCCAATCCCTGACATCCAATCAGTGTTGAGAGAATTGCCATCATTTTCGGTTTCACTTCAAGTTCTGCACTCTTTTCATTAATTACCTCATCAAATGCAAAATTATGAAACCTATCCATAAACTCTGCATCAGTCTTCATCAATTCAGTCATTAACATTGATTATTCCTTCTTTCTCATTCATTCTTACCTTGCGTTACACCAAACACCTCAGATATCTCCAATACTAGTCAGTTAATGGAAACATCAGAAACTACTGGTTTACAGTATATCTAAGCCATACACTCCTGCCATCCATAATCTAGACATTTTTTAATGTGAAACCTATGGGTTTGTCAGTAGCCAGTCCTTCTTTCGCTGCAAACAAAATAGGTGTTTCTGTGGAATCGTCTGCTAATGCATATATAACAACACTTAGTTCATCACACATACCTGCCTACTTTAGGACACCCCTCCCCCCTAGCATCAAAATCTCAATACCAAACAAGGTCTTAACCTTTTCTAATAACAAATCATAATCTAGCTTTTCTTAACCTCAATAACATATGCAGTAGTATCTACATATATCAATTCATTGCTTTCCCAACCCAGTTTACCAGAAGAATCTATCGAAACATAATACATAGATGCCTGTTTTGCAACAAAGTCACCTTCTGGCACGATAGGCACATTCTCATCCAGTACAGCTTTGCGATAAAACGTAAAATTATCGTCAGTTGGCACTCTGCCCAACAACCAGCCTTGATGATGATAATATAGCTCTTTACCAAAAGCAATGTCATAAAATACACTACTAGCACGCTCGCCTTTAATGGTATCCATATAATTTCGCATAATTTTACCATCAATAGAATCTCTATTTCATGTTTTCTTTGAAGAAGGACTCAAGCTTGTCGAATGGGATGTACTGGAATCTGTCATATAGATCTACATGCCCTGCACCTGGAACACTATAAAGTTCCTTCGGTTCAGCCGCTAGCTTATAGGCATCTTCACTAAAGTACTTTGAGTGAGCATGTTCACCAACGATAAACAAAATTGGTCTTGGTGAAATTGATTTAATATAAGTATGCAAAGAAAAATTCATAAATGACATATCGCTCGTCATGGTAAATTGAGTAATTGAATTTGGGTGATAACCACGAGGAGTGGAATAGTATTCATAGAATTCACGACTGATTGGATCTGTATTTTCATCAACTTTTTCTGGTGCTCCTCTAGGAGTAAGTTTTTTCTCTCCTAATTCAAATTCATTCCAACGTTGTTCACCAAGTTGGTCAAGATATTTGTTTCGTTCTTCTTCAGTCATGGAATCTAAAAAGCCCTTTGATTTCAAACGACTTATATCATACATACTAACTGTGGAAACTGCTTTAATACGTCTATCAACCTGTGCTGCACTGATTGCAAAACCACCACTACCGCATATACCTATTACCCCAATTTTGTTTCTATCTACAAATGGACGTATTCCCAAGAAATCCACTGTGGCACTGAAATCTTCAACAAATATATCTGGAGAAGAAGTTCGTCTTGGCTCTCCGCCGCTTTCTCCGTTAAATGATGGATCAAATGCAATGGCAACAAATCCTCGTTCTGCCATAGTTTGAGCATAGATACCTGCTCCCTGTTCTTTAACGCCTCCATATGGTGCACCAACAATAATGGCTGCGTATTTTTGAGATTTATCGATGTCTTTAGGTACATATATATCTGCTGAAATGATAATATTATACCTGTTTTTGAATGAAACTTTCTCAACTGTTACCTTGTCACTCTTAGGAAAAGTTTTCTCCCATGACAATGTATCTGCCGCTGTGTGTTGTGTCATAATAGATTCATTTTTCATTTTAAATTCCTCCTATTTCTTGACTTATTATTTTTTATAATATAATATGAGTATACAACTTAAAGTTAACTTTAAGTCAATACCTTTTAGGAGGAAAATCTATGAGCTATACTATTGGCCAAGTTGCAAAAAGAATGAACATTACATCATCTACATTACGCTACTATGATAAAGAGGGACTTCTTCCATCTATTGACCGCACTGAAGGGGGAATAAGAAGATTTAAAGAAGAGGATTTCGAATGGCTCTCAATTATTGAATGCTTAAAAAATACAGGTATGTCAATTAAAGATATCAAAATATTCATCGATTGGTGCATGGATGGTGATTCCACATTGCAACAGCGATACGATATGTTCCTTGAGCGAAAACTAGAAACAGAAAAACAAATAAAAATCCTTCAAGATTCTCTTGATAAGATTAATTACAAATGTTGGTATTATAAAACCGCGCTGGATGCTGGCACTACTAAGATACATGATAATGCTTCAGAGAATAATGAAAACACATGTTCCTACTCACAACAATTATTAAAGCAAATTTCAGATGCTGAATAGAGAAAGTATCATAAAATAAACAAGCAAATCCTATACTTTTGCGCAATCTTCATTAATTCTGCGTTATTGTTAAACCCCCTAAGAAAAATTCCCACAGCCTTATTCGTCTGTGAGAATATGTGAAACGCTCTAAATTCGCTCTATTAGTGTAATTGTTTCCACATGTATCGTATGCTAACAGTAGACAATCTTAAATATAAATATGTAGTTAAGTTTATCTTAAAAAATAATGTAATTCATAAAATTAGGCTTACCATTAAAAGTAAGCCATTTTTCCATTAAATAACTATGATACTAAATAAGAAGAATGCGTATTAAAACAAAAATGCATAATCCTCAACATGATTATAGTTTATCTATTAATGTATTCCATGTGAGCTCAAGAACCCCTGTCATATTTTGAGACTCGTTTGAAATGTATGTTACAACAGTATTCTTATCTGGTAGTATTACAACATATTGACCATATAAACCGTCCATACGATATGAATTAGCATATGAGTTCATCCATATTTGATAGCCATACCCTTGATGATGGTCTGCAGTCGCAAAGTATGAGTTAAAATCACTGGTTTTAATTTGAACCGATGTTGCTTTCTCTATATAACTTGAAGGAATAAGTTGCTTATCCTTCCAAACCCCTTTATCAAGAATTAATTGTCCGAATCTAGATAATTGCTCTGCTGTTAAATATAAACCTGAAAATCCTTGTGGGATTCCTTTTGGACATGTATCCCATTTAGGTTTAGGTATATCCAATTGTTGAAATATTCTTTTATCTAAGTATTCATCTAAGTTAGTACCTGTAGTAATTCTTATGATTTTTGAAAGCATATAAGTTGCAGAATTGCTATATGTAAAATGAGTTCCAGGTTCAAATACAATCGGTTCATCAAAGAACAATTGGCAAATATCCCAACTCTTCCCGTTGCTCCAATCAGCCTTTATCACTGGGCATTCTTCATGTCCAATTCCCATACAAAGCAAATCATGTATAGTCATCTTTTTAAGATGTTCATTTATGCGTACATGTGGAAGGTCCGGGAAAAAATCTATAACATGATCATTGATTTTGAAGTAACCCTCACTAATTGCAATACCAACTGCCATTGAAGTAAATGTTTTGCTTACTGACCACAAAAGAGTAGGCTTTTCTTCTTCGAAATCATGTTTAGCAATTATATTACCATCTTGCCGAACAACGACATTCAGTACGTTAAGATTTTGACTCTTTACGGATAATACCAACTCATTCAATAGTTCATTGTTCATTATAACCATCTCCATTAATTATATATTTTTTAATAGTCCTTAATTCGTATAAAACTACTATAATAATTTTAAAACAATACTATATAAAAATATATCCTTACTATTTTTATAATAAAAAAATACATACCCCCTGTATCAATAAATGTTACAGAGGGCATTTCTTAACGTGAATATACAATTTTCTTAATAGTTTCAACAGAAAGACAGTATTTTTCTGACAATTCATTTATTGAGTTCCCATTTTTATACGAAATACGGATTTCATTATTACGTTGTATATATTCATATTTTGCTCCGTTTTTTTCACCCCAAGTCTTACGAGTACCTGTTTTATTAGGGATATATATTGCATGTCCTTCGATATATTTATGAATTTCAGTAATAAGCTGTTCTGGAAGTATATCGGATGCTTTTATGTATTTCATTAACTTCACTCCTTAATTATTAATGATTAAGGATGTAAAGTCTGCTTATCAATTAAATAAAAGTCGATGATTATTTTATTATAATTTAAACTCCATTTAAAGCATCATCGACGCTTATTTTGCAGACTTTACATGGAGTTTATAAACTACAATTATTCTCATAATTTTAACCCCTCTCATTATATTTACAATCTCTAATTGGTCTTATTTTGAAATTGTAATTTATTACCTAAAACAAATTATACATCTCATTCATAAGTAATTCAAAAAAATCCTTAAAAGTTTGCAAGATAATTAATCTTTTGTTCTTAATTCATAATAATATTTAGCTATAAAAATAATTTACCACCTAACAAAAACCGTCAGTGGCAAAAATGTTCTATATTTATATGATCATATACTTTAATGACTAAAATTAAAAAGAAGATAACTCTACGTCCCTTCCTTAACAAACAGGTAGTTATTTTTTAATGCAAAACGCATTCTTACTGGTGTGTACCCCATTAGTAGTACAAGCATAATTTGTCCGTTTTTTCTAAAAAATAAGTTCTCCTTAAGTTAACTTCATTAAGAGTTCTTACAACATTTATAGGTGTTGAGAACTACTCTAACATTCCAACAACTTTATTTAATTTTATTAAAGCGTCAGGACTAACTTTTAACGTCAAATTTAAATTTCCTGTTCCTCCATATATATATAAGAAAATTGAAAAAACTTGTTGTCTATTATATATGGCAATGAAATACCAAGCAAAGGAACACATCCAATTAAAAATCCTGTAACTGCCTTGACTTCATCTTTAGTTGCTAATCTAACATTTTTACAGTTTAAAATACGTTTTATTTCTTTGAAATTTACACGACCTCGTTCTCCTGAAACAACCAGTGCATAAAAGCCCATATCAGTATATATTATCAAGGTCGCTGCCGTTTGACCGATATTAATTTTAAAATAATCAGCACCTTCTTTTGCCGTATAAATAGGCTTGTCATTATTAATTAGTTCAAATGAAAATCCATGTTTCTTTAAAATGTCTTTTATATTTTCCATAAAGAATCTCCTTCCATCATCTATTTAACAAATATTTTTTAATTTTATTCTTTTATTAGGTTATTTTACTTCGCAATAATTATATATTGCGTATTAAATTTCCATTTAATTTCTTCATGAAATAAGAATATTATGTTCTAGTTTTTAATATCTATTTATCTAACAACCTTCCCATTATAACTGTATTATAATAATTTCCATCTTTATGAATACGATCCTTTATTAATAATCCTTCTTCTGCAAATCCATATCTTTTATATAATTTAATCGCTTTTGTATTTGTTTGTACTACAGTTAATGAAATTTTTTCAATTCCCACATTATTTGCCCATATCAAAATATTTTCTAGTAGTACTTTACCAATTCCATAGCCCCAGTATTTCTTTGATATACATATTCCAAACTCTGCTTTATGTCTAAATCTACTTAGTTTAGTTCCTTGACAACGAGTAAATCCAACAATTTCACCTTCTACTTCTGCAACTAAAAATATACTTTTTTCATCTATTGAATCTTCATAAATAAGTTTTTCAAAATCTTCTGGTGTTAATAAACCTTCACCAGTTTCCCTATCAAGATTTTCTGTCTCTCCATCAATTTTAACTCTTAATTTAGATAATTCAATTGCATCATATTTTGTTGCACAACGAAGTATCCATGTTATACTTTTACCTTCTATTCTTTTCTTTTCAATAATCATACATTACCTCCATCAGTATTATGAGCTTTTGATCTTAGTAAAATATTTATATTTCTTATAAACAATAAGTACATTTTTCTCTAATTCACATTTAAATTCTTTTAATCAAAATTTAAAAACTCATTTTTATTATATAATACTTTCCACAAATTGTAATACTTGTGATCAGTAATTATTTTTTATGTTCTAATCAAATTTGTTTCTACATATATTTTTATAAATAATCCTATATCAAAAAAAGAGAATGGTTTATCCATCCTCTTCACTTCATAAGCAGGTAATTATTTTCTAAATGTAAAAAGCATTCTTGTTGGGGTGTCCCCATAGATATCAAGCTAAGAAATATAAGTAAAGTTATTTATTGCAATAGGCGTGATATTTTCATATATTACCCTATGGTTTTTCTATATTTATGTATGCCAAATGATAACATATTTCTAGTTTTTAGTATCCTTAGCTGGATAGCTATTATAGGTGTTAAAAAAAGTTTGATCAAAATCTTGTTTGAAGTATAGTTTCGTAAACATCATTTTTGTAATGAAGTTTTTTGGAATTGGTTAGCGTGGTTTTTTTATTCAAAACTTAGAGCCTTAGAGTAATATTTTGTTAAATAGCTGGTGATAACCCATACTAAGGTACCGTAAGGTATTGGCACTTTTGCAGCCTAAAAAAAGACTGTATATTTAGATAACACACATCTCCAATACAATTCATAATATAAGTAATAAATAGTTTATAAAGAGGTGAATCCAATTGTACTTTTATAATCCATATGTTTATCCAGGAGTTCTAAACCTATATCCCTTTATTGTAATATGCGACTTAGGATGTACAATCCGTTGTACTCTTGCAGGTGGGTCTAAATGTGATTGCCGTTGTTGTCTTATGATTCCTGGAGGGGAGCTCCCTGGTTGTTCTAGATATCCATTTCCCCCAATTTAGCGTAGTACCAGCAATCGTGTTCTGAGGTGCAAAGTATGAGTTTCGTATACGAATTTATAAAACACCCCAGAACAGTAGTAGGGGTCTCGCCACATAGCCATCAAGCTAAGAAATATCAATGCGGTTACTGATATACATAGGATTATATATTAATAGATAGTCCTATGTTTTTTCTAATTTTTATAAAGTCTATCCCTTTTTTAGTATGCCAAATAAAGCTACTCGGGAATAGCTTTAAAAGTTTGTATTTAATCTGCCTAAACTAAGCTGCTACTTCTGGATCTAGATCTTTCATAGCTACTCCTTTTAGTATAGCCAGAGCTGTTAACTTATCCTTTCTTTTAGATTTAATACCGTTTTTAGTAATTACCTTTAAGATCTTACAAAGTAATTTATAGAGCTTTTCACTACTCTTAAATAGCTTTTCTCTAAGGAGTTTGAAATACTCTTTTACTATACTAAAAGCCTTATATTCGCTTACTTCTTTATTTTCATTAGAATATATAATTTCTCTCATTTTAAAAACTATAGCAGAGCAAAGAAGTAATCTTATTAATTTACCATATAAACTGCATTCAAACCTTTCTATCTTTACTTTTTTAGCCATATGAATTTTAAATAGAGACTTAAATATTTTAAACATAATCTCTATCTGCCACCTTAAAGAGTATGTTTCATAAACTTTTTCTTTAGGCAAAACAAACTGCTCTGCATTAGTTATATACATATTGACACTAGCTAGCTTTACAGCTTTTTCACTAAATTTCATCTGCTTTTTCTTTTGAATTTTTTCCTGATAAGCTAACTTTTTACCCTTGTTTTCCTCAGACAATTTAGTTATAATTAATCTGTTTTTTAAAGACTGAGTATTTCCAATATAAACATCCTTAATCTCTATTGTTTCTCCCTGTGCCAAGGGTGAAATAATATCTAAGATGTTAAGCTGGATATACTCTTTCCCTTTTTTTAGTTTACCATTTTTAAAAGTTTCTATATGACTATTTTTAACATACACTTTTATATTAGTCTTAAGTCTTGATAAATAGTAGGCTTTCTTTTCTTGCATTGTCTTCAAATCATCTATTTTAAAATACCCTAAATCCTTTAAGTACAAATCCTTAGGCTGGATACTGCTTTGTATCTTAGATAAATATGTAGCATCATTGTAAGTACCATCAAATACATCCATATTTAAAAATTGTCCAGTATTTAAATTATATTCAAGTTGAATTTTAATACCAGATGCAGTTTGATTGCCACCCGTACCTTTGTATTTACCTTGGAAGACACTAGGCAATTTAAAGGCTGAGGAATCAGTTATTCTTATTTGATTAAAATGGGTATTTATCATAGTGCCATCACTTAAGATACTACTTTGCATCATCAAAAGCTCTTTAAATATATTCTTCATAAATGATACAGATTTATCATTAAACTTTTGATTTAAACCTTCCGTTGTAATAGATAAATCCACACAAATATCTAACCTAGTGGAAAGCTCTGCTAAGGTAGATGTACACATTTCTTCATTCAAAAATGTACACAGAGATAAGAACTTTACAGGACTAAGCTTGCTTTTCCTTTGTAAAAAACCAGTTTTATACGCTATTTCATTAATAAATTCTTGCGAAAACACTTTTTTGAGTTTATTTGCTAAATCTTTTAATGTAGTTTTCATTATTTTATTATCCTTTCTATAAAGCTATAAAAAGAATAGCATATTTCCAGGTTTTAGTCATCTTAGCTTGATGGCTATGTGGGGTGTCCCCCATTAGTAGTACAAGCATAACTTGTCCATTTTTTCAAATAAATCCATACTCAAATCTACTTTCTATATTATGTTAAACTCCAAAGCTATGGCAAAACCCATACGTAATTCAACAAATATAGATAATTAATATTTAATCTTTTATTACCCATATTTCACTAGTTTTAGCACCTGAAACTTTATGTATTTCACTCTTTACTGTTTATGAAATATTTCTATATATATTCATCAAAGGAATCTCTATATTGTTTTCCAGTTAATGACCTTATACACTTATTCATACTTATAGTACAACATCCAAGTATAATTCAGTAACTGTTATCCATATATTCAATTTAATGTTAATTATGATATAATAGCCGTAACGTATAGGGGGTGTTTTTATGAAGGTAATTGATACATTCAGCTCCAAATCAGCTTGCTCCTTGCAAAGACTAGAACAAGTCAGCCATGCTTTGTTTGTAGCCTAAGCTGTTAAGTTAGCTGAAATATGTACATGTTTTAGGTTCTGTAACACATAGCTTTTTAGTATTCTTTGCTTTAATACTATGATAAGAGTGGAGGAGTAAGGAAATGAAGTATATAAAATCACAAAATGTGTTACCAGAAGAAATCGTTAAAATAATACAAGAATATGTAGACGGCGAATATCTTTATGTACCCAGAAAAAATGAAAATCGTAAGGCCTGGAGAGACAAGTTAAAAATCAAGAAATACATTATAATTGAGGTTTCTCTGCCTAAAGCACCTTATATCATGCTTTAGGCTGTTTCCTATTAACCACTAGTTATGCCTTGATTAACAGTTTAGCAAAAGTTCATGTTATTTAATGTATGGTTCATATTTTTTACTTGCCTGAATTCCTTCAAATTGGCTGTTATAAAGATTAGCATAGGCTCCAGCTTTAGCAAGAAGTTCTTCATGATTACCTTGTTCAACAATGTCTCCATGATTCATAACAAGAATTAAATCAGCATCACGAATTGTTGATAATCGATGAGCAATTATAAAACTTGTACGATTTTTCATAAGATTATTCATGGCCTTTTGAATTTGCACTTCAGTACGGGTATCTACAGAGCTTGTAGCTTCATCGAGAATAAGAATACTTGGGTCTGCAAGTATAGCTCTTGCAATAGTTATAAGCTGTTTTTGTCCTTGAGACACATTTGAAGCTTCCTCATTAAGCATCATGTTATAACCATTTGGAAGAGTATGCACAAAGCTGTCAACATGGGCAGCCTTGGCTGCTTCTATCAATTCTTCATCAGTAGCATCAAGACGACCATATCTTATATTCTCCATTATAGTTCCATTATAAAGCCATGTATCTTGTAAAACCATACCAAACATTGAGCGTAAGTCACTACGTGTAAAATCTTTTATGTCATATCCATCTATTGTAATCACACCCTCATTTATATCATAAAAACGCATTAACAATTTAATCATAGTAGTTTTACCTGCACCAGTAGGTCCAACAATAGCCACTTTCTGTCCTGGTTTTACCGATGCAGAAAAGTCATTGATTATAATCTTATCTGGATTATATCCAAAATGAACATGCTTAAAATCAACTTTTGCATCTACATCCATAAGCTTTACAGGGTTAGATGTTTCTGGTATTTCCTCTTCCTCTGCTAGAAATTCAAATACACGTTCTGCTGAAGCTGCAGTTTGTTGAAGTATATTTGAAATGTTTGCAATCCGAGAAATTGGTTGTGTAAATTGGCGCACATACTGGATAAATGCCTGAATATCCCCAACTTCGATAGTTTTCTTAGCTGCAAGATATCCACCTAAAATACATACTGCTACATATCCTAAGTTTCCTACAAAATTCATAAGTGGCATCATTATACTTGTTAAAAATTGTGCTTTCCATGCTACACTAAAAAGCTTGTCGTTCATTTTATCGAATTGCTCAACACTTTTCTTTTCACCATTGAAAGCCTTCATTACAATATGTCCACCATACATTTCTTCGACATGTCCATTTACATGTCCTAAGTAATCCTGTTGCTCCTTAAAAAATCTCTGAGAATTCTTTACAATTCCTATAACTAACATCATAGATAGAGGAATTGTATAAATTGATACTAATGTTAATTGCCAGCTTATAGAAAGCATCATAATCAATATCCCTATACCCATTGTAACTGAGGTAATAATCTGACTTAAGCTTTGATTAAGGGTCTGACTAAGGGTATCAACATCATTCGTGACACGAGATAATACTTCGCCATGATTTGTACTGTCAAAGTACTTTAGAGGAATTCGATTAATCTTCTCTGAAATATCTTTTCTTAAGTTATAGCTTACCTTCATAGATACACTAGACATTATAAATCCTTGAATATAACCAAACAATGTACTTATCAAATATAAAACTGCGAGTATAAGAATAATTCTTCCTATATAATCAAAATCTATACTTCCTGTCCCTGATATTTTAGCCATGGCACCTTCAAATAGCTTTGTAGTCGCTTTTCCCAAAATTTTTGGACCTACTATATTAAATATAGAACTAACTATGGCAAATATTAGTACAGTTAACATAGACAGTTTATAAACGCTCAAATATTTCATAAGTTTTTTCATTGTACCTTTAAAATCGTGAGCTTTTTCTCCTCCTGCCATCATAGCGCTAGGTCCATGTCCCATGGGGCCTTTTCTTCTTTGATGAGCGCATTTCTGTTTTCTATATTGCTCATTCATCCTAATTCAACTCCTCCTTTGAAAGCTGTGATAAAGCAATCTCTTGATATGTTTTACAACTTTTCATAAGCTCATTATGCGTCCCTATATCCATTATCTTACCTTCATCAAGAACAATTATCTGTTCAGCATTTTTTATTGTAGATATGCGCTGTGCAACAATAATAAATGTACTTGACACTAATTCATTCTTTAGTGCCTTTCTAAGAGATGCATCTGTTTTAAAATCAAGAGCTGAAAAACTATCATCAAATATATAAATTTTGGCTTTCTTAACAAGAGCACGTGCAATAGATAATCTCTGTTTTTGTCCTCCAGATACATTAGTACCCCCCTGAGAGATTTCAGTATTAAATCCTTCTGGCTTTTCGCTGATAAATTCCATGGCTTGTGCAATATCAGCTACCTTTCTTATATCATCATCACTTGCATTTTCGTCTGCATATTTTAAATTAGACGCAATAGTCCCTTTGAATAAAGAAGCTTTCTGCGGCATATATCCAATTTGTTCTCTCAATTCATGCTGCGTTAAGTCTCTTATGTCCACTCCATCAATGAGTATTTCCCCATCAGTTACATCGTAAAAACGAGGAATTAAATTAATAAGTGTTGACTTTCCTGCACCTGTAGAACCTATAAATGCTGTAGTCTGACCTTAAAAAGCTTTGAAGCTTATATTTTTAAGCACATCTTCTTGCGCACCAGGATATCTAAAGTATACATTTTTAAATTCTACTACACCTTTGACTTTCTTTCCCAAATGCTTAGGATTCTTTGTATCTACAATAGAAGGTTTTATATCTAAAACCTCTGCAATTCTCTGTGCAGATACAGAAGCTCTTGGTATCATAATAAACATAAATGACATCATTAAAAATGCAGAAATAATCTGTATAGCATATTGCATAAATGCCATCATGTCTCCCACCTGCATTCCTGAATTTGCTATCTGATGCGCACCTACCCAAACAATGAGCAGTGTAACACCATTCATTATAAGCATCATTGCTGGGAATAATACCACCATTACACGATTTACAAAAAGATTTGTATACGTAAGATCTCTATTCGCTCTATCAAATCTATCCTCTTCAAACTTTTGTGTATTAAATGCCCTTATTACCATCATTCCAGATAAATTCTCACGAGTAACCAAATTTAGTCTATCAACAAGTTTTTGAACAGTCTTAAATTTAGGTAATGCTAAGGCAAATATACTTCCAATTAAGCTCAAAAGTACTATGACAGCCAATGCAATTATCCAAGACATAGAGTTACTCTTATTAAGGGCCTTTAAAACTCCACCTATCCCCATAATAGGTGCATATATTAGCATTCTAATGGCAAGAACGATTAACATTTGTATCTGCGTTACGTCATTCGTTGTTCTAGTTATTAATGAAGCTGTAGAGAATTTATCAAACTCAGCATTTGAAAAACTCTCAACCTTTGTAAATATGTCCTTACGCAGATTTCTAGCTACACCTGTAGCAATTCTTGAAGCTAAAAGACCAACAATTACAATACATAAAGCAGCTAACAAAGATAATACAAGCATTTTAATTCCTGAAAATATAATGTATCTACTCTGAATCTTATTCGTATCCATTCCTAAAGCTTTATATTCTGCCTTAATGACACTAGTAGCGCCTTGAATAATCATGCTATCACCTAAAGCTTCAAGTTTTTTTTCGATTTGTTCGCTGATTTTTGCTCTCTGCTCAGCAGACAATGCAAACAAATCTGTATTAACTTTGATCTTTTCGATTCCACTAACAGTTAAGAATGCTTTACCCATTATAGAATTTAACTTCTCTATTTCAGCTTCATTAATATCCTTCAATACATAAATTGGCTCCTTTTCAAGCACTGGGTATTTTTTAACATACTCCCTATAATATTTACTTGACTTGTCAATTAGTATATAGTTGTTAATAATCTGTTCTTTATTATTTTCACTTATAAACAAATTTAATTTATCCATTTTACTTTTTCTTATAGCTTCTGGTACTGCATTTTCAATACCACCTTGTTGTATACCTTTATTTACTATATAAGACATGTAGTCTGGTAAGGAAAGATCAGCCATGGCCTGTATAAATAATAATACAACCGCTATAATAAGCATTCCAATAAAAGGTTTTAGGTACTTTGCTAATTTAAACATTCTATAATCTGCTCCTTATTAAATATTATCTTTTTATTTTATACGTTTTCTTACATACCTATTCTTTTTGCCTATCTATTACTTTTTCTTATGAATGTTTTGTAAATTTTCTAAAAAAATATACTAAAAAAGAAAAATAAATTTACAAAAAAAAAGAAAAATAAATTTACAAAAAGCTGATTTTAAATATCTTAAAATCAGCCTTTTAAAATGCTCTATCTAATTATCATAAAAAATATCATTAGATATATCATCTGAAACAGAATAAATAACGTAATGATTCTTAAGTAAAATTATCGATCTTTCATTTTCTTTTTTTGTAATACTAAGATACAATATTCTCCTGTTTTTTGCTTTTCATAAAAAATACCATTAATAAAGCTGCTACTACTGCAATTATAGAAACCTCTATTGCATACCTCATTCCTTCCATATTTGAATCTATTAGAATGAATCGTAATATTGTACCTAAATTTTTATCATTAACCATATCATTAAAAAGTGTTATCTGTTCTGACTTATATGCATATACAAAATTAAATCGATTTTGAATCAGTGTAGTCATAATAGTTACACTAAGAGCTCCTGAAATCTGTCTTATAGTGTTAGATAATGCTGATGCTTTACCAATCAATTGTTTAGGTACCGCATTCATTCCAGCTGTACTTATTGGCATCATTGCAAGTCCCAATCCAATACCCCTAATAGTTAAAATAAACTTTATAGAATTAGCACTGGAATCCAAATTTATTCTACCTACCAACAAATACGAAGCAGCACCTAATAACACAATTCCTGGAATAACTACAGGTTTCGCTCCAACTGTATCAAAGATTGATCCACTTAACGGCATCATGACTCCTACTGCAATAGCTGATGGAAATAGAATCATCCCAGTTTCCATAGGAGTATATCCCCTAATATTTTGAAGAAATAAAGGAATTACATAAGTCCCCCCCATTAAAGCAAATGTAAGTACACAAGAAATTGCTTGACTTAGGGAAAACTCAAATATCTTCAATATCCTAAGTTCTAAAAGAGAATTTTCATGAGTCAACTCATTAACTACAAAAAATATTAAAAATAAAATTCCTATAGTCATAAGTATTGCATTTTTAGGATCTGACCAGTCTATAGTTGAGCCTTCTCCTAAAACATATAAAATTGATACTATTCCTAAAGTTGATGATATAAACCCTAAATAATCAAAATTATTTATTTTTTTAATAGGAGAACCTTTTAAAAGTATACACGCTAAAACCACACCGATTATTCCTATTGGTACATTTATATTGAAAATTAATCTCCAATCTAGATTTTCTATTATATATCCACCTAAAGTTGGCCCTATAGTAGGTGCTGCCATGGAAGCTATTCCCCAAAATCCCAACGCTAAGCCCCTGTCTTTTTCAGGAAACGTTTGATATATAATGGACATTCCTATTGGCATAATCATACCTCCGCCAACAGCTTGAATTATTCTAAATATTATCATAGAAGTATTGCTCCAAGCAAAACCACACAAAAGAGATCCTAATGTAAACATACTTAAGGCAAATATGTATACTCTTTTATTCCCAAAAATATCACCTAAAAATCCTGTAAGAGGAATAATTGCACCTAAAGCTAATGTGTACGATGTTAGTATCCATTTTACCTCATCTAGGGAAACTCCAAATACAGACATCATTTTTGGTATAGCTATGTTTACAATACTACTATCAAGAATAGACATAAATGTACCTATAATTACAACAAAGAGGGCTAACCATTGCTCTATTTTTTTATCTTTCTCACTATCCATAGAGAGCCTCCTAATTCTTTAAGTGTATTTTTACTACCACATTAGTTCCTGGAAGTATTTTATATCCTTGGTCTTCAATACTTATTTTTACAGGTATTCTTTGTACTATCTTAGTAAAGCTTCCACTCGATGAAGATGGTAAAAGAGAAAAACTAGAATTTGCTGCTAAACCTACAAATTCAACCTTACCTTTGAACTTTATTCCATCAAATTCATCTATACTTATATCTACAATCTGTCCTTCTTTTACTTTTCCAATCTTTGTTTCTTCTATATTGGCACTTACATATAACTTTTCCGGATTTACTATATATCCTAAAACTTGTCCTGGATTATAAAATTCTCCTATATTTGCTTGTTCTTTTATTATTACTCCTTTTTGCGGAGCTCTAATTATAGTTTTTTCTGCATTTTTATTTTCAATTTCTTGTCTTCCTAAAATCTGATCTTTTATTACCCAATCGCCTTCTTCCATATCTATATCTACAAGCTTTCCTGATCCTCTAGAAGTTATTTTTATCAAATCTCCAGTTATTCTGGCATCTTCCGTAGATATATAATTTACACTTTGATACCAATAAAAACTTGATATTCCCAATATAGAAGCCACTATTATGCAAAGTAATCCTATTAATATCTGTTTTCGCTTATCTTTCATACTTTTTCTTCTCCTCTATTTCTTTAGTCCTATTTCTGCAAATGAACCTGGTTTTATATTCTTATCGACTTCAGTTAAAACCACTTCCACTTTCAATCCTTCTCCACTCTCATCTATACTTGGACTTACAAGTACAAGTTCTCCTTTATATTCTTTTTTTGAATAATCCGGAATTTTAACAACCACTTTATCTCCCTCTTTAACTTTATTAAATAAAGATTCAGGTAACCTTCCTTCTACTTTTAATCCTCCTGTTCCCTGAATAGTATATACCTTCATTCCAGTACTTACTAATTCTCCAACTTCAACATACTTATTTGAAATTACACAGTCATATGGAGCTGTGATTATTGTATTATCGATCTGTACTTTTACACCTTCTACTATAGCTTGAGCCTGGTTTATCTGAGATTGTAAAACTTTTAAATTTTCCTCAGTTGCTCCTTTATTTATTAAATCTAATTGTGCTTGAAATGAGCTTTCTTGAGATAATGCTTCTTGAAGCTTAAGTTCTGATTTTTCTAATTCCTGTTTTGATATAGCTCCTGATTCATATAATTCTTTATCTCTATCATAATTTACAGTAGCTATTTTTTTAGCCTTTTTTGCACTATTTAAAGCTGCTATAGCTTTAATTTTTTCTTCATCTCGTGCTCCTTTTTTTATATTGTCATAATTTGCTTGAGCTAATGCAACACCTGCATTTGCTTGATTTAACTTAGCATTCAGTTCTTTATCTTCTAATTTTAACAACGGTGTATTCGCCTTTACAAAACTTCCTTCTTTAACAAAAGCTTTTTCTACTATACCAGAAATTTTTGATGATATATCTGCATTTGCAATAGGAGCTACTCTACCAGCTATTATATACTTAGCCTTGTTATTGATCTTATCATATTCTGCTTTTGAATATTCATCTTTAGTACAACCTGTAAACAAAAACATACTAATGACTAAAAAAATTAAAATATTTCTATTTTTTTTCATTCTTTTTCAACCTCAATTCTTGACTTTTTTCTTCTAAAACATTTTCTAATACTCCTAGATTTTCGCTTAAATCCTCCCACCACTTTTCTGTTAAATTTATTTTTGAATTTTTTAATAAATCTGTTAACTCATTATGATATATTCTATTTTTTTCAATAACTAGTTCGCTTAGCTGTATAAATACTACCCTTTTATCTTTTTCATCTCTAATTCTTTCTACATACCCTCTTTCAACAAGCCTATCTATAACACCAGTAAGAGTACTTGGCGAAATACCTATTTCCTTAGCTAAATCCATAGCTTTATAGGAACGTCTTTTTAACATAAATAATATTACTATTTCAGTCTTCGAAAGATTATCTTCTTCCATAACTTTCACTGCACCACTCATCAAGTTTTTATATATCATAAAAATTTGTCTTACAACTTTAGCCCTTATATCTAAATTCTTTTCACCTTCATTTTTCATATTAATCTCCTTTTTATTTCGAAACCGAATTATTTCTATGCAGCATAATTTTACCTATTAAAATTAAATTTGTCAACATAGACTATATTATGATTAGATAACCTATTTTTTTCATTAGATTTATTTTTAAGAATAACTTATTTAATTGAATAAAGTAATGAGTAATTCTACTTAGAGTGAATTTAGATATGATTAAGCTATACAAAAAGCTGATTTTAAGTATCTTAAAATCAGCTTTTTAAATCCTCTATACTTTTGTAACCTGTACCTCTTTTCCTTCAAATACAATAGTCATTTGTATGAGATATAATAGATTCAAGTAATCGTAATTCAACAAATATATATTATTCTTAATAGAAAAAATCTAGATTTTATAAAATACATGTTTTAAAACAATAAAAACAATTCTAAGTAAAAAATTTATACATGCTTATATTATAATGTAAATTAATTTCGGTTTAATTTATTCCTATTAGATTTTTTTAGGATAAATATTATATTTAGTATCAGAGAATGTAAAATATATATTAAAGTTATTAAAAAAGGCTCCTGATCAGGAGCTTCTTAATTCGCACAATATACGTTCCTCAATTATGCATTAAACGAGTATTTAAAGATTAGTATAATAGTAGAATAGTCTTTTATATATCATTAATGGTATAATGTTCCTAAATTCATTAAAAGGAGGTAAGAATGGTTATTATTTTTTCAAAAATACTTATTGCTTTAGTTGTTACAATGTTAGTAAACATCCTTATTTTCCGCAATATTTATTATATTAAATACATACTATTCATTTTGTTCGGAAGAAAACATGAAGATAAGATAAATAAAATCATTAATTTTTCTATAAAAAAAGATATTTACTTCAAAATATTATTTTTATTTATTTTCATTTTTGTACTTAATAAGCTTTTTTAGGAGTGATTTGATAATGCTTTTTGTTCTAAAATCAGTATTATTTTTAGTTTTGGAAATGGTTCTTCTTTTCGGTCTTGTATACATTGGTGTTTCTGATATTAATTTTAAAGATTATATCACCAAGAAAAGTAACAATCCTAACGAAAAGAAAAAAATATTAAAAGATTTTAAAACTGGAATTACAATAGTAATTATTATTCTTCCAATTTTATTTTTTCTATTTCAATCTTTTATAGGGTAATAGCCTTTTGTATGTTATTTTACCAAAGAAAAAATCGTTCTTATTTCTAAGAACGATTTTTTTCATGCCTATAACTTATCGTTAAGGTCATCTACCATATTAGCTAAGTCTTTACAGTTGCTTAGTGCAAAATATATTGTTGGTGCTAATGCTAATGTTTCCACCACTACAACCGGAACAGAAGTTTCGAATAATGCAAGGAACATGTTAACAACATCATCACTACTATAGTCTTTAGCAGATGCTACTATAGTGTCCATAAGTGATATTGGGGTATGGCCACGATTCATGTAAAAACCGCAATAAGGAGTAAATATTTGTAAAATACAGTTTCATAAATCGTATTTTTAAAATTACGGAACTAATAATAATATGGAACTATTTATGGTACAGGTTTTAATATGGTTTGTAGTTAAAAAAGGCTATTATCTGTAAGTACCATATACCAAGGGTTGTGGAACTTACTTACAGATTTTAACTCTCTATTGCACTTTTTACACGAATCATGGCCGTATGCCTGTTAGACGTAGTTCAGAACGATTAACACTTAACTACTGGAATCCAAATTTCTTCTTTCGCACTTTCGTCCATTGGATTGTAACCTTCTTCGAGCAACTCAAAATGTTCTCTATTATCAATCTTATAGCCTGATTGTGGCATCCACTCTTCAAAGATATACTTCATTGATTTCTCAAATGCACTCGCTGGACCAATATGTTTAAATACTGCATATATTCCACCGCTTAATTTATACGTCTCCATCTCAGATGCCAAATTTTCTACTGAACTAACTTCAACAGCTGCCCATTTTGTAAACTTTTTAGACGGATCAAAGCTACGGTAGTCAAAAATATCATTATAAACTTGCATCGAATAATATTTATTATCCACTCTGTTTAAAACCTTGTTCCTTATTCGCATAAACGATCTCCATAATAATGCGGTCGTATTCTCTATATAAGACATCTTAAGCTTCATACCTACTAAAATTTTCTTACTTATTCGTTCTATTCTATGTTCCATAACTAACTCCCTCTCTATCTCTTTTAGTGATGAATTACATCTAACTACTTTTTCCGGAACTCCATTTGCTTTTCACCCACATATGGTAGAATTTGGGTACTGATTTAGGAATATTTACTTATCTTCAAATCTTCAAATCATAAGTTTATACATTGAATTGTTTTCAGGTCGTATATAAAAAACAGTATACACATAATCTTTAGTACTTTTATTGCTAATCCCAACTGGCCATTATAGACATTATATAACTATATTTTACCATAATATAAATCGACCATTTCCATTTATATATAATTTTGTAGATATACTAAATAGAAAAACTATCTCTAAGTTTCTACTAATTTTATTATTAATGTTTTATACATCAATATACTTATATATTTTAATATAAAAAAGAAGGTGACTATAAATCTCCTTCCTTAATAAACAGGCAGTTATCTTCAAAATGTAAAAAGCATTCTTGTTGGGGTGTCTCCCATTAGTAGTACAAGCATAACTTGTCCATTTTTTATAAAAACACAAACTTTCCTTAAGTCAACTTCATTAAAAGTTATTACGACATTTATATATATTGTGTATTAATATTAAACTGCTAATTTACACAATATAAGAATATTATGAATTAAATCTTTTCTGTTAAAATGTAAGAACGTACTTATTTTCATCACTCAAAGAAGCAACTAAATTAAAATTGCAATTATTTAAGACTCTATTTGACCCTGTATTTGATTTTAATACCCTCGTTGCTGTAATACCCTTACAATTTGGAAAATTTGAAGCCCAATTCATTAGAGTTGACAATGCTTCAGTCATAAGCCCTTTACTTCTGTAATTAGAAGATATGCTATATCCCACCTCTGAATAGCCACTGTCATCTGGTATTCCTTTAAAACCAATAAACCCTATACCATTTTGATTATTCTTATCGATAATTAACCAATATGTATACCAGTCATGAATATCTTCATTAACCGTTTGCATTTTCTCTATTTTCTTTGATATTGCCAATTTTACAACATCAGATATTGCTTCCAATTCAATTGAAGTCTCAATACTTTTAATCATATTGTTTTTAATATATAGTAGTTCATTAAAAGACAAAGGTTTTAAAAACAATCTTTCCGATTCTAATAATTCTAATACTTTTGTACTCAATATAAAACCTCCATTCTCTGCTTTTCCTAATTTTACAATATTAAACATAGTTGAAATAATTATATTTTATTTTACTACAATATAACTTACATAATGATCATATAGCCATTCTATTTTTCTTAATACTCCTTCATTCTTAAAAGCTAATCTCTCTAGTATTGACCTACTTTTTATAATTACATTTTCTAAAACCATAAGTAATCTACATTCACCTACAACATCATGATAGATAATCCCCAATAAAGAACTAATAAATTTTCGTTATCAACAATTTCTCTTCATATATTCTTACTCTAAATTTTCATTTAATTTTTCAAATAAGATACCATCTTCCCACTTTCCATTAATATTGATAACTTTTCTAGTTTTTCCGATAAATTCGAATCCATTCTTAATTAGAACTATTTGAGAACCAATATTTTTACTAGAAGTTCCTGCCTCTACCCTATTAAGTTTATATTTTTGAAATGCTTCTTTACATGCTAATCTAACAGCTTCAGTTGCATATCTCTTCCCACTATATTCTTTACCAATTCGGTACCCAATCTCTGCTTTTTGAAATACGCCTCTTACGATTGAGAATAAATTTACTCTTCCTACTAATTCTTCTTTCTCATTTCTAATTAAATACATGTAACAAAGCCCTCTTCTTTGTTCTTCTTCTATTTCTTCTAAAATTTGCTTGAGCTTTTCTATATTGTAGTAGTCATCTCCTCTTGGCGGGACTACAGTTTCAAAAAAGTCTCTGTTTTTCTTTTCAAACTCCAGTATTTCTTCTGCATTACATTTTGATAATAAATGGATTGAAATAGACATATTTTTCTCCTCCCTAATATATCATACTTTATTAAATTAATTATTAATTTAATCTATATTCATGTCTAAGCTTTGATAGTATACAATAATGGCGTCTAACTATGCTATCCCCATCATTTATCAAATGTTCTTTTTCACAACTTTGCATTATAGACATTATTTAATAAGTTAAAAATAAAATATAGGTATATATTACCACAATATAAACTCAATAATGGATTTATGTGCAGTTTTGTATATATATTGAATAAAAACAGTAACTTTAATTACTACAACTTTGCTAAAAGGTGACTATAAATCTCCTTCCTAAATAAGCAGATAGTTATTTTTAATATAATGCATTCTTGTTGGGGTGTGCCCCATTTTTGGTACAAGCATAACTTGTCTATTTTTTCTAATAAAGCTATAATCTATTCAAATAGTTTTTATATTTCTAGTGATTTAGCAGTTTTAAACATATACTTTGCGTCTGATGACACAGTTGCTGGTACTACCCCATCTAGGGAATTTAACGCAATCCAAATATTACTTTAATAAGCTATAATAAATAAAGTTGAAGAATTAAAAATAAGTTGAGGAGTTGAATTATTATTTTAAAATTTTTTTTACTATTTGTTAGTATAGTTAATATTATTGACGGAAAAAACAAGATAGAGAGTCTGTGTATAGGGATATCAGGACTTATACTTAGTATAATCATCATCATTTCTAGTTTAATCGAATCATATGTATTAAAAAATATACTATTACTGTTGTTTATTGTATCAGCAATACTATATTTAGCTTCCATTGTATATGCTCTTATAAAAAATCTAAAATTATAAGAAAAGCCATTTAAATTTAAAGTAGGTGGCTTTTAGGCGCACAGAATATCAATTTTGTAGCACTCAGTTTAATTTATTTAAGTCGCAATTCAAGAATATTGCGACTTATTTAGCACTATGAAAATATCTTATTTTTATATATGTTCCAATAATATTTGCGATTACTATACTTACACACTGATAAACGCATACAAACAATCCTATAAGTCCAACTCCATAGTCATCAGGGGAAATATGCATAGGAAATAATTTAGAACTAATCCATAATACTATAAACCAATAAATTAAATACGGAATTGAAATCATCAATACATTTAACCATCTACCATCTAAAAAGAGTGTAATTAGTATTGTAAATATAATTATAAGTACAATAATTTCTATTCCTAATAGGCTACTATTTGTAAACATCCAATCATTTGTAATCAATAATCGAAGATGTATCTCCGAAATAATTGCAAAAACAATACTTAATAACTGTGTTATCAAAAGTCTTTTATATAAATTTAAAGAATTTACTTTCATATAGTCCCCATCTCCACTTTTATTTTAATTTACTTTAGTACTATAATTCATCATAAGTTTCTTTTACAGCATCAAATAATTCATTAAATTTCCATTATTTCATAAAATAACCTCCTAAACACATTATAACAACATAGTGAGCTATTATGTTCTAAACAATTCTATATCTACATATACTTTTATATATAAAAAAAGAAGATGTATTAGCATCCTCTCTAATTTCAATAAGCAGATAGTTATTTTCTAAGTGTAAAATGCATTCTTCTTGGGGTATGCCTCATTATTAGTACAAGCATAACTTGTCCACTTCACCTTATAAATCAAAATATTCTTAAATCAATTTTCTTAAAAACTATTACTCACTTTGTAGATATTCTAAAGTAATAATATACTAAATTACCTACTTAATGATACGCTCAACCTTATCTAATCTAAATGAGAACTTTTCTATAAATTAATATAAGCTATATAATTTATTTAATTGTATTGTCCAAAATTTCAACGAAGCTTGCATAATAGGTCCAATTAAAAATACTGAAACAAATGTACCAATAGCAACAGGACCACCAATTAACCATCCAGTTGTTAATGCTGTTATTTCAAGTAAAGTTCTAGATAGTCTAACCGAAATCGAAAATCTTTTAGCTATGAATAAAGTCATACCATCTCTAGGTCCAGCTCCTACTTTAGATGCCACATACATTCCAGATCCAATTCCCATAAGTACAATACCTACTATTAACAATATAATTTGTGATGCTAATCCATTAAAAGATTGTATCAGGTTTAACTCTAAAATACTATTGAGAAAAAATCCAACTAACAGTATATTTAATACACTCCCAATACCTGGCCTCTTTTTTTCAAAAAAAGATGTCATTAAAACCATAACAATCCCTACTATTTGAACCCATCTACCTACAGATAAATTAGTCAAGTTAGCTAATCCAATATGCAAAACATCCCATGTTGCTACTCCTAGTCTTGCTGTAATTACCGTTGCAGCTCCTAAAGCCAAAATAAATATTCCTAATATAAATACCACAACTCTAATAATATAAATAAAGTTAATTCCTATTGGATTGTCTATTAACTCATAAGTATTTTCTTGCATATGTATTACCCTCTTTCTAAGTTTTTCGTCATCTTCTCTAAAATATTATTAAAAATATCTAATTCTTCTTCACTAATATTTTTTATAGCATCTGTCTCTAAACTTTTAAAAGCTTCATCCCACTTCGGAAACACCTCATAAGCTTTTTCAGTTAGTTTTATATTCTTTTCACGTTTATCCTTTCCTTCTTTACGTACTACCCATCCCATTTTTTCCATCCTACTTAATGTTCTAGTAATAGTTGGAGCCTCTACATGGAGATACTGACTTAATTCAACTTGTGTACACTCCCTTTTTTTATATAAGTACACTATTATTCCCCATTGTGAAGTATATAAGCCAAGTGGAGAAATTTTTTCATTTAACTTTTTACTAAAACATCGAGCTAGTTGGTTCACTTTATGACCATATAAATTCATTTTCATTTCACCTCCAATTAATTACCTAAGTAATAATTACCTAGGTAATTATATCATCTAAACCAATAGTTATCAATCTTTAACTTTGTCTGTTCTATCTAAGTTCATTCTATAAAAATTTTTTAATGTATTTATTTGTATTTTAAATTATTGTTTCAGTAATTACATCAATCTCTTTGAAATAAAAATAGACTAGAGCAGATTTCTCCATTCTAGTCTATTTTTATGAGGACTTAATATAGTTATAACCTTCTATGAAGTAACGACCTCATTTATTTATGTGATACAGTTCACCTCTATTAATTGTAAATACTTATTACTATTTTATACATTTAAACATACCCATATACTTTAATTAGCAGGTAATTATTTTTAAAATGTAAAAGCATTCTTGTTGGGGTGTGACCCATTAGTAGTACAAGCATGATTTGTCCATTTTTTCTAATAAATCTATACCCAAATCAATTTTCTATATTCTACTACAAATAAAATCCATAGCAAAATCATATAGTAATTAAAAGTCTTTAATAAGGATTTTAAGATGTTAGAGATAGTTACAGATGCTATTGGAGATATTTAAAATAGAAATACAAAAAAGAAATAACTCCTATAAAAGGACACACCATGTATTAGAGGTGTGTCCTTTATGAATCTTAAATCTATATCACTGATTCTATTTCATCTAAGTGACGTTTCTTATCTTCATTACTCAAGTAAGATAAATTTGGTATTTCCTCTAAAACATATTTAATAAGTCCCATGTGTTCTACAGCCTAGGTGTAATAGATTTATATTTTCTTCCCCTTCATGTAATCCATTTAGAGATGGGTCTTCCATGATTTGTTTTAACTTAGAGAGGATGTTGTTGTAGTTGGGTATCCCCAAGTTTATTTGGACTTCACCTTTATTTAACATTATCTATCACATCCTTATATCTTTCTTGAAGTTGTGCTAGTTCTGTTTTATAGCACTTCTTACGTATTGCATGTACGCACTCTTTCTCATTAGCATTGAAGTAGAGTATAAGTTTCTTTAAACTCTTAGCATCATCTAAAGCATTGTGTTTAGTTCCTTCTTCTTTTAGGGAGAATAATTCAAGTAAATCAGATAATGCTAAATTCCTGCGTATATTGGTTAATGTGGCAATATGCTCTTGGAAGTCCTTAACTTTAAACATATAAGGTGTCCCATGTTTTCTGCAACAGTGACGCAAAGCTTTATCATCATAATTACCCCATGTGTACAGGTCACCTATAAGTGCACCTTCACCAATTAACTCATAGTATATTTTAGGGAACATAGGTGCATTCCACATCTCCTCTTCAGGTAGGTTTAATAGTTCTTTCATAAAAGTCGGAACTTCCTTCTTCTTCTTGAATGGTCTCACTAGGGTGTAGTATTCACTTTCCCCTTCTAAGTCTACTAAACCTACACTAACAATATCTGGATCATCCCTATCATCTTTAGTTTTAGTACACCACATCTCTAAATCTAATGCATAGCCCTTATTCATAATCTGACATCTCCTTGGTTTATATTACCCCATTTAAGCTTGTAACCCAAGGTGTTTAAAACTCAGTGAAGCCTACATCAGATTACCTTAGGATGATATAGGCTTGAGGAATCTTAAACATGGTTAATTACACCACTTCTGTAAAGTCTAAGTGACAATCTATCTCATTTGAAATTTTCTCCATCTGTTACATGTATGAATTCGTAATGCTCATTTAATTACCTTTTTCATTTTATTTTTTATTAGTATATTCGTTTTTTGCGGTGAAATTCGTAGTTTTTAGTTAAGTTGTTTTTTCTTAAGCATTCTAGTAAATTAATTATTTGTTTTTTGAAGTTTCATATTATTACTTCTGAATATTTGCTTGTTCATGTTCTATACATTTAAAAATATTAATATACTTTATTAAATATATTAAAAGGAAGGTGACTCCAAGTTACCTTCCTTTTAATTAGCAGGTAATTATTTTTAAAGTATAAAAAGCATTCTTATTGGGGTGTTCCCCATTAGTAGTACAAGCATATCTTGTCCATTTTATCTCTTATGTCAATCGATCCTTAAACTAACTTCGAAATTCTTATAATGCATATTTATAGTAGCTATATGGTGCCTGATACTACGTGTATTAAACTCACATAGATTATTTATTATTTGCTATGATTATTGGAATCATTTTGCAGTATGTAGCCTCTCCCAATTAAAAGAAAAATATGAATAAAATACTTTATTAAGGAAATGCTTAATTTTAATGAAAGAAAATAAATTAGAGGTGTACTAAATGTTGATTTTTATAGCAAAATTAGTTTTTTTATTTATATTTCTAGTTATAATAATACGATTTCTAGGAAAGTCCGTATTGGCCCAATTAACCCCACATGATTTTATGACAATTGTATTTTTATCATATTTATCCTTCCAACCTCTTAAAGTTGATGGAATGATGGAGACAATTGTTGGTATAATTGTAATATCAATCGTACATGTCCTAATTTCCAAGCTTAGTCTTTTGCAATGGCTAAATAAATTTATTATTGGACAGCCTACTATTTTAATTAAACATGGAAAAATTATTAAATCCAACTTAAAAAGCAGCCGTTATTCTTTAAATGAACTGCTATCTGCTATTAGAGCTTCTGGCCATCCATATATTCAAGATATAGAATATGCTATTTTAGAGCCAAATGGCCAATTAAGTATCTTACCAAAACCAGATATGGTTGCAATTACACCAAAACATTTAAATATCAAAACAGAGTATGAAGGTCTTCCAATTGCTGTTGTTATTGAAGGTAAAATCAAACATAAGAACTTAAACCTAATTAATAAAACTGAACAATGGTTAATAAAAGAGCTAAAATCAAAAGGTTTCTATAATATTGATTATATCTTTTATGCTGCAGTTAATGATACAGATTATTCATTAATTATTGATACTGGAGAATAAATATGAATAAATCTTATTTTATGAGACATACAGAGATTAAAATATCCTTGTATGTTTCATTTAGATAAATTTGTATTAATTCTTTATTTTTGTTAATATATTCATACAAAACTTTTCTTGTTACATCTATAAGAGATATATTTTTCTTTTTTGTTATCTTTTCTAAATTATCCTTTAAATCTTGATTTATTTTGAATGCAAGAATAACTAAAATTAAAAAGAAGTTGACTCCAAGTTTCCTTTCTCAATAAGCAGATAGTTATTTTTAAAATGTAAACGCATTCTTGTTGGGGTATGCCCATTAATAGTACAAGCATAACTTGTCCATTTTTTAACAAATATAATTTCTATTATCATTAGCTATTTTGCATCACATGATAACTATCGTGCATTATTCCAAGTAGTGAGTTTATGTGCTCTCAATATAAACATCTAATTTATAATTTTATACCGTTACTTAAAATCAATATTATAATTGACATATAAATATACTATAATTTTACGCACTTATAGTAATATGAAGTTTAAATATGGAGGTGAATACAATGAATAATTTAAAACTAAGTAATGCTGATAAAACTCTTTTTAATGGCAAAGCATACAAGTATCTAAAAGGAACTATTTTAATAATATATGTTCTATTTATGTTAGTCTATATGTTTAGGGGGAATTTATATAAATTAGATAATTATTACACTACCTTGTTTGCCTGGACAGCACCAAATCTTATACCAAGTTTCCTTTTTACATTGATAGGTATTTTTTACGTAGTTCCTATATTATTTAAAACTACAAATGTAATTAGCAATTCTAAGTTTATATGGTTAATTAATGTGCTTAATATAAGTATTTTTGCACTTATAGAATATCTTCATGTAATATTTAATTTAGGAGTATGGGATAACAAGGATATGATTGCTTCTTTAATTGGTATTATAGTTGCTACGATTGTTTACTTTAAATTTAGAAAGTCTTTTATTAGTTAAATATAACAAGTAAAAGATTTAATAAAAGGCATATTGAATAGTAGTGTTTAAAAATAATTTAATATGATTTTTATTATTTGTTTAAGGAGAAATATTTTTTCTTCTTAAATTATGAGTATATTTTCAACACTATTTTAAAACATAGCCAATAATTAAAAAGAAGGTGACTCTAAGCCTCCTTACTTAATAAACAGGTAGTTGTTTTTAAATGTATAACGCATTCTTGTTAAGGTGTCCCCCATTAGTGGTACAAGCATGACTTGTCCTTTATTAGTTAATATTATTTTTTATCTATTTTATATTTTACAAAGAATGGAGACATTGAGCTTATTAAGGAAATCCAAAGTACAATGACTACGATTCTGTATGAGCCTTTATAAAAGAAAAATGGAAATAGAAATAATCCAAATACTATTTTATTCGATGTATCAATAAAGTGTTTAGTTTTGCAGTAATTACATTCTATTGCCCTGTAACCGCCCCAAATAGAACAAAAAATCTCCTTATAACTGAATGGCTTAGAACAATTGCAACATTTTTGTATAGACAAAGTTATCACCTCCAAGATATTTAGTCTAAATATGATTTTTATACTACAATAAGTATGGCAATGTTATTCATATTCTTAATATTTAGCTGTGGCAATGCCATAGAGCACATAACTTTTAAACTATATCCTCTGTTTAATTTATTTAATTCATAACTAAAAAATGTTCCTGATTATTACTTAAGACCTTTAACAGTAATAATTATAGTACCTATTGTGAATATAGGTATTGTAAGAATACTAAATGATAATAACCTTAATAAACTATCTTCAAGTAAATAATAACGTTCATCCTCAATATAAGTTGGCCATTTTTTATTGAGAGATCTTCTTTTATAAATCCACCAAATAAGTAATATCATTATTGCGTAAACTAGTAGCATAATCACTAGAACAAAAGGTAAACTCCGTTTGTATACAAACCATTTCCCTGCCTT
Source organism: Tepidibacter aestuarii (assembly GCF_934924865.1). Classification (NCBI taxonomy): domain Bacteria; kingdom Bacillati; phylum Bacillota; class Clostridia; order Peptostreptococcales; family Peptostreptococcaceae; genus Tepidibacter; species Tepidibacter aestuarii. The sequence continues at coordinate 1,696,289 of NZ_OW235315.1, read as the reverse complement.
AACACTTTCATATATCCACATATATAGAGAAATAGGTGTTGCCAACAAGTATTCTAATTTAACTATTTTAATTAATACATTAATATCTTCTTCACCAATTGAAAAAATAATAAACATTGCAATTATAAATAAAATTGTTCCAATAATCCATATAATTTCTAACATAATATGCTAATCCTTTCTTCTCATTAAGTTGCATGTATGATCTATTATCTCCATATATGATCCTCTTTTGTACTGTTAATATATGGCTTCAATCCTGTTGAGAATTCGACAATTAAACATTAATACTTCTTAAATTATTTTTCAATCTATTCAAATTAATAATAAATAAACCTTAGAATACTTATCTTCAATCTCACTCAACAAAATATTTTCAACTATCTCACAAATGCTTTTATTGAAGAATAGTGTTGAAATTGAATAATCTCCTAATAATTAGGTATAATAAGGCTACACAAATGATTACTCTATGAGAAAGTATGCACAGATAGTTAGAATAAGTTTACATACATCATTTTATGTAATTAAATCACGAAATAAGGGAACCTCAAAAGAGGTTCCCTTTGAAATATCATTATACCAATACTATTCTTTAACAAACCCAATAAAATTAATTTGATATAGAAACTTAATTGAAACATATATATTCGTTATATTCATAATGTATATTAACTATAATAAATGTAAAAAATTTATACTAAAATCACAATATAAGAAATGATATATTAAAGAAGCAAATCCAATTATGAATTACTTTTATAATATATATCTTAGGTTATTTATTTTAATTAAAACCTTTATTGTTTTAACTTGTCTGTAAATATTCCATTATAATTATACAAAAGTTAATTGAGTTAAAAAACTATCGGGCTTCCTATATCTGCATACCTAGATGTTGCTTTTCTTCATTTTTATATTTTTTATATGTTAATTACTAACAATATATAACTTATAAATCAAATTATACGCAGTAGTTTTTTGACACTAAATCTAAAAATACGATGGTGACCCTAGTGGGTTTTACTCCAATAAAAAACTAAGGCTTCGTTGAGTTCTTAGTTTTCTCTTTTTCTTGATATTCTATTTGTTTTAGTCAATTTCATACTTTCGCTCATATAATAGATTATTATTTTTATCTCTTATTTCTTTAAGATCTCGATGCATAGGTTGTATATCGTAGTCATCTACATGCTTACCCTTCTCATCTATTTGCTCTATAAATATTATATATTTATAATTAAGACCGTAAGAATCTTGCACTTTAGCATATACTGTAAGGTTATCACTAGCACCAAGGTCTATCTTCTCATTAAAAGGTATTAATATATAATCTGATACATTTATTGGCTTTTCATCAACAATTTTTCCATTAATATCTTTAACAATACTAACTTTTACCGGTTTATTGTTTTTCGTATTATAAACATAAAGTTCAATTTTTCCATTATATGTGTATTTTGAGTTACCATATGTTGATTGCCCACTAAATCCTCCATGGATACCTAAAAGATATTTTGATTCTAACCTAGAACGAGTTTCAAGAGTTTCTATTTTTTCTATACTATTCTTTTCTAAAATAACTTTAATTTCTAAAGGTTCAAAAATATATGCATCAGTTATTACAGTAAACGATGTTCCATTTTTTTGCATATCAATCTCTTTACCATTTAGTTGCAATTTAGCAATTAATTCCTCAGAATATTCTTTTGGTGTTAAGTCTACAGTAACTGGAACAGTATAATTAGTAGATTCCAAAGTACCAAATTTAATGCTATAATTATCTAGAATACTTGCTTTTTTTTCAAGCATTTTTTCAACATTTGAATAGATATTATTTATTTCAGTTTTTAAATTATCTTCAGCAATAGCTCTTTCCTCAAAACGATTATGTATTAAATTTTCTATATTATTCAATCTGAATAAAGTGAATAAATTCGATAGAACAAGTGCACTAATGATGAAATATAAATTCTTCTTTTTCATATATATCCCCTTTTTAACATCTTTACCAATAAAAACTCCTAGTTTAACTTCTTTCATAGTACTTACATCAATTTGATTTTTAAAAAACTTAAATCCATCATCGCTATTACCGATGAGTTTCTTAATACCTTTACTGTCAGCTTGAGGTAAAGCTCTTAAATCATCTACTGACTATTTTTTCATGAAATCAAGCTTACCCATCACCTTAGGTTAAAAACTGTATTTAAAATTTAATGGTATCAACAGTTTTATTACCTGCTACTACCATTTTATCATATCTTATTTTTAAGTTCATTTGCTTACTACAGCATTTAGTTTATGCAGTTAGTATTCTATCCCTAAAAATACTAAAGGGTGATGAAAAGACTTGATTGTCTCTCCATCACCTTGGTCAGTTATTGTTTTGTAGCGAGTTCTACCTAATTTATACATTCACTTCATCGTTTAGCATTCATCTTCATAATTAGGGCATTTTATACATATCTCTAACATTTCTTTATTAGTCATATTAAGTGCTTTTCTCAATTTTAAAATAGTTATATTTTATTTTACTACAAATAAAAGAATTCTTTAAATCAAAGATTATAAGCTTATTTTTATTATACAACATTTTCCATAAATTGTTATACTATTAATCAGTTATTATTTTTGAATCTATGTCAATAGGAAAGTAAATAAAGTTATACGAGCAAGTTTAATAAAAATAGTATTATTTATCTATACATATGACTTATATGTAAATTCAAATAATTAATAAACATACTGTTGTTACTACTTATAAATACGTGTATAATTATTTTGATTCTTAGAAAATTAAATTATCAAAAATCTAGAATTATAAAATTAAATACATTAATATAAATATTTGTTTTTAATAGTTATTATTCAGCATTAAATGAAGGGAAGATGATTTATGAAAAATAGAGTCGATCTCACTCAAGGAAGTATCATTGGGAGGTTATTTAAACTTGCAGTGCCAATCATGTTAACATCTTTTTTACAAATGGCTTATAATATGATGGATATGTTCTGGTTAGGTAATTATGATTCCTCTGGGCAAGCGGTTTCAGCTGCTGGAACCGCAGGATTTTTTTCCTGGTTTGCAATGGCATTTATTATGCTTGCTAAAACTGGAGTAGAAGTTAAAGTTGCTCAATCTATAGGAGAGAATAGGTTTGAGGATACTAAAAAATATATAAAAACTGCAATTGAGATAATTTTAGTACTTGGCGTATTTTACACAGGGGTAATATTAATATTTAAGGAAAACCTAATAGGATTTTTTAATATCGAAAATCAAGTTATAAATACTATGTCTGTCGAGTATCTTTCAATAATAGGATTTGGATTTATTTTCTATTTTATTAATCCAGTATTTACAGCAATATTTAACGGTTCAGGAGATAGCGTAACTCCTTTAATAATGAATTTTATAGGATTATTTCTAAATTTGATTTTAGACCCATTGATGATAAATGGTATAGGGCCTTTTAGTGAAATGGGCGTAAAAGGGGCGGCACTAGCAACAATTATTTCACAGACTCTAGTTACTATTGTATTTATAATAGCAATTAGGATGAGTAAAAATGGAAAAGCTTTATTTAATGGATTTAATATATTTTTAAAAGTTGAAGTTCCATATATAAATGATATACTAAAAATAGGTACACCTGTTGCTATTCAAAGCGGGCTTTTTACTTTCTATAGCATGTTAATAGCAAGAATAATTTCAAATATAGACCCTGTTGGAATTGGTGTGCAAAAGGTAGGTTCTATGATTGAATCACTATCATGGATGACTGCAGGAGGGTTTCAAACAGCTCTTAGTGCCTTTGTAGGGCAGAACTATGGAGCACAAAAATGGGACAGAATATATAAGGGATATTTTTCAGCTCTTTCAATTGTATCTGTATTTGGTATTGGGGTGACATGCCTCTTAGTATTTCAAGCTGAACCAATATTTAAGCTATTTATATCAGGAGAAGAACCTTTAAAAATGGGAACTATTTATCTGAGAATATTAGGTTTATCTCAACTATTTATGTGTGTAGAAATAACAACAGCAGGTGCATTTAATGGGTTAGGAAAAACTAAAATACCTTCATGGGTAAGTATACTATTTACTGGAGCAAGAGTTCCAGCTGCATATTTTTTATCTACCTTTACGGTTTTAGGAATTAAAGGAGTTTGGTGGAGTATAACTATGAGTAGTGTATTTAAAGGACTGATATTAGTAACATTATTTATCATACTTTTAATGAAAAGACCAGAGATTGGAGTCGATAAGATAAAGACGCATTTTAAGATAAATTGAGTACTGTGACACTCCCACCTCTCTGGCGAAATTTACTTTTATAATAAAAAGAGGTGTATTTAACTAAAGTTGACCCTATGTCAAGGACATTAAAAAAAAGAGAGTTATGCAGCTAAAAGCTGATTTCTGTATTTTATAGGAGTCAGCTTTTTTAAATTCCACTGACAACGATAGTTGTTATAATAATCCATGTAATGATCTATAGCTTCTTTCAGTTCACAAAAATCATTGCATTCCTTATAATTTATATCGTCTTTCATGTGACCAAAGAATGATTCTTGAGGAGCATTATCTCAACAATTGATACATATAAACATGGATTGTCCAATGTTATTTTCCTTTAATAACTTTTAGAATATAGGACTTGTATGGAGAAAATCTAGATTTTATAAAATACGTTTTTTAAAACAATAAAAACAATTCTAAATAAACAAGATTTATGCATGTCTACACTATTTATTTAAACTATAATTCATTTAAATACTTACTATGTCTATGGATTTAAGTTTTTAAGGTATTGTGTTAAAATATACATGTTACGTAGAATATATGAATTTAATTAAATGATTTTAAATGTAACGAGATTCATGGCATTGTTCTAAATCATTAGGTGTGTTGTTATTAATATTGATAAATTTTATTGATGATTAAAGAAATGGTGAATGTAAATCAATACTAAACCATAATTTTGCTTATACAGTAGCAGATAACTATTATGAAATGAGATGAGATAAATGATAGAAAAATTAGCGACAGATTATATTTTAGAAAATGGTTTTATAAGTGAAACAGAGGCTATTAATGATGGTTTAATAGGTTTAGAGATTTTTGATACTCCAATTGTAGGATATGCTAGTGCTGATGACGAACTATTTTTTAAATACAAAACTGATTACAGTATAATGTATAACAAATTTATGGTGCCTAAAGAATGGTTGAATTGCGCAACCACTGTTATTTCAATATTTTTCCCGTTTACAGATAATATTAAAAATAGTAATATCATTAATAAAAAAATGCCTTCTGATGAATGGCTCCATGCTAGATATGAGGGGCAAAAAATTATCAATGAGTGCTGTAAATATCTTGTTTATACTTTAAAAGAAAAAGGGTTTGATGCAGTTGCACCATCTATTGATGAAAGATTTTCTGCAACTAAGGGAACGTATCTTGAAAATCAAGATAACTTAAGTAATATGGATTACTATAGTAATTGGTCAGAAAGACATGTTGCCTTTGTAGCTGGACTTGGTACTTTTGGTCTATCAAAAGGTCTTATTACTAGAAAAGGAATGGCAGGAAGATTTGCTAGTATTATTACTAACTATAAGCACGATATAACAGAAAGAACATACACGGATATTTATGAAAACTGCATAATGTGTGGAGAGTGTATTTCTAAATGTCCTGTTAAGGCAATTACTTTTGAGAATGATAAAAATCATACAAAGTGTTCTAAATTAATAGATTTTACACTTGAAAAGTTTAGTCCTCGATATGCTTGCGGTAAATGTCAAGTAGGTGTACCGTGTTCTAGTAAAATCCCAAAATAAAAATACATATTTTGGACAAATAATTAACTTCTAGAACTGATATATCTCAGCATCTGCGAAGATATAATGGATGTAAATAGCTGTTGTATCTATTTATCAAACTTTTTTATAAAACCACATTTGTAGGGTATTATCTTTTTTTTTGATTACTTGTAATATATTGGCGTGGTTGGAAGTTTATAATATTTCAAGTTTTCTTTTATATCAAAAGTTCTTATAAAGTGATTTTCAGTAGAATCAGTATCTTTTATAAAAATTACATAGCCGTTAACAACTTTACCTACGCTATATATTTGAGGTTCTTTCTTAATATCTTTTAGAGATAAATTGTCTAGGTTAGGAAGTTTAGATGAAGTATTTTGACCTATAGATACGTATTTAATGTTTTTATCTCTAACTTTTATTAAAGACACGTATTGATGTTTGTTTTTTTTATTGTTTGTAAAAGTCCAATACTCTGAAAATGGTTCACTTATATCATTAGAAACATCAAAACCAGAAGAGGAATCTTTTTTTATAATAAAACCTAAATATATTTTGAGACAATCTATACCAATAGTATTAGAATCAAATGATTCATATGCAACTATTTTTCCATAATAAGATGGGATTGATGAAATAATTCTTATATTTTTATTACTTTGAAAAGCTGTAATAGCACTTTTTTCTGAAAATCTAAATCCTTGAAACCAAAATATTAAAAGTAAAGCCATTATAGTTAATAATATAATTTTTATGTTTTGTTTCATGTAGTAAATACCTCCTTTAAGTATATTAATATATAATCAGTTATAAATTAATGATATTTTTATGCCCATTTTGTTGCAATGAAAATATATTTTATAAAAAATAAGTAATATAGTTGTTTTACGCTTACATAAGCTTGTTTTTGTCCAGACATAATCCTGTTCTTTTAACTCTAAAAGCCACCCTAACAAGGTAGAAATTAAGTTTAAGAAATCATTATTATCAAGTATATTTACAAGCCATTTATCCAATCTTATCCATGAATATCATTAAATGTTCATTATCCATACATTCTGTAATAATCATTTTTGCTTGAATTTAATTCAACAATATCACCTCTCATACATCAAATTTAAATCATCTTTATATGTAAACATCGAACTATTAAACGTATTTAAAATAAACTCTTATTTAATAGACACTAATAAAGGAGTAAATGAATACCCTTAATAGAGGGGTGATTTTTTGAATATAGAACTAATACTATGTGGTGTTTTTTGGATTATAACTTACATTTTAATAATAGCTAAAAGTTTTAAAGATAAAACATATGGTATCCCATTTTTTGCTATTTCTCTTAACTTAGCTTGGGAATTTACCTTTTGTTTTATATATCCACCTGAAAACTTTTTAATAGCTCGTATTATATTTTTAATATGGTTAATTCTTGATTTGGTCATATTGTGTATTTTTTTCAAATATGGATATAAGGAATTTAAATGTAAAAACCTTATAAGCAAAAAATTCTTTTATACTTTCTCTATAATATCTATAATATTTTCTACAACTTTCATGATATTATCAGTAAATGATTTTGCTTCATTATATCAAAATAGTATAGAACAAGCTTCTGGATTTATTGCCATTTTATCAAATCTACTTATGTCAATATTATTTGTATCAATGCTTTTGCATAGAGGTAACACTAAAGGTCAGTCTATACTTATAGGTATATTCAAATGGGTTGGGACTTTAACTATTGCCATATTAAAGTTTAGTAAAGCGCTACCATCAACTACTACAGAACTTTTTATAATTGCATTAATTCAAATATTTGACATATTGTATATATACTTAATGTATAAAACCTTAAAAAATCCTTGTAAAACAATAAAAATACTAGATTACACTGAGCACTGATGATCTAAAGAAGTATCTTATATCACTATTCTACTTTTTACACCAAAACCTATTGAAAACCCACGATTAAAAAATCGTGGGTTTTCAATATTTTTACATATAAACTATTCTATTGTGTTCTTCCAAAGCTACGTACTTCATTAGAATCAGCTCTTCTGATTATACTTTTTTCAAGATTTGGAGTTTCTGTTCTTAATACATCATATAATGCAGAACCAATAATTTCACCTGCTGTTTGTAATCTATCTAAACTAATATTCATTTTAATTGTATCATTAGGTGTATGATACCAATCTTCTAAATCTCCATTTTCATCTCCCCATATGAAACAAGCTGAAGGTATATTTGAATATCCAAATGGAGCATGATCTGATGCATCAACTGCATTTGTTCCTAAAATATTATTTCCTAATCTTGCTCCAGAAGCTATAGCAGCTTCAGTAACTAAATTTTGTTCTCCATCAACAGTGTCTGCATATAAAATATTACACTTTTCAGCGCTTGTAGAAATCATGTCCATGTTAAAATTAGCCATACTTCTTTTTAATTCATCTTCTGATAATTGACTTACATAATAATCTGATCCTATTATTCCAACTTCTTCTGCACCACAGGCAATAAACCTTACTTCTTTATCAATTGGATATGCCTTAAGAATTCTAGCAAATTCAAGCATCATAGCAGTACCAGATGCATTGTCATTTGCACCAGGTGCTCCAGGGACACTATCATAGTGAGCTGTAACATAAATAATTTGGTTAGTATCTTTATTTTTATTTTTTGGTTTTCTTACTGCAACAACATTTTGTGAGTGGTGTAAATCTTCTTTAGTAATAATAGTAGCAGTTACACTCTCTCCTTCAGCTAGCTTTTTTCTGATTTTTACTCCATCGTTTTTTGAAATTGAAACAAATGGAATGCTAATTCTTTCTTCTCCTAAATATGTACCCGGAATAGCGTCTGGATCTACAATGTCCTTTTTATTATATAAAATAACGCCAATAGCTCCTGCATCTATTGCATTTTGTGCCTTTACAGAATAATATTCAAATCCACGTTGAATTAAAGCAATTTTACCTTCAACATCCTTAGGAAAATCTTCAAGTTCGTTTCCAAGGGCGCAATCAACAACTTCTGCAGTAACACCCTCTTCTTTAATAGCACTTTGATCTGATGCTAATGTTTTAATTTCATCTGAATCTACTGTCAACTCTCCTTTTGTAGTATCATAACTAAATTCCTGCATTTGTGGATCGTAACCATATTTCTCTAACTCATCTTTTATATACTCAGCTGCCAATCTTTCTTCTTTTGTAGCTGCTACTCTTGGACCAATTTCTTCACTTAAATACCTAATGTGCTTAAGAACTCTATTTGCATCGACTCTAGATAATACTTTCTTGTCAAATGCCACATCTGATTTTTCATTTGGTGCTGCAAAACCAATAGAAGTCATTACTACAACTAAAATCAGTGCTAATGATAATAGTTTTGACTTTTGAAGCCTTAATGCATTTCTCATTAGAATACCCCCCTGAAAATTTAATATTAAAATTTACCCATATAACTAAATTATGGGATCGCTATGATTATACCATATTTTTCTAATTTTGTTTATTTATTTCTGAATTTTTTGAATATCTTTTTTTATTAAGCATATGTTATTTTTAATCCAAACAATTTATAACTCTCATCAAGAAATTAAGAAATGCTCTTACAAAAACTTGCATCATCCTTACCCGTTATTAATCTATATCATATATAAATAGCAACCCAACCCTCATTTGAGGTTCAAGTTGCTATTATCTTACACTGCCTTTATTATTCTACATTGTTTTTAATCATATCCCATACTTTTAAATTATATTCGTCTTCTCCAAAGTTTGGAATATTTCCTATCCTCCAAGTTATAATGGATTTTTTGATTTATTTCCATACTGCATTTGAATATTTCTTCCACTATCTCTTTCAATTTTTATTCTATCAGCAATTTTATTATAATCTGGGCTATATGCTTTTTCATTAATAACTATATTATTTAAAGTTTTCCACTGGATAGAATCAAAAGAAATTTGAAACCAAATTTTATCTAGGTTAGATACTCCATAATCTTTATTTGTAATTTCACTTAATGCATAATAAATAAGTTAATCTACTACTTTTTGTATATCTCATGCTTTAATTTCATAATAATCCATAGTCGATGTCTCTATGAAGCCACAAGACTTATAAAGATTAAGGGCTTTAGAGTTTTCAGCAGCCACTTGAAGCATAACCTCATTCGCATTCAATTTTTTTAGCTTTTCTATAGCCATTATCAGAATTGCTCGTCCAAACCCTTTTCCACGATGCTCAGGTAATACGCCTAACCCATAAATGCCACCAATTCCAGCGATTAATTGAAGATTTGCTTTTCCAATGATCTGTTGATCTTTTTCTGCAATATAGATTGTCATCCCATTCTTTTCTTCCTCTTCAGGTAGTATCATATATTCATTTGGTATGATTGTTTCTGATGAAATAATATCTGTCTTATCATTAAAATAAATAGCATTTTGTCGAGCAATCTCAAGAGCATCTGCATTGCTTGCTTTTCTAAAAGTAATTCCACATAACTGACTTTGAAGTGGTTTTACATTACCTTCTTTGAGATACATTTCATATTCTGAATGTTTGTACTGTGCTCCAGTTCCTTTGATAAATTTCTGTCCAGAGTTTGACTGTCTGTCACTTAATAGAAGCATACTACCTGAATTTCTTCGCTTCCACTCTGCTATAACCAGTTCACTCAATGTCTTAAAAACACTTTGTCTTCGATATTCAGGATGCACCATACCATTCACTTCTATCGATGATCCTGGCCCTCCAAAACTACAAACCCCCATATACCCAATAAGCTGTTGTCCGTCAAAATACATAAATTCATTTACGTTTTGAATACTAGCGATTTTACCATTTTCAGAAGTGATTCCCATTTTATAATCAAGCTCTAGTTTTAGAGCTATTTGATCTTCGCGGATACATTTTTCTTGAAGCTTATTGATCAAATCATGCTCCTCATAATCGATAGTCTCCTTAAGTTTAATCCAAGGCTTCTGTATAATTTTCATGCGAATACCTCCTTTTATAATCACTTTAATTAAGTAACTTGTTTCATTATACAATATTTTCCACATGTTGTGTTGATACTATTGGTTAACTCCTAGGCTTCATCACCATCTACATTTCTCCCGAAAATGCACTTTACTGTTTGAACTTCTTCTTCATAAATCTTGACATGGATGAGAATTGAATAATAAAAAATAATCAAAGGCACGGTTTTCACAAGATAACTTTTTGTTTCATACCATATAATGTTAAATACTTTTAATTTAGAAAGGAATGAGATTAAAATATGAAGATAGGTATACTGGGAGGAAAGGACTCCAATAAACCAAAAGATTTTCAAAAATTCAAAGCAGCAGCAGAAATGCTTGATATATCTGTTGAGTATTATAATTCATCAAACTTAATTATAGAAGTTCATAAGGATAATGTTAGAATTCTTGATTATAATATGCAACCTATTCAAGTAGACGGAATTGTTAACTGGATGCTTTACGCAAAGAACTACTACGAGCTATACGAAGCCTTTTCTTATGCAAATATACCTTGCATAAATAGCGTTTCTTCTGTTAGAAACTGTAGAAATAAACTATTAACTAATATTATTCTTAGCAAATATAAATTACCTCAACCAAAAACAATTTTCATGTCTAAACTTTTAGATATCCCAGAAATATCGCTAAAAACACCTATAGTATTCAAAAAGAAAGATGGAGGAGGAGGTATTGGTGCGCGCAAATTTGATGATTTTAACGAAACTAATGATTTTTTGGAAGAAAAGTTAGGACATAAGGATTTATACCTCCAAGAGTATGTAAAAAACAATGGCTGGGATATGCGAGTAATGGTTGTAGGAAATAAAGTCATTGGCGGAATAAAAAAGATAGCTAAGGAAGGTGAATGGCGAACACATGTGGCTCATGGAGGACGTGCAGAACCATATCAATTAAACGATACTGTTATATCCATGTGTCTAGAGGCTACCCAGGCTTTGAATTTAGACTTTGCAGGAATTGATATTATCCAAGATATCCAAGGAAATTATTTTATATTAGAAGTGAATAGCCGTCCTGGTATGTCCATATTTTATGAAACAACTGGTATAAGTATTGCTTATGAAATACTTAAATATTTTAAACAGAAGATATTAGAACTTTCAGTAGCTGATAAAATGTCGTCAGTAAATTATTATCAAATAGTTCCAAGTAAAATGGAAAAAACACAAATTATTATGGAGAATCCACTCATAAAACCTTATGTCCCTGAAACACTATATCTAAACTTAAATAATCTAAAATATATGCTTAACCAATTCCCAATGGTAGTTTTTAAGCCTGATAAAGGTAGTAGAGGTAATAATGTTGGATTAATTAAAAGAAATGATAAAACTACTAATTACACTATACATTATGAAACAAATTTCTACGAAAATATGAGTATTGATGAGATTATTCCATTTATTAAAAAATTAGCATCAAACAAGCAATTCATCATACAAAAGGGTATTGATTTAATAAGATACAATAACAATCCTGTAGATGTAAGAGCATTACTCCAAAAACCATATCAATATTGGGAAGTTACTGGTATAATAGCAAAAATTGCAGCTAAAAATAAAATGGTAACAAATCTTCATGCCGGCGGTACAGGTATTCCTTTAATAGATGTTTTGAAAAATACTTCCTGTTGTGAATCAGATATAAAAAAACTAAAAACAATAATATATGACCTCGCATATAATGTTGCAGACACTTTAAATAGAACTTATCCAGGCCTTAGAGAACTAGGTATAGATATCGGAATAGACAATAACCTCTATCCATGGATTTTAGAGGTGAATACAAAACCTCAATACAGTAAATTTGCCCTCCTTGAGGATAAAACCATGTATAACACAATTGATAAATATAATAAAATAATTCATAGCTCAATAGAATATTACGATCGTAAAAATAAAGTTATAAATAATGATGATTATGAAAAATTAGCAATAGAGCCAGAGCAATATATGGATTACAAAGATAATAAAGAAAATAAGGATAAATTCACAGAATATTTCTCTATAAACAATTCTAAAAAAAGTTTCGGAAAACATAAAAAATGCCATTGCAATTGCTGTAAATTAGGAGAAATGCTAGTAGAGTCTGGAGTTATGCTTGAAACTAGTTTATCTCTATTCTTAGAAGCTGAAAGTAAAAAAATACAATATTTGATAGGCAAAGATGTTTGCCCAGAGAAACTAATAGAAGTAAATGAACAAATAAGAAGGACAATAGAAAAAATACAATACCTTGATAGACAAATCTTAGAAAAAATTGATAAAGGACTATCAATATGTGGATGTACAGATGATGAAAGTTAGTAAAAATACCCCCACTAATGAAATTATAGTAAGCTTGATCATATCTATATTAATTTGATGAAAAGTTATATTTTAATACAATTATATGTTTCAGTTCAATTAGTATGGTTTATCTGCTATCCCTCCTTTTAATTAGCAGATAATTATTTAAAAAATGTAAAAAGCATTCTTCTTGGGGTATGCCCAATTGATTTTACAAGCATAACTTGTCCACGTATTTAACTAGTTCATATAATAATACCTTGTTTATGAAACATACTAAACTTTTGATTGTTTTTAATATTAATCATACTAAAATAGCTAACAAAAAAATAAATTTTATTTTCTGTTAGCTATTTTATAAATATCTAATCATTTAATTATAAAATTTCCTGTATATAAAATTTTTCTAGTGATATTCCTCTCTTTTGACTATAAATTATAACATACTTATAAGTCGATGTACCTACACCACCATCTTTGTCAGTAACTTTGAGTGTAATTATATACTTGCCACATTTTGTATAAATATGACTACCACTTACCGATCCAGAGCCGCTTACTTCAATCACTTCACCAGGTGAAGTAGTACTATCCCCCCAATCCCACTCTGCTGTATGAGTATCTAAAATTCCAGGATCAGTGAAGTTTGCACTTGCAACTATTTCTGTATTAACCAATACTCGATCATTAGAAAGAGAAATCTCTCCAACTATTGATGGAACATTATTCACTGTAACAGTAGTATCGCTTGTATCAGTAGCTCCGTTATTATCCCTAACTTCTAATCTTACTGTACATAAGCAGTTATCTTCAAAAGTATAAGTAGCTGTTGGTTGACTTGACCAGCTAGTATCCCATATTCCGTCCCCGTCAAAATCCCAACGATATTCCAGAGTACCTCCATCAGGATCATAAGAAGCAGAACCATCAAAGATTATCGGTGATCCTTCATCACCTGTATACGGACCACCAGCATCAGCTATTGGTGTTGAATTACTACTGTCCTCCAAATCACGTGTATAAGATGAGCCTTCACCATTTTGTCTTTTTTTATGTGTAATATCATTTTTCATTTTTTCTTACCTCCTTAAGCACTATAACGTTAAAAAAAATCATAAAAACATAAGATTAGCATATTCCCTATTTCATATCATTTTTTATATAATTACAATTATAATCTTAGTTTCGTTCTAATTTCATTTATTAAAATAATTTGTTTTCACTAGTATTGTATGATTACACTAATATGTTGTTCTTCAATATTCATAACTGCTAAAATAGATTAGGTACAAATGTAACACTATAAAACATTTGGTATAAATGTTTTATAGTGTTTCGTCTTATGTATATATCATGTTTATGTTTAATTTATTATTATTTTTTAATTATAAATCATTAATAACCCATGTTCTGTATATTTACGCTTAATAACTAAATTTAAAAAGAAGGTGACTCTAGGCCTCCTTCATTAATAAACAGGTAGTTATTTTTTTAATTTTTTAAGAGAAAATATGCAAAGGGAAATAGTATGCGGGATTATAGGGTTAATAATAAGTTTTATAACCAATTAATGTATAGAATTTTTAATATCAAACAAAAATCAGCTAATAGACCATATGGTCTATTAGCTGCTTACTCTATTTTATTACTTTTTCAGTAAATATAATTTTTCTACCATGGCTCTATATACTATAATTCACTATATATCTTTTAATCAATTACTGTTCCCGGATTTAATATTCCATTTGGGTCAAATACTTTTTTTATTCCACTCATAATTTCTATTTCTCTATTAGTAAACTGTAAAGACATATGTTTTTTTCTTGTTTTACCTGTTCCATGTTCTGCAGTAATTGTTCCTCCATATTTAATAGCAGCTTCATACATATCTTTCTTAATATCATCAAAGTAAGGTGGAAGTCCTCCATTTTCAGCCATTATAAAATTATGGATATTACCATCTGCTATATGACCTACAGCTGGGGTAATAGTATTATATTTTTTTGCTATATTAATTAAATCATTCATTAAATCAGGTACACAAGCAGATGGTACAGCAATATCTAAAGCATCTGCAACATTTTCTTTAAAAGCTGTGTAAGCATTACTACGTATATCTAAAATATTTTTCTGATCTTTCGAGCTTTCAGCTATCAAACTGTCTACTGCATTATATTTTTCACACAAATCCACAATTGCTTCGCTTTTACTGTATAAATCATCTTCTGTGGCTTCATCTAAAATAAATATTAAATCTACAGAACCATTCGTTGTTGGCCATGTTAATCCAATATGTTTTGCAGATTCTTCTGAAACAAATCTTTCCATATATTCAATAGCTAAAGGTATAATTCCTTCCTGTAATATTTTAGGTACTACTGCTGAAGCATCTTCTCTATTATCAAAAGATACAACCAATGTAGCAATATTATTAGTTTTTGCATATAACTTTAATGTTACTTTAGTTACTATTCCTAAAGTTCCTTCACTACCTATCATCATATGCAATAAATCATAGCCCATATTGTTTTTAAGTAATTTGCCTCCTAAATTAACTATTTCTCCAGTAGGAAGAACTACTTCTAAAGCTTTAATATGATTTCTCATAATTCCATGTTTTACTGCCCTTACACCTCCAGCATTTTCTACAACCATTCCACCAATTTGCGCTCCTTCATCACCTGGATGAACAGGGAAAAACAATTTATCATGTTTATTTAATTCTTCAATTAAGTCAGCAAGAGTAGCTCCTGATTCTACTGTAATCATAATATTATCTTCATCTAACTCAATAATCTTATTCAATCTTTCTAATGATATTATAATACTAGGTTTAGTAGGTATTGCTCCACCACATATACCTGTACCTCCCCCTCTAGGTACTATAGAAATTAATTCTTCATTAGCATATTTTACTATTTCACTTATTTCCTGTGCATTCTTAGGTTTTACTACTACACAATCTTCACAAGCTTTTGGACGTATCAATAATTCAGTTTCATCATATAAATAACTCTGCATATGAGATAATTCAGTAACTGCCCAATCATCACCTACAATTTTTTTTAAGTTATTTATTATTTCTTGTTTCATTGTAAATCCCCCTTTTTAACACACATAATATATTTAAACTATATAATTAGACTTTAAGTTTTATTCTGTATCAACTTTTGCGCTAGTATTGTTATCCCATCCTTTAATCCCTTTAATTAATATAGGAATTATAATAACGAATATTGAGATATATCCTAAAGTTCCATATCCTTTTGCAATTAAAGGTATTAATCCAAATAATGCAATGCACCATGTTAATAATACATAAATAGCAGATGCAAAAATATTTCTTCTTCTTTCTTTTTCTTTTGCTACTTGAGGATTATCTTTTCTACCCATAAATGTAACTATTCTTTTAGTTATACCAAATATTAAGTTAACACCAGTTGAAATAACTCCTAAAATTATAAGTATTGATACTAAAGGTGTCATCCAAGCTGAACCTAAACCATTTTTAACTACAAATAATGCAGGTACAGCTTCACCAAGAATACCGTCTTGATAATATACCATAATTCCCAAAGTAGCTATTACTAATATAACTGAATTGATAATAAATCCCCAAAGTGCTGCTTTTTTAGCTTCATTTACATCTTTTAATATATCTGCATGTGCAATATATGCGCCTAAGCAACAAGATTGAAATCCAGCATACACTATAGCCTTGCGTAGCGCATCCCAAAATGAATATTCATTTTGAATTGTTCCACTCTTAAGTGCACTTAAATTTTGCACAATTTTAGGCCAGAAATGTATTATATTAGGAATATATATTACAAGTATTCCTAATACTATTGCTATAGCAATAGTTGATGCTGCTTTTCTTACTACATTTGCTCCAAAAATTGTAAGTAAAAATATAGCTACTGCTATAACAATTGTATTGATTATATAAGGAGTTCCAAAAACACCTTCTATTGTAGCTCCTCCAGTTGCAAATGCAACTGCTGTTGCTGTAACTAGAATTAAATTGAATATTATTTCAAATAAATTTGAAAAAAGCTTTTCAAATGGCTTATAAATACCATTTGCCCAGTTTCTATAATCATATGCTTTATGCTGCACTGCATACTTCCATGCATAGTAAAAAACAAATGTTTGTAATAATGTTGCTATAATAGGCATGAATATTGAATACCATCCATAATTAACATAATAAGCTACAAGTTGCCTACCCGATGCAAATCCCCCACCAAAGTGAGTTGTAAACCATACAAAAGCTACTGCAAAAAAACCAGGCATAACACTTTTTTTAGTCATAAATTTCATTCTCCTTTTTAATAATTTTGAATAGTGCATACCATAACTTATTATTTTAAGCTAAACTTTTAGATTTTACTTTATCAATAATTCTAGGTACTACATCATATAGATCTCCAACAATTCCAATATCAGCTATATTAAAAATCTGAGCAGATGGATCTGAATTAATGGCAACTATAGTATCAGACTCACTCATACCAGCTATATGCTGTGGAGCACCAGAAATTCCACATGCAATATATAATTTAGGTTTTACTCTATTTCCGCTATATCCTACTTGATATTCTTTAGATATATAACCTTCATCAACTACTGCTCTACTAGCTCCAACCATACCGCCTAGTAACTTAGCTAACTCTTCTAACATTTTAAAATCATCTGGACTCTTTAAACCTCTACCACCAGAAACTACAACCTCAGCTTCTGAAATATCAATTTCCTTGCTTCCTATTTCTTTAATTACCTTAACTAAATCATCCTCAATTTTAATAGAATCTAATTTTATTATTTCACCACTTAAATTAGTATTTCTTTCTGCCTCTGAAAACTCTTTATACCTTATAGTTGCCATTTGTGGATATGTGTCTGTCTTTATATGTGCTAATATGTTATCACTAAAAGCAGGTCTTATCTGAATTAATTTTCCATCATCATCAATCTTTAACTCAGTACAATCTGCTGTTAATCCTGTTTTTAAAGATGCTGCCAAGCGAGGAGCTAAAGAACGCCCAAAACTTGTTGCTCCAATTAAAAATATTTCTGGCTTAATATCATTTATTAATTTAACTAAATTTTCTTTATACAATATTTCTTTAGGTTGATTAAATATATAATCCTCAATATAATAAACCTTATCTGCACCACGATAAATTAATTCATTTACATCAATATTTTTAGATCCCAATACTACACTATATACAGGTAAATCATTTTCTTTTGCCATTTCTCTTCCTTTATTTAAAAGTTCATAACTCACTTTGTGGATTACTCCATTTTTCTGTTCAGCAAAAACTAAAATTCCATTGTAATCTTTATTTGCCATCACTATCCCTCCATAATTTTCTTTTCTAATAATGTTTCAACAATCTCTTCTACAGCTTCTTCAATATTGTCTCTAAAGAGTTTACCTTCCCTTTTTAAATCACCAGGAACTTCTATTTTCTTAACCTTTGTTGGCGAACCTTTAAATCCAACTTCTTCTAAAGACAATATCCCTTCCAAATCTTCCAATCCTATTTTTTTAATTACTGCTTTTCTAGCCTTTAGTTTACTTTTAAATGAAGGTAGTCTCGGTGTATTAATATCTTTAGTAACAGTTATTAATCCAGGTAAATTCATCTGCATTAAAAATGTGCCTTCCCAAATCTCAGAAACTAACTTAATTGTGTCTTCATCTATATTTTCAACATTACAAACATATGAAACATGTGGAATTTTTAAATATTCTGCTGTCTCAGCTCCTACCTGACCCGTATCTCCATCTACACTTTTTTCACCAGCAATAATTAAACTAAAATCTCCTATTTTTTTAATGGCCGCTGCTAAAATTGCTGAAGTTGCTTTTGTATCTGAACCGCCAAATGTTTTATCAGTAACTAAAATCCCTTCATCCGCACCTCTAGCAATAGCTTCTTTTAAAGCCTCTTCAGCTTGAGGGGGACCCATACTTATTGCAATTACATTACTTTGCGTTTTTTCTTTTATTTGTACAGCAGCTTCTAGGGCATTTAAATCAAAAGGATTTATTTCTGTTCCAGCAGATTTTCGATCTACAACCCCTCTTTCGCTATCAAACTTTACTTTTTCCATATCTGGTACTTGTTTAATTAAAACTATTAAATTCTTCATACATACCGTCCTTTCCACTATTCTTTTATTTATATCTTAAGCTTTCGTTATTATTTTCTTTTATTTAATCATTCGATTAATAAATTTCTATATAATATCAAAATTGGTATTACCTTTTATAAAATATATGCTGTTATATGTCAATCATTCCTTTTTAAAAATTTTTTACATAATAAAAAGCTAATATCCCATTTAGGATATTAGCTATAATAATAACAAGAATTTATTAATTCCATATGATCTCTCATAGCATCTGAAGCTCCTTTACAATCTCTATTTAACAGTGCTAAATAAATGTTTTTATGTAGATTAAATATTTTCTCGCTTCTATCTTCTTCAAATACTTTTAGCCTAGTTTCTTTAATAAAAGAATCCATTATAGATGACATTGCGTTATAATAGTTTAAAATTATTAAATTTTTAGATGCTTTTGCTATAATATAATGAAATTCTTTGTCATATTTTGCACTTAAATTTTCATCCGTTTCATTTACCATTTTTTCAAATACTTTACTTAATTGAGTTATCTCATCATCTGTAATTCTTTTTGCAGCTAAAAATGCTGTTTCTGCCTCTATCATATTTCTTAGTTCAAGTATTTCAATAACATTACACTCTTCCAATTTAAACATCATAGATAAAGGCTCAAAAAGACAATCATCAAAATTATTTTTAATAAATGTTCCATCTCCTTGTCTTCTGTTAACTAACCCTATTGTATCTAGAGTTTTTAGTGCTTCTCTAATTGAAGTTCTGCTTACATCCAATTTTTTTGCAAATTCTCTTTCTGTAGGTAATCTATCTCCCTTTTTTAGCTTTCCATCTATTATCATATTGTTTATGTATTCAATTACCTGCTCATATACTTTTTTATTTTTCACTTGTTTATTCATAAATTTCTCCTACTTTCTTTTGAAAACATACATTTAATTTTATATTTTAAGTACAAGCATCTATTCTTACTTTAAATTTTATTTATTTTCAACTCATCTTATGAGTAAATTCTATAATTCAAGAGTAGAACTTTCTTTTGCCTATTCTTTTAATTTTCATATTCTTCTTTTCTAACTTTCTATTATAATTAAAATGTAAATGAAGTCTGTTATTTATCTAATCTACTTTTCATCCTAGTATGTAAAACTACTTATAGCTTATTTCATTCAAAATACCTTACATTACTGCTATTTTAAATCTATTAATAGCAACCTAGAAATTTTTTTATTGTACAATATTTTCCATGATCTTAATACTAATATAATTTTTTATTTTTTAAGCCAATCTGCCTTTTCATATATTTTTATAAATAATCCTATATACAAAAAGAGAATGGTTTATCCATCCTCTTCATTTCATAAGCAGATAATTATTTTTAAAATGCATATCGCATTCTTGTTGAGGTGTTCCCTATTTTTAGTACAAGCCTAATTTGTCCAATTATACGGCAAATTTTATTATATGATTCAATAACATTATACTTCGATCTGACTCTATTATATTAGGTATTCTATTATGAATTTCCCTATCATTATTACTATAACAAAACTAAATCCTTCAATTCTTTAACTTCATTGAAATAATAGTCAGAATTTTGATACATATATTCTTTAATACTAGGAATAATGTGAGACCATCCAGCACACGCAAAATCAACTTGACAACTTCTAGCCATATCTAAACCCGGTTTCAAGTCATCAATCATTATCAATTCTTCATTTTTCAAATTAAAACGTCTCATAATCTCTTTCAAAGGGTAAGGATTAGGCTTTCTTTGATGCTCTTCATGCTCCCACCCAAAAACTAAATCTGGTTCTATACCTAAAGTCTCACGGTAATCCCTTAAAATTCGATTTCTTTCAGAATGGGATACAACACAAATATATCCACTTAACTCTTTAAAAGTCAAAATTAGATCCGAAAACCCATCATAAAACTGTGGAATAACTTCACCTGTATAACTACGCCAAATCTCCTGCTGTCTTAACTCTTCTCTGTCCGTATATTTTAAAATATCCTTGCACAAGCTATGAAATCCAGGATCAAAACAATAACCTACAAATTCTTCAAAAGTATAAGGTACTACTTCAGGGCGTAGTTCATTCATCGCTTCAACGAATGAAGGGTAATGAATTGTAGGTGTACTTTTTACTACAGTATCATCATGATCCAAAACTAAGCATTTGTATTTCATCAAAACAACTCCCGTCTGTTATTATCATTGATAAGCAATCAATACTTTGTTTCTTCTAAACACTTCCTATCAAAATATTATCATTCATTACTAGTTTTTTAAAGTCAATCACCAAGTAAATGTCTTGTTGATTCAAGTAATGTAATAAATGATATCATGAAAATAAACTTTACTTTTTAGTTGATATTGAATAAGAAACTTATATATTTTTTAAAACATATCGCTTAGTAAATATAGTTAGAAACATCCTTTTGTTATATTACATAACTTCTACTGTATATCTATTTCAATAAATATTATTACTAAAAACCGCCATTTCTTATAGTACTGTTCATCGTATGATATTCCAAGTTTCCAAAAATATCTCATACTCTATATTGTCAACTACGAATTATAGACATTATGTAATATATTAAAAATAAATATATAGCTATATTTTAACATAATATGAATAGATTATTTTCATTTATATGTAATTTTGTAGATATATGGGAAAACAATAACTTTAATTACTACGATTTCCCTAATAAGAGATAATGGTGGACTCCAAGTCTCTTTCCTTAACAAAGTTGTTTTGAGTTAAAAACATTGATATATTAACAAAAAATAAGAAGCGAAACCATATGCAATTTCGCCTCAAAATTGAGTTGTTATTTTTCATTTTCTACTTCAAAACTGAACTACTTATGTTCAACAGCTCCTATTTTTTTATAGTAAGTTATCATAGACTCATGGTGAGATTTCAAACAACGGTCTGATATTTGAATCTGCAGCAATATGTTCAGGATAAATAAAATCCTTTGGATCACGTGAAAGTTCTATTTCCAATTGCTTGAAGCATTCGTCAACGAATTCTGAACATATATACTCTTCATTATCTCTGTGTCTTCCGATACCTAAACCTATGCGCGCAACAATCTGAGCTATCTCATCTTTATCATAGTTTCGATTAAGTAAATCTACCGCTTTTCCAAGCATTCTTTTTATTTTTTCTTTATCAAAGTGAGAACTAGCGACTACTTCATGCCGAGCTACATACAACTCTCCGTTATATTTTTTCTTACTATTTTCATAATTGTAAAGGTAATGAGAAAGAGGGACTGCCCTAACACCATCGTCCTCCACACTTTCTAATACAACTATACGGTTATTCCAATAGAATAACAAGCCTACATGGCTAAATATGGAGTCTGAAGCTTTTTTTATCAGCTCACTAACTAAATAGCGACCGCTACAAAAAAGAATGTCTCCTGTTTCTATTTCTTTTTTTGCTTGCTCATAAGAAATTTGGTTCACCCCGTTAAATTTACTGGTTCCCATATGTAATTCCTCCTTTAATTAAACGATTGACACCCTTATGCTTTTTTATTAACTATTTGAAAAATTAATAACGATATATTCTTTCATTGGATTGATTTGCATTTGATATTTTCTACCGCAAGGGAAGAATATGTTTATGCTGTGTAGCTTTTTGCTCAAAAGTTCATCAATCTCTATACCAGTAAATGTATTTTACATAAGTAAATTCATCACTGTTCAGATGAAAGAAATTCCAAAAATCTTCTTTTTTTCTGATGACACCTAATTTTTATAATATTTATTATTTTTAAAAACTCCACCAGACTTTCTAATAAACTCTTGTCTTGTCCTAAGATTTTTCCTACTTTCTATTTTTGCTTATCATTACATACAAAATACTTTAATTACACTTCATAATTATTGTCTACTAATATTATTTTTAAACACAAGTTTTATTTCACAAATACATAGTTTGAATTTAAAAGGTTTTATTCTATTTTTCTTCATCTGCCCACACCTCAGCAGTCATACCTTTTAATACTTTTAAGAAACCATCGTCTCCACTTTCTTCACTATCACCCATGACTTTAGTCTTTTCAAGTTCAAATTTTTCATGATCCATCTCCCATTTATGAAGTTCTGAAATTAGTTTTGATTTTTTATCCTGGACTCTAGTTAATGCTTCTTCTATTCTTTGTATCTCACCTACTTTATCTATTTCACCCATAGGACCAATACCTTTATCACTGTCTTTTTTAACTACAGTGAAATCATATTGTTTCAAGTCATTTATTCTTTTTAACATCCTTCTTTCTCTTATAGTTATAAGCTGAATCTCTTGCTGAATTAATGTCCTTTTTTCTATCTCTATTGAATTAATTAATTGTTTCTCATCTTCTTCCAATGTATCAAAGAATATAGATTCAAATTCTCCTGTAGTTAATGCTTTTTTATTACCAACAGGTCCTCCTGGTCCTCCTGAGCTCTCTTTAGCATTTTTATTTCCAGGTTGGCTACCTTTTTTTCTTTTGTAACGTTCCGTATTTTTCTTATTATTCTTTTGGAGCGTTCCATTTAATTGATCTTCCCATTTATCTTTATTCTTCCATCCTCTTACACTACCTGGAGAAACATCTAATTTTTTAGCTCTTTCAACTAAGTCAATATTTCCACCATGGCTTTTATATATTTCAAATGCCTTGTCTCTATTCGGACTTCTCGCTCTTGCCATTATCACCACCTCAGCCCTAATTGGTTGTTTGAGTTGTTTTCTTGTATTAAAAAAGAGCCTATGGCTCTTATGTTATTTTCTGATTATTTTATATAGGATATAGTCTAGCTTCGATTCATTCTAATCATTCTTCAGCTTTCTCTAAGTTTTTAGCTGTATCCTCTAATTTTTTAATAATAGAATCTAGCTCATTATCATCATAAGATAATTTTTTAAGTTTATTAACTACATCCTCCAATACATCAGTAATTCCCTTAATTGTACATTGTTCCATCTCTACCCTCTCCTTTCTGTATGCATAATTCTACATAAAGAGAGCATTTTCCTTTCTATTATATACATATATTAAATCCTTTATCTCTATTAAGACTTCTTACTCTTGACATTATCACCACCTCATCCTTAATTGGTTTTTAAGTTGTTTTGCTTAAACACTAAATTTCTAAAATATTTTCCAATTACAAATTTATCAATTAATATTTTCTATAACACAGCAGGTTAAATCTAACTAATTATGCAAAAGAAAAGGGGAATGTAAAATGGATAATTATAATAACAAATTAAATTCTATCAGGCTTGAAATTGAAAATACTAGAAATATGTTAAATGAGTTAATAGAGCAAAGAAACTTTAATCTTCTAGATTTAGAAGTAATAGAACTAAGCCAATTACTTGATCAATTACTGTCAGAATACGATACAATTAGAAAATAATAACATAGCACACTAAAGCAAATCAGATTTAGCCTGTTGTGTTACTTCTTTTTTATTTCATTTTTTATTTTTTCTTGCATAATAAAGGACACCCCAAATATTAGATTCGTGTCTAATATTTGAAGTGTCCTTTAAAGTATCTCTATAATTCTATTGAAAACTAGTATTCTTAACTTTCCATTTTTCAATTGCTATACCTAACCAAAAGGAATATATTCCAAATGTTACAATACAAAGTAACCACCATTTAATCCAGTTACCAAATAGACCCATGGCAGTTCCATCAAATCTTAATCTTCTTCCTTCTATTACTGTATGTTCTGCTTTCCATTTCATTATCATACACATAGCCCATGGATAACAAATCCCTAAAGTACAAACTGTTATAATAAGTCCTAATATACTCCATCCTATAAGTTGTAGTAATCCTCCATCAAAATACGATTCTTGTTTTGTTGTTAAGTTTAATTCATTCATTATTGCTCTTCTCCTTTCTGTATTCTTAATTACAACCTGTATAATTTTAACATATTTGCTTATATACAGAAAGGATTTTATCTCCATTTTCCTTCATATAATTCAAAATTCCTTCTTTCGTTGTCATTGTTCATCTTCTATCTACATAATAGATTAATATTATAAAAAAAACAGACTAGACAAATAATCATCTAGCCCTAATAACACTATAAATCCTTTTCAATAGCTAATTATGTGAGATTAGCTCATTTCTCTATGCTACCATATTACCATGGCTTCCCTAAGAAATGTGGCAGTTTTCGGGAAGTAAAAGTGCAGTATATCCAAATATCCCTAAAGATAATTTTCCTATAGAAACCTTCCTCTTTTCCTTGCACCACCTTTCACTGTATTTTGCCATACCAGATACCTGCCACCACTGTAAACCATCTATGTACCTTAACTTAATTATTCTTCTTTCATCATCATTAAGAGCATCTAATGCCCTGTCTATTTTATCAATCTTATTCTAAGTTTTCATGACCTGCTTTTCTAACTTATTAATCCTTTCAATATTATTTATAGCTTCTTCCTCTGTAGTACAAACTATATTATATTTTGGAGAAGACTTTTCCTTGTCATATCTAATAGCTCCAGTTCCTACAGTATCCATTTTCAGCTCCTGAATCTCTGACTTTAGATTTTCAACACTAACCTTAAGCATCTTATAATTGTAAAGCATCCACTCAGTTTTTTTATACATATCTTTATTTTTTCTTTTCACAGTCTTTCCTCCCCTTTTTATTTCCTCTGTTCTTTGTATTTTGATATATCATCATCTTTTCAATTATTTTTAAACTATCAGGTATATCCGCTGCAGCTATTACTCTACTAGTTATATCCTTCTTCACTTTCTCTCTCTCCTTTAGTTAAATAAAAAAGGACACTCCTAGCCTATATTAGACTTAAGAGTGTCCGCTGTTTTTACAGTAGGACTAATATGCCTTTTTTCTATTTCTTAAAGTGTAATCCATTTGAAGGTTACCATTATGGTTATTTATCTCTATATTAATATAATCTAGCTTATTCTCATTATCTGCTGAATCTAGCACACAATCTATAAACGATACCATCTGATACTTTAACATTTCTTTTTTACTCTGCTCTTTTGAACTCATCTGATTCCTCCTCTAAAGTTATATCTTATTGCCTGAGAAATATCTACTTTGCCAATCTTAATGTTTCAAACATATTTATCTGTCTACCTGCTTTTCTGAGATCATTCCAACCTTCAAAATCATCATCTAGTATGTTTTGTATGGCTTCTTTTGTTGTAGCCCAATCTTTTCCTAAAGTAGCTACCATGTTGCCCCAATCCTCTATATCATGATTTATTAAATCTCCATCTTTATCTATATGTCTAAGTTCATGATATAGTATTCCTATAATCTGACTTGTACTCATTCTTTCTATGTAGTAATTTCTTGTTTCTAAAACATATTCATATCCAAGCATATATTGAAGCTCTTTATTAGCTTTTTTAATCTTGGCCATCCATGGCTGTTTAGAAGCTCCTGGTTCCCACTCCATATCCTCAATAAAAAGTATGCTCTTAGGTCTTACATGCTCTAACTCTTTAAACTTCTCTACTAACTTGTCAGCTATAAATCTATATGTATAATTCTTTATCCAATGTTTACTTCCATACTTAGCATTATCCAACGTTCTTATAAATCTAAGATTTCCTCCATCATGTATATTAGTAATAGCTATATTATAACCACCTGTAAACTCTACTCTTTCTAATTCTTCTCCAGTATCTTTATCCATTATTATTAATTTTCTTTTCATATTGCCCCCTCCAATCCTTCAAGATAATCAAGTACTATTCCATTTCTTGAATTAACCTCTCTCATAATAGTTGTTGGTATGTAATTAAATCCTCTCTTACCTTTGTTAGCTTGCCATCTATCCCAATAATCAATTACTCTATGTCCAAGTATTAAGTATCTATTGTCATACTTTTTCATGTAGCACAGGATGAAACTTATCTCTCCCATTTCCAGAGCATTTCTTATATATTCAATTTGATGTGGCTCTATATGTTTAAGAGGTAATCCTCTTTCATCTTCTGATTCCTTACAATCAAAACTTATTGAAAGTCCTGGCTTAACTGTTCCTCTAAAATCTAGAGTTGATTTTTCTACTGGAAATGCTGATACTATTTTCTTTCCTTATCTCTTTACTTTCCAAGGTGTACTAATCTTTTGTATTAAAGCTATTCCTCTATTTTTATATCCTTGATTTGATTTTATTATTTCCTGTTCAAACAACATCCCTTTGTTAGCCATTTTATAGTTTTTTCTATAGCTTGTATCTATCAAAATATCACCTTCCTAATTCTTAAATTATATATTTAGATATCCTCCCTGTTTTGAATTATTTTACATATTAGTTAAACGTTTACATAGGATATGCGATATAATATTGTAGCGCTAAAAATCATCCAATAACAAAAGGAGGTAATTTACATGTCTACTAATAATATTGATGAAACAAATAATGTTGAAGAAGTCGAATATAAAGGATTGGGAGGTTGGTTGATACTTCTTGGAATTGGTATAGTATTAAACCCCTTAAATTCAATACTTTCAACTTATACTATATTTAAAGCCTGCTTTTCAGAAGGTAAATGGTCTATATTAACTTCCCCTACCAGTGAAACTTATCATATATTACTTAAACCAACTATTATTTTTGAATTTGCTACAAACATTATTATGGTAATTCTTTCATTGACAGTTTTAGTTTTATTTTTTAAAAAGTCTAAACATTTTCCTAAAGTATGGATAACTAATTTTCTAGTATTAATACTTTTCTTAGCGATTGATATAGTTCTATGCAATCAGATTCCATCAATCCCTGTAGATAATCTATATACTCAACTATTTAAAAATATAATTCCATTAGCAATATGGGGGACATATTTAAAAAAATCTAAGAGAGTAAGAAACACATTTGTAAAATAATACTTTTAAGAGATTACATTGATTTGTAATCTCTTTATCTTTTTATAACTTCTAATACTCTTATTCTAAAACTTAATTTCAAACTTGCCTGACTTGACTTCAACTTCAAGTACTTCTCCTGTGATCTTATTAATTATATTACCATTGTCTATAACTAGATGATTGTTCTATAATTTTTTTGCATTCATCCTTACCCTTCGCTTTCAAATTTCTATATGATATAATGAATTAATTAAATTATAGGAGTGAATTTTATGCCAATACCTGTTTTTATTGCAATCATCAGTGCAGTTCTTTGTATATTTCCTATTGTTCTAACAAAAAACAATCAAAATAAGTAGTTGCAAAGTCTTATTTTAATGTTACTAGCATAAAAAATACCGTAAAATTCATTCCTGAATAATACGGTATTCGAAAATTAAATTAACTTTACTATTTTAGCTGCATATATAGAGTGTTTGGATAAAAGCCAAGTTTTTCATAAAATGATATAGTAGATTTGTTTTCTTGAGAAACCGTTACTCCAATTACGATGCATCCCTTTTCTCTGATCCATTCAATATGCCTGTTCATAAGTTCCTGTCCTATTCCGTTTCTTCTACTGTCAGCATTCACATGTAGTGATTCTACTTCCCCTTTACTACCATTGATTGTTGATATGCAATATCCAATATATTCATCCTCTTTTTTGGAAACAGTTATTTTTAGCATATCATTAGGCAATATACTAAAAGCTTTCACTCTTTGGTCGAAACTAATAGAATGATATAGTTCCTTAAAATATTCTGAGGTATTTTCATGATATTGCCTATTTTCTTCCCAAAGGTTTTTAATAACCCCGATTTTGTCAAACGAAATATCGTAGAATTCAACCATAATTATCTAGCTCCTTATACTCTTTTAGGATAATTATAGCTTAATTACCAATATAATACATCTATTTTTGTTAAAAAGTCGTTTTTTTCAAATACCGTATTATTCAGTTTTCAATGTACGAGTGATTCTAAATCTTATTTTAACGACTACTACCTGTTTTATGTAACATAAATCTAATACCTTTCATATACTTTTATTAGAAAGGGGGACTAAATTAATGCCAGGTTATATTATTAGTCTTAATTTAACTAGACCCATTGAATATTACGTAGGACTTTTTAATAGAATTAAATCTTTAGGTTATTGGATGTCCTATGTTCCCTGCACTTGGGTAGTAACTTCTAATTTAACAACCAAACAAATCTACGATATTTTAATTAATTATTTATACCCTGAAGATAATATTTTAATAATGAGATTACAAGGCGATTGGTATGGACGTTTACCTTCATATGCTTATGATTGGCTTCATAGCCAAATAGGTTAATATTTTATATTTCCAATATCCTAATTTTTTACTCTGTACCATTATTATTACCTTTAAAATATAAATTATCTTGGTTGGGCTTTTTCTCAAGCTCAACCATTTTCAACGCAATTAGAATCTTATTTAAACTCGTTTTTCTTTAACAGTCTACTTCTTTTCAATTCTTCTGTAACTTCCTCTATAACGTCAACCCATGGCCTATGATTTTCCTCTTCAATCCTCTTTTGGATAACCTCAACTGCTTCAAACAAAACTCTCATATCCAACACCTCTATTGATAATTCTTTTTATTAATGGTATTATTTGGTTGTAAATCTTATATAAAGGAGACTTAATATGAATAACGAGTTTTTAAAATTCAAGCCAGATACCGCACTTAACCTTTTTGAAAAGCTATTTCATACAGGAATTTTTTTCTTAATATTCCCTAGTTTTTTTATTGGAAAATTTGTTGCAATAGCTAATCCTACTAGTGTTAGAGTTCCTACTGAAAATCCAGAGTATTTTACTTTTAAATATGAACCTAATTTTGCATTTGGATTTATTTGTTCTTTAGTAGCTTTTTATTTCTTTTTAATGTTATGGAAAATCACTTGCCAACTTGTTTATATAATTTTTAGAGCTTTAGAAAAATATATAGAATCAAAAGATTAAAATGGTAAATTAATTCTAAAATATTTTTTATATAAAGGAGTCTTTTTTATGAATGATACTAAAAGTTCAAATTCTTTTGTTCAAGGTTTATTAGGCATTCCTATTTCTTTTACATGGGGTCTTTTTTATGTAAGTTTTATAACTCATAGCACCAGTTTATCCGAATATAGTGCTATAATTGTTTATTTTTTAATTAGTAGTGTATTTGCATTTTGCATAGGAAAATATGCAAATTACAAACCATTTGCTTTAAGTTTTTTTATTACAAGCATAGCTATAAGTTTTCTTGTATATGCTCTTATAGGATCTATTAGTTGGTTCTAATAGACTCTATGTTATCTTTAACTTCCTCTATAACCTCAAGCCACGGCCTATGACTTTCCTCTTCAATCCTCTGTTGAATAACCTCAACTACTTCAAACAAAACTCCCATAGCGCCACCCCTTTATTCGCTTAGTCTAGTAATACAACCACTACATATATTCTTACCTTCGAAATGCTTTATATCTTTTGCATTTCCACAGAATATACAGCTTGGTTCATACTTTTTAAGAATTACCATATCTCTATCAACATATTTCTCCAATTTTTTTCCCAGAAACTAAATTATAGAAATATTATAATCTTTTTGCATTTTAGGTGTAGTAAAAAAAATAAGTATATACAGTGTTTTTACAGGCTCTAACTTTTTATTATTTTCTTCTTAATGTCATACCATAACAGTTCTGAAAAGAAATTTACTTACCTTCGAATAATACATTTGGATATTAATGTAAACATTATGATATAATATAATTTGTATTATTTATGTAAAATATTAGATAACAAGGGTGATTTTAAATGGACAGTAATACAGCTTACTTGATAGGATTAATTTTAGGCGCATTATTCGTAGGAATATTATTTGGATTACTACCGTTGCTAATAGGACTTAAGCTTAGACAACGGACTTTAGCTATTGTTGCTTTTATAGTATCAACTATTTCTGGTCTAATTTCAGGTTTTTTAGCTGCATTATTAGTGTCTTTAATATTTACTGCTATAATTATGTTGAGAAAGCAAAAGTCATCATTATAGTTAAAGACAAAAGATATGTACATATTTTTCATACATATTGTATATTTGTACAAAAAAACAGTAGCTTTGATTGGCTACTGTTTTGGTGTTTATATTTATCTAGTTTTCTATGGTTAATGTTTTTGATAAGATATAAAAATTAATCCTCAAATGGTCTCCGTGCACCAAGATGAGTATTTTGTTGTAGTGAAGTTAATTTTCTTTCTTTAGTTCAATAGTTTCTTTTTTGTCATTCCATTCAATCGTTAGTGTTACAATGCTAGGTTCTGGTAAACTGCTACCATTACTTTCAGTACATCCAAAGTATGCAGTACCATTCTCATTTAATTCTACTCCTGTGGCACTTCCCTTTCCATGTATATTTTTATACTCATATTTTATATTATGTATATTTTTGATATCCTTACCTTTATACATTACGCTGCCTACGCTCTTATTATAACTATCCATATGTGGCATTTCATTTTCATCCATCATACAATACTCGTAATATTTGCTTTTATATTCTGCTTCCCAAGTTGAACTCTCTCCCTTAAAACTTATTTCTTTAGTAGGATTTAATTTTTCAAAAACTATATTACTAATTTTTTGTGATAAATCCCAATATGCATAATCCTTCTGTGATTTAGGAATGTAAAGTATCAATGCATTTTTAGCTGGATATTTTAAGCTAAAAAAGGACTGTCCTCTAAGTTAAAATCTCCAAATATTTTCTTGTATTCTTTATACTTTTGTACATCTTTTCTATCTGCAAGAGTTTTGAATACATAGATAAATAAATAATCATTATTTTCTTCTAATTCATATATACTTGGATTTACTCTATTTAATGTATACTGATCTTTTAGCTGTATATTACTAGACTGCAATTTTATTCCTTGTTTTCTCAACGTATTTGTAATATCTTTTTCCTTTATTTCTTTTATAGATAAATCTTGATGTGTATTTATGCTACTACATACAATACATAAAATTGTTAATACAGTAAATAAGAATAAATAAATATTTTTCTTTATCATTGATAGTTCACCCCTTTATTATTATATATTTATTACAGACTGTCATTTATAAGGAGTACAGCTCATAGCCACTAATATAACTAAAACGATAACTTCGCATAATACACATAATCAACCTAAAATCTTCCACATATAATATATTGTTTTTCTATATATACTTTACCATAATATAACAATAAATCATACTTATTGTATATTTGTGCGAGAAAAAACAGTAGCTTTGGTTGGCTACTGTTTTGATTATTTGTGTTTATGTAGTTTGAATGGGTTAGTGTTTTAATATTATAATAAAATACCTATTTAGTATGCATATAATCAATAAGTATATATCTACCATCATCTAATCTTTCTATAGTTTCTATAGCCTTATCACAAACAGTAGGTATATACTCTGGTTCATTTCTCAATTCCCACTCTTTAGGTTTTTCATCATAAATTTCACCATTAAAATCACTATCTGGATAAAATGAATATATATTGATACTAGCCTTATATACATTTTGTTCTTTGTTATATTGAAATTTAGTGACTTGTGAAAATTTATCCGTTTCTCCAGTTGGATGTCTATAAGGATCTATTTGATATTGTTCATTTTCCCCGATAAAATAATACCCACTGTTATATTCATAATATCCTACATCTGAATCTACCTCATACGCTTTGACTGTCTTATTTTGAGAAATTCTCTTTCCAAAATACTTTTCACATGAATCCTCAACATATTTACTTGAAATCTTCTCGTCATTAACAATCCGTTTTGGGTTATTAAGTATATTATGTCTTATTCCAAAAGCAATCATCTCATCTTCTTTTAATCCATCTTTCTCAAAAAAAGGTACATCGGCCTCTGAAAAATTACTAAAAAATATATTAAGTGTCTTCCATGTTTTCTGATCCAAGTTTATATCCTCTAATATAATATTTGATTCATCGCTTATTTTTTCTTCTGTAATTAAACTTTCAGTTGTCTTTTGATCTCCAATAGAAGATTCATTCAAATTACTATTCTTATTACAACCACCAACTAAAACAATTAAAACAAACAAAGTAATAATGTATATTTTTTTCATCAACATTCCCTCGTTTACAATCATATTTTTACTTTCAAAATCGCTCATAGTATTACCATAGAACCGATAGAGAACAGCGAGTATATATTAATCCACAACATGTTGCCTAATTACTTTTTAATCTAACTATATTCGTTTTTTATCCACATATAGTGAGATTTGCGTACTGATTTGAAAATATTTGCTTATATTCAAATTATAAGTTTGTAGACACAACGTATATAATTCTATAGATAATAATAAGTTTAAATATTGTCTTATATAGTCATTAGTTTAAAATAAGATGTTAACCAAATTTTTTATGTAGTTCTTGAAAATTCAATTTTTTATAGTTTTCACAAACACGAATAAGTTCATCTCTTACTTCCATTAAAGCAAATCCTAGTAAATTTTGCCCCTTCCAAGATAAAGGATTATTAATATTTTCATTATCAGCAGACATACCAATCCCCCATATATTATCGTAAGGACTTGCTTCAACTAAAATCTTATCTCCTGTACTAATTAAAAACTCCCTTAAATCATCATTTTGTATAAACTTATTGTAATTACCATTTAAAACAATTGAGTGTTTTACATCATTCCATATTTCTTCATCAAAATTACGAACTTTTCTTCCAAGTCTTTTAATTTCCTTTGGATCCTTACACTCCATTATTTCTTTTTTTATTTCTTTATCTCCAAACAACCTTGCCTTTTCTGCCATCATATACTGTTCCATACAACAATATTTATCTAAACCAATACTAAATTCTGACATCCACCACTGACTAAAGCATGATTTTGTTATTTTCCCATTCTTATTTGGTTGATGTCCCCAAAAGAATATATAATCTAAATTTTTTCCATTATTATAATCATATATTAAACTTTTTAGATCATATTTAGGTAGTCCTTCCTCCTCCCAAAAATATGTCCAATACTCTTTATATTCAACATAAAAACCTCTCCATGCTTTAGGCTCTGGAAACATTTTTTTGTATATTTTATTTTCTTCTTCAGATAATGTATTTAGCCATCTACATAATTCCATTGAATAACTTTCTCCACGTCCCATTCTCCAACCGATGCTTCCGCTCGGTATATAAGGATACATTAGCCAACGTGGTGCCATTGGGCTTTCTATACTGAACTTTTCTTCCATAATTCTCCTCCTTTTGTTTCTAGATATATCTTACCATAATATAGTATATTTTCATACATCTTGTATATTTGTGCAAGAAAAAACAGTAGCTTTGGTTGACTACTGTTTTGAATATATATACTTGTATTGTGTTTATATCGTTTATCTATTACTAGTATATACAAGAAAATATGATTTTTAAGTGATGCATAATTATTTCTGATTTTTCTCAACTACAGGTACCCAAACTTGACATTTATAGTCCTCTTCATTTGGATCCCCTGGTAAATACACTTCAAGTTCAGGAGCATCTGCATGTTCATATCTAGTTGCAGGAAACCATTCTGCAAAAATTTTATGCCAAATCTTTTGGATTGCATCTGGCATTGGCCCAATACTTTCAAATATAGCCCATTTACAACTAGGCACATTAACAACTTCATAATTATCTAAACCTTCAATATGTTCTCCTTCTGTTGCTATCATATAATTAAATTCTTCTTGTTCTTTATCGTAATCATGGCAAACTCCTAAAACTCCTAGCTCACTTGCATTTTTCTTTATTTTTTCAAGTATTCCATTTTTAGCAACTTCATCCCAAAGTCTTGGTATTACCTTAAAATTTTCATGATTCTTAGTTGTTACACGTTTTGAAATCCCTACAATTTTAAACTCTTCCTTTTTTACAACCTTATAATCCATTCTTTTCTCCCCTTTAACTGTTATTTGAAAGGATATTGGAGGAATAGCTTTTAAACTCTCTCCTTTTTTTCTTGCTTCTGATGGAGAAATGCTGTGCAATTTTTTAAAAGCTTTTGTGAATGCTTCTGGTGTTTCATATCCATATTTATATGCAATGTCTATTATTTTCTTATTACTTGACATTATATCCTTAGCTGCAAGAGACAATCTTCTTTGCCTAATATATTCACCTAATGTCATACCTGTTAACATGCTAAACATTCTCATAAAATGAAATTTAGATGAATAAGCAACCTTAGCAATGTCATCAGGCGTAATACTATTATCAATATTTTCTTCAATATATTCTAGTACATTATTCATATTCTCAATCCAGTTCATTCAGCACCATCCTTTCCCCTTAATTATAGCAATATAGAAAAAACTTAGCCTGTTATAAAATGCTTTACAATGACAGATTGCTTTATATTATTTATCTATATGTATATCATCATTTCTATATTTTACCATGTATTTCTATGCGTTGTATATTTGTGCAATAAAAAACAGTAACTTTGGTTGGCTACTGTTTTGAAATTCGTATGATATGTATAAAGCTTATTTAGTACTACATATTATAAATCTTATTCTGAAACAACAAAAGTTCTAGTTTATTTAAAAGAATTATAAAATTCCTTTAATTCCTCTTTTTTTGCTTGTGATAATTGACTTTTTTTAATACCTTAAATTGCTCCTTCTAATGCATACAAACGATGAATACATGCCGAAAAATCAATAGCTCTTATTTTTAACCACGCCTGTTTACTGCCAATTTCCTCTAACTGTTCATAACTAGTTATTCCTACTTGATTTAGTTGTTCTTCAACTACACTTCCTATGTTTGGCAATTTAGAAAATTTGCCCATCACAATCACTCCTCATATGCTTATTATGCAAATATACGTTGATTTCTCTAATAAATATCAATTACAGTGCATACATATTAATCCTCTTGCTTATTTTTCTGGGTTCGTATAATTTGCTAATCATCTTACCTAAAACTATTATTTTTCATATACTTCTGAGTCCACGGACAATTAGCTAAACATTTTAAACAAGTATCACAGTGGTATACATCAACTATTAAATCTCTATTCATACCCATTTGCCATATTGAACCATAGATAGCCCCTGTAGGGCAAATATCCTTACAAACAGTACATTCCCCGCATTTAGGCATCATTATTGGCCTATTTTCAGTAAGAAATGGTGCATTTGTCAAGACACTACACATGCACAATGCACTTCCGTATTCGTGGGTAACTAACAAATTGTTTTTTCCAATCCAACCTAATCCAGCCAATATGGCAATTTTTTTATGTGGAAGTGGAGTGGTTTTCGTAGTTTCATCATAAAATCCATGTAACTCAAGATTTCTTTCAGATTGTGCAAAAGCCTTGTATCCTTTTTCAATGATAAAATCAGCTGTCCATTCTGCGAGTCTATCAGCACAGTTTTCCTTTTCGGTAAACTCCGAATAGTCGATCATGTTTTCTTTAGACAAACGAAAAATATAACTTGGCTCCATAACTATTCCTATCAGAAGAGCAACGCTGTACCCCCCATTTTCATTTGCTGAAAGCATTGATATATCAATTGCCTTAACAAAATTTGCACCATAGGTATTTAACTCGAAAATCAGCTCGTTCAACATATACACCCCCTATCACCTTTTAGTTACAATTACATACTTCACATTAAATTCTTCTATTTATTTCTACCTATATATTACCATAATATAGTAATCATTTATTCTTATTGTATATTAGAGCAATAAAAAACAGTAGCTTTGGTTGTCTACTGTTTTGGTTGTTTGTGTTTATGTAGTTTGTCTATTATTAGTTTTTGAGAGTATGTAAAAATAAACCCTCTTAAACATACTATAGCCTATTCCCCTTGTAGAATTATTTTTCTGAATTGCTATTTTCAGTTCCAATCAAAAATAAAGTAATAGAACTACTTATTTTGTCAATTCTATTACCTCTAAACTTTATTATCAAATCAGTTATTCAAATTAATGTCCCCAGCTAAATCATATATTGCTTTGCTGTTTTTATACTTTCTTCAATTGGTATGTTTGGATACTTTTCAAATATTCTATCAAGACATTCAATAAATTTTACACTTTGGAAGTTGTATGCAATATCTTCGAATACTTCACTAAACCAAAGAATTTGTTCTTCTGTGCAATTATCGAAAAAAGAGATTGTTTCTTCTACATTTTCAGATAATAATTCTGTTAACTTATCCCAAAATTTTTCTACAGTTGGATCTTCTATATGAAGTGCTTTTCTTTGTTCTAATACTTTTAGAATATTTTTTATATCCATATTTCCCTCCTATAATTGAATTGAGTAAGAGAATATTGTACTTATCTCACCATTTGCTTTTACTACATATACTTTGACACCCTTTACCCATCAACATCATAAACGTTTTATCTAGATTACATTCCTCTTCTCCTGTAACATCAATAGTAAGTCTCACATTTGGGAATTTCTATATATACCTTGTTTATAATCTAGTTTCTGGTTCCATGTGTATTTTACTATAATATACCATAATTTTATACTTCCTGTATATTTGTGCAAAAAAACAGTAGCTTTGGTTGGCTACTGTTTTGGTTGTTTTGTATTTATGTAGTTTGACTATGATTAGTGTTTTTAAGGGTATGTAAAAAATAGAAAATAAATCAACTATTTTTGATTATTATAAACTACTACAATTACATTCCTTTATGGAGAATATTAATTAATTTAAATTACCTATCTCTATTTATTTTAAGTAAATTTTATATTATTACTAGTAATTTCTTTTTATTTTCATATTTGATTTTTCTTTCTTTATCATATTGTCAAGTTTATCTATCATAAGTTGTTCTATCTCATTATGTGATTTAGAAGGGTTTTGCTCTTTTAATTCTTTTCTCATTTGTCCCTTAAGTTTTCCTGTTATTAAAGTTTCTTTATAAGATCTAATAATATCCTTGTCATTCCAAAATTGGCTTTCTGTCATTCCTAATCCTTCAATATAACTTTCAAATTGAGCCTTAGCTTCTTCATTATTATTTACAGCTTCTTTGTTTTTATCAATGAATTCTTTAACTTCATCATCAGTAGCAGTTATTCCTAAATCTTTAGCTATTTTCTGCGTAGCCATACGTTTAGTAATCACTTTCTCAACTTTCTTATTATCATCTGTATTAAGAGATATTTTTGCTATATTTAAGTCTTTCTTTGAAATTTTTCTATCATCTATTTCTAATACTATTTCATCAGATATATTATTATTTTTTTCAGCTTTAATATCCTTTTCCATTTTTTTAATAACTTTTGTATCTTGTATATTTACAGTTGAATCATTAAAATCATCTGCATTTACTCCTATCGAAATGACTAATACGACTAAAGCTACAATTGTCATAATAATTTTTTTATTCTTGCACATATTATCCCTCCTAACTAGTTATATACATATTTTCACATTATCAAAAACTTACCCCTAATATTCTTGATTTAAAAGGTAAAATATACTCATCGGAGTGCTACCATCAGTATACTACATAATATAACATTTTTTATACTTCTTGTATATTTGTGCAAGAAAAAACAGTAGCTTTGGTTGGCTACTGTTTTGGTTGTTTGTGTTTATGTAGTTTGGATATGATTAATGTTTTGAAAATTTAAGGTCTCCCGCCTTGACAGCTAGGACACTTTCGTTGCCAAATATCTGATCCATTTGCTTTATACTTATAATTACAGTTTCTACATTCCATTAAATAAAACCATTGCATATGATCTGTTCCAGGCTCATCTGTTCTACCTAAATTCACTTGGTTATTTTTATTTAAATATCCTGTTTCAGTAGTTTTTTTCACGTTTATTTCCCTCCTTATCTTGCTTATTTTGCATAAGCCTTTTCTTACACTATTCTTTGCCTAATTCCTTAAATCATATATTAATAAGTATAATTACAGCTATCATATATAGGTCTACTATTTTTGAACAAATGCATTTTATATATTTTCATATACTTTATGTCTTTAAGTAACACTATATAAAAACTGCAGCCATAAGGAACATTAATGGAATAATAGCCAAAAATGATATTAGAATATGTACATAAAATAGTTTATTCACACCTTTTTTTACAACTAGAAAATATGAAAACCCTATATTTAAAAGAAAGTAAAGACCTAAATACGAGTAAAAGAACATTTCCGTACCTACAATAACTGAATTGTATAAATAAAGTGTTGCAAATAACAATCCAAAACATAATATTCCAATAACATTTATTGCTATTGATATAAATATGATTTTAATAAGTCT
This sequence comes from Tepidibacter aestuarii, assembly GCF_934924865.1. Taxonomy (NCBI): domain Bacteria; kingdom Bacillati; phylum Bacillota; class Clostridia; order Peptostreptococcales; family Peptostreptococcaceae; genus Tepidibacter; species Tepidibacter aestuarii. The sequence goes on along the minus strand of NZ_OW235315.1, from coordinate 1,656,641 downwards.
TACAGTATTATTCACGCTGAACCTCCTCATTCACATTAATCATAATAACAAGTTATTATTACTTATTTTGCAACATGATAAGAACTCCTAGATTTCTAAGCATTTTTGAACTCAATAGACTTTATATTTTTTATGGTGTTTATTTTATATCTAATGTAATATGTAATTTGATTATTATAAGTTAGTACTCATTTTAAGAAGATTGTGTATTATTCTGACTACAGATTATGCTCATTTTCTTTTGTGACGACTTTTAATAATAAAAATGATAAGAGATACTGCTGACAACAGCATAAGTACAATTGCTAACCAATCAGGTATTGATATTACAAAACTATTTGTCAATATTGTTCCTGAACTAATTCCCAACGATAATATTAAATAAAATAAATTCTTGTTTTTCATTTTTTTCTCCTTTTATATGAGTAGTTTTTTCTTCGTAATATTTTACAATTGCATACTTTACATTTTTTCATATAACTTTCCTCTAAGTATCTCTAACTGTTCCTTTAATTTTTATTCTATTCTTCAAGAATCAAATTAAACTGAATCCTTAAATACCACAAATGCTTTTCATGTATATAACTTTCATTTACTTTCAGATATATTTTACCATAATATAGCATAATTTCATACTTCTTGTATATTTGTGCAACAAAAAACAGTAGCTTTGGGCGGCCACTGTTTTGATTATTTAAGTTTGAGTGATTTTTAGTATGATTAGTATTTTTGATATTATTTGAAAATAAATCCTTCTGTTGTAATTCAAAAGGGTTTTAAGGTTTGTATGTTATGAATACTGTTAAGTTATATTACTCTAAAAATCTTCATCAGTTTATATATACTATATAACTAATAAACCTTTTATTTATGATAAGGTTCAATGTATCACTCTAACTACACTTTTTATGTCAAAAAGCAAGTCAATAGCAACGATCTCAGTCAACTTATTTTTACAGAACTTGTCTCTTTTTTGCTAATTGGTAACTTCACAAAGTCATTGTTATGAAGACATTATTTGGGACAAAATGAAACATACTTTATATAGAAAATAAGAGCAACAATATCTAAAAAAAGTAAGGTGTAAAATGTATTTTTTCCATAGAACCATTTTTATATTTTTTATTAAAATAGAATTCATAATTATCGGAGTGATAATAATTATTTTTTTTGAAAACAATATTTAAATCGACTGTATAATCATTGTCTTCAGTATCTTTGCTATCATTAAATACTACATTATTTCTTAAAACATTATCAGATACAAATATTTTTTCTATTTCATCAGAATTTGTAATAGAACCCTGAAATTTCGAACTTATATCATTGTTAATTACTATCTCATATTTGTCCCAGCCTAAATTATAATTATCTGTTAAGATATTGCTGATTATTTGCATTTTAATAAGATAATCATCGTACTTTTCAAACTTTCTATTATCCTCTAAAACTGTAATTACTTCTTTAAATACCTTTGAAAGATCTTCAAAATGATATTCGTGAAAATCATTGAACTTATACAAGTAAAAATTAATATTTGAAATAAATTCTTCTTCTGAAATATGTTGATAACAGAAAACTGGACTCAATTACTATCTTTTAATTTATTATTGGAGGAACTAAGTAATTCTTCCATTTTCATATTTAAAGAAATTTACTATTTGCATAAATAAACACTGAAAGCAGATTCGCCAAACATAAGTTTTTTAAGATGTCCAGAATTATCCTTGCTGACTTCATTACAAATATGAAAACTATCGATTAGTTATTTGCTCCATTCATCTTCTAATTGCTTGATTATACAAAAAAACATTACTTATGGTACAGTTCTTCGTATCATATCCTAAATTTTAATAAATGCTAGTAAATATTCGGCTATATATTGTAGCACAATATATACTTTCAATATAATTAAACTAAAATCTAAACAAAATTTAAATTCTTAGCAAATCCAATATTTATTACTATTAATATCTTACCATAATATGTAACATCTTCATACTTATTGTATATTTGTGCAAGAAAAAACAGTAGCTTTGGTTGGCTACTGTTTTGGTTGTTCTTGTTTATATTAAAATATAGATGTAATTAAAAACATTAATTCATAAGGTCCATTTGCGCTGCTGTTATTTCAATATATTCTAAATGGTTATAATATTGCTTACGTAATAATTCTATATGTTCTTTACCCTTTCTAATATCTAAAATCATCTGTTCTACTTCTTCCATTTGTTCAGAAGATACAGCTCCTGCCTCATGTAATTTTTTCACTCGCTCGTAAGTTTTTTCAAATTCTGATGCTTTATTATAACATTCTTCGGCTAATTTTAAGTCTTCCTCCATATCTTCAAGGATTTCTTCAAGAGCTACCATTTCTGGAGTTGTAATTGTTATTATAATAATCTTTTTACTGTCACCATTCCAATATACCTTTCCTCCAAAGGTTTCAGTTATAAATCTTATTGGGACTAGAGTTGTTCCATTAACAACTTTAGGAGCAACAGCTAAAGTAAATTCTTGATCATTAATCTTTGCTATTGGGTTATCTTGCTGTAACCAAACATTGATATCATCCTTTACTGCATATACAGATTTGTCTTCACTCTTCCACTCTACAGTTGCTCCTAATGCTTCAAAAATGGTCCTCATAGGAACAAGGGTTGTCCCATTTTCGATAATAGGATCAGTAGAAAAATTCATAGGTTTACCATTTAAAGTTATCTTGTTAATATCATTTGCATATACTACACCTGTAAAAAGTAAAAGAAAACATATTGAAACTAATAATATCTTTTTCATTGTCTACACCCCTTGAAAGTTTTTATTATTGCTGTAATTATAAAAATTGTTGAAGATACATTTTTCATAAATTATATTATGAAAAGTTCTTCCGTTCTCAGTATTAAATTTTAAATTCCATATAATCCTAAGATATATTTTACCATAATATAGCATATTTTTATACTTCTTGTATGTTTGTGCAAGAAAAAACAGTAGCTTTGGTTGGCTACTGTTTTTTGGTTGTTTGTGTTACAGGTAGAGACATGTAATTAACGTAGTATGTAATTTAATTATTATAAGTTAATACGTATTTAAAAAAATTGCGAAATAAGCACTTAATAAGTTTTCAAATTATTCCATACAAAATTAATATCCCAATTATTCTAAAGACTGTTGCTGTTATAAATCCAATTAAAATTAATCTATTTGCTACCTTAAGTTCGTCTAAAGTTTCCTTACTAACTATTTCTGTGTCATCTTGCTTTTTTAATTCTTTGGATACCTTTATATGCCTTATATATCCCCAAATTAATATACAATAAGAAAGCAGTTCTATTAAATTAAAAAATACTCTTAATATATCCCTCAAATTTATCCCCCCTCATATTGTAGTGCGTAATATACTACAATTACGTGCGTTATATTTTTCATATGACTTTCATTTATTTATACGTATATGTTACCATAATATACCACTATTTTATACTTATTGTATATTTGTGCAAGAAAGAACAGTAGCTTTGGTTGGCTACTGTTTTGGTGAAAAGCACTTTTTACTTATATCTTGAAAAGCTCCCATTTACAATTCTCTAGCACGTATCTTAATTCATATATTTTCTCAATTCCATTAATATTACTTTGACACTGGAACATATATATTCTATTACCTGCTCTTTTATCTATATCCCTTGTAATAACTCTATCTACTTTTATATTTACCCAACTATCATCTTCACCTACAATGCGAAATTTTATAGGGTTAGGAATGCCTTCTTTAGTAAAACAACAAATCATTTCTGCGGGCTTTCTAATGATTTTAAACAATATCACCCTCTATAATATACTAGACATAATTTATCTTTAGTGAGAGAGTGTATTGTAAGCACCAAACTCTCACTAAATCCCCCTCCCTTTCTTACTATTCACTTTTTAGTGTAAATAAGTCATTTTACTTTCTTATTATCGTTCAGTAAAACTACTGAACGATCAAACCTATTTTCATCTATAAATCCATTTGATATATTTTTTAAATTTAATACAATGAATCATATTGAACTTTTAGCCCTTTCTTTGCTTCGTTTAGTTTTAATTTCTAAACGAATTCTAAGATACTCATAATAAGAAATTGCGAACTAGATTAAGTTATAGTTATTTATTATATATTTTATATAATTCTTCATCACTATACATTTCAAGTAGCAATAATTGTTCGTAGGGGTTACCTTGTAAATCTAGTACTTTTGCAAATGCTGGCTCTGTTTTCAAACCCTTATCCTTTAAACTAATTATTTGTTTTGTAAAATCATCTCCATATAAATTTAATAATCTATCTTCTATAATCATGTGCCTGTATCCATTTGATTTATCAATATCATCACTTGAGCCATAGATTTCTATTTCAATATCATTTACTATAAAATTGCAAACTAGCACATTTTCTTCTTTATGTGCAATTTTAAAATTTCTATATTTTTTGAAATTATTTATTAATACTTCTTTAAATATTTCAAAATTATCAACTTTGCAAACTAAGTCTAAATCACTATTTTCTATATCAATCCCTATAGGTATTGTCCCTACCAATACCGGGGTGTAATCATTTAATATATTTAAAATTTTTGTATTTATAAGTATTTCATAGATTTTCCTTTGTTTAAAATTGCCAAATTTTAAATAAGATATATCTTTCCAATTTTTATTCTTCATATAAACTCCTTTATATTCTAATTATTGATAGATTAAGTACCAAGTTTAACTCTCATCATATCATTCTTAATTTACAATAATTATTTGTGTGAGGATATGCTTGCTAAAAATGTAAGTTTGCGTATATTTTATTTTACTTCATTAATAAATTTTTGTAACTGTTCTACAAATTTACCAACGTGAACTCCATCTAAAAGCATATGATTTACTTGTATTGAGTATGGTAACAAGATTTTGTTATTCTGTGTGAAATATTTTCCAAATGATATTCTAGGAATAGAATCCTCTTTGTTCATAACTATTTCATTTGAGATACTAGTAAATGAAATCCAAGGAATACATGAAAAGTATATCAGCTCATCTTGGTTAACATCAACTTTAGGGAAGTACTGCTTTTGAGATTCAGACATTTTTTTTACAGTATTTGAGAACTCTCTCATATTATCAAGTAAAGGTAGTGTAACGATTTTAAATAAATTTTCTCCAGCTCCCATATCAGTAAATGATGGTTGCAAAGAACTATGAAGGATAATTTTTCCTTCTCTAATTTTATAACGAAAATCTTCAATTTGATTCATAACATAGGTTGATGCATATATCATGCTATAATAAAAAGATAAATTATTCTCTTTCACAAATTTCTTAAAATTTGTAATATCCAAATTCATACAAATATTAAATTGAGGATTGTCAACATTTTCGAAAAATTTATAGTGTTCTTTTCTATTCCAATTATCAAAATTAATATATTCCATAAGTCCCTCCTGTACTAATCAATAATGTTAATCAGTAGTATATTGTTTATAAATTATACCATTATATATAAGGTATTACTATATCTTAACGAGGGTTTTATCGAAAATATTGTTATTATAAATTCCCTCTAAATTTAACTAAACTAATTTGATGCTACAGTCACATTTTCTTACAAATGCGACTTTATTTTATATTCCTAATCTTATCTAACCGTTCCTTTAGTCTTTTATTTTCATCTTTCAATTCTTCCATATCAACTAACTGAACAATTAGATTTTTCTTATCTTCTTTTAACTTCTTAATTTTCTTACATATATGACTTCCATTTATTTATATGCATACATTACCATAATATGTTATATTTGTATATTTTTTGTATATTTGTGCAAGAAAAAACAGTAGCTTTGGTTGGCTACTGTTTTGGCTATTTGTGTTTATATAGTTTTCCTATAATTAGTGTTTTTATAATATGGATAAACCCTAATCTATATTTCATTATTATATATTATTATCAATAAAATCTTTTATAACAGTAGGCCACCATTCATTTATACCCCACTCTCTCCCTAATCTTATAACTATTGTATTTTTCCTAGGACTTATATAAAGAATTTGTCCTAAAACTCCCATTGCAAAATAGTCGTATTCTATCTCATTAATTTTATATCCCCACCAAAAATTTTTATAGTACCCTTTACCAGTTGAAAACCACTTACCCCAAGGATGCTTATTATAATATCTAAAATAATCTTTTGGTTGATTTAAATTATTAACCCCAGTTGAATCAACTATCCATTTTTTATCTATAATTTGTTTTCCATTCCAAGCTCCATAATTAAGGAATAATTTTCCGAATTTTGCTAAATCAACAGCAGTACAACTTAACCCACTTTCCAATTTAACAAAACAATTTTCATTATTATCTACTGCTAAGCAAGCATCATATTCCATTCCAAGCGGTTGCCAAATCTTCTCTTCTAAAAACTCCTTAATTGAAGTGTTTAAAGTTCTCTCTAACAATAAACTTAACAGTAAGGGATGATAATCATTGTAATGAAAAAATTCTCCAATTTTATCTTCAATCTCTATATTATAAAGTAATGTCCTACAGTCAGGAGAAAAATATGTTTTTATCTCATCCTTCCATGGAAAATGACCTTCTCTAAACTTAATTCCTGATTGCATGTTTAGTAAATGCTCTATAGTAATTTGGTTAAAACTACTTTTCAACTCAGGTATATATTTGGTTATTGAATCATTTATACTCTCAATAATTCCTTCTTTAATTGCAATTCCAATTAATGTAGAGGCAATAGATTTAGTTATTGAGTAAAGTCTGTGCATTCTCTTCCTTTGATAACCATTGAAATAATTTTCTGATATTATTGAATCATTATTGATTACTAAAAATGCTGTGGTTCCTGAAGATACTAACAAATCTCTAAAGCTTTTATTTTGAACCCTATAATCTTCTATTATATTTTCCCTTACCTCTTCCTTAAATTTAAAATGAGCAGAAGAGCTATCTATCGATATAAAAGGAAAATGCTTATAATCTTCAATTGTCTGCTTAAACTTATTTTTGATTCCATAAGTTAAATATCTCCCAAGGTAAGATTTGTCTAGAAACAACTTTCTTTCATCTATTTTTTTTAACATAACAAGCTCCCCCTAATAACAACTTTGTATACTACATTGCAAAAGTAATTATTTTTATTATATTTAGTATAATAATATATAAAATTATATATCAACTTAAAGCCTAGTTATCAATAATCACGATAGTGTTGACAAAACTCTTTCACTGTTATCTTAAAGTAAATCCTATAAAATTATTAAGAGAATGTACAATAATACATGTCCATAGTGAATTTGTTTTATTAAAGATTTTACCTTGAATAATAGAAAACATGAATATGAAAATTATCCGCCCTATAATTCCTACACTTTCAAATAAACCGTGTGCATACCATTTAGGAAAATGTATTATCAAAAACAACAATGATGTTATTAAATTAGCTTTCCAGAAGCTAGTAAACTCCATAAGCTTTTGAAATAAAAATCCTCTGAACACTATCTCCTCAGTAAAACCAACTAAAATAATACCACCAAGCCATCTATCTAATCCAAAACTTAGATTCAAGTCTATTCTCCTAATGTAGATGCATATATTAATTGATATATCATAAGTAAAGATCCTATTGAGAGTCCCCATTTTATACCTCTTTTAATATCCTTAGTTTGTTAATACATTTAATACAGGTATAGAAATAGATTTATGATTTAATAAATCAAATATTTCTTCAAATAGTATACCTTTATTTTTGTCATAACTACAAGTAGGACTTTCACTTATACCTATTATTCTAATACTTCATTTGAATTATTTTGACAATTTGAATAATAATTGACGATTAATTTGTGGAATATTTTTTTGGTAAAATCCAAAATTAAAGTTATTTGGATTATTCTCTCATTATACATTTCCAACATCCTAAATTGCAAATAGCTTTTATAGTCTATAGCTCCTAAAACTATTAACTTATTGTTATATACTAACATATATAATAATAAGACAAATATATAGGGGTTGATGAATATGCCTACTTTTGCTTATGTTGCAAATGGTGGTAATAAAGTATCAGTTATAGATACAAATACCAATACAGTGGTGAATACTATACCTGTTTTATCTGTTGATAATTTTACAAAAGTTATTGCAATAACACCAGATGGTAAATTTGCTTATGTTACAAATCTCTATAATGTGGTGGCCGTTATAGATACATGCACCAATACAGTTGTAGATACTATAACTGTTGGAGATTTCCCTGTAGGTATAGAAATAACACCCAATGGTAAATATGTCTATGTCACAAACTCTGGTCTTGCAACCTCTGTTTCAAGTACTGTATCAGTCATAGACACAAATACAAATATAGTTGTAGATACTATACCTGTTGGCAGGGATCCTATCGGTATAGCAATAACTCCAAATGGAAATTTTGCTTATGTTACAAATACAAAATCAGATAATGTATCTGTTATAGATACTAATACAAATACAGTAGTGAATACCATAACTGTCGGAGATTTTCCCCAAGGCATAGCAATAACTCCAAATGGTAACTTTGCTTATGTTGCAAATCAAGGACAGAGCGCTGTAACTAATACTGTATCTGTAATAAATACAAGTACTAATATAGTGGTAGATACCATAACTGTTGGCACTGCACCTTCTTATATTGCAATAACACCAGATGGAAATTTTGCTTATGTTACAAACATTTTTGATGATAATGTTTCTGTAATTGACACAGACACAAATACAGTGGTTCAGAGTGTGCCTGTTGGAGCTTGCCCTTTGGGTATAGCAATAACACCAGATGGAAATTTTGCTTATGTTACAAACACTTGTGATGATAATGTTTCTGTAATTGACACAAATACAAATATAGTTGTAGACACTATCCCTGTTGGAGCTTTACCTCTTGGAATAGCAATAGCAAATATTGATTTTCCATGCCCAACTCCTTTAGATAGAATGTGTATTGAAACAACAAGAATCTTTGACTCATGTATGTTTGAAGAAGAACTTCGAAAAACTTTTGAAGTTCCAAATTCAAATAAAACTCAAGACATTCAATGTAATATTATAAAAACTAAATGTAGTATATTGGATATAACTCAAATAGATCAACAACAAGATTTAGTGGATGTAAAATTGCAAATAAAAGTACTTATTAGTTTTACAAGCAAATGCTTTAATGACAACACATTTAAAAGAGTAGCATGTTTTGATAAGAATATTACTCTTGTTAAACCAGAAGGTGCAGATGTATACTGTGATATTAATAATGTAACTTGTTCATGTAGCCAATCAAGTCATGTTGGAATGGTATCTTGCAATAATAAGTTATGTTGTACTGTAAAAGTAACTGCAGTTGTTAAATCTAAAAAACTTGTTCAATTTGAAGTACCGGTTTTAAAAAACTGTGAACCAAAACAATGTTGTCCTAATAAAGGAATAATAATATCACCAGGTAAAAGTTATCCTTTACCTAATGAACCTTCTGAAATAAATAGTATTATGTTTGTTGCAAAGACCGACCCTGGTATAACTTCTCGAGTTATGGTATTTCTTTATGGCTTGCCTTCTACTTTTGCAACTGTAACTGAGGAACTAAAACAATTTAAACTAAATCTCCCAGGTGGACCATACCCTGTTGAAAATGTATCACTAAAAAATCTAGGGAACTCAACCATCTATATTTATAATTTAACAACTAAATAATTTTGACACTTTTAAATAATTATTTAAAACTCATCAGACCGTAGGCTATAATTTATAACAACCTACGGTCTTCTATTGATAATATAATTTAAAAACACATGTTGTTATTATCCATGTTAGATAGACATATATAGAAAAACCGTATAGTCTAATATAGGAGGGATAATTTTGTACATATTTATATTTGTGCAACAAAAAACAGTAGCTTTGGTTGGCTACTGTTTTGGTGGTTTGTGTTTATTTAGTTTGACTGTAATTAGTGTTTTTAATAGGATAATAAATTTAATATAAATTAACTACAACTTCACAATAAAATAATAAAAAGCCCCGTAATTAATCACTAAAACGGTATTTAAGGATTAATTAATGGTACGATGATATTTTTTAATGTAATAAGTTGCACCTGGTGACAGCTACCCTTTACCCCTAATAGGTATATTTTGCATATTTCTATCATAACATTACAAATAACATAGTTTCATCCTTCCTATTTTGTTGACAAAGAGAAGATTGGAATTATGTATAATTTATTTAAAATTTAATTTTAAAGGGGAGATTTAAATGGCGGTAACAGGGTATTTTATTCCTTCAGTAAATTTACAGGGAGCAGGTTGTGTACAAGAAATAGGAAATAGGATTAAATCACTTGGCGGAGAAAAAGCTTTAATTGTAACAGATTCAGGTTTAGTTAAGTTAGGAATGGCAGACAAAATCAAAGCATTTATTGAAGAGGCTAATCTAAAAGCAGTTGTATTTGGAGGAGCAGAGCCTAACCCTACAGATAACAATGTAGAGGCTGGTTTAAAAGTATGGGAAGAAGAAAATTGTGACATACTGGTATCATTAGGCGGAGGATCATCTCATGACTGTGCTAAAGGTATTAGATTAATCGCTGGTAACGGTGGAAAGATTCATGACTACGAAGGAGTTGACAAATCTAACAATCCTTTGGTTCCATTGGTTGCAATAAATACAACAGCTGGTACTGCTTCTGAAATGACTCGTTTTGCTGTTATCACAGATACTAATCGTAAGGTTAAAATGGCAATTGCTGACTGGCGTATTACTCCTTCTATATCTATTAATGACCCTGAATTAATGGTTGGTTTACCACCTACTTTAACAGCTGCTACGGGTATGGATGCATTAACCCATGCAGTAGAAGCTTATGTGTCTATAGATGCAAATCCTCTAACTGACTCGGCTGCTTTAACGGCAATCAAATTAATTGTTGAATACTTGCCTAAAGCAGTTGCTAATGGCGCTAACATAGAAGCTAGAGAAAAAATGGCATATGCTCAGTTCTTAGCTGGTATGGCATTTAACAATGCTTCCTTAGGATATGTCCACGCTATGGCTCATCAATTAGGTGGTTTCTACAACTTACCTCATGGTGTATGTAATGCAATACTTCTACCACATGTTTCACAATTTAACCTTATTGGTAATGCTGAAAGATACAGTGATATTGCAGTAGCTATGGGCGAAAATATTGATGGTTTATCTGTTAATGAAGCAGGACAAAAATCCATTGATGCTATCAGAAATCTTTCTACTTCCATTGGTATTCCATCTGGTCTTGCTAAATTAGATGTAAAAGAAGAAGATTTTGAAATTATGGCTACCAATGCTAAGCTAGATATTTGTCAATTTACAAACCCACGTACAGCTACTTTAGAGCAAGTTATTCAAATATATAAAAATGCTCTGTAATACAAACGTTAAAAGGAATTGAAGTTTTTCATATGATAAAAAAGGGCAGGTCGATGGTATAAATCGATGTGCCCTTGCTGAAGTTTAATTCATCAATAAATTATTTAGTTTAGTGACATAAAGTAAAATTGAAAAAGAGGTTATTCTAGCATTTAATATTTTTTGCACCAGAACCCAAAATATATAAAGACCTCTTATTTTCTTTTTACAGAAGACAAGAGGTCTTTATTTGTTAAAGATAAATTTCAGATATATTTTGAAATAAAAAAACTATTAAAATAGGTTACAAATTTCTTATTATTTAATCAATGAATTTAATACTTCTCATAATGTACGTTATTATATAAAATCTTAACCTTTGATAATAGATTAAGATTTTTAAAGTTGCATATTATTACTTCTGAATATCTCCTTATTCATGTTCTATACATTTAAACATATTCATATACTTTATTAAATATAATTAAAAGGAAGGTGACTCCAAGTCGCCTTCCTTTTAATTAGCAGATAATTATTTTTTTAAATGTACTAAGCATTCTTGTTGGGGTGTTCCCCATTAATTGTACAAGCATAGCTTGTCTATTTTTTTCTTATATACTTAATGTCTTGAACTATTTTATATCATAAAAAAGAAGATACTCTACTCTTAGATATTTGTATCCTTTAAAGTTTGAAAAAACAAACTCACTTAAATAGACTATTTATAATGTCTACTTAAGTGAGTTCAGGCCACTCTAAGATTATATGTTAATAATATTAATCGTTTTTAAATTCTTTTGGCAATCTTGTTTGATATTCTTCACTAACTTCTTTAAACTCTTCTTTAGCTTTATCTAATATATCCTTTCCATCTGATAATAAGTCATAAAGACTTCCTGCTAATACTTTAGAGGCATATACGGCTCCTTTTAAGCCTAATTCCGAACCAAATGATGAAGTAGCTTGCCATGAATGGCCTGCAACTCCTACAGGAATACAAGCTGTTCCAAATTGTGCAGTAGGAACTTTATAAGACACATCACCTACATCAGTTGAGCCACCCATAACGATTCCTTTACCAGTAACTCCAAGAGCTCTTTCATCAATATAGGTACCTTCTTTTAACCCTAATTTATTTAGTTCTTTCTTATATACATTTTCTGGAATAGTTTGTACAAGTTTTTCAGCAAATTCTTTATCTTCTTCGGTAAATCCTACTTTTCCTGCTTCTTTCATGTTCTTAGAAAGTAATTCTTCTAAAGTTCTATTATTTAAAACATTATAACAGTCAGCTTTAATTTTATATTCAACCTCTGTTTCTGTCATAAGAGCTGCACCTTGTGATACTTTAACTAGTCTATCAAATATGTCATATACATCTGACTTTTTAGGAGCTCTTACATAATACCATACAGAAGCCTCTGCTGGTACAATATTAGGAGCAACTCCACCGTTTGTTATAGTATAATGCATTCTAGCACCATCAATTATATGCTCTCTTAAATAGTTTGTTCCAACATTCATAAGTTCAACAGCATCTAATGCACTTCTTCCTTTTTCAGGCTCTTGTCCTGCATGAGAAGATACTCCTTTGAAGAAAAATTCTGCTGATAACATAGCATTAGTTGAAAATCCACATACTCCGTTAAAACTGAATGGATGCCATGTCAATGCTGTGTCTAAATCATCAAAAACACCCTTTTGTGCCATAAAAGTTTTTCCAGATAGTAATTCTTCAGCAGGGCATCCATAAAAACGTATTGTTCCTGAAAGCTCACCTTTTTCAATCATTTCCTTTACAGAAAGACATGCGCCAACACCACCTACTCCAATTAAGTTATGACCACATCCATGTCCGTTTCCATTCTCAATCACAGATTCTTTAACAGTACTTACCTTTTGTGAAAGACTTGGAAGTGCATCATATTCTCCTAAAATACCAATTATAGGTGAGCCACTTCCATATTCAGCAATAAATGCTGTTGGAATGCCTTCTACTTCTTTTATTAAAAATCCAGCATCTTTTAATGTTTCTTTTAGTAGTGAAGATGCAAATTTCTCTTTATATCCTAATTCAGGGTTTTCCCATATTTTTTTACCCACATCTTTTATTAATTCAGCTTTACTGTCAACAATTGAAAATATATCATTTTTCATTTTTTCATCTCCCTTAATATATTAAATAAAGATTTTTTAGTCTTGTATTGCCTTCAATTCAGATTGTAGTGGCATTGTTTTTGCAATTATCAAAATTAGGTGCAAAAGTTAAGGTATTCCTCCTGGTATAACATTTCCACCTGTTCTGGTTTAAAATTATAAATTATAAAAAATACCCATCAAATTTAATATTTCCTTATACCTTAACTCTCATAATTTTATTTATGAACTCAATTTCAGAAAGGGCACATTGAATTTCTTCAACCTGCCCTTTTCTAATCATATTCATTGTTTCGATTCCACAAATAGTTTTTTCTGATGTTTCAAAACTATGAAATCCTAACATATTATTTATCTTCCATTTTATAAACCTATGGTCTTGTTCTATAATATTATTTAAGTACTTAACTTATTACCACTATTCTACTTTTTGCACCACAACCATTATTTTGGCATTCAATTATTTTTCTGGCACAGGTTTTGTTATATATTCTGTTCCTAAAAATACTGGACATGCACCACCAAATTTACCTTCATCTATTCTTTTAGCTTCAATTGAATGCGGTAAACCTGCTGGAATATATACAGCTGCTGGTGTAGTAACTTCATAGTATTCTCCGCCTAAAGTCACAGCAATTGTTGAAGAATTTTCATCCCCAACGAGCAAATACATCTCATCTCCATCATGTATATGTGGAGTCGCTTTACCAAATGATCCATTTGCAATTGCTTCACTTGTCTTTTTATCCGCTGTTAAAAGAGCTGGACAAACCCATGCTTTAGCTTCTGGAACAAATTCGTTACTCATTAATATTGGGAAACCTTTATCACCAATGGAACCTTCATGGTCTGGTAAACTTTTCACCCATTGTATATCTTTCATTACCAACTTCTCAGTATTTTCAATTTTTAATGGATTTTCTGGTACAGGTTTTGTGATATATTCAGTTCCTAGGAATATTGGACATGCACCACCAAATTTACCTTCATCTATTCTCTTTGCTTCAATTGAGTGTGGTAAACCTGCTGGAATATATACAGCTGCTGGTGTAGTAACTTCATAATAATCGTCTCCTAAAGTCACTGCAATTGTTGAAGAGTTTTCTTCTCCTAGGATTAAGTACATCTCATCTCCATCATGTATATGTGGAGTCGCTTTACCAAATGATCCATTTGCAATTGCTTCACTTGTTTTTTTATCTGCTCTTAATAGTGCAGGGCAAACCCATGCTTTTGCTTCTGGCACAAATTTATTGCTCATTAATATTGGAAAACCTTTATCTCCTATGGATCCTTCGTGGTCTGGTAAACTTTTTGTCCATTGTATATCTTTCATTATTAAGTGTTCATATTTATTTGGCATAATTAAAATCCTTTCATCATCAATTTTTAAATATTCTTTGCAACTTCGTAAGCATCCCAAATAGCGTTCATAATATTTTTAACCTCACGAGAATCTCCTATATTATAAACTGGAATTGCAATGTCTTGTAATTCTTTTTGTAATGTATTTTCACTTCGATATCCAATAGCTGTTATTACAGTGTCAACTTCAACTTCTTTTGTTCCATTTTCATCTTCTAAAATTACAGAATTATCGTTTACTTGCATTAATTTTGTGTTGCAATAAACATCTATATTATCGTTAGCTGCTAATAAATCTTTTAACATATCATAATTCATAAACGGAATACCATGTGGGCCTCCAGCAATATCAGGCATCATTTCTACTATACATACATTCTTACCTTTTTGTGCTAACCAAAGAGCAGTTTCACAGCCTACAAGGCCTCCACCTACAACTGCTATTTTTTCACCAAATTCACATTCTCCATTTAGAACATCATTTGCTGTACAAATATGGTTTTTATCTCCAAAGTTTGGTTTGATTGGTTTAGAACCAGTTGCTGTAATTACAGCATCTGCATCACTATTTTCAATATAAGCACGATCTACCTTTGTGTTTTTCTTTACTGCTACACCTAATTTTGCAAGCTGATTTTCATACCATTTAATTAAAGCGTGATCATCTTCTTTAAAATCTGGTACACCACCAGGAATAATATTTCCACCTAGTTGTCCACTAGCTTCTACAAGTTCTACTTTATGACCACGTGCTGCACAAACACGTGCGCTTTCTAAACCTGCTACACCACCACCTACAATAAGAATATTTTTCTTCTCAGCAGCAGGAGTTAAACCATATTTAACCTCACGTCCACAAGCAGGATTTACTGCACAAGATAAAGGAAGTCCATGAGCGATACGGCCCATACATCCATCATGGCATGAAAGACAAGGTCTAATATCTTCTAAGTTATTTGTTTTAATCTTGTTTACTAAATGTGCATCAGCAAGTAATGGACGACCATATGAAACAATATCACAGCAACCATTTAGTGCATCAATGGCAATTTCAGGATCATCCATACGTCCAGCAAGTATAACAGGAACATCCACTGCTTTTTTTACAATACGTCCAAATTCACGGTACATACCCTTTTCAAAATACATAGGTGGATGATTCCAGTACCAAGAATCATAAGTACCAGCATCTACATTAAGGATATCATATCCAGCATCTACAAGAATTTTTGCTGATTCGATTCCTTCATCATAGTCCTTACCTACTTCTATAAATTCTTCTCCTGGTAGTGCACCTTGACGTATTCCCTTCATAAAGCTTTTTACACTAAAACGAAGTGAAACAGGGAAATCAGCTCCACAAACAGCTTTAATACCCTTTACAATATCAGTAGCAACTTTTAGTCTGCCATGTAAATCTCCACCATATTCGTCTGTACGTTTATTAAAAATAGATAATGCAAATTGGTCAAGTAGGTAGCCCTCATGCACAGCATGAATTTCTACACCATCAAAACCTGATTTTTGTGCTATTGCTGCACTTTGTATAAAGTCCTGAATTAGTTTTTCAATCTCTTCCTTTGTCATTTCTCTATGACTAATGCTTGGATCAAATCGATTGCTATTTTCTGAAGGAGCAACTGCCTTTTTTATAAATGCAGGCATTGCAGAACGTCCAAGTCCACCAGTAAGTTGTAGGAAAATTTTCGCATCATGTGCATGAATTTTTTCTACCATTTGTGCTGTAGATTTACAAAACATTAAAGGATTATGTGTTGGACAAGGCAATGCTTGTTCTGGAAGTTCATCATAGTTTACACAGCAAATACCTGTAACAATTAGACCAACTCCACCTTTAGCACGTTCAATATAATAGTTTTGTGCCTCGTCATTAAATCCACCATTTGCATCAGAATAACATACTAAACCCATTGGGGCCATAGAAGTTCTATTTTTAATAGTCATTCTTCCAATTGTAATCGGTTCAAAAATTTTATTAAATTTAGTTTTCATAAAACATCTCCTTTTAAAGTTAATCATAAATTCGTATTATTACATTCGGAGTAATATCCTCCTTTTCTCAACAGAATCATTTCGCCGAATCAATTCTGTAGCTTGTTTATATAATAACTATTCGTTAGCTAATTGTCAATATTTTTTATTAAAAAATAAAAACCTTTTCATAAAACTTTACTAATATAAAATATTGTGTATAATTAAATTGTTATACATAGGATTGAAAGTAGGGGATTTTAAAATGAATGAAGGTAATTTAACTAAAAGGCAAGCTCAGGCTATAGAAACTAAAAAACAAATATTAGATACTTCAATGAAATTAATTTCGGAATATGGATATGATAATGTGAAAATAAATCAAATATGTAAAGAAGTTGGTATATCTGTAGGAGGGTTTTATCATCACTTTAAGTCTAAAGAAGATATAATAATAGAATTTTATAAAGAATTTGATATTGTACTTGAAGATTATGTTAATAATAATCTTAGTGAAGAATCTTATATAGATAAAATACTATCAATAATTTTATACCAAGTTAGTTATGCAAATAAAATGGGTATTGATATACTTAAACAAGTATATAAAGCACAACTTTATGATGGTAGGGAATTTTTCATATCTGAAGAAAGAAAATTGAATCAAATACTAAAAAATACTATAAAAATTGGACAAGATAATAATGAGATTACAAAAGAATTTACCGCATATCAAATAACAACCTATTTACTTAGATTGTCAAGAGGTATACTTTATGATTGGTGCATTCATAATGGAGGTTATGATCTATTAAATGAAACTTATATTTCTATAAATATGCTATTAAATTCCATGAAAAAATAAACTGCTCTTTAATATAAACTTTAGTGTGTATAAAAATTTCCATATAGCTATATCTCTGTTAAGAATTTTATTAATAAAGGTAAATCTTATTAAACTCCTTGTATAATATATTTAGGTTAGTAAAGGCAACCTATAATCCTTTATTAGCAGAAAAATTATACTTTATTAAATGTAATTAAAAAGAAGGTGACTCAAGTCGCCTTCCTTAATTAGCAGATAATTATTTTTTAATGTAAAAAGCATTCTTCTTGGGGTGTGCCCCATTAGTTGTGCAAGCATAACTTGTCCACTTTTTATACTTACAATTTATACTACAATCAGTTCTATCTATCATTCCCAATTGACAGAATCTTCTAATGTCATTTTTATTAATTCACTCATCGCTTGATGTATATTTTTATTTTTGTGGTACACCAGTTGAGTTGCAAACTTATCACAAAATTCTTTTACTTCTATTCCCTTAAGGCTTCCTTCACTTAGCTCGTTGTTAACTACATAGAAGGGTAAAAATGAAATTCCTAAACCATTAATTACACACTTTTTAGTAGCTTCTATGCTTGAAAATTCTAGTGGATTTACATGTTTTATTCTTTTCTTTTTTAAATAATTTTCAAAAGCTATTCTAAAACTACACCCTTTTTCACTGAATATAATACTTTCTCTTGCATCTTTACTTTTAAAATCTGAATATAAAAATTCTAAATCTGTATCTGGAGCACCGATAATAAACATACATTCATCTTTTAAATTTCTAACGACTAAATCCTCATCCATAACTTGAAGTTCAATGGTGAAAATAATATCTAACTCCCCATTTCTCAATTTACTTCTTAAATCACTACAGATTGAATTCTTCAAAATAATATTTACTTTAGGAAATCTTTTTTTATATTCCTTCAAAAGCTTTCCTAGCCTATATATAGATAACGATTCCCCTGCTCCAATAATTAAATCCCCAGACACACAATTCTTCTCTGACGTTATATTTTTCATTTCCATCCCAACAGTCTAAATGCAGTATTCTTTCGAATCAATTCATAGATAAATAATGAATTTGATTAAATATATAAAATACTATCAAAATTAAAAAATCATACATTCTACGTATCTAATTTACTGAGAATACTCCAAAATATTACTTTTGCGTAAATATACAATTCCTAAAAGTAAGTAGATCATCCAATTCTATTGGTTTACAATTTTACTCAATAATTATTGAATATATTACTTAATAAAGAACTGGTCATTTTTAGGGAAAATGACATATTAATAATATTAGG
Source organism: Tepidibacter aestuarii (assembly GCF_934924865.1). Taxonomy (NCBI): domain Bacteria; kingdom Bacillati; phylum Bacillota; class Clostridia; order Peptostreptococcales; family Peptostreptococcaceae; genus Tepidibacter; species Tepidibacter aestuarii. The sequence continues at coordinate 1,637,533 of NZ_OW235315.1, read as the reverse complement.
CCTTATCCTGAACATATTTAAAACCTAGCTTTATTGACATTTCAGCTCTTGTAAGTTCTTTACCTAGATAAGCGGCATGACTAAGTTCAGTAATCCAACCATTTTCTATAATACTCCAATAAATATTTCTTGCATCTTCACCTTTAATAATACGAAGTAGCTTATTATTATAACTGTAATGTTCCACTAAGATTGTGTTGTTATTTTCTTTAGGCACAATTACAAAATATCCTGCTTTATCTAATTTAACTTTATTAGGGTCCTTTTCTTCAACTTTTATTATTTCAATTGACGATGTTTTCAGTTTTTTATTATATAAAGAACATTTTCCCTCACAGCTATAACTAGACCTAGCTTGTTCACAAAGCTGTTGTATCTTCTCTAAAATTTTATTTAAATCTTCACATTCAATCATATCAATAATTTCTATTTGGTTCCTAAAAGCATTTACTTCTTCTTTTGTTGTATTTGATAAAATGGGTTTCTTTCCCTTGGAAGCAATAACTCTCATATTATTATCAATACCATTATTAAAAAGAGATACTAATGTATTTCCACTATAATGACCTTCAGAATCCTTACCACAAACTATTAAGTACTTTATTGAAGGCACAGCTAACACATTTTTTATAATTTTTTCAATTCCTATATTTTCTGTTTCTGTTTTGCCTACAATACTTAATCCCTTTGGTTTTAACTCTGATATCTTGTAAGCTAATTCTATATTTCCTAATGTAGATATTACTACAGGATAGCCTTGGTCTAATGATAGTACATGATACTCACCAACAGCAGGGAGTATATCTAAATCATGACTATTAACTAAATTGTTTTCTATGGAATGAATACTATTTAACTCACAAAAAGCTTCATCGAAAGCATTTGAAATATCTGCTGACCAGCAATGCTTGCATCCCAGTCAAGTATATTCAATAGACTCCATTTTTTGTATTGAATTTTCTAACTCGTTTAAGAACTCCAAAAAGTTATTATTCTTAATCTTTAAAATTTCATTTTTCATAGTTTTTAAAGTTTCTTTCATACATCCACACTTTCTGCACTTGAGAAGCTCCATAGCCATTTGTATATTTTCTTTAATACTTTTAATAGGATTGTTTTTTTCCATTTTCATTACACCCCCATAAAAAATTTTTATAATATAATAGTATACAATACTTCATCAATTGTTTGATATATCTGATAAACAAAATTAATCCAATAAAAACTCTACTTTTTTAATTAAGATATAATATCTCCAGTTACATACAACCTTTCTTTCAATAATACCAACGTCCATTAGAATTTTAAGATGATAAGAATGCTTTAATTGAGGCAAATCTAGTAATTATAGTATGAGTTTGGTCATAGATTAAAATGCCTAAGTAACCATATAATCTTAAACTCTTTATATATAATCAATAAATTCGGTTAAATATATTTATATATCTTTATCATAACAAAAACCGCTGTTATTTACGACACGGTTTACCTATATTTCCACTTTCAATTATAGATATTAGTTTTACTACAAAAACTAGTCCCAAATATCACCTAACTAATGATCTGACCTAAACACAATATATAACTAGCCTAAATTTTTAACTAGAGACATTAACAGCTTTATGGACCTTTTAATATTATATATTGTAGTATTATTATTTAGAATAAGTAGGTGTATATTATATGAACTATATACAGAATTTTGTTCAGATCATACCAAAAAAATTGGTTAAACCAGGCTACAAGGTGGTTATAGAGTACCCTCTCGTTATTGGTATGACAAATCAATCTGTTCAAAAGAAAATAAATGATTCGATACTATTTCTTGTGAACAAGCTTTATATTGATCAGGTCAATCAACTGGTTTTTATTCAAGGATATCCTCAGATACCAAAAATAGAAGTTACTGGATGGTTTGAAATTAAAACAAATGAAAGAGGGATTTTGAGTTTATCAATAGGCAATTACACAATAGCATACCCTTCTGCTCATGGTTTTACCATTATTAAATCATTAACATTTGATATCCAAACAGGGAAAATCTATCAATTATATGACTTGTTTAAACCCGAAAGCAACTATATGGAAATACTATCTAACATTATTTCTAATCAAATAAAGGATCGAGATATTCATCTAATCAATAAATTTAAAGGTATTAAAACTAGTAATCAAGACTACTATATCGCTGACAAAGCTTTAGTAATTTATTTTCAATTATATGAGTTAACGGCATATGTATATGGATTTCCTTATTTTCCAATCTCAGTATACGAAATACAAGATATCATCCAAGAGGATAGCCCCCTTTATAAAATGCTATCATAAACCGTTGAATTAAAGGATATTACCAGATAGTACTACCTGCACGAAAAAGTACTTTGTTAGTACTGTAAATTGCTAACTTGATTTTTACTATTTTAAACAACAAAAGACTTATTAAAATAAATTGAAACTTTCCATATGATAAAAAAGGGCAAATCTATTGTATAAATCGATATGCCCTTACTTAAGTTAAATTTATCAATAAATTATTTAGCTTAGTTTGAATTAATCATCATAAATTTTTCTCTTAATTACAGACTTACACATCATATCTACTAACTCATTTCATCGCATCAGAAGTACACTACTGTTTTAACCTAACATAATTGCGCCCATTATACTAATAGAACCTACCTTAATTCTACTTTATCTCCAACTATAATACTTGATGATTAGTATATTCCCAGTCATCAAGTATCTCAATATCGTTTATAATCACTCTATAACCCATAGAATCTAATTGATTGATAATTTTACTTAAAGAAATTATGTCTTTATAGTACGTTGTTAATTCCTTTATTGCACCCATTCATTAATCACACCTTTACTTTAGTGCATCAATATTTCTAAATGTAAAATGCATACTTGTCTATTTTTTTTATAAATCTATAATCTATATAAACTTCAAAAAAAAGAATAGATTTAAACTGTCTTTGATTTCACCATATATATTACGAATTAAAATTTTATTCATATATTTTTATTAATAGATGATTATTTCTTTTTAATCTCAGCAGTAGTCCATATAATAATAGGTAAAATTACTTGAAATAGAAAAGCATAGTATCCCCATATTTTAGCTATTTCTAAATACTCCATTGTACTATCAAAAAAAGAATAAGATTGATTGAGTATAAATAAAGCAACAGGTGTTACCAAAAACCTATAATTTTCACATTTACATATTTTAGCAAACCCTTTACAAGTAGCTAATAAGTATATGCTTAATTTAACAACACCTCCTAATATAAATACAATAGCTGCTACAGCTTCCATTCTTTGAAGAACATTTCCTATATCTACTCTTGAAACAGTAACATAGGATGGATAATATAAACTTTCAGCGTGATTTACTCCTAAAACTAAAACATTAGTTACTGAAGTTGCAAATATTATTACCCCTCCACATAATAACCCCGAAATATAAACTTTATATGGAGATTTTCGACTCTCAAAATTAGAAAAAATAAGCATAAGCATTGGTGCTAAAAATTGAATTGTCGTTATACTCAAAACACCTTCTACAATCGGTTTTATACCTCTGTATAGTGTAGGACGAATATTGTTAATATCCATTTTAGGAACTAATAATAATATCGTAACAAATATAAGTCCTACAATGGGAGTTAAAAAAATTTCTGATGTTCTTCCTATTACTTCAATTCCTGCTTTTACTGACCAAACGCATATAATCATAATAATTATCATTACAAAAATTTTAGGTGTTTCTGGAAGAGATACTACAATAATAAATTCACTAATAGTATATACGATTGCTGAAGATCCAAGTAAAAAGTGCAAAAAAAATAAAATACATATTCCCTTTCCAATATATTTTCCGAAACAGATTTCAAGAATATCGAATAAGTCATTACCTAAAAATATATGGTGAATACGAGCATATATAAGAATTATTAGCAGTGCAGTAAATAATGATAAAAGAATAGCTATCCATAAATCTTGTTTAGCAACTATTCCTGAGGTTAAAATTGTTTCAATTCCTATCATATTCATAATAATTACATGGATACATTGCTTATCTGAAATAACCTCTTTATTCACGATTTATTCCTCCAGGCTATAGTTTATTATCATTTAAATTAATATAATATTTGAATTAAAATATTATATAGTTTTCCCAAATTAATGAAATTTATCAAATAAGTCTCTAGGAATGCTAATCTAAATAACATACTACTAAAATGCTTATTAATATTCATTACAGCAGGGATATTTACTACCCCAGTTTTATATTGTTCTGAGAATTGTAATTACCCTTTTATGATTTTAAATATTTATAAAAGAACTAGATAAAAATCTATGTAGAAAAATATCTTAAGATACATACAAATAAATAGGTATGGTACTATAACAATTTTTAATGATATACAAAGAGAGTTTGATTATAATGGTAATTATGATGCTATAAAAAAGAAATAATTTCCTATAATAAATGATATAAAGTTAGATGTGTTAATGATTATAACAACTATAATTCTTAGCTCATATTATTATATTTTTGTATTTATTCTAAATTTGTTTTTTGACTATTATGATAATAATTTTTTTAGGATATACTACTTAATAGTATATAGAATATTTATTAAATTAATTTTGGAGGTATATTTTGAGATATGTAATTGTAAGTGTTGTAAAAGGTGATGCTGGTAATTTTAATAACAACTTAAGAAAAGAAGTTTTTGAAAAGTTTAAAGCTAGATCTTCAAAGCTTCCTGCTCATTTTACTATAAAAGCTCCTTTTGAAAGTGATGATATAAATGACTTAGAAAATATTTTAGATAATTTTTCTAAGTCTCATAATTCTAGTGAATATAAAATTAAAGGGTATGACCATTTTGATGATAGAGTTATATTTATGAAAGTTTTAATGAGTGATGAAGGTAAAACTATTCATGATAAATTAATTGATGATTTAAATAAAATTAATTATTTAGATTTCTCTAAAGAAGATGGTAAAGATAAAGTTTTTCATGTTACCATAAGTTCTAAAAAAATAAGAAATATATTTAATAAATTATGGAATTATGTTTCTTTAATACCTTGTAATTTTGATTGTCATTTTGATAATATTTGTATTTATAAATGGGTTGATAATACTTGGGTATTACATAAAGAGTATTTATTAGATTAGTTTTTAGAATAATAAATAGTTAAAATATATAAAAAAAGTAAGTAGTTTAACCTTAAGCTACTTACTTTTTTTAAGAGAAGGTAAGACCTCCTCTTAAAAGTTTCAATATCAAAATATATTATTTTAATTCAGTATTTTGTTCTAATGCATACATCGGTCTAACTATTTTGTTGTAAGTTAAATATGAGAATGTAGTATTACTGTAAGCATAAGAATCTACTGTGATGATTTTCTGAGATCTATTTTGGAAAAATCCCCGGAACAGAACAAACAATTTTTTCTGCAATGAACATGGCACTGTTCCCATTCAAATTCCAAGCAGTAAACATTTCATCAGAATTTACTTCTAGTTATTTCATCTATTTATGATAATTATACTTTTAATTTTTTATTTAAGGTGTATAATTAAACCATAAAATGATTTGGTGTATTTTTACATAAAATATTGTTAGTATAGGGAGATGAGACAATGCTCTTAATAATCAGTGCCATTGTTACGTTAATTATTACGGCAATAGCTGGGTATTTAGGCAAAATTAAGGTTAAGAATTCAAAAGATTTCATTGCAGCAGGAAACAAATTAGGAGTAGTCGGTGTTACCAGCATGCTTATGGGTTCTATAATTGGAGGTGCATCTACCGTTGGTACTGCACAGATGGCATATAAACGTGGTTTTGCTGCTATATGGTTTATTATAGGACTTTCAGCCGCAAGTATATTATTAGGGTTAATTTACTCCAAGCAGTTAGATAAAAAAAACAATGAAACAATACCTCAGATTATTGGCAATACTTATGGTAAAAATACAAGAACTGTCTCAAGCATTTTATTATCATTGGGCATGTTCATACATATAAATGGTCAAATAATTGCTTGTATGGCGTTGTTTAGTACGGTTTTTGGAATTGATACCATAAAAACTGCATTTATAGTTGTTACTCTCCTTGTTATATATGTAGTTTTTGGAGGATTTTGGGGTGGCACTATGGTTGGTGCTGTTAAAACTGTACTTTTATACAGTACAACTATAATTTGCGGAGCTATTCTTATATTTAAATTCAATGGAATTAATGAAATAAAAACATTTTTTCCACATGAGCCATGGTTTAATTTGTTCAGCGGTGGTATATTTTCAGATTTAGGATCAGCAATTTCAACAATTGTAGGAGTGCTATCAACTCAAACATATTTTCAATCAATTATGTCTGGTAAAAATAGTACTGTTTCTAAATTGAGTTCTTACTTAGTAGCTTTTTTAGTATTTCCAATAGGCATTATTTGTACATTGATAGGTATGTATATGAAAATTCATTATCCTAATATTACTCCAAGCGAGGCATTCCCTTTATTTTTAATAAATTACTTAAACCCTGTGTTGGGTGGGGTTTCTATATCCACAGTACTTATTTCATCAATAGCTACAGGTGCTGGTCTTACATTAGGTGTATCAACTATGTTTACTCGTGATATATATAAAGAACTAATTAATAAAAATGCTAGTGACAAAAAACAGATTTTTGTTTTACAAATAGTAATAATATTAATAGGATTATTAACTTTTCTTATAGTAATACACAATGATGATTCAATGATACTTGACTGGGGATTTATTTCTATGGTGTTTAGGGCAGCACCAATATTTGTTCCTGTTACTGCAGCAATATTTTTTGAAGATAAGATAAATCATAAAGTAGGATTATATTCCGTAATAGTCGGACCATTTGCTGCTACAGTGTGGATTTTATTAGGATTTGAAAAGCTTAGTTCAATTTATATAGCATTAGCTTCAAGTTTAATAGTACTCTTTTTATCTTTAAGAAAATCAAAAGAAAATCTCTTAAATTCTTAATTTGAGGGATTTTCTTTTATTGTATTTTAAAATCTAGAACATATAATCATGTATTAGACATACTATCTCATCTATAAATTTTACCTTATCATCTTGATTTTCTATTTTTGATATTAAAATATAATTTGCATCTATGGTTGTCATTATTATTTCGCATTTTATATCTAGATTTTCTATATTTTCTTTACTATTAATTTTATTAAAAAGATCCATCATTAACTTTTTTATATATTGTTTATTTTTGTCATTATATTTTCCTATTTCTTTATATTCTTTTTTTATTGTTTCTATATCTTTATAAATAAAAGCCAACTCAGATAAGAGTTTTATATTTTCAATAAAAAAACTTTTTAATACTTTTCTTTTATCATTTTCTTTAGATAGTTTATCCAAAAATTTTTCTGTTTTTAGATATCTTTTATGAGATATTCTATTTAATATTTCTAAAAAAATATCACTTTTATCTTTAAAGTAATTATAAAATAATCCTGTTGATACTCCTGCTTTTTTCGCAATTTCCTTTGAATTTGTATTATAAAACCCTTTTTCATTAAATAACTCAAAAGCTGCATTTATAAGACATTCTTTTTTTTCTATAGCCCTTTTTTGTTTAGGCTCTCTTATGTTTTGTTGCATACAATCACCTATTTCCATACATTCTTATAATAATTATATATGTAACTAAGACATTAATCAATAAATATGAAATAAAGTTCAGTTTTCGTTGACTTTTTTTAATTAAAACATTAAAATATAATATGAAATAAAGTTCAGTTTTTAAGAAAACTATTTATTAATGGAAAATTTTTGATGAAAAATAATTGTAAAGGCGTGACTTGGTATGAAAAGTAATACAAAAAATAACGCAACTTTAATTAGGTTGAAAATGTTTTTAATAGCTTTAGTAGCTATTTTTATATTTTGCATATTTGGAAGCAATAACTTGATAGTTGGAGTAATGGCAGTTACTACAGCGTCAACTATGTTTGGAGAAGATTATACTGCTGATATAGCAACTACTACTATACTGCTCGCTATATTAGAAGTTCTTATAGGAGTTTTTGCATATATGGCAGGTGTAAATCCCTTTTTAGGATTAGCTTGTACATTTTTTATAAGTTTTATTATTTACTATTTATTCAGTTATGATGCTAAACCATCAAAAAGTCTTGGATTTATGCTAACATATTTAATGCTATTATATTTTCCAGTTCCATTGAATAATATGCCTTTAAGGTTAATCGCTCTTGCATTCTCAGGAATAGTGATAATGCTATTATATTGCACTTTATCTAAATACAACTTTAATGCTGTTGTCAATAAAGAAATTATCAATATTATAGATTTAATAAAAGAAGAGATAGATTTAATTTTAACCAATGAAACAATAAATGATAGAAATAAATACGTAAACATTAGATTGAAAAATATAGAACTCAAAATATATGAAAGAATGGAGAGTTCTAAAAATGATTTAGAAAGTGTTTATATAAAAGATATAATAATAGTTTTATTAAAGAAAATCACTACAATTCTCACTATGGCAAAACGAAAAGAAAGTAATATAGTTATACTTGAAAATATAGCAAAACTACTTGGAGATATAAAGTTATATATATTAAATGAAGATAGTTTAGAAAAGTTAAAAAATAACTTAAAAAATTATTACAATACTCTAGATACAGATAAAATAGCAAATAATATAGACACATATAATTACTATAATTTAAAATCTTCAATAGAGGAAATTTATAAATCCATAGAAGATATGGATGATATTAAATCTCTTTATATAAATGAAAGAATTAAATTATTAAAATTAATTAAAGAAATTTTATATGGATTAAAAAATAATATTAAAATGACTTCATTAAGATTTAATATAGCAATAAAAGCATCCATATTAATTTCTTTATCTGTTTTTATAGTGAACTATTTTCATATATATCGAGGACAATGGGTTGTATATACAATAGCAATATTGCTATTCCCAAATGCTGAATTTAACAAGAAAAGAGCTAAGGATAGGGTAATAGGTACTATTATAGGATGTATTTTATTTAGTATAATAAACTTGATTATAAATGGTAATGTAGTTTTGATGATAATTTTACTGATTATATCTGCATATCATGCAGCATTTGTAGTACCTTATAATATAAGATCTATCTTCATAACATTTAATGCTTTATTAGGTGTTGGAATAATGTATCCTAACAATATAGGTTTTTTATTACCTGAATATAGAATACTATTCACTTTAATAGGTGCAATTGTCACAGCAATAATAATGAGTATTTTCTTTCCTTTTAAGTTAAAAGATGATACCAAAAATACTATAATAGACTATATAGATTTAAATCAAAGCATTTTAAATGAATTAGAGAAAGATAATATAAATAAAAATAAGTTAGAGATTATGCTACTTACTGATAACTATTTTTGGAGAAGAATCAATTATAATAATAAAGAATTAAAATGCAATTATATTGAAAGTCTATTAAGTGAACAAAATAATTTTATTACTGATATAAGCTTTCTATTAAAGGCAAGTAATTATCTAGATAATTACTCTACTTTCGTAAACTCAATAGCTAAGATTTTTAATACAAATATTAATGCCCAAAATTTTGATGAAAAAGCAAAAGAAACCTTTAATTCATTAAATAGTGATACGGAGAAATTAATAGTAATAAACATGTATAAAATCTATTCAGATGTTAAAAACATAAATTTATTAGGTCAGAAAATTATTGATACTTTATAGAAATACTTTTTTAATGCTGATTGTATATAGTTATTGCATGATTATTTTTAAAGACGTAACAAGGGCTTACTTTATCATAGTAAGCCCTATTTTATTAAGTATATATAGCTAGCTATAGTTGCATTAATATAGCCTTCAAGTATTATAATCCTATTACTGAAAAAGTCTATTTCATTTATTATACGATTCACCTCTATTAATTCTAAATACTTATTTATTAATGCTATATATATTTCAATATACTTATATACTTTAATAACTAATATAAAAAAGAAGGGACTATAAGTCTCCTCCATAAATAAGCAGATAGTTATTTTCAAAATATAAAATGTATTTTTATTGAGTTATGTCTCATTAATTGTAGAAGCATGAATTGTCCATTTTTTAGCATTTATATTAATTTAATTTTATTTTTAGAAGCAAAATCTACTATTTTATATTAATCATTCTTTGTATCTTTTAGCTATATTAGCATTATAAAAAAACTCATTGAAATATTCATCAATATTGACATAAAAAATTCAAATATCCATTTTTCATATTTTCTATATAATTACAAAATCTTATTACACTATATTATTTACACTATATTATTGCTGTATAAAAACATTTACTTAGATACATAATAAAAAAGTAGTTAGTATAAATTATCTATAATTCAGTTTGGGAGGAACAACGATGAGATATCAAGATAAAAAGTTACCATATGGAGCTATAAAAGTCAGTGAAACACCTTTGATGAATGAGAATACAGTTTTACCTGGAATTTTAAATAAGCACATGTCTCCAAAAGAAAAGTATGGTTATATAGTTGTAGAAAAAGGAAGTTTACAATTCGTTTGGGAAGATAATTTAGAAGATGTAATAATGTGTGATAAGGAACATCCAATTGTTATTACACCTGAAAGATATCATCACGTAATAATTACTGGTGAAGTAGCGTTCAAGATTGAATTTTATAAAGTTGAAAATACTAAAATAGATATATCAGATGAGGAAGCTTCTAGGCCTGGAGAAAAATTTATCCAATAATAAGTATGATGGTTTCAGTTTAATAAAATGAATTTATTATATATAGAATCCCAGATGTCTAATATTCAGAAACACATTTACAAAACATCACATTTGTTTATGATACTGTTCATAGTTATTTTTCCTAAATATATATAAATAAAAATCACGGCATTAACTAGTCTAAACCCCTAAGTTGTGATTCAGAAAAACACCTACTCTGTATAAAATTGCTCTCGATATTTAATCGGGAGCAATTTATTTAGTTTTAATTGTATCCTATTGTTGTTATAATACTTCACCAGATTACCTAGCAAGATTTTCTGTTTCTTCATCAATATTATGAGTATTTGATGTTAGTAAAATATCTATATTTCTTATAAATAATAAGTACATTTATATCTCATACGCAGGTAATTATTTTTGAAATTCATATCGAATTCTTATTGGGGAATGCCCCATTAATGCTACAAGCACAACTTGTCCATTTTTTCTAATAAATAAAAGCCCTGTAATTCTAAGCATTCTCATCCCAAAATTACATAACTTTTCAACTTTTTAAATAATTTACAACCCTTTTATATTTATGTGTATTATGAATGCTTTAAGCCTAAAACTTTTTAATATTTGATACAGTTTATTCTACAACATGTTGTCATACATTTCCTTTACCAGCTAACCCTAAATATTTCTTTAATTTATAAAAAGAACTGAATTCTTCCCCTTTATGTAAGAAGATATATTATTAGCATAATATGTGCTGATAATTAAGATTCTGATATACTGTAAATCAAATATAAAGTAAAAGCCATGGCTCCAGATATTAATCTTTAGCCATGGCTTTTACTTTATATAAATATACTATTTTCCACTCATTTGCTTTTCTGCCATTTCAACTAACTTTTTAGTCATATATCCACCAACATAACCATTTTGTCTAGCAGTCAAGTTTCCTTTATCTACATTGTTATAATTAGATAAACCTAATTCATTAGCTGTCTCAAGTTTCATTTGATTAAGTGCAGCTCTTGCTTCAGTAACAACTTTCTTATTTGCCATGATTACCCCTCCTATATGTCTAATTTGTAGTTATTAGATTTATTATATGCGATAATATCAGTTTTATTCTGTTAATATATGTAAATGAATTTATCAGTTATAGTTTAAGAGCCTTTGTCTTTTTCATCATAAAATCTAGGTTATTTAATATTGATACATACATTGATGCAAGCTTGTAATATCCACATTTATCACTTACCACAAGAGCTTTTCCTTTAAGACCTTGAATTAATTTAATAAATATATAGTATAGAGCTTACATTAGTTATGTATTATTTATTATGATCATTGAACTCATTCGGCACTTAAGTCCCCCAGCCCAATTGGAAAATGTATTCTTCTCTCCATCACTTGTTATATTTCCTTGTTCCTACATTAAATTAGAAGAGTAACCATATTTATCTATAATTTTTTTCTAAATTTCTAAATAAATAACCTATCGTTTATCATATACTATTTTACATTAACTACTCTGATATTTAATATAAAAAATCATTGCAACATAGGAAGTTTTTGTGTTCTAGGTAATTCTATATCTATATATACATTTATAAATAATGCTAATATGCAAAAAAGAGAACGCTTTAACATCCTCTTTTATTATTAATACGCAGGTAATTATTTTTCAAATCTACCGTGTATTCTTCTTGGGGTGTGCCCCATTAGTTGTACAATCACAACTTGTCCATTTTTTCTAATAATTCTACGCTCAAATCAATTTCCTATATTTCACCACAAACAAGATCCATGGCAAAATTCATAGCATAATTCAACAAATATGGGTAATGGGAAGTTATATTATGCTCAAGTTTTTATTAATTTATATATACTGTATGGGACTCTAAAAAAACTTTATTTATGATATAGTTCAGCGTAATGCTGTAACTGCGGTTTTTTATACGAGTGATATGCATATCCCCTTGCTCCTTTATGATTATTTTTACATTCCTAATAATTTTATATATTCATCTAGTGAAACTAAATCCTTTTCTAAATTCACTCTTGTATCATATGAAATTTTATTTTTCGTTACAATTTCATACCCTGATTGCTTTACATATTTTAAATAGTCATTTACAATTATCTTAATTTTTTCATCCTTATTTTTAAGTAATTTCCCGCAATTTCTATAAATTTCCAAAATCGGATTGCAATACTTAAATATCTCTTTCATAGTATTAAAGTTATTATCTCCAGGAAAACCACTATTAGATATAACAATAAATTGTTGAGTTTTGGGTATACTATCCTCTAGATTAAAGTTTCCATTTTGTTGCATTAAAATTGGACTTTTTAAAGATACAAGTCTATCCACAAAATTCTTCATTGCTGCTGTCATATTCCAAGTATATACAGGAGTTGCAAAACATACTATATCTGAATCTTTATACTTATTTAATAGTTGTTCCATATCATCATTAAATACACATTTTCCAGGCATCTTAAACCAACAATAAAAACATCCTTTACAATGTTCAATATTTTTTTCAATCAAAAATATATTTTGTGTTTCAGCTCCCCCAAGTCTTGCTCCCTCTAAAAATGCTTCAACAATAACATTTGTATTGCTTTGTCCTGCACTAGGGCTACCGTTAAATACTATTATTTTCATATACTCAACCCTTCCATTAGATGTATTTTAATCAAATTTATTATCTTATATTGTTTGATAGAATAACCCATCGTTTATGCAGTAGAAATATAATCTGCCATGACCTTGTTTACGGAATCTAAATTCCATATTCCATTCAGGATATTGCTTTACAATAAGAGCTCTATCCCCTCTAACATAAGCTATAAAAGAAATGTAATGTTCCTTTTTCATATCATGTTTAGAAGTTACATATAATTCATCTTCTACAGGCTCTATTTCAAGCATATGTTCATTATCTGCTTTTTTTACTTCTAATGGTTCTAGCTTTTTTGAGCAACATAATATAGTTGCGTCTCCTGTAGCTGTCATTAGATTATTACATTGTTGACATACATAAAACTTTAATTTATTCATATTTCCTCCTATTAATTCATTTAAATTTATTTCACCTGATAAAATTCCATCAACACTTACCTCTAGTATATGTGCTAGTTCTGGAAGTAAAGAAATATCAGGACATCCTTGTCCTCGTTCCCATTTGCTTATTGTTTTATCACTTATGTTCATAGCATCTGCAATTTGTTTTTGTGTCATATTTTTTTCTTTTCTCAATTGATATATTAATTTACCAATTTTCTTACAATCCATTGATATCACCTCTTATATTAATTTAAACTACTTAGGAATTTTATTCAATAAACGAATCGTAGAGTATGTGTTTTTGAGTATTTTTACCGTTTTTTATAGTAAAAATAAAAATCATATTGATTATTACATCAATATGATTTTTACGGATTTCAATAGTAAAGATGAAACACACCTAACCACTATACTACAAAAAATCGCCGTTATTTATAATAAGGTTCAATGTTTTGCTTTGACTGCGACCTTTTATAATTCAAGTTAATTAAGTAATATCTATAATTGCGTCAGGGAGGAATACTTGCTCCCTGTATTTCTTTGACTTATTAGTTTCCCTATAATTTATTTAATTATCTATGCCCTCTAATTAAATCTAATATCTTATTTATTTTTTCTCGTAAAATATTAAAAAACATCCTTTTTATTTATCTCTTTTTCTTCTAAAATATATATTTCATTTTTATTTAAAATACTTTTTCTTACTGCTTCACCAAAAACAGATTCTGGGTTAATTAATAAATACAATTACCATGCATTATATCCTTGCAACCTATGACTAATATTGGAATCTAAAACGATTCCTTTTACATAAAACTTATCTTTCTCTATATATGCACAAAAGTCTTTTTCTAGCCCTATTGTAATTTGAATATAGTTATGACTGTGATAATCAGTATCTATCTTGTTAGTAAGAAATGTAATATGCTCTTTATTATCAAATAAAAATATTTTTTTGTCTGATGACTTATCTGAGTTTGAAATCAAGGCAAATTCTCCTCCTTCAAATTAGAAACCGTTTTATCTCTTAAGAACTTAAATTTTTAAAAATCGCCGTTACTTATAGTATGGTTCACCTCTATTAATTCTAAATACTTCTTTATTAGTCTTCTATATATTTAAAAATATTAATATAATCTATTAAATGTAGTTAAAAAGAAGGTGACTCCTAGTCTCTTCCTAAACAAGCAGATATTATTTTCAAAATGTAAAACGTATTCTTCTTGGGGTGTGCTTCCATTAATAGTACACGCATAGTTTGTCCATTCTTTTATACGAACTATCATCATAATTCAACATTTGCTTTACATTTATCAGTTACTCCTATATCATTTAATTCATTTAATACAACTTCAAACAAATCGAATAATCCTTTAAGCATATTAATGTCTTTTATAACTCCCGGTACGCTAAAATATAGTTCATCTACATCTTTTGGGAAATAGACCCCAAAAACACCTTCATCATCTTTTATTTCTAATAGTATTTTAGGCTGACTCTTAATTAAACTTCTAATTCTATCATTTGAGAACAATTCAATTATTTTATTTTGTTTATTTCCTTTTATTATAAACTCTTCATCAAAATCTTTATATCCTATATTAATATCTTGCATACCAAAGCATTTACCTATTTCACTAAATATTCCAGCTCTATAAATCTTAAATTTGAAATTATTTTTATTAACAAATGGTGCTCGTATTCTAGTATATGTGGTACTTGTTTTTCCGTTTGATACAGCATACGTATCTAATGTTATAGTCCAATTATCAATATTAAATTCAACTTTTGAACTCTTTAACAAACCTCCGCTTATAAACTTTGCTTTAATCTCATTACTAAATTCTTCCCATACTTCATCTTTACCCGGTCCAAATAATCCCATTTTTTCTCTCCTATTTATATATTTTTTATTTACTTTATTATTGTATTTATACCACTAGTGCCATAAGCCTCTCTAACTATATGTATATTACTAACATATACATATAACAGTACCCCATTTAATTTATAATAATTCAAATCAAGTCACTCCTGAAAATTTTCAACCAATCACTCTCTTATTCTTAAAATTCTATATAACTACTTTATACTTTCTATAATTATCATAATATTATTGAAGAGCATTGTTGTATACTGCCATTATACAGAATATGTTTTACCTTCTATTTCAACATTGAAATTTGATTCAAAGTCATCAATTACTTTATTCGAATATTTTATTGGATACATTTTGTTATTAGTCTTTTCTTTCTGATAATTTCTTCTACTAAATAAAGAAAATATATAAGTAATGTTACACAATATAGAAATATATCTACAATATAGTCTTTTAGTCTGCTATTAGCTATTTTTAGTGACCATGTACTGTATCCTATGACATAAAAATTTAAAATACCTATTGTGATAATTATAGTTATTAATAAAATATATTCTTTAATTAAGATTATTCATTTCCTCATACCCTTTGGTTGTTATATACCAAATATCAGTAATTTTTTATTTATGTTACATTGTTTTAATACTTCTGATAAATACTCCTATCTTAATTATACAATATATTCCATTAACTGTCTTTAGCTCTAGACTTGAAGATGTTGTAAAATATATCATTTTATAAGTCATTCTAGATTTATTTTCAAACAAAAAAGAGAATCTTTTAACATCCTCTTTTATATTAATACGCAGGTAATTATTTTTAAAATCTATAGTGTATTCTTATTGGGATGTGTCTCATTAGTAGTACAAGCATGACTTGTCCAATTTTTCTTGTATATGTTTTTTAAATCAATGCATCAATCTATTTTTTAACAGAAAATAAGACACCCTGCTCATGGCTATTTGTCTCCTTTAGAATTTGAAAAAACAAACCCGCATAAATAGACTATTTATTGTGTCTACTTAAGCGGGTTCAGTCTATACTTTGGCTAATCTATACATCTATTAGAAAGGGTTCAGTCCCTGTTTTTATTATTTCTACTGTCTACTTGCCAGAGGGGAGTTCAAATCTTGGCATGGGCTTTTGTATTCATTATTTGATATAGAAGGGTTTTTGATTATGGCAGTATTACAATGTTATTTGCAACAGGTCTTTGTCTACCATCAGAAGGCCTATTTAAAACTTTACCATTATAGTACATAGCAGTTGAACCGCCTCCATCTAAATTGTAAGCTTCTTTTACTCCTAGTTCTAATAATTTATCTTGTAATCTCTCAAGACTCACTCCATAGCTCCAATTTCCTTGTCGCCCATCAACTACAATCATAATCAAATCATCATTTGCATATTTTCCAATAATAGTTCTTGGTTGTCTTGTTTCTTTCCACTTTTTAGGAATATCAACTTTCTTACCATCTTTTAATAGTACCGGTATAAAACTAACTCCTTGAGAAGGGTTTAGATTTGAAATATCTGACTCAGATTGTGGAACATTACCAACTACTTCTCCTTTTTTATTGATTCCAGCAAAAAATAGATCACCTGGATATCCATTAAATGGCTCCACTAATTTTCCATCAATAACGGTATTTCCAATTAACTGAGCATATTTTTTAGCATTTCGTGTTTCAGTATAAAATCCTCCACCATTAATAGCAAGTATTGCATTTTTTCTTTTAGCTGCACTTGAAGTAGTTTCAAGTTCACCTAGAGTATTCTTTGCAAGAACAACCTTAAAAGCTTTTGGATCAAACAGCTTTACTTTAGCTATATATCCACGATAATCTAACTCATTTAACTTGAAAATCTTTATTTCAGTACGGTCACTAATGTGAGCTTCCACAGCTGGTCCCAGCATTTCTAGAATTTTTTGTTCATATATATCATTAGATAATTCTCTTTGAGAAGCACTAAGTTCTGATAAATTAGTCAATTTTTGGTTTTGATTATTAAAAACTTCTTCATGCTTTTCTATAATCATACCAATTTCAGAGATTTTTTCTGCTAAATTATTTGTCTCTTCATGTAATGCACTAATTTCATCATTAAGAGATTGGGCCTCTACATTAAGCAGTTTACTATCATCTACAAAATTTGAACTTATAAGGAAAAGAGCTAAAAATGGAGCTACTAAATAAAATAGAAACATATTAATTTTCAGCATTCGGAGCCTCCTTTAAAATGTCTAAACTTTTCTGTAGTTCTTTTAACCTATCATCTAACTCTTCTAATTTATTGTCGATTTTATTTTGAACATCTGTAGTATTTGAAATAGTCGAATCTGTATCATCTAAACTATCACTTAATTCTTTTATTTCATTGCTAAGTAACTTGACTTGATCACTTAACCCTTGAATATTCATTGCATTTTCTTGTCTAACATTATTTATTGAAGTATCAATATAATTTTTAGCATAGCCATAACCATAGTAAACAATACCTCCCCAAAGTCCTATACTAATCATAAAAATCAATATATTTATTAATACATTTCTGCTTTTCTTTCTTTTACAGCTGCATATTTTGTTCTCACTCATAACATCACCTCTTCTACAGATTTTTGCAGTTATATATATATTTCGGCATTTATTTACGATATCTTTATATATTATTAGAAAGTATATTTTTCCAGACTATTGATTTATTATACTTAAAGTAGACATTTCACCATATATTTCTCAACCTCCATTTAATCAATATACATCTAGATTTTCTGCTAAAGATGCTAGTGGAAGTACCTCACAAGCAATAAATATAATAGAGACCTTAGAAGTATGCAGCAAAGTATTACTTATATATGAAGATACTAGTACGACACACTTTATGATTAGGGACGCTTGCATGTATGGTTGATTCCATTTGTTTCTGGCGCTGTTTCTCATATGATTTAATCCAAGCTTAAAGCAAGCTATAATAATATATAGAATAAAAAAAGTAGGATCAATGATCCTACTTTTAATTTAAACATTAAGCATAATATACATATATACTATATAAATATCCTCCCCTTCTTTTCTAGTTAGATTTGGATTTTTTAAGGAAAAACCCTATAAATCCAAAATATATTCCAAATATTATAACCATTTCTATTATTGCACTGCTATTCATCCAAATTCCTCCTATCTCTGATTTTGCCTTTAAAACAACTCAATTATCATTCTATTTTTTGTTTTATTTCTTCTTCTCTATTTGGAATTGGTGGATATGTTTTTCCATCGAAATATTTATGTTTTACAGAATTAGCCACCTTATTATTAAATATTTTAACAACCATTAACGCAATGATAATTTGGAATGCAATTGTTCCAAAGCTGTATACTTCAAACGGATCCCACCAAGTTTCTGGATACCATTCAATACTTTGCTTTAACCACCACCCTGTTACTAAGATAACAGAAAGAGGAACTATATATTTAAGACAAATATCCCACCATATACCAGTTTTGATATCTGCATGCTCATTATTTAAGAATTCATTTCTTGCTCTACTTAAACCAAATTTGATTACTGCATAAGCAGTAAATAAACTAGCTACCAATAATGCTACAGCTAATACCATATCTTGGTTATTTAGAAAATTTATATTTAAAGCAGATGGTATACCTCCTATGAATATAATAGAACAAATGATAATTGTTGCTTTTTTTCTGCTAAGTCCAGAATCTATTAAAGGAAGTACTCCTGTTTCCATACATGAAATTAATGTAGAATAAGCAGCGAATGCTAAAGCTAAAAAGAATAACGTCCCTAAAACCCATCCACCAAACATTTGAGAAAATACTAATGGAAGATACTCAAAAACCAACCCAGTATTTCCTGAACTCATAGCTTCTGTAATATATTCTTGGGAAGGAGCTAGTGCAAATATTGCTGGTATTATTGTTAGTCCTGCTAATAAGGCTACTACATTGTTACCTACTCCTTGACCTATTTCAAGCAGTGTAACGTCTTCTGATGATTTCGTATGGGCTGCATAAGTAATAACTAATCCCCATCCTGGGCCTACCGACCAAGCTGACTGTGTAAGTGCATGTAACCAAGTCTGCGGGTTTTTTAAGGTTTCCCAATTAGGTGTAAAGAAGTAATTAAGTCCATCTACTGCACCTTCAAGAGTGAGTGAACGTATTGCAGTTACAATTAAAATTCCAAATACAGCTGGAACAAGTATTTTACATACCTTTTCTATTCCTCCAGAAACTCCTCTATATATTACATTACCACCTAATACTACAGCGACTAAATGAAATAACAATACTTGCCAATTACTATTGATAAATGAATTCCATATTCCATTTGATGCTTCTAAACTTGTTAAATTCAAGTTGCCTAATGCTTGTAAAGTAAAGTATTTAAATGTCCATCCAACAACTACAGAGTAGTATGCTGCAATTCCTAGACCACAGTACATCATAAATGTTCCCATCCATGTATATTTTTTACCAAGAAAATCCCTAAAAGCACCTGGACAACCATGTCTAGTTGACCTTCCTATTATTGTTTCTGCCATAATCAATGGTATAGAAAATACAAATAAGAATACGGTCCATGCTATTACGAAAGATCCTCCACCATTCATTGCTACCATCCTAGGGAATCTCCAAATATTACCACTACCAACTGATAATGCAATTAATGAAAATAATAGTCCCCATTTACTACTAAAGCCTTCACCTTCTATTTTTTTACTCAAAAAGCCTTCCCCCTTTCACTAAAATCTATTTTTAATTTTTATAGGTAGTTAAAAAGGGCGATCATTTATCACCCTTTTATTTTAATAACTATTTAATCTTCAAATACTGTTTGTTCTTCTACTTCTGTCTGTAAAGCTTTTAATGCTTTTTTAACTAACATTCTTCTTACTTTCTTATCTCCTGCTATACCTAAGTTAGGATTACCTAATGGATAAGGAATACCAATTGCAGGTACTATCCTATTTGCACCTATTGTTAATGATATAGGTACTACTGTAGCAATATGAACTACAGGTATTCCTGCTCTTTAAATCTCTTTTACCATAGTTGCACCGCAACGCGTACAAGTACCTCATGTTGATGTTAATATAACTGCTCCTACTCCATCTTCGACTAATTTCTTAGAGAAGTCTTCTCCAAATTTCTTGGCATTACCTACTGAAGTACCTGTTCCTGTAGTAGCTACGAAGTAGTTTGCTAGTTCTCCAATAACGCCTTCTCTTTCCATATCTCTCATAACATCTAGAGGAACTACTAAGTTTGGATTTTCTAATACATAAGCTCTGTCATATCCACCATGAATAGTTGTAAATTTATCAGGTGTTAATTTTTCCATTTCTGAGATATCATATATTCCATATTTTGTTGCACTTGATGATTCGATTCTATCAGGATTTCCCTGTGGCACAATACCTCCCGAAGTAACCAATGCAACCTTAATATTTGACAAATCTTTAACAGCAGGATTTGGATTCACACGACCAAAATCTGGCATTGGATATTCTGTTAAACATTCTTTACCTTTGAATATATTAACTAGCATGTCAACAGCTCTTTCTGAACCTCTTATCTCATGGAAGTAATTCGTTCTTATTCCTCTCTCTATATATCCTTCTTCTTCCGGTGATCCTACTTCCTCACCTTTAGCAATTTTTAGGCCAAACTCTGAAATTTTAGATATCGCTTTTCTCATATCTGCAGCTGAATCTTTAGTTTCTATAATGTTTAAATCCTTCTTAAACATATCTACTCCAGGATTTTCTATATACATTCCAGTTACTGCAGGAATATTTAGTTCTTCTTCAACAGCTTTTGCTAGTGTCCCACATGCTACACCATATCTACCAGCATTAAATGCAGGGCCTGCAACAAATAAATCAGGCTCATATATCTTTATTATTTCTATAAGCTCTGCTTTAGCATCTTCCATATGCTCACCAAAGTATGAGTCACCACATATAACTGTAGCTACTACCTCAGCTTCTCCTTTAAATGCACGATTTAATGCCATCCCTGGGCCTACCACACCTTCTTTTACTTGTGGTGGTATATCAGCTTTTTCCTCTCCACCAATTCCAGCGAAAAAGTTATTTATATAATGAACTACTTTTATTTTGCTCATATATTCTCCCCCTTTCTTAATAATTTCTTGCAGTTAGCTTGTTATAGCCATTTGCTATTGTAGAAGCTATAATAATTTGAATTTCTGCTTCAATACTTCCATCAGCTTTTAAACTACCTTCATATCCACCTATCATAGTCTCTATATAATCTAAAGTCCCTATTACCTTTTCCATTGGCGGAAGGTTTACAATTACATTACCATTTCCACATGATATAAGAGAACTTGCTTCAGGTGTAGCATCTGCAAGAGATTGTGATTTCCCATCTCTTCCAGGAAACTCATCTGTTATTAATA
This sequence comes from Tepidibacter aestuarii, assembly GCF_934924865.1. Taxonomy (NCBI): domain Bacteria; kingdom Bacillati; phylum Bacillota; class Clostridia; order Peptostreptococcales; family Peptostreptococcaceae; genus Tepidibacter; species Tepidibacter aestuarii. The sequence continues at coordinate 1,615,307 of NZ_OW235315.1, read as the reverse complement.
CAACCTTAGCTCCTGCTTTTGTAGCTTTCTTACAATTCATCATTAAATCTGTATCAGGGTTACCATATCCTTCTTCAGTAATAATAACTCCATCTAACCCAAGAAATTCTACAAATTTTCCAACCATATCTGATGATCTTTCTTTGTCAGCAAGGAATACATTTTCGTTCGTTAGAATAACTCCAACAAAATTTATATCCTTTCCATGTCTCTTATAAAGGTCTTCTATTACCGGATTGTTCAAATGATGGAATGTTGTAACCTTATCACAAGGTGCAACACAGTTACCACTTACAATTGCTCCATCCATAATCTCAGTTGGGTACATTAAAGTAGGTACAATTTGCTTTGCATCTACACCATAATAGAAAGTATCATGGAGTAATCCTTGTGATTGAAGCATATGTATATACCCAACCTTTGGTAGTTCAGGAAACTCAGCTATCTGTTCAATAAACGGTTTTGTCTCATAAACTACTACTTCATCAGGCTCTACATTTTTACCAGCTTCTCCTACGAATGCTCCAATCTTTAAACCAACTAATCTAGCAGCTTCTTCATATGCATGTGTTTCAAGACCTTCTTTAGGTTCAACAACTATACATACATTATGTGTCTGTGAAAATGGAGTATATCTTGCTCCAGGACCTGTCATATCAATAATACCTTCTTGGAATCCTACTATTTTACCAGCTGTAACAATATTAGCTCCAACCAATGCATGAGTTCTTCCTGAGCCAACTGTTTTTACTTTGCTAATAACACCTGGGAATACCCCTCCTGGTCCTTCAACTTTTACTCTTGGTTCGATTACATCCTTAACAGGAGCAATCCTTACAGATTCACCTGGACGTGCAAGCTCAATTGTAATATTTTTTATACGGTCATCTTCCATGGCAATATCAATTAGCTCTTGTTTATTAACATATAATGTTCCATTTTCAACCTTTGTTTTTTTACCAAATTGTACATCTTTAATTTTGATTTTACCTAGTTCTAAACGCAAAGAACACACCTCCTTATATTAAACAGCGTGTACTCTAAGGTACTGCTGTTATAAGCAAAACTTACTTTTTATTGCATTTTCTATTAATGATAGATCGATAAGTCTGAAATCTTCAAGAATTCTTTCAGCATATTTAGGAGTTGGTTTTCCCTTTATAAGTTTTTGTGCTGAAGCAATGCTATTTTCAATAATTGATAAACCTTCAAAATCTAAATTCTCTACCTTTTTGCCTATTGCAATCGATTTAAATGGAGTTTCATTTGGTTTTAAGCTTCCTGATAAAGGATGTGTGAGAAGCTTATGTCCTTTGTGAATCATATCTCTAACATATTCTAATGTTTTAAGATAACTACATTCACTTAAATAAACTATCTCTATTTTTTCATCAAATTTTTCATAGACTAAGCTATTATTTGTTATAATCATTTTGTTCATATCTTCACCTCTACTTAAAGAATAAATAGATCTTTTGTTATTTTTTTATCACTTCTGTATTCTTTTATTTAAACTACTATAGTAGCAAAATCCATTCCATAAATTTCCTCAAAAATAATAATTTAAAATTAATATTATATAATCTAGTTCAAAACGTGCATCTAAGAAGCTTTTCTTCTAGTTGTATTTTTTAATTTAAATTTTTTTATAACTGTTTTTCTCAAAAAATAAAAAAAGATGCTTCTCATTTTTTGAGAAACATCTTTCCTATATGGAAATAAATTTCCTACTTAGTATGAAAAAATTTTCCTACTTAAGCCCATATTCTGTGATTTTATTAAATAATTGTCTCCTACTTATGCACAGATTTCTTGCAGCTTCTGAAACATTATCATCACACATTTCAAGTACTTTTGCAATATATTCTGACTCAACTTCCTTTCTCATATCCTTTAGTGGCTTTATTATCTCCACTTCATCATCTATATATACATCTTTTGATTTTGGCAAATCCCTCTTTGATATAATTCCATTTTCGGACAGAACCACCAACCTCTCAATAATATTCTTTAATTCTCGTATATTTCCGGGATAGTCATAAGAAAGCAAAAATTCCATTACTCCGTTTTCAATATTTAAGATTTCTTTATTTAATTCTCTTTTAGATTTTTTAAAAAAGAAATCTATCAACATATGTAAATCTTCTTTTCTTTCCCTAAGAGGTGGTATCTCTATTGCGATGGTACTTATTCTATAGAAGAAATCCTCTCTAAAATTACCTTTTCCAATTTCTTTTTCTAACTTCTTATTTGTAGCTGATATTAGTCTAAAGTTTACTGGTATTAAGTCATTGCCTCCAAGCCTTTCAATTTTTTTTGTTTCAAGAATTCTAAGAAGCTTAACCTGAATATCTAAGGATACGTCCCCAACTTCATCCAGAAACAATGTTCCATTATCCGCTACCTCAAATCTACCCTTTCTTTTACCCACAGCTCCAGTGAAAGAACCTTTTTCATGACCAAATAGCTCTGACTCAAGCAGCCCACCTGAAAATGCATGACAATTTACAGGTATAAACTTCTCATTCTTTCTTTCGCTACAATTATGGACATACTTTGCAAACACTTCTTTTCCTACACCGGATTCCCCTAACAACAATATATTTACATTACTGTTAGCAGCCTTTTTTGCAATGTTTAATACTTTTCTAAATTTTTTACTATTTGTTGTTAAAATAGATTCTAAGCTATTTTTTTCACTTATTAACTTTTTATTTTTTGAACTTATCATTTTTTCTACTTTTTTAATTTCTTTAATTAAATCTTCTGGATTATGTCCTTTTACAAAATATGTAAAAGCACCTTTTTTCATTGCCTCCACAGCATTTTCAACAGTTCCATATCCGGTTATTAATATTACTTCTATATCATTATATTTTTCTTTAATTTTATTTAATAACTGCACTCCATCCGTTTCACCCATTATTAAATCTGTTAATACTAGATTAAAATTAGTTTTCTTTAATTTTTCTAAAGCCTCTTCTGCGCTTTCTGAAGTTTCAATATAATATCCTTGACCATCTAAAATCATCTGAATACTTTCTCTATACTCAATCTCATCATCTACTATAAGTATTTTTAATGGTAAATTATTTGATTTTTTCATCTGCTCCCTCCCTTAGTGGTATATCAATATAAAATGTAGTTCCTACTCCTAACTTGCTTTTTACTGTTATATTACCCCCATGTTTTTGTATTTCATTATAAGCAATATACAGTCCTAATCCAGTTCCTTTTCCACACTGCTTTGTAGTAAAGAATGGATTTAATATATTTTCTAAATTTTCTTCACTTATTCCTGTACCATTATCACTGAATTTAATTAATAGCATATTGCCTTTTTTATTCAATTCTATACTTATTAATCCACCATTTGTCAAAGCATCAATTGAATTTGATATCAAATTTAAAAAAATATGTTTTAATGATTCTTGATTTGCATAACATATAATGTCTTTACTGCAAACAATTTTATAATCTATATTATTTTTTTTAAGAGTATTCTTCTCTAATTCTATTAATTTAGTAATAAAATTTCGCATATTGATTTTTTCATACTCATTGCTTGAAATTCTTGAAAAATTCAATAAGTTATCAATAATATCACTTGACTTTTGAACTGATATTTCAATAACATCTATAGATTTTTTTACCTTTTCTTCATCATCCAAATTATTTTTCAAGATATAACAATAGTTTCTTATTAACCCTAAAGGATTTCTGATCTCATGTGCAACCCCTGCTGCCAACTGCCCTATAGCCGCCATTTTATTTTCCTGTAACATCTTCCTTTCGCTTAATTTAAGCTTAGTTATGTCTTTTACCATAATTAAGACATTTAATATATTATTAGTATTATCATCTAGTGGAAATGTGCTTATATTAAAAATTTTATTTTTATATTTGAATTCCTGATTGTATTGTTTTCCTGTATAAAAAGTATTTTCAATTATATATTCTATCCCATGGCCATATACAATATCTTTAAATTCTATACAATTTTGACCTATAATCTCATCCTTATCTAATTGTAAAAACCTACAAAATGCTTCATTTACACTTATTATATTATGATCTTTATCTACTACAATCATTAGATGCGTTAAGCTATCAAAAGTAGTTTGAAGTCTATTCCTACTAAGAACCAACTCCTCTGTTCTCTTATCAACCTCTTCTTTTAGAGTATTGTTCCATGAATAAGATATATAAATAATCAATAATATTATACTTATGAATATTAAAATTAATAAACTAATCTTACCTGATGTATTCTCTCTAGCAAATGGAGCAGCAATTCCAAACCATTTCTGTTGAATTTTAAACATTGTTTTTTTCTTTTTTAAACTAAAAATCCCTTTATTAATTATTGATAAAAGTATTTTTTCTGATTTTGGTACTGCAAAAACACAGTCTTGTCTATACATTGGATTTTCTAATATTTTATAATCATCCTTTAAATTCATTTCATTAATAAGATATGTTATTACTGGTTCATCTCCTACAACAGCTTGTGCTTGTCCTTCTTTCAGATATCTAATAGCACTTATCAAGTTAGGAGTCAAAATATAATTAATATTTTTTACCTTTGAATTTAAAAATTCTACTGCATAGTCCCCTTTTGGAACTGCAACACTTTTTCCTTTTAAGCCATTGTAATTAGTAATCTCATTTTCATCTTTATGCACTAATATAACACCACTTAAATTATATATAGGATCCGAAAAATCATATGATTTTCCTCTTTTTTCAGAAGGAATTAAGTCTAAAAAATTTACTTCTTTGTTATTCAAGCTCTTTAATGATTGATCCCACCACCCCAATGGTTTATACTCAATCTCTATTCCTAATTCAATAGATAAAGCTCTAATATAATCAACTATAAGTCCACTATACTGTCCGTTCTTTTCATTAATATATCTAAGTGGTGGCGAATTGTTATCTGAACCATATATAATCTTCTCATGTTCAGTCAGCCACATCTTCTCTTCTTTGGTTAAGTCCTTTGTTTTTTTAAAATACTCAAGTATATTTATATCGTATTGAATCTCTAAATACATATTAGAAAATAAAGCTATTAGAAATGTTGCCATTATACAGACACATATTACTTTTTTCTTCATGGATATATTCACCTCAATACAAAATATCGCTAAGGATAAAATCCTCTTAAAATTGATTCTACAAGCAATTATATTTTCCTTTATTTACAATTAAAAAACTACTTCTTTGCAAACCGTACACTATAAAATAGACAATGTAAATAATGAAAATTTAGAAAGGAATAATATTAAAATATGAATATAAGTATACTTGGAGGAAATGGCTTCAACAAATCAAAAGTCATGTATAAACTTTTAAATATTCCAGAAATATCACTGAAACCACCCATCGTATTCAAAAAGAAAGATGGAGGAGGAGGAGGTATTAGAGAGTATAAATTTGAAAATTTTAATGAAACTAATGATTTTTTAGAAGAAAAGTTAATGGAGTACGTGCAGAACCATATAAATTAAATAATACTGTTATTTCTTTGTGTCTAGAGGCTACCCCCAGGCTTTGGATTTAGACTTTGCAGGAATTAATATTATCCAATGTAATTATTTTAAATAAGATTCGCTCCACATCCACAACCTCCAGAAATACTACATCCGCAAGAACCTCCACTTGAAACATGAGCATCTGTAATAATATCACAATCTAAAAACCCTACATCTTTCAGATGTCGTATAATATCACTCACAAAATTATCACTTCCTACAACATATAGATAAGGATCTTCTTCATAGGCAGATACTATCTTTTGAATTTCATGATCAAGTCGTTTATAAAACTCTCCTCGATGTGATGTATAATACGAACTAAAGTGGCTTGTTTTATTCATCAATTCATCAAATTCTGATTTATAAATTGCACCAGTGCTATCCACATTAATTTGAACAACTATAGGAATATTGGACTTGTTCCTTTGATATGCCTTAATTAAAGATCTTACTGCTGCTATACCAACACCATTTGATAGAAGCACTATAGGACGCTTTTCTCGAAGCAGCTTAAAATTCCCTTGTGGTTCAGTTATTTCTATTGTATCCCCAATTTTTAGCTTAGAAAGTTGATCCTTATATTCACTTCTGTTCATTCTAATACGTGTTGTAAAACGAATATGTGACTCATAAGGTAAAGTTGTATAAGAAAATTTTTTCCCAACTTCTTGTCCTTTGATACTTATAAAAATTTTCGAACTGTCTCCTTCAGACCACTCTTTTAGTTTAGAGCTTTTAAAATCAAAGCTAAAAGTTTCATTATTATGTTTGATGATATTAATTAATTTTATACTATATCTTTTTGTTACAGCAGAACTCATAGACACCCCTCCTCAATCGATAATGCTCATCATTTTCAATTGTAGCATGTTATTCCAAGGTGGTCAATCGAGTAGGATGCAAATAATTATTTTATTTATCTTCCTCTCACACCACCGTACGTACCGTTCTGATATTATCCCTGTTAGGTAGACATTTATATAAAACCCTATAAGTATGAAATTTTGCTCGGCGGTAGCAAAATGGTGGCCAATAAGTAAGCCTTCGTAAAATTATCTAAGACTTACTTCTGGTACCGTTTAGTGCTGTATTTATACCAATAGTTAAATAATAAAAAAAGAACCTGATTATATCAAGTTCTAATTGTTATGTTTCATATAATTTTTATACGAACTAGTATTCAACACTTAATAAACAAAGTGATCCTGCACTAGCTTTATGACCTACATCATTCATATCCTTAGATTTAAAAGCTTTCTCAATTGTATTCATAGGTAATTGACCAAGACCCACTTGAATTAGTGTACCTACTATTACTCTTTCCATGTTTAATAAAAATCCATTTGCTGTCATAGTAATAATAATTTCATTTCTAGTTTCTCTTATATCAAGAGAAACTATTTTTTTAATTGATTTTCTTGTTTTCTTATTAGTAGTAAAAGCTAAAAAATCATGTTCACCTACAAGGTACTTTGCAGCTTTTTTAATTTTAGCTACATCTACTGTTTGATTCATTAAGTTAACATATTGTCTCTCAAACAAAGGACGATTAGGAGCATCTTTTTTCCATAAACGATACTCATAAGTTAAACTTTTCATTAAATATCTACTATGAAATCTTTCATCAGCAGTTTCTACTGATAATATAATAATATCATCAGTTAAATACTTTTCGAAATAATCAAGGATTTCTTTTTCATCTAAACTACTATTTGGTGCTGTAAAATTAACAATTTGTCCTTTAGCATGTACCCCAGCATCAGTACTAACTGCACTAATAACCTCTACGTCTTCTTCATAAAGCTTTGATAATATTAATTCTAACTTCCCTTGAATACTCTTTTCTAATTTACCTTTTGATTTATTATACCCCGTATATTTTCTACCATCATAAGCTATCATCATCTTATAGTTTTGCATTTGAATCCTCCTTTTTCTAAATACCAATCAATACATTCTATCATAGATTAAAATAGGTTTATATATGTAAATTTTATTGCCAAAAATACTTTATTCTGTTTTCTCTCTTTAGAAAAATATCACTTATGTCAATTAATTACAACTCCTATTTATACAATTTTCCTGTTAAAACCCTTGATTTAACTTATTTTTAAAGAAAACCGCACTTATTTATTGTACAGTTTACCTCTATTAATTCTAAATACTTCTTTATTAATGTTATATACATTTCAACATACTTATATACTCTATTAAATTTAATTAATAGGGGTTCATTACATATAGATATAATATCCATACTATATTTTTGGTATTATGATTTCTTTTAAATGCAATCGTTCTATATCTCCTATAATTATCTAGTTTTTTCTGTTCCCAAAATGTCCATAACTTCTTTATATTTTGGATACACTTTGCCTACTAAACGCCAAAAGGAACGGTCATGATTCATATGTATTAGATGACAGAGCTCATGTACGACTACATAGTCAATGGCATTTAGAGGAAACATTACTAATTTCCAATGGAAAGTTATATGCCTCTTTGAACTACAGCTTCCCCATTTATTTTGGTGGCTTTCTATAGAGAAAGATTTGTATTTCACTTTAAAGTATGGCTGGTATAGTTTTAATCTTTCTTCAATTAATTTTTTACTGGCTTTTGTATAGAAGGATTTGAGCGCATTAGCAATATCTATTTTTCCCTCTTGTGGACTAGTACATATAAAGGCTTTACCATTCCATTCTATATTAACCTTTTTTATTGATGAATCTACTTTTGTATATAAAGGATAAGTTTTTCCTAAATAGTAAACATTGATTTTAGATTGTTGTTCCATACTGGTAACTCCTTATATTGACTTAATTATATGTTTAATTTTTTACTAAAGTGTCTAATAATAAAAGACACCTAGAATTTGAAGTATATCAATTCAAATTCCAGGTGTCAATAGAACTTCTCTCTTATTACTTATTCCTTTTTATATTATTAAAGTAGTTTAAATTTTGAACTAAAATTCCCTCTCTGAAACATATATATTAGGTACCGCAAAAGGTTCTGTAAGGACATGTTGATGGCGGAGGCAGTTTTGAGTACTCTTCCTGTTCAGGGGAATATGAGTATGGCTTTGATAAAACATTAAGAAGTCTCTCCATCACACTATAATCTCCTTTTTCCACCGCAGCTTCTAGTGCCTCCTCTACTCGGTGGTTACGGGGGATTACTGCGGGATTAGAGTTTTTCATTAACTCATGTGATTCATCTTTTGATTCCTGTTGTCTCTCTAATCTAGCCTTCCATAAATCATACCACTTAGTAAATTCAGTTTTGCCAACTAGGACTGTATCCTCTACCTTATCAAAAGTTAATTCACGGAAGGTATTTGTATAATCAGCACTATACTTCTCCATCATACTAATGAGGTCTTCAATAAGAGATTCATCCTGTGTCTCTTCGTTAAATAATCCTAGTTTTGCTCTCATCCCTGCCATCCAGTTATTGTGATACAATTTAGTAAAATCCAAAACAGCATTCTGAGCCAGTTCAACAGCTTTATCCTGATTTTCATGTATCAATGGCAATAGGGTTTCAGCAAATCTAGATAAATTCCATACTCCAATATCCGGCTGATTACCATAGGCATATCGACCATGAAGATCAATGGAGCTGAATACAGTTTTAAGGCTATACGTATCCATAAAGGCACAGGGACCATAATCAATTGTTTCTCCACTAATGGTCATGTTGTCAGTGTTCATTACCCCGTGTACAAAGCCAACTAGTTGCCATTTAGCAATTAACTCAGCCTGACCCTTTATTACTTCCTTAAGTAAGGAAAGATATGGGTTCTCATCATTTTTGATATATGAAAAATGTCTTTGTATTGTATAATCAGCCAAGGCTTTAAGTTCCTCAGCATTACTCCATTTTGAAACATATTGAAAGGTTCCCACACGGATGTGACTTGCAGCTATACGAGTCAGTATTGCACCTGGCAGCCTTGTTTCACGAATTATTGACTCACCTGTTGTTACAACTGCTAGGCTACGTGTCGTCGGAATACCAAGTCCATACATTGCTTCGCTTATAATGTATTCACGTAGCATAGGTCCAAGTGATGCTCGACCATCCCCTCCTCGTGAATATGGTGTTCTACCTGAACCCTTTAGTTGAATATCAAATCTTTCACCTGAAAGTGTTATCTGTTCCCCAAGGAGCACAGCTCTACCGTCACCTAACATGGTAAAATGTCCAAATTGATGTCCTGCGTATGCTTGAGCTATAGGGAACGATCCTTCTGGAATATTGTTACCAGCAAATACATCTAATCCATCATTACTTTGCAAAGCCTCAACGTTTAACCCCAGAGATTTTGCCAATATATTATTAAGAATGATTAACTTGGGTAATCGTACAGGAGTTGGATTAATTCTGGTAAAAAATGATTTAGGTAGATGAGCATAACTGTTGTGGAAATTCCATCCTGTTTCTATTATTTCTTTTTTCTCTATCATGGTATCTCCTTCTCTTCTATGTTTTTATATCTTATTTCTTTTCCTTTTATATAAAATAAAAATCATAATGTTCTATGATATTTTTAGTATCTGCTTATGCTAATTTATTATACTCTTTCATCCAACCAATTCTTTGCACTCCAGACATATCTAATAAATATATTTCGATTGTTTAGTAAATATACTTTTATAATATTTAATTAAAATAAAATATCTTAAAAATAAAAACTGGTTAAGATAAAACTCACCTCAAGCATTACATTTATAATATATTTAATTCCATAGAGTAATATTTTTACGCTTTAATATTCAAGCACTATTAGAAAAATCAACGTAAGAATATAAAGTTGCTTTTGTTCCAGAAAATCCATTTTTTATCAATCTAAAATAGAGTACTAACTTAACAGATTGCCTAAATCTTCTAAGGATAATTTATCAACGATTTCATAACCATTTCCCTGTCCTAGGGGTTTAATAATAACTGTTCCCATATTTGGGATTTCACCTAAACCAATATCTCTTGAAAAACCGTGAGCAATAATAACCCTATTATTTCCGTGAGGTGGTTCTATTTCTAACATTGAACGGAGAAAGTCTAATATTATTTTTTGTTCTGTACTTGAAGAACTTTTACTCAATTTGTAAATTTCAAACAAAAACGGATCGATTTTAATATTTGCCTTCCCAAAAGCCAATTGTGCCGTTTTTATAGTTCTACAAAAAGGGCTAGTTATTATTGGATAACTAATGGGAATTTGTAAATCACGAAGAATTTCTCCATAATAAATTGCTTGCTTTCTACCCTCTTCAGAAAGATTTCTTTGAGTAAAACAGTACCAAAAATTTAAATTAGGTTGATCTACTCCTACTGTTGCTTCCCCATGTCTAGAATATAGTATATAGCCACCCTCTCTAAGTAGATCCACTAATGATCTATTCAACTTAATTTCTCCTTTCACATAAATTTTCTATACTACTAATACCATATGATATTGACCTCAATTGTTAACCTATAATTTATAAAAATCCCCCAGACTAATAGCTGAGAGAACATAGCATTTATGTTAGTCAAAGTACATCGCGTAAACATATATCATATAATAATTTGAAAAGATTATGAAAGGAATGAATAAATGGACGAAACCCATTTGTAGTTAATATTGAGGAGGCTACTACGTAGAACAATTATGTAAGAAGATGTATTATTAGCAGAATATGTGCTAACAATTAAGATTACCGGTATACTGTAAATCAAATATAAAATAAAAGCCATGGCTCCAGATATTAATCTTTAGCCATGACTTTTATTTTATATAAATATATTATTTTCCACTCATTTGTTTTTCTGCCATTTCAACTAACTTTTTAGTCATATATCCACCAACATAACCATTTTGTCTAGCAGTCAAGTTTCCTTTATCTACATTGTTATAATTAGATAAACCTAATTCATTAGCTGTTTCAAGTTTCATTTGATTAAGTGCAGCTCTTGCTTCAGTAACAACTTTCTTATTTGCCATGATTACCCCTCCTATATGTCTAATTTGTAGTTATTAAATTTATTATATGCGATAATATCAGTTTTATTCTGTTAATATATGTAAGTAAATTTATCAGTTATAGTTTAAAAACCACTGTCTTTTCCATCATAAAATCCAGACAAGATAAAACTCAACTTTAGCGTAAACATATATTTAATAGTTAAACAAGTATATAAAGCATTCTTGTTGGGGTATGCCCAATTAGTGGTACAAGCATGGCATGATTTGTCCATTTTTTTTATATAAATTTAAAAAACTGAACCTGCAAAATGGACTGAACCCTTAGAACATCCAGAAAAAAGATAGATTCTTTTGAGTTTGTATTTTTTATTTCCGTACAAAAAAGGGCATCTCAGCCCTATAAATAGTATGGTTTTATCACTCCACAAGCAAGTCTTCTTCCTGCATTACCTGAAGTTGGTATGATGGCAATCCCTGTATATTGGCATATACCCAAGCCCCCCCCAGATACATCTTTTATAAATACTATACCCTTAATTTGTGGTCTGATTGGACCTCCTCTTATATTAGCTATACACTGATATTTGCTTTTCATTTACTCATCTCCACATTTATCAAATTACATACTCTATACCATGATACTAAGTAATATAGTGTTACGAGTTCTGGTGCAAAATTATAAATTATAAAAAATACCCATCAAATTTAATATTTCCTTATGCCTTAATTCTCATAATTTTATTTATGAATTCAATTTCAAAAAGGGCACATTGAATTTCTTCAACCTGCCCTTTCCTAATCATATTCATTTTCATTTAGACCCATAGTATACACTCCTTTAAACGATACTCAAATAAGACTTCCTCATTATTAAATTCACCTCTAAGCTCAATTTAATAGTTTCAAGTTTTAAAGTAACCATATATAAGGATATGCATACTATATTAAGTTAATACATCTACTTTTACTTTTTAAAATTTTAAATTTAAGATAGATTTTCTACCTTATCAAATTCATCTATTATTTCTTTACAAGGCTCCTTATCCATCAAGCTAAATATTACTATAGCTATTACAGCCAATATAAATCCAGGTACTATTTCATATACATCAAAGATTCCACCTTGAAGGTGCTTCCATATTAAAACAGTAATTCCTCCTGCCAGCATACCTGCTGATGCTCCTTTAGAAGTCATTCTTCTCCAGAATAAAGACATTATAACAACAGGTCCAAATGCTGCTCCAAACCCAGCCCATGCATAGGCTACTAAATCAAGAACAGAGCTATTAGGATTAAGAGCCAATATATACGATATTATAGCTATACCTATAACTGTCATCCTACTTACCCAAACTAATTCCTTTTCTGTAGCATCTTTTTTTATTAATGCTTTATATATGTCTTCAGTAAATGCAGATGCTGCAACTAAAAGCTGAGAATCAGCAGTACTCATAATAGCAGCTAGAATAGCAGCTAAAAATATCCCTGCAAATGCAGCTGGAAAAACAGAGTTAACCATTAATATAAATACAGTTTCCGACTCTGGACCTTGAAGATATTGTGAAACATACACTCTACCAACAATACCTACAACAACAGCTGCACATAAACTTATAACAACCCATATCATAGCTATTCTTCTTGCTTCCTTTATTTTTTCAGGAGAAGTTATAGCCATAAATCTGGCTAATATATGAGGTTGACCAAAATATCCAAGACCCCATGCCAATAATGAAATTACTGATATAATTCCAATAGTATTTCCATCCATAGTAGTTAATGGATTTAAAAACTCAGGAGTCAAGCTTCTTATAGAATTAATCGTAATTTCAGTTCCTCCTAATTTAACAATACCTGCTATTGGAACAGCAAGTATAGCAAAGAACATCAACATACCTTGAAAAAAATCTGTCCAACTGACAGCCATAAATCCTCCTAAAAATGTGTACGATATAACAACAATTGTTCCTACAGTAAGTGCTGATACATATGGCATCCCAAACACAGTATTGAACAATTTTCCACCAGCTACAAGTCCAGATGATGTGTATAATATAAAAAATATTAATATAAATATAGCTGAGACAGTTCTAAGTAATTTACTTTTATCTCTAAATCTATTTTCAAAGTAAACCGATAATGTTATAGCATCTCCTGCTACTTCAGTATATTGTCTAAGCCTCTTAGCTATAAATCTCCAATTCATATACGTTCCTATAGCCAAACCTATAGCAATCCAAATGGATTCAAGACCAGATAAATAAGCGTATCCTGGTAGTCCCATAAGTAGCCATCCACTCATATCAGATGCTTGAGAACTAAGAGCTGTTACCCAACTATTTAATCCTCTTCCTCCTAACACATAATCTGATAAGTTTTCAGTTCTTTTGTAGAATATAAGCCCTATTAATAACATACCAACTAAATAAACTCCAAAAGATATAAGAATACTTATATCTGCCGACATTATAAAACCTCCTCAATATTTTTCCTAAAAAGCTATTTTACTAATCTTACCATATAGGCTTTTTAGCTTCATAAAAAAAGCATTTTTCATATTATAAAATAATATAAATTATGCTTCTCTTTTTGCATATAAATTATGCTTTTATATATTTTTATATATAAATAATATTATAACACATTTCGACTATTTTCGATAGTCATTTTTTTATTATTATTAATATTTTCATTATTCTTTTATTTTTCTTTCATTTTTATTATTCCATAATAAGTTAAGCATTTTTAATACTTTTAATGCCAATACTAACAAAAAGGAGCGTGATTTCATGCAATTTTATGATGTTATAAATGAGAGAAAAAGTATCAAAAACTTTAAAAATACCCCTATACAAAAAGATAAATTAGATAGAATTTTAACAGCTACTATAATGTCTCCTTCATGGAAAAACAATAAGTGTTTTAAATTCATATTAGTAGATAATGAAACCCAAAAGCAAGAATTATCAATGGCTGTTATGAATAACGTTAATAGTGCTTCTAATTCAGTTACACAAGCTCCTCTTGTTGTAGTTGTAGTTGCTGATCCTTCTAGCTCTGGATCTATTGACAATAAAGATCTATATCTAGTTGATAGCGGTATAGCAATGGAGCATTTAGTTCTTGCATGTACAAATGAAGGATACGGTACATGCTGGATAGCATCACTTGATGAAGATAAAATAAAGAAGACTCTTTGTATTCCAGACAAATATAGAGTTGTTGCTATGAGTCCAATGGGAGAGTACTCTGATTACGATGATAACCAATCTAACAAAGATACTATAAATGATCACATATGTTTAAACAAATGGGATAGCCCATATGAAGGTATTCACTAAACAAAAAAACTGCTGGCAAATTTATTGCCAGCAGTTTTTATATATTATCTTACCTTTACACAAGGATAGTTATTTCTAATATTATAATTTATGTAATATCCTACAAATTCAGAATCTAACATTTTTTCATATACACGTTCCGGTACATTTAAATGTCTGTATATTTCTCCAGAATCAAATTGAATTTCCAGCATTTTATTCTCAGAATCATAACCCAAAGAAAATATGCTTGATGAATTTATATTTTTTCTTATCATTTTATCTCCCCCTAAATAAACCCTTGTTATCTTAATTATACTAAATTACATGTGAAAAAAATGCAAAAATTCGTTGTCGTATTTTATTTTTTATTTAAAAAAAATATTTATTCTAAAATTTTTTATATAATATCAACAACTTTTAACACCTTGTATAATTAATTATTAGTTACATCAGGGACCTGTAGGTAAGCTAGTCCACAATAGGATTGAATCTTAGAACTTTTAACTTTCGCATATATTCGCCGGTATATAAAAAAGCGGGGTTAATTATATGTAGACCCCACTTTTTTAACTACTTTGGTTTATTATTTTTTAGTTTTTGTTTAAGTATATATTCTGCTATATCCTTTATTTTTTTTTGTTCTTTTCTCATTTCTTCTATAGTAATTTTTCTCATTTTTAATTTTTGGTGTTGTCTAAGATTATCCATATAATCCCCTCTTTAATATTTAATATAAAGTGAAACCTATATCTTATATTTGTTTAAAAGTTTCCCTTTATATTACTGTATGAATAAAATAATTAAAGATGATACAATTTTCTAATTTAATTTTAGAATATTTCCAATAGTGGTTTTTTATCATTGCTAATTCTAATGGATATATTTACTTTTTTATTATTCTGGTTTGATTCTATCCCACTAACCTTACCTTCTTTTAATAATTTTTTTATAATTTTATCGTCCATTATAACTCCATGTTTTTCAAGACTATTTTTCCATAGAGTAAACTTACACCCTCTACTCCAATTAGTACAATAAAAAGCCTTACTATTTTCCAAAATATCGCCATCACAACAACCACATTTTCCTAAAGAATTTTCAGGTTTTTTTCGTTTATTGGTTTTAGTCGATTTTTTGCAATTTGGGATTGATGTAAATGAATCCATTAATTTCAAATGATTTCTAAGTCCCAACACTTTTTGAGTATTCTTCATAACATATGATTCAAGTTTTACCATATAATCTTCAGAACCTATTTCACCATTAGACACCATAGTTAATCCCTTTTCCCAACTTGCTGTAAGTTCTGGTTTAATTAAAGAAGGTATTGATCCTATTATTATATTATAAATCATCTCTCCCATAGATGTAGGAGTTAGTATTTGAGTTTTTTTATTCAACTTAATATATTTAATTTTTTGAAGTTTACTTAATATTTCAGCTCTTGTAGCACTAGTTCCAATACCGCTACCTTTTATTTGCCCTCTTAGTTCATCATCTTCAATTAATTTACCCGCATTTTCCATGGCCAAAATCATCGATCCTGAATTATACCTCTTAGGTGGAGTAGTTTCAGATTCTTTAATTTCAATTTTATTAATTTTTATGACAGCACCTTTTTTTAAGTTTTTAAATTCATCCATATTATCTTTCTTGGAGTTTTTAGATTTTTTATCATAATCCATTATTTCTAAATAGCCTCTTTCAATACATACCTTAGAAGATGTATAAAATCTTTCATCTTTTATACTAGTGATTATTGATAACTTATTAAAAACTGCACTAGGGTAAAATATAGCTAAAAATCTTCGTACAATAAGCAAATATATATTTTTATCCATATCATGTAGCTTATTAAAATTACCTAACCCTTGACCAGTAGGTATAATGGCGTAGTGATCAGTAATAGCTTTATCATTTACATATTTGGTTTTTTCCAGGCCTAAAAACAATTTATTATCCCATATATTTTTGGTAAAACCATTAATAGCTTCATCCTCATTGTCCAAATTACAAGTATTTTTTATATTTAAAAGACCCCTTATATTTTTATCTATTTCTTTTGCAACAGACTTCGATAAAACTCTAGCATCCGTTCTTGGATATGTAAGCATTTTCTTTTCATATAAACCTTGTACAATTTTTAATGTTTCATCCGGACTTAATTTAAACTTTTTTGAGCATTCGTTTTGAAGCTCTGCTAAATTATAAAGCAGTGGTGGATTTTTCTTTTCTTTTTTTCTTTGTATCTCTTCAATTTTTGCAATCAATTCCTCATTATCTTCCTTAAGGTAATCAATGAATTTTTCAGCATTTTCTTTTTCTTTAAATCCAATATCTTTAAATAATAAATTGGACATATAATATTTGGAACCTTCTACAGCCTTCCATTCTCCATCATAATCAAGAGAGTTTTCAAATTTAAAAGAAGAGTTAACCTTATAATAAGGTGTCTTTATAAAATCTCTTATTTCTCTTTCTCTTTTTACAACCATACCAAGCACACAGCTCATAACTCTACCAACTGCAATTACAGTATAATTGGTTCCCAAATAATCACTAACAGTTCTACCATACATAAGAGTCAATAATCTTGAAAAATTTATTCCCATTAGATAGTCTTCTTTTGCTCTTAAATATGCAGAATCTGATAATTTATCATATTCACTAAGCGGCTTTGCATTTTTTACACCTTTCCTAATCTCATCCTCAGTTTGAGAATCTATCCATACCCTTTTTTTTACCTTATCTTTTACATCGACCATATCATCAACCAATCTATATATATACTCTCCTTCCCTTCCAGAGTCCGTACATACATATATAGTAGATATATCTTTTCTTTGCATTTGACTCTTAACTATATCAAACTGTTTTTTTACTCCTGGTATAACTTCATACTTATATTTTTTAGGAAGAAAAGGTAAATCTTTAAGAACCCATTTTTTATATTTTATATCATATTTTTCAGGATAACTCATATTGACCAAGTGTCCTACACACCAAGTCACTACAGCCTTATCCGACTCAAAATATCCATTCTTCTTAGTTCCCTTTATATTTAACGCTTTTGAAAATTCCATCGCAACACTAGGTTTTTCTGCTACAAACAATGCTTTACTCATATTAATAAATCACCTACAATATAAAATTTTTGAATAAATTCCTAGTAAGTAAAAATATCGAGCATACAATATGCTCGATATTTTTATATTTTAATATCAACTTTACTTATAGTATTATAATCTATAATGCTTTTTTTTGCAAAATCCTACTAGTATACAATTTTAATCATTCTCAAATTATTATATTAATAAATCCTCTTTAAAATATGTTTACTTTTTTGTTTATATTTATACATTCTTTCATCAGCAGTTTTTATTAATTTATTATATTTGTCTCCGTCATAAGGAAACTTAGCTATACCATAGCTAAAACTGCACACAATATCATTTTCCTCAAATATTATACAATGTCTTTTAAAATAATCAATTATATCTTCAAATTTTTCAATAAGATGTTGCAAATCAGTTTCAAAAAAAACTCCTACGAATTCATCTCCCCCAATTCTTGCTAATATATCTGAAGCGTTCATACGTTTTTTCAATATGGATGTAAATGTTCTAATAATTTCATCTCCTGCTAAATGTCCATATGTATCATTTATAAATTTTAATCCATTTAAATCAAATAACACCAATAAAAATTCTTCATTATTCATAATAGAATTATTAATATACCTATCAAGTATCTTTTCAAAATATCTTCTATTATAAACATTTGTTAATTTATCATATCTGGATAAATATATGGTCTCTTCATAAAGTTTATGTGTACTAATAGCTGTAGCAATTTGATTTCTCATATATTCCATTAACTCTATATCAATTTCATCAAATGCATAATTATATTTACTATCTATTCCTATCAAGCCATATAACTGCCCATCTATTATAATCGGAGAACTAATAGACGATTTTACTTTAAAACATTCTTCATTTTCTAAAATATTTGGGCATTTACTAGTAACCATTTTATCAAAATCATTAATAATAACTGTTTTATCTATCTTTCCAAGGGTCTTATGCCATATAAATGAATCCTTTAATCTAAGACTAAAGTTTTCAGCATTTTTCTGTTTATAGCCTTTATGTGTAGCAATTTTTAAATTTTCGTCTTCATCTAGTATTAAAATGGAACCAATGTGTGCATTTTGTATAGATTCAATTACCTTTTCTAATATTAAATTGAATAGTTCTGTAATATCACTAGTTTCAGTTATAGAATAGCTTATTTCCAATATAGCATCCTTTATCTTTGATAATTTATTTATTCTTTTTTCTGCATTCTTCCTTTCTGTGATGTCTACTATAACTCCAACTATTCCCTTAACTTCCCCCTGCTGGTTTGTATATGGTGCTTTATTAAAAATTACATCATGTAGTGCACCATCTTTATATCGAAGCTTAGATTCGTATATATTTTTTTCTTTATTTTTAATTATATCGACGTCTACATCATTGTGAGCATCTGCAAATTCTTTTTGAATAATATCATAAATAGTATGCCCAATAATATCTTCTTTTCTAATACCCAAATACTCTATATGAGCAATGTTAGAATATTTATATATGCCCTTTTCATCTTTATAGAATATTGGGCTTGGAATCGTATCGATAATTACTTCAAGAAAATTATAATTTTCTTGAAGTAATTCTTTAGATTTTTTCGACTGAGTAATATCTTGAACCATCCCAATCATTTTAAGTTTGTTTTTACTATCATCATATATACAAGTGGCATTTGTCCTTATCCACATTTCTTCTCCATTTAGATTTATTATTTTATATTCCTCATTTTTTTCTATTCCATCTTCTATTGAATTTTTGATAGATTTTATTACAAAATCTTTATAGTCATTGTGAGTTAATGCTTCAATAAATAAATCTAAATCATCTTCATATTTTTCTTTACTTATATCAAGTATTTTGCATAATTTATCTGAAAAGCAAATTTTATTTAATCTATAATTCCATTCCCAAATACCTAAACCAGCTATTTCTTGAGCACATTTTAAGATTGCTTCTTTTTCACTTAAAACAATTTCATTTTCATTTGTATTATTAGAAATATTTAATTTTTTAGGATTAAATAAAGACCTAATCCAATTAAATGAAAACATTTATTTTCCCCCCTATATAAAATTGTCATTTTATACTAAGTATATCAAATAATAGGCATTATTCAAACATTTGTATTGGAATATCGAAAATTTCCTTGTATTTTTCTAATAATATTCGTATTTTTTAATTATTAGATTTACAGTTTAAAATATATAAAAGTAAAAAAACTTCTCAGTAATTTGAGAAGTTCTTTTACATGTAATTATCTATTCATTATTTTTTAATCCCTGTTTATACTTATACATACGTTTATCTGCAATTTTTATTAATTCTTTATAGTTATTACTATCTTCTGGAAATTCAGCAATTCCGTAGCTAAAGCTACAAGTAATATTATTTCCTTCGAATACTATTTGATTATTTTTAAAATTTTCAATTAAATCTTCAAATTTTTTAATTAAGTTCTGTGAGCTAGTTTTGAAGAAAACTCCTACAAATTCATCTCCTCCAAGTCTTACTAAAATATCTGAAGATCTAATACATTCACTTAAATTTTTAGCAAATGCTTTAATTAATTCATCACCTGCTAAATGCCCATAATTATCATTGACAAATTTTAATTCATTTAAATCAAATACTACCAAAGAAAAGTTTTCTTTATATTTAGTAGATTTATTAATATATCCATCAAATAAGTCTTCAAAGTATCTTCTATTATAAACATTAGTTAATTTATCATATCTAGATGAATAAAACAGTTCTTCATATAACTTATATTTACTAATTGCTATTTGTACTTGATTTTTTATATATTCCATTATTTCTAAATCTGTATCATCAAAAACATTGGTGTAATTACTATCAATATTTATAAATCCATATAATTTTCTATCTATAATTATAGGTGAACAAATAACAGATTTTATTTTTAATGCTTCATTTTCAGTTAAAAAATTAATTTTATTTATTTTATCAACATCGTTAATAATTATTGTTTTATCTATATTTCCTTTTGTTTTATCCCATATAATTGACTCATTAAGCTTAATGCTGAATTTTTTAGATTCTTCAATTACATAGCCTTTAGATGTAGCAATTTTTAAATTCTCATTATCATCTAAAATTAGCACAGACCCTATACTTGCGTTTTCAATAGAATCAATTGCCTTTTGCAATATTAAATCAAATAACTCATTAATATCATTTACTCCAATAATAGAATAACTTATTTCAAGCATAGCTTCCTTTAGCTTTAATAATTTATTTATTCTCTTTTGGTCTTTCTTACGTTCAGTAATATCAGTTATAGAACAGACGATACCTTTAATCTCTTCTTTTTCATTTGTAACAACAGCTTTATTAATAATCACATCTCTAATTGAACCATCTTTATGTTTAAGCTTAGCCTCATAGGTTTGTTTGTCTCTATTTTTCATCAATTTAATATCAGCTTTATAATAAATTTCTGCAAGTTCTTTTGGATTAATATCATAAATAGTATGTCCTATAATTTCTTCTTTTTCAAACCCTAAAAATTCTGTAAAAGCTATATTACAGTACTTAAAAAAACCACCTTCGTCTTTGTAAAACATTGGATTAGGAATAGTATCAATAAAATTTTGAAGAAATTTAAAATTTTCTTTCATCTTTATTGTTTGTCCACAATTTAAGCAAAGCTCTATTTGATCTGATATTTGTTCTTTATTTTTCTTAATTCTATTATGTGATTTTTTCCAATTATTCAATCTAAATAAAGATAAAAAGAAATTATATAGAGACATATTGATTTATCCTTTCTGTATGTTTTATAAAGCATAAAAACAAATAAAGTTCTGTTTTTAACATTATATCACAACATTTTCGTAAAATAACATTACATTTTCTGTGAATTTGTCTTTTTTTGCGATTATAAAATCCAAACTTAACTTTAGCTTAATGTATTCATTAAATTTATGAATTTTATTTTCAATAATTTCTAATATAGCTTTTATAATATTGGTTAAATTAATACTAAGTTAAAATAAAGGAGGATATATTTATGGTTAAAAATAAGAAAACTCGTAAAATACAAGATTCTCAGGCAAGAAAAAATTTTCATCAACTTGATTTAGAAATTGGTAATGAAATAAGCTTGCCAAATGAGTTAAAGAGACATACAATTGGTTCTACTAAACCATATGAAAAGAAAAATGATAATAATGAAAATCACTAATATATAGTTGTAAAATATGTAAATTAGGGTAGTTTAACTACCCTAATTTATCTGCAATTTTCTTTATAAACTCCTTAACATACTCATTTTTATATTCTTTATTATTAATCCAATAATCTGGACTATTTATTATGTTTCTGTTAACCAACTTATTTATTGCAGATATAAATTCACTGTCAATATTGTTTTCTTCTATATATTTTGCGAATTTAATAATAAGCTCTATCACATATTCAGTTTTATATTCCTTATTATCAATCCAATAATCTGGTGAGTCTATTATTTTTTTATCTCTTAATTTGTTTAATATATTTGTAAATTCATTTTCTAGTTTATTAATGCCTAAATACTGAGAAAATTTATATATAAGTTTTTTTACATATTCAGTTTTATATTCTTTATTATTAATCCAATAATATGGACTATTTATTATATTTTCTTGAAATAATTTATTTATTGAATTTTCAAATTCTAAATTCACTTGAGATACAGGTCTTTTACCTTGTAATAAATCTTTTATACTGAGTCCTCCTGTCCATTGGAAATGGGGTCTTTCTTTAATATTTTTAAAGTCACCACCCCATTCAAGCCCTAAATTTTTTCCTATTTTACCCATAGTATTATATAAATCAATTCTATTCCATTGAGCCTTGTTATTTATTATTGGTACACAGTCAAAAGCTAATCCATAATTGTGATAAGAATACCCCCCTTTTGCATTAATAACCTTTTTACCAGATGTAGTTCTTACTTGAGAATATAATTTATCTTGTTCTTCTTTACTTCTAAAAGTACTATATATCAAAACATATATTCCTTGTTTTTTACATTCTTCAATAAACTTTTCAGCTAAGTATTTAACATATGGATGCAACTCTTCTAAATTTCTACTCATTTTCTCCCTCCTTAATTTCAACCTATATTCCTATAATAATATATGCCGATTAATATAAATTTGTTGATTATGAAAAAACACCTTTATGTATAAGCATACAAAAATTAAAATTATCAATAAAAAAAAGGTAAAAGGACTATTAATGTCCTTTTACCTCAGCTTCAATTTTATTCTGTGTAAATCGATATCCAAGTATTGCTAAAACTACTGCTAATCCTCCAAATACTAATAATCCCATATTAGCTGCTCTAACTTCATTTTCTACATATGAATCATATGTCCATAATATTGTAAATGCAAAAGTACATACTGCTAGTAATATAAATGTAGAATTCAGTTTATTAATTTTGTTATCCTTCTTTAATTTCATATAAAAATATGTAAGTGAAGAGAACATCATTCCTCCAGCTAAAAACCATACCAATTGATGTAATGTAAATAACCATTTAAATAAGCTAACTATTATATGCATAATATATGCCCCCTTTTATTAAAGTTTATCCCAAAAATCATTTACAGCATCTTTTAAATATTTTGATTCCAAACGTTCATCTGGCTCAATTGGTCCACCATATCCAAACGTTTCATCAAGAGAACGTAATAATGGTTTAAATGGAGTTAATGTCATTAATTTTGATAAATCATGGTGCCACTCATCAATCTTATTGTATGGACAAACTGAAATACATGTACCACAATCTGCACCATTATAAGACCAGAATGAAAGACATCTTTCTCCATTAACAAACCATTTTTCGACTCCTGTCATTGTTGATTTAGTAACTTTACCTGTACTAAATTCCATACCTTCTTTTATTACTTGTGCTGGTTCATGAGAAATGGCTTTACCAGGACAAGCATCAGCACACTTCATACAAACATTACAGAACTCTTTTACTCCAAATGTAATTGGTTTATCTGGTTGAATTTCTAAGTCTGTATAGACTTTAGCTAAACGGACACGAGGTCCATACTTTTCTGTAACTATCAATCCCATTCTACTTGATTCACCTAAACCAGCTTCAATTGCAAGTGGAACTGATAGAGCTGTGTCATTTCCACACGGAGCTGCTTTATAACCTAAGTTTCTTAAGAATTCAGCTAGTTTATGTCCTGTTTCTGCCATACGAGAATACCCAAGTGCAACAGTTGAACCACTTGTTAATGTTGGTGCTGTTTTCAGCGCATCATAATCCATTTCAAATGCTAAAACAATTACTGATTTTGGTTCAAATCCTGCTTCACCTTTAAAATCAGATTTTACTGTTTTAACGCCAAATGTTTCATATTCACCTTTTTC
Organism: Tepidibacter aestuarii; assembly: GCF_934924865.1. Taxonomy (NCBI): domain Bacteria; kingdom Bacillati; phylum Bacillota; class Clostridia; order Peptostreptococcales; family Peptostreptococcaceae; genus Tepidibacter; species Tepidibacter aestuarii. The sequence continues at coordinate 1,590,940 of NZ_OW235315.1, read as the reverse complement.
AAATTTAAATGGATCAAACGGCAAATATTCTACTGTTCCATCTGGCATTGTAAATGGTTTTACATTTGGAACTGCCCAATCTTCATATGTCCATCTCTTTGTACTTTCATTATATGGTGCAATTCCAACTAAATCTGCTCCTAAATGTTTTGCAGCTTTTTTGACACATTGTTCAGCTTCCTTTGCATCTTTGAATTTATATTGTTTTTTAGCCATTCCAATCTTTTTATCTACTTTTGAATTATCCCAAGAAAATAAACCAGGAACTAAAACAGGCATATCCTTCATTTGTTCACCTGTCTCTGGATTAACAGGATATGTTTGAATAAGAGAATTACGAACACCTAATTGACTATTCGAAGCAAAATGGTCATTTACACTCCAAGATGATAGCTCTAACGCTTTATCAACTTGTCTAAAGCCTAATTTTCCTGCATTTCTACCTTCTTTAATTCCTTCATGTTGACTTACAAAGATTAATCCTACTTCAGTAAATGACTTATACCCAAATCTATCTGCTATAAATTCATCCACTGGTTCCTTATCCCAAAACGCACGGAAAAAGACATGATTTTGTTGACTAAATCTCTTAGCATCTTTAGATACCTCATTTGGAAATTGATCATGTTCCTTTCCAAGTTCTACTGCAAATGCTTTTTTTGGTTTAGAAGCAAGTGTAGCTCCTGTTACTGCAGTTGTAACTCCAGCTACTTTTAAAAATTCACGCCTATTCATATGTAGTCCTCCCCTAAAATTTAATCATTTATTTTATATATTTTTTTATTTACTTTCTTCTACTTTAGCCTCTATTACTTCATTTTCAGCGTCTTTTGCTGATTTTTTAAATTCACGTATTGTTTCTCCAAAAGACTTCCCTATCTCAGGTAATTTTTTAGGACCAAATATTAAAAATCCAACTACTAAAATGACCATTAATTCTGTGCCACCTAATCTTCCAAACATTATGCCACCTCCTGTAATATGATATAAATATATAAATGGATTTATCTCCATTTAATCTTTATAATAATTATTTTTTTATTTGTTAAAATAATACTAAAGTGTTTCCGTCTACAATTCTATCTATTATGACCTTTTTATACAATAATTGTTGACTATTGTTACCTAGCTTTACTATTGTCAATCATTTTACTATTGTAAACTTCCTTGATTATACATTATAATGTAAAAATATGACGAAAACCGTTCAAAAAACGCTATATTGTAAGGAGGATATGAGATGAAATTGACAGATTACTATATAGAGATAGGCCCTTATATTAAAGAACTTCGTGAAAAAAATAATATGACAAAAAAACAACTTGCAGATGGTATTTGTTCCCCTTCATACATTACTTTAATAGAAAACGGAAGCCGTTGTCCTACTTCAGTTATATTACGGCAAATAGCAACTAAATTAGGTATTACTCCAGAATATTTATTTAGGGCAATTGAGTCTCCTGCATCTTTACATGTTAAGGAACTATTAGACCAAATATTTCTTTATATTGAAAGGCATGACTTTAAAAGTGTTTATAATTTAATAAATGAAAAAGAAAAAGAATTGTCTATAACATCAATTCATGATACGCAGATTATTAGAACTTTTAAAAGTCTTAGTGTCACCATGCTAAGTCAAGATTATCAGCGTGGAATAGATGCAATGAAAAATATACTAGAACTCACTTATAATAAAGAGAGTAATCCTACTGATATAGAGTTTATAATAATGTTTAATTATGGCTTCTTTCTTTTATTAAATAACCAAAAAAAAGAAGCATATAATCACTTAATAAGTATAAAAAAATATATGGATAATATCAAATTTCTTCATACGCGAGTTATATTCCCTGCGTTTTATATGTTTTTAATTTCAGCTTGTCTTGATATGTCTAAATTAGATGAATCATCTAAATATATTAACTATGCTATTGATTACTGTAAAAAAAACAACACCTATAATTTTTTACGAGAATTATATTTTTTAAAAAGTGAATTATACTATCGTTTAAAAAAAGAAAAAGACTTTAAAGTATGGTATAGTAAAGCATTAACACTTCATGATTTAATTAAAAATTCTGACGATGAATATTTGGATACATTTATTAAAAGTAGATTAGAAAAACTAAAACAAATTCCACTGACATCAGATTTAAGTAAATAATAATAAAAATTCCCTGATATATGGATTGATATCAGGGAATTTTTATTATTATTTACTTATATAGTTGTATTTTCTTTTAAAAGAAAATGAACAACCTTTTGATACAATAACTGATTGAAAACATCTAAATCTTTGTCCAATTCGAAAATGATAATTCTTTTTACTTACCGCAGGGATATGTGACCCCTCATGGTATCCATCATAATCCATGGCAATATAGTCACCTTTTTCAATAGAACCTTCTTTTTTGACTTCTATTTTATATTGCTATCTTATATTATCAATATACTCATTAATTTCTTCATCCTTTACATTTATATCTGGTCTTTTCAAACCAAATCCTTTATATTGACCAAGCTGAACTTTCATGTCATCACCTTCTCTAATGTTTTATCTATTTATTTCCTTGCTTTTCTGTATAAATCTCTATTGCTCTCTCTAATATGATATAAAACCTGCATTTTGTAATATTAATATAATTTGAAATACCATTATCAATAAAATAAAAGAACTTAAAACTATATCTTTCACTACTATGCTTCTACTTTCTCTTTTTTCCATAACTTAACTCCTTTGTTTCTTAATTTTGCTATTAAATTAAGTATTAATCCTACAGGACAGAAATAAGTACAATAAAAACGATATTGGAATAAACTTATAAAAATAAGTATTGGTAAGCTCATCCACATAATTGGTAATGCCGTCAAATTAAATATGGCTCCAAATGGATCATATGCTAGTGTTTGAGTTTCATTAGTGTAAAATACAATCATCAAGGCTAAATAAGCTAATGTCGGTGGTATTAATCTAAATAATTTTACAAGCTTAGGATTTAACTTAATCTGCTTTAGTCCACCAAATTTTAATATAACTTCTTGTGTCGCTCCAAATGGACAAATCCACAAGCAATATAAATTTTTACCTGTAACTAAGATAAGCCCAGTTGTACCTATTATCAATAAATACCATGAGACATTGTTTATTGCTGGGCAATTTCCATTTAAGAATGAGTGTAACATACCAAACGTTACAAACTTATTAAATTTAAAACCAATTACTATAGCTGTATACAATAAAATCCATTTACGATATCTATTAATTGACTTGATATAAACACTTAAAGCAGCAATTATATAAACTAATAAAAGAGCTAATTCATTTAATCCAAATGCCATTTTATAAAATGGATTAACAACATTCTCATCGAAATATTTACTTGCCACAATAGTTGTCCCATCATTAACAGCTTTGGCTATAGCAGCAGATGAAATCGTCGAACCACTAACAGCATCAACTTTATTGTTTGTATCTATTCCATCACTACTTCCCGCATAACCTGTAGCATTATCAATATAAATAGGTTCAAAAATTGATAACCCTACAAATTTTTCATTAAATTTACTTGATTCAATTTTATCAAAAAAAGCGGGCGTTTCTCCTTCCTTTGTAACCTCTACTTGTTTTATATTTCCTTCTTTACTAATTATGCTCATAACTTCTATAGTCGACTGATATCCGACCGATTCTGTAAAAGTTATAAAATAAAATTGATTAGGATCATCTTTTGTGTATGTTTTAAAAGTCAATGGTGATTGATTTATTTGTTCTGTTTTAATAATATTGGGATTTATTTTATATATTTTAGATGAATAGTCCTCAGCTTCATGGCTAAAAAATAAGGTATAACCACCAAATATAAATAATGAAATAGCTAAAAATCCTAAGTACAACTCCCTAATAGTCCATCTTTTTCTCATAATTACCTCCAATGAATACTATGACATATATGTGTTTAAAAACATAAAATCTCATATAATTATTTAATTAAAAATTTATGATATTATTATTTTTAATTATAAATGGTAAATCACCCAAAAAACTCATGTTTGTTATATTATCCTTCCTTTTATTTTTTGTTAAATAATCAACCTCTTTGGCGTCATTTTACCCTATTTATATTTTTAATAGCATTTTGCAATATTATTTTATATATTATCCTGTCTACATACAATATTTGTTGACTAGTGTCAATCAGTAGCTCCTATCTAACATGTGATTTGCTTCATCCCTATATGTTTATATTTTAAATTACATTGATACCAGGTCAGAACAAATAATATAAAAATCCCCTTGTTATATACGTATATAACAAGGGGATTTTTATATTATTATTTAATTATAAATGATATTTTCTTCCACTTCTAATGTTTTATCTCCACTTTACTTACATCATTTTTCTGTGTGAATCTATATCCAAGTATTGCAAAAACTACTGCTAATCCTCCAAATACTAATAGTCCCATATTAGCTGCTCTAACTTCATTTTCTACATATGAATCATATGTCCATAATATCGTAAATGAAAAAGTGCATGCTGATAATAATATAGATGTAAAATTCAATTTGTTAATTTTATTATCCTGCTTTAATTTCATATAAAAATATGCTATTGAAGAACATATCAGTCCTCCAACTACAAACCATACTAATTGATGTAGTGTTAATAACCATTTTGCTAAGCTAATTATTATATGCATAATTTATCCCCCTTATTATAGTCTATTCCAGAAATCATTAACAGCATCTTTTAAATATTTTGATTCTAAACGTTCATCCGGCTCTATAGGACCTCCGTATCCAAACATTTCGTCTAGCGAACGTAATAATGGTTTAAATGGCGTTAACGTCATTAATTTTGATAAATCATGATGCCACTCATCAATTTTATTGTATGGACAAACTGAAATACACGTACCACAACCAGACCCATTGTAGCTCCAAAATGACAAACATCTTTCTCCATTCATATACCATTTTTCAACTTCACTAATATTTGATATACCTACTTTACCTGTTTCAAACTCCATTCCTTCTTTAAGAACTTTTGATGGTTCGTGTGAAATAGCTTTACCTGGACAAGCATCTGCACATTTCATACAAACATTACAAAATTCTTTAACTCCAAATGTTTTTGGTTTATCTGGATGTAATTCTAAGTCTGTATAGATTTTACACAAACGAACACGTGGTCCGAATTTTTCTGTAACTAATATTCCCATTCTACTACCTTCACCTAAACCAGCTTCTATTGCAAGTGGAACTGATAAAGCTGTATCATTTCCACATGGAATAGCTTTATAACCTATCCCCCTTAAAAATTCAGCTAATTTATGAGATACTTCTGCCATAGCAGAATATTTAACTCCAGATGCTGCATTCACAATATATGACGGTGCTGTTTTAAACCCGTCATAATCCTGATTAAATGCTAATACAATAATTGATTTCGGTTCAAATCCTGCTTCTCTCTTAAAATCAGATTTTCTTGTTTTAACACCAAATCCTTCATATTTATTTTCATTTACTAACTTATCAAGATCGAATGGCATAAACTCTCTTGAGCCATCTGGCATTGTAAATGGTTTTGTATTTAAAGATGTCCACTCAGTATAAGTCCATCTTTTTGTATTTTCATTATATGGTGCAATTCCAACTAAATCAGCTCCAAATAATTTTGCAGCTCTTTTAACGTATTGTGATGCTCCCTTTGTATCTTTAAATTTATGGTGTGGTTTACCCATTGATAACATATTATCTACTTTTGAGTTATCCCAAGAAAACAAACCTGGAACTAAAACATTCTGGTCTTTCATTATTTCACCAGTCAATGGATTAATTGGATGTGTTGGAAGAGGTGAATTTGCAATAGTATATTTACTCATTCCTCCAAAATGCTTATCAACACTACCAGCTGCAAGTGATAATACTTTGTCTATATGTCTAAAACCTTCCTTATCTTCGCTATCATTTTGTGCATTTTTTAATCCATATTGTACTGCAACATAATTTAATAATGAATCCATAGGTGAATTACGACCGAACGTTTTTTTAATATATTCATCATCATAAGGAGTATTATCCCAAAATCCACGCATAAACATAAGATTTTTCTGATTGAAACCTTTAAAATCTTTCGTTACCTTATTTGGAAATTGATCTTGTTCTTTTCCAAGTTCCACTGCAAAAGCTTTCTTTGGTTTTGTTGCAAGTGTAACTCCTGTTACTGCAGTTGTAGCTCCAGCAACTTTTAAAAATTCACGTCTATTCATTTGTATGCCTCCTATATTAATTGTTTTATCTACTTTATTCTTTAGTAGCCTCTGTCACTTCATCCTCAGCCTGTTTTGCTGATTTTTTAAATTCTCGTATTGTTTCTCCAAATGATTTTCCAATCTCAGGTAATCTTTTCGGTCCAAATATTAAAAATCCAACAACTAAAATAACAATTAATTCTGTGCTACCTAATCTTCCGAACATAATATCACCTCCTATAATAGAATATAACTAGAAAGGCTCATATCCCATTATTATTTCTTATGAAAAAATCAACTTTTTTTCTAACATTTATTGATTTTATTATTTTTTATAATATAATTTTATATATTATAATTTCTACATACGAATTTTCTTGTTCAGCGTCAGCAAAACAAATTCATTTGAATACAACTTTAACTTTTAACTAATTTTAGACTTCTGTGATTTTTCTCATAATATATTTTTTGTATTATTTTGTAACATGATTTTATATGTTATACTGTTTAGATACAAGATTGCTTGCCTAATGTCAAATCTCACACAAGATTTCTTGACTAATGTCAAAATCTCAAATATATTTTGATAAATGTTGAGTAAAATACTTTAAAATAGATTTAAATAAAGCTTTACCTTTCATCCAATTTAAACTTTTTAAATTATCTATTTATATATACGGAGGTTACGATGCAAGAACAGAATTATTATTTAAAAATAGGTCAGATTATTAAAGAATTACGTGAAAAACAGAATATGACAAAAACACAACTTGCGGATGGTATTTGCTCCATTTCATACATCACTCGTATAGAAAAAGGAGAACGTTGTCCTACTTCGGTTATATTAAGACAAATAACAAATAAACTAGGTATCTCCCCTGAACATTTATTTAGAGCAATTGAGTCGTCTACATCTTTACATGTTAAGGAACTATTAGACCAAATATTTCTTTATATTGAAAGGCATGATTTTAAAAATATTTATGAATTAATAAAGAGCAAAAAAGAAGAACTTCATGTAACATCAATTCACGATTTACAAATCATCAAAGGGTTAGAATGTTTTAGTTATTCTATTTTAAATCAAAATTATCAATGGGGAATAAATGAAGTTAAAAACATATTGAAGCTTACCTACGCCAACAAAAGTACTCCTACTGATATGGAATTTGCGCTTATGAGTATGCATGGGGTTTTACTTTTATTTAGTAACCAAAAAAAAGAAGCATATAATTACTTAATTAGCATAAAAAAATATATACATAATATTAACCTTCTTCATACTCGCTTTATATTACCAAGATTTTATGTATATTTAATTTCAGCTTCTCTTGATACATGTAATTTAAAAGACTGTTTTGAATATCTTGATTATGCTATTAATTACTGTAAAGATTACAATACACATTATACTTTACGAGAATTATATTTTTTAAAAAGTGAATTATACTATCGCTTAAAAAAAGAAAAGAAGTTTAAACTATGGTATGGTAAAGCATTAAGACTGCATGAATTGATTAAAAGATCTGATGATGAATATTTCAATACCTTTATACAAAATAGATTGAATCAACTAAAATAAGTTTCATCGACACCATATCTGAATGAACAATATAAAAATCTCCCTTGTTATTAATATTAATAACAAGGGAGATTTTTATATTATTATTTAATTATAAATGATATTTTTTTCTATTTTTATTGTTTTATCTCAACTTTAATTTCATCATTTTTCTGTGTAAATCTATATCCAAGTATTGCAAAAACTACTGCTAATCCTCCAAATACTAATAATCCCATATTAGCTGCTCTAACTTCATTTTCTACATATGAATCATATGTCCATAATATTGTAAATACAAAAGTACATGCTGATAATAATATAAATGTAAAATTTAATTTATTAATTTTATTATCCTTCTTTAATTTCATATAAAAATATGTAAGTAAAAAGAACATTAATCCTCCAGCTATAAACCATACTAATTGGTGTAGTGTAAATAACCATTTTGCTAAGCTAACTATTATATGCATAATTTATCCCCCTTATTATAGTCTATTCCAGAAATCATTAACAGCATCTTTTAAATATTTTGATTCTATGCGTACATCTAGTTCTACTGGACCCCCATATCCAAATAACTCATCTAGTGAACGTAGTAATGGTTTAAATGGTGTCATTGTCATTAATTTTGATAAATCATGGTGCCACTCCTCAATCTTATTGTATGGACAAACAGAGACACATGTAACACACCCAATCCCATTGTAATTCCAGAATGAGAAATATGACAAAAACACAACTTACAAATGGTGTTTGCTCTATTTCATACATAACTCGTATAGAAAAAGGAGAGCGTTGCCCTACTTCAGTTATATTAAGACAAATAACAACTAGACTAGGGGTATTTATTTAGAGCGATTGAGTCTCCTGAGGGCTTAGATGTTAAAGATTTCTTAAACGAATTAATTCTTTATATTGAAAGATATGATTTTAAAAGTATTTATAAATTACTAAAGAAAAAAGAAAAAGAACTTCATATAACATCAATTCATGATATACAACTTATCAATGGTTTAAAATGTATTAGATATACTATTTTAAGTCAAAATTATCAATGGGGAATGAATGAAGTTAGAAATATACTGAAACTTACTTATACCAAAAAAAGTACTCCTACTGATATAGAATTTGCAATTATGCATATGTATGGCTTTTTTCTATTATTAAATATTCAAAAAGAAGAGGCCTATAATTACTTAATCAATATAAAAAAATATATAGAGAATATTAACTTTATTCATACACGATATACAGTTCCTAGATTTTATGTTCAGTTAATTATAGCTTCCCTTGATACATCCCATTTAAATGAATGCCTTGAACATATTGATTATGCTATTGAGTACTGTAAAGAATATAATACACATTCTGCTTTACGAGAATTATATTTTTTAAAAAGCGAATTATATTTCAATATCTTTATTAAAAGTAGGTTAAAGCAGCTAAAGCAAATTTCATTAGCACGAAATTTGAATGAATAATATAAAAAACCCTTTGTTATATAAATTTATAACAAAGGGTTTTTTATATTATTATTTAATTATAATTGTATTTTCTTTTAGAAGAAAATGAATAACCTTTTGATACAATAATTCATTAAGAGCATCTTCTTCAATATTTTCATATTTTTCTTTTTCTTCGTCATTTAGTGTAATATTCTCTACTTCTGCTATTTTCTCAATAATAGCTTTTTCTATTAAATATGTTTCAGCTTCTATCTTGCATTGTTCAAGTATTTCCTCTTCTGTTTTTTTAGTATATGATAAATATAATTCTAAATTTGCATTTTTCCCTTTAAGTTGATTTTTAAAGTCTTCAAGTATTTCCTGTTTAAGACTCTCCATCTCTTCATCTTTTAGTTCAACATTTGAACCGTCTATAACTTTATGCATTATTTCATTGATAACTCTTGCACTTTCTTTCATCATTTTTTGATAATAAATCTTATCTTTAGCATATTCTTTTAATTCATCTATCGTGTTTATCCCTTCAATTTTAAACCTTTTTACCACATCATCTGTTAGTTCAGGGATAACTCTATTCATAACTGATGATATCTTTACTTCAAAATGAATAGTCTCATCACGCAAATGCTTCACTTGATAATTACTAGGTAATACCAAATCAAATTTAACTGTATCCCCTTTTCTCATTCCTAATAAATGCTCTTCGAATTCATCTAGAAAGAACCCTTGTCCAATTCTTAAATGATAATTTTTACCACTAGCCTCAGGAATATGTAATCCGTCTTGGTAGCCATCATAATCCATGGTAGTATAATCTCCATTTTCAATAAAACCTTCTTTTTCAACTTCTACTTTATAATTTTCTCTTATTTTATTAATATAATTATTAATTTCTTCATCTTTTACATTTACATCTGGTCTCTTTAAACCAATTCCTTTATATTGACCAAGTTGAACCTTCATGTTATCACCTTTTCTAATGTTTTATCTACTAAATAAAAATAGATAAAAGGGCATTAATGCCCTTTTACCTCAACTTTATTTACATCATTTTTCTGTGTAAATCTATATCCAAGTATTGCAAAAACTACTGCTAATCCTCCAAATACTAATAATCCCATATTAGCTGCTCTAACTTCATTTTCCATATACGAATCATATGTCCATAATATTGTAAATACAAAAGTACATGCTGATAACAATATAAACGTAAAATTCAGTTTATTAGCTTTATTATCCTGTTTTAATTTCATATGAAAATATGTCATTGCACCAAACATTAATCCTCCAGCTACAAACCATACTAATTGATGTAGTGTGAATAACCATTTTACTAAGCTAACTATTATATGCATACTATATCCCCCTTACTAAATTTTATCCCAGAAATCATTTATAGCATCTTTTAAATATTTTGATTCCAAACGTTCCTCTGGCTCAATTGGTCCACCATATCCAAACGTTTCATCAAGAGAACGTAATAATGGTTTAAATGGAGTTAATGTCATTAATTTTGATAAATCATGGTGCCACTCATCAATCTTATTGTATGGACAAACTGCAATGCATGTACCACAATCTCCACCATTATATCCCCAGAATGACACACACCTTTCACCATTAACAAACCATTTTTCAACACCTGTCAGTGTTGATTTAGTAACTTTACCTGTATCAAATTCCATATCCTTTTCAATAACCTGTGCTGGTTCATGACAAATAGCTTTAGATGGACAGGCATCCGCACACTTCATACAAACATTACAGAACTGTTTTACTCCAAATGTAATTGGTTTATCTGGTTGAATTTCTAAATCTGTATAAACTTTAGCTAAACGAACACGAGGTCCAAACTTTTCTGTAACTAACATCCCCATTCTACTACCTTCACCTAAACCAGCTTCAATTGCAAGTGGAACAGATAAAGCTGTATCATTTCCACATGGAGCCGCTTTATAACCTAAATTACGTAGGAACTCAGCTACTTTATGTGCTGTTTCTGCCATTTTAGAATATCTAGTTCCAGCAGATGCACTAGCTACTAATGTTGGTGCTGTCTTAAATCCATCATAATCCATTTCAAATGCTAAAACAATTACTGATTTTGGTTCAAACCCTGCTTCACGTTTAAAGTCAGGCTTCACTGTTTTAACCCCAAATGTTTCATATTCACCTTTCATAAATTTAAAAGGATCGAATGGAAGATATTCTACTGTTCCATCCGGCATAGTAAATGGTTTTACATTTGGAACTGCCCACTCTGTATAAGTCCATCTTTTTGTATTTTCATTATATGGTGCAACTCCAACTAAGTCGGCTCCTAAAAATTTTGCTGCCTTTTTAATATGTTTTGATACTTCCTTTGCATCTTTGAATTTATACTGTTCTTTTCCCTGTGCAAGCATTTCATCGACTTTTGAGTTATTCCATGAATATAAACTTTCAACTAAAACAGGCATGTCTTTTATTTTTTCACCTGTCTGTGGATTAATTGGATGTTTTTGTAGTAGTGTATTACGAACGCCTAATTCACTATTCGCAGCAAAATTCTTATTTACACTCCATGCTGCTCTATCTAAAGCTGAATCAATTTGTCTAAAACCCATTTTACCTGTATTTTTACCTTCTATAATGCCGTCATGAACAGCGTTAAATATCATCCCTGGTTCAGTAAATGTCTTATATCCAAATCTGTCTGATATATACTTATCAACTGGTTCTTTATCCCAAAATGTACGGAAAAAAACATGGTCTTGTTGCCTAAAACCTTTGAAATTTTTCGTTACTTCTAATGGAAATTCATCATGTTCTTTACCAAGCTCCACTGCAAAGGCTTTCTTTGGTTTTGATGCAAGTGCAGCTCCTGTTACTGCTGTAGTAGCTCCAGCAACTTTTAAAAATTCACGCCTATTCATATATAGTCCTCCCCTAAATTCTAGTTATTTATATATATTTTTTTTATTTACTTTCTTCTACTTTAGTAGCCTCTGTTATCGCCTCTTCAGCATCTTTTGCTGATTTCTTAAATTCACGTACTGTCTCTCCAAACGATTTTCCTATCTCAGGCAATTTTTTAGGTCCGAAAAATAAGAATCCAACAGCTAAAATAACCATTATTTCTGTACCACCTAGTCTTCCAAACATTATGTCACCTCCTTAATATTTCATAAATCCTGAATTCTGTAATATTAATATAATTTGGAATACCATTATTAATAAAATAAAAAAGCTTAAAATTACATCTTTCTTTGCTATGCTTTTATTTTCTCTTTCTTCCATAACTTAACTCCTTTATTTCTTAATTTTGTTATTAAATTAAATGTTAATCCTATTGGACAGAAATAGGTACAATAAAAACGATATTGGAATAAACTTATAAAAATAAGTATCGGTAAACTCATCCACATAATCGGTAATGCTGTCAAATTAAATATTGCTCCAAATGGATCATATGCTAATGCTTGAGTTTCATTAGTATAAAATACAATCATTAAAGCTAAATAAGCCAATGTCGGTGGAATTAATCTAAATATTTTTACAATCTTAGAATTTAACTTAATCTGTTTTAATCCACCAAATTTTAATATAACTTCTTGTGTTGCCCCAAATGGACAAATCCATGAACAATATAAATTTTTACCTGTAATTAATATAAGTCCAATTGTACCTGTAATTAATAAATACCACGAAACATTATTCATTGCTGGCCAATTTCCATTTAAGAATGAGTACAACATACCAAATGTTACAAACTTATTAAACTTAAAACCAAGTACTAAGGCTGTATATAACAAAATCCATTTACGATATTTATTAATTGACTTGATATAAACACTTAAAGCAGCGATTATATAAATTAGTAAAAGTGCTAATTCACTTAATCCAAATGTCATTTTATAAAATGGGTTAACAATATTTTCATCAAAATATTTACCCACCACAATAGTTGTTCCATCATTAACAGCTCTTGTTATAGCAGAAGATGAAATTGTTGAACCACTAACAGCATCAACTTTATTGTTAGTATCTATTCCTTCACTACTTCCTGCATATCCTATAGCATTATCAATATATATAGGCTCAAAAATAGATAATCCTATAAATTTTTCATTAAATTTACCTGATTCAACTTTATCAAAGAAAGCTGGTGTCTCCCCTTCTTTAACAACTTCTACTTGTTCTACATTTCCTTCGTTATTAATCATAGTCATAACTTCAATAGTTGACTGATATCCAACTTCTTCTGTAAAAGTTACAAAATAGAATTTATTAGGGTCGTTTTTTGTATATGCTTTAAAAATTAATGGTGATTTATTTATTTCTTCTGTTTTAACAATATTAGGATTTATTTTGTATATTTTTGATGAATAGTCCTCAACTTCATGACTAAAGAACATGGAATACGCACCAAATAGCAATAACGAAATAGCTAAAAATCCTAAATACAGTTCACGAATAGTCCATCTGTTTTTCATAATTACCTCCAATGAATACTAAAAAATATGTTTGTTAATACTAAAAAATATGTTTCTTAATTGCAAATACTTTCTGTTGACTAGATACATGTATAATTTTTGTTGATTTAGTGGTACACTTATAAATCTATAAGAGTTTTAAGAATTGAATGAGGTTTATATATATTCTTGTTAATCAAATAACATTTACTGGTTTATAAATTCATTATAATCTCATCAAATGAACATTGTCATCAAAAAGTGACAATAGTCATCGTAAAATGACAATAGTCACTTTTTACTACTGTTATGTTTTTTTACTATTGTCACTTTTTAGATTATGTATTATTATGTTATGTAATGTATAAATAATTCAAAATATACAAAAACACAAACTTTTCAATTCTATTTTATAAGGAGGATAAAATGGAAAAGACTAATTACTATACAAAAATAGGACCCCTCATCAAAGATCTACGCAAAAAAAGTAATATGTCTAGATCTCAACTTGCAGATGATATTTGTTCTGTTTCATATATTACTCGAATAGAAAATGGAGAGCGTTGTCCTAGTTCAGTTATATTAAGACAAATAACGAACAAATTAGGTATTACTCCAGAGTATTTATTTAGATTAATTGAATCATCTGGGTCTTTACAAGTGAATGAATTATTAAACCAACTATTCTTTAATGCTGAAAGACATGATTTTAAAAATATTTATAGATTAATAACTGAAAAAGAAAAAGAACTTGATGTTAAATCAATTCAAGATATACAGATAATCAAACTATTTAAATGTTTTAGTATGACCATGTTAAATCAAAATTATCAATTTGGAATAGGTGAAATAAAAAATATATTAAACCTTACTTATACTGAAGGAACAGTACCTAATGATATAGAATTCTCACTAATGTTTCTTTATGGTTTTTTTCTTTCATTAAATAATCAAAAAGAAGAGGCATATACTCATTTAATTAATATAAAAGAATATATTAAACATATAAAATTTCTTCATACTTATGCCATCATATCTAGATTTTATATGCATTTAATTTGTGTTTGCCTCGATATGTCAAAGCTAAAAGAATCATCTGAATACCTCGATTATGCTATTGATTACTGTAAAAAAAACAATACCCATACTATTTTGCCAGAACTATATTTTTTGAAAAGCGAATTATGTTATCGCTTGAAAAAGGAAACAGCATTTAAATCATGGTACAATCAAGCATTAAGGCTACATAAGTTGATTAAATATTCTGACGATGAACATTTCAATACATTTGTCCAAAATAGATTAAACAAATTAAAAACTAGCTAAATATTTAGCTAGTTTTTAATTTGTTTCTTCTTTTTCTCTCATTAACTTTGCATAGCAATATACTAATTTCATAAAGAAACGCTAAAGGAACTAAAGCAATTCCCATTGATATCGGATCTGGTGGAGTAATAAATGCACAAACAATTAATAAACCAAAATAAGCATATTTACGAATGACTTTTAGTAGTTGTGAACTTACCACCTGAATATATGAAAGAACAAAAACTAATACAGGAAATTGAAAAATAAGTCCAAAGTACAATAACATTTTGCTTAAAAAATCAATATATGTGTTAGCTCCCATAACAATATTCAAATCAGTGCTTCCTGCAAGTTGCTGAGAAAACCTAATATAGTATGGAACAAGAACAAAATAAGAAAATGCTATTCCTGATATAAAAAGAATAAAAATCATTGGAATGTATTTATATATAAACCTTCTTTCGCTTTTTGTTAATCCTGGTTTAAGAAATAACCATAACTGCATAATAAGGTATGGAAAAGAAGCAATAAAAGCTACAATTGATGCAATTTTAAGATGGAGCAATAAAGGATCTGTAATGTTGAATACATTCAAATCTACATTTACTAATGTAGATGTTAATGTAATAAAATCAAGAATTCTTGGAACAAAGGAAAAAGCAGTAACTAATGCAATAACAAAAAATATTAAAACTCTAATACATCGTTTGCGTATTTCTTTTAAATGATCCATCCATATTTCTTCATGATCTGTCATCTTATTCACCTACTTCTTATCACTTATTATTTTGTTACCGCTTCTTTTATCTCTTTTATTTCGTTATTAATTCCTTCTGTCTCTTTAGATATTTTTCTCACTGCTTCACCCGCTTTTTTACCTATCTCAGGAAGTCTCTTAGGTCCTAGAATTAAGTATCCAGCTACTGAAATTATAAGAATCTCTGTTACACCAATATTAAACACCATGTTTTTCCCCTCCTATTATTTGCCTTTTACTCCTATGTGTAAGGCTGCACAGCCTCCTACATAGGACTTTACTTTTACATTTTTAAAGCCTACCTTTGAAAATAAATCTTTTAATTCCTTTTTACTTAAAAATTGTTCAGTTGAATCATTTAACCACTGATATTCTTTTCTATGTTTTGAGAATAATTGTCCTATTCTTGGCATTATATTTTTAAAGTAAAACCAGTATAATTGTTTATAAATTGGAAAAGTAGGATGTGATGTATCTAAACAAGCAACCTTTCCACCAGGCTTTACAACACGCATCATTTCACTAATTGCTTTTTCATAATCAGGTGTATTTCTCAGCCCAAATCCTATAGTTACATTATCAAAAGTGTTATCTTCAAAAGGCAGATCCATGGCATTTCCATGAATAAACTCAACATTATCTAATTTATATTGCTCCTTTTTCTCTCTTGCAACAGATAGCATGTTCTCTGAAAAATCTAGACCGATAACACTTATTTTTTTATCAATTTCCGAAGATAACATAATGCTAAAATCACCTGTACCACAGCATACATCTAGCAATTTTGAATCTTCTACTATGTTTAGATGCTTAATAGTGTCTCTTTTCCATCTTTTATGCATATTAAAGCTAATTATGTCATTTAATTTGTCATAATCCTGTGAGATATTTTGAAACGTTTCATATACTTTTTCTTCTTTATTCATTTGTTTTTAGACACCTGCCTTAAACATGATTGAGATTAATAATCCAGTAATCACAGATAAATGATATTTTAATCCAACCTTACCTATAAGTCCCATTGTTCTTCCTTTTGTATTAACATTCTTATTATAAGATAAAAAATTTGAAACTGACTTATAAGGAAATAATAGAATAGTAAATACTAATACAGCTATAGGATAAATACCTATTAATATTAATACAAGCGTCAATACAATTAGCATTATTACATTAAAAACCCACAGTTTCTCAGAATTTTCAATGCCTATAAGTATTGGTAATGTTTTTCTTCCTGCTTCTTTATCCCCTTTTAAATCACTTAAATTATTAGATAATAGTATAGTCCCAATATATACTACAGTAGGAGCTGCTACTAATACTGTATTTAAATTAAATACACCTGAATGTATATAAATCACTGTTGTTGTTATACCAATCCCCATTGTCATTCCAGACACAATTTCGCCCATTGGAGTGTATGAGATAGGTAAAGGCCCAAAAGCATATAAAATCGAAATCATAACACCTACAACACCAACAAGTAAAATATTATAGCTTGTTCTGCTGGAAATAAAAATAGCAATTGTACAGGCAACAAGTTGATATATTAGTATGATAAACAAAACTTGTTTTGGAGTAATCTCACCACTAACTAAAGCTTTTTCATCCGCTTTTTCTTCACTATCTGCTCCACGTTTAAAATCAAAATAATCATTAATCATGTTAGTTGCACTTTGTATCAGCATCATAGAAATCATCAATAATATAAGATAAACCAAATTTATTTGTCCAAACTCATACCATGAATAAATTGACCCCAATAATACTGGAATAACCCCTGCAACAAGAGTTTTTATGTCCATTAATTTAATTATTGTCTTAAAACTCATTTTCTCACCTCTATTCAATTAAGCAAGTATATTCCATATTTTGTAAACAACTAGCGTTTATTTAGTTTAATAATAGAATTTGTAACTGTTATATGCGAAATTAATATATTATTTTCATCAAACATCTCAATGCTCCAAACATGAGAAGTTTTTCCGTTATGCATAATTCTCCCTTTTGCAATAATATAGCCTTCTATTTTTTTTGCTTTCATATGATTTGCAGTAATCGTTTGGCCTACTGCTACTTGATTTTTGTTTATTCTTTTATTTGACGCATAACCTGCAATTGTTTCTCCAAATGCTATTGTTGCACCTCCATGTAAATAACCAAACGTTTGATCATGAAACTGTGTTAAATTCATTTTAGCTTCTAGCTCATTATCATTTACTCTAATATACTCAATATTTAATCCTTCTATTAAATTAATGCTTCTCACCACCTATTTGGATGTAGTCAATTGTATAATTTTTTAATGTATTTTCATCAACCTCTACTCCTAAACCACAGCCTTTTGGTACTTTAATAATCCCATTTTCGGATGTGACTTCTGGTTTAATTAAATCTTTTTTAAAGTAACGCTTTGATGATGATAAATCTCCAGGGATATACGTATCTTTTAAGCTTGCTAAATGAACATGTAGTATTTTAGAAATACCACTTTCAAGCATACTTCCTATCCAGTACTTAATATTATTTTTTCTACATAATTCAATCATTTGCTTTGCGTAATACATTCCACCAATACGCCCAGCTTTTAAATTTACTACTTTCAAAGATTTTAACTCAATTGCTGTTTTTAAATCATCAATTGTTTCAATGCTTTCATCCAAGCATATAGGTGTATTCATCGCTTCTTGAAGTTTTTGATATTCTAGAAAATTCCCTGAATCTAGGGGTTCTTCAATACAAAGTAAGTTTAGTGAATCAAGCTTCTTTATCATTTCAATTTGTTCAATCTTATAACTTTTATTTGCATCTGCTAACAGTTGAATATCAGGATATTTTTCTCTAATAGCCCCTAATTTTATAAATCCGTCTTTTGGTTTAATCTTTATTTTAAAACGTGTATATCCCTGATTTTGATAATTATCAATTTGTTTAATAAGACTTGGAATATCTATATCTCCTAATGTAATTCCACCATATATTTCATTATTAGTCTCTTCATTAAATACAATATCCATAATTGGTTTTTTCTTACTCTTAGAGTACAAATCTACCAGAGCATTTTCTAAGCCTGCAAGTGCCATTGGATATGATAAATCAACCCATTTGTGTATATCAAATGGGTGTTTAATATCTTTATTAATCAGCTTTTGTATATATTTATTTATTAATACATTCTTAGAATCTCTCAATGTTTCATTTGTATAAAATGGTTCATTAAATGCAACTACTTCTCCATAACCACTATTCCCAAGTTCATCTACTGCTTTAATTATAATTGTCTCTCTATGATTTAGAGTAGTTTGTGATGATTTGAATATGAAATTTAATGGTATTTTAACATGAAAAAGTTCTATTCTATCAATTTTCATTTAATCAACCTCTTTTAAATTCTTTTTTAATATTTTACCTGATGCATTTTTAGGAAGCTCATCCAAATGATTAATTTCTTTTGGAAGTTTGTATTTTGCTATTTTATCTGAAAGATAGCTTAATATTGTATCTTTATCTAATGAAGATACAATGTATAGAACAGGAACTTGTCCCCATCGTTCATCTTTCTTTCCAACAACTGCACATTCATTTATTTTTGGATGTGAATATAATATGTTTTCAATTTCTTTTGGATAAATATTTTCTCCACCAGATATAATTATATTTTTTCTTCGATCAAGTATATACAAAAATCCATCTTCATCTATATAACCAACATCTTCTGTATTAAAATAATCAGAAATATTTTCTTTTCCAATATACCCATCCATTAACATTGGACTTTTAATTTGAACTTCACCTATTCCTTTTTCATCAGGATTTTTAATCCGAACATCTACTCCCCCAAGTGGTAATCCTACTGAATCAATTTTATCTGCATACTTTAATACTGAAAAAGTAGTAGATTGGCTTGTTGTCTCTGTCATTCCATAGGTTTTATATATAGGAATGTTTTTTATTATACTTTTTCCAACTAAAGGTTTTGGAATAAACTCTCCGCCTACCAAGACCACGCGTAAATTATGTTTTTTAACTTCATCAACAATTCTATTGAGCATAGTTGGCACAACTGATATCATATTAATTCTACTGATTTCAATTAACTTTATAACTTGTTCTTCATCAAATTTTTCTAATATAGTAATTTGTGTTCCATTGTATAAGCTTCTTATTAGTATAGCTAATCCGCCAATATGATACATAGGTAGTACAACAAGCCAATTGTCTTCATCTGTTAATCCAATACTTTTTTGTGATGCTTTTACATGAGAATAAAACTGTTTCCACCTAATAGGAACTGATTTAAACTCACCTGTTGTTGCACTTGTATTCATAATAACAGCAATTTTTTCTTCATTGAATTCCTCAACTAATTTTATATCTTCCTTTTCACTTTTATATACTTGATTAAATGATATAAATTTGTTGTTATAAGAAAATACTACTTCAATATTTAGTGTTTTTAATTGCTTTGTTATTTCCTCATCTGTAAGTCTTGTGTTTACCATCAATACTTCTTTTTCTAAATATTGAAGTGCTAAAAAGAAAATTGCCATATCAACTGAATTATCTGAATAAATTGCAACTCTTTTCTCATTTTTTACATATGGATATAGCTTTTTAGATAAATCGCCTACCCTCTCATAAACTTCTCCAAATGTTAGGTTATTAATAAACTTTTTATTTTTTTTTTCAAAACTATGTTTTTTAAGCCAATTCATCTTCTCACCTTTTTATGGATATTTAGGAAACTTATCAAAATCAGGCTTTCTTTTTTCTTTAAATGCGTCTCTTCCTTCTTTTGCTTCATCTGTTGTATAAAATAATAATGTAGCATCTCCTGCTAATTGCTGTAAACCAGCTAACCCATCTGTATCTGCATTAAATGATGCTTTTAAGAAACGTAATGCAGTAGGTGAATGCTCAAGTATTTCTTTTGCCCACTGTACTGTTTCTTCTTCTAACTTATCAAATGGAACAACAGTGTTTACTAACCCCATATCAAGTGCTTCCTTTGCAGTATATTGACGGCATAAATACCAAATTTCACGTGCTTTTTTATGACCAACCATACGTGCTAAATATCCAGCACCATATCCAGCATCAAAAGAACCTACTTTTGGTCCTGTTTGTCCAAATTTGGCATTTTCAGATGCAATTGTTAAGTCGCATACTATATGAAGTACATGTCCTCCACCAATTGCATACCCATTAACCATGGCAATAACCGGCTTTGGAATAACACGAATTAAACGCTGAAGATCTAAAACATTTAAACGTGGAATATTGTCGTCTCCTATATATCCTCCGTTACCTCTTACCTTTTGATCTCCTCCAGAACAAAATGCTTCTTTATCTTCACCTTGTCCATGATTTGCGCCTGTTAACACAATAACTCCTACATTATTATCTTCACGAGCTATTGTAAAAGCCTCAATCAATTCCATGATTGTCTTAGGACGAAATGCATTACGTACGTGTGGACGATTAATTGTAATTTTAGCAATTCCATCATATGTTTCATAAATAATGTCTTCGTAGTTACGATCTAACTCTTTCCAAGGAAACTTATTCATATTAACACTCCTTTTAAAATTATTTTATTTATAAAAATTCACTTAAAGCCTTAACAAATGCATTAGGATCTTCAATATGAGTATTGTGCCCTACACCATTTATTGTTTTGTGATTTATATTTAAATTTAATTTTTCAAAATCATTACCCACTTTTTTGTATTTTTTATCATATTCTCCGCTAATATATAATACAGGCATGGATAAATTAACTATTTTATTTTTCAAACATGGGAATTTACCTTGTCCTGTACATATTAATGTATTTGAAAGTGCGTAACCTTCATTTAATAAACGCCTTTTTCTTATACCATCAATAATATCTTCTGGTAATTTTCTTTGTGAATCAAAAATACTTAAATTCTCCCAATATTCATTGAACCACTCAACTCCATTTTTTCTTATATCTTTGGCTAGATTTAATTCATTTTTGCGTCGTTTTAATCGATTTATAAACCCACATTCACCATAAGATGCACTTTCTAAAATAAGTTTATCTATTTCATTTGAATAAGTTAGTGCATAGGCAAGTGCAATTCTACCTCCCATAGAGTAACCTAGCATTGAATATTTATTAAAGCCTAATTTATGGATTAAATTATTTAAATGTTTTATCATTACTTTCAAGCTATAGTACTTACGAGAAAGTGGTTTATCACTTTTTCCATGTCCGATAAAATCTATAAATATTAACTGATAACCGTCTAATTTAATTAATTTCCATGTATTTACATTTTCAGAAAAACCATGTAAACAAATAAGTGGTTTACCTTCACCTTTTATCTGAATGTGATATCTAATATTTTCAATTTCAATAAACATCATACCACCCTATAATGTTGTATATTTATCATGTAATCCCTTACTTAACTGTGAATCAATTTTTACTTCAATCAATTTAATTCCTTCTAACGATATTGCTTGATTGAAAACACTTTCAAATGAATTATAGTCCTCTGCTTCATAATATGTTACATCATACAAATGTTTTGTACCTTCAAAATTCATACCATGTTGTGTTAAGAATAAATAGTCAAAATGCTTTTCTTTACTCTGTGGTAAATACCTAAATATTCCTCCACCATCATTATTAAGTAATATAATAGTCAAATTCAAATTGTGTGTTTTTCCAATTAATAATCCATTTAGATCATGGTAAAAGGATAGATCCCCTGTTAACAAAACAGTTGGTTTATCTGATGTAGATACACCTAGTGCAGTTGAGATAGTACCATCTATTCCATTTGCCCCTCTATTACACAATATTTTTATTTTTTGATTTTTTGATTCAAAAAAGTAATCTACATCTCGAATCGCCATACTATTTGAAATAACTAACCTACTTTCCACTCGCATCATATTTTGTATCTTCTGAATCAACTTTCCTTCAAATAAGTTTGTTTCATTATTTACACTATTCAATTGTTTTCGCATTTTTTTCTGATATTTTATCCATTTACCTAAATACTCTGTATTACTGTTTTGTATACGAATAGAATTGGCAAACACTCTTGGTGATGAAAGAACATATTTTTGAGTAGATAAAGATGGATTACGATATTCGAATGTCTCATCAACTTGAATGTATAAAGCATTTTTATGCATAGACAAGAATTGGTGTAAACGTTTTGAAATAGGAACTTGCCCAAAATGAATGATATATTCAGGCTTTAATTCTTTTTTTATCTCATCATCTTTTAAAAATGCATCATAACTATCAATAATTATATCTTTTGAATAATTTCTTAAATTTGAAATTGGATCAGCTAGTATAGGTGCTTTTAACCTTTCTCCTAACTTCAATACTTCTTCATGATAATTTGAATAAGCATCCCCACCACAAATTATAAGTCCATTCTTATTTTTAAAAATCAAATCGTCAATGGAAAATTCAACTTCGCCTTTTATATACTCAAATTTATTTTTATAACGTCCTATAGTAAAATCCAAGTTATCCCAATCTGGAATTAAAGGTTCACGAATCGGTACGTTAATATGAGATACCCCATATCCTTTTGTCATAGAAATTGAATATGCTTTTTGCATAACAGCTCTTACATAGGAACACATATTTTCTTCAGGTAATGATAATTCTTCATAATATTTTGTATAATCGTTAAATATTTTATTTTGATCAATTGCCTGAGGTGCTCCAACATGACGCAATTCATGTGGTCGATCAGCTGTTAAAATAATTAATGGTATTCTTGAATATTTTGCTTCAACAATTGCAGGGAAGTAGTTTGCAACTGCAGAACCTGAAGTACAAACTAATACAACAGGTCTTTCGTATTCTTTTGCGATACCAAGTGCAAAGAAAGCAGCTGATCGTTCATCTATATTAATAAAAGTTTTAAAATCATGTTCACAAAATAATAAAGACAATGGTGTAGATCGTGAGCCTGGACTAATTACAACTTCACGCACACCTAATTGGTACAACTCATCAACTAACGCTGCAAAATAATTTGTCATTGATTTCACCACTTTACTATAAACTTTCAATTATGGTTCTTAATTTATTTTTAGTTTCAATGTATTCAATCTCACAATTCGATTTATCTACTATACCACAGCCTGCATATGCAAAAACCGTGTTTTCTTTAATAAGTGCAGATCGTATTCCTGCTACAAAAACTCCATCTCCATTTCCATTCATTATGCCTATTGGAGCTGCATACAATCCTCTTTCATGTTTTTCATACCTTCTAATTAATTCTAATGCTGTGTTTACAGGATTCCCTCCCATTGCAGGTGTAGGATGTAGTCGTCTTGCCCACTGCAACAGTGAACTGTTTTTGTCCTTTGCATAAATAGGTGTGTACAAATGATGTAAATTTCTAAGTGTTAAAATTGTTGTCTCATCTATAGTAATCTCCTTAGTGAATTTTTTCACAACATTGGATATTGAATCAATAACAATTTGATGTTCATAACGATTTTTAGAATCATTTAGAAGCATTATTTTTTGAAGCTCATCATCTTTTTCACTTCGTTCAATAGTACCTGCTAAAGCATAACTTAAAATATTATTCTTTTCTTTTTGAACCAGAATTTCTGGTGTTGCACCTAAAAATGTTTTTCCATCTTTAAAATAGGCAAAAACAAAATCATTTTTATTCTTATCCAAGAGATTTTTTAGTATACTTTCTACATTTACTAAAGTGTCACACTGAATTTTAATTTCTCTTGAAATAACAACCTTGTTTACTTCTTGTTTTGATATTTCATTATTTATACTATAGAATAATTCATTCCAGTCCTTATAATCATTTTCTGAGTATTTGTAAGAATGCTTAAAAATTTTGACTTCCATATTTTCTATTTCAACTAAATCTTCAAAATAATAAAGAGTCTGTTTTCCGTCTTTTTCAACAAGATAGTATTCAAATGCAACAGTTTCATTTCCAAAGTCTTTCCACTTTTCATCTTTAATTGAGTCAAAGAATGTCATTGATGAAAAAGTATACAAATAATCTTTTAAATCTTCTTCCATAGAAATAGTTTTTAAGCGTTTAGCACCCAATATAAACTCTTTCCTTATGGGGTTATAAAATAAAAAACGTTCTTCATTTTTAAAATGATTCCAGAATGAAAGCCGATTATCTAATTCAATTTGTTTTTCCTTATATTTCAAATTATCAACCTCCAATCTAAGAAAATAAATGCCCTAATATAAAAATATTAGGCCATTTATTAAACATTCATAATATAGTCCACTAATCCACATAAATTCTGCTTATATACAGAATCATCTAATCCACTAACCGATTCTTTTGCTTTTGATGCAAAATTCCAAGCATCATCTATAGTTGCATGCTTTAGTCCATTAGGGTCATCGTCCATATAATCATCTTTTATTTGATATGCCATTCCTAAATTCAATCCAAAATTCTCTAAGCTTTTCAATTGACTTTCTGTGGCTCCTGCTAAAGATGCTCCTAATTTACAACAAATACTCATAAATAACGCAGTTTTTCCTTCAATAACTTTGAAATAATTTTCACGATTTAAGCTTCCTTTTGCCTGTTCAATTTCAGCAACACACATTTTAAATCCAAGATTAGCTATATCTTGCGAATATTCTCTAGGAAACAGGTTTGACATTATCGAATATGCACTAGAATATAAGGTATCTCCCGCTAATACTGCTATTTTATTACCGAATACATTATTTAGTGTTTTCTGACCACGTCTAGTTAAATCCTCATCAATAATATCATCATGAACTAAGCTTGCACTGTGTAAAAGTTCAAAGGCTAAGGCTAATTGTACAAGATTGTTATCATTTATATCATCTTGCTTTTTTACAGCGCCTGCTGATAAAAATGTTAATGCAGGACGAAGATGCTTCCCTGAATTTTTAAAAAAATATCCGAATAATTCATTAATACAAGGAATACCAGCATCACTAAATAAATTATTTAGTTCATCTTCCATTTTGTTAATTCTTTGGTCGATTGGCTCATAAATCTCCTTAAGTTTCAATCTAATTCCCCACACTTTCATAATACTTTTTATAATATTTATTAAATTCATATTAAGACTACATTACCGTATAATCATTTCGACTAATCTACAAAATCAATAAAACTACCGCTCTAACCCAGTATGAGTCTAAGTCTCTTCAAGTGCTACAACAGTTTGTTTATTAAAAGTTTAACTATTCTAATGTCTTTTATCAACACTTTTTGACTATTGTCACATTTAATCGACAATTGTAATAATTGGGATCAATAGTCATCTTATTTTAAATTTTAATATGCACAAAAATATTTCCAGTAAAAATAATATTTTTACTGGAAATTAGAGTATTATTGAATTAATCAATATATAGATATGATTTTTTAATAATACCAATCTTCTTCCACGCTTTCTTAAAGGCAGGTATTACATAATAATCTAGACCAAATGTACTTCCTGATCCAATTAAAGCAATACCTGAAATTATATACCAAAGCATATCCATAGTTGCTATACCAGAAGTCCAAGTCATTGCTGCAACGGCAATAGATATAATTAATGCAATATCAGTAAACAATCCAAGAATCAGTAGTAATCCAATAACTCCATGTCCCTGCTCCAACCACTTGTAACCGATAAATATTCTAAGAGGTAATAACCAAAGATTTGAAGATGCCTTTGCAAAACATCCACCAACAAAACTCCTATTATCTTTCGTATGGAAAAATTCATGTAATAAATAAGAGCAACATTTATTAAATCCAGCTACCTGGAAGAAATATACCAAGTTGATAAAATGTTTTATAAACATAGCCATAAAACCAGTCATTCCAAACATTTTACCAGGCATTCCAACAGTAGCTACACCATAGCGAGAACCTATACATACCATGCAACCATGGAAAGTTGGTTTATAGGATTTCTTTTCTCCACCTTTTATATCTTTATAAATATTATTTGCAACTAATGGAGCTGAATGTTCAGCATTCTCAACCATCTGAGGAACAGGTCTTTCTTGACCCTCTACAATATAGAATATATTATCACCTACAACATAAACATTATTGTAATCTACAGCTTGTAGTTTATCATTTGTAACTATTCTTTTTCTTCCCTTTTGTTCAATATCCACTTTACCTAAAATATCCGACCCCTCAACACCAGCTGCCCAAATTGTAGTATATGTGTCTATCTTACCTTTATCTCCTAATGTAACGGAATCTTTCGAAACCTCTGTGATACCTGCACCTGTTACTATTTCAATTCCTAATTTTTTAAGTCTTTTCTCAGCTTTTTTAATTAAGTTATCAGATAAAATTTGTAATATCTTAGGTGCACCATCTACTACATATAATTTTACTTCTTCCTTGTCTATATAGAAGTCCTCACATAATCTGTCTTTCCATTCACCTAATTCACCAATCATTTCTATACCTGTAAATCCACCGCCTACTACAACAAAAGTTAACATTTTTTGTCTTTTTTCTTTATTAGTTTCTTTTACTGCTTCTCTAAACATATGAAGAATTTGTTCTTTTAATTTAACAGCATCATCAAAATCCCATAATTTAAAAGTATTCTCTTGTGCCCCTGGTATTCCAAAGAAAGTTTGCTTAGATCCAGTACCCATTACTAAATAATCATATTCATATTTGGTGTTTTTTGATTTTAAAACCTTCTCCTTGAAATCGATATCATTTATTTCGTCCAGTACAACATTTACCTTTCTTCCAGCAAATATTTTCTTTAAATTAATTCTAATAGATTCCTCTGAAACTCTACCAGCTGCTACCTCATGAAGTTCTGTACGCATTGTATGGTATGGGTTTTTGTCAATAAGTGTAATCTCTACTTGATTATCATTTTTTAATTTATTTGCAAGTTTTTTTGCTGTTAATAAACCTCCATACCCTGCGCCAAGAAGCACTATTCTTTTTTTATTACTCATATTCTGCCTCCTTATAAATACAATCGTTTTCTTGACTCACACATAAATATTATATTTTCTTACGACATAAAACAATATTTTTTGACTATTGTCATAAGTAAAGTTAATACAATTTTTTTAATGATAAAAAAATAAAAGAGCTAAAACTCTAAAGTTTTAACTCTTTTATCATAAATTTCTATAAAAACAATTCTTCTATATACTTTGCGACCCCATCATCATTATTAGTATTTATAATCTCATTGTCAGGAAGAGCCTTCTTTAAATTCTCATCAGCATTTCCCATTACTAAGCCTTTTCCAACACTACTTAACATCTCAAGGTCATTAAATCCATCTCCAAATGCTACAACCTCATTAGATGGTATCCCGTAATTTTTCAGTATTTCCTCTAAAGCAGCTCCCTTTGATACTCCTTTAGCCATTACCTCAAGACATATAGGTAGTGAAAATGTAACGTGTACATGATCAGAAAACTTTGATTCAAGTTCTTCTTTTACTGATTTCAACTTATTTTGATCATTGCAT
Source organism: Tepidibacter aestuarii (assembly GCF_934924865.1). NCBI lineage: Bacteria > Bacillati > Bacillota > Clostridia > Peptostreptococcales > Peptostreptococcaceae > Tepidibacter > Tepidibacter aestuarii. Next base: position 1,562,629 of record NZ_OW235315.1, on the reverse strand, counting down.
ATGAAAAAGAATTTTATACATTCATACGAATCTAAGTTATTAAAATCAACCATTTTATACATAAAACTAGACTCATCATTAAAATTACTCAACCATTCATTCTCTTTTTCTACAAGCCAATGATCTTCTTGATAAACATTTACATGAATATCATTATCAAACTTCATTTCTAATATAGACTTAGCTATTTCAGAGTTTATATTATGACACAATAATTTTTCATTTTTGAAATTATGTGCCCTTGACCCATTAGAAGTTATTAATACCGTATCTAAATTAAGCTGTTCTTTTATATGAGATGCATCCTTATGATGTCTTCCTGTTGCTATAAAAAACTTTACGCCTTTTTTTATAACCTTCTCAACTACACTCTTAGTATATTCACTGACTCTATGGTTACTATTAAGGAGTGTTCCATCTAAATCTGAAATTATTGCTTTATATCTCACCTTCAAATCCTCCTTTAAATATTAATTTAATTCAAATTATATCACTAGTATTACAATAAAAACAATAAAATTAATCATATACGTTAGCTTTATGTTTTTATGGTCTTTAATGTTCTTAGTACTTATATACCCACTTAATATATAAGCCGTTAATATAGATACTATTCGCAAAATATCATCATTTAAATTTATATATTTTTCAAATATACTAACATCAAGATAATAAATAGAATATATACTCAAATACAAGGTAACCGAAAGACCCGGTATCATTTTATTTAAATAATTAATTTTCTTTGCCGTATTGTTTTTTTTGCTATTTCTTTTTTTTGTCTTCTTAAACATTTATGTAACCTCATCTTTTATATTCTTATATATATAATAACATATTTGTCGAAAACAAAAAATAAAACAACAGCAAATATATAATAATCCTTATTATTTTATTTTTCAATTAATTTTAGTTTTTGTTGCCTTGTCATTTGTTTTATTTTATATTCTCGTTTTAGGGCTTCTCCCTTTGAACCATATTCTTCATAATAGCGTAATTTTACAGGAAGCCTACATCTTGTATACTTAGCACCTCTACCCTTATTATGTGTATTTATCCTTTTATCTAAATCATTAGTATATCCAGTATAAAGAGTGCCATCACTACACTCTATTATATAAACATAGTTAATATTGCTTTTATCTTCATTAAATATCATAAAAATCCCCCATTTTAAAATAAGCTACCATTATATAATATATCCTTAAAATCGCATAGTTTGTATATTGCCTATATATATTATACATCAAAACTATACTAATACTTTCCAATAAAAACCGTTAAGTATTATAAAAAATTCGTCTAGTTGCTACTTATTCATGTCTTTAACGATCCCTACGGGCTTCGTTGCTCACAATAGTTGCAAGTGTAGTTCTTCCATCAATGTTATCCACAAAACGAAAATTTTATAATTCCTTAGTTTATAAAAAAGTCATTATTCTAAAAATTATAGTTGTAGACTTTTTTGAAATTCGTAACGGAAATTATACTTATTACATAATTCAAATAAGAATATAATTTCCTACTCATTATAAAAAAATCCGTATTATGGTATCGAATATGCTCATATTAGGATATAATAGATTCATAAAATAAAAAAGGAGATACAAAATGCAAAACAAATTTAAACAGTATAATTTACATGAATTCATAGTGGACAACCTTACTAAATCTGATATTACAGAACCAACTAAGGTACAAAACGATACAATCCCCCTAATATTAGAAGGCATGGATGTCATAGGGAAAGCGAGAACAGGTACAGGTAAAACTTTATCTTATTTAATACCTATGGTACAAAAAATCGATTCAAATAAAAATGATTTGCAAATGCTAATACTGGCACCTAGTAAAGAATTGAGTATTCAAATACAGCAAGAGGCTGAAAGAATAACTCAAAATTCAGATATAAAAACTTTTTGTGTAGTAGAAGGTATGAATCTTGAAAAACAAATAGAGAGATTAAAACAAAAACCGCACTTAATAGTAGCAACTCCAGGAAGACTTCTACATTTGATAAGTCTTAAAAAATTAAAAATGCACAATGTAAATACAATAGCTTTAGATGAGGTTGATCAAATATTGGAGAAAGGCTTTTTATCAAAAGTTCAAGGTATAATAAAAACAACTTTAAGAGATAGACAGTTACTAAGCTTTTCTGCAACTATATCACAAGAATCTAATGATATATTGAATAAGCTTATGAAAAATCCTCAATTTGTCAACCTTGACCATATTAAACCTATACCTACAAAAATTAAGCACCAATATATAATAAGTAAGGCTCCTAGAAAAACAGATACACTAGTTGAAATACTAAAAACTGTAAAGCCTTCAAAATCATTAGTTTTTATAAACAAAAATGAAAATGTAGATAGATTTGTCAGAGATCTTCACAGACAAGGTTATTCAGTTGGAGGTATACAAACTAGAACTAAAAATCAAGATAGACAACACTTATTGTCATCGTTTAAAAAAGGAAAACTTAAAATTTTAGTTACTACAGATTTATTCACTAGAGGAATGGATTTTCAAGATGTAACTCATATATTTAATATGGACTTACCTCTTGATAAAGTAGATTATTTACATCGTGCAGGTCGTACAGGTAGAATGAATAAAGACGGAGTTGTTATAAATATAGTTAGAGATAGAGAAAAGTTTATAATGTACAAAATGATGAAACAATTAAACATAAGCCAAGAAGCTATAACAATTGCAGACAATAAAATAGTTCTTGTTAAAAATATAATCAGCAGAAAAAAAAGAAGATACTAATTATAAAACGGTGAACAAAGTGTTCACCGTTTTAATTTAAATATTAAACTTATTTATGCTATCATTAAGATCAAGCGAAATCTCATTCAATTCCTGAGCACTATTTGCAACATGTTCAACTGCTATAGATTGCTGTTCAACAGATGCATTTATCTCCTCAGATGAAGCTGCACTCTCTTCTGACACCAAAGATATGCTTTTGATACTTTCAACTATTAAGTCCTTATTTTTTGATAAATTACTCAAATTATTACTAACTATATTTATTTCACTTGTAATATGTTCTATTGAATTAGATATATCTTCAAATGATTTATTAACATACTGTACAGAATTAGTTTGATCTATAGAAATATTTTTTACTTCATCCATAATCACAACTGTATTCCTACTTTCTTCATATATAGAATCTATTATACTTTGAATTTCATTAGTTGCCATTCCTGAGCCTTCAGCTAACTTTCTTATTTCCTCAGCTACAACTGCAAATCCTTTTCCAGCCTCACCAGCTCTTGCTGCCTCTATTGATGCATTAAGTGCAAGCAAGTTAGTTTGGGTAGATATCGATCTTATAGTTTCTAATATAACACCTATATTTTCAGACTTATGTGTAAGTCTACCAAGAGCGTTTTCTATTTTTAGTATAGACTCGTTATTTAAATCCGTCTTTTTCTGAAGATCTTCAATAGATTCAATACCTACCTTGTTAAATGATATGACTTCATCTGTACCTTTTAGCATTTTATTTATATCACCTAATAATTCACTAAACTTATTATCCAAATCAAGAGCAAGCTTAACACCATTTTCTGCATCAGCAGATTGTTCCGCTGCACCTTTTGATATTTCATTTATAGATTCCGATATTTCTTGACTAGATGCACTAACTTCCTCGGTTATAGCTGCTAATTCATTTGATGACTCAGACAATCTTTTGCTTACTTCTTGGTTTCTTAATAAAAGATTCTTTATATTATGCACCATAATATTGAAATCATCTGCTATTTTACCTATTTCATCTTTAGATTTCACATCTGCTGATACTGTAAAATCGCCTTCTTTTACCTTGTTTATGCTGTATAATATCTTGTCTATATTTTTTGTAATACGATTAGAAAAAATAATTCCTATAATGGAAGCTAAAATTATATTTATAATTCCAAACCCAAATATAGCATGTAATAAATTATTACTTTTTTCTTCTATTTCGGTAAAATCTATAACTGAAACCATAGTCCAATCTGTATTTTCTAAACGCTTTAATGAAGCCATTTTTTTATGTACAGATCCATCTTCATCCTTTATGTCATAAGAAACTATATCTTCAGCTTGTTTATTTATCTTATCTAATATTTTAGGAACCCCTATACTCCCTCCTATTTTACTTTTATCTTTATTCGCTATAAAATTCCCTTTAGAATCTACAATACTTGCATCTCCCGATTTACCTATTTTCATACTGTTTACTTTATCAGCTATTTTTTCAAGCGTTACATCAGATGCAACTACACCTATAATTTCATTATCATTATTAAATACAGGTGCTGTAAAAGAAACTACTAACTCATTAGTAGCTTCATCTAAGTAGGCTGGTGTCATTATCGCCTTTTTTTCTTTTATAGCCTCTTTATACCAAGGCCTAGTTCTAGGATCATAATCTTCTGCATTATTATCGTAAGTATGATTTCCATCCTCAGTTCCAATATAAACCGACAATATCTCCTCATACGAATCAGCATACCCTTCAAATATTTCCCTACACTCATTTTCATATTCAGAATTTTCTAGTATACCTTTTAAGTATTTATTGTTACTTATAACTTCTATGGTTCTTACATGGCTATTTATGTATAGTTTGATAGCATCATTGGCATTAGTGTTAACATCTGTCATATACATTTCAAATTGATTTTTTAATATTTTTGTAGATTTATTATATGCTTGCGTTCCTAAAATACTGGCAGGTATTATTATTAATGATAATACCAAAATTATTATTTTATTTTTTATAGATAGTCTCATTTAATCCCCCCTTGTGGATAAGTCTATCTTACTATTATTTTTCATTTTTTTCAACATTTTTCTATATTTTGTTATTTTTCTCTATTTTTTTCAAAACAATATCGTTATAAAACGTTAATTTTGTCAATTATAAAAGGAGCCAGCAGGCTCCTTCTTAACATCTTTTTTAATAAGAAAGATTATAAACTCAACACTAAGCATATTACTGCTTAAAGTGATTCATCTTTTGTTGTTACTACATATTAATTTTATGCTGCAAAGCTCATTTTAATACCTCTAATGATGAAAAAACATAATAAATCATAAAATTCTACCTTTACATTAATTTTCTTAAATATATAATAGAATAGTATAATATAATTAAGTTTATTCAAAATTATAATGATGACTATATAAAGGAGCTTTTTGATGAGACTATTAAAAAAAATGATTCATAAAGATATAAATGAAATTAAAGGTAATATATTCGAAAGAAAAGCAGCACGAGCAATAATACTAGATGAAAACAAAATACTTTTAATGTATACTAAAAGATACGATGACTATAGCTTTCCTGGCGGAGGAGTCGACCCTGGCGAAGACTTAACCGACGGCCTCAAGCGAGAATTAAATGAAGAAACAGGTGCTAAAGATATTGAAATTATAAAAGAATTTGGTATCTTTGATGAATACAGACCAACTCACTATGAAGGATACGACCTTATGCATATGACATCATACTTTTATGTTTGTAAAATCGCTAAAGAACTAGGAAAACCTAAGTTAGAGGATTATGAGATTTCAAACGGTATGACTACAGTATGGATAGATATAGATGAAGCAATAAATCACAATACTAAATTAATTAAAACTCAAGATTCTAAAATGGGTCTTTCTGTTGAAAGAGAAACATTCATGCTTAATTTAATTAAAAATGAATTGATTGATAAATAGGGACTTTTTTAAGTCCCTATTTATTATCCAAATACCTTACTAAAAAATCCTTTTTTACTTTCCTTCCTATTATTTGCTAAATACAACATGAGTTTTTGATTCTCTACTCTAACTTGCTTTCTAACCTTATTGCTTATCTCTTCTCTTAAATTAATACTTATATCATCAAGTTTTTCGCTAATTTCATTTCCTAAATCTTCTTTTAATTTCTGTTCTCTTTCAATAACAATATCACCTATAGCCTCACCCATAATGTTTTTAAAATTTTCTGCCATAATTTTTTGAATATCCCCAATAGATTCTAATGGATTTACTTGAGTCAAAGTAGCGGCACATTCTTCATTAGATTTGTCAAAATTACTATTCTCTATATATTCCTTTATAAATTTGTTTCCCATTCCTTGTTGTTTATGTTTTTTTATATTTTGCATTAACTCAATATCGTAGTCTGTATAATTTCTATTTCCATTATCATCTCTATATACTTTAAGTCCGAATACTTTTTCCCAATTTCTTAAAGTCTTTTTATTCAATCCAGTCTTTCTAGACACCTCACTAGTAGTATATAACTTCATAACTAATCCCCCCTACAAAAATTACATATATTAAAATTCGCTTCATGCTAACCCATGGCTCATGTCGCCAAAATTATAAGCAATAAAACAAGTAATTCTAACCATATTTTTTAAGTTCAACAAAACCATTTATATTCCTTTAATCAAAAAAAGAGTTAATACAACATATTCGCTGTATTAACCCTTTAAAATATTATTCTTCATCATAAAACTCCAAATAAGAGTGTTTTTTAGAGTCTTTTTGCCATCCCAAAATAGCATCTATATTAACATTTTCTGCTGCTTTGAATATAGATTTATCTATATCCTGAAAATCAAGCTTAAGATTTTTTATAAGCTCTTTTATCTCAGTCCTCTTATTAGAAGTTCTCTTAGCAGCAACCATACACGCACAATTTAGTGGCCATATACCGCTATTTTGTGTGAATGTTTGTATGTCATTTTCTCTTATATAATACATTGGTCTTATAAGTTCTAGTCCTTCGTGATTTGTAGACTTTAGCTTAGGAAGCATCGTTTTAAAGCATCCTGCATAAAACATATTTATAAGAGTAGTTTCAATAACATCATTAAAATGGTGTCCAAGTGCTAACTTATTACATCCAAGCTCTTGAGCCTTTGAGTATAAAGATCCTCTTCTCATCTTAGCGCACATATAACATGGATAATCTTGAGCTATTCTATCTATTACCTCAAATATCTGTGATTCATATAAATGAATAGGTATATTTAAATAATTACAATTATCTATTAAAAGTTCTTTTATATTCTCATGATATCCAGGATCCATAGCTATAAATTCAAGTTCAAATTTTATTTGCCCATGTCTTTTAAGCTCTTGAAATAGTTTTGCCATAAGCATACTATCTTTTCCACCTGATATAGCAACAGCTACTTTATCTCCATCCTTTATAAGTTCATAATCCTTTATAGCCTTTACAAACTTTGACCATATACGTTTTCTATAAGTCTTTATTATACTTTTTTCAATTTCTCTAACTGGCTTTCTTTCATTAAATGGTATTAATATCTCGCATCCGCTTCCAGCAATACCGTTGTTTTCTTGATTACTCATTATGTCACCTCTCTTTAACAAAAGTATTATAGCATTTTTTATAAATTATGTCTCTGTATTAATCTTCCAAAAGCTTACTCTATACTATCAATATATTTATCTACATAATCAATCAATTCTTTGCAGCTAACCTTATTTCCTTTTAATTCTTTACATATAACACTTCCATACTCTTGTTCTATTTTGTTCATAAGTTCCTTAGTGTACATTCTAGCTTCTTTTTTTTGACTTACATCTTGTCCACCTTTTAAAACTCCTATAGAACTAACACCTGCACATATAGCTCCACATACACTTCCAACTGCCATACCATGGCCCATAGAACTTGCTATTTCTACAGGTATTTGTGTATTCTTTTTTTCATTAGTTGCTTTAATTACAGACTCCGCACAATTATATCCATTTCCAAAATAGTCTAATGCTTTTTTCATTTATATATCTCCTTTTAAATTTAATATAATGCCAAAATATATTGTACCATTATATTGCAAAAAAATGTATAGAACTATGCCATATATGTCAATAATTAAGACTCATACTAAACTTAACCGGAGGTATATTTATGTTAGAATACAACGAATTAAAACACATACTACATTCAATAGAATATTCTATAAATAACTTAGAAAATAGTTTAGATAAATATAGAAAGTGTTTACCAGAATCCGAGAAACTAGAGATAATAGCTCAAATACAAAAATACAACGATATACAAAATAAAATAGAAAAGCTAACCGTTAAAATGGAAGCTACAGCTAATTAAATATATAATTACTTTGATGTTGAGCCTATACCACCTACTCTACGAACCTCAACAGGCTCATCATCATCTGCTATTAAATACTTTTGAAATATACCTTGTGCAAATGCTTCTCCAGATTTAACCTCAAATTCTTTATCTCCCTCATTCTTTAAAGCTATAAATATATGCCCTTCATTCTTTTCATTATTATAGTAATCAGAATCTATTAGTCCAACTTGATTTTTAAGTCTTATATTGTACTTAAAGCCATGGCTACTTCTAACCAATATGTACAAACATTCATCCGCTTTCATATAACTTTTAATCCCAGTCGGAACCACAATAGACTCCCCAGGACTTAAAGTGAAATCATTTACACAATAGAAATCATATCCAGCCGACAAACTAGTAGCACGTCTCGGTTTTTTCATACTATTATATTTTTCTTTTATAACTTCATCACTTAAATCTTTTCCTAAAATCTTTTTAAATTCACCATAACTTACTACTTCAAACCCTCTTGTCATATAACTCTCCTTTTATTAATATATTTTCTTTTAATATATTAACATCGGATTTTCTATTTGTATATATCAATATTTTGATTATATAATTCATTAGTCCCAATTGTGCATCTTACTTTACTCGATATTTCCTCATACTTTTTTAGTTGATATATTATATCAACTTTATCTAGATCACATAAATGCTCACTATATTTATTTAAATAATTCTCCAAATTAGCTATAGAATAATCTAATGATTTGGATATAATATGTAGATCATCTTTTTTAAACATAAAAAACCTCTCCTTCCTACTAACTACATTCTATCCAAATATATGTTAATTAATAACAAAATAAAACCCTAAAAACTAAATAATTTAGTCTTTAGGGTTTTATTTGTAAGAAAAATCCATAACTTATTTCTCCTTTGCAATATCTACTTATTGTACTTACTATTAGTTATTCCATATCTAAGTACTAAACACAATACAACTAAGATTAATGCTATTACATATAAATTCAAACACATACCCCCTTTAATAAGATTCACGAATTATTTTTCGACTTTTTCCGATTTAATTCGCATTTATACGAATCTTTTATATAATTATATCCTATTTTTGTATTTATTTCAATAGGATATAATTATCATCTGATAATTATATCCTAAGTCAAACTTCCTATTGAGGATTATAAATCCCTTTACTTCTCATATAATTAAATATACCTTCACCATGTTCTTGCTCTTCCTTTTGTATATGGTTAAGAACCTGTCTTACATTCGTATCGCAACACTCAAATATAGTAATATTATATGATCCAGATATATACTTTTCAGCCATTAAGGCATCTTTACACAAAAGAGCATCTTGTGGATCGTATGTATTTGCAGGAGTAAAAGTTTGAGCTTGGTTTTGTTGTTGCTGTTGTCCGCCACCGCCAACATTTGGAACAGTACCACTTAGTATCTGATTTATACTGTCTAAATGCTGTTGTTCTTTAGTTACATACCCATTGAACAATTGTTTAAGCTCAGGACATTTAGCTCTTTGAGCATAATCAGTATAATTGTCAATACACATCTGCTCATGTATCTTTTGATCTTCTAATAACATTCTTTCTTTTTGAGTTAGATTTAACATAATAAACACCTCCTTTTACTATTTTTTTCAATATTACAGTTTTTATACATAAAAATTCGTCTAGTCGCTACGCACTGACTCATGTCGCCAACGATCCCTACGGGCTCCGTTGCTCAAAAATAGTTGTAAGTATAGCTCTTCCATCAATGTTATCCAGAATTTGAAAATCATATAATCTCCATAAGCGTAAAAAAGAAGTAGTTAAACTACTTCTTCAAAATTAATATATTCTCTTATTAGAAATAACCCCTCTTACTCCACCAGTAAGATTATCTATATCACCTTTATATCTCGTTATTATATGAATGTGCAGATGCATAACAGTTTGACCTGCATGTTCTCTACAGTTGATCCCTATATTGTATGCATCTGGTGAGTACTTATCATCTAACATATTTTTACACTTATAGATTAAGTCTAGTATAGATATCTTCTAAATACCATTTAAGAATCTTCTAATATATTTAATAAATCTTCTAAAAACTCCTTACCACTATTTTCTATATTTTCTCCAATATTGAATATAAGACTGTGAATTTTTATATCATTTATATACAAACTATTAACACTGCATAATTCTGATGGGTAAACTAATATAGCCTTCTTACACCCTTTAGAAACAGCATATGTAGTTATCTGATAAATATCTTCTCGCTTAGGTTTTTTTGTGTTTTTATATTTAGTATCTATAACACATTTTGCTTTACCAGTTTTTCTATCATATATTACTAAATCTACATGAAAAATCATTTCATTTTTTTCACCTACATAAACTTTTTCTTGATATTTTAACTCTAATTGTTTAGGTAAATTAATTTTTAACCATTCTGCAATAAATAACTCAAAAATTCTTCCCATATTAACTATAAATGGCAACATGTTTGTCGTTCCAATTTTGTAAGTTGGTCCTATATTTTCTAAAAATAACCTACACAAAGAATGTATTGTCTTATAATCATGATTTAAACTAGTATACCTTCTATTTGAACACTTATAATGACTTACTCGTTTTAATGAAATAAAATTTGACATACTTCTATACACTGATCTAATAGTATCCTTTAAATCCTCCTTTAATAGATTACTTTTTAATATAGTATATATTGTCCATAATATTATCTGATTTTCTTCATTATCAGTAGTATCTTCATAAAATTCACATTTAATATTTGATCTTATTGGATTTCTGATCAAATAGTCCACATCTATTTTTCCTGATACATAAGTAAGAATATCTTCTCTTTTTTCATAAGTTTTGTAATAACCGATTTTTCCTCTTTGTACAACTTTTTTAACCAATACTTTAGCTAATTGGTTATAAAAATCTAAAATACTTTCACACTCTATTAATCCATCTAATATATGAAAACTTTTTAACCTATATGCATACTCCCACATTAAAAATAAATTTTTTATTAATATTTTAGGTTTAAGTATAATATCTAAATCTCTATTAATCCTAATATATCCAACCCATCCTAAACAAGTCAATCTCCACTTATTATCAGTGATTCGAGATGGAAATTCTAAATTTATTTGCTTACTATACTCTTTCCATATATATTCACCTGTAGATTCATCTAAAAATGATTTATCTAACTCTGTAGGATTGTACTCTATAAGTTCTATAACTTTTTTATTAGACATCACCATACAATTGCTCCTCTATGTTCTTCCATGAAAAATCATTAATTTTATCTGATTGATCAAAAAAATACTCCTCTAAATAAGGTACTATTTCCATCTCCCAAATATCTTGTATACACTCTTCCAAATTACTATTTAAAAAATACGAAATTCCTAATTCATAACGTTTATCGTTAATATGTTTGTTTATATTCTTTAAGATACTAATTAATTTATCTATTGGAAAACTACTTTCTAAATGATATTTCTTTAAAACTTTATAATTTGGTTGTAAACTTAAAAAAGCAAATCTTCTTCGAATAGCATTATCTACTAATGCAATAGATCTATCAGCAGTATTCATCGTTCCAATAATATAAATATTTTTAGGTATATCAAAATTTTCTCCACTAGCCAATTTAATTGAACTATTTCTATATTCTAGCAAATACATTAATTCCCCAAATACTCTTGATAAATTTGCTCTATTTATTTCATCTATTATTAATACACTGTTTCCTTTTCTTTTTCTAGCTTTATCGCAAATCTCAATAAACCTTCCTTTTTCCAAGTTGTATGACAATTTTCCTTCTCTATCAATTTTAGGTCTTATACCCTGTATAAAATCCTCATATGCGTAAGCTGGATGAAATTGTACTAAATCAACAAAACCATCTCCCTCTGACAATAGTACTTTAGCTAATTTTTTAGCTGTATATGTTTTACCTGTTCCTGGTGGACCATAAATTATAGCTTGTCCTTTACGCTTAATAGCTTCTAACCATTTATTTATATTGTCTTCTGATAAACCTATATCTCTACTACATTTTTCAATATCATATATGAAATTTACTTGTCGTTTATCTTCAAAACCACTTTCAAATGGTTCACCAATATATTCCTGGTATTTTTTCCCTTTATCATTTAAAACTAATTTTAATTTATAACAATCCATTTCTTCTGTTCTATAAAACTCTATATATTCACCTATTTCATCTGGAACAATTATATTACTTTTACCCGTAATTTTTCTATTCTCTTCAATATACTTAATACTTGAACTAAACTTTTTTCTGAAATACTCATTTAACTCTTTGTTATAATTAATTCTCAAAATATATCCTTCACAATCGCTTCTCTTACGTTTTTTAATTGTAGCCCTAAATATTTTATCTTCTATCAGAAACTTTACTTCCCTACGTTGACCAATCTCCAGTATTCTACCTTCTTCTACTAGAATAAAATCATCTTGATACTCTTTAGGTATAGGTGTTCCACCTTCAACTATTGAATAATCAACCTTTTTACTCCCAATTAAATTATGGTTTTCATTACATTTATTCCAACTATTTTTTCTCACCACTACTAACACCTCTTAATACATTTAATATCATTCAATTCTTTCTTTAAATATATTTAATATTTTTATAACATTTCAACTGTTAACATACCATTTTTAATTTAATAACATTATCAATCTTTTAAAATTCACAATTATCTTTGTTTTATAATCATATTTTATCTATATTAGTAATTATAAAAAACATTTCTATGCTATAAACTAGAATAAATCCTTATTAAAATCTGATTATCTTCATTTCGCCCAAATTATATCATACATTTTTTAAAAAACTTGTCATAATTTGTCTTGATATATTTTTTAACATATATATTCACTTATACTTTCTTGAGGCTTGCACTTGTAATCTTCTATGCGTTTTTGAATTAAGTTTAGTTTTTTACATTTGTTGGAGTTTTATTTTTCTAAATTTGAACTAGCACAACGCGTTAATCTTAGAAAGAAGATATAATATTTTGGTTATATTGAACGAAGCAAAATCTACTTTCTACATTAAACTACACGTATATATTTCGAAATGAAATCTCCTATTTACATTACGTACGTAAATGTTATAATAAATATGTAATATTACGTACGTAAGGAGATAAAAATGTATAATAATTTTTTTTACTCATTTCCTGCAATGAAAGGAAAACAGGCAAATAGAGACTTTTTTGTCATTATGTGCCCTCTTTCAATATTATCTAAACTATTTATATTTAATGAAGAGGAGTTACCGCCTGAACATAGGGCTCAAAGAATTCTAAATAAAAATCGTATACCTGAGATTGCTCAATACATAATCGATAATCCTAAAGATTATGTATTTTCTTCATTGACTTCATCAATTGATGGAAATTTCGATTTTTCACCAATTGACAGTCAATTAGACGAGAACATAGGAATCCTCAAAGTTTCTATGGATAGTAGACTGCTAATTAACGATGGACAGCATAGACGAGCTGCTATTGAAGAAGCTTTAAAGGCAGATCCTTCTCTTTCTAATGAAACAATATCTGTTGTTATCTTTATAGATGAAGGATTGAAACGTAGCCAACAGATATTTGCAGATTTAAATAAACATGCTGTTAATGTTTCAAAGTCAATTGGAATCTTGTATGATTCAAGAGATCCAATTGCGACTATTTCTAAAGACTTAGTGGAAACAAATAAGAATTTAAAATACTATACGGACAAAGAAAATCCTTCTTTATCCAAATTTTCAGCAAAACTATTTGCTTTAAGTAGCATACATGAAACTAATAAAAAGTTACTAAATAAATTAAAATTAACTGATAAAGAATCTGTTAGTTTTGTTAAGGAATTTTGGGATGTTTTGTGTGATAGTATGAGTGAATGGCAATTAGTATTTTCTAAAGAACTTAGTCCTGCAAAGTTCAGAGGAGAGTTTATTAGTTCAAGCGGTGTAGTTCTGGAGGCCCTAGGCTTTGTAGGTAATTATCTATATAGGAATCATCCAAATGAATGGAAAGATATTTTAAAAAATATCAAGCATATCAATTGGAATAGAACTAATCTTGATGATTGGCAAAATAGAGTTATAGGTGCAAATGGAAGAATTGTTAAAAGTGCTTACTATATAAAACTTACAAATAATCTTATAAAGAAAAAACTTGATTTGCCATTAACAAAAGATGAAATAAAACTTGAAAATGATATTAAGAAAAAAGGAAGGCAACTATGATGAAAAACGACTTTAAAGATACTTTAAATTTTATATTAGAAGAGATGAAAATGGTATATAAAAATGATAATAGACCTTGGATTATTGGATATAGTGGTGGTAAAGACAGTACTGTTGTTGTTCAGCTTGCTTTTAAAATGTTAGAGAGCTTGCCTGAAGAGGAAAGACATAAACATATATATATAGTTTCTTCTGATACATTAATAGAAAATCCAATAGTTTTAGGTTATCTACAGGCTAATTATAACGCTATAAATGAATATGTAAAAGATACTTCCTTGCCTATTTCATCACATATGGTATACCCTAAATATAATAATACCTTTTGGACTAATATAATTGGAAAGGGTTTACCGACTCCTACTTCAATTAGATTTAGATGGTGTACTGAACGTTTAAAGATTCAACCTTCTAATGACTTTATTGAAACAAAGGTTAAAGAAAGTGGCGAAGTTGTATTATTACTTGGAGTTAGAAAAACTGAAAGTATAGCAAGAAAAAATAGAATAGAAAAAAGAGAAATAGAAGGGTATCTATTTACACCTCATAATACTATTAACAATACATATGTGTATAATCCTATTGTAGAGTTAACAACAGATGAGGTATGGAAGATACTTTTAAGTGACAATGGTGTTACTCCTTGGGGGACAAATAATAACGATTTACAAGATTTATATATGGGTTCAGATGGTGGAGAATGTCCTTTCACTATTACTAAAAATGCTAAAGGTCAAGTAGATACACCTTCTTGTGGTAATTCTCGTTTTGGTTGCTGGTCTTGTACTGTTGTTAAGGAAGATAAGTCTTTAACTGGTTTTATAAAAAATGGCGAAGAATGGCTACAACCTCTTCTTGACTTCAGAAATTGGTTGCTTAGTATAAGAGATAAGCATGAATATAGAAGACAATATAGAAGAGATGGAAACCATTATTATAAAAAGTTACTATTGGATGATTTACCTATAAACTACAACTTAGAATTAAATAAAAACTATATTTTTAATGAAGGAAATAAAGAATATATTGATTTGAGGAACTCTGCTAATGACATTCAAGAAGGCTCTAAAGAGTCTTCAGATAAAGAAAAAATATATTTAGAATTATTACCTTTAATTGATAATTATAAAATTGATCCTTCTAAAGTTTTTGAAAGTGATAAAGGTAGTTATATAAATGTGCTTGGATATGGACCTTTTAATTTTAAAGCTAGAAAAGAAATATTACAAAAACTATTAGAAACTCAAAAAGAAATGGATAAATACATTGACTTTCCACTGATAACTATTCAAGAACTTGAAGTTATTGATAAAATTTGGGATGATGAAGAAGACTTGACTTGTCGTTCATTAGTTGATATTTATTATAATATCTTAAGAAAAAAGTTGCCTTGGCATGATTTTAAAAAACCTATTTTTGATGATGAAACTTTATTTAACATAAAAGATCTAAATAAACAGTTTAATCTTCCAGATAATTTAATATCTACTTTACTTATAGAAACTAATAAAAATAAGCATTTTACAAACAAAACAGTATTAGATAAATCTATTTCAAAAATCTTGAATCAAAAACATCTACACAAAAGTATAGTTGAGGAGATAGAAAATGATAATTAATAGTATAAAAATGAAAAACTTTAGATCCTATGAAGATGAAACTGAATTTTCTTTTACTCCTTTGGAGAATAAAAATATTATTTTAATAGGTGGAGAAAATGGTTCTGGTAAATCTACTCTATTTGAAGCTATTAAGCTTTGTATTTACGGACCTAGCAGTTATGGATACTTAGGAATTAATCCTACCTACTTAGATAAGATTAAGAATAATATAAATAATAATGCTTTTAAAAATGAAACCGTTGACTGCAATCTTTCAGTTACTTTGACTTTCTTTGAAGGAACCAAAACAAATAAATATATCCTTAATAGAAATTGGATATATGCTAACAAAAAAATAGTAGAGAGCTTTGAAGTTTTTAAAAATGATATATTATTAACTGAAGATGAAGTTGAATTTTTTAATAAATATCTTCAATCAAATATTCCGCGTTCTCTATTTGATTTTTTCTTTTTTGATGGTGAAGAACTTAGTGAATTCTTCAATGGTAAAAATTCATCAAATAACTTGAAAGAATCTGTATTACAATTATTTAATTATGATACTTTTAATGTTTTAAAGAAACACCTTCTATCTTTTCAAAGGCAAATTACTAAACAAAATGGTAGTCTTGCTGATGTTGAAACTCAATATGATGAAACATTAAAAAACTTAAACAGCATTCAATATAACATTAAAAGCATAAAAACAAAAATATTAAAAAAGAAAGATAGTCTCAATACCTTAATTATGGAAAAGAGTTTATTAGAAAAAGATTTTAAAACTTCTGGAGGGATACTAGAAAACGAAGAAAAGGCTATAAATTCTAAGATACTCTCTCTTGAAAACGAAAGAACGTCTATTAATCAGTATATTAAGGATTATTGTAATGAAATATTACCTTTTCTATTAATTACTGATTTATTAAAAGATACAATGAGCCAAATTGAAAAAGAAAACTCTATTTCTTCTTATAAAAGCATTAAAAATAAACTTTCAGGTTATGTTATCGGCAAATCACTTTCTTCTCATAATATATCAGAAATTGATGAAAATAAGTATAATGAACTTGCAGTTACAATCCTGAACAACATGTTCGATACAAAGGAGCTTTCTATGGTAAGAGAATTATTGATGCTATCCTCTGAACAACAAAATAATGTGCTATCTACTCTTAATAACATAATTGATGGTGAAAAAGAATTAAAAAGCAAATTACTTGATAACTATAATAGACTTAAAGAAATAGCTCAAGATATTAAAACTCAAAGAGATAAGCTTAATTCTTCAATTACAGGTGACTTTGTAAACAATTACTTGAAAAATATAAGCAATATAACTGATAAAATTCATTCTACTGAAAATGAAATAATATCTTTAAATTATGATCTTGATTCTTATTTAGAAAAAGAAAAAACGGCAATTTATAAATATAACAGAGCTAAAAATACTTATACTTCTTCTATGCAAGATGATAATATTTTAAATCTTTCATCTAAAGTAGTTGACTATCTCGATACTTTACTAAGTAAATTAGCTAAGGATAAATTAAAGTTAATAGAAAACAATTTCATAGAAATTTTTAGTACTATAATAAGAAAAAGTGATTATGTATCTAGTATTGTTATTGACTCTAATTTCGAATCTACTCTTTATGTTTCAAAAAATTATAGCACATTAGAGATTTTAAATATTATTAATAACCTAGGGGTCAAGGATATTGTTAAAAAATATGGTTTAAAATTTATAGAAGATCTTTTATTAAAATATAATGCTAAGTCTTTCGATGAATTTTTTGATTTATTTAATATTAACCCATCATTTGATAATATAAGTTTAAGAACAAAAGTTAATGTTAATGACTTCTCTAAAGGCGAAAAACAAATATATATACTTTGTTTAATTTGGGCGTTAATAAAAAGCTCTAAAATAGAAATACCATTTATAATTGATACCCCTTATGCTAGAGTAGATGAAACTCATAGAAAATCATTAACAATTAACTATCTTCCAAATATAAGTAAGCAAGTTATTCTTCTATCTACCAATGAAGAGATTGATTCTAATCTTTATGAAATTATTAAGCCTTATACTTGTCATGAATACTTACTGCTTTATAATGAAGAAGAAAGAAAGACTGAAGTTAAAAAAGGATATTTTGAGGTGTAATTATGGGATTTAGATTAAAAACAGCAAAGAATACTAAAGAAATTTTTGAAGAAATAAGCTCTAGTAGCAAACTTAAACCTTTTGCACTATGCAAAATTGCTATATCATTATCTCTTAGAGATTCAAATTCTATTGACGATTTTGAAGATACAGACACAAATGGACTAGAGCTACAGAGATCTACTGTTACTGGTGAATTTGACACTATATATAAGGCTTTAATAGAAATGAACTTACAAAGACATTTAACTGATGATGAGTATTATCCTGTCTATACCAAAAAACATATAGATAAAGGTGCTCAATTACTATCTAAACTATATGATTATTCTGGAGGAAATCTTGAGAAATTTTTAAAACATGTTGCAATTAAAGGAGATGTATCCCTATGATTTATCTTGATAATAGTGCTACTACACCTATTGACCCTGAAGTTTTAGATGCTATGCTTCCCTTTTTAAAAGAGGAGTATGGCAATCCTTCTAGTAGACATTATACTTTAGCTGTTAATGCTGAGAAAGCTGTTGAAGAAGCACGTGAAAAAGTTGCTGCTTTAATAAATTCGAAGCCTGAGGAAGTGATATTTACTGGAGGTGCTTCAGAAAGTAATAATTTTATTATTAAAGGTGTAGCAGATTATAAAAGATTTTATGAAAATAAAGGAAACCATATAATAACATCTACTGTTGAGCATAAATCTGTTCTTCAAACTTGTAAATTTTTAAATGGAGAAGTATTTGATAACAGAAGTAAAAGTAATGCTGTAAGCAAATTTGTAAAGCTAAAAAATACTTCAAAAAAAATAGACAGAGGTTTTGATGTTACTTTCCTTAAAGTGAATGAGTTTGCTCAAGTTAGTGAAAAAGATTTTAAAAACTCTATTACTGAAAAAAGTATTTTATCTTCTTTTGTTTGGGGAAATAATGAAATAGGTTCTTTAAATCCAATTGAAAATTTATGTTCTATAGCAAAAGAAAAAAATATATTATTTCATTCTGATGCTACTCAAGTTCTTGGTAAAATCAATATAGATGTATGCGAAATACCAGTAGATTTTCTATCCTTTTCAGCCCATAAGCTTTATGGTCCTAAAGGTGTTGGTGCTACCTTTATACGAAAAAATAGCTACACACATAATCCTATAACCGCTTTGATCCATGGTGGACAGCAAGAATATGGATATAGAGCCGGTACTCATTCTGTTCATAATATTGTTGGTTTTGGTAAAGCTTGTGAAATAGCTAAAAGAGATATGGACGAATATATGAAAAAAATAGTTCTTTTAGAAACTGAAGTGAAAAATTTACTTAATGAAAAATATCCTGGTATTGAATTTTTAGGTGATGAAAATAATAAGATTCCTGGAGTTATTGGTATGATTATTCCTGGTATAATTAATGAGATGTTTATTAAGGATTTATCTGATAGAATAGCTATTTCTGCTGGTTCTGCTTGTGGAATTAGTGAACCATCTTATGTTATAGATGAGATTGGTAAAAAATCTGTTAGTTCACAATTTATACGCTTGACCTTATCTAAGTATTCTTCCATATCAAATCTTATATTTTAGAGATATTACCGAATCAACTATCAAATATTATACCCGTAGAAAACTTCTACGGGTATAATATTATTATTTCCATTTTTTATATAAGCTACTATCTGAATACATAATTTTAAGTGTGTAAACTTCTAAAAAATAGTAACAATATAAGGTATAATAGAACTATCATTTTAAAAAAAGATGCACACTTTTTACGTTAAACAAAAGTGAAATATTAATAAAATACTTGTTAAAACTGCTAGATATGTTTAAAGATTTATTTGAAATACAAACCAATAAATGCTAGAAGCAGAGCTTGATGTTCATTTAGGATATTCTAAATATGGCTACAAGAATAAAAAATTAAAAACAATAGAAATTGATATAGAAGCAAAAAAAGTCCTATATGATTTTATATAAATAAATTTAAATGTACCAAGATATAGGAATAGCGCCTATGAACCAAAACAATGAAAATGATATATCTGTAATTAAAAATCAAGTACTAGCAATATATATTCTAAAGACAACTTAGAAAGGTTCCAAAATCAAAAAGGATGTTTCCTACTTATAATTTGCACTGAACAAATCATTATATCTAGCAATTATGGATAATCAGAAAAATGGACTCAAGAGATTAGAGATTAATCTCAAATTTTAGAGCAATTAACTATACATTTCGAAGAAATACTTAATTTTTTATCTAAATTAAAAAAGTAAGATAATTAATCTTAAAGTATATCCTATTATTTTCTTAAAATACAAATAATAGTAAAAATAAGTAGTTTTCACCGAACAATCTAACCCTAGATATAATCAATTCACCATTTTTTTGATTTTAAATATTAGGTTTATACACATTTAATTACATACTCAATAAATTTTACACTTTATTATATATAAGAACTTATAACTAAAATAATACAGGAACCACATAAATTTCTCTATTATTTTATTTATATTTAATGTAAATTTATTATTATTTCCTATTTACTTTATCATCCTTTTAAAATATTTTATTCAAATAATTATCTATTTCCTTAGATATTAATAATAAATCTCCCTCCTCTTCCTTAACCTCAAATATATCAGATTTTTTAAAAATGTCTTTAATCTCATCGATATCAAAATCCTTTAATTTATTAATAAATATTTCTAAAATACTTTTATTTTTATATAATATAAACGGATTATTCTTTAATGAACTTAATTGATCAGCACATACTTCATCAATAATAGCATCAAAAAACTTATAATTAAAATTTTCTTTAACTATAATTAGACTTTTTTCTCCATCTTTTATTATAAATTCAAATTTACATTCCTCTATTCCTTCAAATGGGTATCTTCTCATTATTATCTTTCTAGAATTATCATCTAACAAAATATTAGTATCATTTTCATTAAAGAAAATTAATAGTGTTATCTCCGTATCAATTTTATTCAGTACCGATTTTGATAAAATTTTATAAGCATCAAATTCATCTTTAGTAATAATACAATTATTATGAGCCCATAAATTTCTAACATTGTACAATGTCTTCCATTCACTATTGATTTTTTCATTTATATGTAAAAATATTTCATCAGCTTTAAATGATTTCTTCTTTTTATTAGTAATTATATCTTTTAAATTTCTTATTTCTTCTACACATTCATTTAAACTTTCAATATTTTTAATATTCATTTCAGATAAATTATCAACTTTATTTATTAATTCATCTAATCTCTTAACCATAGTTTTTTCATTATCTACAGCAATTGTATCTGTTAAAAACTTATTTAATTGCTTAAAATCCAAATCATCTAATGGATTTTCTAACAATGTAACAAATTCAGCTCTATTTTTACGCCTGTCTCTTTTATCATTATTCTGATACTCAGCTATTTTAAACCAATCAATTCCTCGGTTATCTAAAAATACTATCTCTATTAAGTTTCTTAGGCTTCTTTCTAATTCATATATTGTGTTAGAAATATCTTTATGTCTTTTAACAGAAATGCTATCATATAATATTGAAACATACGCATTTAAGTTAGTTAGTACACTTATATATTCTTCTCTGATATGTTCAAATCCTTTGCTCCCTTCTATTTTTTCTTCTAATGTTATTAAATATAAATTATTATACTCCGCTTTATAAATATTAATTTGACTATATAATTCTTCCCTTATTTCCAAATCAATTTTATTCTTAAATTTTACAATTAAATGACAAAACTCTTTCATACGCCCTCCCTATATTATTCATTTTATTTTTAAATCATAGCAATTTTTTTCTGCTAAATTGCTATTTTTTCTTTATCGCTTATACATTCTTTTTCATTCTTTAAAAATTCAATAATATTATTATATGTGTTATTAGATTGAGTATATCCGTCTTTATATTCGTTCTTAAATTCATCTAATATTAACTCTTCTATTGCTTTTGTTATCTTTTCTTCTAATTCTTCCATTAAGGTAGAATTATCTAAAATATGTTTGCATATAGCCATTAAAGTAACTTTTTTAACATAAAACTTTTTTGCACATCCTGTTAAATTAATAATTTTATTAAAATATGTAATCCAAAACAACTTTAATATGCTGTAAATTTCTTCATCATCAGTAGTGTGCATATGATTTATAAATTTTTTATTAACTTGAGTTATAAATAAATAACATACCTTATCCGTTGATTGTTTGGCTTCCCATTCAATCAAATCTTTTATATTTATTTGCCCATGTTCCATTTCTTCATGAACAAATCTTAATCCAAATAAATTTTCTTTACTTATATCGAATCGAGCTGAAACGGTTGATTCTACATTTACTGAGTTTTCATTTATTAAATTAAACAAATTTCTATGTTCTTGTTCTTCTATATTTTCAATTAATATAAATGGCAAATTATTATTCTTAATTTCATTACAAGTCCCCATAGCTTTGTTAATAGCATTTATTCTATGTTGTCCATCTATAATAGTTAATGATTTTTTTTCTATATCGATTTCACATACATTATTATTAATTTCTTTAAAGACTAATCTTTTTCTACAGTTTAGCACCACTGGTGGAAAAAAGCATTTTTTCTTTTCTTTTTGTATGTATGTAGAAATATTATCTACTCTTTTTTCCTTTACTAATCTATTCATTGCCTGATCTTGAGTTGCATCAATAATCTTACCAATGTCCTCAAATTGTATGAAACCTACATAACATGCTTTATTATTCCATTCATCTTTTATTACAGTAATCTTCATATAACGTCCTCCTGCTACATTATTATATATATTTTTAATTAAAATTCCATACTTATACTATTTTTATATACTTAAGAATATTTCATAATTATTCTTTAATAAATATAATAAGGTCGTCAACATTTAAAGTTTTCAATATCCCTATTATTATCTCATTTTGACCAAGCTATAATGCTCAAGCGCTTTATCTTATTAAGCAAATTATCATCGTCTTGTTTACTTTAAGTATTAAATATATACTTACAACCTTATTACTAAAATCATCAATATTATGAATTACCCAAGTTGAAATATAATTTGCATAATTATTTTATCCAGTTGAAAAATTTCTAAGTAATTGAGTGATAGTATTGTCCTAATCCAAAAATTCACTACCATTATGATGCAGTTAGTTACCTGTTTTAATGACGATAGTGAATTAAAATAAATTATAATGTCCTATCTTTCAACGATGAAATTTTTACCTTTTCTATAGAATTTCTTAATGTACTATTTAAAGTTTTGCATGGGCCATACGATATACATTCTCCCTTTTGCAATCTCATAAGCCCTCGTTCTAAATCTTTCTTTTCATCAGCATTGGTTGATAACGTATTTGCAATACTAGATATTTCTTCATCAGGTGGTGCAAAATATATTTTATGTGCAGCATTTTGTAATCTATTAATTTCACTAGTACTCATTTGTCCTTTAATAAATTGAGTTGCAAACCATCCTGACCATCCAAATTTTCTTCCTTCTGTTAAAATCCTAGTATATGGTGAATTATCTCCAAAATCCAAATTTTGTGCTTCATCTAGGATTACCGAGAATGGCTTATCCTTACTTCCATTTTGAACAGTAAAATACCATAGATCCCATAAAATTAATTCAGTTATAATTAATTGAACATCTCTTGTAAAACCTGTTAGTTGAATTATAAATACTTTTCCATCACTATCTAATATATCTTTCCAATTAAATTCTTTTGTATTATCAAAAGGATTTTTATCTATTAAAGGATTTAGCTGACCTATTGCTGATTTAGAAGACCCACTATTATCTTCTTCTAATTCATCTCTAAGAGATATAAAATTCATTTTATCCCCATGTTTATATAAACCACTAATTGTTGCTTGATATATAGCATTTAATTGTTGTATTCCTAATTGTTTATATACTGATCCTAATACAGATTTTATTCTTTCTGCTATATCAATGCTATCTTCATCAATATAAAGATCTTCATCTAGCTCTTTCTGGTTTTTCTTAAATGGATTGATCGGAAACTTATCTTTGGCAACTATAAATTGTTTCAAATTATCTCCCATAATTTCTTTAAATTCAGGCTCTAACTTAGAACTTTTAAACCCATCAGTATAGTCAAATATTATACTTGGAACTCCTTTTCGTGATAATTCTAACAATAAACATTGAATAAAATAAGTTTTACCTTGGCCCGATTTCCCAGATATCAATAAATGCCTATTTCCTAAACCCTTATTTCCAAACTCCCAATAAATATCTTTACCTTTACTAGATCCTAGTAATACTCTTATACTTTCTTCTTCTGGTCTACTAATTTCAAATTGATTTTCAATAACTGCTGCAACCTCTTCTTTAATACCACCTGTAATTGCATTACTAAAATCAGTAATCTCTTCTTCTTCAACTTCAACATCTTCATTTCTAATATCTTCTTTACTAGTAGGCCTGTAATATTTATATGCCAACAATTTTTCTTTTTCAAAATCACTTTGTCCATTTACAAAATCCTGTTTAATACTCTCCATAGGTCTAATTATATTATTATAGCCTTGTGATTCCCCGAAAATAATTTCCAAAAATTTATTTCCCTTTGCAAATTCTTCTTCATCATATTCTGCCCCTAGCTCTTCTTTAGTTACTTCAATTTCTTTCGCTTCATCATTAAATGTTATTCCTTTTTTAAAGGACATAACAGCACCTCTACCTATTAGTTCATCTAAATCATTAACAATTTTATAGTCATCATTGAGTAATTTTTTTCTTGTATCTGAATCAATTATTAAATTCCAATTTTGTTCTTCCCATATATTATAAAGCTTCATTTTTTCTGCACTTACTATAGCTAACTGCATCATAAAATTCCTATACATCTTTTTACCAAACCTTCTAGTCTCGTCTTCATCATCTACTTCGATAAGATGTTTTTCAAGATAATTTCTAGTCTTATAGGCTTGCTTTTTAGCCTTTTTAATTACAGTACTTGAATTATCCCCTATCTTTACTTCTATAGGATAATAATGCACTTTTAAATTTTCATTGCACACTTCAATACCTATTAACAGTAAGTCATCAGAATATTGTCCTTCGCCTTTTAAATTTTTAACAGAAAATAACCCATCTGATCCACTCAGTCCTGCGCCTTTAGATACTCTTAGAACCTCTTCAAGTGAAATAGGAATCCATATTATATCTTTATGATAGAAATATGCCATGCTTAGTTTTATAGCTGAAATAATACTTATCTTTTCTTTTGGAAATTGTCCATTACTTGATATTAATCTTAGTAACCAATCCCCATTGACAGCATTGAAACAATTAATTACGTCAACTACAGAATCCTGCGTAATATTAACTTCTTTATCTTCCAGAAATTCTTTTATAATTAATTCATATTGCTCAGATTTTCTTGTAACTGTTATAGAATCGTATCCACTTGAACTTGTATATTGATCACTATAATGTATAATAAGTAAGCCTTTGTCTACAGCATTGTCTTTAAAGAATTTTAAGTCTACCTTCGGCTCTATAAAAGTTACCCAATTAGATGAGTTATATATTTTATCTAGCTTTTCATTATCTTGTTCAGAGATAATAGTTGTCCTACACTCAAGTTTTGTATAAGAGACTTCATTTTGAACAGTTCTATACAAAGAATTTAAACCAGTGGCTACCCTTAAAAGTAAATTTTTTTCTGAGTTATCCATATATCTATTCCCAAAACCAGTTCTATATGTATCATTTATAAACTTAGATGGAACACCTGAAATAATCCCGTTTAATGATACTCCTGTAATCATAGCATTCATTTTGCTATCTTTTTCATCTAAATTTTGGTCCATTTCATAAAATGTAATATGGCAATATTCATACCTATCACTATTAATGTCTTTTCTATAGAACTTTATTTTTTCTCTACAAATCGATAATATATCTTCTTTTAAATAGTTCTTGCCAATTCCTAATGGTTCTAAATTTAATTTCAGATTATTTTCAACTTCATCAACGGTCTGAAAAAAAGATAACTCTTCAAATACATTTGTATCTTCCTCTGAATAGATATTAATACATATTTCCTTTAGGTCATTAATTTTAATATTTTTTTTAAGTTCAGAAATATAATAAGCAATAATCCCTTGAAGAACCTCTTTTGAATCACCAGTATTTATTAGATTTATTTTAATAGGTGATTTAGAAGAAAATTCAAACAAATATGAAAAATGTTGAACGAATTCTTCAATTTTTTCTTTAACTAACTTTGCTACAAATTTTCTTGAGCTTTTATATTTTAAGGTATCATTTTTGACGTAATACTTCCATTCTTTTGAATGATTTTGTTCTATAGGTTTATAAAGTGTTTTATATTCTGCAATATACGGTAATAAATATAATGACTCTAATTTTTTTGCCAACCTTTCATGTAATCTTTCACTACCAATTTGCTTCTGTATTTCTATTTGATACATTACATTTATAGGATGTAACGGTGTAAGTAAAATTTGATTTTCTCCATTTTCTACTTTTATAGTTCCTACTTTAACCAAATCCCTATGGATGCTTTTTACATCCCCGCCTTCTTCTAGTTTATCTATAGTATTTAAATATTCATTGACATATTCAAATGCTAATTGCGATAATTCTTCATTATAATAAGCTAAGCTTGGAAGCAATCTATTTACTTTATAGTAATTAATTAAAGATGCATATGCTTCTTTTAATGAGCCTGGAACTTCCAAGTTTTCTCCATACAATTCACTATTTTTCTCAACAAAAAATAATGAGCCCTCATTAATAAATTGTTCTTCTCTTTTTAAATTAACCTTTAAATCCTCTTTAGGATAATAAGTCCTACTACCTTGAACTAGTTTACTATCAATATATTTAAAATCTTTTCTTTCTTCCCTTTTTTGAATCCATACATTATATCCCCCAATAGGAACAGTGACATGTCCTTCATCCTTGATTGCAAGTGGAATACATACTCCTTGAATATTTACATTTACTCTAATAAAATCCGTATTTTCATCTATATCTACGTCATTTAAAATAACTATTTTTGACTCAAGTGATTCAATGTATATATCTTCTCTATTTTCTTTAATTTCATAGTTTTCTATGGAAACTTCATATGTATTAAGAGTTAATACATCACTCTTAGTATTTAAAGTAATTACATTCTCCTTATCTACCTTACCTATGTTAAAAGCTGTTTGTATTTCAGTATCTTTAAAGATATTATTTATTAAGTCTATAATAACTATCTTAAATTCATAGTTTTCACTGGCCTTTAATTTTATAGTATTAAAAGAGACTTTACCAATTTCATGTTCTATTTCTACTATTATTTTTTTTCCAGAAGCTTTAACTGTGGCCTCTTGATTTTTATCTACAGAAATTTCCTTTTGAGATATTCTTTCGTCAAATTTAATCGAAAACTGCAATTTCGTTTCATTATTAGGATTAAATATAATTATCCTTCTCTTTCTATTTCCTGCAACAGTTTCTCTATTAGGCTTATCCCAAAAATTTTCTTGTTCAATATTAAAAAGATCATATCCTTCAAACTGAACCTTTTTAGTTTTCTTTTTATTTTCAATAGATGCCTTTATTGTAGAAAAATCTAGATCTTCCCA
Source organism: Tepidibacter aestuarii (assembly GCF_934924865.1). Lineage (NCBI taxonomy): Bacteria > Bacillati > Bacillota > Clostridia > Peptostreptococcales > Peptostreptococcaceae > Tepidibacter > Tepidibacter aestuarii. The sequence goes on along the minus strand of NZ_OW235315.1, from coordinate 1,534,752 downwards.
TGTTTTTGGATCACTTAGTAAATCTACACCCTTTTCATCCAAAAATTTTTCTAAAGCTGTTGGAGCATCCCCTTGAAACTTATGTATAGAGTCAACCTTACTAAAAATTTCAGCATTTTGTTTTATTCTAGTTTCAACTTCATTTCCGCTAAAATTCTCTAATTGATTATCAAAAAAAAGACCAAAGTTTTTATACTCTGCTTTATCTATAAAGCCTTTATTTATTACTTTCAATAATTCCTCGAATTGCAATAAGGACGTCACTTCATCATTTGAAGAATTATTCTTTTCCAATTCAAAATTAACTATATTTTTTTGACCAGATGTTAATTCACTTTTCTCCAAATCTTTTTTTATATCATTTGTAATTGATACTATGTGAAATGGCATTCCTTCTTTTCTAAAGCTAGTTGCCCCACCAATAATACTATCTAATGTAGTATTATGAATAAATATAATGGCAGTATTTCTAAATTTATCATCTTCATTAGAACTAACTTCATTTCTAAGTTTGGTTAGATAATCAGGTTGAATTCCATCAATAGTAGCAGCAACTATGATATCAATATCTGACACTTTGAAACTAATGGTTTTGTATTCTTCAACATCTTCTGCCGCCTTATAACTAAAAATATTAGTTTCTCCAACAATTTTTATCTCATCATATAATGCTCTAACTTCATCTTCTCTTTCAAATTGTATATCAAATCTCTCTCCATTTTTAACCCCTACTAAGTTAAAATACTGTATTACCTTTTTAGCTAAATAATTATAAAATTCTTTTGACATATTGCGCATCCCCACTATCACTTTTCTTTTCTAAAATATTTAGTTTTTCATAAAGTTGTATTAATTTTACCTTAGAATCATTATCTAATGAAATACCTCTTTTTTTAAACTCAACAAATAAATCTTTTAATTTAATCTTTTCGTTATCCTTTATACAGATTTTAGTTAAAAAAATAGTATATTCTTCAGTTAGGTTAAAAATATAGCCATACCTTCCTCTTTGTCTTAGAAAATTCGCCTTGCAGAACTCTACAAATCTGGTTCCATAATCCTTTTGTCTCTTTTTTCTACCCGAATTATCAAATTGATAGTTTATAATTTTAAATAACTTATATACTGCATCATAACATTCATTCTCAAATTTTGGAGTATATTTAAAATTATCCCATTCCACATCTATTATATATCCTTTATAAAAATCTATTAGATTATTTACATCATTAACAAAATCTATTTTTTCCTCAATACTCATACTATCAATTCTATCTTTTAACTCTACATATGAATACTTTTTATTCTCATTATTATGATTTATTAAATGTAATGCATTTGCGTGAGAAAATAGTCTCAAAACATTTGATTCTACCACTTTCCAACCAAGCTCAGTATTTAATCTCCCTTTCCCTGTATTTTCCCAATCTAATCCAAAATATACGTTCATAGGTTTTTCAATATCTGCTTCAAATGTTTTATTAAGTATCATTGCAGATTGAGATACATAAAACATATAGTAAAATTTTAAAATTTTTTCTAAATTATCTATTAACATATCACTATTTTCAAGTAAGTATTTAAAATCCGCCATGAAGATTTTGCTTATGTATGGGTTGAAATTTTTATATTTATTTATAATATTTTGATTTTCATCAAGTTGAGGGAGATTTTTTGTCATTAAATTTATAAGTATATTATTCGAATTCTTACCGTAGGCTTGTGCTATCAAATTAAATATATCGTGGTCTTCTTTATATAAAACATCAAATAAAAATTGTCCCAATTTATTATTAAAATGTGTGGACTCAATATAATTTAAGGTTTTAGGATGAAAAATAATCAAATTTTCACCTTGAAAAAATAATTCTGTTATTAAATCAATAAGTATAGATTTATTTTTCTTATCTATACTAATTTGACTAATAATATCATTGTAATATTTTTCTATACAAAAATTAGTATATTCCTTTTTCTTTGTTAAATTTCTTGAAAACGCTCCCACTGCCGCTGTAAAATTTATTATTTCTGGTTTTTGACTTTCCTTATATTGTGTAGTAGACGGTAACATCCACGGTTTAGTTTCAGCATTATGTTTAAAAGAACCTTTTTTAACATAATTCTTTTCAATATCATCAATTTTTATCTCATATCTCATAATTATATCTCCACTAAGCAATAATCGCCGTATTCATCAATTTTAAATTCAAATTTACGAACTTTATCACCTATTTTTCTATCAAATAATATTTTTTCCTTGTTTGATCCATATTCTTGTAGTTTCTTAACAAAATCATTAAAGTTAATAAAGTTATTCTTATCATTTTTATTTGGTCTATATCCGCCTTTAACCTTACTCATTAGATCAAATAATAAGTAATCTATATTAATAGTTACAAGTTTCCCCAAGATATTTTTTGTTTTGTAAGTAAGATTTATTGTATTGATAAACCTATTTAAATTTGTTTCTTCTCTAGAAATACCCTCAATTCTTCCATCAAACTCTAAATGCTCATAAACTTTAAATTTGCTTTGATTCTTACCTATTGAAAGATGTATTTGTCCATTTTTCAATTTAGTCCCATTCCATTTATAAACAACTTCTTTTACAAATGTCAATAGTTCCTTCATTTCATGTCTATCTAATCTATTAGAGTTATATAGATATTTCATATATTTGTTATATACTTTATCATTAAAAATATTAAAATTATTCTTACCCATAATTGATGTTGTTCTAAAAAAGAATTTTATAATAGCTTGTTTAAGCTCTGCTTGGTCTTTTTTTAGTTTCTCACTTTTTACAACTTCCAAATTTTCATCTATAACTAAAATCTTATAATAATAATGTTTTTCATTATTATCTACGTATTTTTTAAAGTAATCACAAATTCTTTCAGTATTATTTAGATTTACTAAAAGTTGATCCAACTCTTCATTTCTAATATTTAATGGATCAATAGCATTCATTGAAGCTATTATATTTGAAGTATCTTTATTATCATAAATAATATTTGCTGTAAGCGATTTCAAATAGTCAATAAAATCATATTTCATTATTTTCTTAAATAATTTTTCTTCTGTTATATTATCTAAAGAAGAATCCACTACAATATCATACATAAAATTTAATAATGATCTAGTGGAAATAATTACTTTATTTTTAACAATAGTTTCAATTAATTTCTGTATAATATTTTCTTTTAAAACATCTCTTAATAAATTCTCATAGTTTTCCTTTATAGGACACCTTGAATAGTTTATGCATTCCGAACAACAAGCATCTTTATATTTATTATAGAAAGGGTTATTAGCTTCTTTACTAAAAACTCTATCAAAAATATCTCTTATATACTTTGATTTAGGTCCTTCACTAGTTAAAGTATACATGTGAAAATCTGTAAAGTTTATACATTGAAAATAGCTATCTTTATTAAACTTATTATCCGTTATATCTTGTTCAAGTATCTTTTGATTTTCTATATACTTTTTAAGCCTTGTAAATCTATTCCCATATTCAGAATCAATGAAATTTGTTAGAGTGCCCAAATTTATTGCTAGTATAAGTTTCTTAGTGTTATTACCAATATTCTCGTCTGAAAAATCTCTTAATACGTCATTTAAAGTTTGAATAGATGTTTTCTTAGGATCTAAACTTTCAGTAGCATCATTATGAATGTCAAAATTATTAATAATTTCATATTTATTCTTTTTGAAATAGGATATTAAATGTGATTTTCCATCTCCAACACTACCACACAGCAATATCAATTGAGGTTTCTCAATATTATTTGCTTGATAAACTAGTTCCTTAAACTCAGTTTCAACTTTCCTATTAACATGCATATACTCTTTAAAATCACTAAAATTATCTATTCCTTCAACTGCTTCCTTAGAGGAAGTCTTTAGCTTATTTAATATACTTATTAAGCAATTTGTATTATCCATAAATCAAACTCCTCATTTTATTTTATGAAAATTATAAAAATTATGTAAATATTTTTTATACTACAATTTCTTTTGTTCTAATAAATTTCATTTTTCAAATCACAAAACTCTGCAGATTTATAATAATTTATTAGTCTGTCTTTGCTATATCTATTAAAATCATTCCTTATTATTAATTTATTTCTAAATAATAATTTTTCATTTCTATAAAAATATATTTCTTAGTAAGTTTATGATGTTTTCTTAAATTACATAATGTTCAAGAGTTTTCTAAATTCCATATCCTATCATTCTTAATAAAAGGCCATAGAATAAAGTGATTAAAATCTATATTACAAACTAGCAAAATATAGGTCAATAAAACTTTTCGTTATATATTCATACCATAAACATGTTCTATTATTGATTTTTAAAATGCACATTTGTAAGGAGTATTATTTAATGGCTTTCCAAGAAAAAACATAGTGGAATCTTTCATAAAAAAACTGTATAGTGATTATTTTCTAATGATGCATTTTTATATACTTTATAGTTTAACATAATACGAGCTTTTTTTCCAATTTCTATCACTATTGTAATATAATTGTTTATTCTTGATTTTTTCATATTTTTAAAGTTACATTTCATTAACTATTATATAGTTGTTGTAAAACAAATTTTCAAAAGTATTTTTATAATAATTGAAACTTTAAATTATCTACAATAGTCATTTCTTCTCAAGATAGGTATTTTGTTCAATTTTACCATTTATATTATACACTATAAATCACTTTGATTTAATTCTAATAAAAAGTTAAAATGTTTTTATAAATCATCATAAAGGAGATAAGAATATGAAAACATATATAAAATCGTCAGAGATAAAATTCCACAAATAATAGATAATGCAGGTAAAAAGTTTGATATTCACATAGTAAGTGATGAAGAAGCTATATCTTATCTAGATACTAAATTAGACGAAGAAGTAAAAGAATTTCATGAAGATAACAACTTAGAAGAGCTTGCAGATATAATGGAAGTTATCTTTTCATTAGCAAAAAAATGGGATATTCAGAACAAGACTTATTAAATAAAAGACTTCAAAAAAAAGAATCCAATGGAGGATTTGATAAAAATATTATATTAACCAAAGTATATTAATTTTTTTTATTCAAGGTGGATCTAAAAGTGTCAGCATTTATTAAATTATTAATAGTATGATCAAATGCCATGACTTTTGCCATGGCATTATCTATTTTCAAATACAATAATTTTACTTATTTATTTTGATTTTACTATTTTATATAATCCTATCGTTACAAGAGGTATAGCATATACTGCAATCATTCCATAAGCCATCATTGTATATCCTTTTGCTATAAGATCAATAATTCCTATCTTAGATAAACCCATAGCAATGATTAAGACTGTAATCGTCAAAAGAGCATTTTGTTTATCTGTTAAAGGATTTTTTCCTATTTCTTTTAATCCTGTATTTACTCTCTCAACAAAGGCATGAATCATACCTGTAGATGTTTCAATTAAAGTCCATCCAATAACAATACCAAATAATACAATTACCCATGTACCACCTAATCCATTTAGCATTTGCAGCCATGGAACAGATGCTTCTAATACTACTTTTGATGGATAAAATCCCATTATAGAAAAATAGGTTAAAAACCATGGAATTGTCATAAAAAATCCTGATAGTATACCTGCAATAATTGTCTCTTTTCTTGTACTTTGTCTTTTTAGTGTAAACAATGCAGCAGGATAAACTGCTAGATTATATCCTACATAAATTATACCAGCCCATAAAACAGTACCTACTCCAATCGATCCTTTAATATAACTAGTATCACCATTTGCAAATACTTGCTGTGCATTTCCCCAAGTTTTAGATATTACTAAAATACTAAATATTATATATCCTATATATAAAGCAATTGTTCCATAAGTTTCAAATCTTTCAATTAACCAGCTACCATAAAAATTAAGTATACCAACGATTATGACTACTCCAGTTACTCCAATCCAATAGGAAAGACCTAGAGTTTGCTGTACAATTTCACCTGTCGCAGAGGCCATAACGGCTATTATAAGAATAGAAAGAAGTATATATATTATGTCATATAATAATGCAAATTTTCCTGCAAATTGCTTTACAACAGATTTATAATCGTAAACTTTATAAATTCGTGCAATCTCGAAAGTCAAAATACTCATAATTGTAAATCCTATAAAAATTCCTATTCCTCCAAGCCATCCTAAAGCTCCAAATTTAGCTCCAAATGCAACAATTTCACGTCCTGTTGCATACCCTCCACCTATAAGAACAGATTGTAATACGATACCTGGCAGAATATATTTTCCAAAAGCACCATCAAAGAAACTTTGCTTTTTTATATTACTCATACTACCCCTCCTTTTATTTAATTCCCTCTACCTAATTTTTTCTACTACCATCCTTTTGTTACATTTAATACCTCATCTGGAATTTGTCCTCCTATATATTCCTGAATTGCTTCTTCAATAATATCTATTGCTTTATCCATTTCCTCTGTAGTTATTACAAGTGGTGGTTGAATTCTAAGAACACTATTGCTGAAAAATGCAAGTATCAATCCTTTTTCCCAACATCTATAACATATTTTAGCAGCAGCTTCTTGTGCTTTTTCTTTTGTTATCCTGTCATCTACTAAGTCTACCCCTATTGATAATCCAATTCCACGAACATCTCCTATAATTTCATATCGTTTCTTCATTTCATTAAATCTCTCTTTTGCGTGCATACCTAACTTTTCAACATGTTCTAATAAATTTTCCTGAACTATTACATCTATAGTTGCAAGTGCTGCACTACAACAAACAGGATTTCCTCCCATTGTAAATAAATGAGCTGGTGCTTCTAATGACTTCATAATTTCTTCTTTTGCTACAATTGCACTTAATGGTAATCCTGATGCAGCTGCTTTACCTATTACAATAACATCAGGGATAATTTTAAAGTTTTCTATTCCAAACCATTTTCCAGTTCTTCCAAATCCTTGTTGCACCTCTTCACTAACAAAAAGTATTCCATTTTCTTTACACAAATCATATAATTTTTTTATATATTCTTGAGGTGGAACAATTAATCCGGCATCCCCTGCAATAGGCTCCATTACAACAGCTGCAACTTCTTGTGCAGGTATATAGTGTTTAAATGCTGTATTTAAATACTCTATACATTCCATACTACAACTCTCTTTGTTCTGACCAAATGGACATCTATAGCAATCAGGGTATGGAATATGATGGATATCTGGAAGTAAAGGTCCTATTTTTTTTCTCATATTTAGACTAATAGCACTTAAAGAAAGTGATCCATAAGTAGACCCATGATATGCTTTAATAAATGATATAACTTTACTTCTACCTGTGTATGCTCTTACAAGCTTAATCATCCCATCATTTGCATCAGATCCTGATAAACCAAAAGCTACTTGTTTTGGAAAATCGCCAGGAGTTATTTCTATAAGTTTATTAGCAAGTTCTACTATTGGCTTATGATACATATACGCTGGAGTATAATGAATAAAGTCATCTATTTGATTTTTAATTGCTTCCACTACTTTAGGATGAGAATGACCGGTGTTTATTGCTCCTGCACTAGATAACAAGTCTATATACTTGTTTCCATCAATATCTTCAATTGTACTACCATATCCCTTTTTTATAACTAACGGGTAATATGGTACACGTGATGCAGCTGAAATTACTTTATTATCTTCATTTACAACTTCAACACAATTATTAATCTTTCTTTCCATAAAAACACCTCTTTTTTTATATAATTGCTTTTCAGTTTTATTACTCTTAATTATTAGCAAGACTTATGCCAATTTCAAATTTTTCAGAAAAATGTGTATTTTAGAGAGCTTCTATAGATTTTCTTTAAATATAAAAAAGGGTTAGAGTGTAAATTAATTTACACTCTAACCCTTTTTTATATTTAAATTCCTATTCTTTTTTATAAAATTTTCTTTTCTAAATATACTTTAATTGCTCACGTAAACAAGACTATCGTTATTTATTACAGCTTAAGTGTAAATAGTTTTACATGTAAACCAATTTACACTTATTGATTTAATTCATATTTTTTTAGTAGTTTATACAAAGTAGGTCTAGAAATACTTAATATTTCTGATGCTCTTTTTTTATTTCCATTTGTTGATTTTAAAGTATCTAGTATAATCTCCTTATTAATCTTAACTGAATCTTTTCTTATAATTTGGACAGATTCTAATTCTTTTAAACCAGCCATTTTTAGAGTATTTGATGTTATATAATCAGTATTACAAATATATAATGATCTTGATATAGTATTTTCAAGTTCTCTTATATTTCCTGGCCAAGTATGTTTTCTCAACATTTCTTTTGCTTCATTACTAATGCCTTTTATATATCTATTTATTTTATTCTGAGAATTTTTTATGAAATAGTCTGAAAGTAATAAAACATCATCACCTCTTTCCCTTAAAGAAGGTATTTCTAGACAAAGAACCTTCAATCTATAGTATAAATCTTTCCTAAACCTCCCCTCTTTCACCAGTTTTTCTAAATTTCTATTAGTAGCTGCAATAATCCTCACATCAACACTAATTGGTTTGTTTGCACCAATTCTATTTACGCACATTGTCTCAAGAACACGCAAAAGCTTTGCTTGAAGATGAATCTCCATTTCTCCTAATTCATCAAGAAATAATGTTCCTCCATTTGCCACCTCAAATTTCCCAATCTTGCCACCCTTTCTTGCTCCAGTAAAAGCTCCTTCCTCATATCCAAATAATTCACTATCTATTAACTCATTGGGGAAATTTGCACAATTTAATGCAATAAAAGGTTTTTCTCTTCTATTACTGTGATTATGTATAGATTGGGCAAATAATTCTTTTCCTGTTCCACTTTCTCCAAGTATTAAAATATTTTCATTAGTCTCAGCAAAAACCTTTGCTAAGTTTATATTTTCTTCTATTTTTTTGCTCTTTCCTATAATATTATCAAATGTGAAATACGCTTGATAACCAGCAATTGTATTGGCAAGTTTTTTACTTCGTTCAATACCTCTAAAAATATCAATAGCTCCAATAAAATCTCCTTTTTCATTGAATATAGGATATCCTGAATTAATTAGGTGTTTTGTTTGTTCTTTAATAATTAAATAATACTCTACATCAATAATACTTTTTTTATTTTCAATAATCTGAAGAAGCATAGGTTTTTCCTTTGAAATATTACCTATATATTTGTTAAGTAGATTCTCCTTGTCAACTCCTGCGATATTATAACATGCATTATTAGCATACTTTATATATCCATCTTTATCGCACAAAGATATTCCATCATTTACTGCATCTAATGCTCTCATTAACAAATCATTGTAATTGCTATGCTTATTAACCAATTGTATAGACTTACCCATATAGATGTTAATCTTCTCTAGTAATTTATTATATTTTGCATAATCTTCATTCTGTGTTAATGTACACAAATAGTAATATGAATTGTTGAAGTTAGATGTTTTATATAAATACAAATATATGCTTTGCTCTTGATTCCCTAAATTAAATGTTTTTGTTAATTTTGTCTTCCGTAATGTTTCATCAAACTGTAAATCAATGCTTTTATTTACACAGTGCTCTAATCTTTTATTATAATCATAAGCAGCAATAATTGTTTTATTAATATCCATTAAAAATATACAGCATTGTTGTTCAATACGCTCAGCTTCCATATAAAAACAATCTTTAATTACATCAATATAATTTCTATTTTGAACTTCAACATTTTTGTTTATAAGTAATGAATATAAACATTCTATAATTGTACTATTGTTCATTAAATCCCCCTCTTCGTGATTCATATTCATTATTTTTATTTAAACATATTTTTTTCCTAAGTTTATAACATTTCGTAACATAATAAAAGTCTTTATATCTATTTTATTATTAGGAAAAAGAAATCATAACAATTTAGAATTTTTCATTTTACTATGTACGTTATACTTTGACAAATGTACTTTATCTACTTTCTTTTCATCTAAAACCCTCTGTATAAATAAATACTACCCAGTACGGTCTAAATATGCTTTCTATTTTTATTTCTGGTATTCTACCCATAAAGCAAAGTGGCATTCTTCCTATATGTGCAGCTATAGACCATACTGCCCATGCAGAAATACCATACCTACTGTTCCAACTCCACCATACCATGATGCAACTAAAGTGTTCCCATTATTAAAGACCAAGGTAAACTACGATTTCCTAAGTAATAACTTTCCATATCTTTTATGTTTTTCGAAAAATAATATCCTATCCCTACAAATATAAGTGCACATATTATTATTAATCCATTTTCCCACAATTTAAGCATATTATGTCCTCCGATTTATATTTATAAACCACAAAAACTCTACCCATTTTATATTTTTTAATGAGTAGAGTTTTTATATTTATATCATTATACTAACTGTTCTTCTTTTTTTATCTTATTGGATTCTTGTTCTGGTTCTTTTTTATTTAATTTATTTAGTGCAAAAGTAGCAAATATACCTATTAAAGCACATATCAATGAAAATATGAATATATATGTATATCCAGTTTGACCATAAGTATCTAGCCAATTGCCAGCAAGAGTATAATAGAATGCATCTGGTGAAAAACCTATAAGCGAAGCAAAACCCACTACTGCTCCTGTCTTTTCTAATGGTATATTTGATTCTGAAACAGAAGCAAAATATATACCTCTAAATCCAAATAATATAATGCTCAGTATTATCATATTTGTAACAGCTATCCATAAGAAACTTACACTCTTAGGTATTACTAAATATGCACCTGTACTTACTGCCATTAATATAAATCCTATAAACATCACCTTTATAGGAGATCCCACTTTATCACTTATTATCCCCGCTGCAGGAGATGCTCCCATCTTTATAACATATGTTCTTACTATAGATAATGAAGTAACTAATGTCATAGGCATTAAATAAACTTCTGATAAATATGGACTTAGATATGTTAAGCTTGAGAATACTAAATAAGTTGAAAATACTATAAGTCCTATTAACCATGCCTTTGGCATTTTTATTATATTTGACACTGCTTTAAAACTTAAATCTCCACCCGAAGATTCTTCTTCTGACTTATTTTCTTTTATTAACATATATAATAATATACCACATATTATAGAAGCTGTTGAGTATAACCAAACAACATACTTAAATCCTACAGTTATTTCAGTAAATTTTCCAAATAAATATAATCCTATAAATGATACTAATGTACCTGAAATTCCTGATAATCCTTCATAAAACCCAAATATTCTTCCTTGTTCAGATTCACTTCCTTGCATTCTAACAACTTTTATTGAAGCAGACCAATAAGTTAATATCGTTGTTGCTCCCCATGCTACAAATATTAATAACAGCATGTTATATGATGGAAATGTAGAAAAATAAAATCCTATTAATCCAGATGATATCAATGAAAATGATATTAATTTTTTTATAGAGAATTTATCTGCAATCATTCCTCCTACAAAATATGCAAGCATACCTATCATTCCATATAAGCTCAGTAAATTTCCTATTTGAGTATGACTTAATCCTAATGCTTGTTGCATAGGATCATAAAATGATGATTTCATATACGGTAAGCTGTACATTGCTGTAGTTCCAAATGCTAATATGAATATTATTAAATATCTTTTAAATTTATTATTCTTATCCATTTCTTTACCTCCACCTATTATCAATCTATGTGATATTTTTCAATTAATAAATTATTTTAATTTGTCCATTGCTTGCTTAAGATCATTTATTATATCTGTTGAAGATTCTAGTCCTACAGCTATTCTTATAAGATTTTCACCATTCATTTGAACTAAAGTGTGTTCTTCTCCTAAACTAGTAGCTATTGTGCATAATTGTAATGAATTTATTAATGTTCTACTAGCCTCATCTCTACTCAATCCATTTATTCCATCTTTTAATTTGAAAGATAGTACACCCCCACCTAGTCCATTCATTTGTGTTTTGCATAATTCATGTTGAGGGTAAGATTCTAATCCTGGATATTTTACTTCTTCTATATATTCTTCTTCATCTAAAAAAGCTGCTACTGCTAAAGCATTTTCACAGTGTTTTTTCATTCTCATATCTAAAGTTTTTATTCCTCTTAATATCATCCATGCATTCATAGGTGGTAATGAAGCTCCTGTGAAACATGGTAAACTTGGCCATTTAACTAAATCTATTAGTTCTTTTGATCCTATTGCCACTCCACCTAATGTATCTCCATGCCCATTTATAAATTTCGTTAAACTGTGAATTACTATATCTGCTCCTAAAGTTATAGGCTTTTGTACTATAGGTGTAGCAAAAGTACTGTCTACTATAAGTAGACTTTTGTTTTCATGAGCTATTTGTGCAATAGTTTTTATATCAACTAAATCTAAAGATGGATTTAAAGGACTTTCTATATATACTAATTTTGTATTTGTTTTTAAAGCATCTTTTATATTACATGGGTTTTTAGCATCTACAAATGTAACTTCAACGCCAAATTTCAATAATAATTCACTCATAAACATTTTAGTATGAGAAAATATTCCATCAGAACTTACTATATGATCTCCACTTTTTACTAAAGCTAATATCGTTGAAGTTATAGCTCCCATTCCAGAAGCACTTACTATAGCGTTTTCCCCTTCTTCAAGCATAGCAAGCTTTAATTCTAATTCATTTAAATTTGGATTACACTCTCTAGTATACACATATCCAAAATCCCTACATAACTGTTCAAAGTGTTCAACTGTTTCAGCCGCAAATGTAGCAGTTTGATATATTGGTGTTGCAAGAGCTCCTGTTGATTTATCACTAGCATGACCCCAATGAATTATTTTAGTTTCTAAATCGTGATTTATATTATTGTTCACCCTATGCCTCCTTCTGAATATGAAATGATTTATATTTTTTAATAATTGCCATTTCTTTCACATTTATAATTATAAAGTCTCCAGCAACTGGAGAGTCAATGTTTTTTTGGAATTTTATATGATCTTTAAAAATATTATAATTTCCCATAAAAAAAATACCGATGAACTTCGGTATTTTTAAACTAAACATCTTAAATCTATTTCTCTTTTCTTTACTAAAATTTGTATTTCAGTAATAAGTTCATCTTTATTATTTGTAGATAATGGATCTATTATAGGTATTTCATATATAAAATTTTCTACTTGTATTCGTTTATACTCTATATAGTCTATTATTTGTTTGAAATATTTGTAGTTTTCACTATATGGTCCTTTATATTTTATGCATATAAAATCTCCAGCAGGAATAGTTTTAATAGATTTTTGATTCTCTTCATTAAATAAAGCTCTTTCTATTGTTACAAAACTATTTTCATAAATAACCTTTTGATTTAATCTAACTTTTTCTATAGATACTAATCCTCCTACACCACCATAAAAAACAGATATATTTTCTTCCAATATATTAGCTATTTTTCTTCTACACAGTTCCATTTTTTCCTCTATGCTAAAACCCTCTTCATATTCCATAGATAATATACTTCTTCTTGGTATATGTTTTTTAAATATTTTTCCTATATCATCTACTTTTAATCCTGTTTCTATTGTTTCCTTTTTTGTATTTAAAACTTTTTTAATTAACTCTAATTCTTTAATTTTTGAATCAACTACATCAATTTTGTTATTTAATAGTTTTAATATTTCTTCATTGCTTTCTTCTAATTTATCTTTGATTTCTTTCAATGGCATACCTAAATACTTTAAATATTTTACAACATCTAATTTAGAAAATTGTTCTATTGAATAATATCTATAATTACTTTTTCCATCTACATAAATAGGTTTAAACAAATCAATCTCATCATAATATCTAAGAGTCTTTACACTTATTTTATGAAGTTTTGACATCTCTCCTATTGAAAAATATTTGCTCATATTGTAATCTCCCTACTAATGTATAAGTATTATTTTCTATATCCTCTATAAGGTTATATACTTCCATTAATGATTATACTATATTTAATGTATAGAAAAAAGAAATTTATGATAGTTTTAAATCAAGTATTTCTATATAAATCATTTTAAATAATCATATAAACTTTATATTTAATATCATTTATGTTAATCTTATTTAGAGGTGAATAAGATGAAAAAACAAGTTAAAGTTGTAGCTGCAATAATAGAAAATGATAATGGCGAAATTTTATGTGCTTTAAGATCTCCTAAAATGACTTTACCTAATCTTTGGGAATTTCCTGGAGGAAAAGTAGAAGCAAATGAAGGTTTAAAAAGTGCAATAGAAAGAGAAATTAAAGAAGAACTTGATTGTACTATTGAAGCTTTAGATATATTTAATGATATTACTCATGAATACGATGCTTTCATAATAAACCTTATATGTATAAAATGTAACATAAAACAAGGTATTCCTACAGCTAGTGAACATTCAAAGCTTATATGGTTAAAGCGTGAAAACCTATCTTCTTTAAATTGGGCGCCTGCTGATATACCAGCAGTAAACCAACTAATCAAAAACATACAATAAGGACTATATCACTAGTCCTTATTCTTATACTTCTTTAATTCCAATATTTTAAAAAAATTCATACGTTCCATCTAAGCTTCTATAGTTAGGTATACATATTATCAATCCATTTCTACCTCTAGTTAATAAAACCCTGTATATATTCTTAAATATCTGATCTTTATTCTCATAACTCAATACCTTTTTATACTTTCTATTTCCTTTTATAGCTTCTATTATTAAACTGCTATTAATCTCCCACTTATTATCTTTAATCATATAATCTCCACTAAATACTGCAACTGGATAATTAAGTTCTAGTCCCTGACATGCTAATTCAGTAAATTCATTACTATTGTTGACATACAGATAGATCTTCTATAACTGATAATAGCCTTAAATTTTTGCAAATGCTAAAAGATAGTGAGTTAGGTTTGTTTAACTCTGTGATTGGCTTGATGAGGAAAAATTTATAAAGTATATTTTAAAATTAAAAAAGATCTACTTTCTAGCGATAATATACTTAAAAGAAAAGTGGTATAGAGACATTTGTAGACAAAATAAAAATCTATCCTGATAGGATAGACCTTAATTTTAAAATATATACTTAACTCTCCAAATCTGGAAAGTAAATTAACTGGTGGAGACGAGGGGAATTGAACCCCTGTCCGGAAGTTTTTTCCCTAAAGCTTCTACGAGTGTAGCTGCTAATTTTTATATCATCTTTTTTAACGCCTAACAGCAGGCTTTAAAAAGACTAGTCTTAATTATTCTATCTTCAGTCAAGACATCCTAAAGACAGTTCCCCGCTTAAATGGCGCTCTACTTAAGATTGCGGGTGATCTTAGTAGAACGAGCAGCATTAATTAAGCTGCTAGTGCGTAATTATCGTTTGCGTTTATATTTAAGTACTGATTTTTACGTGAACCAGTAAAACACGACTCGCTACTTTAAGTTCCAAACCCCCGTCGAGACCATTACGCCCCCGAGGTTATTTTAATAATTTTTAAATATAATGAGTAAATCTATAAGCCGAGTTTTGTATTAAATAGTCATCTGTCTAGGCCTACTGTTGCCAGTAGGCTCAAGCGACCTACCAACGGAACGAGAGCGAGCAGCCCTCTTTTCATGTTCCTACTTGGTCTTGCTCCAGGTGGGGTTTACATAGCCAACTAGTCACCTAGCTGCTGGTGAGCTCTTACCTCACCTTTCCATCCTTACCACAGATAATTGTGGCGGTTTATTTCTGTTGCACTATCCTTAGAGTCGCCTCCACTGGGTATTACCCAGCACCTTGCTCTATGGAGCTCGGACTTTCCTCGTCTACCTATAAAGGCATCCGCGACTATCCGACTTACTCATTATTTAATTTTTTCGTCGATAAATCATATGATATCATCTTATCATAAGAGAATCAACTGTAAATTTATGTAACTAAGCTTAATCTTAAAAGTATATGATTAGGTATACAACTTATAAAACAAAGTTAATATTACTTATTAAATAACCCTGCCCCTTCTATGATTTCCTGCTCCATAAATAAGCTTGAAACTGCTTCTTTATAATCACTTAACTTTTGTGACTTCTTTATTTTTTCAGCATATTTTTTATTATTTGAAAATATATAAATCATATATCTCCATAATTCTTTCATTTTAAATATTGCATTTTTATCTTCATTAAATAATTCTATATATCTATTTAAAATTTCATCATGAAAATATTTTAATACTTCTTTATCTATAAAAGTATTATTTTTAATTTCATTAATTAATCCTGGATTGGCTAGTATTCCTCTTCCAAGCATTACTGTTTTTACTTGTGGGAAAGCTTTTGTTAATTTATTATAATCATCAACAGTGAAAATATCACCATTATAACATACTGGATTGGTACTTAAAGACAATGCATCTTTAAATACTTCTAAATTAGGCTTATTTCCATAAAAATCTTTTTGTGTTCTAGGGTGAATAATTAATTCTTCTATAGGATATTTATTATAAATTTTTATTAGCTCATAAAATTCTTCTTGACCATTCTTTCCTATTCTAGTTTTTATAGAAATTTTCATATCATCTATTTTAAATATTTCATCTAAAAATATATCAAGTTCTTCTCTTTTAGCCAGAAATCCCGAACCTCTATTTTTTGAAACAACCGTTCCAACAGGACATCCTAAATTTAAATTAACTTCGCTATAGCCTAATCTTTGTAATTTTCTAGATAAATTAACAAAACCTTCTGAATCATTAGTAATTATTTGAGGTACTATATTCATATCTTTATTGTTTTCAGGCAAAACATCTCTTAATTCTTTAGTTTTAAGACTTTTACTTTCATTTGTAGGAATAAAAGGTGTAAAGTATTTATCAATATTATGAAAAATTTTTTCATACGAATTTCTATATATGTATCCGGTAATTCCTTCCATTGGTGCTAAATAGTATTTCATTTCTTAACTCCTCATATAAATATTCTAAAAATATTATATCAGCCTTCTTTCTTCTTATCTACTTTATTAATATTAATTAACACAATAAACGACAATATTTGTATAAATATTGTCGTTTGTCATTCTTCTTAACTAAACAAAATAATTATCTAAAGAAACGTACTCTATTTCTTCATCATTTTTCTTTATATTAATAGCTTTTAAAAATAGATTAGCTGTATCTAAAGATGTAAATATCGGTATTTTTCTTTCTGTTGCTTTTTTTCTAAGCTTAAAGCCTTCACTTTCAAGACTATTTCCGCTTGTAGGAGTATTTATAACTATATTTATATCTCCTTTTGATATAAGATCATTTAATTTATCCAAATCTACTTGTTCACATGAAATTTGGTTATTATTAAGAAACTCGCTAGTTCCCTTTGAAGCATATAGTTTAAATCCAAGCTTATAGTATTTTTTTATAACTTCAAGTGCTTCTTTTTTATTAACATCACTTAATGATACATATATTCCTCCGTTAGTTGGAATATCTATATTTACTGCTCTAAATCCTTTATATACAGCTTTATCCAAATCCTTATCTACCCCTAATACCTCTCCAGTTGATTTCATTTCAGGACTTAAATATACGTCAACATTAGCTAGCTTTTCACTAGAGAAAACAGGTATTTTCACTGCATATAATTGTTTATTCTCTAAAAGCCCAGTTCCATATCCTAGTTCTTTTAGCTTACTTCCAAGCATAGATTCAACTGCTAATTTTACCATAGGAACTTGTGTTACCTTACTAAGTATTGGTACTGTTCTTGAAGCTCTTGGATTTACTTCTATAACATATACTTCATTTCCATCGTATACATACTGAATATTAACAAGTCCTACTATTTTAAGTTCTTTAACTATTTTCTTAGTATAAGTGACTAGCTTATCTATAGTCTCGTCACATAAACTTACAGTAGGATATACAGTTATACTATCTCCTGAGTGTACTCCTGTTTTTTCAACATGCTCCATTATTCCAGGTATTAATATGTCTTCTCCATCAGATATTGCATCTACTTCAATTTCAGTTCCCTTTACATACTTATCTATTAATACTGTATGTTCACTACTTAAACTTACAGCTTCATTCATATAATTTTCAAGTGTCTTATCATCATAAACTACCTGCATAGCACGCCCACCTATAACATATGAAGGTCTAACTATTACAGGATACCCTAATTTATTTGCTGTATTAAAAGCATCTTCTAAATTAGTTACTGCATATCCTTTAGGAGTTGGGATACTTAGATCTTTTAATATATCACTTAGCTTACCTCTGTCTTCTGCTAAGTCTATAGATTCAAATGAAGTTCCAAGTATATTTACTTTTTTCTCAGATAGTTGTTTAGTTAAGTTTATGGATGTCTGCCCTCCAAACTGAACTATAACTCCATCTGGTTTTTCTTTATTTATAACATTCATTACATCATCTATATATAAAGGTTCAAAATAAAGCTTATCTGATATATCAAAATCTGTACTTACAGTTTCGGGATTATTATTTATAATTATAGATTCGTATCCTTTTTCTTTTATTGACCAAACTCCATGAACACAACAGTAATCAAATTCTATACCCTGACCTATTCTTATAGGCCCAGAACCTAACACTATTATCTTTTTGTTATTAGATACTTCGTTTTCATCTTCTTTATCATAACAAGAATAGTAATATGGAGTCGTTGACTCAAATTCTCCACTACAGGTATCTACCATTTTATATACAGGATATATATTGTTGTCTTTTCTGATTTTCTTTAAAGTTTCAAAATTTATTCCTGATATTTCGCAGATTTCTTCATCTGTAAATCCCATGGCCTGAGCATCATAAATTACATTTCCATCTATAGTTTCTTGTTTTAGTTTATTTTCTATTTCAACTATATTATTAATTCCATATAAGAACCATTTATCTATTTTTGTCAATTCAAAAATAGATTCTATATCTATTCCTATTCTTAATGCTTGAGCTATAGCAAATATTCTTTCATCGTCACTCATTTTTATTTTTTCAATTATCTCATCTTTATTCATATCAATAATATGAGGTATTCTAAGTCCTGTAAACTTTGCTTCAAGACAGCTTACTGCTTTTAATAAAGCATTTTCAAAACTTCTACTTATAGCCATAACTTCTCCTGTTGCTTTCATTTGAGTTCCAAGTTTTTTATCAGCTTTATTAAATTTATCAAATGGCCATTTAGGTATTTTAACTACTACATAATCAAGGCTTGGCTCAAAGAATGCACTAGAATTTTTAGTTGCATAATTTTTAAGTTCATCAAGACTATATCCTATTGCAATTTTAGCTGCTATTTTTGCTATTGGATAACCTGCAGCTTTTGATGCTAGAGCACTTGATCTACTTACTCTAGGGTTTACTTCTATTACTATATATTTAGAGCTTTCTGGATCTAATGCAAATTGTACATTGCATCCACCTTCTATTTTTAAACTTCTTATTATATCTATAGAAGCTGTTCTTAACATTTGATATTCTTTATCTCTTAGTGTTTGAGATGGAGCTATAACTATGCTGTCTCCTGTATGAACTCCTACTGGATCTATATTTTCCATGTTGCATATAATAATACAGTTATCTTTTTTATCTCTTATTACTTCATACTCTATTTCCTTCCATCCAGCTACACTTTGTTCTAATAGTATTTGATTTATTGGACTGCTTTTTAATCCATTTTCACAAGTATTAATTAGTTCTTCGTAATTGTTAGCAATACCACCACCAGTTCCGCCTAGTGTGTAAGCTGGTCTTATTATTACAGGATATCCGTATTCTTTAACGAATTCTTCACACTCTTTTATATTATTAGCTATTATACTCATAGGAACTGGTTGGTTTATATCTATCATTAGCTTTTTGAATTCTTCTCTATCTTCTGCTTTTTTTATAGTATCACTATCTGTTCCTAAAAACTTTACATTATATTTATTAAGTATTCCTTTTTCCTGTAACTGCATAGCAATATTGAGAGCTGTTTGGCCTCCAAACCCTGCTAATATTCCATCTGGCTTTTCCTTTTGAATTATATTTTCTAAGCTTTCTATATTAAGAGGTTCTATATATACCTTATCAGCTATATCCATATCGGTCATTATAGTTGCAGGATTAGAGTTAACAAGAACTGTTCTTATTCCTTCTTCCTTTATAGCTTTACAAGCTTGAGTCCCTGAATAGTCAAATTCTGCTGCTTGACCTATAACTATGGGTCCAGAACCTATAATAATTACTTTTTTTATACTCTTATCTAACCCCATTACTTACCCCCTCCTAATACAGATATGAATTTATCAAATATATATGAAGAATCCTGTGGTCCAGGAGAACCTTCTGGATGATATTGAACTGAAAATACTGGATAATTTTTATGTTTCATTCCTTCTACTGTATTGTCGTTTAGATTTATATGAGTTACTATCATCTCTTTATCTTCTATACTATTTTTGTCTACTGCATAGCCGTGGTTTTGAGATGTTATATATGATTTATCTCTCTCTATATCATATACCCCATGGTTTCCTCCTCTATGTCCGTACTTCATTTTATAAGTATTTCCACCAACTGCTAGTGCTATTATCTGATGTCCTAGGCATATCCCCAATGTAGGTATATTTTTCATTAATTCTTTAGTCATCTCTATTGCATCTTTAACCTCTTTAGGATCTCCAGGTCCGTTGCTTAAAAGTACTCCATCTGGATCTATACTCATTACTTCTTCAAAAGATACGTTGTATGGAAATATAGTTATATCACAACCTCTTTGCTTTAAGTTATTTATAATATTTTGCTTTACTCCAAAATCAACTACAGCAACCTTATAACCATCTCCCTTTATATTAATAATTTCTTTAGTACTCACCTTTTTCATCCAATCATCTTTGATTTCAGTATTATTTAAAATATCTTTTATATCATCAATTGATAAATTCTCACTAGATATTACACACTTTAAAACTCCAGAATTTCTTATCTTTTTAGTTATACTTCTTGTATCAACTCCGTAAATCCCTACAATATCCATGCTTTTAAGCATCTCACCTATACTTTTTTCACTCATATAATTTGAAGGATTATTAGAAATATTTTTAACGATAAATCCTTTTGCATGTATTTTTAATGATTCGTTCTCAATATTATTAACTCCGTAATTACCTATTAAAGGATATGTCATATTTATTATTTGACCTGCATAAGAAGGATCAGTTAGTATCTCCTGATACCCTGTCATAGAAGTATTGAAAACAAGTTCTCCGACAGTAGTTCCTATTTTCCCAAATGCTTTACCTTCATATATACTTCCATCTTCTAAATATAAAATAGCATTCATTTTATCACCCCACTTAATATTAATTGCATAGTTCATTTAAGGCTTCATCTAATATATCTAAAAATTTATCTATATCTTCTTTAGAAACATTTAAAGGAGGTAGTATTCTTACTACATTTTCTCCTGCTCCTACTAATAAAAGTCCTTTTTCAAAACACTTACTAATTAATTTGCTTTTATCAATATTTAGCTTTATTCCAAGCATTAATCCCATTCCCTGAATTTTATCTACAGCTTGATATTTTTCTTTTAATTTTGAAAGTTTATTAGTGATATACTCACTTTTTTCATCTACTTTGTCTAATACACCATTATCAATTAGTTCATTTAATACTGCTAATGATACTGAACACCCTAGAGGATTTCCACCAAAAGTACTTCCATGATCTCCAGGAACAAATGCATCGGCTGATTTTTGAGTTGCAAGTACAGCTCCAATTGGAAAGCCTCCACCTAACCCCTTTGCCATGCATATAACATCAGGTATTACTTCAAATTTCTTATATGCAAACAAACTTCCTGTTCTACCTATCCCACACTGTATTTCATCAAATATTAAGAGAGCATTATATTTTTCACATAAATTTTTTACTTCTTTTAAAAAATCTATTTGGACAGATATTATACCTCCTTCTCCTTGGATAGGTTCAATTATAACTGCACAGGTATTTTCATCTATTTTATTTTTTAAACTATCTATATCATTAAACTTACTACTCTTTACTCCACTCATAAGAGGCATAAAATCTTTTTGATATTTTTCTTGTCCTGTTATAGCAAGAGCTCCCATTGTTCTTCCATGAAAAGAATTTTCCATGAATATTATTTCATTTTTTTTACTCGTTCCATTATTTATTCCGTATTTTCTAGCTAGCTTAATAGCTGTTTCTACTGCTTCTGTTCCACTGTTGCAGAAAAATACTTTATCATGATCGCTATAATCACATAGTTTTTTTGCAAGATTTAATTGTTTATTGTTCCAATATAAATTTGAGATATGAATAAGGTTGTTACTTTGATCATTTAAGGCTTTTATTATAGCTGGATGAGAATGTCCCAAACAATTTACCGCAACTCCCGAAACAAAATCTATATATTCTTTTCCATTTATGTCATAGACCTTACTACCTAACCCTTTTTCAAAGGTTACATCAACTCTTGAGTAAGTATTCATTATATTGTTTTTGCTCATTACTTAATCCCCCATATCTTATTTAAATATTTCCTATAGTTGCAACCATTACAGCTTTAATAGTATGCATTCTATTTTCAGCTTCATCAAATACAACTGAATGTTTTGATCTAAATACTTCATCTGTAACTTCCATTTCTTTTAATCCAAATTTTTCGTATATTTCGTTACCAACCTTCGTATTTAAATCATGAAATGCTGGTAAACAATGCATAAATATCACATCTTTATTTTCAGTTTTATTAATCATATCCATGTTAACTTGATACGGCTTTAATAGTTTGATTCTTTCTTCAAATTGATCTTCTTCTCCCATTGATACCCAAACATCTGTATATATTACATCTGCATATTTGACTTCATTTACATCCTCTGTAAGAGTAATACTTCCGCCATTTTCCTTTGCAATTTCTTTCATTTCATCAACTAACTCTTCACACGGCCACAATTTTTTCGGAGCAAGGGCTACAAAATCCATTCCCATTTTAACCGCACCTATTAATAAAGAATTTCCCATATTGTTTCTAGCATCTCCGACATAAATGAATTTAACTTTATTAAGTGGCTTATTTACATTTTCCTTAACTGTTAAAAAATCAGCTAATATCTGAGTTGGATGATACATATCAGTAAGTCCATTCCATACTGGAATACCAGCGTTCTTTGCTAAAATCTCAACTGATTCCTGTTTAAATCCTCTAAATTCTATCCCATCATAAAATCTTCCTAAGACTTTAGCTGTATCTTCTATTGATTCTTTTTTGCCCATTTGACTGTCATTAGCTCCTAAAAAAGTAACATGACCTCCTTCATCAAATGCTGCAACTTCAAATGAGCATCTCGTTCTAGTAGAAGTTTTTTCAAATAATAATACTATATTTTTTCCATCTAATAAATTTCCTTTTATTCCTGATCTTTTCTTAGACTTTAAATCTCCCGCTAAATTCAAAAGATATTTTATCTCGCTTTGTGTAAAATCCTTTAATGTTAAAAAACTTCTTCCCTTTAAATTAATTGCCATCTTTATTTCCCCCTTCTATCATTGTTCCCATTCCTTCGTTTGTAAATATTTCTAATAGTAGACTGTGTTCTCGTCTTCCATCTATAAGATGAATATTCTTTGTTCCACTTTCAAGAGCATCAATACAGCACTCAAGCTTAGGAATCATCCCTCCTTTAATTATTCCTGATTTTATATATTCTTTTATCTTCTCAGTATTTATACTGGATATAAAAGTTGATTCATCATTTAAATCTTTATATATTCCTTTTACATCTGTTAAAAGAATTAGTTTTTCAGCTTTTAAACAAGAGCTTATTGAAGATGCTGCATAATCTGCATTAACGTTATATATATTTCCTTCTAAATCACATCCAATAGGAGATATTACTGGTAAGTGATTATTTTCAATTAAATCTAATAATAGCTTTTCATTGATACTTACAACTTCTCCAACATGACCAATATCTACTTTTTTGTTATTTTTAAATATATATTTTTTCTTTGCTTTGATTAAACTTGAATCTCTTCCACTAATTCCAACAGCACTAATATCATGAGCACATAACTTCGAAGCTATTTCCTTATTTATTTTTGATGATAGAATCATTTCAACTAATTCCACAGTTTCTTTATTTGTAACTCTTAGTCCATCTATAAAATTACTTTCAACATCTAACTTATTTAAAAATTTAGAGATGTAAGGTCCTCCACCATGTACGATTATCACGTTAATTCCAACAAGATTCATTAAGGCCACATCTTCTATAAATGCTTTTTTAGAATTTTCATTTTCCATTATGCTTCCACCATATTTTATTACGAAGGTTTTACCTTTAAATTTTTTAATATAAGGCAGTGCCTCCATAAGCAAGGCTGCTTTTTTTTCATTCATTTTTTACCTCCCCCTTCTTCATTTCAGAATATTCTGTGTTTTAAAATTGCAATAACTGAATAAAAAAACTCTCATCTCTTAAATAATTAAGAGACGAGAGTTACCCCGTGTTACCACTCTTGTTGACATAAACGTATTTAAGTTTCGCTTTATGCCCACTCGTATGATTTTAACGGAATCACCGTATTTTCGTACTATTACTTCAGAAAATCTCCTCTAGGACTCTCTTCAATACAGTTATGTTACTAGACTCACACCTACTCTAGCTCGCTGGAACAATCACCATATCTACTCTTCCTTTCACAGGATTTAATATTTTTTTGTATAAATAAAAAAGTTCTCATCTCTTATAATTTAAGAGACGAGAACTTACCCGCGTTACCACTCTTGTTAACATAAAATAAGATTTTATGTTCACTCATCTGATTTTAACGGAATCACCGTATTTTCGTACTATTACTTCAGAAAATCTCCTCCAGGACTCTCTTCAATACAGTTATGTTACTAGACTCACACCTACTCTAGCTCGCTGGAACAATCACCATATCTACTCTTCCTTTCACAGGATTTAATATTTTTTTATAGTCAATTCGATTTCGAATTATTTTTAAAATCAATTATAATTTGTTATTTTAGATTTGTCAACAAATATTTTGAATATTATTTTTTTTCACTATGTTGTTGAAATAGATTATATATATTTTACAAATAATAGTCAACATGAATTTTTTTCAAGCTTTTTTTAAATAACATTATATAAAAAAATTTATTTTTATAGTTGACTTTAGAGTAAAAAGTATCTATAATGGATTTCAACGCAACATCAATTTAATTTCAAACAAAAAATCCTATGAAGTGGAGAGTAAGTATAATAATTGTTTCAGCGAGTTGGAGTTGGTGTGAGTCCAATAACACAGTTATACCCAAAAGAGCCACGGAGGATATTTTCTGAAATAGCAGTAGGAAAATACGGCCCCACCGTTAATGGGCAATGAGTGGATATGAATTTTTTTCATATCAATTAGAGTGGTAACACGGGAATATTCTCTCGTCTCTTGGTATTTAAGAGATGAGAGTTTTTTTATATTAAAATTTAATAGTAAAAAATCTTATGAAGTGGAGAGTAAGTATAATGATTGTTTCAGCGAGTTGGAGTTGGTGGAAGTCCAGCAGCATAGTTATACCCAAAAGAGCCATGGAGGATATTTTCCGAAATAGCAGTAGGAAAATACGGCCCCACCGTTAATGGGCAATGAGTGGATATGAATTTTTTTCATGTCAATTAGAGTGGTAACACGGGAATATTCTCTCGTCTCTTGATATATCAAGAGATGAGATTTTTTTATACAAAAATTCATTAAAGAAGGTGATATTGTGATAAAAGCAGGTGTAATAGGCTCAACAGGATATGCTGGCCAGCAGTTAGTTTGGTTTTTAAATAATCATCCTGATGTTAAAATTAATTTTTTATCTTCTCACAGCTACAGTGGTGTTTCTTTTTCTAAAATATATGGGAACTATAGTAAAAACCTAGAATCTATATGTGTAGACATAAAAGAAGCAGAAAATAAACTTAGTGAAATAGATATTCTTTTTATTGCCCTACCCCATGGTAAGTCATTCGATTTAGTAAAAAAAGCTTTAAGTTTAGGCGTAAAAGTTATAGATTTAGGAGCAGATTTCAGGCTAAAAGATCATAACGTTTATAAAAAGTGGTATGGACTAGATCATCAAGCTATTAATTTATTACCCAAATCTGTATATGGTTTACCTGAACTAAACAGAAATATCATAAAAGAATCTAATTTAATAGCAAATCCTGGATGTTATCCGACTGCAAGTATACTAGCTTTAACTCCTCTTTTAAAATTTAATATTATTGATTCATCTTCAATAATTATAGATGCTAAATCAGGAGTATCAGGTGCAGGTAGATCTTTAAATACATCCGTTCTTTATGGAGAATGTAATGAGTCAATAAAGGCTTATTCTGTATCATCACACAGACATACTCCTGAAATAGAACAGGTTTTATCCAATGCAAATTATAAGGATATTTCTTTATTATTTACTCCTCATTTAGTTCCAATGAATAGAGGAATACTAGCAACATGTTACGGTAATTTACTAAAAGATATTTCTCAAGAAGAATTATATGAAATATACAGCTCGTTTTATAAAAATGAATCCTTCGTAAGAATAATTGAAGAAATTCCAGAAACAAAATGGGTTAAAGGCTCTAATATATGTGATATTGCTATAAGAGTTGATGAAAGAACAAAAAAAGTAATAATAATATCAGCAATAGATAATCTAATAAAAGGAGCTGCAGGACAAGCAGTTCAAAATATGAACATTATGTTTAATTTAGATGAAAATAAAGGATTAGATTTACTGTCAATGTTTCCATAGATTAAAAAATAAAGAAAGGGTGATTTAATTGAAAATATTAGAAAATAAAACGATTACAGATGTTCCTTATTTTAAAGCTATAGGTATACACTCTGGAGTAAAAAGAAAAAGAAAAGATTTATGTATTATATATAGTGAAAAAGAAGCAGTTGCTGCAGGTACTTTTACTCAAAATAAATTCGCAGCAGCTCCAGTTGTTGTAAGTAAGGATCATATAAAATCTGATAATACACAAGCAATAGTTATAAATAGCGGAAATGCTAATGCTTGTACTGGTGATGAAGGAGTAGATAATGCATACTCAATGGCTAAAACAACTGCTGATTGTTTAGGATTATCTTCAAAAGAAGTATTAGTAGCCTCTACTGGTATAATAGGACTTCCACTTCCTATGGATATTATTACTCCTGGAATTAAAGATGCATGTACTCAAATTTCATGTACTGGAGGAGATTCAGCGGCTGAAGCTATAATGACTACTGATACTTTCACTAAAACATTAACTGTAGAATTGAATATAGATGGTGAAAAAATATTAATAAGTGGTATAGCTAAAGGTTCTGGAATGATTCATCCTAATATGGCTACTATGTTAAGCTTTATTGTAAGTAATGTAAATATATCTAAAGATATGCTATCAAGTGCATTAAAAGAAAGTGTCGATGATTCATATAATATGATTTCGGTGGATGGAGATACTAGTACTAATGATATGGTTATAGCCATGGCAAATAAAACCGCTAATAACACACCTATAAATTCAAAAGATGATAATTTTATAAAATTCAAAACAGCTTTAGATTTTTTAAATAAAGAACTTGCTAAAATGATAGCAAAAGATGGAGAAGGTGCTACAAAACTTATAGAAGTTTCTTTAAATAATGCTAAGACTTTAAAAGATGCTAAGTTATGTGCTAAATCTGTAATATCTTCTAGTTTAGTAAAATCAGCATTTTTCGGAGAAGATGCCAATTGGGGAAGAATCGTATGTTCTTTAGGTTATTCTAATGCAGAATTTTCTCCAGAAAAAATAGATGTATCTTTTCAAAACACATCAGGAACTATACAGCTTTTCAAAGATGGTAAAGAAGTTCCTTTTAATGAAGAATTAGCAAAAAGTATATTAAGTCAAGAGCATATCCATATCGTTATAGACTTAAAAGATGGTGAACATTGTGCAACTGCTTGGGGATGTGATTTGAGTTTTGATTATGTAAAAATTAATGCTTCTTATAGATCATAATGATATACATTAAGGGAAGTCCAAAATGAACTTCCCTTAATCCCTTATAATTTTCTTTAAATAAGATCCTACTATATCGGAGAATCTTTCTATATTCCTTGTATATACAAAATCCTTTCCGTATATAAGTTTTTCAGCATTAAGGTCTTCTTCTTTACCTGTAAATACACCAAGAACTAAAATACCATTTTTTCTACAGTTTCTAACTTCAAAAGCTGCATCCATTACAGCTGCTCTTCCTTTATACGATGCTCTTATATTGTTATTTTTCTTAATATTTATATCATTAGGTCTTCCATCACTTAAAATTATAAGTATTTTGTTTTCTTCATTTCTATTTAATAACCCTTCACTTACAGCTTTAATTGCTAGTCCATCTCTATTATTTCCTGATGCATAATATTCAAATATATTGTTATTCTCACTTATCTGAGAATCATAATCTCTATATCTTCTAATAATAGTATTATCTAAGAAACTACAAAAACTCATAACCCTATTTGGTATTCCTGAACGAGTTAAAGCCTCAGATATTATATATCCTTGAGTTGCAACTTTTCCTTGTCTTGAGCTTTGAGATCCACTGGCATCTAATAATATATCTACAACATATCCGCCTTTTTCATTATCTTCAACCCTTGTAAATACCTTTGTATTATTGCTTCTTCCAATCCTCCAAAGCTTATTTGCAGCTAATGACCCGCTATCAGAATATACTCTTGATATTTCCTTTTCAGCTATTAATGTTTTAGTTAATATGTCTTTTAATCTTGAAATATTTCTTCTGTATATTTTTATATTTTCCCTAAATACGGACATATTCTTTTCTTTTTGCTTAGTTACATATTTTATTTGAAATGAATTATTACAATCTGATCTTAATACCCCATCTGTAAAATGGATTCTACACCCTCTATGTACATTTTTGCATATCTTGTTTTGTATATGCTTAAGTTCTTCCTTAGAAATCAATGATTTTCCATAATAATACTCTATTCTTTCATATATCTTTTTTAATGAGTCATCATCAATAGATATTACTGTATTATCTTCTAATTTTAATTCACTACTATTTTTGAAATCTCCTATTGATTGTATAAGAAGAGATGATGATATTTTATCTACCTCATTTGAAATATCTACTTCTTCGTCTTCATAGAGTTCCTCATACATAAATGATGAAAAATTTTCATTTATCTTTTCAATATCTATTTTTCTATACTCATCTTCTATTTCCTGTTCATATACAAATTCTATATCTGATAAATCTTCATCGAAGTACTTATTGTATAGGATCTCTATATTTTTCAAAAGCTCTAATGTGTCCTTAGAATTCTCACAGATTTTCATTCCTTGCAATATCTTTTTCACTCTAATATCGACATTTCCGTACTTTCCCATTTGTTCTAAAACTAAAGTATATTTTAGTTTTTCAATAAGAGTTTTAGCATTTACTTCAAAATATTTTTCAAAAATTTCTTCTAATCCAGCCTTTCTTATATCATAAATTCCCGGTCTTTCATTGAGTAAATTCTCTTCAACCATAATATCAGAACAAATTTCTACAAGAGGAATTATAGTATCTTTATCTACACCATTTTTTAACTTATGGTTTATATAAGCTTTTATCATATTCCAATCTATGTATTTTCTTCTCGCACCTAGTTTAGCAGCATAATAAATAGCTATATTCTTAGATTTGTTAGAGAATTCTTCAAAGCTTTCTAAATTTTGATCATAATTTCCACATATAGTCCACATAATATTTTTTAATCTATTCTCAAAATCATAATCATTATACATAATAATACCCCTTTAAATAGAAGGAAAAATATCTTTTGATTCCCACTTTTGTAATATCCTAGTTTTAATTACATCGTTAACGATTTCCTTTTCATATTGATCAAATGTTTTTCCTGTAATACCCATTTTTATTGCCATTATCGGTTTTAATCCTCTTTTTATAGTTTTAAGACTCGATATTATACCTCTTAAATCCACAGCTTTAGTAGATATTTCAGAATTCTGCGATTTAGTTTGTAAATCTAAAAATACTCCTGCAAATTGACTTAATTTTTCATTATCAGCTTCTTCAAATTCTAGTTTTAATATATTCATAAGTGTGTCTTCTTTTATTTGAGGTATATCTATAACCATAAACCTTGAAACCAGTGCTTCATTAAGATCCTTAGTTCCTGCATATTCATAATTCATTGTCCCTATAAACCTTGTAGCTTCATGAAGCTGTATTTTTTCATATCCTGGAACATCTATAATTTTTCTATAATCAAGAGCCGAATGTAGAACTACTATTGCATCATTTTTAGCCATATTTATTTCATCAAATATTCCAAAACCTCCATTAATAGCGCACTCATATACAGCCCCTTTTCTAATTTGTACTTCATTATTTATAAATGTATCTGTACCTATTAAAGTTGAACTATCTGTATTAGCATGAAATGATACGTTCCATTGAGGTCTTTTAAATACATTGCAAAGATTATCAGCTAAAAGATTTTTGCCCGTTGCTTTTGGACCACATAGAAGTATATTTTCATCTTCTAGAATAGCTGCTATACACATAGACCATATCTCTTTACCATAAAATAAGTTTTTTGGCTTAGGAATTCTATCTTTTACACTTTCGTTAACTTTATAATAATTTCTAAAGTAAATAACATCTTGTATCAATTTTTCTTCTACTCCATGTTCCCTTAAAAAATCAAGCATATCCCAAATATCCCCTTTTTTTATTTTTATATTTCGTATTATACTTCATACCCTAATATCCATTTGGTAATCTATCCCATTAAAAATATTATAATATAAAACCAGAAAATTAGCATTATCCTATCCAGTCTACACCTAAGCTTTATTATTTAGGACAATAATTAAAAAGCTTAAAAATGAATTAAAGGAGGAAAATATCCCTCCTTTAATTCATTAGTTAATTTATTGATTTTCTTCAATATATTTAGATTTTGTAAAGCTTATTGTCAACTTAAATAGATCCCCATCTACAACAATATCCATATCTCCGTTTTGAATATCTACCAAACTCTTCGCTATATTAAGCCCAAGACCTGATCCTTTGGTATTTCTGGATTTATCTCCTCTTGTGAATCTTTGTGTTATCTCAGACACATCAAAGTTCATTTCATAAGATGATATATTTTTAAATACTAATTCAACATTATTATCACTATCAATTATATCTATATATACCCTTGAGTTTTGCATTGAATATTTGAGTATATTTCCTATAATATTTTCAAATACTCTATAAGTTCTTCTTCCATCTAGTTCACAAAACACCTTGTAATCAGGCATATTTATTTTAAAATCTAATGTACTTGTATTAATTTTTTCATCCATTTCCCCAAGTGTCTGTCTAAATAAAGATATTATATCAAGCGTTTCTATATTCAGTTCTATATTCCCACTGCTTGCCTTACTAGCCTCAAATAAATCTTCTATTAAAACCTTTAATCTCTTTGACTTACTATCTAGTATACCTATATACTTCTTTGTTTCCTCGTCTGTTATATTCTCATCCTTTAATAAATCTACATAATTTATAATAGAAGTTAAAGGAGTTTTTAAATCATGAGACACATTAGTTATAAGCTCTGTCTTCATATTTTGACTCTTAGTTTCTTTATCTACAGCCACTTTAAATCCAGATTTTATATTGTTTAAATTCTTAGCAATACTAGATAATATTCCTATATCATCATCTATATTTATATTAAAGTTTCCATTAGCTAGTTCACTACTTTGCTCGTTGAGTTTCTTGATAGAGTCTAGAAATTTCATTGTGTACTTAAACATAAATGTTGTATAGATAATAGCTATAATGACCCCAAGTCCTCCAAATAGAGCTATTATCCAAAGAACTATTAAATTAGCACCAAACAGCATTATCGCTTTCATATGATACGGTTTACTTGTATCTATCTGACTAATACATGCAGCTGTATCTTTTATTTTATAACTCCATTTCAGAATTGTTTTGCCAAAGATACTCTTGTTTATTAATCCTTGTTTAATTCCTTCATTGTATATATGCTTTACATATACTATACTCAAATGCACAAGTAGGTATAATATAAAAGTCAATGGTATACCTATAATATAAAACTCAGGTTTTGCATATATAATATCACTCATAATATCTAATACTGAGTTCTGATGATCAAAACCAATTGCCATTATACCCATGCTTATTCCAAAGAATATAAACCACATAAGTAATTTTATTTCTAAATAAGATTTATTAAATAATCTACAAATTCCAATTTGGCTTTGTTTAGAGTATGGAACAATTGATGCTCTTATAATTACCAATAAAATTCCTATTAAAAGTATCGTTATAAGCAATTTAATGTAAGGAATCACATTATATTCATTCATATTCCTTATTAGTAAATCATTATTATAATTCAACTTTTTAGGAATAAAATACTTGAAATCTAAATTAGCGTAATTGATTTTATTTTCATTTTCTAAATTATATTTAGAAACAAAACCAGATAATTTAAATGCTTTGTTAGAAGAATATTTTGTAACTATATTTCCATTTTCGTCAGTTACTATATTTATATAAAACTGACTATTTTCGATTTGATCTTGTACTGATTCATCCTCTATATTAGATATATTAAGTGTTTTATTATTATCAGTTATATAATATTTAATATTTTCTACAGATTCATATCTTCCATACCATCCTGTTTGTTCTCCAAGTTTGCTCGATATTAAATAATCAGTTAATCTTTCTAACGTATACATGAAATCTTCACTTTTTATATATTCTTGTACATAATTTTTAGAACCAATCATTTTATTTTTTATAGGTGTATATATTCCAACTGAAATAATAGACAATATTAATATAACTATAATAGTACTAAGTGTTGATTGTTTAAATTTATTGTTTTTCAAATTTGTATCCAATTCCCCACACCACCTTCAAATATTTTGGATTCTTAGTATCTATTTCTATTTTTTCTCTAATTCTTCTTATATGGACAGTCACTGTATCCGCATTGTATGCAGGTTCTTCCCATACTTTTTCATATATTTCTTGTATTGAGAATACCTTATTAGGATTACTCATAAGTAAGTGAATTATCTTGTATTCAAGTGGTGTTGTCTTTATAGCTTCACCATCTATAGATACTTCTTTGCTATCGTCATTTAATTCGATACTTCCTATTGTTATTACATTATCTTTCTTCTTAACCCCACTAGAGTAACTCATATATCTTCTTATATTCGAATTAACTCTAGCTATTAATTCAAGAGGATTAAACGGTTTTGTTACATAATCATCTGCTCCTATGTTAAGTCCGAGTATCTTGTCCATATCCTCTGATTTTGCAGATAACATTATAATTGGTACTGTGCTTTTTTCTCTTATCTTCATGGTTGCACAAGATCCATCAAGTACAGGCATCATAATATCCATAATTATTAAGTGTATATTCTCCTTATCAAATATTTCTAGAGCTTCCTTCCCATTATAGCCCTTAAATACTTTATAATTTTGATTAGTTAAGTAAATTTCTATAGCATCTGTTATTTCTCTCTCATCATCGACAACAAGTATATTATACATTTGTTTCCCCCTATATTTTTCTAAGATATCTTATGAAAATATAATAACATATAGTTTCTAAGATTTTACTATTATAATTCTTACAAATTTCTTAAGAAATATAAAAAATTCGTAGATGAGCAAAATAAAACCTCCTGAAGTAGTTTTTACTCTAGAAGGTTTTATTGTTTAATTTAAATCAAAAATATATTTTATTTCTTCTTCAGTTAATTTTGAAATTATAGTTTCTCCAGGCTTAATTATAGAATCAATTAATTTCTTTTTCTTTTCCTGAAGTTCATAAATTTTTTCTTCAATTGTATCTTTAGTTATTAGCTTCATAACATGAACAGAGTCCTTTTGACCAATTCTATAAGCTCTATCAGATGCTTGATCTTCAACGGCAGGATTCCACCAAGGATCAAAATGAATAACTGTATCCGCTCCAGTTAAATTAAGACCGGTTCCTCCAGCTTTTAATGAAATAAGAAATACTTTTCCTTCCCCTTCATTAAATCCATTAACTAAACTTCCTCTTTCTTTCATATTAGTTGAACCATCAAGATATTTATACTCAATACTATTTTCATCTAACATATTCTTTATTATATTTAACATAGATGTAAATTGCGAAAATATTAAAATTCTATGTCCACTACATATATTTTCTTTTACAAGCTCTTCTAATAATAAAAGTTTCCCACTATCCCCTTCATAATTTTCAATAAACATTGACGGATGTGCACAAATTTGTCTTAGTCTTGTTAGTCCTGAAAGTATCTTAATATGACTTTTTCCAATACCTTTTGTATTTATTTCCTCTTCAATTTCTCCTTTTATTTTATTTAAATATGCTAAGTAGATTTTCTTTTGATCATCTGTAAGCTGAGAAATGATTTTACTTTCAATTTTATCTGGAAGTTCATTTAAAACCTCCTTCTTCAACCTTCTTAATATAAATGGTTTTATATATCTTCTTAATTCTTTTAAAGCTTTTTTATCCTGCTCCTTAACTATTGGTCTTTCAAATATTTTAGTAAATTTAGTATGCGATAATAGTAATCCTGGCATTATAAAATCAAAAATTGACCAAAGCTCAGTCAAAGAATTTTCAATCGGTGTTCCTGTAAGAGCAAAATAACTTTGAGCTTGTATTTCTTTAACACTTTTTGCATTTTGGGATGAAGGATTTTTTATATACTGTGCTTCATCTAATATACAAAATCTAAAAAATAAATCCTTATATAAATCTATATCTCTTCTAACAAGGGGATAGGAGGTAATCACAACATCATATTCCTCTATATCATTTATTAATTTTTTTCTTTCTTCTTTACTTCCTGATATAATAACAGTTTTTAAATTCGGAGTAAATTTTCCAATTTCAGATAACCAATTATATGCAAGTGAAGTTGGAGCAATTATTAGTGAAGGACTACTTCCATTTTCAAGCTTTTCAGAAAGTAAAAATGTTAAAACTTGAATTGTTTTTCCAAGTCCCATATCATCAGCTAAAATTCCTCCAAATCCATATCTATATAAAGTTTTTAACCATTTAAAACCAAATTTTTGATATTCCCTTAAAATATTATTCATATTTTCTGGAATATTATATTCAATGTCCTCAGGCTCTCTTATATTTTGAACTAATTCTTTAAATTGAAGATTTCTTTTTATAGATTTCATATTAGATTCTTTTAAATATTCATCAATATATAATGCTTTGAATTTAGGAATGTTTATATCTTCTTTTCCTAAATCCTTTAAATCTAAATATTCAACTAATCTTCCTAAATTATTTAATTCATCAGTATTAAGAGGTAAAAATGAATCATTTTTCAATTTATAATATTTTTTCTTTTCCTTAATCAAATTAAATATATTATTTAATTCTGACTTAGTTATTCCTTCTATTTTAAATTTAAATTCCAATAAATTATTTTCAGTTTTTAACTTCACGCCTCCTGAAAATGAAGAAGCTTCATTTATTTTTATAGTTTTAAAACTTTCCGAATAATATATTTGAGCAATATCTTTTATTAAATAAATCTTATTATATATAAAATCAAATATCTTATCATCATCATCTAAATATATATATTTATTGCTTACTTTGAATTCTAAATCTTCAAAATGAGAAAGTATTTCAGTTTCTTTTTCTATATCCCTTAAAATTATCCTATCATCTTTTCGATTATCTTCATTTTCAATTTTAAAAGGATCTATTGTAATATCTCCATATACAAACTTTATATTGGCACTAATGCCTTCTTCTATTTTATTTAAATATATATTTGATTTTAACCCAGGATTGTATATACTATCCTCTACCCTCTCATTAACTTCAACATTTCCTATATTTTTAATTGTTGGATAAACATGTGAAATAAATCTTTCATTATATTTTTTAGGAATCTTAATAACATTTTTATTTTTAGTACCTAACATATCATAAAATGGCTTTATATTTTTCCTTTGATATTCTGATATTTTATGAATTTTATCATTAAAAAAAATATATTCTCTATCCTTTACAAGAGGTATTATATTATTTCCTGTGTTTATTTCTAATTTTAAATCACTCTTTTCTTTCGTTAATAAAAAGTTTATATCTAAGTCTTGGTTAACTATTTTCATATTATTATATTTTACATCATTAATATTAGCATTAAATGGTATTTGATTAACTATTTCAAAAAAATTTTTAATTATACTTTGAGGAAGATATACTTTTTTTCCTTTAAAAAGGCTTGTATTATTAAAAGAAAATGATATTTCATCTAATGCTTTTTCTGTATCATAAATTTCCCTTAATAAATCTATAATAAGATTATCCTCCTCTTTAAAATAGTGTATATTAGGATCAAAAGTAAAATTTTTACCAAAATTCAGTGTTTCTTCATTTATAATAGATTCTATAAATTGTTTTATATTTTTGACCACATATAATCTTTTATCTCCTACTTTTAAACTCAAATAAGTATCATTTAAAAATCCATGCTTTCCATGTATAAATTCATAATCTACTTCAAGATTTACTAAAACCTTGTTGTAAACCTCTTTATAAGTAAAAAAATCTAATACATCCTGTGTTATATATTCTTCTTTTAGGTCTATAAATTGATTTTTATTATTCATTTCATAAATTTTTAATAATGTAGCTACTATGTGTTTACAATAACCATCATATTGGTAATATGCCATACATTCACAAGTAGCATAATCAAGATATCCATTTTTATTAAATTTAATTTCAACATCATATTTATATTTACCTACAACGATAGCGTTAAATCCATAAGCTTTTTTGTTAAAATTTATTGTATTAACTTTGCCTTCATTATAATATTTTTTCCCTTTATTTACTGTAGACTCATTTGAAGAAATATTATAAATATCATTTAATGTTAAATGTAGCATATTTCACCTCTATTTCATTAAACTTTCTAAGTTTACTTTTTGATATATATAAATATTCAATATTTTATTATATCATAATACTAAGTTTTTATTATTTTAAGATGCCAAATAAGCTCAGAAATGGGTTCAATTAGTTCTTTCACTCTAGGACTATCCTTAACCTCTTTTATCTTTTCTATGAAACACCAAAAAAGGAGATAGAACCTCAGTGAGTCTATCTCCTTTCATCTATTAATTTACGCTTTACCATCCCATTACTAACTTCTACTTCTTCAATCTCTCCACAGTACCTTAAAGACAGTTTTCCTTCTTTAAAAATACGACCTATATTTGATGAGTATAAAGCTTTTTCAACATCTCTTTTATTTACTAGCTTATTTTCATTTAATGATTTTGAATATATTTCTAATGTATCCTTTTCTGTTATAAAAGCCTTGTAATCAAGAAGCCCTTCTATAGTGAACATAGCTTCATCTAATTGTTCTATACTTATAGCTAAGTCACTAATATTTATTTTATCCTCTATTCTTCCCGTTACATAACCCATTCTTGGAAGAACATCACTACATTTACAAGGTCCATTTATAAACCTTGCATAATCTCCAGTTCTATACCTTATAAGTGGCATACCTTCTCGTGTAAGAGTTGTAAATACAACCTCTCCATCTTCTCCTAATGGCATAACTTTACCAGATACGGGATCTATAATTTCAAAATAAAAATCAGCTTCTCTCATGTGATAGCCACAAAGATGTTCACATTCAACACCTCCGCCAAATCCCATCTCAGTCATTCCATAATGAGTAAATACTTTACAGTTAAAAGCTTTACTTGTAGCTTCTTTAATATTATTTGGAACATGATCTGCACTTAGTAGTATACTCTTTAAGCTTATCTTATCGTACTCTTTATTATCCATCTTAACTTTAGCAAGGTTTAAAACTTGTATTGGAATTCCTACAATACAGTCAATTTTTTTATTTTTCATTAATTCTAGTACCTTAAATGAATCATTCACAGGCCCTAAGACTATTCCCTTACAGCCTAATCTTTCAAGTGCCTTTTTAAGTAAATCACCTATACTACCATAACTTTGTCCAGGCATTAAAATCAAGACACAATCACCTTTTGAAACAAGATACTGCATTCCATTATAGAAAAAATCTATAGTTTTTTCTAAATCATTTTCAGTAAAAAAAACTCGTTTTTGCTTACCTGTAGTACCTGAGGTTTTTAAAGTAACTATTCTAGAAATCATATGTTGAGGTACGCATAAAAAATCTTGTGACCTAATCCTTAGATCTTCAGGTAAAGTAAATGGAATTTTTGAAAAATCATTAAAATTATTTATTTCATTTAGATTTATATTCTTTAGCAGATTCTTATAAAACAAACTATTTTTCTTTGCATAATCCATGGCCCTTCTTACCCTATCAAGCTGATATTTTCTCAAATCCTCTAATGTCATATTTTTATCAGCGTCTTCACCCAAAATACATTTTTCTATCCATTTTTCATATACAGTATTTTTCATTGTCTACGCTCCACAATTTTCTTTAGGTTTACTCCTTTTAATTTAAATTTCTCATCAACACTTAATACATTGATACATCCGTAATCCTGCTTTATATTAAAGATATACTTTATATCTATATCTAAAACATATGTAATTAAGGTTCTAAAAAATCCAGCATGGCCTACTATAGCAACATTCCCAGTTGTTTTAGATATTATATCTTTTACAGTCGATAATGCTCTTGTTTGACACTCTTTAAAAGATTCACCATCAGGAACAATAAAATCAGCTATATTATCTATTCTTTTTTCAAACATTTCAGGATATATAGTTTTTACATTTTTAAATGTTAATCCATCCCAAGTACCCATATTAATTTCTCTAAGCTCTCTCATATAATGTATTTTTGTATTTTCAAACAATATATTTGCACTCTGCTTTGCTCTTAATAAATCACTACAAAACACATGATTAATAGGAATATCTGAAAAAATATTTTTAAGTCTTTTCATTGTTTCAATTCCTTCATCTGAAAGTGAACAATCAGTATGACCTACATATCTTTTTTCTCCAGTAAACTTTGTTTGACCATGTCTTATAAAGTATATTAGCCTTTGGTTTGAAGCTTTTCTATTTGGCATCCTATAATCTCCTCAATCATATTTTTTATTTTTTTTGCAGTGTCAAACCTTCTGTTTATACTATCAACAGCATCTTTACAGTCTTTATATTTATCAATTGAATAACTATGTCTTTCGTCTATATCAACCAATTGAGTTTCTTTTATTAATTTGTCACAAATATGTATAATTTCTCTCTCTCCTATTTTTGTTATATTAGATATATCCATATGAGACTCTATTACTTCATAAAGGCAAGGATAACCTAATTTACCTATAGTAATAGCTCCTTGTTTAGCATGTTCTTTTTCACCTTTTTTAATATCATGTAATAGAGCACCTGTATATGTAAGATTTATATTTATATTGCACCCATTTTCATTAAGTTTTAAACCTATTATCCTCGCAAGTTGAGCTACACATTCCATATGAAGCTTAGTTCTTTCATCGACATTACAAATTCTCATAATTTCTTTACATTCAAGCTCATCAGGATATGGAAAGTATGAGATATAGTCTAATATAGCTTTATAATCTTCTTTATTATCCATATCAAGCAGAATACCTCTATCTGCAACCTGAACAGTTTTACTGTTCTCTTTGTAAAAAGATAATATATTTTTTAACCCTCCTGATCCATTGTAGTCTAGTATTTTTTTAGAAATAGAAGTTGAAATAAGAGGGGGGTGTCCTTTTATCTTAGAAAAGGTAGGGTGAATAACAATATAGTTTCCTTGTTCATATTCATTAATAATAGTTTTTAATGTACATTCCTTTATACAAGGAATATCTACCGGAAGTACAAAAAAAGCGTCTATATCATCTGATAATTGCGCTACCCCTGTTTTTACTGATTCTAGCATCCCCTTATCAAAGTTTTTATTATGTACTACCTTAGCATCAACCATATGTTGTATCAAATCATGTTTATGACCTGATACAACATATATATTGTCAATATCAGATTTTTTAAAAGTATTTATCACTCTATTTATCGCAGTTTGTCCGTGCAGGTCCATAACAGGCTTAAATTCTCCCATACGTGAAGAATATCCCGCTGATAATATTATGGCTGCATATTTTTTCATTTCATCAAGTCTCCTCTAACTTTTATAAGTTCTGCTGCGATGCTTACAGCAATTTCTTCAGGAGTTTCTGCATTTATTGAAAGTCCTATTGGATTATATACCCTATTAAAATCATCTCTAGAAAATCCATCTAATTCTAAAGCTTTATATGTATTTTTTCTTTTTCTCTTGCTTCCTATCATTCCAATGTAAGTAGCATCTGTTCTTAATGATTGTCTTAAAATGGTAAGATCATGTAAATGTCCTCTTGTAACTATTACTATATAACTATCCTTATTAATATCTAAATCATCAAAGCATGTATCAAAATCATTTATTACTTTTATTTCATCTGCCATTGGAAATCTTTCTTTATTAGCAAACTCTATACGATCATCAATAACGACTGTCTTAAAGTCAATTTTTGATGTTATATCTGCAAGCTTTTGAGAAACATGTCCTGCTCCAAATATATAAACTATTCCAGAATTACATATTGGCTCTATTATTCCTGTGCCGTCTTCTTCTTTTAAAACCTTAATATCTCTTGTCTTATTATTTTTTATTAACTCTTTCAATTCTTCCTTATTGTTATGCTCTGATATAATGTTATCCTCACCAACCAAATATCTATAAATGTTATTTGATTTATCGTTGAATCTTTTTACTAAAAAGCCTTTTTCTCCTTTATCAACATAATTAATAATTTCTTTGTATATATCTAGATTAATAGAATTGTTAGCATCTATATATTCAACTAAAACGCTAACATCTCCACCACAAACCATATCAATTCCATCTTTATCTTCACCGCTTAGCTTATAGTCCTTTTGAATAGCTTTTCTTGTTTTTAAAAC
Organism: Tepidibacter aestuarii; assembly: GCF_934924865.1. Classification (NCBI taxonomy): domain Bacteria; kingdom Bacillati; phylum Bacillota; class Clostridia; order Peptostreptococcales; family Peptostreptococcaceae; genus Tepidibacter; species Tepidibacter aestuarii. Next base: position 1,493,549 of record NZ_OW235315.1, on the reverse strand, counting down.
TTCTCCTCCATCTTTTATAACAAGTGCTTCTAAGTATCCACCTCCGACAGTACCAATTATTGAATTATCATTTTTTACTATCATTCTAGCACCAGCAGTTCTTGGAGCAGATCCTTTACTATTATAAAGAGTTGCGAGTGCAAAGCTTTCCCCCTTGTTCAATAATTCATATCCCTCATTATATAATTCCTTCATTTATTAATCCCCCCTATAAAGACTCTTACCATCTTTATTTGTTAAATTGTATGCACAAAACGGTATTAGATTTCCCTCTTTTGACACCACATGTATACAACAATCCCTAAGTCTTTGAATATCAAGGTTCCATGCATCTTGAAAAGCCATTGCTGATATTGAAAAGAAATTTTCTTTGATTTTTCTAGCTAGTTCATCAAATGATTTATATTTTCCCTTGTTGTTTGATTTAGTTTTATTTATAGTCCAGTTTCTTTTAACAAAATCCTTAGCCTTTCTTGATCCTTCTTCTCCTTTTTCTTCTTTGCATCCACATCCGCTTCCACTTACAGGTATTAATTTATTATCTACTTCAATGTAGTTTGAATGAAAAGAACAAAATGCATTTTCACATCCCGGAGGATTGAAATCTTTAATATTTATTAACCCATCACTTTGTTTGCATAATTTGTTCATAACCTCTGGTAGAGTAATTCTGTCTTTATCCTTTGGTGTATTTGGAATTCTTCCAAAATAACTTACAGGCTGAAAGTGAACTCCTCTTACAGCTGGAATATTTTCTATTCCATATTTAACAATTTCATAAAGATTGTAATCATTAACAACTGGAACTACAGTACATACAAGTATAACTCCTATACCCATCTTTTTAAGATTTTCAACTGCAGCCATTTTATAGCTTAAAAGTTTTTTTCCTCTTAATGTTGAATAAATCTTATCGTCCATACCATCAAATTGTAAAAATACAGAATTTAAACCTGCTTCTTTAAGTTTTTTTACATATTCTAAATCCTTAAGCTTTAATCCATTAGTATTAAGCTGTATAAAGCTAAAGCCCATATCATGTCCTAACTTTATAATTTCGTCAAGATCATCCCTTAAGGTTGGCTCTCCACCTGATAATTGTATATTACAATTTCCTGATGCCTTCATAACCCTTTGATAGTAATATTTTATAGTTTCTATATCTGGCTCACTATTCTTTCCTGAGTTGGCAAAACAGAATTTACAATTTAAATTACACTTTTGTGTAACCTCAATAAGTGCAGTACAAGTATGTTGTCTATGATTACCACAAAGTCCACAGTCATGTGGGCATCCATTAGATGTTTCGGTAAAAGGACTTTCGGGATATGCAGCACTCTTAGGCCTTTTCCAAGAATTATAGCTTGGTGATTCTCTCCAAATTATAGTTTCAAATTTCCCATGTTCTTTACATTTTTTGTTAATATATATATCCTTGTTTTTCTTTATTTTGTATGCCTTTAATGTTTTAAAACATATAGGACATACACTTTTAGTAACCCCTATAATCTCTCCCATTTTTAATCTCCTATATATCCGTATTCTCTAAGTATACTCTTTACTTTTTTATAGGACTGTGTCATTAAATTCCCGCATTTTACAGGATACTTATTGTTATATGTTATCTCTTCAAGATTATCCGTTTGTATTATATCTTTACAATCACAGCTTCCATATTCATTTTCAAACCACTCTATATATTCAATAATCATCTTACTTAAATTTTCATCTTTTACATCAGTTGAATCTGCCTTGCCTGCATAAAAACCAAAAACACAAGCTCCTCCCGATATTACTCCACAAGTTTTTCCACTTCCACCTATTCCACCGCAAAATCCTGTCATAGATTTTACAAGTTCCTTATTTTCACATCCTCTTTTTTTAAGCTCCATCATAATAAGTATCTGGCTACAGCAAAATCCTTGAGAAGCTAGTTTGAACATATCAAATGCATCTTCCATTTTTTTAATCCCCCTTTTTTGCAATCATAAAAAAATATCCTGGTTTGCACAAAGATAATTTAGTTTTAAAATCTGAACAGTTTTCACATGTAGTAACGTTCCAAAATTTATCCATAGAATCATATTTAAATATTATATCTACCATTAGTTGCTTTAAAAGTGATGTCCAATCTTCTAAAGTTATTACTTCAAATCCTCTCTTTTCAATTTCTATTAAAAGCTTTCCAATATCAAGTAGCCCTCTTAGACAGGTTTGAACATTACTATTTTTTAATTCATCAATATAATCAGGTTCTTTTGCAAATACATCAGAAATAATTACAAATCCCCCGGGCTTTAAAACTCTGTATATTTCTTGTAGCGTATCTTCATATTTTTGCATAAGAGAAAGAGTGCATTCAGTAAATACAACATCAAAAGATTTATTATTATATGGTATACTTTCTCCAATTCCTTTTATAATAGGTAAATTCTTAACTTCTCTTCCGCGGTCAATAAGCTTCTGAGATGGGTCTATTCCATAGGCATCTATTTTGAACTCACTTTTAAGAAAATCTACCGTAGCTCCCATTCCGCATCCAACATCTAATACCTTTTGACCTTTTGAAATATCACATAATAATACTGCTCTATTAGTTAATAAAAAACCTCCAGGTCTTAGAGTATTTCCTGTAACACATCTTATATCATCACTTTCATACACATTATTCTTTTTCATTTATCCTCTAGTCCTTTTTCAACCTCAAGCATTTTGCCAATTGCTAAATCTTCAGTAACTAATACATTTTTACAGATGGGACATTTTAATAATTCAACTTCAAAATTACCAGATAGATAAATTGCTTTAACACTACCTTCCTCAACAGGACAATTGCACTTTTGACAAACCCACTCTTCATCATAGTTTTCTTTGTTTACATCCATAACTACTCCCCCTGTACATCCATTCTATGAGTATATGCTTTTATAATTTTATAATCATCACAAATCTTTTCATATTCAACCCAATATGTTACATTCACAATTCTTCTAAAGGCTAGATAATGGTTAGTTTTTGGATTGAAAAATATATCTTTATTTTCTTGTGCCATGCCTATTACCTTTTTAATGTCGCTTTCTAGTATTAATCTATCCTCCATAATATCTTTAACATTTTGATCTATTATAAGATTTATATCGCCGTGCTCTTCCTGTAAATCTAATTTTTCCCCCCACATATTTAGTATAGACATTTTAAGTTTCAATCTATTATCACGTCTTTGAGAAAGTGTTGGCCCCTTTTTACTTGATAATTCGTCTATGTTTTCTCCAAATATAAGGTCTAAAATATGAAGAGTATTCTTTCCTCTTGATACAAAAAGATCTCTACACATAGCACAATATGCAATATAATCTCCTTCATGCTCCTCAATACGTTTATCTGTTGCATAGTTGCTAAATTCTTTATTTGCAAAATATGAAAGCCCACCATAACCACAGCATTGTGTATTTTTTTTCGTATACTTTGGCTCAATAACTCCATAGCCAAGCTTTAATAAGATTTCTCTTACACTTTCATGAATATTGGGATAATCTCTTGCTGTACATGAATCATGCATAACTAAATTTTTTATTTTATGATTTTTTATCTCATCATTTACTCCCTTTTCATTGAAAACTTCCCATAGTGTAACTAATTCTATATGTGGAAGATATTTTTTTAATATGTAATAGCACGTTGAGCATGCAACTATAATAGTTGGCTTACCCATTGATTCCCATGATCTTGAAATATTTTTCATTGATTCTTCAAATAAATCTTCTCTTCCTGCCCATTCTCCAGGAGCTCCACAGCAACCAAGGTAAAGTCCTATGCCACCATCAAGGTTTTGTATTAAATAATCATATGATTTTTGTACATATTTTGGATATGATCCACAAAGCTGGCATCCTGGGAAAAATAAAAACTTACTTTCATTCATATTTGGTTGGTGCCTTAAAAGAGTAAAATAATCACTATTGTTAAATTCCATATCCTTTAGGGCAAAGTCATGAGCTGATAATGGCATCTTTTCTTTTTGAACCATGCTTTTTCTTGTTTCTCTTATTATCTCGCTCATATCAATATTGCTTGGACACTCAGTTTTACATAATCCACATAGCATACAAGAATTTATAGTCTTATTAGCGTAACGGTCTCCAAGTATAACTCTTTCATTTTGATTAATCTTTCTTATATATGCCTTTGGGTCTATTTTTTCATATTGAAGGTGTGAGCATGCCTTGTAACATTTATGACACTCACACGATATGCATCTTTTTGCTTCTAAAATAGCATCATCCTTTGTATTGATTTCTACTTGCTTATAATCATTAATATTTTTTGTATCAACCTTTAATTTTGTCTTATATGGGACTTCATTATCTCTAAGGGCCACAAGAGATTTTTTATTAATATATCTATCAATAGAAATAGCTGCTCTTCTTCCTGTTGAAACAGATAAAATTATAGATTCATTTCCTGTTACAATTCTTCCTCCACAAAATACTCCTTCAGTTTGAGTTTGAAAGGTTGTATTATCTACATCTAGTTTTTCATCCCAATCTCCTGTTCCTATATATATAGCCTTATAATCAGATTTTAATTTATCTATGTCAACGTTTGATATAATCATTCCTTTTTTTATTTGTACTCCTGATTTTTGTATATTATCAATTTCCTCTTTAAGAATACTACTTGGTATTATATCTTCATCTTTTTCTCTTAATCTTCCGCCTAATGTATTATCTTTTTCAAATATAGTTACTGAATAACCCTTGCTTCTAAGGTCTATTGCACATGTTAAACCACTAATTCCGCCACCTACAATTGCAACATTTTTATAATTATCACGAATTGGTAGCTTCTTTATTTTTGCATTTGCTCCATACTCTACAACAGCTTTTTCAAGGTCACTTATTAAAACTGATCCCCCTTTATTATTCCTAACACAAGAGTCATAGCATGGATGATCACAGACTCTAGCTATTATTTTAGCCATAGGCATCCTTTTTTGAAGAATCTTATATGCACTCTTAAAATCACCTTTTTGTATTTGCTCAATAAAACCCTTTACATCAACATGAATAGGACACGAGGCTATACATGGTGCTAAATTATCGTTTATACAGAGGTTCTCTGTTGCAAGCAGCTTTTCAAGATCCATAAGCTTATCCCCTTTTAAATATTTTTGAAAAGAACCTAAAGTAACATTACTTTAGGTTCTTAAAAAATCCTTATTTACTAAGTCCAGCCTTTACCTTCTCAGGAAGTGCAGGTAGCTTAGTTATTCTAACTCCACATGCATTGTATATTGCATTTATAATTGCAGCATGAGGTGCTGAAAGTGGCATTTCTCCTGCTCCAGATGCTCCATATGGACCGTATGGTCTCTCTGTTTCCATATAAATAAGCTCTATGTTATCTGTTACATCTTTTATATTAGGAATTCCGCACTTTGTAAGAGTTGTATGTTTCTTTAAATCCTCAAAATCTTCACTAAGCGCAAGACCGATTCCTTGTGCAAGACCTCCATAAATCTGTCCATCTACGACAAGCTTATTAACTATAGTACCTACATCCGAAATAATTGTAAGTTTTTCAACATTAACTTTTCCTGTTTGTATATCTACTTCAACCTCTGCTAATAAAAGGCCATACATATAACATGGGAATGGATTTCCTTGTCCTGTCTCAACATCACATGCAGTACAAGCTGCAGTCCATTTACCATCATGCTTTACAGATATGTTTTCTTCAATCATTTCTGAGTAAGTTCTATAAGTTCCATCATCCTTTTTCATTGCCTTTAATAAGTTCTCACATGCAACCTTAGTAGCATTTCCAGTAAGAACATTAGAACGGCTTCCTCCTGCTGGTCCACTGTTAGGAGTAAGGTTCATATCATTCATAACAAGCTTTATGTCATCAGGCTTTATTCCTATTGGCTTTAATGATTCATGGGCAATAGCAAGTGTTCCCATATCTGCTCCTTGACCATGATCCTCCCATGAGTTTCCGATTGTAACTCCATTAGGAATAAGCTCTGCCCAAGCTTCTGAGCTATCAGCTCCATCAAGTCCAGAACCGTAAATAAGAAGAGATACTCCTGTTCCATACTTTTTATCTTCTGACTTTAAATTTTTTTCTTTTGCTTTTTCTTTTGCTTCATTGTAGATAGGTCTCATTTTTTCTATCATTTCAGGGAAGCATATAATATCCGGCTTACAACCTGATGGAGTTGTACTTCCTTCTCTATATACATTCTTGTATCTAAATTCTAATGGGTCCATTCCAATTTTTTCTGCAAGTTCATCTATTAAAACCTCAGATGAGAATAATGATTGTGGTGATCCATATCCTCTAAAAGCTGAACCCCATGCATGATTTGTACAAACTGTTCTTCCTTCTCCTCGTATATTATCTATATTGTATCCAGCTCCTATAAACTGTGATCCTCTCATAGTAAGAAGATCTCCAAATTCTGAATATGGCCCATGGTCTACACTCCAGTCACTCTCAAGTGCTTTAATATTTCCATCTTTATCAGCACCCATCTTAACATTGATGAAGAAAGGAGATCTCTTTCCTGTATAAGTTATCTGTTGATACATGCTAAATTCAAGGTATACTGGTTTGTTAGTTGCCATGGCTGCAACTGCTAATAATGCTTCAATAGTCGGACTAAATTTATATCCAAATGTTCCTCCAGTAGGATTTTGAACAATAGCTATTTTATCAGGAGAAAGACCAATACCATCTGCTATCATAAGAGCATGAAAATGAAGGGCTACACTCTTTGAATGTATATTTAGCTTTCCATCGTCCCCAAAGAAAGCAAATCCTACATCAGGCTCTATTGGAAGATGTGGTTGTCTTCCTACATAAAAATCATCTTCAACTACATATTCACATTCTTCAAATACCTTATCAGTATCCTCACCCTTCACTACATTTGTTGTATAGTATATATTAGGTGTTCCTGGATGTATTTCAATAGCATCCTCTGTCATAGCTTCTGGAGCACTCATATAAGCCGGAAGTTCTTCAAGCTCAACCTTAACTTTTCTGCACGCCTCCTCAGCATGAGTTGGAGTATCTGCTAACACCATAGCTATAGCATCTCCAAATTGAAATACCTTTTCATCACAAAGTATAGGTCTATCAAGTCCATCTCCAAGATTAGATGGAAAAGCTAATCCATTTATTCTATTATTACCTTTAACATCTTTGTATGTAAGCACTTTGTATACACCTGGCATTTTTTCAGCTTCACCAGTATCTATCGAAATTATATTTGCATGTGACACCTGAGCTTGAACAAGTTTAATATGAAGAGTATCATCAGGAAGCGTAACTCCAAGGTCTGCTCCAAAATCCCAAGTTCCAGTAACCTTTGCACAAGCTGAAGGTCTTACGTAATCTGTTCCTAAAATACTAACTCCTTCTGGAAGTTTATACCATACATCTTCTTTTGTTATCTCACCTCTTATAAGTTTTGAAGCAGTTATTACAGCATCAACTAATGGCTTATATCCTGTACATCTACATACATTTCTAGTTTTTTGGAACCAATCTCTAACTTCTTCTCTTGTAGGATTATTATTTTCATCTAATAAAGCCTTTGCTGAAACTATGAATCCAGGTGTACAGAATCCACACTGAGCTGCTCCATGTATCATCCATCCAAGCTGAACTGGATGAAGATTATCTGGTGATCCTATACCTTCAATAGTTATAATTTCAGATTCATTTTCAACTCTTTTCATTCTAACAATACATGCTTTAGCAACCTTGCCATTTAGAATAACATTACAGGCTCCACATTCACCTTTTCCACAGCCTACTTTTGTACCTGTAAGTAATAACTGCTTTCTAAGTACATCAGCTAAAGTAGTATTTGGACTTACAACTATTGTTTTTAAAACCCCATTAATTTTTAAATTTTTCTTTAACACTAGTAACCCCCCTATAGATTTATTTACCATTTCCCAAAGCTGCAGTTTGGAAAATTACATACATCACAATTACAACATAGTCCACTATGACCCAGTCTTCTAATAGACTTTTTATCTATTTTTTCTCCTGCCATCACTCTAGGTAAAATAAGATCAAATATAGTCCTCTTACTGTACATAACGCAACCTGGAAGCCCCATAATAGGAATATCATTTATATATGCCATTAGAAACATAGCCCCTGGTAGAGTTGGCGCCCCATATGTAATTATATTTCCTCCAGCATTTTTTATTCCTGTTGGAGTAACATCATCTGGATCAACAGACATTCCTCCCGTTGCAAGTATCATATCAACCTTAAGTTTAAGAAGCTCATCTATTGCATCCTTAATCATATCTACGCTATCTGATACTAATATTTGCTTTTCAACACATCCTCCAAGTTCTTCAAGCTTGTCTATAATAACAGGTCCAAATTTGTCCTTTATTCTACCTGTATATATCTCACTTCCAGTTGTAATAACACCTACCTTCATAGGCTTCAATGGTAAAATTTCAACTACTGGACCTTCTTTTTTACATATTTCTTCTATCTGTACAACCTTGGTTTCTTCAGTAACAAGAGGAATAATTCTTGTACCTCCAACTACCATTTCGCTTTCTACTACAATATCAGTATGCAGAGTTGCAAACATTGTATCTTCTATGTCATTGATTTTATCAAGAGCTTTAACATTAATCTTTAATAAACCCTTTTGCTTTGCCTTTAAGCTAACCTTTCCTTCTTTTGGTAATGTAAGATCTATCCTATTACTTATAGCTGCTTTTGCCATTCTCATCGCAGCATCATTTTCATGTAAAAAACCCTCTTTAAGATCCCACACATAAATATTTCTCTTTCCAATATCTAAAAGCTTATCCACATCCTCACCTTGTATAACATGTCCCTTTTTAAATGCAACCCCTTTAAACTTGCCAGGGATGATCTGTGTAATATCATGGCATAACACCATACCTATAGCTTCACGAACAGGAACAACCTTCATAATTTCATCTCCCTAAGTACAATAAATATTATATTTTGAAACGCTAGTTAAACATTACATTATATGCTTTAGAAGCTATTTTAATTACAATTTAAGGAAATTCGTCTAGTCGCTTCGCACTGACTCATATCGCCAACGATGCCTACGGGCTTCGTTCTCAAAATTCACATGAGTTCATGACTCCAACAAGTCTAACGACTCTGTTGCTTAAAATAGTTGCAGGTGTAGATATTCAAACAATGGTATTCACATATTCAAAACTATATAATTTCCTATAGAATAAAAAATAGCTGTATCTAGAAATTATAATTTCTAGATACAGCTATTTTTTATATAGTTTATTTATTAAAGTTATATGATTTAAATTTATCCATATGAGAGTATAGTGAAGTAAATACCGCTTTATACATTCCTTGTTTATAAAATTCTAATACTAATGACTCTACGAAATACGTATTTCCACTATGTTGTATAACAATATTGTATATATCTTGCTCAAATTGATTATGATTTACTTCTTCATTTTTAGATATTAACACTTCATAATTGTTCATTAAATCCTTCAAATCATCATACTGCTTTCTTGTTATTTCATATTCAAATAAAACTCTATCTAACCCTGTATTTCTAAATAATAAATCTTGTCTAAATTCTATAAAATCAAACTTTCTCATTATGTCTATATCTATACCGCACATATTAATCCTCCCATTTAAATAATTTTATATAATTAACATATTCTTGGTAGTAATTCACCTGATGGCATACTTAATAATCTTGTTCCACCAATATCCGTTTTTAACGAAACAATTTTTTTATTATCTTCTAAAACTTCTCCAATTATCTGAGCATCTTTACCCATAGGATTATTTCTCATAACTTCTACCACTCTTTGAGCATCTTCTTTAGATACTATTAAAACAACTTTTCCTTCATTTGCAATGTATAAAGGATCAAGTCCTAATATTTCACACATGCTTCTAACTTCATCTTTTACAGGTATATCTTCTTCATTTATTGAAATGCTTCTTTTACTATGACTTGCAAATTCATTTAATGTAGTTGCTAATCCACCTCTTGTAGGATCTCTCAATACTTTTACATTATTGCTTGTGTCTAGTATTTCTTCAATAAGTTTATTTAAAAGATTACAATCACTTTTTACAGATACATCGAACTCTAAATTTTTTCTCTTAGACATTATGCATACACCATGATCTCCTAAACTTCCACTTATTATGATTTTGTCACCTGGTTTTGCATTTTCTCCGCTTAAGTATATGTCTTTATCAATTACTCCTATACCTGTTGTATTTATATAAATTTTATCTGCACTTCCTTTTTCAACAACCTTTGTATCGCCTGCGACAATCTTAACATTAGCATTTTTGGCTGTAATAGCAATTGACTCAACAATTTTTTCTAGATTCTCAATTTCAAATCCCTCTTCTATTATAAATCCAACTGTTATATATAATGGTTTAGCTCCACTCATAGCTAAGTCATTGACAGTTCCGCAAACAGACAGTTTTCCTATATCTCCTCCATTAAAAAATATAGGATTTATTACAAATGAATCAGTTGTAACAGCTATTTTACCTTCTAGTTTTGGTAAAATAGATGAATCATTCTTTTGAAGTAGAATATCATTATCAAAATATTTATAGAAAATATCTTCTATTAAATTATGTGTAAGTTTCCCTCCACTTCCATGTCCTAATGTAATAATACTCATATTTTCACTCCTTCATACTATCCTATATTTTTATATTTGTAATAAGCTGCACAAGTTCCTTCTTCAGAAACCATGCATGCTCCTATAGGATTAAGTGGATTACATACCTTTGAAAACAATTTACACTGTAGCGGATTCTTTTTCCCTTTTAGTATGTCTCCACATATACATCCTTTAATAGGTTTATCATTAAGTAGATTTATACCCAGTTTTACTTCAGCATTAAATGAATCATATTTTTGCTTTAATTTTAACCCTGTACCACTTATATTTCCAAGTCCACGCCAAACAGCATCTGACTCTTCAAATATCTCATATATACTAGATATAGCTTTTTCGCTTCCTTCATATTTTACAAATCTAGAATACACATTTTTAACTTCATTCGTATTATTTTTAATCATTTCTGTAAGAGTATACAGTCCAATCGCAATATCTCCTGATTCAAAACCTGCTATTACAGCAGGAACTCCAAATTCATTTGCAAGAAACTCATATGGTTTTGCTCCTATAATAGTGCTTACATGACCAGGGCATAAGAACCCATCTATTTTTATATCTTCATCTAAGACTAACTGCTTCATAGTTGCCGGCATAGTTTTTATTGATTGTAGTATTGAATAATTTTTTATATTTTCTTCATAAGCTATTTTTATACTCAATGCAATTGCGGGTGCAGTCGTTTCAAATCCTACTGCTAAAAAAATAACCTCTTTATCAGGATTTTCTTTTGCAATTTTTAAAGAATCTAGTGGAGAATACACCATTCTTATATCTCTTCCCAATGCTTTCTCATTTTGAAGAGAACTGTTATTTCCTGGTATTTTCAGCATATCTCCAAAAGTAGTAATTATGACATCATCTCTTTTAGTTAGTTCAATTGCTGTGTCTATATATGCCTGCGATGTGACACATACAGGGCATCCAGGACCTGAAATAAGTTTTATATTTGAAGGTATTAAATCTCTTATTCCGCTTTTAAAAATAGACATGGTATGAGTTCCACAAACTTCCATTATTGTTATTTCTCTTTCTATATCTGATCCTATTTTTTTAATCATATTTTTAACTAAAGATGGATTCCTAAACTCTTTTACATATCTCATTTATACATTCACCTCCACCCTAGTAATTTTCTGATAATATTTTAAATATCTCTAAAGTTTTTTCAGCTTCTTCTTTGTCTACCTTTTGCATTGCGCACCCTGCATGAAGTAACACATAATCTCCAATTTTTAAATCATCTACTAAATTTATATTTACAGCCTTCTTTACTCCACCAAAATTAACTAATGCTTCATTTTCTTTAATCTCAATAACCTCAGCTGGAACTGCTACACACATAAATTAATCCTCCCTTATTTTGTCTTATGGTTAGCAATTACTAATTGCCCTATTGATATTCCACCATCATTGCAAGGTATCTCACCATGAGTATAGACTTCAAAACCATTGTTTAGAAGTTCACTATATATACCTTTTAAAATTATTTCATTTTGGAATACTCCTCCACTTAATGCTACTGAATTTATACCTGATTTTTCTCGTATAATCTTGCACATGTCTACAGAAAAAGATATTACAGTATTATGAAATCTCTTTGATATAATGCTCGTACATATATTATTATGAATATCACTTAATATATTTTTTATTATATTATCTGTATTAACAATATAAGTATCATTTATATAATCAATATCATAGTTGTAAGTTCCTTTTTCTTCTTTATCTGCAATTGACTCTAAATTAATTGCTGCTTCTCCTTCATACGTAATTTGTCTCTTTAATCCAGTAAGGGCTGATACAGCATCAAATAATCTTCCCATACTCGATGTTTCTGGAGAGTTTAAATCATTTTTAATCATAGTAATTATATTTCTTATATTATTATTAGGTACATTTTTGAGTATATATTCATCCATATTTCCTTCATGTGTTTTATATAAAAAACTTACAGCCATTCGCCAAGGCTCTTTAACAGCTTTATCTCCTCCTGGCATTTTTACATAATTTAAATGACCAACTCTTTTAAAGTTTTTATAATCACATATAAGGAATTCTCCTCCCCATACTTTACCATCAGTTCCAATGCCCATACCATCAAAAGCTAGTCCTATAACTTCTTTATCAATATTATTATCTATCATACAACTTGCTATATGAGCATGATGATGCTGAACTGGAACTTTTTTACCTTCTTGATTTTTTGCAAATTCTACTGATAAAAAATCTGGGTGCATACCATACGATATAATTTCAGGTTTAATACTATAAATATCCTTAAAGTGATTAATATTTCGTTCAAAATTCTCATACGTTTCTAAATTATCCATATCACCTATATGCTGACTAATAAATGCGAATTCTCCTTTTGATATACAGAAAGTATTTTTTAAATGTGATCCACATGCTAAGGTTTCTTTTATATTATCAACATTAATAGGAACTGGTGCATATCCTCTTGAACGTCTTATAAGAGTTTCTTTATTTAACACAACCTTTGTAACCGAATCATCTACAGGTATATTTATTTCTCTGTTATGTAATAAAAAGTAATCTACAACATCGTTTAATTTATTTATAGCATCATCATTTTTATAAACTATTGGAAGACCGCTTACATTTGCACTAGTCATAACTAATGATTTAAGTTCCTCGTCGAATAAAAGATGATGTAGTGGTGTATATGGAAGCATAACACCAAGTTTATTATTGTTAGGAGCAATATCTTCAGGCAATATATTATTTTTCTTGTCTAATAACAATATAGGTCTTTTAATTCCATTAAGAATCGATTCTTCAGTTTTATTAACATAGCAATATTCTTTTACAGTATCTATATTATGCATCATAAGCGCAAAAGGCTTTGATGGTCTTAATTTTCTATTTCGTAAAGTCTTAATAGCTTCTTCATTACTTGCATCACACGCTAAATGAAATCCACCAAGACCTTTTATAGCTATAATTTTTCCTTCTTTCAATAAGGAAATTGTCTTTTTTACAGAATCTTTAGTTTCAATTTTATTACCATTTTTATCTGTAATCCAGACTTCAGGTCCACATTTTGGACAAGCATTAGGTTGAGCATGAAATCTTCTATCCATAGGATTTTGATACTCATTCTCACATTCATCACACATGTTAAAATCATTCATAGTTGTCATTGGTCTATCATAAGGTAATTTCTTTATTATCGAAAATCTCGGCCCACAATTTGTACAATTAGTAAATGGATATTTATATCTTTTATCCTTATTATTCTTTATTTCTCTTTCACAATCTTTGCAAGTTGCAACATCTGGAGATATTAATGTAATGGCATTTTCATTATCATGACTTTTTTGTATAGAAAAATCATCATAATTTTTTATACATCTATCTTCAATTATTATTTCGTTTATTTTTGAAAGTGGTGGAGCTTTATATTTTAATTCATCTAAAAATATATCTATATTTTCTTCTTTTCCTTCAATGTCTATATAAACACCCTCACTTGTGTTTTTAACCCATCCATTTAGGTTATTATTAACTGCTATGTTATAAACAAATGGTCTAAACCCTACTCCTTGAACTATGCCTTTGACCCAAACATACTTTCTAATAATCTTGTTCATCTTTTGCTCTCCTCTTGCCAATAATCTTATTATTTAAATACATTAATCCTAAACTCAATTCAAATAACACAACCAATGGTAATGAAACTGCTAACAGTGTAAATGCATCTGGAGTTGGCGTCAAAATTGCCGTTATAACTACTATAACAAGTAAAGCATACTTTCTTTTTTTAGCTAACATCTCATAATTTATAATTCCAAATTTAGAAAGCAAAAGCATAACTAGTGGTAATTCAAATATCAGTCCTATAGAAAGCGTCATCATTATTACAAAAGAAAAATACTTATTAACTGAGAGCATAGGCTGCATACTATCATTACTAAAACTCATAAGAAATCTTAATGTTGTTGGAAGTATAAATGAAAAACAAAAATATATCCCTCCAAAGAATAAACATATTATAAATGGTAAACTTAAAAACAAAAATATTTTTTCCTTTTTATACATAGCAGGTGAGATAAATAATAGTGTTTGTAAAAACATTACTGGAGATGCTAATACCATTCCTCCAAAAACAGCTACTTTTAATTTTGTTAAAAATCCTTCTATAGGTGTAATAAACACCAAATCTATATCTCCCAGCGGTAGCTTTAAGATATCAATTATAAAAGCTGATTTAACATATGCTACAGATGAAAAAATCAAAGTGAAAATAATACATATTATTATCCTCTTTCTCAATTCATCTAAATGTTCTATTATGGTCATTTCAAATTCATTAGACATTTATCTCACCCTTCTTATACTTTCTATTTGCTATTTTCTTCTTCATCTAATTCTTTCGTTATTTCTTTTGTTGCTTTTTTAAATTCTTTAATAGATGTTCCTAATGCTCTACCCATATCAGGTAATTTTTTAGGTCCGAAAACTAAAAGTGCTATGAAAAATATAACTACTAATTCAGGTAATCCAAGACTTGGCATTATAATTTCCTCCTTTTTTCTTCAATATTATCTTTTAAAAATTTAGATAACTCATCAATTCCTTTTCCTGTTGCACAAGACACTTCAAATATTTTCATATTCTCATTTAAAGACTTTATATCTTTATATAATTCATCCATTGAAAAATTAGTATGTTCTAATAAGTCTACTTTGTTAACTATAAGAACTTCTGATTTTTGAAACATTGAAGGATACTTTAATGGCTTATCATTTCCTTCTGTTATACTTAATACAGTTATCTTTATATCTTCACTTAAATCATACGATGCTGGGCATACTAGGTTTCCTACGTTTTCAATAATAAGAAAATCTAAGCCTTCAACACCTATATTATCCATGGCTTCTTTTACCATTGAAGCATCTAAGTGGCAAGCTCCACCTGTATTAACTTGAATAACATCAATACCATGGCTTTCTATCCTTTCGGCATCTTTAGCTGTATAAAGATCTCCTTCTATTACAGCCATATTGATTTCATTTTTCAAATTCTTAATAATTTGTTCTAATACTGATGTCTTACCTGCTCCAGGTGAACCTAACATGTTTATTGTAAAAATACCTTTTTTAGAAAGTATTTTTCTGTTTTCATTCGCAATATCTTCATTGCTTTGAAATATATTTTTTTTGACTAAAATTTGCTTCATTTTATTCACCTTCAATCTCATCTAATAATAGCTCATACCCAGTAATTATATTGTTGCTAAATGTATTACACTTAGGACAAACTTTATTTGTAAAGCTTACTTTAAAAGGTTCTTCACAATTATCACACTTTGCACTAGCTTCTATCTTATTTATTATAAAATCAGCTCCTTCAACCTTTGTGTCCTTTGAAAAAGCTTCAAAAGCAAACCTCAATGCACTTTCTTGTACACAAGTAAATTCTCCAATTTTTAGAACTATTTTATTTACTTTTTTAAGATTATGGTTATCTGCATTCTCTTTAATCACATCGAAAATTTCTCCCATAATTGAAACTTCATGCATTAATCTCACCTATTTCTTTATCTATCTCTTCTTTTACAACTTCAATAATTTTAGGAATTTGTTCTTTTATTGTATCCGATAAATTCAAGTCAAAAAATATTTCTTCAGGTTCTATCCCAATAATAATAACTTCTGGAGAGTGTCCCATTAAATTTGCACTTTTTAAAATATCTAATACTTGGACATCATGTAATGATGAATTTGCTTTTATATAATTTCCTAGTTCTTGGGGAGGGACTTTATAAATAGTCCCTGGCAAATGCCCTCCCTTTAAACTGTCTACTACTATAACTTTATTATTTTCTACAAATACACCTAATAAATCGAGTATACAGGTGCCTCCGTCTATTAATTCAACATTACTGTTTAAGTTTTGGTTTTGAAGTTCATTAATTATATGCACTCCTATACCATCATCTCTTAAAAGTATATTTCCAATCCCTAATACAGCTATCTTTTCCATTAAATTGCTCCGTTAGGATTTGGTGTTGATACTACAAATTTTGACTTAATATTTTTTTCTGAATCCATTACATGTATTGAACAACCTGTGCACGGGTCAAAAGAGTGAACGATTCTCAATAATTCAATTGGCTGAGTTGTATCTTGTATTGTTACACCGATTAATGCTTGCTCTAATGCTCCCATTTGATTAAAATCGTCTCTTGGCGAAACATTCCAGCAAGTAGGAGTTAGTACTTGATAATTAGTTAAGCTTTGATTATTAAAGTTTAGCCAGTGTCCTAACGCTCCTCTTGGTGCCTCTGTAAGTCCTACACCAGTTCCTGATGAAGGTAGTGATAATTGAGTATAATTACTTGATGAAGTTGATAGTGAATTAAGCCAATTAAGCATTTCTGATGCCAATTTCTTAGTTTCAAGTCCTCTAGCCATATGTCTATCCATTACGGAAATACCTCTAGTATATTCTCCATTCATGAACATTCTTGCAAGAGGTCCAACTTCAAATACTTCCCCATTGTATCTAGGAGATTTTAGCCATGAGTATGCCCCACTTTTACCATAACTTGGTTCTGTTTTTCCACTTGATGGATGTCTATTTCCAGAATCATTAGTGTACCAAGAATATTTTGCGTACTCTTTTATCTTTGAGATATCAATAGAACTATATACACCATTCTTGTATATTCCAGATTTGAATAACGTGTTTCCGTTAGTATCTATATCAAATACACCATATGTAAGTAAATTCCCACAACCTTTTCCTATGTTATAGTAATCACTATATCTATCCGCTAATAAATTTAAGTCATTCATGTATTCATTATCTATAAATGATTTTACTTCATTTAAATAAGTTTTAAATTTAGCTATATTAGTGCTTGTAAGTTTTTGAGTTACCCCACCTGGAGCTATTGACATAACATGAGGAATTTTTCCTGAGAATATAGCTGTCATTTCATGAGCTTTTCTTCTTATTTCTAGTGCCTTTATGTAGTTATTTATTAAAGCGCTATTTTCAGAATCAGTTAATCTATAATCAACATCATAGCCAGGAGTCCAAGGGCTTTGTTGAGGTCCTTTAGCATAGTCAAGTAATGTTAAATGATAAAATTGTAATATATGATCAGATAAATAATTCCCGCCTAGAATAAGGTTTCTCATTAACATTGCATTAACAGAAGGCTTATATCCAAAAGAGTCTTCTACTGCTTTTACTGAAGCTACACTATGACTTACAGGGCAAAGTCCGCATATTCTTTGTGTTATATGTATAGCATCTCTTGGGTCTCTTCCAACTAATATTTTTTCAAACCCTCTAAACATATTTCCTGTACTATGTGCATTTATTACTTTATTATTGCTATCTACTTCAACTTCAATTTTTAAGTGTCCTTCAAGCCTAGTTACAGGATCTAACTTTATTTTAGTTGCCATTGCTTGCATCTCTCCTTCCAAATTTACTAAATTTTATAACTAATTATCTAATCTAGTTAGTTATATTTATTCTAATCATCATATCCACCTGATCTTCCAAACTTATAAAATGCTCCACTTGCAAAATTTTCACCTGCACAACCTATACACATATGACCTGCTGCAATACACCAATTTACTTTATTATTCCATTTTCTACCAGGGCAATTATTATCCGTATCAGGCCCTTTACACCCTAAGTCTTCATAACAACCCGTCACTCCAAGAGTTTTCACTTCATCGTATTCTTTAAAAGGACATTTTTCATGTATTTCATATCCAAAAAATGCTCTTGGCCTACCCCTAGAATCTAAATTCGGCATACCATATAACAGAAGATCTATTATAGTTTTAGTTAGTGTATGTGGATGAACAGGACAACCCGGAAGATTAATTATCCTATTTTTTGTTTGTCCATATAATATATCTCTATCTAATCTCTTAATACCAGTAGGGTTTGGTCCTACCTTAGCCACTCCTCCGAAAGAAGCACATGTTCCCGCAGCTATAACATACTTAGCTTTAGGTCCTAATTCTTTAACTGCATCAAGCATTGTCCATGGTTGACCATTTTTTTCGGTTAAAACACAATGAATACCATTGTTAGCTGTAGGAACAGCCCCTTCAACAACTAATATGAATTGTCCATTATATTGTGAAACAGTCTGGTCTATAGCAGATATAGCTAAATCACCTGCTGCAGTCATTAAATTATGATGATACTTCATGCTTATTTTGTTAATTAATAAATCGTCTATTGTAGTTTCTTGTATTGTGTTCAGTAGTGATATAGAACAACCTGAACAACCTGATCCCTGAAGCCAAATAACTGGTGGTGCTGATTCTGCGGCAAAAACTACATCTTCTAATTTTTCTAATTCAACTTTAGTTAGCCCTATAGCTGCAGCTGATGCTGTACACCATTTTAGGAAATCTCTTCTTGATATTCTCATTTTTTGTCCCCCTTTATAAAAAATATAGTTAAGTTTTCCTATATTTCATTATAATTAAAGAATCAGTATAAAAAATGAAATTTATGTGTTGTTTGTGTTAAAGTTTTGTTAATACTTAAATTTAATGCTTACTTTATAATTTATTCAAATTTGTAAATTGGCTGTTCTCCAAAATCTTGTGATGCACAGGAAATACAAGGCTGTCCTGATTCAACGCACCAATTCACTTTATTATTCCACTTTCTAATTGGACAATTATTATTTGTTCTGGGTCCTTGGCATCCTAATCCTTTATAACATCCGGTCTCTCCTAATTGAGATGATTGACCTGTTCCTCTTCTTGGACATAATCCATGTATTTTTTCTCTATAATATGCTTCAGGTCTTCCTTCTCTATCTAAATTGGGCATACCATAAAGCAATAAATCTACTATTGTTTTCGTAAGTGTATATGGATGTGCAGGACAACCTGGAAGGTTTATTATTTTATTTTTAGTTAATCCATTTAAAATTTCTTTATCTAATCTCTTAATACCAGTAGGATTTGGTCCCACTTTTGGAACTCCCCCAAAAGAAGCACATGTCCCAGCAGCTATAACATACTTAGCTTTAGATCCTAATTCTTTAACTGCATCAAGCATGGTCCATGGCTGTCCATCTTTTTCAGTTAAAACACAATATGTACCATTATTAGCTGTAGGAACTGCGCCCTCAACAACTAATATAAATTTTCCATCATACTGTGAAACAGTCTGGTCTATAGCAGATATAGCTAGATCTCCTGCTGCAGTCATTAAATTATGATGATACTTCATGCTTATTTTGTTAATTAACAAATCGTCTATTGTAGTTTCTTGTATTGTGTTCAGTAGTGATATAGAACAACCTGAACAACCTGATCCCTGAAGCCAAATAACTGGTGGTGCTGATTCTGCGGCAAAAACTACATCTTCTAATTTTTCTAATTCAACTTTAGTTAGCCCTATAGCTGCAGCTGATGCTGTACACCATTTTAGGAAATCTCTTCTTGATATTCTCATTTTTTGTCCCCCTTTATAAAAAATATAGTTAAGTTTTCCTATATTTCATTATAATTAAAGAATCAGTATAAAAAATGAAATTTATGTGTTGTTTGTGTTAAAGTTTTGTTAATACTTAAATTTAATGCTTACTTTATAATTTATTCAAATTTGTAAATTGGCTGTTCTCCAAAATCTTGTGATGCACAGGAAATACAAGGCTGTCCTGATTCAACGCACCAATTCACTTTATTATTCCACTTTCTAATTGGACAATTATTATTTGTTCTGGGTCCTTGGCATCCTAATCCTTTATAACATCCGGTCTCTCCTAATTGAGATGATTGACCTGTTCCTCTTCTTGGACATAATCCATGTATTTTTTCTCTATAATATGCTTCAGGTCTTCCTTCTCTATCTAAATTGGGCATACCATAAAGCAATAAATCTACTATTGTTTTCGTAAGTGTATATGGATGTGCAGGACAACCTGGAAGGTTTATTATTTTATTTTTAGTTAATCCATTTAAAATTTCTTTATCTAATCTCTTAATACCAGTAGGATTTGGTCCCACTTTTGGAACTCCCCCAAAAGAAGCACATGTCCCAGCAGCTATAACATACTTAGCTTTAGATCCTAATTCTTTAACTGCATCAAGCATGGTCCATGGCTGTCCATCTTTTTCAGTTAAAACACAATATGTACCATTATTAGCTGTAGGAACTGCGCCCTCAACAACTAATATAAATTTTCCATCATACTGTGAAACAGTTTGATCTATAGCAGATATAGCTAGATCTCCTGCTGCAGTCATTAAATTATGATGATACTTCATGCTTATTTTGTTAATTAACAAATCATCTATTGTAGTTTCTTGTATTGTGTTCAGTAATGATATAGAACAACCTGAACAACCTGATCCTTGAAGCCAAACAACTGGTGGGGCTGATTCTGCAGCAAAAACTACATCTTCTAATTTTTCTAACTCTATCTTAGTTAGTCCTATTGCTGCAGCTGATGCTGTACACCATTTTAAGAAGTCCCTTCTTGATATTCTCATTTCACCTCTCCCTTCGATATTAAATATCATTCTAAACATTTTTTTGCTACTTTTGACTTTATTCATCAAATAACATTCTACATCAATAGATATTGATAGTCAATATCTATTGATCTTTTCCATATTTTTCATCTTTCTCCTATATAAATACGATTAATTTAAAATATTTAAGTACTATACTTGCATAAATTAATCCATTTTATTATATAAAATTTACTTGTTTTTAATTGTAAATAATTTCCTGTAATTAATATATTCATAAAGTTAATACTATTTTTGAGTCAATTTTAGGAGGTGTATTTATGAACCAAGGAAATACTCATATAGGTTGTGATGTAACAGAATGTAAACATCATGCTCAAGCTATTAATAACTGTACTCTTGATCATATTGAGGTTAAGAAGCATACGCCAAATGCTACTTCTGTAGAGTCAACAGATTGTGCAAGTTTTGAAATGGAATAGTATTAATAAAAATAAGAAATGCCTAGAATCATGATTCTAGGCATTTCTTATTTTTATTCTATTGACTCACAACTTCCTCAGCAAAAACAAGTGCATTATTTATATTTCTTCCAGGTAAGGTTATATACTTACCTTGATAATAAAGGCTAGATGAAGCTCCTCCATCCATACACATAGCTCCCTTAAGATTCATTTCTTTGCATATCTGAGCTAATTCCTTTAAATTTGCATTTGAAACAGTTCCCATAACAAATTTATTATCATAAGTATATCCTATAAAACTTCTTTGAGCACGAGACGTATTTATCTTACTTTCCCAAAATCCCTCTTGTGATCCATTTGCGGTTATTTCACCATCTATTATAAGGCTTGGTCCCGCTCCTATAGCACATGTAACATCTTCCCATTTAACATTACCTTCTACAGTCTGATCTATATTTTGTGACTCAAAATCACATTTATAAGATACTTTATCTCCTATTTTAAATCTATCTACTAAATATTTTACTTCTTCATTAAACAATATTATAAATCCATTTTGAGATACCCATAGATTATCTTGATTCTCAACTATGTACTTAACTACTCCATCTTCAATCATAACTGCCTTTGCACCTTTTGGAGAAATAGAGTCATTATATTCTTGTGTATATATAACTATTGCATCTTTTTCACTTCTTGGATGATTAAGTCCCCAAGCATAAAATTGTTTTTCACTATTTATATATCCATCTATATTTATATTAAGGTTATCTATAATCATCTTGTTATCACTAGTAAACCCTATAACAGAACCATAATTTCCTATATGAACTACTTTACCATCTTCTATAAGCGTTCCATAAGGGAGATTCGATCCATCATATGCACTAAAGTATGTTCCATTTATTCCTCCTATAATTCTATTAGTAGCAGTTTTTTTAATATCTGACATATTCTTTAAAGAATCAGCAGAAGCTATTTTCCCATGAGCCCTTCCTACCTTAGGCTTTATAGTTTGATTATTCACATCGATAAGTACAACCTTTGCAGTCTTATTTACACTTTTAAAATATTGATTATAGCTTACATATGGTGAGAATGCACATACCTGACTAACTGTAAAACATACTATAATAAATGCTAGTAAAAATATTTTTTTCATTCTTCCTCTCTCCTCCATTAGATTTTTTGTCATGTTTTCTTGTTATATTATATCAATTAACGATATTTTGAATCCATCTAAAATTTAAGAACCATACTTACAAAATAAAGGGTATTAAAATGTTAGCGAATGATTTAAATATTTTTGTATAAAACTAGCATTACAGCGTTTGAATATCCGTTAAGAAAGTTCGTTGTCTGACCGATAGAGAGTTTAGAACTTTCAGGATATTCAATAAGATGTAATTCTTAGTTTTATTAAAAATATTTAATACATTCGCGGTATTTTGATACCCTTTGTTTTGGGCTTAAGCAACGGTCCGCTTAAGCATTATATAATTGTGGTAATTATTTAGATTCCTTTATATCCTCCATAACCATCTGAGGACTAACTTTTCCATTGTATTCATTAATTTCCGGACTAAATACTACATCAACAGTGTTTTGATTATTTAAAGCTTCATATTTTTCAGCAAGTGAAAACCCTATTCCACTTAAGAATGTATTTCCCTTTTTTCCACTAAGCTTTAAATGGACATTATTCTTTCCACAACCCTTAGTCCAACTAGGATTTACCTGTATATCTTTAATCATAAATAGAGGTTTTGCATTAGCCATACCATATGGCTCAAGCTTTGATATCTCATTTATAAGTTCTACACTCAATTGTTCTGCATCAAGTTCTGTCATTACATTAAGCTTTGGAACAAATATATTTGAATCTATATCCTTTATTTTTTTAGCTCTTCTATCAAGCTTTTCTCTTAACTCATCTAGCTTATCTTCTTCTAGCGAGAATCCACATGCCATTTCGTGGCCTCCAAATCCCAAGAATAAATCTGAAACATTGACAAGTTCATCATATATATTAATACCCTTTATACTTCTTCCACTTCCCTTAAGATACCCTTCTTCACTTTTCGTTACTACTAAAGTCGGCTTATAGAATAAATCCTTTATTCTACCCGCAACAATTCCTATGACTCCTTCTGATACTCCATCTGCTCTTACTACTAAAAAGTCATGATTCATATAATTAGTTTCTACTAATAACCTACAGAATTCTTCTCCTTTTTCTTGAATAGCCTGTCTTTCAGAATTTAAATTGTGAAGTATGGCTGCTACTTTTTTTGCTTCATCTTCGTTTTTTTCCAAGAGAAGTTTTACTCCAAGCTTTGCATCTTCAATTCTTCCCGCAGCATTAAAACACGGTCCCAGCACATATCCTATTCTCCCAGCACTTATCTCTTTATCGTCAAGTCCAACTTCTTTTCTTAAAGAAGCTATACCTAATCTTTTATTTGAATTTATATTTTTTAAACCGTACTTAACTAAGGTTCTATTTTCATCTACTAATGGAACAAGGTCTGCTATTGTTCCAAGCGCTACAAGGTCAAGTGGAGCCGATAATGTACTCCTAGGTAAATCTAATTCTCTTTGAAGAGCCTGAGCTAACTTAAAGGCTACTCCACATCCACAAAGTTCTTTAAATGGATACTCATCATCATCTTGCTTTACATTTATTATTATACACTCTGGAAGCTTTTCAGGCGGATTATGGTGGTCTGTAACTATAATATCTAGACCTATTTCTTTAGCATAGTTGACTTCATCAAATGAACTAATTCCATTGTCTACAGTTATAATTAGGTCTGCTTCCATATCTTCTTTAATACTTTTTATAGCATCTTTATTAAGACCGTATCCTTCTGAGAATCTATTCGGTATATAATAATCTATATTGTAAGTTATATTTGAAAAAAACTCTACCAACAATGCAGATGATGTAACCCCATCTACATCGTAATCTCCAAATATAACTATTTTATTGCCGCTTTGTATATGACATTTTATCTTGTCTACAGCTTCCTTCATATTTTTTATAAGGAATGGGTCGTATGTTTTTTTGGGCTTATCACTTAAAAATTCTTCTATCTCTTTTTTATCTGTTATACCTTTATAGTGAAGTATACTTTCAACTACAGATAGCCCTTGTATTTTTTCTCCTTTTACATCCCAAATCTTGTTCATTACTGCCTCCTTAATATATCTAATCTTCAATAAGTTCAAATCTATATTTTTGATTCATAGGATTTACTTTTCCTTCAGGAACCTCTTCAAGAAACATTTCAAGCGGTCTTACAAAAAGCCCATAGTCCCCATATAAGGCTTTATATAGTACCATGTCTTCTTGTGTTTCAGAGTGCTTTACTGTATCTATTACTAGATATAATTTGTTCTTAAAATGTCTATATAGTCTTCCTTTTTTTAATTCTCTTTTCATTTTAAATTTCTCCCCAATTTCTAGCTAATATTTTTGAATTTCAAATAATTCTTCTAATCTGTCACTCATATATTTATATGAGTCACTCACTCCTTGATTATAAAACTCTGAGGCAAGTTCCTTAATAAAAAAATCCAAAATCATAGAAGATGCTAAATCCCCTAAATTCTCATCTCTTTCATCTTGAAAATATTTTTTTATTGACGAAATCATTTTTGCTTTTTTCTCTTTGCTTAAATTTATTTTATCCATACTTTCTCCTTTGTTTATAACATTAAATTTTTTATTTTTTAAATAAAATAACCTCTTTATACAAGTATATTATATCATTTACACTCAACTTTGTATAAAGAGGTTTAGTCAAATTCTAATCATGATTATCGTTAGAATTCCAATAATCATGGTTAAAGCTTAGATAATCACGATTGTTTGAAATTTAAATATTTTTTTTACTCAAAACCATGTTCAACATGCAAATTCTATGTTATAATTCAATTGCATTATTTTTATTGGATCTTTTAGATCTTTTAAATTCCTCTATTAAGCTGCAACTTAATGGAGGGTTTTTTTTGTATCTAATAACTATTTATACATACCTAAATCTAGAGGTAAATTTCCTTTATTTTTTATAAATGTTATTACAATATCTACCATAACTGCTAAATCTTCTGCATTAAAATAGTATTCTATATTGCTATCAAACAACACATTTGCAGAAGGATTAAATTCCTCATCACCTTCCCATACTACAAATGTAAAAAACACATTCTTTAAAAATTCGAACTTATAGGCTAGATCCCCCATATTTCTCTTTTCACATTCTATATTTTCAAAATCCTGCTCAAACCTTTTTAAGTTATTTCCATATATCTTTGCAAGTCTCGATATTGTTCTATTGTAAAAGTTTTTATAGTATACATGTCCTCCATTAATATCCTTGAACGTTATATCTTTTCCTGTTTGAGATATTCCTTTACCATTCACAAGATATCTTAGTATCATTATCTTTATAATATATGAACTTACTTCCTCACCATTTTCATTGTATGTATCACCACTTGGATATTTTACCTTATAAGTTTTATTTATAAGCTTTAGTGTAAATATATTATTATCTTCATCGTAATCATTTCCTGTAAGCTTAGCCATAATCTGTGGGTCTGTTTTTTGAAATATCCCCTTTATATACTCATATGGTACTCTTCCTTGTCTATCATCCATAGTCTGATAGCCTCCTTTTACAATGATAATTTAGTTAATTTTACCATATTATGTATATAAATAATATTCATTATTCCATAATCTCTATTTTGTCAGGAATAATTAAATCTGCATCTGTCTTTCTTATAACTTCTTCAACAGTTACATCAGGTGAAATTTCCTTAAGTACAAGACCTTCTTTTGTTACCTGCATAACTGCAAGCTCTGTTATTATCAAATCTACTACTCCTTGTGCAGATAATGGCAGCTTGCATTTTTTTAATATTTTAGATTCACCTTCTTTTGTTGTATGAACAGTAGTTGCTATAACCTTCTTTGCTCCAACTAAAAGGTCCATTGCCCCTCCCATACCAGGACTATATTTACCATTTTCATTTTCAAGTGCCCAGTTAGCTATATTTCCATACTGGTCTACTTCCAAAGCTCCTAATATAGTTATATCTACATGTCCACCTCTAATTATAGCAAATGATGTATCTAAATTAAATAAAGAACAACCAGTTAATGGAGTTATTGGCATTCCTGCTGCATTACAAAATGTATGATCTTCTTCTCCAAGCTTTGCAACTTCTCCAAAGTTTAGTATTCCATTTTCAGATTGTAAAGTCACATTTACTCCTTCTGGTATATAATTACTCGATAAAACAGGAATTCCAAATCCCAAGTTCACAACCATTCCATCGTTAAACTCTTTAGCAGCTCTCTTAGCTATTCTTTTTTTTGGATTCATAATTTTCCCTCCTTATTTATATATTCCAACACGTTTACACATATCTCTAGTTCTATCACGGTATGTATTTAAGTCATATCCCAAACAAATAGCATCTACAAATATTCCCTGTGTTCCTATTTCTGTAGGTTTTAATTCTCCTACTTCAACTATTTCTTCTACTTCTGCTATAGTTATATTTCCTGCCATGGCCATAATAGGATTTGCATTAGGAGTTCCTTTATAAACGATATTCCCCATTTTATCAGCCTTAAATCCTTTTATTATAGTTACATCTGAACCAAGTGGAGTTTCTAAAAGATATTCCTTATTATCTAGAGTCAACTTTTGTTTTCCTTCTTCCATTAATGTACCTACTCCTGTTGGTGTTAATACGCCTCCAAGACCTGCTCCTTTACATCTTATTTTTTCTATTAGTGTTCCCTGAGGAAAAAACTCAACATCAGTTTCACCGCTTTGATACTGTTTAACCACAGTTGGATTTGTTCCTATATGAGAACCTATAAATTTTTTTACCAGTTTCTTATTGAATAAAAGCCCTATATCACTGTCCACAAAAGAGTTAACAGTAGATATAACTGTCAAACCACCTATATCTTGATTTATAATTTCATCAACAGCTCTTAAAGGTGTATTGCAACCTAAAAAACCACCAAGCATAATGCTACAGCCCGGTTTTACATATTTTGAAATAGCTTCTCTTATATCCATTATCTTAGACATAAAACATCCCCCTTGACTTAAACTCTTTATTCATAATAAAGGTACAGTATATTATATTTAATGAATCTTTTCTTTATTACTCAATAAAAAAACAGTCTGAAAATATTAATCTTCAGACTGTTTTTTTATCATATATTTTTTTCCTTGTACTCTAAATTATCATTTATAATATTTCTTATGTTTTCTGTAAGAGATTTCGTATCCTTGTCCATGCCTTCCTCAATTTCTATTGCCTTAGAAATCATAACATCAACCTCAGCTGGGCTTATTATAAAGCTTCCTTTTTTCATAATATTATTAGACCCACTTATTGTAATAGGAACTATTCTAACTTTTGATTTAGTAGCAAGCTTTAATGCCCCAGGTTTAAATTCTCCTAATTTACCATCCTCACTTCTAGTTCCCTCTGGAAATATTACCATAGAGTATCCTTGCCTCAAATTATTAATACCTTGTTTAATCGCCTTTATAGATTCTCTATTATTAGATCTATTTAAGAATATACAATTCATATACTCCATCCACTTACTTATGAAAGGAAATTTTCTTAATTCTTCCTTTGCTACAAATGCCTTAGGTTTTTTTATAAAACCTAGCAGTATTGGAATATCAAAACTTCCCTGATGATTGCTAACAAATAATACAGCTTCATCTTTAGGTATATTCTCTTCTCCTATAATATTTACATTAGCTCCACTCAACTCGACTAGAGTTTTAGCCCAATTAGAGGCCTTTTCATACACTATTTGATCTTTTTGAGCTATATCTCCTTGCTCATCTAACTTCTTTACCTTTTTTACATCTGGTATTAGCGATATTAAACTATACCAAAAATAAATAAACCATCTTATAGTTCTAAACATACAATCACTCCATTTTCCTCAACCTAATTATGTACTTACTATATTTTAACATATTAAATCCAGCTTGTGATTGCTTAATATCCCTATAAAGTAAAACTCAATTTTTAGCTTTCAGATAGGCCAGATATTTTATCAAATACATCTTTTAAATTTTTACATTCTCCAACTAAGGTCTTATTTTTAAATAAAGATATATTAAAATCTAGATTCTCTATATATTTAGCCGCATTTATCTTTTCATATTTTAATGATCTTAATTTTTTTATTTCTTCTTTTAAAAAATCACAGTCATTGTATTGAATTTCTTTGCAGCTAGATACATTACCATTTGAATTTATATACCATCCACAATCTTCTGATAGAATTCCAAACTTTGATTTATTTGGATTTATATGCAGTATGAATTCTTTTAAATTTTTCTTATCATTTTCAAATGATAATGTATATTCTCTTGATTCTCCAAATAATTTTATAGTATATTTATTGTTTTTAGCTATTATACTTCTATCATATTCACTATCTATATAGAACTTATTTTTTTGAAATATCATAGAAAAATCATAAAAAATATTATCTATAAATAGTTTTTGCTTTGAATTAAAATCATAACCAAGCTGTTCATTTGCTGATACTAGTTGAACTATATTATTTAAGTCATTTATAGGTATTTCATAATTTATACTTTTATCGATATATTTGTAGTTATCAATATTCATAACTTCCTCCTTGTTTATTAATATCTACACTATATCCTTTAAATGTAAAATTTATACATACTTTTTCAATCATATTTTGTTAATGTTTTTTAATATATCATAATTTATAAAAATATCAGTTTTTCGTCCACATACACTAGGAGATATTATATTTGAAACCTCAGCTAGGTCTTTTATCTTTCCTTTATTGCTATATACAAGTATATTGTCCTTATTAGTTTCATAAGCGCTATAATTTTTTGAAACTTCTAACCAAAAATACTCTTTTTTTAAATCTTTTACTTCATATCCTATTTCTTGTAGCTCATGTATTAGCTTCGATTTATAAGGCTCAATATTTTCATTATTATCTATTTGCTCGAATTTATTTCTATCAATAACACATTTGCACAACTTGGACAGTACCAAATCTTCACTTCTTCTAAGTTCACTAAATAAATATAATAAAGTATAATCATCTGTTGATATATATTCTTCTAATGTATATTCCCTGTCTGTAAGTATAGGTATTATACCATTTGGAATCATATATTCATTTAGCTTACCAAATTTAAATAATTCTTTCATTCTAAAAAATATCTTTTTTATTACTCCTTCCATTTCACATTTAAAGCTATGGTTATATATTCCCTTATGCATTTGATATCTGGATAAAAGATAAGATTCTATATCTGGCAAATATTTTTCATATATACATAAAAAGTATTTATTCTCATTCTTTTTTATAGTCATAGATTTTATTATCCTAGATATATCAATTTTCCCATAGCTAACACCTGTATGAACAGAGTCTCTCATTATGTAGTCCATTCTATCAGCATCTATTTGGCTACTTACTAAAGATGACAGTATAAAGTTTAAATCTATTTTTTCATCTGAATAATTTTGTTTATATGCTGATTTATCTATAAGGCGTGCTACATCTTCTGGAAAATCTTCATCAAAATTTTCTACTAGTACTTTGTTCAAAGTAGTACTTTTGTCTGTTATTATTCTGATTGTCCACATCTCATGATTCATACTTTTATTTGAATATATCTCCTCAAATGTGTGTGAAAAAGGGCCATGGCCTATATCGTGAAGTAATGCAGCTGCTAATGCTACTTCCTTATCTCTACTATCAATGCTCATATTTATATTTTCAAACTCTTTTTCAAAATGTTCTATAATCCTTCTCATAATATGAAATGTTCCTAAGCAATGAGAAAACCTCGTATGTTCTGCACATGGAAATAATAAATTGACTATAGCAAGTTGACGAATTCTTCTAAGTCTTTGAAATTCAGGTGTATCTATTATTTTTAAAAAATTATCACTAAGAAATATATCTCCATGAATACAATCTCTAATAACCTTACCTTCTAAATTAGAATTCATTAAATCACCTCTTCACTTAAATATATTCTAAATAATTTATTAAAATTCTTATTAATAAAATTCATTAATTTATCATCATCTACCAGTATATCCACTTATTTTATTTACTGGTATTGAGGAAATCACTAAATTTATAAGATGGAGATTTAAATCATTTAAATGGATAAGAAATATGGTAAATGATAATGAATTAATATTAGAATAAAAAATACTTAGCATAAATATAATTTTATGCTAAGTATTTTTTCATTCTAAGAAAAGCTTCATCAGAAGAATTAGTCTTTATAAGCTTCCCTTCACTTAAGAATATAAAGTTATCACCGATTTCCTTACCTTCCCAAGGATCATGAGTAACATATATAGCTGGTATATTAAATTGCTTTAAAACACTTTTAAAATACGGTATTAGAGTTTGCTTTGAATATATATCTAAAGAACTCGTAGGCTCATCTAGAATCATAAGCTCAGGCTTTATAGCTAAGGCTCTAAGTAGTGAGGCCCTGCTTCTATAACCTCCGCTTAACTCTCTAGGCTTTAAATCAAGATATTTTCCCATTCCTAAAAATTCTACAGCTTCTTTTATCTCATCAGGTATTTCGGACTTTTTCTTTAAACCATACATAATGTTATCTCTTATGCTCATATGAGAAAATAAATAAGGTTGTTGTGGAACATAACCTATATTTCTTTTTTCTGGAGGAAGATCTGTTATATCCCTTCCTTTTAATAGTATTCTTCCGCTATCTACTTTTATTATTCCAGATATACTCTTCAATAAAGTAGACTTTCCAGTTCCATTAAGTCCGACTATAACATTAATTCCACTCTCTAGCCTTATGTTTATGTCATTTAGTACTATCTTATTATTATAGATTTTTTTTAGTCTCTTTATTTCAAGCATTTTCCGTATTTCTCCCTTCAATAAACTTCATTAAAAATATCAATATGAATGAAAATACCAATGAAAATATACTCGCAGTTATAGCCAACTCTATCTCACCTTCTTCAATTTTTGTAAAAACATAAGAAGATATAACTTGAGTTTTTCTAGGCATATTTCCTGCAAATATCATCAAAACAGCAAATTCACTTATTGTTCTTGAAAATGATAATAAAAACGCAGAAATCAAAGATTTTTTTATGTGAGGAATAACAATCTTAAAATATGCTTCCTGAGGTGAATCACCTAAGGTTCTAGCTACATTTATAATATTTTCATCTATAAGATCTATAGATGAAGATAAAGTTCTAGCTGCAAATGGATAAGATATAAACACCATACCTATAATCAAAGCACTAAAAGAAAAAGCAAGTCCTGTATTACTTATAAATCCCATTGTATTTCTTCCAAATGCCAAAAGCAGTGCAAGTCCAGCTACAGTGTGAGGCAGTACAACAGGAAGCTCATTTATTACATTTATGAATTTATAAGAAAGTGTATCTTTAAAAAATAAATGATAGTACCCAAATCCCAAAGCAAAAACTATTGATATAATAGATGCTATGGTACCTGCTATTAAGGTATTTCTTACGCTATACAAAAAGTATTGATCATTTAAAATTTCTGACACTCCATTAACATCTGTATTAATAATCAACATAAATATTGGGGAAAATATTAAAAAAAGTATGAATGGTATAAAAAATATTTTTATATAATCTCTTTTCATCTACTTTATAAATTCCAATCCGTACTTTTCAAACATATCGTAATTATTTTCTAGATATACTAAGAAAGCTTTAGCTAACTCTTCATTTTCTTCACTTAAAAGTGCTACGCCAAATACTATATCCCCAGAATATGAATTATCAATTTCATCAACTATAGATAAATCATTCATAACAGCAGTACTTTTATATAATAAAGTTGCATCTACTTGATTTTCTCTTATAAGCATCGCTGAGTTTGCAACATTAGATGGTCTGGCTTTAATATTTTCTTGTTCATTTAACTTATCTAACATTCCTAAATTATTAAGTGCTGTTTCAGAATACACCCCAACCGGAGCATTTTTATCCGTTATAGCTAAAGTAACATCTTCCTTAATTATATCTTGTATTGATTTAACCTTGTCCTTTGCATCCTCTGATACAACTAATACTAATTTTTCTTTAAAAATATTTTTTCCCATTTTTAATCTTTTGTCTTCTTTATCGATCTTATCTATATATTTATAATTAGCTGAGAAGAATATATCACAAGGTTGTCCTGTATGTATTTGAGAATAAAGACTTCCTGATGCTCCATAGCTTACATTTATTACTACACCTTTTTCTTTTTGATACTTCTCAATAAGTTCTCCCATGGGTTTTTTAAGACCTGCATTAACCATAATATCTAATTTTTTTTCAGTACTAGATTCACCACAACCTATTACCGAAAATCCAAGTAATAAAACTAACATAAAAGAGAAAAGCTTTTTAAAATTCATTTTTTTAATCCCCCTTAGATTATGATTTCTACTTCCTCACCCTTTTTAATTATAGTTTGGTCCTTATCTATTTTTATAAATCCATCTATATTTAGCATAACACTTATGGCAGATGACTTAACATTAATTACTTTAACCTCATTTCCCTCTATCTTAGCTGGCGCATAAAACTCCCTATTATATTTATTTATACAATCTTCTTTCATTATATATTTTAATTTAAATTCTTTATTACAAGTTCCATAAATCTGGTCTATAATTTTGCTTAAAATAAGTTTAAATGAGACAGCTGACGATAGAGGATTTCCTGGAAGACCTACTATATACTTATTATCAGATGTTTTAGCTACAAGAGTTGGTTTTCCTGGTTTTATAGCCACACCATGAAATAACACATCTGCATGTTTTTCAACTATCTCAGGTGTATAGTCCTTAGCTCCAACAGAGCTTGCCCCTGATAATATAACTATATCATTATACCTTAAGGCATCTTGAACATATCTTTCAAATTCTATTTTATCATCTTTTGCTATTCCATAATGCTTTGAGTTGCATCTAAGCGTTTTACATTGTGCATCTAAATAATATCCATTTATATCCCTTATTTGCGGTATAGTACACTCATCATAAGGAGATACTATCTCATCTCCCGTAGATATTATCCCTATGTTTATCTTATTTTTAACTTTTATATCTGTTATTCCAACCCCTGCTAATACCGCTATATGATATGGTTTTATAATTTGACCTTTTTTAACTAATATATCACCTTGCTTTAAGTCTTCATCTTCAAAGGTTATATTATCCCATGCATTTAAAGTTGTATTTATTCTTATATGATTTTCTTCTACATCACAATCTTCTACCATAACAACGGTATTAGCTCCATTTGGAAGCATAGCGCCTGTTGTTATATATGAACATTGGCCTGATTTAATTGTAAATTTAGGTTCTTTACCCATAGTCACGTTCCCAATTATCTCTAAGCTTTCAAGTTTAGAGATATCCTCACTCTTTACAGCATATCCATCAAACATAGATTTTTTAAATCCAGGAAGATTTTTATCTGAATAAATATTTTCCGATGCAATCCTATCTATAGATTCTTCTAAATTTACATACTCACTACTTCCTTCTTTCACACAAGCTAATCTATTGTGTGCTTCTTCTAAGGTAATTAAATTCCACATGGTATCATCCCCTAAGTTTGTATTCTTATTATTTTATCTATTTTTATGTTTAAAATTTCCACCCTTTTTAACCAGAATACTCACCGTTCCATACAATACTTCTATACTTATCAGGATCTGTATCTCCTTCTGTACTGAATAAAAGTATTTTTGAGCTTTCATCTAATTTAAGTTGCTTTTTTAAATCCTTCATATCATCTCTTGTCATTATTGCATGTACAAGACCTGCTGACACTGCTCCTGATTCTCCAGAAATTACTCTTTCATCGTCTCTAATTGGATTTCCTAAAATTCTCATTCCATTGGCAGCAACCCAATCAGGACAAGATACAAACATCGAAGTGTACGATTTTAAAACTTCCCATCCTATAGTGTTAGGTTCCCCACAAGCAAGACCTGCCATAATTGTTTGCATATCTCCACCTACAAACCTTGGCTTTCCATCCCCTGCTAAAGCAGATTTGTATAAGCAATCAGCTAAATCTGATTCTACAACAACTGTAATCGGACAATCTTCTTTATATACTGATGCAAAGTATCCTTGAACTGCGCCTGCTAAAGATCCAACTCCTGCCTGAACAAATACATGTGTTGGTCTTTCAACTCCGTATTCTTTAAGCTGCTCAGAAGCTTCGAGTGCCATAGTTCCATACCCTTGCATAATCCAAGTAGGGATTTCTTCATATCCCTCCCAAGCTGTATCTTGAACTACTACCCATCCATTTTTCTGAGCATCCTCAGATGCAAGACGAACA
Organism: Tepidibacter aestuarii; assembly: GCF_934924865.1. Taxonomy (NCBI): domain Bacteria; kingdom Bacillati; phylum Bacillota; class Clostridia; order Peptostreptococcales; family Peptostreptococcaceae; genus Tepidibacter; species Tepidibacter aestuarii. The sequence goes on along the minus strand of NZ_OW235315.1, from coordinate 1,458,413 downwards.
GCATCATCATAGTTCATATCAGTTATACTAGCATCTGATCCTTCTTTTCTTATATTTTCAAGTCTAGTTAAAGAAGACCCCTTTGGCATATATACTACTGATTTTTGCTTAAGTTGATTTGCAGTCCAAGCTACTCCTCTACCATGGTTGCCATCAGTAGCTGTTACATAAGTTATTTCTCCTAATTCTTTTCTTGTTTCTTCATCTGTTAACTTTTCAAAACTAAGCTCTGATATATTCTTGTCTAGTTTACCTGCAAGATATTTCCCCATTGCAAAAGATCCACCAAGTACTTTAAATGCATTAAGATCAAATCTGTAAGATTCATCCTTTACATATACTCCACCTAAATTTAAAGTTTTAGCTAAATTATCTAACTTAACTAAAGGTGTTCTTGTATATTGAGGAAAACTTTCGTGAAAGTTTTTAGCCTTTCTTATTTCTTCATCACATAAAAAATCAAGCGATCTTTTACGATCTAACATACCGTTTTTAGCATATTTTATTTTTTGATCCATCCCCAATTACCCCCTATGTTAATTTTATATTTTTTATAAAATCTCTTAAAAACAAAATACTTATAATTATTAATTTTATATTGATAGAATAATATTTACAAGTTATTACGGGATATATTAATTAATATTTTTACTAATTAGGTAAAAGATTTGAATTTATTTTTCTACTAGGAATTTCTAGATTGCATTATCATTAGTCCAATAATATATAGTTGAAATTAAAAACTCATTTATGAAAGAACAGATTTTATTTTTTTCATACTATATATAATGTATGTTATTTAGGTTAAAGAGTATATAATTTCCTAAATGGGCGAGAAGGCATTTTTTTAAATCTACTAGTTTTAGAAGTAGAAAATGGTGTTGTCATTACTGAATCAGAAAATGAAATTTGCGTAATTCCTCTTAGATTTATCGCTACAGTATTTTTAGCAAAATATCTAGCGAAAGAGTTTTTATAAAAAAAGCCATGGCACTTATGCCACAGCTTTAATCTTTGCCTTCAAAATCAATTCAAAGGTATATTAGTATTAAACTATTTCTTAAAAATCATCTTTAAAGCTTTTTTAGATCCTCTTTTAATATCTTTCTCTAATTTTCGTTCTTTATAACTTGTAAATAAACTATCTATATCGTATCCTTTTGGATATAATTGCTCAGCTTTTAAATTAGGTCTTATTCTTTTAACATTAACTTCTATAAATTCTCCATCATATAAAACTTGTACATTGTTAAATTTATCAACCTCTTTATAGATTATTCCAAAGTCATCTTTATCTAATAGCTTAACTCTATCCCCTACATCATAAATAGATATTTCACTTAATGTATCTTTTGTATCTGTTTCTTTAGAAGAAGATTTCTTACTTTTTTTGACTATATCTAAATTATAGTTTTTATCATTTATATACTCTTTAGCTCTTTTTAACACTTTATCCTTTATTCCCATCTTCTTAGATATAAAAAGTGCATTACTATCTTCAGATGTTCCTATAGTAAGCCTATATATTGGTTCTAGAGTATTTTTATCAAACATCATACCTGCATTTTCAAATTCAGGATGAAGTGATGCGAATTTTTTAATTTCACCATAATGAGTAGATGCTATTGTTATACATCCCGTTTTATAGAATTCTTCAAGAATAGCAATAGCAAGGCCAGATCCTTCATTAGGTTCTGTTCCACTTCCAATCTCATCACATAAAATCAAAGTAGATTTATTTGACAAATCCATTATTTGTGCAATATTTTTTATATGTGAGGAGAATGTACTAAGGGCATTTTCTATGCTCTGATTATCACCTATATCGACAAATATATTTTCAAAGACACTCATATGAGTATCTTCACTTGCACATATATCAAAACCACACTGAACCATTAATGTCAAAAGTCCTACTGTTTTTAATGTAATAGTTTTTCCTCCTGCATTAGGTCCTGTTATTATTAAGCTTCTACAATTTTTCCCTACTTCAAAATCAAGAGGTACAACATCTCCTTTTAAAAGAGGATGTTTTCCATTAATTATTTTTATATAACCTATATCATTTATTTTGGGTGTAACCCCATTTATATTTTGACTGTATTTAGTTTTTGCAAATACCATGTCATATTCAGCTATTATCTCAATATTTAATTTTATTTGTGTTATTTTTCCAAATATTAGTTCTGTTAAATAAGATAATATTTTATATTCTTCTACAGATTCTTCTGATTTTAAGCTAATAAGTTCCAAACTAAGTTTAGATACACTATTTGGTTCTACAAAAACTGTATTTCCTTTTGAAGATGTATCTAATACTATTCCGCTAATCTCATTTTTATATGATGATTTTACAGGTATAACATACCTATCATCTCTTTTACTTATTATAAATTCTTGAATATACTTTTTATTTGTTGATGATGTTAAGAATTTGTTTAATCTTTCTTTTATTTTACTTTCTGTTAATACTATATTTCTTCTTATTTTTTTAAGTTCCTTACTAGCTTGTGAGTCTACTTTATTTCCTTTTATGCAGTATTTTATTTCACTTTCTATATTTTCACACTCTGTTATATTTGAGGCGTATGAACTTAGTGTTGGTGAATAAAATTCTTTATCTATCATAAAACTTTTTATTTTTTTACAACCTCTACAAAAATCTTCCATGCGTATCAGTTCATCTGGGTATATAACCATTCCTTTTTCAATCTTATCTATAATTGAATTAACATTAGATAAACCTTCTAAAGGAATATGATTACTAGATTGTATTATACTCCTAGCTTCTTCATTTTCATTTAACCTTCTTTTTACTACATCAATATTTCCACTAGGATATAACTTATCTACAAGGTCTTTTCCAAGTGAAGTTGCACAATAAGTTTTTATTATTTCTTTTAACTCGTTTAGTTGTAATTTTTCAAATGTATCTTTATTCATTTATATTTCTCCTTTATTTATTAGTCTTTTATACTAATTGACTTAATAAATAAGGAATTATTATTTGTAGTTAAACTCCTTATTTATTAAGTTTAACTACCAGCTCATTATAATTATATTTTTTCATAAAACATGTCTCCTTTAATATTTTTATTCTTCAATATATTATTTCATATATATTGCTTTTATTCAATATACCTAATTACAACTCCATCCATTTTAAATATTTAATATATCCATTTTGTATGCCATGGATTTTCACTTATGAAATCACAACTTGATTATATCATTATTTCAATTTAATTCTAATTATGTGAGTTTTAGAGAATGGATAGTGGTCTTTTTTTGGTAGGATTATGTAAGTAAGTATTGATTTTATATTAATTATAAGCATAGTGTTAAACGACAATGCTTTAAAGTAGATGTGCACTGTCGCTTATTGTAATCTTCTATAATACTAATTGTTAATCAATCACTAAAACCGTATGATATTTATTATAAGTTTCCTCTAAATAATAATTAAGCATCGTTATAGCTTCACTTTCATTTAACTCACTCAATTCATTAAGTATATTAATATACTTATATTGATCATCTAAATAACAAAATGATAGTATTAAATCGTATCTATCTTCTATTACAACTCCATACTTTGCAAGAATATCTGATTCAGGATACTCGTCTTCTCTATATTCAGGAAATGTATGGACAGCCTCTCTTATAGCTATGTTAGAAAACACAGAATTGTTTATATCTAAATTAACTGAATCCATAATAGAATTTTCTATTAAGTCATATAGATAACAATTTTTATATACAAATGATTCTCTTTTTTTTATATCAACTTTTAAATTTAAAAATTCTTCTATATTCATATATTACCTCCACAATTTTTATTAGTAGACTTTTATTTTGACTATATACTACTTTGAATCCTTTTTTCATACATTTCATCATACTATTTTCACATGTTCAAATCAATAGTATATTTCATTGTAGCAAAGAAATATAACCGAAATATACTAATATCAAGGAGGTATTGTATATGTACAATCCATATTTTCATTTAATGAATCAAAAAAGATATATGAAACCAATGAAAAAAAATCGTACATCTAATATGCGTACTAAAAAAACTCTATACTATGATAAAGGCTTTAACTTAGGTGATCCTGCACCTGAATTCACTTTAAAGGGTATAGTGGATGGAGAACCTAAAGACGTTTCATTATCAGATTATAGAGGTAAATGGGTAGTAGTATTTTTTTATGGATCAGATTTCACATTCGTTTGACCTACTGAACTTGCAGCAGTTGCTGACTCGTATGATAAGTTTGAAAAGTTAAATACTGAAGTACTCGCTATTAGCACTGATAGTATTTATTCTCATAAAATTTTTATGCAGGAATCTCCTTCTGCTCAAAAAATAAACTACCCTTTATTATCTGATAGAACTCAAGAAGTTTCTAGAAAGTATGGAGTTTTAAACGGGAAAGAAGGATTCGCATACAGAGGAGCTTTTATAATAGATCCTGATGGAAATATTCAGGCTTATCTAGTTAATCCACAAGTTGTTGGAAGGAATATAAATGAAATTCTAAGAATAATACAAGGTCTACAATACAATTTAAAAACTGGCTTAGGGGCTCCAGCTAACTGGAAGCCAGGAGAAAAAGGAATTCCTATAGGTTGGGATTATGTAGGAAAATATTAGTTAATACAAATATTCAAAGAGCACCTGTTATTTTTTCAGGTGCTTTATTATTTAATCATCGAATTTTCATAAATTTCATTGCAAAATTCAGAAAGTCTTTTTCATTCTTTAAGTATCCTTGCTTAGATTTTCCCCTATGATTTATCGTTTCCCATCGTTCTATATTCTGAAATTTAATTAAAATATCTTGAAGTTCTTTATCACTTATATAAACTCGAAGATTTTCCAACTCGTTTTCTAATTCAGGACATTTCGTTACAATTCTATATAATAAGCATCCTCCATGAAAAAGAACTTCAGTATCTTTCTGTTCTTCCATTTTATTTACAATAACAGTCATAGAACTTCTTAACTTCTCTATATTTTTGGGTATACATCCAGTAGATTTAAAGATAGTTTGTACTTGAATAGAGTTTATAGATGCACTCGCAAGTTCTATCATCAAAGGAAAGAATTCTTCTTTTCTTAGTTTTTCTATCATCTTTATGCAAGTAATAAATTGAGATCCTTTTTTTCCTAATCCTTCTTTTGTTTTTTGTAAAAATTCTTCTATTGTAATGGGATTACCTATCATTCTATTATAAATTTTTAATGTCTTTTGATCTATTTTATCTGCTTCTTGAAATAAAACTTCCAACTCTTTTTGTAAAAACTCCTTTTCCACCTCTAATTCCCCCCATCATCCTTTTTTATCTTTAAATACCTTAAATCTATATTTTTATTTTTTATATAAAATAAATTCAGTTATATTTTACCATATAAAGGAATTAACAATCTATATGTTCAACAAAAATGAAATAACACTATATTTTAGCTGTTAATTCAATTTTTTGATAATAAATTAACTTAACAGACTTGAATCTGTTTTTTCCGACATACTTGTAAAGAATCCGGTAAGTCTGTAAGTAACCATCAATTCCATTCTTAAACAAAAAATATTTATTTAAGAAACTCTATAAAATTAACGTAAATATGTATTTATTTTCCAATTTTTATGATATGATTGATAATATATTAACTAAAGGGGTGGTTTAATGAATATATTATTTGAAAATCAAGAACATAAAAATTATAAAGAAAAGAAAAAAATGATGTATTTCATAATCGAGGACAATATAACAGGAGATTTAAGAGCTAAAAAAAGAAATTTTATGGATATGCAATCTAAATATAATCCTGATGGTTGGACTTACGAAGATATAACTGGCCCAAACGAAAAAATCATAGTCGAAACTATATATAAATCAGAAATAGATGAAAAATTAAAAAAACTTCGTCCAACACCTCTTGGATTTAAAGTAGATGAAGATATAAAAATAGGCCTTGAAGAAATTGCAAAAGAACAAAACCTTTCTCTTATACAAGTTACAAACATGGCTTTAAATGAATTTATAGAAAAACATAAGCAATTATTACAGAAATAAGATTGAACTACAGATATATAATTAAAAGTGTTTGATATTCTAAAAAGTAGTTATCTAGAATAAAAAAACACAGCTACATGATTATTAAAATTTTGATAATCATGTAGCTGTGCTAAAGTTATATAGTGATGCTCTATTACAAATTCAATTTACTTATATTTTATACAATTAATTTTTCATAAACATTTTTATATCATCTTCTACATTTGTAATTCCACCAATTCCAAAATTATCTACTAGCACGTTAGCAACATTTGGTGATAAAAATGCTGGTAATGTTGGACCTAAATGAATATTTTTAACGCCTAAGTGTAGTAATGATAATAATACTATTACTGCCTTTTGCTCATACCAAGCAATATTATAAGATATCGGTAATTCATTAACATCATCAAGTCCAAATACCTCTTTAAGTTTTAAAGCAATAACTACTAATGAATATGAATCATTACATTGTCCTGCATCTAATACTCTTGGTATTCCTCCTATATCACCTAGATCAAGCTTGTTGTATTTATATTTTGCACAACCAGCAGTTAAAATTACTGTATCTTTTGGTATAGCCTTAGCAAAATCTGTATAGTAATTTCTTGATTTTGCTCTACCATCACAACCAGCCATTACAAAGAATCTCTTTATAGCACCAGCTTTAACAGCATCAACAACTTTATCAGCAAGAGCTAGCACTTGATTATGAGCAAATCCACCAACTATTTCTCCTTTTTCTATTTCAGTTGGGGCTTTGCATTTTTTAGCCATTTTGATTATTTGTGAAAAATCTTTTTCTCCATTCTCATTTGCTTCTATATGTTTACATCCTGGTACACCTGAAGCTCCTGTTGTAAATAATCTATTCTTATATGAGTCTTTTGGAGGAACTACACAGTTTGTAGTCATTAGTATTGGTCCATTAAATTTATCAAATTCCTCTCCTTGTTTCCACCATGCATTTCCATAATTTCCTGCAAAATGAGAGTATTTTTTGAATTCTGGATAATACTGTCCTGCAAGCATTTCACTATGAGTATACACATCTACTCCTGTTCCTTTTGTTTGCTTCAATAGTAATTCTAAATCTTTTAAATCATGGCCTGAAATTAGTATACCTGGATTTTTTCTAACTCCAATATCAACTTTTGTTATTTCAGGATGTCCGTATGTTCCTGTATTTGCCTTGTCAAGTAATGCCATCCCATCAACACCATATTTTCCAGCTTCCATGGCAAGTGCTACTAAATCATCTGCTGTTAAACTGTCATCAAGTGTTGCTGCTAAAGCCTTAGCCATAAATCCATGAATTTCTTCATTATTATATTGTAAGTTCATAGCATGTTTCATATATGCTGATAAACCTTTTAATCCATAAACTATAAGCTCTCTTAAACTTCTTATATCTTCATTTTCTGTTGATAGTACTCCAACTTTTTCTGCTTTTTTATCAAAATCAGTTTTTGTGCTACCTGACCATTCAGCAGCATCAGGTATTATAACTTCCTGTGATGCCATTCCTAATAATTTCTTAAAGAATCCACCAGTAATTTTTACTTCTCCTACTTGACCGCCAGCTTTAGTAACTTTAACTTTTAATCCTTCTCTTAATCTTAAAGTTTCCCTTACTCTATCTAAAATCATATTTCTATCAAAGTTAGCATTTGTTATTGTTGTAAATAAGTTTTCCGTTATATACTTATCTACATTAGAATCAATAACTCCAACCTTTCTTCCTTCATTACTTACTATTGCTAATCCTTTAGTTACATAAACTAATAAATCTTGAGCTTTAGCTACATCTTCTGTTTTACCACACACACCTCTTACTGTACACCCTTTACATCCTGCTGCCTCTTGACATTGATAACAAAACATACCCATTATATTTCCTCCTTATTATTTCTCATTTTTTATATAAACATTTCAAGTAGTTTTCTTGTTTTGTGTTTCTATAAGTAAAGTTTACTATATTAGTCTAGTTTATTTTGTAACATAAGTTACAAATCAAGAAAAATATCAAAGTTATTTAAATAATAAGTATTTGATGGATTAATGTTAAATAATTATTATGTACTCAGGTAATATTATATTTGTACAACTTCAGAGAAATCACAGTAAAAGGTAATATTCCTTTTTTATTTAACTAAAAAAAGTATCACTTTTTAGTGACACTTTTTATTCTTGTAAAGCCTTAGCACGAACTCTATTTATATCCGTTCTGTTTATCTATTGCTTCTTCTTTAATTTCTCTTCTCATCCCAGTAAGAGCGTCTTCTCTTCTTTCATTTTTTGCTTCTAATGTTTTTTTCATTTTATCATCACTTGTTTTTTCAATCATTTCTTCAGCCATACGAAAGTTTTGTATAGTCTTATCAATATTATATTGAATCCTATCTACATTATCTCTTCTGTCATCTTTATTGTGTTTCATAGTTTTTCTCTCCTTTACTCAATTTATATTTTAAGTGTAATTTATTATATATAAACACCTTTTGTTTTATTATGTCTATAACTATATTTGTTATTCAAAAAAATAATCTGATATGAATAACTAATTGTGCCAAGTAATGTAAATAAAAAAACAAAAGATGACTATGGTTTATAGACATCTTTGCTTTATACTTTTTATTTAATTTTTTAACAATAAAAGAATTATGAATATATATCAGAAAACTCTATATTAATTTTTTCTACTTTACCTTCATCACTAGAAATTTTATCTGCTAAAATAGGTTCCTGTTTTATTTTTACATTAGCAGGTATTTCAATAATAAATTCACTTCCTTTACCATATTCACTATTTAAATATATCTTTCCTTTATGCTCTTCTACTATTGATTTTACCAATGAAAGCCCTATTCCGCTACCTTCTCTTTCCCTATTTAATAAAGGATGTACTTGTCTGAATCTCTCAAATATTGTTTCCTGTTCCTCTTTTGGAATACCTATTCCTGTATCTCTTACATAAATACGGACAACATCATTTTTATCATATATATTTACAAATATACTTCCATCTTTTTTTGTGAATTTAATAGAATTAGAAAGTAAATTAAGAATTACCCTTTCAATTTTATCAGCATCACAAATAATAATTTTTTCTTCTACATCTGTATCAAATATTATATTTATATCTTTACTCTTTATATATTCTACTACTGACATAGTTATATCTTCAACAACTTGAACGATATTATGATTTTCAAAATTCATTTTTAAAAATCCAGCATCTATTTTAGTCATATCTATTAGATTATTAATAAGTCTAAGTAATCTATATGAATTTTGCCTCATTATAGGCGAGTACTTTTTATAGTATTCACTTTGTTGATAAACATTATCATTAGGAACCTTGTCAATAAGCTGAATACTTCCTAATAAAATATTTAATGGAGTTCTGAGCTCATGTGATATATTTGAAAAAAATTCTGTTTTTAATCTCTCATATTTCAATTTTTCCATAAGAATATTTTGCTTTTCCTCTTCTCTTTCTTTCCTCTGAGAAATATCTCTTATAATTGTTAAAACTGCGCTCTTTCCTTTATAAGTTATTACATTCATTGCCATTTCAACATCAATTACTTCTCCATCACCCTTAACTAGCTTTTCTTCAAATCTCGGAGTAGTAATATTCAATTTTTCAACTCTATCAGTAAGGTCTTGAACATTTTTTTTACAATCATCTTGGATAAACTCTACAAAACTCTTATCCATTATATCTTTATAATTATCTTGTCCAAGTATTTTTACTGTAGCTTCTTTAATAAATACGATTCTGCCTTTTTGTTGAATAAATATTCCATCAGGACAGAGTTTTACAAGCTTTTTATAACTTTCTTCACTTTCTGAAAGTCTTTTAACGCCTTGTGTAATTCTACATTTTAAAAAGAGAGTATTTATTAGTAGAAAAATAATAACAACAATACTTGTTATTAAAATATAGTTCTTCACTTTTTCCTTAGTAAGATATATAGTTATATATTCCCACTTAGACTTTACACCTTCCATTTCAGCAACAGATATATTTTTTATTCCATCATTTATAAAAGTTAATAATTCCATTTCTCCTTTTTTAACTCCAACCCTTAGAGGCTGTGTATATATTGTTTGTAAAAGTTCAAAATCTTTCAACTCTGGATAGTAAAAAGATATATTTCTAATATTATTATGATAGTCCACACAAACAGCCTTTACTTCTCCTCTATCTACAGCTTCCATTACCTCATTAAGGTCTTTATATATTAATAAATTTATATCAGGATAATTTTTTTCTAGATAATTTTTAGCATAATTTTTTTCTGTAACACCAATTCCCAAGTCTTTAACATCACTAATATTAAAAGCTTCTACATCTTCTTGTACATATATTCCTGTCATAAGATCTATAATAGGACTTCCAAAGTCCATATATTCTGATCTATCATCCTTATAGAATAATCCTAAATGTATATTTTGCTCTCCATTTTTTATAAATTCTAACGATTCTGCCCAGCATGTTGAATCGTTGAATTCTACTTCAACATTATTAGCCTTCCCCCATGCCTTCCAAAAATCAATTAATATCCCCTTAGGATTGCCTTCTGAATCTAAATAACTAAAAGGCTTCCATTCACTTATAGCTGTTATTTTTATTTTTTTAGGTTTTTCAAATATTTCTTCTGTATTACTAATAGATGTAAAGCTGATCAATATTATTATAATAAGCATGCATTTTTTTAATGTATTTCTTATTTGTCTTTTCATATAAGTTTTGTTTCCTTCCAAATTTTTTAGTCATATATCAACATTATACAGCATTTCATCTATATTTTATAATACTTAACACTTGAATTAAAATATTATTTTAAATATTAAAAAATTCGTCTAGTTGCTACGCACTGACTCATTCCGCCAACGATCCCTACAGGCTCCGTTCTCAAAATTCACATGAGTTCATGACGCCAACAAGTCTAACGACTCTGTTGCTTAAAATAATTGCAAGTGTAGTTCTTCCATCAATGTTATCCACAATTTGAAAATCATATAATTTCCTCAAGTATAAAAAAACTATACTAATTAATTAGTATAGTCTTTTTTATACTTGTTTTTTATTGTTAATAATAAATTTATCTTTTAAAATGATTCAAAATATCCAGGATATAATGGGAATTTAGCTCCTAAATCACAAACCCTAATTTTAATTTTATCTAACACCTTGTAATCTTCAATATTTTCCGCTACTTCTGCAATTATATTTCCTATTTCCTCCATGTTAGTTTCCTTCATCCCTTTTATAGTCATTGCAGTAGTCCCTATTCTTATTCCACTAGTCGTTACTGAAGTTTCAGGGTCAAATGGAATCATATTTTTATTTACAGTTATTCCTACATATTCAAGTGCTTTTTCTAATTGAACTCCTGTTAAATCTTTAGGACGAAGATCTACTAACATTAAATGATTATCTGTTCCTCCTGATACGATTCTAAATCCTTTCTCTTGTAGAACCTCAGCTAGTTTTTGTGCATTTTTTACTACTTGTCTTGCATACTCCCTAAATTCTTCTGTCATGGCATGTTTAAAATTATACGTTTTTGCTGCCATTATATGAAGATGAGCTGATCCTTGTGCTCCTGGGAATGTAGCTTTATCTAACTTATTGGCAAACTTTTCTTTGCAAAGCACAAATCCACCTCTAGCTCCAGCAAGTGTTTTTGTTGTAGTACTTGTAACAAAATCAGCATGTGGCACTGGACTTGGAAGTACTTCTGCTGCAACTAATCCACCTATATGTGCCATATCCACCATAAAATATGCATCTACAGATTTAGCTATATTATATATTTTTTCGTAATCTATTTCTCTTGAGTAAGCACTTGCTCCTGCTACAATAAGCTTTGGCTTATGCTCATTTGCTAATCTTTCTATTTCATCATAATCAATTAACTCTGTCTCTCTATTTAACCCATATGGAATAAAATTAAAAAATCTACCTGAAAAATTTGCTTTATGCCCATGGGTTAAATGACCACCAGTATCTAAGCTCATTCCTAATACAGTATCTCCAGGTTTAAGTATAGATTGATAGACGCACATATTTGCATTTGAGCCAGAGTGAGGTTGGATATTTGCATGTTCTGCTTTAAATAAAGTTTTCGCTCTTTCATTTCCTAAAACCTCCATCTTGTCAATTACTCCGCATCCAGCATGATATCTTTTTCCAGGCACACCTTCTGTAGTTTTATTTGTTAATATACTTCCTTGAAGCTCTAAAATTGGTGTTGGTGCATAGCTCTCTGATGCTATCATTTCAATTCCTACTTCTTGACGTGCAAATTCTTCTTCAACAATTCTATACAGTTCAATATCTTTTTCTTTTACACTTTTTAATGTTTTCATTATGATCATCCCCCTTATTATATATATCCCTTGCACTTATTATTTCATAAAATTCAGTTGATTTATATTAACTAGATTGACCGTTTATTGAATAAAAATAAAAATCAGGCTCTTTTATAAAAAAACTCCATTTATTGAAAAATTTCAGTAACAAGATTTATCAACACATGTTTCACCTGTTGATGTGTTTATTAATAAAGAATATTAGAGCTGAAATAATCACGAAAAAAAATAATACTATTTTTTTTATAATAACCAATCAGATTAAATATATATCTTTAAAAATATAGTCAAAATCATTTATTAATATGTTACAAAATTAAATTTCAAATTATCTTTTTCAAATCAGGTAGTATATAATTTTCCAAAATACAAAAAATAAATATGATTTTAAAATTAAAAATCAATAGAAATTAATAAGTGAATAGAATTCTATATGTTTTAATAATTTTCACTAAATGGAGGAATTGCAATGAGAAATGGTGTAGTAAAATGGTTTAATCCAGAAAAAGGATATGGGTTTATTACTTTAGACGAAGGAGAAGATGTATTTGTTCATATATCTGCTGTGAAAGAAAAAGGATCTAGAAAAGATTTAGAAGAAGGACAAGATGTTTCACTAGATATAGTACAAGGAGATAAAGGGCTTCAGGCTTCAAATGTTACTAAAATATAAAAAAAGAATGAGTTGATTTTTAAACTACTTATTTTTCTTTTCTTGTATTAAAAAGAGCCATAGTGAAGTGCACCTCCAAATATTAGACTTTTGTCTAGCATTTGGGGTACATCTCATTATGGCTCTTTATCTATTTTAGGGTTGACCACCCCATCAAATCATATATAATTCAATACCCTAAAAAACCTTCAATAAACTGAGATAAAGCTATTATTATAGCAAGTATACCCCACCACCCATTTAATATATTACCATATACTAACATTATTGTTATTATCCCTATAGTTATTCTTATACCTCTATCTGTATTGCCTAAATTCCTCTTAAAATTTAATTCCAAATTCAACACCTCATTGTTTAGCATTCCCAGTTCATTCTTTTTATATTAAATAATATCTACAAGTAACAGTACGGATTTTGAAAAAGTACATTTCCATGCTATATAAAGTACATTTCCATGCTATATTTAGATATATTTGCAAGTGTAGATTATAAGCTTAGATTCTATTGGAATGCCTTTATCTTTTATCCCAAAGTAGACCTTACCATCTATATGTTCATGAGTATAATGAACACAATAACTTATTTTAGAAAAAAGAACATTTGATTTAATAGTACCTTTTCCGATTATAGGATGAGATTTCATTGTTTCGTATTCTTCATAATTTACCTTTTTTTGAAGGATATCTCGTTTCAATTGTATTAACTAAAGGCTACTATATTAAAACTTACTATAGTTTATATGAGTAAAAATATATTCTGGCAACCTGGCAATCATAGGATTGTTAATCCCTTAGACCCATAGCTTTGTGACTCTACCTTTCAATAGATGTGCCTTTTTCAAATCAAACTCCAATCATATATTTTTAAAAGCCCTATATTTTTTAAAATCCTTGTTCTTTTAACCATGCTTTTGCTTCTTGTAAAGTATTAACCATTTTAGGTTTTAAATTATTTTTAGCTTCTTCTAGGTGATCTCTTTTTTCTACATGCCCACCTACTATTAAAACTACTTTTGCTAAATTATTTTGTGCAAGCCATTCATTATGTTTTTTTATTTCTTCTTCTATTAAAGAAATTTTATAATAAATAGCATCATTACATATAGCAAAAGGTTCTCCTTTTAATAAAGGTATAACTCTTTCTTCATACAATTTATGAAAAAGCTTAAAATCATCTTTTTCCCATACACCAGAAGGCTTTTCATATACTATATTTCTTTTTGTATCTACCATTATATAACTATGTCCATTCAAAAAATCCAGATAAAATTCTTTTACATTATTTTCTTTGTTGTTCATTAATTATTCACCTTATACATTCTATAGTTTTTTTACTGTTCTATTTTATTATATTTTCTAAAATGTATAAACTATTTTTTTATGTATCATTTCATTTTCATAATACACTATATCTCCAATGACTCTATTTACAATAAGCTATAAAAGTAGAATACCTATTATATTTCTAAGACATATAGCTTCTGTATAACCTACATACAGGCCACATTTCTCTGTATCATTAAACATATTATTAATTCCTCTAATCTCTATTTATACAAGCTATTTTAATAACTGTATCTTCAAATTCCTTGATAAGAATAAATCCCTTTTCCCTCAAAAACTTTTCAACAATAAGCATAACATTTAAATTAATGGCCATAATCAAAATATATAATTGAGCCATGGAGGTTTTTATGTATACTGATAAACTCCAAATACTTATAAACTCTTTAGACTTTTCAATTGATAAACTAGAAAATCAGCTTAAATACAATTCTAATTATCTATCCATTGAACAAAAGAATTACATAAGATCTACTATCAAGGACTATAAAAATATCCAACTAGAAACAAAATCTATTTCAGCAAACAATAATTAAAAGGCAACTTTAAATATATTTTTTATTTATATAAAGGAGGAAAATTTATGAAAAAAGAACAATTAGAAAAAGTATTACAAGAAACTTTTAAAATTATTAACTTTTATACTGGGAAAGATATAACAGCTGATAATGAAGACGTTATTACATTCGAAGAAGAATGTATTGTTATATCTGATAATGGTAATAAAAAGAAGATATATATAGACATAGATTCAATTCAATGTGTAGAAATAGAAAAGACATCAAAAGAAAAAGAATTGGGAGTATTTTAATAAAAGCAAAGTTTAAAGTAATTACATACATTGAGATAACTTGAAAAAAGGTGATTTAATCAATCACCTTTTTTGATTTAAAGTTCAACTTATTATACTTAATTTGCATAAAAGATATCCAATAAAAAACAGATAGTGTTTAAAAGACTATGCTTTAGTATTTGATTTCCCTCCAGGATTAGTCATTCCATAAAGCCCAAAATTAGTTAAATTACTATAAACATGCTTTGTTGGTATAAGCCATACTTTTCCTGTTCCTCTAAATACATTCAATAATCCTTCTCCACTGGTTGCAGAACCTATTAATGATTTAGAAGATGTTTCAACTGTAAAATTAATATTTCCAGTTCTGAGTATAGCAAAGTTTCCATCTACTTTTAGTGTTTCATTATTTAATTCATGCTCTATTATTTCCTCTTTAGGCACAGGGACTTCAAGAACTACAAATCCGCTTCCACAAAGTTTAGTTTGAAAAAGTCCCTCTTGACCAAGCACTGCTGATGATACATTTTTTTGCATAGCTGCTCCAACTTCTACACTATCTTCACAAGCATAAAATACTCCATCATCAACAATAACCTCTTCATTTTCAAGCTCTATAATCACATAATGACCGAAACTAGGCTCTAAATAAATTTCTCCTGTTCCTGAATATTTTGGCTTAAATGTTGTTTCTCCTGTAACACTTCCTTTTAAGAACTTTTTACCAAGCCCCATAATTCCTCCAATTTTATTATTCATTTCTATATTACCTTTTAAGTAACTTAAAGCTCCTGCTTCTAATCTAATTTGAGTATTATTTAATGTTATTTTCACTTGTCTAAGTTTAATATTTGAATCTTTCATAAAAGATAGCATTATTGAACTTGATACATTACTTCCACCTCTTAATTCTTCAAATTCTAAAATTTCAATAGACACATTTTCATTATTCATTCTTTCTATTACTTTAATATTATTTTCATTATTATTAATATTAGCTTTCATAAACCTTCCCCCTTATTTTTAAATACTTCTACATAACATTTTATTTATTATAGCATAAAACATTAATACTATTATTTTTTCATATAATATTTATGTATAAAAACAACTCAATTGCTTTTAGTTCAAAAAATCAAAAAAGCAACTCACTTAAGAGTTACTTTTTTAATGTAAAATAAAATATCGAGTTTAAATTAGCTACTATAATTTTATGTAGTTTTAGCTGAATTATTCTATTTCATATGTTGTTATTTTTACCACTTTAATTTTTTTGATTATTACTAGGTTCTATACAATTTATATTTTTATAATTATGTCTATTTTCTTTTATCATACTCAAAGTTTCCAACAAACACTCCCCTTGTGTTTCATGGTTTTTTATATAATGATCTACCATTTGTTCTAAATACTCTAGTTCATCCTCATCTAAAGTATCAATATTATTTATTAGGTTAGAAACTCCACTAAATATTGAAAAATCTACTTCTTTATTTATATTTTTCATAAAAGTACCTCCTATATTTGTTGTATATATAAGTATTGACTTGCTCAAATTATTAATTCATTTAACTTTAAATTATATTTAGAAAATGATTAGAGTTAAAAGGAATGATCTCTGTTCAATATAGTCTTCAGTCCTCAAGAGCTATTTTGTATAATTTTTTTGAGTCAGTTCATTAGAGCCTAAATTATTTAATTTCATCCCTTCTCAATGCATATTTCTACATAAAGATATATTTTTCTTTTTTACTAAGATTAAATTAGACAATTCTTTTATTTTAATAGACAGAATATAACAACCTTACAACCTTTTCAATAGCTAATTATGTTAGATTAACTCATTTTTCTACGATATTATATTGCCATTGCTCGCTAAGAACTGTGGTAATTAATCCACCACCATTGTAGACTACCTATTCAACTTAATTATTCTTCTTTCATCCTCATAAGAACATCTAATTTCTTATCTATTCTATCTATCTTATTCTAAATTTCCAGGATCTTCTTTTCTAATATGTTTATCCTTCCAATTCTTATATATAGTTTCTTTCTAAGTTGCACAAAATATATTATATCTCGCGAAAATATTTTCCCAAGATATAGTATATTAAAGTTTCTATTCTCTATTATTTCCTGAGAAATATTTATTTTTTCTTAATTTTCTAAATATTCCTAATTATAGTCTGTTCTTATTTTTACATTGCACATCTAATACTTCAATATGATCAACTACTATTCCATTTTTTGATTTAACTTTTCCATGATAGTTGTTGTTATCTTTATTTTTCCCCTGGAAATATAGAAATTACTTATTCCTAAAATATTTTCCTTTTGTTAAACCCTTTTTAATTCTTTAATTATATTCATATATCTATATTTCTAAACACTTTATTCAATTGTATTTTTTTTACAGTTAATAACCAATATAACCTTGTAATAAAAAATTCACTCAATAGAATAATACGTGATATCTATATAACAATTCATAAATATATATTAAAATAATCTTATCGGTATATAAAAAATTTTATTTGTTGAAAGGAATGAAAGTTCATGATAGAAATCAAAGGGAAATACAATACTGCAAAGATTTTTATAGATACTATTGAACAAGAAACCATTAATCAAATAACTGACTTGCTAAATCAAGAATTTATAGATGGTAGTAGAGTAAGAATAATGCCAGATACTCATGCAGGAAAAGGATGTACAATAGGAACGACAATGACTATACAAGATAAAATTGTTCCAAATCTTGTTGGTGTAGATATTGGTTGTGGCATGATCTGTGTAGAGTTGGGAAATATTCATTTAGAGTTTTCTAAACTAGATGAATTTATTAGAACAAACATCCCTTTTGGATATGCTATTAATCAACATGCACAAACAGATTTTAAAAATAGTATATCTAATCTAATTTGCTTTAGAGATCTGCCAAAATCAGCAAAAGAATTTAACAGAGCTTTAGGAAGCCTTGGATCTGGAAATCATTTTATAGAGCTTAATGTTGATAAAAACGATGTAAAATATCTAGTGGTTCATAGTGGAAGTAGAAATTTAGGAAAACAAGTGGCAACATATTATCAAAACAAAGCATATGATTATCACAATGGATTAAATGAGAAATATGAAGATGAAAAATCTAAATTAATTAATAATTATAAAAAACAAGGTAAACGTAAAGAAATTCAAAATGCTTTAAAACAATTACAAAAAGAATATATCAAAGAAAGTGAAATTCCTAAAGATCTATGTTATTTAAAAGGAAAATTAATGAATGATTATTTACATGACATGAAAATTGTACAACAATATGCTAATCTAAACCGAGAACTAATGGCAAAAAGAATTATAGAAGAATGTTTAAATTTACAATATGAAAAATTAAGCAAGTTCCAAACTATTCATAATTACATTGACTTAGAAAATATGATTCTTAGAAAAGGAGCCATTTCAGCTAAAAAAAATGAAAAAGTAATTATTCCTATAAATATGAGAGATGGGTCTATTATTGCAACAGGAAAAGGAAATGAAGATTGGAACGAATCTGCACCTCATGGAGCTGGAAGATTAATGAGCCGAAGTAAAGCTAAACAATTGCTCAATATAAATGAATACAAAGAGTCTATGAAAGATGTGTGGACTACATCGGTTAGAGAATCTACTATAGATGAAGCACCTATGGCCTATAAGCCTATCGAAGAAATAGTAGAAAACACAAAAGACACTATAAATATTATAGATGTTATTAGACCGTTATATAATTTTAAATCTTAATCTTGCTTAAGTATATAATATAGCACAATAATAAAATAATAGAATGTATTTTTAGAAATAGAGAAATTTTTGAAATTTCACAAGAAAATATTATATTATATAGCAACAAAAATACGTCAGTTGATATGCTTATTTTAGAGATAACTATCAAGATTCAATTATGTTTTCTTTACTAAAAAGAAATTGAGATGAACAACATAAATGATAATCTATATAATAGAACACAAATCTAAACCAGTAAAGAAATTTTACACGAACTTCATCAGTATTGATTTTAAAAACAAAAACCTCAAGAATATAATTCTTGAGGTTTTATTTAATGTATCCTTGGCATTGGTGACCCCTAGGGGAATCGAACCCCTGTTACCGCCGTGAAAGGGCGGTGTCTTAACCGCTTGACCAAGGGGCCAAGATTATTTCGAACTGGTGATAAGAATCGAACCCTCTACCTCCAGCGTGACAGGCTGGCATTCTAATCAACTCAACTACCAGGTCATAATTGGTGGGCTCAACAGGGCTCGAACCTGTGACCCCCTGCTTGTAAGGCAGGTGCTCTCCCAGCTGAGCTATGAGCCCAATTATTGGCGGAGGAGGTGGGATTTGAACCCACGGCCCCTTTCGGAGTCACTGGTTTTCAAGACCAGCTCCTTAAGCCACTCGGACACCCCTCCACATTTGTTGACCCATCCTATACTAAAACTCAGAACACCCTGATTAAGAATTAGGGGCTCTACCGACTAATCTAATAGGTCTTATTTAGCTACTCACAAGTATATATATTACTAGGTTTTTCTCCATGAGTCAACATTTTTTTCATACTTTTTAATAGTTTTTATTCAGAATTTTAAAATACCTACTATTTATATTTCGTATCACTACCTTTCAATTGTATACTCATTTTATACTTACTGAAAGCTACAATTTTTTCTCATAAACCTATTCAAAATTTAATAATATTTATTTTAAACTTAAGCAAATGATTAAAGTTGTATAAACAAAGAAAGCTTATTAAAGTGCTTGTCTCAATCTGATTTATGTTAGTTTGATATTAATGTAACTGTAAATGAAACAACAATAGAATATAAAGGAATCACACATTACATATCTATATAATATAATGTAGATGTGATAAAAAAAAGTAGGAATAATCAGTGTAGTTGTGTTAATTTTTGGATCATTTTTTTGGATATATCCAATATAAAATAAAAATTATAAACATACTGTTTTAACTTTTGAAATTTTGTTAATTAGTGAAGGTTCAGAATGTGAAACAAGGGCTAATAAATATGTTTAAGTTTTGGGAAATGCTATAGATGATAATCTTAAAAAGTAAGGGAAGTAGATCGTAAACTTATAAATGAATATGAGCAATTAGAATTATTAGTTCATTAAGATAACTAAGTATAGATCATTCTATGCTTTTTTATTTTACAATTTAATACTGGATTGTTTTAATTGAATTGATAATAGGAAGCAAAGAAGCCCAAAAGATATTAAGTCAAAATATTTTAAATGCAAAATCTATTGGAAATTAAAATGTGTTCTATTTTATATTGATAGTTCATATATTTATTTTTATATTTATTTTTACATTTATAAGGAGGGTTTAAAATGGGAAAAATACTATTTTATAAAAAATACAATTTGAAAGAAACTTTAATTAAGTACGGATGTAAAACTATAAGAGAGTTAGAAGATAAATTAGCTGAAGAATTAAGAAAAAAGTACAAGATAGAAATTATAAATATATACATTAATAATAATGTCATGATTATTAAAGTTGAAGATGATATTTCTATATAAAAATGAAATTTATTGCATAAAAAAAGAGGTAGCTACCATAAAAATATCCCTGTCAAGTAGACAGTAAAAACAAACCCCTAAGCAACATGATTTCAATATTCAATCGGACTCATGCTGCTTTTTACTTATATTATCTCGTTGTTATAAAAGTATATATACTTATATTTCTGTGCTTGTATCAACCTCTCACCTCTTTCTATTTAAATTACTATTTAATATAATTACGTTTTTATTCGCTTGTTTTTTATTTCAATGAAAATCCATATAACAATAGGTATAATCACCTCAAAAGGAAAAGAATAATATCTCCATATTGCAGCCGTCCATTCCCCTAAATCCTTAATATTTTCGTGCATTAAATAGGATAAATTGAGCATAAATAATGCAATAGGAGTTACTATAAACCTATAAGTATTTTTTCTTCTACCTCTGCAATTTTATCAGTTACACTGAATTTTTCTCCATCCTCAACACCTTGTTCATAAACTTGGTTAAATCCTTTAAATTTTGTACTTGTATTCACGCTTCCCTTAAATTTCATATCGTTATATCTATCAATTACAGCTGGGTCTTTAACTAATACTAGATTCCATTGTTGATTAGATATTTTTTGCTTTTCAAATGCATTTTCTAATCCTGCTATGAATCCTAGAGCATAATCATTTTCTAATCCTTTAGTTGTATTATATTTTTTATAATATTGATACTTTAATTTTTTAACAGTATTATTTATGCAATCAATAGCATACTCTAAAACAATAGTACATACTGTTACATCTTCATCTTTTCCCATAAAAGCAACTGTATTATTTCTCCTTGTTTTAAAGTAACTATAGCATCCAAAGTTTTCTGCTATAACGTAAGCTAATCTGCCTTTCCATTTTGCTTTAGTAAAACTTACATTCGTCTTATTCTCTATTACATTTGTTTTTGTATCTTGATATTCCTTAATTTCTTTAATTGAAAGCTTATGCTTTGCCAAAAGCTCTTGCGCTTTAATTAGTGCTACTTTCGCTTCATTCTCATTCGAACTTTCACTTAAAGCAAATAATTTCTTAATTTTACTAATTATCTTATTTTCCATTTTCTCACCTCTATGCTATTCTATCATTTTATTTTTTGAGTGAGCGAGAATCTGATTTCAATCCTGTGTTTTTATAAACACAAAATAGCATTCTAAATATTCATATACTTAACATCTACTTACTTCTTAGTTCTTAGGAACCATTGTAATAATATGTATGTAAATGTTAAAATTGCTAATGTTGTTAAAATATAAGGAGGTATCCAAAAATGTCTGTGCTATTTATATTAATTGGTTTATACACAATTATAGCTACTGTTAAAAAACCTGCTTTTTTTTGGGAAAACAGGAAAGCTAAAGTTATGAGAAAAATAGTTGGAGATAAAATAGCGTCTGTATTCTACATGGCTATAGGTTGCTTTATTTCTGGTGTCGGTGTATATCTAACTTTTGCAGGGTAATTAACCCTGCATTTTTTATTGATTTCTAATTTTGCCATATCGCTTTAAAACCTTATTTAAACTCATTTTTTTCACCTACTCTTGTTTATATATTTTAAATTTTTGTCAATGATTTAGATAAGGTAATTCCTTAAAACCTTAATCTTAGAAGAAGTTACACGCCCCCATAAACTTCATGATTTCTTTCTCTCTACTTCCACCAGTTCAGATCAGTTTTGGTGGGAGTCTTAATTTCTATTTTGACTCAATAGAGCACAAGTTTAATCTAAAAAAAGCTTGAAATCAATCTATGAGTCTTTAGATTTAGATTATATATTTTCCAATTGATACTTAAATTTTTGATAACCGACTATCTTCAAAATTTAAAAGATAGAAAAAAATATCTCTGCAAAAAAACTGCTACAATTTTAGAAACTGGAAAAAGTACTTACAGTAGTTGAGAAAACGAAACTTATAGAGTAAGTATCGATTATTATAAGATTAATGTAGAAAACTTAGTTTAATTTTAAAATTAATATGCTTTTGTTAATTCTTTGTGAAATCTAAAAATAATTTAAAGGCTTTCGAGGTTTCGCGTCTAATTATGTGCTTTATGATATAAATATTTTCTGTGCAGAGAATCTTTATATCAACATCAAAAATACACTACTCACATTGTGAATAGTGTATTTTTATTTACACATGTATTTTTTAAAATTCTATCTATTATTAATCAAACATATCCAATTAAAAAAAGGATGTATTTTAGGTAATAATGAGATTGAAAATATTTCAGAAGAAAATAATTAAAATAATAAAGTAGTAACTCTAGTTCTACTTAATATAGATCATTCCTTATCATGCTTAGTTTTCTTAATAAGCACTCTCCTCGATGTCCATAGTTTTTTGTATAATAATTTTCTAAACTCTCTAATTGATTTAACTGTTCTCCATCTATATTATTAATATGCTCTATCATTTTAGATATTCCATTAAACATTATATAATCTGTTGCTATATTTCTTTCTCCCATAAAAATACCTCCTATAATCATCATAATATAGGATTATTGACTTGTTTAAGATATTAATTCATTAACTTTGAAATTATATTTAGAGAACAATTATAATTTTAAAAAACTACTTAATAAAGTGCATCATGTGAAGTTTAATGAATATATTAAAAGTGTATTTCTAATATAAACATCAGTCTAATTGGTGTTTGAATTGTTTTCTTGCAATAAAAAAGAGCCTATGGCTCTGGATAATTAATTATTTTTTATTTACCTATAAAGCCAATTAGCTTTTTAGGCTGTTCTGGATTTTTTCTTTTCATTGAAATTAACACAAAGCTAATTTGA
Source organism: Tepidibacter aestuarii (assembly GCF_934924865.1). Classification (NCBI taxonomy): domain Bacteria; kingdom Bacillati; phylum Bacillota; class Clostridia; order Peptostreptococcales; family Peptostreptococcaceae; genus Tepidibacter; species Tepidibacter aestuarii. The sequence goes on along the minus strand of NZ_OW235315.1, from coordinate 1,434,744 downwards.
TTAACATGTTGAACTAACTGTATAGGTGATCCATCCTCTAGTTCTCCGTAAAAATATATTAAATATGGATCTTGATAACCTATATCAGTTATATGAAACTGTATTGTATTTCCATATGATACTAATCTAGCTCCCACTTCTTCATTTTTATCTATATCAGTTGTACCAAATAATTCTTTACCTCAATTTTTAATTACTCTAAGTTCTCCAAGCTATTTATTATTAAACATCTTTAAATTACTATTCATCTAATGCTTATAATTAGGATGGGCATATCACAACGCCCCATATTCTGCAGACTCTAACACGTTACATAAAAAAGACACCCTGAAAAGAGTGCATTATGAAAACATATTTATATTTATCTTTGAATATAAAAAAGAACCCTTTTATGCTCTTGTAATTTATGAGATCACTAATATAATCAAAAATACTATAAAATTAAATAAATATATCATTTTAATATCTTTATGATTCTTTATATCTTTAGTAGATATGTAATTACTTAACATATATGCAAATAATATAACTATTCTTTTTATAGTTTCTTCAGAATAATCTACGTACTTTTTTAATTTATCTATATCTAAATAATAAATTGAATATATTGCTAGAAATAAAGTATAAGGTAGCTTCATTACTACCTTATCTATCTTATTAAAACTTACTTTCTTTTTCTTTGTCATTGTATTTATCCTTACTTATATAAAATCTTAATATTAAACATAATGCTATTAGTCCTATTGAATATACCGTCATGTTTAACACCCCTTTCTGTCTTTTAACTATATTATGGAATATTCATACTTTTTATTCTCTCATTTATTGATTGTTCACTAAAATTCTAATTAGTGTTAGGCTAACTCCTTACTCCAAAAAACTTATATTCACATTTTTATCATATTTCTATTAATATAGCTTTAAATATGCTATATTTAATAAAAAAGTTTGGTGCTTAATATGATTCTGAAATTAATAGAAATTTTTGGTGGATTATCTATTATTTATTGTTCACTAGCTAAGCCTAATTTTCATTGTGAATGTCTTAGAACAAAAAAATTTGAGAGATATATTTGGCGATACATTAACAACTATTTTTAATATGGGCATTTGTATTTTCCTTTTAGTCCATGAACTTTATTTTTTAAATCAAAGATTAATTTTCTTAATTCACAATTTAAATATATTTTGAATAACTAAAAATCTTATTTTAATTACATTTCCTTTTGCTTGTTTTACGAATTAAAAACACCGTAAAATCCATTTCTGAATAATACGGTGTTTTAATTAATCATTTGATACACATGATAGATAATTTCAACTTACATACTTACAACATGTACACATCCAAATTCATCTACCCATAGACCAACCACTGTAACAGGAATGCCCCATGATTTTACTGTATATATCGATGCTACTATATCACAAAAATGTTTACAGTCACTAACAGGATTTGCAGCACAATCATAATGTCCTACTACAGCAGCTACATTAGATTTATGAGCTGTTATTGAAAGTATAACTTTATCTCTTAACTTTTGAATTTCAGCCCAATGTCCTTGAGATAATACCTTATCCATTCCAGGTTCTGTAATTAAATCTACATAATCAACACCAAAGTTTTCTTTCAACCACTTTATTATAGGAATTTGAACTCTACCATCAATACAGTTTAGAGCCGTTCCAAATCTTTTTTCATTTCACACCTTCAATCATTTCTTTACTAATAAAATATGAAGGTATGATAACATCTGTGACCAATTAATCTTTTATATGATTTAGGGGTATGCATTTCTAAATAATGTAAATAATATAATTAGAGTTAGAAATTAACGGTATAGTTATCATGTAGTCTATTGTACAAAGTTTATCTATCAATATTTATAAGAAATAAGTCTTAGTAAGCAAGGAGTGATATATGATTGAATATATCAGTATGGATTGCAATATACATGCCCATATTTATTTTATTATTTGTTATTTTACCACAGCAACGTATGATAATCAGGGCTTTAATTTCTAAACTAAAGAAAAGTAAGGGTGTAATAATTATGACAAACGAGTTAGTTAAAAAGTATTTAGGTAAGAATTGCCATATCTCTACAGGAACATTTGGTGTAAATGTAGTTGGAAAAATAATTAATATAAGTGAAAATTGGATTGAGATTGAAACTAAAAAAGGTAATGAACTTATAAATTCTGAGTTTATACAGAATATAAAATTAAAATCCAAATAAATGTTTTCTTTTTTTAATAGATTATCTTGTTTAATTTCTTTTTTCTTTTGTTCTTTATTAGTATCGTTACTTTTACCTTTTGGTAACGCTCTTTTTAGTTCATCATCCCTTTTGTCTTGGCTTTTCCATTTTCTAATTTGAGAATCTTCTAATCCTAATTTTTCTGCTATATCTTTTAAATTCACCAATCCTTTGGAATTAAGATATATTTCTTTAGCTTTATCTCTATTTGGACTTCTTACTCTTGCCATTACCACCACCTAGTGCTAATTGCTTTTATAGATTTTTATGTTTATTTTGCACAAATAAAGTGAACCCCAAATATTAGATTTATGTCTAACATTTGAGGTTCACTTCATTAATTAGCTATTAGTCTATACAATAACAGGTTCATCCTGTCCATAATATTCTTCATCATCTTGCTCTGTTTCTTTGACCGCTTTTAGTATTAATAATATATCTTCTAAATACTTAATATCATTTTTCAATGCATTTTCACTTATTTCAATAAGTCTTTTTGTTAATACTGAAGCTGGATATTTTTTTTCCATAAATATAATTGATTTCATAATCCATTTTTTATAATGTCTTCCATACCCAATAGGTCCATCTTCAGATATTTCTACTTTTTCATTTTTGATGTCTTCTCCCTCAATAACAAGTCTATATATATTCATAAATCCCACCCCTCTCTATATACATAATTCTATATATAGCTCTTCTTTCCTTTTTATACTATAATAGCTTCCTATATATTTTTTATCCAGCTATCTACCCGTTTGTACTTGTATCCTCATAACCATTTTTAGTTGCTTTTTTTAATCAAATTTATAAGTGGTATCTTTATCAATCCATTTACGATCAGCCGTGATATCCCCCTTCTAGTTTCTATAATTATACATAAAAATAGAATTTTCTTCATTTTTTTACTAAGTTAAGAAAAAAAGCTAGATGAATAATCACCTAGCCTTAACATAAAAAATATAATAATTTTCACTTTTTCAATAGCTAACTGTGTGAGATTAGCTCATTTCTCTATGATACAATAATATCATGGCTCCCCTAAGAAATGTGGAAGTTAAACGTAACTAAAACAGAAGTATCTCCAAATAACCCTATTTCCAATTTGCCTATTACCTCTTTTCTTTTTTCTCTGCACCATCTTTCACTGTATTTTGCCATACCAGCTACCTGTCACCATTGTAGACCATCTATGTATCTTAGTTTAATTATCCTTCTTTCATCCTCATTAAGATCATCTAATGCTCTGTCTATATCTTTTTACTTGCCATGGCGTACTATTTTTTGTATTAATGCTATTCTTCTGTTTTTATATCCTTCATTTAATTTTATTATTTCCTCTTCGAAGACCTTCCCGTTGTTAGCATTTTATAGTTCTTTCTATAGCTTGTATCTCTCAAGGTATCCCCCCCTATTGATAAATCTTTTCATTAATGGTATTATTCGGTTGTAAATCTTATATAAAGGAGACTTAATATAAATAACGAATTTTTAAAATTTAAGCCAGATACTGCACTTAATCTTTTTGAAAAGCTATTCCATACAGGAATTTTCTTATTAATAATCCCTAGCTTTTTTATTGGGAATTTTATTGCAATAGATAATCCTGTTATGGTCAGTATTAATTATAAAAGTCCAGTATGGTTTACTGGTACATCTGAACCTAATTTTGCATTTGGATTTATTTGTTCTTTAGTAGCTTTTTATTTCTTTTTAATGTTATGGAAAATCACTTGCCAACTTGTGTATATAATTTTTAGAGCTTTAGAAAAATATATAGAATCAAAAGATTAGATTTTTATTTAATATTTTTGCTACTAAAACATAATTCTAAAACTTTATCTCAAACTTCCCCGGTTTAACTTCTACTTATAAACCTTCAACTTCAAGTACTTCTCTAGTCACTTTATTAATTTATACTTTAGTCTTTGGAAATTTTTCTATTAATATAATTTAATTCCTTAGTTATATACAATATAATTGGTTAAATTAATAATAAAGTTTTTAAAAATACAGAGGAGGTACTTAACATGAATGATAAATTCCAAAAATCTCATAAACTAACATCAGATCAAGCAAATACAGCTGCAGCTTATAATGAAATGGATTTAAAATCTAGCGTTAACAGTAAAAAGATAAATAACACCACTGCAACTAATAAAAAATCTTTTAATGATCTAAGTGTAAAGTAATATTCATCTTAATACTCTAATAATAAGAGATATCTTACTATGATATCTCTTATCTTAGTTTTGATAAGTATATTTAACTTATATTAAATGTATTGTTATAAATCAGATAGTGCAATTAACAAAAACATAACTCCTACATAACCTACAAGATCCCCTTTCTTTCATATGTATTTTATTTTTAGTTCTATAGACTCTTTTCATGCAATTCCTAAATTTGGTATAATAATGCAGTATTTATATATTTTAAAACAAGGAGATGATATGATGCATAGATTTTTTTCTCTTAAAGGTCGTTTAAGTCGAGGTCTTTTTATCGGAAATATTTTTGCTGTTATTATATTTTTTACAGTACTAAGTACTTTATATCCGTATCATCTATTTGACTATAATCAGTTCAAACTAGTTGATAAAATAATAAACACATTTAACTTATTAAGTATAGTTTGTCTTATCATTCAGCGTTTACACGATTTAGATAAATCCTCAATATATGCATTATTATTGCTCGTTCCAATTTATAATATATTTCTAATTTTATGTATATTATTCAAGAGAGGAACTATTGGATCTAATCAATACGGAAATGATCCTCTAGATACAAAATCTCTAGCTTAGAAATTGCTTAATAGCAATTTTTTTTATTTTTAATAATCGTGTAACTATTACTATTCTTATGATACTTAATTAAATCTCATTAGCCAATTGCCTTACTCTCTTCCACACTGTTAAATGTAAATTTAAAATTATTTCATAAATCTAAACAATATGGATATACTATTAATCACAGCTAAATATAACTCAATTTAAGGAGTTGATTTTTTAATGTCAAGAAAAAAACTTGTAGTTCCTGAAGCAAGATCAGCTTTAGATCAATTTAAAATTGAAATGGGTAAAGAACTAGGTGTAACTAATTCTGATTCTATAGATTCTGACTATTTAGCTTCATATCATACTGGTCAGATCACTAGAAAATTAGTTGAAATGGCAGAAAAACAACTAATTGGTAAATAGACATTATCAAATGGGGATTGCTTATTTAGTAATCCTTATTTATTCTTGTTTTCTTTGAATAGGTATGTATTCTTTATAATATTCTTTTTCTACTTATATTCTTTCTTTGATTATAATTTTTATTTTCCATTTCATGAACTAAATTTTATTTAAACTAGTTTCTTTTTAATGTTCTATCACTTCAAGCCATGGCCTATGATTTTCCTCTTCAATCCTCTTTTGAATAATCTCAACTACTTCAAATAAAACTCCCATATCCACCACCTCTTTATACTTCATATTTTATGTAAAGCTGAGTATCATCTCTTTTATTTGCTTAATTTTGCCATACAATCACTACTTATATTCTTACCTTTGGCTAGATACTACGATTGGAGCACCTTTTAAGTATCTGTATTGCATATATAGCACCCCTATGCTCTTGCTCATTAAGTTATTAGCTATAGCAATAGATAAGTAGTCTTACCCGCTCCTACTTGACCTAGAAAAGCTATTGAGTTAGATATATTGTTTTGTAGTTGTGTACTCTGTTTGCAATACATAATAGCTGCTATCTTTGTTTTTTGAAGTTCACTGTTACCCTTATCTTGAAATGTATCAAAAGTCTTTTTTCTAAAGGCTTCGTATATCCCTGAGTTTCTTAAAATTATCTCATACGGTTTTCTTTCCCTGAATTCATAATACTCCATGGCATCAAGCTCTGGGTTATATACTAGCTCCTTATCCTTACACTTTGAGCATTTAAAAGAGTCCGTTTTCTAGCATCCACTCTTTAAGTTCCTCTTCAGATAACTGTTCAAGTCCGTATGTCTCTGGTGACTTTGGCGTGTATTCACTCTACTCTTTATCAGAGCTTGTACTCTCTGTTGTAGTACCTGTATATCTATTTGATTCATTTGGCTTTACCTCTTGATTTTTAGATTTAACCATATTAAATTGTTTCTCTTCACCTTGCTTTGATTGTCTATCTTGGTAATCCCTTATGTAATAAATTTAATATAAATTGATTATTATTTTACAATAAAACTACAAAAAAGCCCCTTAACTAATCCTAAAACAGTATTTTAGGTATAGTTGAAAATATTAAGTTAAGTAATAAACAAAAATTATATGGACAAATTTGTAACTTATGGTATAATTTAATTCGTGTGTATATAAGTACTAAAACGTTTATCTATCTTTAAAGTCGTAAAGTTTAAAAGGAGTGTTGATATGGAAATAATAAAAATAAAAAATGAAATTGAAGAAATGAGAAAAAAATTAGATACTATGACTTTAAATAATATAATATTATATCAGAATCAAGATTTAATAAAATTGAGTCAAGAGTTAGATATTTTAATAAACAAATACATATACATGACTACATCAATTTAGACCTTTTAGGTCTTTTTTTATATTAACCACACCCATCCATCGTGTAGCATTCGGTGTAATTTATTTAATACGCAATATAGTCGTTTTACGTATTAATATCTTTATTTTTCCAAATAATAAAGCCCATAATATAATTTTTCATTGTGATAGGAGTAATTTTTATGTTGATAGATTGGCTTTTGTTTTTTGTTCTCTTTTGGATATTTGGTTTATTTCTCTTTAAAAAAGATAAAAAATTGTTCTAATAATAGCTCCATTTTGAGCAATGCTAGCACATCTAGTTAATGAATTTGGCATATTTCTTGATTTTTGGGAGTTACACCTATAAAGCATGGATCTATATCTCATTTACCTGATGATATAGGTGTATATGCAGTTCTTTCAAGTTTTATGATTTATTTAATTCATTATAAGAAATTTAATCCTAATTTTCTTGTAATTTCTTTTGCATTAATCCGTACTATTTTAGAATTAACCTTACTATTCTTCATACTCTTTTTGTTATCATTTACAGATATTCGTATTTATGCATTATTAGAAGTTTTGAAAGTATATAAAAATAAATCCTCCTAATATGATTCCAAGAGGTTTTAAATTTTGTATATTATAGAAAATACAAACTCACCTATCCAATAAATATCTTTTTTAAAGAATAATATGTAAAATTTGTATACTTTTATGAAACTTTCTTTGTATTTTTACAGTCTAATTATTATATATAAAACAAGTAACCAAAATAATATAAGTGTTATTTCGAGGGGAAGGTAGAAATATGAATTTAACAAAGAAAAAGGAAGAAATTATTGAACTTAAAGAAAAGATATTTTCTATAATGCTAAATGAAGATATTTTGTGTAAAAATGAAGAATTAATAAATTTAGGTAAACAATTAGATGTTTTAATAAATGAGTATATGAATATGATTAGATAAAAAAAGACCTTTAAGATCTTTTTCAGGCTATAGTACCAGCAATAGGGGCAAGTCTATTTAAAAGTGGAAGTGCAGAATTTTATTATTATGCTATTATTTTTTCAATACTTTATCTTGCAACAATTGTATGAATATCTACATCATTGATATTGAAAGAGTTAAGAAAAAGATAGCATAAAAAATTAGAGGTAATGAGTCTTTAACAGACGCTAGATAACTAGCGTCTGTTTTATTACAATAGGCTGTTATATATAACTTGGCAACAGTGGATAGTCTTATTCTCACAGTTTCAATAATCTCTCTGAAATTAAATGCATATGTTGAATACGTTTAAAAGATATGAGTAATTTTATAGTTTTCCATTTTCTTAAATACCTTTTGTTACAGTAATCACTTTATCACCATTATTCATATCTGTACATGTATCTGAGACGTAATTTCCTTTTTTTAGTATTTATATACCAAGATCTTTCTCTAGCATCATAATCATCAGGTAACTGGGTATATGGTTCTAGATATATTCCTCCTGTTTCTTTTGCAAAATATATCATACATATTGATATTTAAATTATAATGTACAACAATAGTTTTATGTGCTATTGAATTCTCACCATAGTATATTCTTTGTTACATTCCATTGTCATCTTTCTTTTGAACTATATATTCATTTAATAACGCCTCAACTTTTTCATTATATTCTTCATAAACAATGAAATCTATTCTTTTTTATCTAACTTAAGTGAAATTTTATTCATTCCCCTTTTTTCAAACTTCCAAGATTTAATTTTATTCCATTAATATAATGCTGAATCTAGTACGACTCCTTTTTTTAAAATATAATATACTTTATAACTTTTTACTCCTACGTTTATAAACATTAATCCTAAAGACAAATCTCTTATTCCATAGGTTGAATCTTTTCCAAAAATACCCCCTATTCCTATAAATAATACTATACACCCATTTAATTTATTTCATTTATACATACACTATATGTAATTAATGTAGTATGTAATTTGATTATTATAAGTTAGTACGCATTTTAAGAATATTGTACATTAGCCTGTCTTTCTAATTAGATTAATTTCTAATATATTTTTCCATTTTATAATTAATCAGGAATTGACCTTTTCTTTCAATCTGTTGTTCTTTTATAACATGATATCCTTGTTTTTCAAAGAATGGTTTTGCTGTTATTGATGCTTGTGTTGTAATGATAGTTAGTCCAATATTTTTAGCATACATCTCTAATTCTTCAACAATTTCTTTCGCAATACCTTGTTTTTGGTAGTTTTTATGAACAAAAAGCCTATCAAGGTATCCACTAAGGCTTAAATCTCCAAATCCGACAATAGTATCATTTATAGCAAATACAATTGTATAATTCTTCAAAAACGACTTATCCCATAAATCTATATCTTTAGGAGCCCATACATTTAGTTGTTTTTCTGTATAGTCTTTAGAGTTTATTGAATGGACTGTTTCATAAAACAATTTAATTACTTCTTGGCAATCTTTTGATTCATAATTTCTAATGCTCATATTTCCTCCCTAAATAAGTTGTTCGTAATATTCTAAAACTGCGTACTTTACATTTTTTCATATAACTTTCATTTATTTCTACGTATATATTACCATAATATAACATTCATTTCATACTTATTGTTTATTTGTGCAAAAAAACAGTAGCTTTGGGTAGCTACTGTTTTAATTGTTTGTATTTATATAGCTTTCTTGTAATTAGTTCTTATAATAATTTTAAATTGAATACATTGATATTTCTATATATATTCAGTAACTAAATCAGTAAAAAGAATACCTTCTAAATGATCTATTTCATGACAAAAACATTTTGCTAAATCTCCTGTTCCTATCAATGTAATTTCCTCACCATTTTCGTTTAATGCTTGAACAGTTACCTTTGCAGGTCTTTTTAACTTTCCAAATGTATTGGGAATACTTAAACATCCTTCTATGACTTTTTGACTTCCTTCCTGACTAATTATAATTGGATTAACTAACTTTATAAGCCCCTGTCCCATATCTATTACAACCAATTTCTTTAATATACCTATTTGCGGAGCTGCTAACCCTCCCCCATTTTCTGTATTATACATAGTATCAGCCATATCATTTAGTATTTGTTTTATTCTATCATCTACTACTTCAACTACTTTGCTCTTTTTTCTTAATATTTTATCATCAAAGAGTCTAATTTGTCTTATTGCCATTTAAATTCCACCTCTACTTTGCTGTGCTCTTGATTTTCTTTTACTTTCTTCAAAATTAAAAACTTCCTCTATAGAGCAATGAAATATTTTAGAAATATCATAAGCCAACCATATTGAAGGTTCAAACTTCTCTGTTTCAATAGCATTAATTGCTTGCCTTGATACCCCTACAAGTTCTCCTAATTGTTCTTGAGTTAATTCAAGGGATTCACGCAATTCCTTTAATCGATTTTTCATAAATTATTCCTCCTGTAATGTTAACCTTACATCCAAAATATAACATCATTAAATTTCAATGTCAAGTTAACCTTACAATTATAAATTAATATAAAATTTTATATACTCATTCTCTATCTGTGTAAGAAGAAACAGTAGCTAAGGTTTATACATGTCTACACTGTTTTAGATAGACTATAGTGTATTTAAACATATAATAATTTCTTCACATGAATGGTAGCAGTACCTCAAGATGAATATTTTGTTGTATTGAAGTTAATTTTCTTTCTTTAGTTCAATAGTTTCTTTTTTGTCGTTCCATTCAATCGTTAGTATTACAATACTAGGTTCTGGTAAACTACTACCAGTACTTTCAGTACAGCCAAAGTGCAGTACCATTCTCATTTAATTCTACCCCTGTTCCACGTACCTTTCTATGTATACATAACTAACTTTGTTTTTGTAAAAAGGTAAATATGGAACATTGCAACTAATCCAAAATACATAAACCTATTATTGAATATATTGCAATTATTTATATTCTATATATAATTATTTACATACTAGTTTCTAAGCTTGCAACATATGCATAGTATACATTAGTATTCGTTTTAAAGTTCATATAAAGGAGATAACTGTATGCTAATTAGAAAAGCTCTTATTGAAGATTTAAATAATATTATGAATATTATTGCAAACGCTATAAATGATATGGAGTCAAAAGGAATATATCAGTGGGATAATACATATCCTAATGAAAAAATATTTTCTAACGATATTTTTAAAAATAATCTTTACTTATATGTTGATAAAAATATTATCCATGGCATTATAGTATTAAATGAACATCAAGAAGATGAATATGAATCATTAAAATGGAAGTATATTTCAGGTAACCATTTAATCGTTCATAGATTATGTGTTGATCCAAAGTATCAAGGCAAAGGCGTAGCTAAAGATTTAATGAAATTTGCAGAAAAATATGCAAAAGAAAATAATTATGAATCAATACGACTAGATGCCTTTTCTCAAAATGAGCGAGCTTGCAAATTATATGAAAACTTTGGATATAATAAAGTTGGAATAGTAACTTTTCGAAAAGGTGATTTCTACTGTTTCGAAAAAAGATTAATAAAATATGGCAGTTGATATATATAATTAATCTAATAACAGCATCCTTCATGTATGCTATTGAATATGATAGAGAATTAAATATTAGTTTATTATAAAAATAAAGCCTCTAATCATTTTGTAGAGGCTTATACTTTTCAGAATATAATTCATTAGTAAAAGAGGTAACTCTATGACAAGAAAATAAGAATCTTCTTCTTGGGTATCATTTCATCCTTTTCTAGAAACTCTTTTGCTTACAATATTTTGATCTATTCAATTTCAAAAGCCATATTAAATACTTCATCTTGATTTACTTTTCCTTCAAATCCAAATATAGCAATTTTTTTGTATTATCAGGTAGCCCCCTATAATATACATTACCTGTAACAGATTGTTGCGGTTCTAGGTACTCAATATCTTTTAAATTATCATCTAATTCTGATCGTTCTAAAAGTGACCCACCAGCAAAAAGGAAATAATCTCTAACATAAAGCCCTTTACTACCCTTAACCATATTATTCCTAAAAGTAAAATTAAATGTTGCTTTGTTTCCAGATACTTCATTCATCCCAAACAATTTTTTTACCTAATGCCTCTGAAATTACTCTTATAGATACATATGTCTCCCCATTATACAAAAAATTTTTTACATATATTATTTCTCCATTAATTCCTACATTTACTTTATTAATAATAACATCAATTTTAGTACTATTTGGCGTTGCATACACTATTCCTGTTACCATTACAATTAGTAAAATAGTAATAATGCCTTCGAAAAATTTTTCATATATCTATACTCATAAATATAAATCTATTCTTTATAATTAGTATTCTTTGTAACCCCCAGAATACCTCTTAATTTTCACATCCTACAATCAAAAGCATCTATGTTACTTTTTTGAGTGAAAATATCATTTAAATATTCATCGTTCTTAAATAAAAGTAAAATATCTACTACTCTTTCTGATGATAAATCGCAAGGATGTGAGGGTGAGAAACGATGTAATACACCTCAATAATTTTAAAATCATAATTTATCCTCTTTCTTTATTTTGCACTACTTATAGCGAATTTTAATATATGCAACTGCATATAATGAGCCTTGTTGGGTATATTTTAAAAGAAGAAAATTATCTTTATACATAATACTTTTAAAAAGGGGTGTTTCTTTATATGGACAATATAAAAGAAAAAATTATAGAAGCTAATTATTTCAGACATGCTTGTAAAGAATTTGATATTAATAAAAATATATCTGATGAAAATTTCAATTTTATACTTGAAACAGCTAGATTATCTCCTAGTTCTTTTGGATTTGAACCTTGGAAGTTCCTAGTTCTACAAAACTCAGATATGAGAGAAAAAATTAAACCTGTTTGCTGGGGTGCTCAAAAGCAACTACCTACTTGTAGTCATTTTGTTATTATTCTTGCTAGGAAGAATAAAGATATGATTTATAGCTCAGAATATATAGTTGATTTTATGGAAGAAGTTAAACAGCTTCCAGAAGATGTTATTAAATTAAGACGTGAATTCTATAAAAGCTTTCAAGAGAATGATTTTAAACTTACTAAAAGCAGTAGAGCTATGTTTGATTGGGCTTGTAAGCAAACATATATTCCACTTACTAACATGATGATTTCAGCAGCACAAATAGGAATTGATTCTTGCCCTATAGAAGGTTTTGATAGAGAAAAACTTGATCAAATTTTAAGTAATGAAGGAATAATCAATAAAGATGAATTTAGTGTATCTTGCATGGTTTCTTTTGGATATAGGAAGGAAGAACCAAGACCAAAAACTAGACAGACTATGGATAAAATAGTAGAGTGGATATAAAAAGTTCTATATTTATCTTTTAATGTTTTATTCTTATGTAGTTAATGTTGAAGAAACTGAGAAAAGAAAAAATGAAATAGAAAATCTTATGTATGAGTTCTTTAAATAATGAATATGATTATATCCTATCCATCTTTCTTATACTAAGTTACAAGGTTATTTATTTGTAACTTAGGTCCCCTATCTTCATGAAAATAATAAAATCTGCCATGTCAGTGTTCCAACCATGGCAGATTTTAATTAATCTTACTACTTCACTTTTTGCTAAAACCTCTTTTTCTTTAAAATCAATCCCCAGCTCTATTATATTACTTATTCGTCTATGTACTAATTCCTGTTTATAGTTTCTAACTCTTATTTTATATACCTGTAATTGGTTTCCCTATTATTTCTTCAATCTTTTGATGGAGTAATGTAGCCTCATTATCAAAAGTACTATTCATAAATACTTCTTTTAGAGCAGCACTTGAATCTTCCCACACATCATATTCTTCAACAATGCTATCGGATGAAGGCATTATAAACTCATAAAAAGAATGAATTGGTGCCGAAGTATATTCACTCTCTGAATACTGTATAAATTGTTGTTCTTTAAATCTATCAGTCATAATCTCTTTAAAACGCTCATACCTATTAGGGCTTTGTTCAAAATACTCAGCAAGGTCTAGCTCTATTTGTTCACCATAAAATTCTCCACCACGCATAATTGATCTAACTTCGACATTGTCACAATAGAAAAACATCTTCAACATATTATTATCAAATCCAAATCAACTTGTAATTTCATGAGTATAAATAAGTGCATAATCTGCATGCTAACTATCCCAATATGGAATCAAATAAGCACCGATTAAGTAAGCATCTTCAGGAAAGTTAAGTGCCAGTAAATATAATGCTTCAATACCAAACACACACAAATCATCTACCCACATATTACAAGTATCTTTGTAGCGTCTAGAATATGACACAATTTCTTTGGCTGTAGATATAACATCATCTTTAAGTTCTGGAAACTTTAAAGCATGAGAAAATAAAATCGTTTATGATGCATTCCCATTAAAGTGTATTGTATCAAAGCTCAAATAGCTTTTACCCCAGATACTAAGCTTATCTAGTCTCTCAAAGCAACCATCCGTTTTTTGTAATAGCTCAAATGGATATTCTAAATTTTTAATAAGTAACTATTCTATGAAACTTAAGCTATGGAGAAAAAAAGAAAACATTTCCATAAGCAAGGCTGCTAAATCATTAGGAATTGGAAAAATCACTTATGTAAGTTGGGAAAATGAAACTTATAGTGTAAGTAATGATTATTATTATAAGCTTATTGATTTTTTCAATGAAATATCCAAGATAGGTATATAACCACTATAAATATATACTCTTTTGTTAACTCTTTGTAAAATTTCAAAACCTCTTAAAGGTTTTTGAGTTTTTCTATCTAATTATAACTTTTAGATATAAATATTTTATGTGCAAAAAATCTTTATATCAACACCAAAATACCAACATCCAAAAATACACTGCTTACATTATAAGTAGTGTATTTTTATTTATATATGTCCTTTTTTTATTTTATCCATTATTAATACAAGCTATTTTAGTTACTACATCTTCAAATTCCTTCATAAGAGCAAATCCATTTTCTCTTAAAAACCTTTCAGCAATAAGCATAACTTTCAAATCTTTCTCTGTAATATTTTCTTCGAACTCTTTATCTATTTTATCAATTCTTATTCCCATATATACTCACCTCTGTTTTTGATTATACCAAAACATTAGTTCTTTAAACATATAAATTTTTATTATATTCTTTTGTATTGTTGTCTATAATCAAAATATGAAATGAAGCCATGGAAGTTTTTTATGTATACCAATGATCAACCTCAAGTAATATTTAAATCACTAGAATACTCGATTAGAGAATTATACATTTATCTAGGAAAATACTCAGAATACCTATCTATTGATAAGAAAAAATGTTTAAGGAACTCCAAAACTATAAAAATATACAAACAAAAAAAAGAGATTGGCACCGAATCGATACCAACCCCTTTGATTAAAAAATATCTATTTAGAAAGTTTTCCTTCTAACTCTATTTCTAAATCTCTACATTTAAACTTTAAATTAGCATTAAACAAAACACATAATATACAAAACCAAGATACTCCTAATCCAGTATACAGTAAAAAGTATGGTAATAGATGTATCATTTTATTTTTCCTCCTAAAAAATACAAAAAAAATTTTGTATTGAAATATAATATATATTGATTTTATAATTATGGCGAGAGACTTTAGGCCAAAAGTTAAATTTTATTTGTCGATTGAACGATTACGGTTGGACGAGATATTCTCTTCTTTTTTTCTGTCGATTTCAAAATCTAGATTTTTATATTTGATTTTAACTTTTAAATAACCTGTGGTCAATGCAAGGACTAGCATAACAAAGCATACCGTAAAAGATATTGCTATAATTTTTAAAGCTTGTATGTCCATTACATCACCTCTCTTATGTAACTTTTATAAACCTGAAGACTCTCACATTATTAAGAAGATGTTAGGCTATAAAAATTTTAGCTTGCTTCAACAAGTTAATTTTAATAAAAATGTTTCTATAAATTATAATATGCGGAAAATATATAAATGATACATTAAATATTAAAAAATACCTTAGTTTATTTTACGGTTTTTATAAAATGCGTGTTAAGTGAATATTCAATCATTAAAATCAAAGCCCTTTTAATAGTTAATAGTTTTCACAACATAGTCATTTTGATTGCAATATATGAATTTTTTATATACGTATATAAAAAATTCATATAAATGAAGTAGTCTTACATATACTATAAATAAGAGAAATTTCTTAATTAAAAGCCTATAAATTGAAATATTTTAACCATCCATGGCAATAATCAAAATATAAATAAAATCATGAAGGTTATTTATGTATACTAATGATCAACTTCAAATAATTATAAACTCTCTAGATTTTTCAATTGATAGGCTAGAAAATCATCTGAAATATAATTCTAATTATCTATCCACTGAAGAAAAGAAGGACATACGATCTGCTATTAAAGACTATAAAAGTATTCAATTAAAAACAGGATGTATTTATAGTACACTCTTCTACACTAGCATATGCTGACGATATTAAGATAGTACACATTAAAACCATTCCACTTAAAACTACAGATATCACATTTAGACAAATATATAATTGATAAAAATATTAGACTAATTTAAAATTAACTATTAAATATTTTAAGGAGGAACAAATATGAGTGAAGTTAAATTAATTCCTTATAAATTAGAAGATGTAACAAAGGAAAATATAGAAACAATGCCACAAGGCGTTGAAATGATTCATGCTCCTGAAATATGGGATAAAGCTAATAGAGGAAAGGATGTTGTTATTGCTATAATAGATACAGGATGCGATAGAGATCATCCTGACTTAAAAGATAGAATTATTGATGGAAGAAATTTCACAACCGATCATGGCAATGATTTAGAAAATTATGATGATAATGAAGGACATGGTACACATGTCGCGGGGACTATTGCTGCTAGTATGAACAATAACTTTGTAGTAGGAGTAGCACCAGAAGCAAAATTATTAATTTTAAAAGCATTATCAGGAGATGGCAGTGGAACATATGAATGGATTATAAATTCTATTAAATATGCAATTGATTGGCAAGGTCCAAATGGAGAAAAAGTAAAAGTAATAAATATGTCTCTTGGTGGAACCGAAGATAATCATAAGTTGTATAAAGTTATTAAAGAAGCTGTTGATAATAATATTTCTGTTGTTTGTGCAGCAGGAAATAGCGGAGATGGAAACTATCACACAAATGAATACGAGTATCCAGGTTCATACAATGAGGTTATTCAAGTAGGTGCAGTCAATTTCGAAGGAAATTTTACTAATTTTGCAAATTCCAATAATGAAGTTGACCTCGTAGCACCAGGTGTTGGTATTTTATCAACTTATCCAAATAACACAGTTACAAGACTTACAGGAACATCAATGGCAGCTCCACATGTAGCTGGCGCTATTGCTTTATTAAATAATTCATGTAAAGCCGAATTCGCTAGAGAATTATCAGAAGCAGAAATTTATGGTCAACTTATAAAACATACAGTTTCTTTAGGTCACAATAAAAAATTTGAAGGAAATGGACTTCTTTCTCTAAACTAACTTTTTTATGATCAGAGAAGTAAATGCAAATTCACTTACATTCAAAGGTATATGAAAAAAGTAGCACAATGCGTGCTTAAAGTTTTAAAGAATTTTTATTTTGTTATATTAAAAAGAGGATATCTCAAAAGGAGACATCCTCTAGATTAATAGAAAATTCATAATTAGTGTCTATATATTTTTATAAATTTTCTACCATTATAGACCCTAACAATTCTTTATCATTCAATAAATCCAACATTTCATCAACATCAGATGTTATAAAAGGATTTCTTATTCCATGTTTTTCATAAACCCATTCATTATATTCTAGCTCTATAAGGTTTGGAGGATCTATCTTGCACCAGTTTCTATATGCATTAATATGCTCTTGATATAATTCTTTTATTCCATATGTTAAGCACATATATAACATTGCTCTAGCAACGTTTCCTCTACTTATTTCTGGAATTACCCATTCTGATTCATGATCTATTCCCCATGGATCATAGTTTGACTCACAATAAATTTTAACCGTTCTTTTAACTTCATCTTCTTCTATATCAAAAGGAAGATGTCCCCTAAGTGAATTTATTTTTCTATGAGCAGCAGCAAAATTCAGAGGATTTGTTGTTGCTCCCTTTATTATTTCATCACTAATTTCTTTGTTTTTAAAATAATCTTTTATTAGCTTTTTAGGAAAAATATGCTCTATACTGTGTTCCTTTTTACTCCAAAGTTCATCAACCTCTATACCCCCATAAATAGATTTTATATAAGGATATTTGTCACTATTCAAATTAAAGAAATCCCAAAAATTCTCTTTTTTCTGTGATGAACCCCAGTTTTTATAATACTTATTATTTTTGAAAACTCCACCAGACTTGTTAATAAATTCTTGTCTCGTCATAAAACTGTTCCTCACTTTCTATTTATACTTTTTATTTCGTATAAAATTCTTTAATTACACTGTGTATTATTGTCTACCAACATTATTTTTAAACACAAGATTTGTTTTACTGTAAAAAGCAAAAGTCACACTCTATAAATCACTTTAATTTTTTAGCACTATTTTTTATAAGCTCCCTTACATATTCTACTTTATATATTTTATTGTTTAACCAATAATTAGGACTATTAATTACTCCTTTTTCTACTAATTTATTTACTGCAACTACAAACTCATTCTCAATAACAGTTATTGGATCTGCTGGATACCATCCGTTTCTTAATTGATCCATTGTAAATCCACCCATCCATTAAAAATGCGGCCTATCTTTAATACTTTTAAAATCACCTCCCCATTCAAGTCCTATAGATTTACCTATTGCTCCCATCTTTTCATATAAGTCTGTTCTACCCCACTGTGCTGTGTAATCTTATTTCCTGGAACTGTTCTCCCTTTAGCATAAAGCTTATTTTGTTCTTCTATACTTCTATATGTACAATATATTAATACTTCTATCCCATGGCCCTTACATCCTCCTATAAACTTCTCAGCTAAGTGCTTAACATATGGATGCAAATCATTCAAGTTTCTACTCATTCTTATCATCTAATCCATTTTCTAATTTGTGAATCTCTAACTCCTAATTCTGCTGCTATGTCTTTTAACTTTACTAACCCTTTAGAATCAAGATATATTTCTTTCGCTTTATCTCTATTTGGGCTTCTTGCTCTTGCCATATCACCACCTCATGCTAGTTGCTTTATGTATTTTGTGTTTGTTTTGTTTCTTTGCATTAAAAAAGAGCCTTGGTTGGCTCTTTTTAGACTATCACTAGTTATTGGTAACTGTTTCATCTGTAGTTGTTCCATCAGTAGTTGTTCCATCTGTAGTTGTTCCATCTGTAGTTGTTTCATCTGTAGTTGTTCCATCTGTAGTTGTTTCATCTGTAGTTGTTTCATCTGTAGTTGTTTCATCTGTAGTTGTTCCATCTGTAGTTGTTCCATCAGTAGCTGTTTCATCTGTAGTTGTTCCATCAGTAGCTGTTTCATCTGTAGTTGTTCCATCAGTAGTTGTTTCATCTGTAGTTGTTTCATCTGTAGTTGTTTCATCTGTAGTTGTTTCATCATCTGTATCTTCATTTCCTTCTTCAATTTCAATTGTTTCAGTATCCTCATCCCAATCTACTTTTAAACCTAAGTTCTCAGCAATAAATCTTAATGGTACAATAGTTCTATTATTCATTGTTTCAGCAGGAACATCAAGCTTAGTTTCAATTCCATCTATATAAGCTATATCACTTCCTAATTGAAGAACTATTTCTTTTCCCTCTTTTATTATCGTAACTTTTTTCTCTTCTTGATTCCAACTTACATCTGCTCCGAATCCTTCTGATATAGCTCTTACAGGAATTAATGTTCTACCTTCTTTAATAACAGGTGGTGTATCAAATTTCATATTCATTTTTTTAGATATTACATTATCCACAGGTAATGTTTTAATTCCAGGATATTTGCTACTAATTTCTTTTACTGTTTCTTGTATTTTCTGAAGTTCCTCTCGAGAATAAGCTTTCTTTGCTTCTTTTTTAAGTTTTTGTATTTCTCTTTTTATTTCATTTCTTTTTTTATTATCAATTTTTTTAGTTTCTGGTTTTGTAGTATCTTCCTTATTTTCTTCTGTATCTGTTGTAGATTTGTTACTTTCTATTTGTTTATTTTCTGAAATACTATTTTCCTTTACTTTTGAATCATTACTTTTCTTGCTATTTGAACTTTTTGAATCATTTGACTGACTGCTTTGAGTTTTTCCTTTGCTCTTTGACGATCCTGAACCTCTATTTCCTTTTGCAAAAGAGAGCATAGGTGTTACAACTATTAATGTCAATACTAGAACTAAAGATAATGTTTTTTTGACTTTTTTCATCTTGATTCCTCCCTGAATTTAAAATTTATTTATTTAATTCAATATTATTACATTTTTCGTAATTTTTAAATAGTCTGATATTACTATATAGTAATATCAGACTATTTAAAAATTATGCTACTGTAAATAAATTTTTATTGAGTTTCTCATAGGGGGAATTGTATTTTTCCTTTTCAATATCTGTATGAAACTGTCTCATTTAGTATTATATTATATAAATCAAACTGCAAAATCCCAACTTCGTCCCATTTTTATCTCATAAAAATTATAAAACTTAGCTATATCTTCTATTATTTCACCCCTTCTTCTTTCTGCTGTAGACTTACTGATATTTAACTTATCTGCTATTGTGTAAAAACTAGCTCCTTCTCCATATTTAAGATCTATAAAAAGTCTAGCTTCCTTGTTTGTAGCTTTAATCCTTAACTTTATAATCTTCTTATTTATATCTACACATTCTCTTTCTAAGTTATCTATCTCTTTCATCAAAGCTTTTTCAAAATAACTTTCTTTTCCTACACTTGTTTGTACTCTTTCTGATTCATAACTTATTCCTTTTATATCTCCATTCATACATTCTAAAGATGATATATGTGTACTTTTCAATATATATTCTAATTTATTCTTATTATTTTCAAGTACCAATATTTTATGCTGCATCATATTTATATCTCTTTTATCTTTAAAATACCTATATAGCATACCTTCTGTTTTCTTAAAAACTTCCTTCTTAATCATTCTATATCCCCTTCCTATTTCTATGTCTGAAATAAAAAAGGACACTCCTAGCCTGTATTAGACTTAAGAGTGTCCGCTGCTTATACAGTAGGACTACTATGCTTTTTTCCTATTTCTTAAAGTGTAATCCATTTGAAGATTTCCATTATGATTATTTATCTCTATATTAATATAATCTAACTTATTTTCATTATCTGCTGCATCCAGCACGCAATCTATAAACGATACCATCTGATACTTTAACATTTCTTTTTTACTTAGCTCTTTCAAATCTATTTGATTCCTCCTCTAAAATTATGTCTATTATTTCCTGAGAAATTTTTATTTTGCCAATCTTAATGTTTCAAACATATTTATCTGTCTGCCTGCTTTTCTAAGTTCATCTCATTGTATAAAATCATCATCTAGTATATTTTGTATAGATTCTTGTGTTGTAGCCCAATCTTTGCCTAAAGTAGCTACCATGTTACCCCAATCCTCTATATCATGGTTTATTAAATCCCCCTCTTTATCTATATGTCTAAGTTCATGATATAGTATTCCTACGATTTGACTTGTGTTCATTCTTTCTATGTAGTAATTTCTGGTCTCTAAAACGTATTCGTATCCAAGCATATATTGAATCTCTTTATTAGCCTTTTTAATTTTAACCATCCATGGCTGTTTAGAAGTTCCTGGTTCCCACTCCATATCTTCAATAAAAAGTATGCTCTTAGGTCTTACATGTTCTATAACTCCTTAAACTTTTCAACTAACTTATCTGCTATAGATCCTGGTATTAAGTATCTATTATTATACTTCTTCATATAGAAAAGTATAAAACTTGTCTCACCCATTTTCAGGGCATTCCTTATATATTCAATTTGATGTGGCTCTATATGTTTAAGAGGTAATCCTCTTTCATCTTCTGATTCCTTACAATCAAAACTTATTGAAAGTCCTGGTTTAACTGTTTCCCTAAAATTTAGAGTGGACTTTCCCACCAGAAATGGAGATACTATTTTCTTTCCCTGTCTTTTTACTTGCCATGGTGTACTAATCTTTTGTATTAAAGCTAGTCCTCTATTTTTATATCCTTCATTTGATTTTATTATCTCCTACTCAAAAATACTTCCTTTGTTGGCCATCTTGTAATTCTTTTTGTAACTTGAATCCGTCATAGTTTCTCCTCCCTCAAATTTAAAATATTTCAATCTTTCTTTTGTTATTAAACCCTACTATTCGACAACTTTGTATTATGATAAAATGTTTTTATTATGATAACCGGAGGTGTTAGTATGAGTAAATGTAATAAAGAAAATTGTACTTGTCCAAATACAGAGTGCGAAAGACACGGTAAATGTTGTCAATGTATTAATTTCCACCGTGAATTAAAATCGCCGGTTTACTGTATGAAAGAACTTGTTAAGAGTGAATAGTTAGTTGTAATAATGCTAAAATTCCAATACTTTTAGCATTATTACATTTTCACATATTCTAAGATACTATTAAAACTTAATCTCAAATATTCCAGGCTTTATTTCTACCTCTATCCCTTCAATTTCTAATACTTCTCCAGTAACTTTATTAATTATCTGTCCATCTTCTATTGCTAAATTCTTTTTCAAATCTCCCCAAGCTAGATCTTCTTTAACTTTTATGTACTCTTCATAACCCTCTATAGTTTTAATATTTTCAAGTACTACATCTTTATCAATCTTAAAATCTGACTTATCTTTTTTAATTACTATTTTTCCTGAAAGTAGAGAGTATGTTTTTTAAGTTTTAGTTTCTTTCATTTTCAAAGTCTCAACATATTCTCTTAGCTTACTTTCAAAGAAGCTTATTTCATTATCTGCTTTCTTTCGTTCCTGATCTAATACTAGTTTAATTTGCTCTATCTTAGCCATGGCTACCTTTTCAAATCTCTCCTATTCCTCTCTAGATTCTTTTATCTTATCTAGGGCCCAATCCGCAGTATTATCATTGTCTATCTTCCAAGTTTCTTTTTCTTCTTTATCAATATCTAAAAATATATCTGATAATCTATAATTTTCATTCATCTTTAATTCCTTCATTAATTTAAATTATTTTGTTTTATTTTATCAACACACAAATCTTCATTAATTTTAAATCCATATTTATTAGTTCTAGTTTTTATAAATATAAAATTACATTCTACATACTATGACATTTTACATATATTTTAAGTAAAGTCTTTATAATTTCACATTATTTTGTTGAAACATTTAAAGCTATTGGAAATATTTTTAGAAATATTTATTTTGCTGTATGTATTTTATTTTTAAAGCTTATCAATTTGCATTTTGAATTAATATATTTATTTTTTGAAATACTAATATTCATAATAAAATTTCATGGTATAGGAGTAGATCATATGTTAAAAAATTGGTTTTTATTTTTTATTCCCTTTTGGATATTTGGTTTATTTCTCTTTAAAAAAGATAAAAAAATAGTTTTAATAATAGCTCCATTCGGATCAGTATTATCTCACATAATTAATCAATTTGGTGTATTTCTTGATTTATGGAAAGTTACTCCCATAAAACACGGTCCAATGTCTCGTTTACCTGCTGATATTGGTGTATATGCTGTTCTTTCGAGTTTTATGATTTATTTAATTCATCAGAAAAAATTCAACCCTAATATACTTGTTCTTTTATTTACATCAATTACAACTCTCTTCGAGTTAATATTGGTCTTATTTGGAAAAGTCATATATTGTAAGGGTTGGAATATCCTCCTTACCTTTTTTTCATATTTAATAGCATATTTTTTAATATACTGTTTCTATTTATATTTAAAAAAGCTTGATACTTTCACCAGCAATTAATTCTTACTTTAATCCTGTTCAATATATCCTGATGCTTTTTTTCAGCTCCTTCCATTGAATAATCATCTTCCATATGTTAATTTACTGTTTATCAAAATACAAACTCTTTTTAGCTTATTTCCTAGCATTCATTCGAATAATCTATATTAAAAACATGAAATCCCTTTTAAATTTTATTTAAGACCATTCTTTATAAATATCTGATTAGATTCCAACTCTTCTTTAACTTCTTCAATAACTTCTTTCCATGGCCTATTATTTTCTTTCTCAATCTTTTTCTGTATTAATTCAACTGCATCCAGTAAAACTCCCATACTATACCTCCTTGAGTACCAGGAGGATGTCTATCCCCCTGTATTTTTTCAACTAATCCTATATCTAATTGATGTTCAACCGTAACACAATTACATACACTTTATATGTATATTGAATTTTTCATTTTTTGTTCCACCTTTTTATTTATTTAATTTTTCTACACATGTGCTGTATGCGTTCTTTCCTTCAAAGTGTTTTAGCTCTCTACCATCTCTACAGAATATACAGCTTGGTTCATATTTTTTAAGAACTACCATGTCTCCATCAACATATATTTCAAGTGAATCTTTAACATCTATATTTAAATTTCTTCTCAATTCTATTGGTAAAACTAATCTTCCTAATTGATCTACTGTTCTAACTACTCCTGTTGCTTTCATTTTCAACCTCCTCCAATTTGTTTTTTATATTTTTTATGCTTTTAATTAAGCTAATTTAATTTTCAATTCTTCTTTTGGTGTGTATTTACTAAAGCATTCTCTTAGTCCTGATAAATGCTCAAATACATATAGATTCTCAGTTTCGCATATGAATCTTAGCTTTTTCTTGTTTGATTTTCTTCCTCTTTTGTCTGTTAAGTCATAACAGCTAGATACTGTTATTTCTAATAGGTATATGTCTCCAGAGCTTAATTTAACCTTTGCTATTTCTCCGTCACTGTGTCGTTGCGAGCCGTCATCATGACTTTTTAAATCGTCATTTTGGCTTTGTGAATTGTCACTAGGAGTATTGCTATCGTCATTTTGTCCTTTGCTAACGTTTAAAGCTTCATAATAAAAATTAATGTCTACTTTTATAAATTTGTAATGTATAGCCTTTTTCAACTAAGCTATCTAATTTACGACTTATTGTTTTTTCTGAAGCTATATCCATTAATTCTTCTTTTAGTTCTGAAGCTTTTTTATAGATCCACCCATTGTTTAATTCTTGTATTGATTCACTTTTTTCATTATATTTTTGAACTCTTTCATTTTCTTCGTTTATGAATTTATCAAAATCTTGTACTTTTTCACTCCAGTAAATCATTTGATTTAATAAAATAGCTTCTAGCATTTCACCTTATTTTGTATAAAATTCATAAATTTAGTCTATAATTTAAATAAGATAATTTCTTAAAACCTTAATTTTTGGGGAGCTAATACTCCCTCTATTACAACTAAATATTTTTTTCTTCTACTCCCACCAATTCAACCCTATGTTGGTGGGAGTTTTAATTTCTATAAGGTTAGTACCTTCTATTTGTATCAACTCTACTCAGTCTTGGTAGGATTTTTATTTTATTTCTAATATATTTACTCTATTTTAATTAAAAGTTCTCTCTATGGCTCTTTTAGGGGCATACCCTTTTTTATTAATCAAAGCTTTTATCCTCGGAATGTAGTATTGTTTAAAGTTATCAATCTGAACTGAATTTGGATATCTTAAACATCTACTTTTATGCCACTCTTTATATACTTGAACTATTTGTTCTTCCATCTAACTCAGCTCCTTATTTATATTTTTTCTGACAATTCATACATAATTTTTTTCCGAATCTACCCTCTGAATAAGTCGATACAACTTCCTTTATCTTTTTACTACATTCACTACAGATCATTTCGCTTTCTCCAGTTTCTTGAACATCTGGTCCCACTGCTTCATCGTCTGTTCTATGTGTCTGAGTTTTGGAGAATTCTTTATCTCCTCCTCTAACTCTCTCTTTCGTTGGTTCTTCTTGATTACCCAATCATTGATCCTTATACTCTCCTCCGTTATCGATTGGAAAGGGTAACTCTTCATCTATCATATTTGCATCCATAAATCCGTCTGCAGTAATTTTTTTAACACATCTGTTGTATGCTCTAGTAGCTGCCATAACATCTAAAAATTCATGTATAGTTTTCATCTTGATGTTTTGGGGATCATGCCATTCTTATCATTCTTAAATTCTGTAGGTACAGTTTTGTTTGATATATCTAACCCTCCGTTATTTTATTTATATAAATTTTTCTAAGCGGAAACCTCTATGTTATTAACCTGTTCTTTTTCTAATCTGTTCTCTAGCTCCCTTATAGCTTGTAAGTTAAGATGTAAGACTCTATAATGTTTTATATCATCAACACTCATTCTTGCTTCTTCAAGCTCTATCTTTAATTCATTAAGAGTCATAACTTCCTCCTATGCTGCAAGCATTTTACTTTCAAGTTCATTTAATCTATTTACAAACCAATCTCTTGTACCCGATAAGTAATTCTTTAACTCTAGTTTTGTAACTTGGCTTATAGCTTTATCAAGTTCTTTTATCTCATGTTTACACTCATTTATTTCTTACAGTACTTCTAGTGCTATATATATCATCTTCATATCTCCTTTTTAATTTTTTTATAAACTTTGTAATTTTTTTTATAAAAATTATTGTTTGAGACATTTTTTTCGTGTTATAATTCAAATGCGTTTTTAATTCAATGTTCAACATTTTTTAAGACTTTTAAGTTGCCGCTTAAAGGTCTCTTTTTATTTCTGCTAACTTTTCATCTACTACTGAATCTATAGTATTTAAGACCTCTTCAAAATTATCAAAGTTTCCTTTTTCTTTAGATATTTTAAATAACACTTTTATAGATTTTATAGTTTGTGATTGATCTGCTAGATGCGAGTATTTCTCGTGATTAATCAGAAACTCTATATTTTTAATCATCTTAATGTCTTCCCCCTATTTGAGCATACGACTTAGAAATTACCTTTCTCGGAATTCGTTTATTTATACTTTTAATAGGAATTCCTATTTCTTCTTCAACTCCTACTAAGAGCATTCTTTTCCATCCAACTGGATCTGCTATTTGTTCCATCAAATCACTTATCTTTGTAATTTGCTCCTTGGTATATTGTTTGCCTGTCATGTTCTCCAATACTATATTAAATAGTTCCTTTTGTGCTTTAATTGATTCTTCTTCCTCTTCTATGTTCTTTGCTATAAGTCTTATTAGGTCGCTTTTAATTCCTGAATAATATGGTGTAACAATTAAATCTTTATCTACCTCATTTACAATTTCAAGTCTTAACCTACTGCTATCCAATATGTCAGGTATCTTCTTTTTTATATCTATTGGAATTTGCCTTTTACCTGACTCCCATTCTGATATATCTGACTGAGACACATTCAATAAAATTGATAGTTGCTCTTGGCTTAAGTGCTTTCTTTTTCTTTCTCTTTTCATTAGAATCCTATAGCACATTTCACACACCCTTTCTATTTAATTTTCAAATATCTGCTGACTAGAATATTTGTAATGTCCATATTCCTCTATAACTTTATTCCAAGTCATTTTGTTACAATTAAGTTAATAATAAATGTTTAATACTTTTAGCATCCTTCCTTTTAAGATTGCTTCTTCTAATTTAGAAGTTAAATCTCTGCCCTTAAATGTAAATACATATCTTCTTTAATATCCCCTCCTTCTGTCCTTTCTTAATTGTCATATGATCGTCCCCTTTCAGAGCTTGTACTACAATTGACTAAGAGTTTAGTCAGATTAAACCGACTAATTATTTTGTTTAAGCTCTTGTTCAAGTTTTTCAAATACTTGGTCTAAAACTTCATCAGGATATTTACTTCTTAATATTCTTATAAATGCTCGTGCTTTTCTTCTTTCAAATTCCTCCAGGTTTTCTTTAGCTGGCTGTACAACTGTTACTGTTTTTATCCTGCTCATATCTCCACCCACCTTTGTAAATCTTATGAATTCTAAATTTTGTCCTATTACTCTAGGTAGAACATATCTCCTAAGCTAACTTCAAAGAATTCACATATTTTTTTCATCAGCTTAGTTCCAGGAATAAAATGTTGTCTTTCAAGTTTTGATATGTAAGCTCTTGTTACTCCTAACTCTTTTGCTAGTTGATTTTGATTTAATCCTTTGTAGATTCTATACTTTTGCATGTTGTTTCTTATTGGTGCTAAAGTTTCTATTGTTCTCACCCTCTTCATGAATCTTTATTTCCCGAACACCTTTGCCCTTTTTCGTTGCATTTATTCCCAAAAAAATTTCTTCTACTTTCTTATTAAACACTTTTGCTATTTTTATTGCTAAATCTAAGGTTGTATTTCTACTTCCAGTCTCAATCATTCCATAGTAAGACCTTGATATACTTAGAATGTTAGCTATTTCTAATTGTGTCAATCCGGTTTCTTTTCTTAAATCGTATAATTTGTTTATCATAGAATATTTAACACCCCCTCTATATTTGCATCATTTCGTTGCATTTCTTAATTTAATTACAATGCCACATTTCGTTGCTATCAATATTTTTTGTGTTTTTAGCAACTTATAGTTGCATTTATTTTTTTCATGCCACTTTTTGTGGTATATTTTTAATATAACTACACTTAAAGGAGGGATATTTATGTCTCTTGGGAATAGATTAGTAGAATTAAGAAAAGTTCTAGGATTTACCCAAACAGAACTAGCTAAAAGACTAGGAATATCTAGAGGTTCTTTATCTATGTATGAAATCGATAAAAGAGAGCCTGATAATAATACCTTAAATAAAATTGCTGATTTTTTCGATGTTAGCACTGATTATTTATTATGTAGAACTGATATTTAAAAAATGAACAACCAGCAAAAAGATAAATCTAAAATAGAGACTTAAGCATACCATAATCTTGATGTAGGTGGATTATCAGAGGAGCCTATTAGACAAGTAGAAGAATATATCGAATTAATCAAATTAAAATATAATCCAAATGGAACATTAAAGAAAAAAGATTAAGAATCCTTATCTGTTTTAAGAGATTCTTAATCTTTTTCTATTTTAATATATCTATTTCTATTAGTAGTTGTTATATTTTTTGATTGAAATAACTAAAAAAGAAAAGTACCAATCACTATAATTTTATTGGTACTTTATTTTTATTCATTATTTATTTTATTGCTATCTAAAAGGACATTCCCTATTTTTACTTCATTATTTTGTTGATTTCTAATAATATTTTCTTTTATCACATCAGTTGAAGATCGTACTCTTACTTCATAGTTCCCAGGAACAAATATTATTCCTATCGGAAATAATAAACATAATATAAAACAAATATGTCTCTGTGTAATTTGACTTTTCACATCTAATATTATCTTGTTCATTGAAAACCCCCTTCTTTTTATTAAAATTATAAAACTGTATAAATAATAGAAAAACTAATTATCGTAAATAGTATTTCTAACCATAATATATATTTTAATAAAAAGTACTAAAAGTAATTTAATGTTAAGGAATAGTTATTTTTATATTAAATGTCTAGTTTTTATTAAACAACTTTATTTTTAAACAGATTCAATAGCATCCACTATAAAAATATATCTATTTTTCAATATTAATTTGTTCTTATTTAAATATTTTCTATTGTACTTTTTAAAATTTCCAATATATGCCATAACATGACAAAGAACAAATGTTCTGTATTTTTAAAGGAGGATTCTATGATCTCAACAGAAAAATTAGAAACTATTCTTACTAAATGTGAAATAATAAAGTCATTCGTTCCTCTTCATGAATCTATATTGAGTTATTATTATTGTAATGAAGATTATTATGTAATTTTAATAAATAAAAGTATTAAGAATGATGAAAGATTATATAGAATTGTACTAGCTGAGGAAATCGGACATTATAAAACTACTATAGGAGATATTACCCCTAGAAAATATATGTGCTATAGCAAACGCCTTGAGCTTGATAAAATGGAATTGCTAGCTTTGAAATGGGCTACTGATTTTTTAGTTCCTACTGATAAGCTTATAGAGGTGATTGAAAGTACTGTTGCTGTTACATTTGATGAACTGGTAGATTATTTCTATGTTACTGAAGAATTTATGATGCAGAAGTTTAAGTTTATGGCTAAGCAGAAAATTACTTGGGAGCTTGATGACAAGAGGTGTTTATGTTTACATAACTTTCCTACTATTAGTATTTTTGAGCGCATGTAAAAATAACCCCTCCTGATATAATTCAGGAGGAGGTTGGACTTTGTATATTATGGATACAATTGATTATTCTGTTTATCTAGAATCTAGATTTTATAAAATAAATGTTTTAAAACAATAAAAACAATTCTAAATAAATAAGATTTATACATGTCTACACTGTCTAAATAAACTATAGCTTAAATAAATAGATTGATCATGAAATCATTGATTTAGTATCCAATTAGAACTGAAATAGTTGGTGTAAATAGTTCTTATTTTTATATTCCCCAATACTCAATACTTACATATTGGTATTCATCTTCACTTATAATAAATCCGTAACTTAAATTTTCTTCTGCAACAATCAAATCATCAAATATATCATGTATAAGTATATATATAATATCTTTACATTCTTTAATTGTTGAACTTATAGCAATAGGAAAATCTAAATATAAATGATTACAGCTACGAAAATAAATTCCAAATGTTGAAGGATAAAATAGAATATTATTATTTTCATAGAGTTTAAATTTATTAAAAATCCACTCTAATTTTTCATTGGCATTATTATATTCATAGCAAAATTTCTCAATTTTTATGTCTTTTTCCCTAATCCTTTCATATACCTTTTTATGAATTGATTCTGATAAGTTATAGTTTATAAAAACTTTATTAGAAATATCTATATGATTTCTAGTATGCAACATTTTAATAAGCTGTTTCTTAGCAATTTTAAACTTATTTTGTTTTTTTAATTTTTCAAGCCTTTGTTTATCCTTAATATCCATAATAGTTTCCTTTCTATCTTAAATGTTAAAATAAATAGCCATTTTCACACAAATAATAACTATACTTTACAACTTAATAAAAAATTATTCAAATGTGTATTATGCAAACAACTTCGCATAATACTACAATATCAGATATGGATTTCATAAAAAAATAGACTCATCTCTAAGCCTATCCCATTTGATCTATATTTTATTTGTAATAAATTAACTATATTTTTTCTATTTTTACAATCATTTCACTATAAATTAATCAGTATTTTACAATAAAGCTATCAAAGAGAACCTCAATTAATCCTTAAAACAGTATTTAAGGATTAATTAACGGACTTTTAGGAACGTAATTTTATTTACATAATGTTATTTTTTTATATAATAAGTTGCACTTAAAAACAAAAAAGATGATCCAAATAATCACCTTTTACTTAATCTATATCAACGTATGTAGTTGTTTTAATGAGCGCAACAATATTGATTTTGTAGAACTCGTTTTGATTTATTTAATTCAACATATAAGAAAGTTGCGACACATATTATCTACAGAAAATGCTCATTTTCTTCGTCTTTGAATAAAAGTACCAACTAAATTTCCTATAAAAGATGAGATGCCGTAAATAAAAACATAGATTAATGCTGAATCATTATAGTGTATAAACGCTGATGGAATAAAGAGTATTGCTATAATAATTGAAAATACATAATTATAACCATTTTTAATCCCATAAAATAATGTTAAAATTTAGTAGTGGTGTATAGTATAAATATAAGATGTCTTTTGAGAATAATATCTAAGGAGTTTTTTAATAACAGTCTCAAAGGAGGTGAATTATTTTGGCAATATCTGAACATTTTTTGTACTTGCTCGCTGAATCGTGGGATATTGCTTTATGGACAGGAGCATGGTATGTTTTCCCTGTATGGATACTAATAGAATTTTCGATTTCAACTGCGACAATCTTTTTTAAGCATAAAAAAAGCAAAGAAGTCTCCTGTGATAATTGGGAAAAGGGATACTTCAAACGATTGGGGTCTATTGGTCTGTTCTTGCTTGCTGTGAGAACATTTTTAACTATGGTTATAATTTTTATTCCTACTTCGACTTCGATTGCTGTTTCGCTATTCTCCTTGGTAAAATTCTTACTTGTAGCAGCATTTTTAGCAAGTGCAGCTACAGTATGGATTTTGGTGAAGTTTCATCCAGTACAATCAGCAAGAGCGAAAGCATATTTAGCCCTACTGTCTATACCCATTGTGTTTTTCTATAGCGTAGCCATATCTATAATGTTATTTTAACCCCGTTTTTCAAAAGAGCTCTGATGGGAAAATATTGTTGAAATCCAGTGGTTGATACTATAACTGTTGGAAATGGGCCCCTTGGAATATCAATAACTCCAGCCAAACCTAAACTTCCTAAGGTAAGAATAACTAATAAAACTATTACTGCTATAGTTATTGATAAAGGTTGCAATTAAAGAAAAAATAAATCTCTTTAAAAAAGGTAGTTTATTACATGAATTTTGTAATGTACTACCTTTTTTTATTTAGTTTTTCACCACGCCCTTTACTTTTGATATATTCATTAAACTTCGCATAATGTACGTTATCATATAAACCCCAACTATATCTTGAATATGTATTGAAAAATTAATTAAGTACATTACTTATTCTACTTTATTTTTTTATTATGCCTGTTTTATATCTAATTCAGTATGTAATTTAATTATTATAAATTAATAAGTATTTTAAGAATATTGCTACTTACGGCTTATCAATAAAAAATCCTCTGTTAAATCAAAAGTTATAGGTGATCCTTTTTCTTTAGGATTCCATCCTTTATTAATGGCTTGAGAAATTATTAATTCTGCGTTTTTAGGTTTAATAATCTTCAGATTTAAATCTTTAATATCTGGGAAGCTTACCCAGAATTTATTAATATCAGAGTATATGTAAACTTCTAATCTTCTTCCTTTAGATTCCTCTTGTTCAGCGATAAAAACTATATAATCATTATTAGGTGAAATTGTCCACCTATAAGTTTCATTTCCTACAACTATCTTTCTTGAATTTTTATTAGGTATAGCCATTTGTTTCACCCCTTTTAATGACATTCATACTCTTTCCTAATTTTATACGATTACATACTTCACACTTTTTAATACAGCTTACCTCTTAGTATTTCTAGATGCATTATAAACGAGGTAAGTAGTTCACAATTATATATGATGCAAATGCACATGTGATTAAAGATATACACGAACCTACATTTAGTTTAAAGTTATATTGTTTATAAAAAATAAGAGTAGTCCAAATAAAATGTAAAATATATACCTTATGTTTTTTTTCACTTTAATTTTCCTCCTTACTTCACATAATGTACGTCATCATATATTTTCCATCCATTTCCACACATATTTTACCACAATATAGCATAACTTCATACTTACTTTATATTTATACAGTAAAAAACAGTAGCTTTGATTGGCTACTGTTTTGGTGAAAAGCACTTTTACACTTATATCTTGAAAAGCTCCCATTTACAATTTTCTAACACGTATCTTAATTCATATATTTTCTCAATTCCATTAATATTACTTTGACACTGAAAAATATATATTCTGTTACCTGCTCTTTTGTCTATATCCCTTGTAATAACTCTATCTACTTTTATATTTACCCAACTATCATCTTCACCTATAATGCTAAATTTTATAGGGTTAGGAATTCCTTCTTTAGTAAAATAACAAATCATTTCTGCGGGTTTTCTAATGATTTTCAACAATATCACTCTCTACAATATACTAGACATAATAGGATACTCTTCATCACTTATTACTTCACCTGTTAATGGTTTTATACCTGAATGTAAAAAGCTAGCTCTAACAACAGATTTAGAACCAAATTTTTGTCGTATACCATCCATTGCTTTATCAATTTGCTTATTCTTTTCTTTATTTTCTTCATCAAAAAAGGTCTTTTGATAATATATGTTTTGACTTATATCCGTAACTCTAACACCTAATTGCCTTATAGTTTCTCTTTTCCACATTTCATTAAAAATTTGTTTTACAACATTATATATTTCAGTAGTACTGTCTGTTGAGCTTAATAACTTCTTCTGGTGAGAATATCTTATAAAATCGCTATTTTTTAAGCTAACTGATATTACTCCACACAAAGAGCCTGCATCCCTAAGACGCATTGCTACAGTTTCTACAAGAGACAATAAGACCATAAAAGCATCTTGCTTATTTGTTACATCAAATGATCTTGTAGTTGAGTTAGATAATCCTTTCATATTACTATGATTGTCTGTTCTAACAGGAGAGTCGTCAATCCTATTAGCATATCTCCAAATTAATTCCCCATGGCTTTTAAACTTATATTTAATATATTCAAAATTATAATTAGCTAAATCCCCAATTGTATTAATTCCCATTTTTCTAAATTTAGGAGCTGTAGCTCTTCCTACTCCAAAGAGCTCCTCTATGGGTAAGGACCACATTTTTTCTCTTATTTCATATTTAAATAATGTATGTACTTTATCAGGCTTCTCAAATTCTGAAGCTTGCTTGCTTAGTAACTTTGAATTACCAATACCAATATTTATTGTAAATCCAAGTTCTGTTTTTATTCTCTCCTTAATTTCATATGCTGCTTTAATTGGATCTCCAAAGTGGATATCCATGCCAGTATAATCTAACCAACATTCGTCAATTGAAAACCGCTCAACTAAAGGGCTATATTCTTTTAATATGTTTACAAAAGCATTTGAACATTTCATATATAAACTATAATTTGGTGGAACTATAATCAATTCAGGACACTTCTTACATGCTAAATAGATACTTTCTCCTGTTTTTATTCCATGTTTTTTTGCTGGAATAGACTTCGCAAGTATTATTCCATGACGGGTTTTAGGGTCCCCACCTATCACAGAAGATACCTCTCTAAGGTCTAAGTTATCACCCCTTTGCAAACGATGAGCAGCCTCAAACGATAAATAAGCAGAATTCACGTCCAGATGAAATATTATTTTCTCTTTGATCATATAAAAACACCTCATTAAATAATAATTACTACTAAAATTATACAGAACATATATTCTTGTATAAAGTAAAAAAATCAGTCATAAAACTACAAAATTAAACACACTATAACTTACTATCCTTCATACTCTTTTTATTACTATTTACATATATTTTGTTTATTTGTGCAATAAAAAACAGTAGCTTTAGTCGTCTACTGTTTTGGTTATTTGTGTTTATGTAGTTTGACTGTAATTAGTACTTTTTATATTCTGAATGAATGTTGTGTAATTATTTATACCCTTTAGTACTAATTGTTAACTTGCAAAGTCATAACATTTACTATATGTGTTTTATTTGAAAAACCCATAGTGACTTCTTTTATTTTTGTATAACCTAAATCGAACCAAAATTTAATTCCCTTATGGTTATCTTCAATTACACCTATTCTTAGAGATTTTAATCCTAAATTAATTGTCCATTGTACTAGTGCTTTATGTACCATTCTACCTAATCCCTTACCTCTTTCTTCAGGATTAATAAGCATTAATCCAAGCATCCATTGTCCAATAACAGGGAAATCTTTTACTATATCAATAATTCCAATTAGTTCATTGCTGTAATTAAATATCCCTAAAACAAACTTATCGTCATAACTTTTATTAGGTGGTATAGCCGTAAATATTTCTTTTGCTTCTTCTGTGGATGGTAATATTCCATCATGTAATATGTAATAATCTGAACATTTTTTGCACAACGATTCAACAAGTTTAATATTTTCTACAGTAAGAGATTTAATCTTATAATCATTTTGTAAATTAAATTCTTCCATAATTATATTTCTCCAATCTAATTCATACTATTTTACAATTGTATACTTTACATTTTTCATATAACTTACCTTTAAGAAGCTCTGATTGTTTCTTTAGTCTCTTATTTTCATACTTCAATTCTCATGTACATATTACCATAATATAACATTCAATCATACTTATTGTATATTTGTACAGCAAAAAACAGTAGCTTTGGTTGGCTACTGTTTTGGTTAACGTCTATCTATTAATCAATTTGGCTGTACTATCTAATTTATCTTTTCCTATAATGACTTCAAAAATTAGCCAATTATCATCTTCCTCAACAATTTCTTTTTTATATTCAAATTTCTTATCATTTAACATTTCAAAATAATTCGTTTCTTCATTTAGCTCAAACACATTACACTCATTAAACATTACATCTCCAATATAGATTGCTCTCATTTTTATCACGTTTATTTCCTCCCTTGTTATAATCATCCATATGATAAATATCTATATTAAGTTCTTCTCCAATTTCCTCTAAATGCTCTATTAAGTTAAAGTAATTACTGTTTTGCTGGTTTGTGTTTATGATAAACTTATTTTTCATTTACTTTATTCAATAATTCTCTTATGCTCTATTTAAAGTATAAAAATACTTTTTTACTTATTATTACAGCTACTATGTAATGACTCTACAAAAGGAAATCTGCTATATCTATTCCTCTGCTACAACCTAAAAAGACTCTTAATCTAGAAGTCTTTTTATAAATAATACACATTCTAGTATATTACCTATGTCAATTTATTTTGAGTAAATTTTATACTATTACTAGTAATTTCTTTTTATTTTCATATTTGATTTTTCTTTCTTTATCATATTATCAAGTTTATCTATCATAAGTTTTTCTATCTCATTATGTGATTTAGAAGGGTTTTGCTCTTTTAATTCTTTTCTTATTTGTCCCTTAAGTTTTCCTGTTATTAAAGTTTCTTTATAAGATCTAATAATATCCTTGTCATTCCAAAATTCACTTTCTGTCATTCCTAAGCCTTCAATATAACTTTCAAATTGAGCCTTAGCTTCTTCATTATTATTTACAGCTTCTTTGTTTTTATCAATGAATTCTTTAACTTCATCATCAGTAGCAGTTATTCCTAAATCTTTAGCTATTTTCTGCGTAGCCATACGTTTAGTAATTACTTTCTCAACCTTCTTATTATCATCTGTATTAAGAGATATTTTCGCTATATTTAAGTCTCTCTTTGAAATTTTTCTATCATCTATTTCTAATACTATTTCATTAGATGTATTATTGTTTTTTTCGGCTTTAATATCCTTTCCCATTTTTTTAATAACTTTTGTATCTTGTATGTTTACAGTTGAATTATTAAAATCATCCGCATTTACTCCTATAGAAATAACTAATACGCATAAAGCTACAATTATCATAATAATTTTTTTATTCTTGCACATATGATCCCTCCTCACTAATTATATACATATTTTTACATCATTAAAAACTTATACTTAATGTTCTTGATTTAAAAGATGGAATACATTCATCTGGAGTATCCCAATAATATGTCGCTTTCATTGAATCTGGATATTCGAAAGTACTTCTGTCTTTACAAGCCACAAAATTAACATCATCATTTCCATCAAATATATATTCTAATGATGGTCCATCATTAAAGTCAATATCATAAAATGTTTTTATCGTGCTACCATCTAGTATTGCAACAGTTGTTTTAAGATCAAAAGTTTGTGAAATAGCAGCATTAGGGTCATCAATAATAGTATAATATACCTGCTCATTTGTTGTAAGACTTTGATATCCTGTAGTAGCTAATACATGGTAGCTATAACTTAACCCAACTCCAATAGGTATATTAGTTAGGTCATTATAATACCAAGTTACAAACTGGTATTCTGAATCATTTGATCTCCAAGAATCTGCTGCATATGATTTGTTAGGCGTAATTAAAACTAATAAAACTAAACTTAACATGAAAAGGCTTGATAATTTTTTCATAAGTACCTCCTTAATTTATAATTTTTGTTTATATTAAAAATAAATAATCTTGAGTTATTATTTACTTTTAATTACATTATATTTTTAACATTAATGTTATTATTTGTATTAATGTTAACATGAAATATTAATAATTTTGTCAAATTTGTGTATATAGCCATTTATATAGCGCGATTAGCCTTTTTTTTAGTACTAACCAACACAAAATTATAAAACATAAATCTAATTACCCGTTCTATTTTTCGTTTATGCTTAGGGTATAACCAAACAAAAGAAAAGATCATTCATTCTATATAGAATGAATAATCTTTTCTTTTATTTGCTCAAACTTATATCTACTCATAAACGATACCTTATCAGTATCTGCAAACTCAATTTCATAAGATCTGTTTCCTATATCTATAATTTTTATTGCTTTATCCATATTAGTTATAAAGGACTTATGAGTTCGTACGAAGTTATCACTTAATTTAGATTCTAATTCAGTAAGAGTTTGTTGAAAGTAATAAACATCTTTTTTTGTATGAATTAATACATTTTTATCTTGTTTTTCTAAAAATAATATGTTTTCAAATAGTATAAAAGATATTTCATTATTATTCTTTATAGTTAGCTTAGATATAATATTATTTTTCTCCTTTTTTATTATAGAAGCTAAATCATGAATAGTTGATTTTAACTTTACAATATTTATTGGTTTAAGAATATAGTCATAGGGATGTACGCTGAATGCATCTATAGCGTATTTTGAGTACCCTGTAATAAAAATAAATTTAGATTCAGGATTAATAGCATTAATTATTTTTGCAGTTTTTAATCCATTTGAATTGTCAGTAGCATCAAGTTCTATATCCATTAAAACAATATCTGGCTTATATTCAGTAGCTAAACTGATTGCTTCATCACTATTTGATGTATCATAAACTTTAGTCACTAATGGTTCTTCTAAAACTAATTTTTTTATGAATTTTCTTGTATAATCCTCATCTTCTAAAATTAAAATATTCGTCACTTTTCTTAAACCTTATTTATCTAAGCTTTCAGGCATATCTGGTTCATAATAAATCCAAACACTTCTAGTACTTACACCCGTAGATACTACTAAAGTTAGTATTGATGCTAAAGTTGATATCATTTTTCTTTTAGAAATTTTAAACATTTTTCATCCATCTCCTTTTATTTTTATCTATTATGTTATCAATGGTATCAAATACCCAATAACCCGTTGGAGTTATAAAAAAGAAACTATTTAATGCTCCTAAAACACAGCTAAAAGCATATGCTGTCAATTTATAATTGATTAATATAACTATAACTATTAACCATATAAATAACATAAAAAAGGTTTCCTGTTTTCGTTTTAATCTTTGGTTTTTATCAATAATTCTTTTCTTTTTAGTTCCTGCAGGAATATACTTCATAATACTGTATATACCAAATAAAAAAGTCCCTATTACAATTGTTATTAAGACATTTATTTGAATATTGATATATGCTAATTTACCCATAATCAAAAAGGTAATGACCCCTGCAGTTAAGCATCTATTATATGTAGATAAATGAACACCGCCGCCAAAGTGTCTAAATATAATAAAACTTATAAGACATGCTAATGTTGTTGGTAACAATCCTAATATAAATGATATTAATATAATTAGAGTTAACTTTAATATTGTTCCTATAATAATTTCTAATGCATAAGAATAAATATCTATTTTACTTTTATCATTTTGTAATTCTTTCCCTATTAAAGCAGCTATATATTGTGAAATTTTTTTAATCATTTATCATCCCATCCTTTACAGGAATATGTACTATAAATACAGTTTTTTCTTTAGATCTTACTTCTATTCTTCCATGATAGTAATCTACTATTTTTTTAACTAAAAACAACCCATACCCTCTAGATTCAAAGTTCTTTGTTGTATATCCAGGACTAAAAATATTTTTCATATTTTTTTTATTAATTTGAGGACCATTATTATATACATATATTAGATACCCATTATTTTCAAATTTTATTTCTAATCCTACTGTTTTATTGTAATTATTGAAAATAACAGCCTCAAAAGCATTATCAATAATATTACCTATTATGCTACATAAATCAGATGAATTAGTTATTATATTATTTAAATCACATTTTATAGCAAAATCGAATTCTATATTTTTAAGCTCTGCTACCTTTCTCTTAGAGTTTAAAAGAACTGTTAGAGCAGGATTACCTACATATACAATATCTGTTAGAGGGTTGTAATTTTGAGATATATTATCTATATATTCTTTAGCACTAGATATTTCTTCTAAGTAAAGCATAGCTTGTATTGTTTGAATGTGTCTTGTATGTTCATGTTTGTGTGATTGTATCGTATTAATTAAATCTTTCATTTGTTCAAGATATTCTTTTAAAACATTTACTTCTACTTTCTTTTTAATGTTTTCTCCAACCCCTTTTATTGAAAGTAGCACTAATATGGTTAATATAAGAACAATCATATTTGTAAACGGTAACATTTTTTTTATGTATTTAAGTTCTTGAGAAATAAAAATTATCTGATTGGTAATTACAATAAATAAGGATTGAAGAAGAATAGTAACTATTATTAAAATATTCTTATCTTTAAACAATGTTATCACAGTCTTTACTATCTAATTTTAAGTCTAAAAGATAAATTTTTTTCTTTTTAATTACTAAATAAATTATTAACATAATTATCCCACAGGGCAAAAAGAATAGTATGTTTAACCAAGGGTATAAATGTAAATCCTCTATATTTTTTTTCATAATGGTAAAAATAATAGGAGCTGTAACACTTTGAAGTACACCATCAAGTAAAGTACTCGTAAAAATGCTAATAAATGAATGAGATAGTGTCGTTTTTGTTTTTTTATGTACTAAAATAACTGTTGTTAATGTAATCAAAAGTGTATGAATACCAAACAATAAATTAGCTCCAACAATATATAGTATTTTTCTAATAAAATATGCTAATACAGAAATTACAGATGAAATTACTAAAATATCTTTTGTTTTTGTATCAATATTAAATATTTTTAATCCCAGCTTAATTAAAATAAATGTTTCTGGTAAAGTTTGAAATAATATAACATACCATGGTATTTCAAATATCATAATAAAATTCTCCTTTAATTAATTGTTTTAATTAATTTTTAAAATTATTTTTTAAACTTATTTAATATTTATAAAGCTAAATTACATACATAAAACAAATTAAGTCAATTTCTAGCATCAGTATACCACATAATATAGTATACTTCCAAAAACGACATATTTTGCCATAGTAATTTACGATTAACCTTTATGAACAATATAAATTAAAATCATTCATTATAAATGAGTTATTTGTTTAAACATTAGAAATAAATTACTATAAAAACACAGACTTATTGATTGCTACTTCAAAGAAATAGTAGCAATAAAAAAAGAAGCATTTAGCTTCTCTTCTGCACGAGTTTTGTTTTACTGATTTTCATTAATCTTTGTAATATAAAAATTAAGATATTTATATCCTTTAAATGTTAGCTCTCCAACATTACCGTCTAATATAACTGTATATTGATGAGGTAAAACTTTAAATTCTTTTTCTTCTCCATTTCCTAACTTGAATTTCATGTAGTTATGGGTGTACTTTTATGAATTCTATTCTATTTTAGATATAGTAAGTTGCACTCAAAACAGCAAACTGAAAAATTATTAATTAAATCAACTTTCAATTTTAAAATTTTATTTTTCTATAAAATTTTTAATTTCTTTTCGTAATTCCTGATTTTCTTTAATTAATATTTTATTTTCTTTTTGTATATCTTTTAAATCACTTTTAATTGCATCAATATTAAAAATAATAATTACAAAAAATATAAAAAAAACAATATTAAACATTTATACCCCCCTGTAATTTAAGTTATTATATATTCCCTATTTATTCCCATATATATTTTACTATAATATACCACAATTTCATACTTATTGGATATTTGTGTAAGAAAAAGCAGTAGCTTTGATTGACTACTGTTTTGGTGAACTCCTAGTTATATTAATTAATATTTTTGATTTGATGATAAATTTAAAAATTGACTTCAATTTTACAATAAAATAATAACAAACCCCCTAATTAATTACTAAAACTGATTTTAGGTATTTATATAATTTCACATAATGATTGAAAATATTAAGTTAAGTAATAAACAAAAATCATATGGACAAATTTGTAACTTATGGTATAATTTAATTTGTGTGTATATAAGTACTAAAACGTTTACCTATCTTTAAAGTCGTAAAGTTTAAAAGGAGTGTTTATATGGAAATAGTAAAATTTAAAAATGAAATTGAAAAAATGAGAAAAAAATTAGATGCTATGACTTTAAATAATGTACTATTATATCAAAATCAAGATTTAATAAAATTGAGTCAAGATTTAGATATTTTAATAAACAAATACATATACATGACTACATAAATTTAGACCTTTTAGGTCTTTTTTTATATTCACCACACCCATGCATCGTGTAGCACTCGATGCAATTTATTTAATACGCAATAAATTTTATTATTTTTCTTCAGATTTCCACTTTTTATAGTTATATATTGCTTGAATAATAAAAAGAATGCAACAAAATGCTATTACTGTGTTTGGGCATATAGGTACAAGCAAAAATAAAAAAGGCAAACACCATAATGTTCTAATAAACTTTCTTCTATAGCTTAAATTCCAATAACATAATTCAAACCCCGCATCTACTTTAGTAGAAATATTATCTTTTCTAGAACCTCCTTCATTTAAAACAATCACCACCTTTAAATCTAAAATGCAAACTACTTAATACTCAATAATAATTGTAATTTATAATGATATACAATAATATATATACCTAATGAATATGTATTTAAGAATTAATAAAGTATATTACTTACCGTACTTTATTTTTTTATGGTATTTATTTTATATCTAATGTAATATGTAATTTAATTATTATAAGGTAGTATGTATTTTAAGAAGATTGTACATTAACCTGTCTTTCTAATTAGATTAATTTTAAATATATTTTTCCATTTTATAATTAGTCAGGAATTAACCTTTTCTTTCAATCTGTTGTGCTTTTATAACACGATACCCTTGTTTTTCAAAGAATGGTTTTGCTGTTATTGATGCTTCTGTTTTAATGGTAGTTAGTCCAATATTTTTAGCATACTTCTCTAATTCTTCAACAATTTCTTTCGCAATACCTTGTTTTTGGTAGTTTTTATGAACAAAAAGTCTATCAAGTACCCACTAAGGCTTAAATCCCAAATCCAACAATTGTATAATTCTTCAAAAACGACTTATCCCATAAATCTAAATCTATATCTTTAGAAGCCCATACATTTAGTTGTTTTTCTGTATAGTCTTTAGAGTTTATTGAATGAACTGTTTCATAAAATAATTTAATTATTTCTTGGCAATCTTTTGATTCATAAGTTCTAGTGCTCATATTTCCTCCCTAAATAAGTGGTTCATAATGCTCTACGATTGCGTACCTTATATTTTTTCATATAACTTTCATTTATTTCTAGCTGTATTTTACATAATATAACATAATTTTATACTTATTGTTTATTTGTGCAAGAAAAAACAGTAGCTTTGATTGGCTACTGTTTTGTTGGTTTTATTTGTATAGTTTGGCTATGATTTATTTTTTAAGAGGACATGAAAAATTGAAAGATGAAAATTTCTTTATTATATCCTTTTGAAGATATACATAAGTAATCTACATTAATAAGATGTAATCATTACTTTTTATGCAACAAAACATACAAATTAATTACAATATCTTAAAAATACCGACATAGGAATTAATACATAATACCCATTTTACTCACATTTTACTTAACTTCATGAATACCCCATATAATTTTCTACATGATTTTTATCTTCTAAAGATTATTTAACTTTGTATAAAATGAATTAATAAACACAGTTTTAAATCCTAACTTTTCCATATTATTATGACTAATAGATCCAAATTCAACATCTGTATATAATTTTTCTAGTCCTAATTCTTTCGCCTTATTTATCCTATATTTCAATAACGCTGTTTGACCTCCCTTTCCTCTAAATCCTTTAAAAGTAAAATCATTAGCAATGTATCCTTCATTGTCACTAATAAAAAGCGAGCCTACTCCAGCAACTTCATTCCCAATATAAGAAATGTAATTATAAAAATTGTTCTGATAAAAATATTGTTTTTTAATACCTATTACCTTACTAGAAATATCCATTCCACCTTCAGATGAAATTATTATGTTCACAAATTCTTCCGCATTTTTTTCAGTTACTTTAACTATTTTTATACCTTTATTAATATCTGTATATGCCTCAGGAGTTAATTGCATAAATACTAATTGCTCAGAATTTGTAAAGCCATGTTTCAATAATGCTAATGAAACTGCTTCATTTATATTATTCGGTGTCATATCAAAACTTGGAATTATGCCTTGTTCACTATAAATACCCAATATGTTTTCTAATTTATCTAAGTCCTTCATTCCAAATCCTTTAACTCTATTATAATAAATAGAATCAGGGCTATTGATGTCAAAAAGTAAGCTACAATTTCCTATTGTCTTTGTCTCCAATTTTTTATCAATTTTTGAAAGTGCTCTCTTTGCATTGAATACGGTTAGTTTAAGTTCAATTTCCTCTATTTTACTAACTTGTTCTAACAAATCATTTTTACCCATTTATAATCCTCCATTTTAAGTTTACTTCACATTTTTAAATAGTTATTTATGTAAAACATATTTTAAATTTATTTCCAATATTTTCTAAGTATATCATAGCAAATAAATTAAAAGAAATTTTAATATCAAAAACCGCCGTTACTTATGATACGGTCCACCGTATCATATCCTAAATTTTAATAAATTTGCTCAATATCTCAACTTTCCATTATAGATATACTATGTACATATAGTATAATCAACCTAACGTTTTAAACATCATATTCTTTATTTATTCCCAGGTCTATTTTACCATAATTTATCA
The DNA here is from genome assembly GCF_934924865.1 of Tepidibacter aestuarii. NCBI lineage: Bacteria > Bacillati > Bacillota > Clostridia > Peptostreptococcales > Peptostreptococcaceae > Tepidibacter > Tepidibacter aestuarii. The sequence goes on along the minus strand of NZ_OW235315.1, from coordinate 1,389,992 downwards.
CGCCTTCATATTTATTGTATATTTCTGTAATAAAAAACAGTACCTTTGGTTGGCTACTGTTTTTGTAGTTTGTGTTTATTTAGTTTGACTGTAATTAGTGTTTTTAATAAGGTAATAAATTTAATATAAATTAACTACAATTTTACAATAGAATAATAAAAAAGTCTCTAATTAGTTCCTAAAACGGTATTTAAGTATTAATTAATGGACTTTCTACGAACGAAATTTTATTTTTAGACAATATATAAGTACAATATATATTAATATTTAGATTAACAGCTATCTGATTTTGAAATTTATTTCAAATTTAATTGTTTTTGTTTTTACATATTTACGTTGTATTCTATTCATTGTATTAGTACTCAACAAGGCTTTTTAATAAATTTGGGTAATTGAGGAATAATATAAAATATGCTATTTAATATAAAATTTATAATAAATAAACTTGAAGGAGTAAGTAATGAATAAAGAAGTTATTTCAGATAAGCAAGGTATTGCAATCTTATTTTTGTTTCTAGTAGGCGGATCTTCCATATATGCACAAGGAATAGAGGCTAAACAAGATATATGGTTAGCCTTTATTCTAGGCATATTACTTGTATTTCCTATGACACTTATATTTGCAAGACTGCATCATATTTTTCCTGATAAAGATTTATTTGATATTGTTGAAATTTGCTTTGGAAAATTCATCGGCAAAATAATCATTATATTATATACTTGGTTCGCTTTCTTTTTAGCTAGCGATATATTAGTTACCTATGGTCAATTCATTAAAATAATCAGCTTTCCCGAAATGCCTCAAATTATTCCAGAGATAGTTTTAGCTATTTTATGTATTTGGGGAATAAAAGAAGGCATTGAGGTCTTAGGCAGATTTAGTGGATTTTTTCTTAATATACCGATTATAACTTTAGTCATTATCATAATACTATTAATTCCTAATATGGACATAAATAATTTCCGTCCTGTATTAAGTGATGGTATCCAACCAGTTTTAGAAGGTACTTTTACTGTTTTTACATTTCCGCTTGTTCAATTAGTCGTATTTACAATGATTTTTTCAAACTTTGAGACAAACGGATCTCCTTATAAAGTTTATACTACAGGTTTATTGACAGGAGGAACATATTTAGCGCTACTTTCTATCACAAATCTTTTAGTGTTAGGAATCCATACTGTAGTAAGTTCTTATTACCCTACTTATACTACTATATCAAGAATAAACATTGGTTTTGTCCTACAAAGAATAGAAATCATTATAACCATTACATTTATTTTAGGTGGTTTTATTAAGATATGTATATTCTTACTGAGCATGTGTAAAGGAATTACAAAATTATTCGGATTTATAGATTATCGTTTTATTATAACACCTGCTTCTTTACTTGTACTTAATTTATCCTATAATCAATATAAAAGCGTAATGTATTATTATGAATTTAGTATACATACATAGCCCTATTATCATTTTCCCTTTTATGTAATCTTTCCAATTACTACATGGATTACTGCTGAAATAAAGAATAAGTATTTGTATTGAAATGAAAAATTCAATCTATGTGGCCGGTTTTTACATATATTTCGTTGTCCACCTATATAGAATTGGGAGGTTTTTTATGAAAAGTGTTTATTTAGAGTTGTTTTTCTTGTTTTCAAACATGTGTTTTATAACATTTTGGTTTTATATAAACAAAATTTATATATTTTATGCATAAATAAAATTAAAAGCACAAAAAACTCCAAGATAAACAACAGATTTTTTTGTGCTAATGGGTTATATAATTTAGTATGTAACTATTTTATTTAGATTTTTCAAAATCAAAATTTATAGAAGTTACTTTTTTATTACTAGCATCTATTGTCATGTATACTACTTTATCATCTCCTGTTTTTTCATCTTTTCCATATGCAAAATCATATTCTGCATTATTTCCTACTCTTAAAAAGCTTATATCTTCAGCATTTTTTACAAATCCTTTTTCAAGTATAAAAGCTTTTCCTATTTTAATAGCTTCTTCTTTATTTGAATTTGCTTTTTCTATAGCTTGTTCAATTTCTCCCAACGATTTATTATCTCCTTCATATCCTATCTCTTTAACTTTTCCATCTTTCTCTAAAGTTACAAAATAAACCTTATTATTAGCATTATCTAGGTATACTGAAGTCCAAAAGCTATTAGTTTTTAAGAATTCAATATCATTAAAGTTTTTAATATCTACCTTAATCCCAAAATATTTATCATATGAATTAGCAACAATGTCTAAAGCTTCTTCTTTTGATATGTCACTTTTAACTTTTTCTAGACTTTGTAAATAAATTGCTTCTTGCTTTTTCATTCCAGAATCTGACAAATTATTAAAATCCTTAGCCGATGCATTAATGCCTACTGTCCCTCCTGCTAAAATTCCCATTATTAGAAAACCTGCTATTTTACTTTTTATTTTCATTTGAATCAACCTCCTGTTTTTTTGATAATTTATTTATTAATTTAATATAATAATAAACTATAAATATTATAAAACTTTCATATAGTTGTAAATTAGTTGTAATCTTTATATTATTTATTTCATATAGCCACTTAAATCTATGCTATCAATCACTTCATGTATTTCTTTTCCATCCATTACCATAAAAACACAGGTTATTAGTATTTACAATACTACAATAAAAGGTATTAGAGGTAGAGCCAGCAAACATGTCACCAGGCGCAAAGTATCTGGTTAAATTTTACATAACCTTATAATTTAGATAGAAACTATGCCCTAAACATAAATTTAGATATTTATTCAAAAAAGACTCCTGACTAGGAGTCTTTCTACTTCGCATAATGTACGTTATTATATCTTTTCCATTAATTACCACATACATTTTACCATAATATCGTATGCTTTTATATTTACTTTCTATTTGTGTTGTGCAAGAAAAAACAGTAGATTTGGTTGGCTACTGTTTTGGCTATTTGTGTTTATATAGTTTTCCTATGATTAGTATTATATTTTACCTATATGTCAAAAGCATATTTTAATACTTAACATTAAATTTTATCATTTTTCTTCAAATTTCCACTTTTTATAGTTATATATTGCTTGAATAGCAAAAAGAATACAACAGAATACCATTACTTTGTTTGAGCATATAGGTACAAGTAACAATAAAACAGGCGAACACCATAATGTTCTAATAAATTTTCTTCTATAGCTTAAGTTACAGTAAAATAATTCAAACCCCTCATCAACTTTAGTAGAACTAATACTTTTTCTAGAATCTTCTTCATTCAAAACAATCACCACCTTTAAATCTAAAATGTAAACTATTTAATACTCAATACTAATTGTAATTTATAATTATATACAATATATATCTAATGAATATATATTTAAGAATTAATAAAGCATATTGCTTATTATACTTTATTTTTTATGATATTAATTTTATGTCTAATGTAGCATTTAATTTAATTATTATAAGTTAGTATGCATTTTAAGAATATCCAATTATAAAAATACCGTAAAATTCAATTCTGAATAATACGGTATTTTATTATGATTTAGGACAAAAATTCCAAAACTAAATTTCTAAACTCTTCTTTGTTACTAAACATAGCAGGATGATTTCCATTCTCAAAAATAACCAATTTAGAATTTTTCATTTTTAAATTAATAGCTTTTAATGTACTTTGGACATTAGGTATTAAATCATCTTTGGAGCTTCCTGTAATTAAAACATTATTTTCTATGTTACTAAGTTCATAATAAAAAAAATTACCTATATTTCTTGAAAAATCAATAATTAAGCTTGTATTTTTGTCAATAACATTTTTCCAATCAAAGCCATGCATTATAAACCAAAACAATTTAGAACCTAACTTGTTTTTTGCTATTTTTCTATCATCTACAATTTTTTTTGCAAACTCAAAAGATAAATTTTCTCCTATAAAACTATCTACAATTATTCTGTTAAATAAATTAGGTTGTTTCAATACAGCATTTAAAGCTACAATAGCCCCACCGCTTGTCCCTAACAGGTTAACATCATTAATACCAATATGCTTACATAGTTCAATAATCATATTAGCATTAAAATCCCAATAATTTAATGGTAATTTATCTACTCTTTGAGATTTTCCTTGACCTACTAAATCTACTAAAATCACTTTAAAGTTTTTAGAATAGAATTTTAATTCTGGTATAAACATTTTTGAGGAAGCTGTATCTCCATGTATAATAACTAAAGGTCTCCCTTCAGCAGATACTCTATAATATATATTAATATTTTCATACTTAAAATAAGACATTTTTAACCTCCCAATAACAAACATTGTAAAATTTTTTAATAAATATTTGTTTTATATAATCTACATGAGAGAGTTAGTAGTTACTCTTACATATAGACTATTTTAGTTTATTGAAAATTTCCATTATGATACCTCCTTGTAGCTTGTTAATTCGCATTATTATACTATTCCGTACCTTATATTTTTTCATATATATCTTTCATTTGTTTCCACGTATATATTACCATAACATACCATTTTTTCATACTTCTTATATATTTGTACAAGAAAAAACAGTAGCTTTGAGTGGCTACTGATATGATTATTTGTGTTTGGATATTTTTCTAGGAATCAAATGCTGAAGATATGATAAATGATTTAGCTAATCAAGATTGGGCAAAAGTAAATGATAAATTATCAGCATTAGAAAAAGAATGGTCTACTTATGAACCTATATCTAAAGAAGAAAAATTTTCTGAGGACCACATCAATAATTTTACTACTGACTTAAATAATTTAAAACAACAAATTCAAGCTAAAAAACAATATGAAGCTTCATTAGCAGCTAACAAGGTGACTTTAGATACTGTCAATTTCATAGATTTATATAATCCAAAAGTTCCAGCAGATGTAGGAAAATTAGATTATTACGGAATACAAGTTATGCTTACTGCTGAACATGGAGATTGGAATCAAGCTGAAGCAGACAGCCAACCAGCTATAGATACTTGGAATAAAATAAAAGCTCAGGTTGAAAATATTAATGCCGATTATGCTAAAAACTTTTCTGATACTATTACAAAAATGTCTGAATCGGCACAAAAACAAGATGTCAAAATGACAAAGGAATTTTCACAAAAACTACTATATGAAGTTGATACGCTAGAATCAGACTTAAAAAAATAATTGCTATCGATTTCAAATACAATATAAACTCATTTTAAATTTAACTCCCAATTACTAACTATCGCCTAGTAATTGGGAGTTTTTTATTATCAAATTTACTTTTTTATAAATTTATATGTTATTAAATACGATAATATTAGACCTAAGATAATACCTGCTATAACATCTACAGGATAATGTACAAATAAATACACTCTAGAAAAAGCAATAAGTCCTGCTAAAATCATAGTAAGGACTTTATATTTTCTTATCATATTTCCTATAACTCCTGCAGCAGCAAACGAGGATGTTGCATGCCCTGAAGGAAAAGAATAAGATAAAGGTTTTTTTATTAATAAATTAATATTAGTAAATTCTATAAACGGTCTTGGTCTTTGCATTAAATTTTTTAATATTCCCTCTACCAGAATAGTACTTAATATTAATGCAAAAAAAGACAACATTCCTACTTTTCTATACTTTTTATTAGTTATCAATATCAATGATATTATAATCCATATAATTCCACCATTTCCCAGAAAGCTTATAATAGGCATAATTTTATCAAATATATCATTTTGAAAATAATTATGTACAAAATTGAGTAACGATATATCTATCATCTTAATAATTTCAATCATATAAATATTCTCCTTATCTATAGGCTTTTTACCATAAAGATTAAATTATTCATTAATTATATTACTGTTCATAGAGATTTTAAAAATAGATAAGTTAATATTTAACATAAAAACCCTATAGTATATTTTGATTCAAAATTATTTTTAAGATTTATTAATTCCGCTATAGTATAAGAACATAATGCAGTAACTTCTATTAATGATTTTTACATAATTAACACCTTCTTTCATAGCTTTATTATTGATACGCAAAGAAAATATTATTCAGTATAAGTTAATATTCAACTCAAAAACTCTATAAATACAGTTATATTAAAATTTGCTATTTGGTTTTGATATTTGTAATCGATAAATTTCTAACAAAAAAATATTAAAACTTAACCATACCCCTCCAAAAACATATCCAGCAACAACATCACTTGGATATTGCAATTGGAAATATATTCTATTTAATCCTATAGCTATCAGTAAAATAACTGTTATCAGTGAAAAGATCATTTTTAGAAATCTACTTTTAGCATGCCTAACGAATACAAATACTGTACATGCATAAATCACTAAAGACACGAGAGCTTGTTCACTGGGGAACGTATATATACTTTCACCATAGGAAGGTCCTAATCGATGAAAAACCTTCCGTAATCCTTCATCTAATATTTCTCCTCCTATAATTACAAACATATAAAAAGCTATTTCAAGCGCTTTATTCCTTCCTCTGCATATAATCCATAAAAATGTTAATAGTATTACCGGGAGTAATACTTTATAAGATGCTAGCCAGCCAAAACTTTTCATTAAATATATGAATTTATCAGTAAAAATCAACTGAATCAATAAAGTTATAACTTTATCAAATTGCTGAAATTCATTAGCCAATAAATCTTGAATCAGTCCCATCATAAAAATAAAAAGTCCAAGAAAAATAGTAGCTATACTAGCAATAAATATCTTTGCTTTTCCTAGAGAATTAAACTGTTCTGTTATATTTTCTAGTGTATTTAAGATGAAGTTACCTATATGCACTTTATAAGTATTATACGCAAGCACTAAGATCAAAATAAACGTTACAATTATACATCCAATGATTAAATATTTTTTTATTGAATGATGAAATACTTCCCACTTAGTTCCTAGAACTTTTCCTAAAGAAATAAAAGTACTTGTCCAAATAATAGCACCTGTATATGCATAAAAAGTAAATTTGCGGTATGGGATTTTCGTAATTCCAGAAAAATATCCTGTAATATGCCTTACTCCTGGAATAAAATATGCTATAGCCAATACTCTTACCCCATATTTGGTAAAAGAATTAGATGTTTTTTCTAATTTTTCTGGCCCCATATGCATATAATGCCCATATTTTTTGAAAAATGGTATTCCTAATCGAAATCCTAACCAGTATGAAAAAGTAATCCCAAGTATTGCCCCAAGACTAGCTACAATAATACTTTGACTCCATCCTAACTTCCCTTGAAATACTAAAAATCCACAATAGCTCATAAGAACTTCCCCTGGTATTGGAAGAGCTATCAACTCAAGTATCAATGCAAATAGCAATACAATATATCCATAATGTTCAAGCCATCCTTTAATTATTTCCATATATACCTCCAGTTTTTAACTGTGTTTATATTATTGCCGATTGTATTTACGCATAAAACAATTGTTACTTTAAAATAATTTTTTAATACCCTAATTCTAGAGTATTTCCTGTCAATATATCAGCAATTGAAAAAAAGCAATCGCCTTATTCAATTACTTTTTTTGTTAAATCTCTTAGATAAACTAAAAGTGTAACTAGTCCTCCAACTATAATACACGAATAATAACTTATTATTCTCCATAAAATCATAGCATATACTACCAATCCATTTGTAAATAAAAAGCTAAAGAACATATAAAAAGCTCCTTCTGATGCTCCAACATTTCCAACTTTACTTTCTATAACGATATCCTTCATAGTGTTCTATACTTCTCTATCGCTTCTTTTTTCTTTGTGTCTATTTATATATATTTGTGTCTTACCCCATTTTACAAGAAAATCTAACTTGCCAAATCCTGTATGTTAGCGTGTTGACGTAGGTATGGTATGCGAGGTAGATTTTTATTGATTTGGTGCATTTTCATCAACTTGCTTACTATTGATAGATTTGAAGGAGATTATGCTGTAGTTGAGCTTGATGATCTATAGTTAATATCCTTAAGATTCTAATTCCTAAACAATCTAAAGTTAGAGTTGATTTTGAAGAAACTGAGAAAAGAAGAAAAGAAATAGAAAATTTAATGAATGATTTATTTGAAGATTAAATATTATAACAAAAAACCTCCAACTACTACCCTTGGAGGTTTTTATAGACTCCCTTATATCTCTTAATTATAGATTTTTCAACTTTTCAATGTCATCTTTGCAATCTAATATATGCATTCTTTTATGACAGTTAGGACATAAAGCTACTGTATTATCTATAGAATCTTCTCCGCCTCTAGATAACCACTCTATATGATGAGTTTCTAAATAAGGCTCACCTTTCTTATTGTTAAAAGGAGCCTTTTGGCCACATAACTGACAAATCCCATTAGCTCTTCTTTTAGCTAACTCTGCTACATGTTCATCTCTGTCATATACAACCGTATTTACATTCCTGGTTCCTGATCTTTTTCTAGCTCTCTTTGCTTTTTCTAAAAGTTCTTTGTTAGATAATTTTTTAGCTTTTTTTTCTTTCTTGTCTTTATTTTTGTTATATGAATTATCTTTGATTACTACGTCTTGGTTTTCATTACATCTTTTTAAAGGGAATACCCAAACCTTTCTTATATCATTGTTCTTATCCGGTTGGTCTTCTTGGTATGGTTTATCACATAATTCAACTTCACCTTCAAAGATATATTTTCCTTCTTCAAAAACTTCAAATAAATATACTTTAATGTCTGTATCATTTGATTGATATAATACTTTGTTCTGAGCATAATCTAAACTTTGGTCGCCAACCTGTCCCATACCTGTATAATGAAATATCCCATCTATCCATCTATCATCATATAAAGATTTGGTATGATCAGAAATTATAGATAGTGTATTAGTTCTGTGAGCTCTTCTCATTCCTGATGAGTTGCTACATTTAAATAGATGCATTATCTGATTGTTTGCAAGTATATCTGACACTTCTAAATTTTTAATTCTGTTTTTAATCATTTTTTCTTCTGAAAGCTCAATATATTCTTTTAACTGCTTATTATTATTTAATTTAATAGGACCTCTAATAGATCCGTTTAAGCCATTCTCTCTCATTAATTCATAAGTCATTAAATTTTCTTTGTCTTGATCAAAATAATCAATCATTTTCAACCTTATATAATCTGCATTATTATCCACATTCATTCTATCTGAATTGATTACATAATCACTATCATCTATAAATTCTTCAGGATTTATCTCTACAACTTTAGTTTTGATTGCTATGCTTTGAATTCCATATCCAATATATATGTACACGCTATCATTAACATCAACATTACTCTTCATTCTCCAATCTACTTGACCTAACTCCTTAAATGCCCTTATTGCATCATAATAATTTGGATCTGCTGAATAAATCCAAGTATTTGTCATATTCTATATTCCTCCTATATTTAAATCATTCTATTCGCCATAGAGTATAAAATTTCTACATAAATACTATGCATCCCTTCTAAATTTAACCTTAACAGTAAGTTTTGACTAATAAATATTGCCTAATCCGTAGTCTTTACTGATGCATTTTTTCTGTATCCTATAACTAAAGCTATTTTTATTATATTTAACATTAAAAAAATCATTTGGATTGTTATAGTTCTTTACAACAATAAAATCTGCCATATCAGCATATAAATCATGGCAGATTTCAATTAATAATATCAATTCACTTGTTTTACTAAAACTTCTTTTCCTTCAAAAAAATTCTAAACTCTATTATATTACTTATTCTTCTATGTACTAATTCCTGTCTATCGTTTCTATCTCTTATTTTATATGCCTGTAAGTGGTTTCCCTATTATTTCTTCAATCTTTTGATGGAGTAATGTAGCCTCATTATTAAAAGTACTGTTCATAAATACTTCTTCTAGAGCATCACTTGAATCTTCCCACACATCATATTCTTCAACAATACTATCAGATGAAGCCATTATAGATTCATAAAAAGAATGAATTGGTTTCGAAGTATATTCACTCTCTGAATACTGTATAAATTCTTGTTCTTTAAATCTATCGATCATAATTTCTTTAAAACGCTCATACCTATCAGGGTTTTGTTCAAAATACTCAACGAGGTCTAGCTCTGTTTGTTCACCATAAAATTCTCCACCAAGCATAATTGTTCTAGCTTCGACATTGTCACAATAGCAAAACATCTTTAACATATTATCATCAAATCCAAATCGACTTGTAATTTCATAAGTATAAATAACTGCATAATCTGCATGCTCACTATCCCAATATGGAATCAAATAAGCACCGATTAAGTAAGCATATTCAGGAATGTTAAGTGCCAGTAAATATAATGCTTCAATACCAAACACACACAGATCATCTACCCACATATTACAAGTATCATTGTGACGTCTAGAATATGATACAATTTCTTTGGCTGTAGATATAACATTCTCTTTAAGTTCTGGAAACTTTAAAGCATGAGAAAATAAAATCGTTTCTGATGCATTCCCATTGAAGTCCATTGTATCAAAATTCAGATGGCTTTCACCCCAAATACTAAGCTTATCTAGTTGTTCAAAGCAACCATCCGTTTTTTGTAATGGCTCAATAGTATCTTCAACTTTTTTAACAAATTCTATCTGATAAACCTCATCTTCAACAACTTGATCTGATTTCAAAAGTTCCTGATACTCCTCTAATACATAATGAATACTGTTAATATCATTTAATACAAACGATAATTTTTTATTTTTATCAAATTGTCCCATAGTGTTTACTCCTTCTTAGTCATATTTTATACATATTATACAATAATTAAATAATATGTATAATTTTATCACTATAGATGATTTTTTCATATATTATTCTCATATATTTTAAGGTTATTATCTTAACTATAGCATAATTGGCAATTATCTATTTATACTTTTATGAGAATCGAGTAGGAGGTAAATAATTATTTTATTTACCGTCCTCTCACACCACCAAGCATACCGTTCGGTACTTGGCGGTTCATTAAGACAATCTGATTTTCTTGTACTGTGAAGATAAACTCTTAAAACCATGATTAATCAATCTTTGATTAGTTATGGTTTTATTTAATATTGGACTTCCAGATATTCTCCAATGTCCTTTTCGTGTATTCGCATATTCCAGTGCTTTGTGTTTTGGTATCCCTAGTTTGTTTAGGTTTTTAAATCGTGTTTTGGTTTTCTTCCACGTTTTCCATATACAGGCTCTAAGGCGTCTGCGTATCCACTTATCTATTTCTTCTAGTTTATTCCCCATATCTGCTAATTTGTAGTAGTTCACCCAACCGGTTGTAATTTCTTTTAGTTTCTTAAGTCTAAAATTAAAATTCATACTCACATTTCTATTTGTAATCTTTCTAATCTTTTCTTTAAGACGTTCATAACTTTTATTATGAACCCTAAACCTAGCACTACCTCTACAGTAGTAAAAGCTATATCCTAAGAATTTTCTTTTCATAGGAGACGACACTGCACTTTTCTCAACATTGACCTTCAGTCTTAACTTTTTCTCTAGAAATTTTGTAATGCTTTCTAGCACTCTTATTCCACTTCTTTTACTTTTAACGTAAATATTTGCATCATCTGCATAGCGACAAAATTTATGTCCCCTTTTTTCTAGTTCTTTATCAAGTTCATCAAGTAATATGTTACTTAATAATGGGCTAAGAGGTCCACCTTGGGGTGTTCCATCTTCTAATTTCACAATCACACCATTTAACATAATACCTGAGTTGAGATACTTTCGTATTAATTTTAATACGCGCTTATCTTTTACTTTTCGTGCTAGAAGTGACATTAATATATCATGATTAACAGTGTCAAAGAACTTCTCTAAATCCATGTCTACGACATATCTGTTGCCTTCATTAATATACATCTGAGCTTGTTTAAGTGCCATATGAGCACTTCTTTTTGGTCTAAATCCATAACTATTTTCTGAAAATTCCTTATCAAATACTTCATTTAATATTTGTGCTATAGCTTGTTGAATTAATCGATCTACTACTGTTGGTATTCCAAGTAATCTTACTCCACCATTTGGTTTTGGTATTTCTACTCGCCTAACGGGTTGTGGTTTATATTCTCCATTCAACAGATTTGAAATCAAAGAAGAGACATTTTCTTGTAGAAAGGGGAGAAGTTCATCCACTCTCATTCCATCAACACCATGACTCCCCTTATTTTTCTTTACTCGTTTATATGCTTCATATAAATTTCTTTTACTTACAATTCTTTCGAGTAAATTTTCAGTATCCATTTCAGATTTAGCTTTCGAATTTGATAACGCCGTTAAACCACTGGACGCATTCTGTTTACCTTGAGTTTCCAACTCTACTTCCACAGTCTTGCTCTCTTTTGAGATTTTCTGTCTTTTATTCGTGTTTCCCGAGTATATCAAACTTACTCACCTCCCTAATGTTCAGTCCTTCCCGCACTACGTGCACATAGTGTGGTATTATGACCTCTGCTGACTTCTTACCGTTCAGTCATGTATCACTACATGAGTTATTATCTAGAAATTCATCTTTTGATAATGTACCTGTAAGACCTCCCCAGGTAAGAGCACAAACTTTCCCTCCATATATCTGCTACATTTACTTTCCTTGTTTCGGATAGTTTTGGACTTTGATTTGTAATGCAATCTCATCCACAAGGTTAAGCCTCAAATGTAGTTCGTGTACCTCAGACCAGAGTTTTGCCGCCGACTTCCTTCAGATTCCACCTCACGATGGACACCCTTGTCTTAAGCTAACGGTTGGCACTATCAACCCCCGTATCGGACTTTCACCGACTAGTTTGTACCCATGCTGGGCGCACATTAAAAAAGACAATCCCTATAAAGAGATTGCCTTTTAAAGCTTTATATAAAACCAATCTAAGAAAGTTCTTATAATAGATTTAAATAAAGCTAGAAGTATCCATTTTATCCTACTGTATTTATTATTTTGTAGATTATAAATATTAACTTTTACATCAATATTAATATCTAAATAATAAATATGTATAAATAAAATGAATAGGGATACTAAAATACATTCCATAGATTTACCTCCCAAATAATTTTGTCAAATTATTTGTCGGGTGTTAATCAATTAAATTATCTTTTGTAATTTATGATTTTATCTAATGTATTAGCATCTTAATTATATTATGAGCTGTTTTAATATTTTTTATTCATACTTTTTTATTTTTTATATGAGTCTTAAATACAAATATAAAGTTCTATTTACTTGTTCAACTGCTAAGTCTATAAAATCATCATTTTGATTTATTGTATGTGCTTTATCAAGGTCATTATAATATTTTATTCTATTTTCATATCTATAGATATTTATTTAATTCTATTTTAAATTTTTAAAATTATATTATGAATTTTGTTTTTTTAGATTTATGATAGTGTTTTGTTACTTCTATATAGTAACAGAAACTAAAACGTTTGAATAATCTATTTAGTAGTGTCTAAAAAATAGTTAAGGAGGATATTGTATGCATTATAATTTATTGACCTATCCATATTTTTTTATATCATTATATCAATTAAGAAAAATTCCTTATTTATATGTACCTATATTCTATCCTGTATTTATTAATAATCCAGGTAATGAATTTTACTTTAATCATGCAGTAGGAGCTAAGCCTTATAATAATTCCAACCACGTTTTAGGAGTACAGTTTCCTAATATAAATTTATTTTCTGTACAATTTGGAAATTGTAATTCTAATAGCTGTACCATATTTGTGAAATATAGTAATAATGTAGTTACACAATTTAATATCAATCCTACGCAAACAACAGTATCTCAGCAAACATTTAGTTTACAATCAATAGAAGGTAGATTTAGAGCAAAATTGACACCAAATAAAAGTGGTAGTCGATTATGTGTAAATGTATGTATTGAGCAATATAATCAAAATATAAACAGGTGGGTTAAGATTGCTTCAGATAATTGCATCAACGAGTGTACAAACATTTAGAGATTACTATTATAAAAAAGAGTGTTCTATATTAATTATTTAAGGGAAGGAGTTTATTATGGGAATAGATGACCCAATTATATCAGATCAATATGTTGATATAATAGTACACTATGGCGGTGATTTAAATAAGTTGGATCATTATGTAGCATATCACACTGCACAATCTTATCAAATCGTAAATAATGATATTGCAATATTGCATATTAAAGAAGAATCAGAAGAAAATAGAATACAATTGCTAGGGAATTTAAAATACTCTCTTGTTCCTAATTTATATGGTCCATATGGTGTTACATATGAAGAAGAAGATCTTATAGATTACAAAAAGCATTTTTCAGAATATAATGGCATTAAAAAATATCATGATATGTTTGGAGGAAAGGATGTTATCATTGGAATTATTGATTCTGGAATCGATTATACGCATCCTGCCTTTATCTATGAAGATGATACTTCCAAAATTATTTCTATTTGGGATCAGACAATTCAGGGAAACCCTCCTGATGAATTTGAATATGGAACAGAGTTTACAAGAGAGGAAATTAATCAAGCCTTAAAATCTGAAAATCCATTTTCAATTGTTCCAACTAAAGATAAATCTGGACATGGAACATTTTTAGCAGGTGTTGCTGCAGGAAAAAAAATAATTGAAAAAGATGTAAATTTTATAGGTATTGCTCCAGATTCAGAACTTATCGTAGTAAAATTAAAAGAATCAAAAAAATATTTAAAGGATTTTTATTTAATTGATGATAGTTCAGTAACTGCTTATCAAAGTACCGATTTGATGATGGCTGTAAAATACTTAACTAAGCAAGCTCAAAAACATATAGGTAAACAATTAGTTATTTGTATTGGAATAGGTAGTAATCAGGGAGGTCATGATGGAAGTAGTACATCTGAAGTATATTTATCTCAGGTCGGTGCTAAAGAAGGAAATGTAGTAGTTGTAGCAGCGGGAAATGAAGCACTAACACAAAGGCACTACTCCGGAGAATTTTCTAAAGATGAACAAGAAGATGAACAAGAAAAAGTAATTGAAATAAATGTGGGTAAAGGCGTAAAAGGATTTACAATGAATATTTGGAATTCTTTCCCAGATCTTATGCCAATATCAATTCAGTCACCAACTGGTGAATTTATTTCTCAAATACCATTTAATATAAAATATAAACAAGAAGAAAAACATACATTGATACTTGAAGAAACTGAAATATATATAAAATATGAAATGTTCGAAATGTTATCTGGTAATCAACTATATTCAATCCGATTCAAAAATCCAACTGATGGGATATGGAACATTATTTTATATGGTGATTTAATTGTTAATAGAAAAGTTCATAGTTTCATTACTAGAAGTGGTTGGGTTGACAGTGTACATTTTTCAGAGCCTGAGCCTAATTCAACTATTACAGAACCATCAACTGCTAAAGGGGTTCTAACTGTTGGAGCATATAAATTAAAAGATAAAAGTTTAGTTAAATCTTCTGGGAGAGGAAATACTAGAAATGAAAATATCAAACCAGAAATCGTAGCACCTGGTTTTAATGTTAGTGGACCATCACCTAATAATGGTTTTAAAAAAATGACAGGAACCAGTGTTTCCGCTGCAATTACTGCAGGTGTTTCAGCGTTATTGCTTGAATGGGGAAAAAAAAATGATATGTATATGAATACTCAAACTATAAAGAACTTTTTTATAATGGGAGCTGAAAGAATAGATATACGAAAATACCCAGATAAGGAATGGGGATATGGACAGTTGAATTTAAAAGGTTTTTTTGATAAAATAGTAAAAATAATAATCAGAGATTAATAGTATAATTGAATATATATGATAACTATTATTAAAATATATTAAAAGCGATCAAAATTTTGATCGCTTTTCTACTTATAAAATTTTATTACCAAACTAATTCTATAACACTTGTATAAAATTAATTTATATGTATGTTTTTGAAAATTATATATATTGCTTTATATCATAATGTACAAATATACTTTTAGTAAACATATAGTTTGCTTATGCTATAATTTACATATAACAAATTAGAAAAGGGACTATTATAAAAGCTGTACTTTATTCTGGTAAATCTGTTTTTATTGGTAAAGATGACTCTATTGAAAACCAGACACAAATGTGTAACGAAAACTTTTCTATAGGTAATATAAATAGACCTAAATTCTAATAGCTTATAAATTTTTAAATAAAAAAGCCATGGCACCTAACCAATGCCACAGCTTCAATATTTTTAAATTAATCTTTCATCATATATATTCAAAAGCCCTACCTTGCTAATTCTTTCATACAATATATCCGGGTTCGTTGTATATAGATTTCTTTCCTTCATTCTTTCAAAAAATATAGATCCTGCAAATGTAAATCTAAGTTTATCTCCACCTTCTTTATTCATCATTTCATTTGCATAAGACACTATATCTCCAATAACTGTATTTATAGGAAGCTGCAAAAGTGGAATACCTATCATGTTTCTAACACTATTATGACCTGCTAAATAGCCGGTACATATAGCTTCCGTATGACCTACATAAAGGCCACATTTCTCTCCAGCTACAAATAAGTTATTAAGTCCGTTAACCTTTAGGTTATTATCTCTTGGAGCAATAGATAAATATCTTATAGAGTTACCTATACCAGCTGAATATGGATCTTCAAATTTTACATTTTCAAACCCTTTTATCCTTCTAAGCTTTTCTAGAGGATAAAAAGGAGCCATCAATTTTGCATGACCTGTATCAAGTAGTACTATATTTTTAGCAAATGCATCTAATGCATACTGCTGACATACCTTTATATCTAGTTTTTCTTCATTAATTTCTTCTTTAGGAAGTGGTATTATACAAACCCCATTTTTATTTAGTTCTTCCCTTATTTCATCGCTTAAAGATTCTTTATTAAGCTTTATAGATCCGCTAAAAGCACCATAAGTTCCGTCTTTTCTCTTTCCTATTATATCTTCTACACCACATTTTTTAGTAATACTAACTCTTCCACCAAACGAAGGACATCTTAAAACACACATAGAACAACCATTACCGTACTTCAAACAATTTCCCATAGGTCCTGTTGATCCTGTAGTCTCTATAAATGAATCTGCCGTAATATTAGTATCATTGTCGAGTTTTATATATTTAATAGTTTTATCTTCAACATATGCATCTACAACTCTTGTTTTAAAAATTATCTTTATTTCCATATCAATCAATTTATTTCTAACTGCACTTTCTATAAGTGTCACATTGTACAAGCTGGCATGATTATGTCCCGGAAAATTAATATCCTTATGTCTCGAATATTCATCAGTAAGTTCGAATAATTCTCTACCACCTAGAAGAATATTTTCTTCTGTAGCTGTATACCTTCCGTTGTTTCTCATAATCCCACCGACATTTCCAAGTCCAAGTAACATGTCAGTTCTTTCTATTAAAGTAACATCTGCTCCTGCTTTTTTAGCACTAATAGCAGCCGCACATCCTGCCCAACCTCCACCTATGACTACAACTTTTCTCATTTCAAAGCCTCCTTTAGATATACTCTTGGCTCTATTTGAGTCTTGCAAGTTTTTATTTTTTCACCTTTAATATTTATAATACAAGCACCACATACTCCCTCTCCGCAGCAAATTAAATTATTGTTAGTTATAGCTAAACTTATTTTATCGTCCACACTGTCGACTATATTCATACTGTTTTTATTAAAGCGATTAGATCCTGCACTAAATACCATATCTACACCTTTTTTTAATTCTTCTTTTATTAGATTTTCATTGTTTTTAAAATCAAAATGCTTCAACTCTAAATTTAATTCTTTTAGCTTTCTTTCTACCTCTTCAATTTTCTTACCCGTGTTATCAAAAAATACTTTTACTTCGTTATTATTCTTTAAAAGATTATTAACTGCATTTATCAATGTAACACTTGAGAGTCCCTTTGCTAAAATCAATACTTTTTTACTTTTTAATTTTTTAAAATACTTAATTCCAAATATACCATTAGTATATGGTCCTTTTATAAATACTGTATCACTATTTAATAAATCTTTTGTTTTAGGTCCTAAGATTTCTACAACTATATCGAGTGTATAGCTTTTTAAGTCTATATTCATTACAGAAATAGGACTATTAAACATATCATCTTTTCTATTTTTATCTTTCAAAAGTATATATGATCCTGGATGTATCAATTCATATGCTAGGCATTTTGGTATACTTATACTGAGTAAATATATATTAGTTTGTATTTCTTTTTTTTTCAGTACCTTGCATGATATACCTTCTCTAGGCTCACTTATTTTTTCGTTATTTTTTTTTAATTTTTGGTATATACATGTTCCTTTTAAATTGCACTCACACAAGTCCTTTCCTGATAGCAAAGAACAACTTATGCAATCTCCACTTTTAGCTAAGTGACAAGGGCAATACTCACTGCCTGCATCAACACATACTTTGTTATCCATAACAATCCCCCTTTCACACAATATAAATAACATTTTCTAAACTTCATATTACTTAATTTCAAACTATACTCATTAATATAATTTATTTACATTTACCTGTTTTGGTTACAAATAGGAAAAGCTGAAGGCAAGTTTTTGCCTTCAGCTTTAATTTTGTTGATTATTATTATTTTGTGAGTCATTATTTTGCTGCTTATTTTCATCTTGTTGTTTAGATTGATTGTTACTTTTACCTTTTCCAGAAAACATGCTTTGTATATTCTCCATAAGCTTAGGTGTTTTATTAAGTATATTATCTAGCATATTTGCATTTTGATCCACATACATAAGTTTTGTCTCTTCTTTTTCTACTACCATAAAAGCTACTGGTTGAACAGTTATACCTGCTCCAGTACCTCCTGCAAATGGATATGCATCACTCGAATCTTCATTTGATACACGTCCCTTGTTGTATTCTCCTCCTCCAGATGCAAATCCAAAAGAAACCTTTGATATAGGTATTAAAACTGACCCATTTGATGTTTCAACTGGATTTCCAACTATAGTGTCTACATCAATCATCTCTTTCATATTTTCCATAGTAGTTTTCATTAAACTCTCTATTGGATGCTGTTGTTCTGACATTATTTATGCACCACCTTTATATGTTTTTAAAATTTTATAATGCTTTAAAAGCTTCATAAAATTTATTATTCTTAAATTAAAATTTGTTATTATATATATTTTAAATGTATTTTCATTAAACCCAGGTTTTATATTTAATTTCAAATCATTAGTATCTACTTTATCGTATATGTATTTATATATTGCATTTACAAAATTAAACAAAAATATACTTAAAAACACATTTTCATTAGATACATATGCATCTATATTCATTTTTCTGACATCAGCTTTTTTAAAAAGATATTTAATTGATCCTTTTAGATTTTCAAAATCCTTTAATATTTCTTTATTACTAATCCTTTCTTTAAAACTATTAATTAACTCTCCTTTCTTAGAAGTATTTTGTTCAGTTTTTAAATTCACTCCCTTTTGATTAAAATACAAACCTAGAAGAGAATATTTTTTTTCATACTTTATAATTCCAAATAAACATTTCATTTTAAATGCTATTTCATCATTTTGTCCATTTTTAATTAATTGTATGCTTATTTTCACATTGGAACTTAATATAATTATTCCTAAAAATATCAAAGGCAAGAATATATAAACAATAATTTTCATATATATATTGTTTCCTAAAAAGTTAAATACATACTTTTTTTATCAAATCTATTGACTTTTTTTTATTTTGCTGTATATTTAATATTTGTAAACAAAAAGTTTACTTCTAGTAAATAATATATTTTTCTTATTATCTAATATAGATATATTATTCATTATGTATTATACTTATAAAGTGGCATGAACTCATAATCCATTCATAAAACATTTTTCCCTAACTTATAGGAGTGATTATTTTGAAAATCGGAGCAAAAATTAATAGATTGAGAATATTAAACCAATTGACCCAAGAGGAATTGGCTCAAAGATGTGACCTTACAAAAGGCTTTATATCTAAAATTGAAAGAGACTTAACCTCTCCATCCATAGCAACCTTAATGGATATCCTGGAAGCCTTAGGAACTGATTTAAATGCATTTTTTAATGAAGCTGTAGAAGAAAAGATCGTTTACGAAAAAAATGATATATACGAATCTGTTAACGAAGAATTAAAACATACAATCCACTGGCTTATTCCAAATTCTCAAAAAAATGAAATGGAGCCTATTTTAGTAGATATAGAACCCGGAGGTAAAACAGTAGTAGACAGACCTCATCAAGGAGAAGAATTCGGTTATATAGTAAAAGGTTCTGTAATAATTCATATAGGCAACAAAAAGTTTAGAATAAAAAAAGGAGAAAGTTTCTACTTTACTCCCGATAAAGAACATTATATTGTAAATAATACAAGCAAAAATGCTTCTATACTATGGGTTTCTACTCCTCCATCTTTCTAAAAAAATCGCATCATGCTATAGCATAATGCGATTTTTTTACATAACGAAATAAATTTTATTCTTGTGTTTCTTCTTCTTGAACAGGTGGTAAATCTTCTATTTTATCTAGCCCAAATAGCTTTAAAAATTCCTCAGTGGTTTTATATATTATAGGCTTTCCTATTTTATTAAGTCTTCCAGCTTCTTTTATAAAATCGTGTTCAACCAATGTAGATATGGCCTTATCACACTTAACCCCTCGTATTTCTTCTATTTCAACCTTGGTTATAGGTTGTTTATAAGCTATTATTGTCAATGTTTCAAGAGTAGCTTGTGTTAAACTTTTTTTCCTTTTAGGTTCAAATAACTTTCGTACATATTCTTCATACTCTTTGTTTGTTCCCATTTGATACTTGTTTTGAACCTTATATATTTGTATTCCCCTATTTTGATCTTCATATTCTTTTTGTAATTCTATTAATATATTTTCTATATCACGTGAACTCATATCTTCATTTACTATCTCTCTTATTTCCTTTACTGTTATAGCATCTGAATATGAGAATAATACAGATTCTATAATATTTTTTATTCTTTTGTTATCCATAAAATCACTCTACCTTTTTTACTATTATATCTGATAAGTAGTCTTCTTGTTTTACTACTATATTTTTTGTTTTTATAAGTTCAAGAACAGATAAAAAAGTAACTATAATTTCTTCCTTATCTGAAGTTTTTATTAGATTCTTAAATAGTAAGCTTCCTTTTTTATCCACTTGTTCTTTGACATAATAAATTTTTTCTTCTATTGAAATAGTAGGCTTTTTATATATTGTATCTAATTTATTTTCCGTCTTTTCTTTTCTTATTTCCTTAACAACACTTGGCAAAAACTTTATAAGCATATCTATATTTAAATTCGATAAATCCATTTTTTCTTCTATATAGATTTCTTCTTTTTTTCTATAAAATACACCTTCTCCTAAATACATTCTATCTTTTAAATAATTCGATGCATTTTTAAAGTTTTTATATTCTATAAGCTGATGCATAAGCTCTGTTCTAGGATCTTCTTCTTCTTCATTTTTTTTATAAAGCAAGTATTTAGATTTAATTTCAAGAAGCCTACACGCCATTATTATAAAGTCGCTAGTTATCTCAAGGTCCATTTTCCCCAATTCATCTAAGTAATCTAAATACTGCTTGGTTATTTCAAAAATAGATATATCGTATATATCTATTTTATTTTTTACTATTAGATCATATAAAAGATCCATCGGGCCTTCATAAAAATTTAAAGCTACATTATATCCCATCTCAATCACCTTAAAGTATAATATTTATTAATTTTTTTATAACACTGTATATAGGATTTGCCACTATACCTATATTATCGGTAAGCATTAACATTACTAATATAATACTTCCTATATGCTCGTATTTAAAATAATAATAATGTAATTTATTTGGAAGAATAGATAATATAATTTTTGAACCATCTAAAGGAGGTATAGGCAATAAATTAAATACAGCAAATCCAATATTTATACTTATAGCACTTAAAATTATACTATTTAGTGCATACATATTCACATATCTAAGCTCATACTTGTATACGTATATACATATTATAGCAAGTATTATATTACATACAACTCCTGCTATTGAAACTAAAAAAAGTCCAATCCTTTCATTCTTAAATTTATTAGAATTAATAGGAACGGGTTTTGCCCATCCAAAATGCGCAATAATTAGCATTAAAAATCCTATAGGATCTATATGCTTTAAAGGGTTTAAAGAAAGCCTCCCACTTTTTTTTGCTGTGTCATCTCCTAATATATATGCTACATATCCATGTCCAAATTCATGTATAGATATGGCCATTAATATACCAGGAAGAGTTATTAAAAAATCAATCATATTTTTCATTCTCCATTCTTATTCTACGGTACTACTTATTATAACAAACCCAGATATTTTTTTAAAGAAATTTAATTATATAGATACACTTTATCCAAAAGCTAAGAATTCAGCAAAATTAAAAACTCCATCTAAATTAAGTTCAGTTTTATACCTAAGTATCATAAAATATATATAGTTCATATTATAAAAAGAAGAGTGTTTTTTATTTGCGAATTTTTATTTTACATATAATGTAGAAAGGAGATTTTTTATGAAGGGTTTTTGTAGTGAATTAGCATGTCTACTAGAAAGCGAAGCATTCCAATGTTTTCTAAATTCAGATAAAATCAAATTAGCACAAGTAAATGCGCTAATTTCCCTACTTATAAAAAACAATATAGACTTTGACACAGAATTCACCTCAAAATCTCCTAGATTACCAGCTACACTTATAATAACAGTAGTTATAAATCCAGCTACAAGAATAACTAGAATCTTTACGTTCTCTGATTAATTTTGAATTTTTTTCATATCTTGCTAATTATCTAACATTATAAAATTCCTCCAAAAAGAGAAACTATTTATAGGAGGTGTATTTATGAAAAAAAATTCAAAGCCATTAATTTATACTGCCGTAACAGTACTAGGATTGTCTACGTTTATGATAGGCTGTACTAATCAACAAGCTAGAAGAAATCCAAACGTAAATCCAAATGTAGGAATGGTATCACCTAATTATCAAACAACGTATCCTAATACTGCAAATAACTTTAGAGGAATACCTTATACTGGTTATGTAGGAAATCCAAATTCTCCAAATTATAACCCTAATCAGTTTACTGGGTATGTAGGAACTAATAAGGTTCCAAACTACAATGCTAATCAATATGTAGGAGATACTAGAAATCCAAATTATACCTATCGAAACAATATGAATATAAAAAATGCTGGCTTAAATAACACAATCAGAGATAAATGTAACAATCTAAAAGGAGTTGAAGATACTTCAGTAGCTGTAAACGGAGATACTTGTGTTGTTGCTGTAGATCCAAAAACGACCTTAAATAAGTCATTAAAAAATCAAATAGAATCTATTTGTAAAAATTCAGATAGAAATATAGACAAAGTAGTTATAACTCAAGACAATGATGTATACAATCGTTTACAACGATTAGGACAAGATATACAAGCAGGAACACCTATAACAGATCTTAACACTGAGCTTCAAAATATATTCAACAGATTAGCACCTAATAGATAAATAAAAAAACAGTCTAAGTAAAAACTTAGACTGTTTTTTATTTACAAGTAAATTATATAATTTTTGACTCATATATAATATTGATGATTGAACTTAAGTAGCATCTATTTTTAAGCGACAGAGTTGTAAAACTCGTTGGCGACATGACCTATGCGTTAACATAAAGCGAATTTTTTAATTTAATATTGAGTTTAATACTTTATTTAACATTTTTAAATAACCAGCTTTTTTAACATCTTTATTTGATACTAAATTTGATTTCATAACGACTTTTTTGTCTTTATATATTTGAACTTCTCCTATTTTTTGACCTTTCTTAATAGGGAATTTTAGATTTTCATCTACAACTATTTTTTCTTTAAAATCTTTTTTATCTCCCTTTTTATTTAAATAATAAAGTGGTTCTTCACATGTAAGTTCTATATTCTCAGGGTCTGCTTTTTCTAATTTTATTTTCTTTACCACTTGATCTTGATCGTATATTTTTATAGTTTCATAGTTAGCAAATCCGTAATTTAGCAATGATGATGCTTCATTAAATCTTTCTTTAGATGAAGGTGCACCTAAGACAACAGCTATTAATGTTAAATCATCTCTAGTTGCTGATGCTGATAGGCAAAATTTAGCTTCATTGGTGAATCCAGTTTTTATGCCGTTAGCACCTTTATAAAATCTTACAAGCTTATTAGTGTTTACAAGACCTATTTTCTTTTGTTTTTTACCAACTATAATTTCATCCATCCATATTTTCAAATATTTATGAATGTCCTTATACTTTATAAGCTCTTTTGACATCAATGAGATGTCATAAGCACTTGTGTAATGATCTTCTACAGGTAATCCGTTAGTATTTACAAAATGTGTATCCTTCATTCCTAATTCTTGTGCTTTTTCATTCATTTTCTTTACGAATGCTTCTTCACTTCCATAGATGTGTTCTGCCATGGCTACACATCCATCATTAGCAGAAGCAACAGCTATACCTTTGAGTAATTCATCAACCGTTTTGACTTCTCCAGGCTCTAGATATAATTGACTCCCTCCCATACTGGATGCTTTTTCACTTATAGTCACCTTATCATCTAATTTTATTCTTCCCTCACTCAAAGCTTCCATCGTAAGCAGCATACTCATTATCTTTGTCACACTAGCTGGAGGTAATTTTTCATGGGAATTTTTTTCAAATAGAATTGTTCCGCTATTTGCATCTATCAATATAGCAGATTTTGAACTTAAATTCATATCTTCATTTGCAAATGAAGTAAATGAAGATATAATCAGTATCATAGTTAAAATTAAACTTAACTTTTTTTTCATTTTTTCACCTCACCTCATTTTAGTTATATTTTGACACTTTGAAGCCTTTATTATACAATTTGAGATTTGGTAAAAAAAGCATAAAAAAAAGGATGCGATTAACATTAATTGCATCCTTTTTTAATCATTTATTAAACTTCCATAATTATAGGTAATATCATAGGATTTCTCTTAGTTTTTTCATATAGATAATTCTTAAGTTCATCTTTTATAGTATTTTTTAAATATGCCCACTCTCTTATTTGCTTACTTTCACATTGAATTAAAGCTTCTCTTACTACAATCTTTGCTTTTTCTATTAAATCCTCTGACTCTCTAACATATACAAAACCTCTTGAAATTATATCTGGGCCTGCTATAACTTTTCCATTTTCTTTTGATATAGTTACAACAACCACCATAAGTCCATCTTCTGATAGGTGTTTTCTGTCTCTTAAAACTATATTTCCAACATCTCCAACACCAAGCCCATCTACAAGTATATTTCCAGAAGGAACATATCCAGCCAGTCTTGCATGGCTTTTGCCAAATTCAACAACAGATCCTGTATTGATTGTAAATATATTTTCACTTGGCATTCCTAATGATCTTGCAAGTTCAGCATGCTGCTTTAAGTGTCTATATTCACCATGAACAGGTATGAAGTATTTAGGATTAACCAATCTATGCATAAGTTTTAATTCTTCTTTGCAAGCATGACCAGAAACATGTATATCAGCTAAATCATCGTATATAACGTCTGCTCCCTTTTCAAATAACTGATTTATAACTCTTGAAACTGTTTTTTCATTTCCAGGTATAGCATGAGCAGATATTACTACTAAATCGCCTTTTTCAATTTCCATTTTTTTATGTTCTGATGCTGCCATTCTAGAAAGTGCTGACATAGGCTCTCCTTGAGATCCTGTAGTTATTATAACCAATTCATTGTGAGCATAATTGTTAATTTCATTAAGATCTATTAATATATCTTCTGGAAGAGTTAAATATCCTAATTCCTTAGCTACATTAACTACATTCACCATAGATCTTCCAGATACAGCTACTTTTTTATTATATTTGTAAGCAGAGTTTATTATTTGCTGCACTCTATGTATATTAGAAGCAAAAGTTGCAACTATTATTCTCTTCTTAGCTCCTTTGAATATATCATCAAAAGATAAACCAACTGTGCTTTCTGACATTGTAGAACCCGATCTTTCAGCATTAGTTGAGTCCGCCAACATAACTAGAACTCCTTTTTTGCCAAGCTCTGCTATTCTATGAAAGTCCATTACATCTCCGTCAATAGGAGTATAATCTATTTTAAAATCTCCCGTATGGAATATAACTCCTAATTCTGTATGAATAGCTATTGAGCACGCATCCGGTATACTATGAGTTGCTTTTATAAATTCAACTTCCATTAAATTAGTCTTTATTTTATCTTTAGGCTTAACTATATTAAGGTTTACATTGTTAAGTCTATGCTCCTTTAATTTCACATCAACAAGTCCTATAGTCAACTTTGTTCCATATACAGGTACATTTATTTTTTTTAATACATAAGGAAGCGCGCCTATATGGTCCTCATGTCCGTGAGTTAAAAATATCCCCTTTACCCTGTCTTTATTCTTTAAAAGGTAACTAATATCAGGTATAACTATATCTATACCTAGCATCTCATCTTCAGGAAAGCTAAGACCGCAATCTATAACTATTATTTCATCCTTATACTCAATAGCGGTCATATTTTTTCCTATCTCACTTAATCCCCCCAGAGGAATTATTTTTAGCTTGTTCGATTTTCTCATCAATAAATTCATCTCCTTTTATATTTAAATTGTCCGTTTTACCCGTTCATTGTTTTAAATAGGTAATAATAAAAAACGTCCAACTATTACCATAGTACTTATACATTTTATCATACATCCACATATATTTAATAGAATAATTTTTTGACAAATTTATTTTATTCTGATATTCTCAAATTAAATCTTATCTAAACCAAGGAGGTTACCCATGAGAGGCGTAAGTCACTTTGCAATAGGAGTATTAGCAGTCGTGGAAACTTCGATATTAATCGACAAACCACTTTCTCCATTAACATTCATGATTTCGTCATTTTGTTCCTTACTTCCAGACATAGATGAATCTCATTCTACAGTTTCTAATTTATTGATAAAAAGTTCATTTTCTAAGGCTATTTATAGATATACGCTTTACTTAATTAATATGATTACTTTTTTTATATTAATATATATAAATAAAAATCTAACTTTTAATTTTATACTAAGTTTTATATTGATAATACTCATAGAAAATAAATTAAAGCATACTACGCTTCGGAAATCGTTATTTTCCGCTTTATCATTTATACTATGCTTATCTTTGTATTATATAAAAGCCCCATTCGCTTTTATTTCATTAGCTATATTCATAGGAGTAGCTCCATGGCTAAAGCATAGAGGCTTTACTCATAGTTTAATAGGTATTATACTTTTATATTTTTTATTGAAAGAAATAGAAATATTAATAAACTGCCCACAACTTGCACTATTTAGCTCAATTAGCTATGCTTCCCACATATTATTAGGTGATATATTCACTAAAATGGGAATACCTATATTTTATCCAATATCTAATAAAAAAATTTCTCTAGCACCATTTAAAGTAGGTAGCTTATCTGGTAACATATTTGAATTAGTATATACATTTGTATTCTTTTTGATAGTCATATTTACATTTAAATATAAACTTTGATTTTTAAAAACCCCATGGCAAATGCCACGGGGTTTATTTACAGCTATTACACATACCAAAAAACTTCACATCGTGATC
Organism: Tepidibacter aestuarii; assembly: GCF_934924865.1. Lineage (NCBI taxonomy): Bacteria > Bacillati > Bacillota > Clostridia > Peptostreptococcales > Peptostreptococcaceae > Tepidibacter > Tepidibacter aestuarii. The sequence continues at coordinate 1,362,226 of NZ_OW235315.1, read as the reverse complement.
AAATATTTTAAATCCATAATTTTTTTCTATTTGCTCTTCTAATGTCTCAAGCAAATCTTCTTCAACTTCCATTATTTTATTGCACTTTTTACATATAAGATGGTGATGATTATGTGTTTCGTCATTTAAATTAATTTCATATCTACAGCAACCATCGTCTAAGTTAAGCTTTGATACAGCTCCTATATCATCTAATAACTGAAGTGTTCTATACACAGTCGCAAGTCCAATTTCCGGACACGCTATCTTAACTAAATCATATATTTCTTCACTGTTTAAATGTTTTCCTTCATTTTTTATCATTATGTCAACTATAGATCTTCTCTGTGGAGTTAATTTATAACCTTCTTCTTTTAACTTAAGCTTTACTGTTTCTATATAACTTTCCATATAATCACCTACATTTTCAAATAATAATTCTTTTCATTTAATATTTTATCTAAATATCATGCTTATGTCAAGTTTTATCAATTGATATTTTTTCAATTGATAATAAAATCAAATAAATATTACTTTTTACATTCGTTCTTTAAGTTGCATTTTTTACAAGCTCCACTACACTTAAAAAACTCCACTAAGCTAGCGTTACACCTTGGACATTTTAAATTTTTATTATCTTTTATAGTATACCCACATGTCGGACATTTAATCTCCATAACAACTCCACCTTTCTATATAAAAATTCATTTTATGCTAATAAATCGCTCTTATAAATATTATATTCAAATTAAATGTATTAAAGTTCACTTATATAGAAAAATTCTTGAGCTATTGTGCTCAAGAATTTTTTGTCTATTCTAATTATTATATTATAAACTGTGCTAATATCCCTCCCACTAAGAAAGATATAACAAAACTTCCTATCCATATAGCAGCAGATTCTTTCCAACTTCTTTCCTTAAATATAACCATAATCGCAGCTATACAAGGAACGAATAAAGTTATAACTACTAAAGAAACTAGCAGCTGAGGTGAATTTAAAACTCCTTGAGACGCTAAATCTGTAAGCCCAGCTGCTCCAAAATCTCTTCTTATAATACCCATTATAAAAGTTTGAGCAACCCTTGGGTCAAGTTTTAATAATCCTTGTGTTATAGGAGCACATAAATCTATTATAGCATCTAAAGCTCCTGTATCTTGAAGAACAGTTATTATAGCAGCCCCTAGTACAAATAGAGGTCCGGCTTCTATTATAAACATTTTAGATTTTAAATATGTCTTTTTCATAACATTTGAAAACTTTGGCATTCTAAGGGGTGGTAAATCTATCAATAAGTCAGTAGATTCACCCTGCATAAATTTATTTAATAAAACTCCTACAATACCAAATACAAGTACTATTGTTATTATATAAATAAATGTATATTTAGCTCCCATAGAAGCAATAAGGCCTGCTATAACTCCTAATTGTGCTGAACATGGTATTGCAAGACCTAAAAGCATAGTAGCAATGAATCTTTCTCTTTTTGATCCTAGTATTCTCGTAGTTACAGTTGCCATTGTTACACAACCAAACCCTAGTATTATAGGTATTATTGCTCTACCATTAAGTCCTATAAAAGTTAACATTCTATCAACTAATGTAGCTATTCTTGGAAGATATCCTGTATCTTCTAGTAATGATAAGAAGAAATAAAAACCTACAACAAGTGGTAGTAATAACCCTAATAGGTATATAGGAGCCATAGTTAAAACTCCAAACTCTCCTATCAATAAGTGACCTATAAATGAAGTATCAGATACAAATTTTCCAACAGTATTCATTATTATATTGTAATAATATTGTCCCATTATAACTTCTTCAGTTACACCAACAACAGTTTGTGCAACAAACACACCAACAGCTTGATATATCATATATAATGTTATAAGTAATATAGGTATTCCTGTTAAAGGTTCAACCATCCATCTCCCTAATTTGGTTCTAAATGATGCTCCTTCATTAGTTTCTTTTATTATGCTAGATATAATAAAATCTATCCTAGTTCTTCTTTGCTTGTATATTTCTTCTCTTAATTTAGGAACATTACTAACATCATGTCTCTTTAACAAATTCTCATCTTGTTCAAGTATTAATAGTCTTTCTGAGTCAAAATCTGCAATTTCTTGTATTTCACTAGTTTTATCTTTTACTATATCTATTCTGTTACCTACACTAGCTTCATCTAAGCTGTTTTTAACTTCTTCAAGACCTTGCCCCTTTATAGCACTAGTAGGTATTACTTTTACCCCTAGTTCTTTTGACAATTTATCTATATCTATTTCTATTCCATTTCTCTTTATATCGTCCATCATATTAAGAGCTACTATTACAGGCTTTCCTGTATCTATTAATTGCTGAGTTAAAAATAAATCTCTTTCTAGGTGAAGAGCATCTACAACATTTAATATAACATCTGCATATAATATTACATCTCTTGCTACTCTCTCCTCATCGTTAAACGAAGATATTCCGTAAACTCCCGGAGTATCCATTACAACATAATTTTCAAATCTTCCAGAGCTTATATCTACCGTAGTACCTGGGAAATTCGATACATCAACATAAATACCTGTTAAGTAATTGAAAAACACAGATTTACCTACATTTGGATTTCCTGCTAAGACTAATTTTATATCCCCATCTTTTATTGCTACGCTTGGATTATAAGTATGACATGTAGACATTTAATTTCCTCCTATACTGCTTTTACTTTTATCGTTTGAGCTAATTTTCTTCCTATAGCTATTTCTTGAAATCTATTTTGTAGTACTATAGGACCAGCAAATACCTTCTGAGAACAAACTAAATTAGCACCTTCATAAAGACCTAATCTTATAGCCTGTACTCTAATCTTTTCGTTTGGTATATGTAATATTTCTATTTTTTGTCCTCTATCTATTTTATCTAAAGTCATTTCGATTCCTCCTATACTTAATTTAAAATCGTTCTCATTTCATAAATACATTATATTTCATATGATAATGAATGTCAATATTGTATTTTGATAAAAAAAATTCATACTATTTCTAGTATGAATTTAAAAAACTATATTATTCTAATCCTTCTTCTTCCATTAAAGTATGATATACAGCTACTACATTTTCATACTCTTCATCATCTTCTATAGGAACAATAGCATATTCTCCATCTACTTCTTCTTCCATTCTGAATATGTATGCTTCTTCATCGTCATTTTCTTCTAAAGGCATAAGGATTGCATATTCTCTTTCTTGAGCTTCTAAAGTCATTATAACTTCAAATTGAATTTCTAATCCATCTTCATCTACTAATGTTACTATATTTTCTTCCATTAAAGTCACCTCATTAATTTTATATTTACTATTATTATATACTAAAGTTATAATATTTAATATATAAATATTATATATTTCTTTTCATATCTAGGTATCCCTGTAAAATAAGTACAGCAGCTAGCATATCTATTACTTTTTTTCTTTTTTGTCTACTTACATCCGCTTGAATTAAAGATTTTTCAGCTGCAACAGTTGTAAGTCTTTCGTCCCAAAATTTTATTTCAAGGTCAGTTATAGTCTTTAATTTTTCAGTAAATTTAACTACTTTTTCACTTTGAGGTCCTAATGTTCCGTTCATATTTTTTGGAAGACCTACAACTATTTCTCCAACTTCTTTTTCTTTTATTATTTTATTAAGTTCTTCCAAATCTGTTTTTATTCCTTTTCTTCTTACTGTTGTAATCCCTTGAGCTGTAAGTCCCATTAAATCACTAACTGCTACTCCTATTGTTTTGTTCCCAACATCAAGTCCCATTATTCTTTTCATAAATTCCTCCTAAATTATCTTTATACAAAAATCTTTACAGTATTTTGAACAATATCCGCATAGTACACATTTATTTTTATCTATAACTACCTTGTCATCTATTATAGATAATGCCCTGTGTTGACACTTTGATACACAAGCACCACATCTTTCACACCAATTAGCTATTTTAAGCTCTCTTTTTTTATTGTTTAGCTTTTCTTTTATATCTTGAGGTATATCTTTTCCTTCAAATTTGCAAATATTAGCTATTACCTCTTCCTTTGACTGCATCCCTATAGCTATTGAATCTAATATATCTAAATTAAGCGAAAAATCCAATGCTTCATCATATGAGTGTATCAAGTTTCCTCCACCAAGAGGTTTCATAGCGTATATTCCTACATTATTTTTTTTCGCTTCTTTTATAGCTGCTAGCATATCTTCTATACTTCCATCGTGTATTCCGATTCCTGCCTTATTTACTATTGGATGAATAATATCTATTTCATTAATTTTAGAAGCAGCTTTTACTGCAGACACTGTATGGGTAGATATTCCCACTGATCTTATGTATCCTTTTTCCTTCATTTTGATGAAATATTCCATAGCCTCCCAGTGACCTCTTAATGTATGTTCACTTTCTTGTTCATGAAGCAAGAATCCATCTATGTAATCAGTATTCATCTCTTTTATTGCTTTTTTAAGGCTTTGCTCAGCTGTCTCTTTTGAATAAGAATACGATTTTGTTATAAGTATTATCTTATCTCTTTTATAACTTTTAAATGCCTCATTTACATGCTTATATGTACCATACAGTTCTGCTGTATCTATAAAATTAACACCTCTTTCAAAGGCCTCAATTATAACTTTTGCTCCATCGTGTGCACTAAAGTTTCGTTGAAGCGGTCCTATTGTTAAGGCTCCAAAACACATTTTAGAAACTTCAAATCCAGTTTTCCCTAATATATTGTAATCCATATTTTTCACATCCTCTACATCTACTTAATTTCTCAAAATAAGTCCCTGATTAACAGGGACTTAAAATTATTTTGATCTATCAAGTTCTTTTGCGAGCAATACAAGAACAGGTATTATAACATAAGCTATACTAGTTGCAGCTGCCACTACACCTGAATCATTAACTAAAAATCCTACTATACTTGCAACTATAATACTAGTCCATCCTTTAGTAAGGTATTGATATTTATCACATACTTTTTTAAGTATTCCAACAGGCTTTTGAAATAGTACAACTACTATTAAAAGTCCTAGTATTAAAACCTTACTCCATATAGATACTCCTATCAAGGTCATATTCATCTCAATTTTTCTAGTTATTATCTGAAGTATTACCAAAGGTCCTCCAGACGTTATCTTCTTTATAGCTCCTGCTAAATGAGATTGACTTCCTATAAAGTAGATATCTATTATAGCCATAGTAGATACTACACCAACCACAGCAACTCCTATAAGAATTATCTTCTTCAGATCTATTTTTATATCATAAAGTCTCATTATTAAATATAAGAATGAAAATACTGATGTTATAGTCCCACCTACATTAGCTCCCATCTTAGGATGTCCAAGTATTGCTATTGACACTATAAGTATCACAGATGCTATCTTTTTATTTATTATATTCTTTTCTAAAAGACCTACAACAAAGAATATTAATGAGCCTATTAAAACTCCCATATATTCATTTCCTACACCGTAGTATCTAGCTCCAATTATAGGATCGTACCCAAGTAATGAGCTTTTTATCATATTTTGGCCTGTAGCAGCATCTATCAATACTCCCACTGCAACCAATGCACTAAGAAGTATCAATTTATTCAAGTCATCTTTTACAAATTTGTAAACTAATGAATAAACAATTATTAATAATCCTACTATACATATTATTATGGACGCCTCTGTTGAATAATTAAATAATGGTGCTATTAATAATACAAACGGTATAGATATTGTAAATTTTAATATAGCACAAAGTACTTTAAATGTATTTTTAGGTGTCTTATGTCTAAAGAATATTGCAGCGAGCATTATCATCCACATTATCATCTCAAATGCAGCATAAGTATAAAGTACAGGTATTCTTATTTTCATATTAGACACTATTTTATCGTAATCCTTTGATAAAAACTCCATATTGTTGTCGTATGGAATTTTCTGTATAGTTTTTCCTACTATGACATCTGACTTTATTCCAAAATATTCAAATATATCTGCTGCTATATCTAAATTTGATAAAACACCTTTTCTTCTAGTTGTTCCTGATGTTAATAGTCCTTTTTCATCTTTCTCAAATATAACTATAGGCGATAGTCTATATCCATCTATATAGTCCTGCTTTTCAGGATAAGCACTAGTAATATATATTCTATCGTTTTCATTCGCCATTTCGAATACTTCTTTTAAATAATCACTTATATTAAAGTATATTTCTGTTTTCATTTTTTCATAAGAAGCTTCATTTAAATTTTCTTTATATAAATCTAATCTATACGTATCTCCAAGTTCTACTATAAGTAGATCACTTTCATCATAGTATTTTTGTGTTTCTTTTTTTAATTTATCATAATCTGTTCTTATTCCAAATGGCATAGTTTGATCTTTAATATTAATATTATCTATATTTCCATTTTGTACTTGTCCATTTTGGTCCATTCCTATAAGAGCTATTTCTCTATGTTTTGCTTCGTCTGTATCTGAATTCCCCAAAATAGCTAGATCAAGATTGTTATTATTAAATTCATATCCAATAGCACCTAAAAAAGCCCCATATTCTCCTTTTTCATTAGATGCATTAGTTTTATTAATATCTAAATTATTTATATATCCAGGATTTATTCCAGTTCTTCTTAGATATACTTCTTTGTTATTTTCATTTGAAGTTTCAAAATCTATGTCTGAAGGATTTATATAAGTTCTAGTTCCAGCACCTATGGCTGCATAAGACCTTATATCAGAGGTCCCCTTTGAACCTCTGATATTCATAAGTCCTACATATCCTTTTTTATCCATCTGATTTTTTAGATATTCTATATTTTTCAAATCATTTATACTAGTTCTATTTATATTTACTAATATAACTTTTCCTTTTTCATTTGCAAAACTCATATCTGGAACAGAATTAATTAGTACGACTATTAGTAAGAATAATACTAAAAACTTCTTTTTCAAATTCGTCTACCTACTTTCCTTCTAAATATTTTTTTAGAATTTCTTCTAATATCTCATCTCTTTCATATTTTTTTATTAAGCTTCTGGCATTGTTATGACTAGTTATATATGTAGGGTCTCCAGACAAGAAATAACCTATTAATTGATTTATAGGGTTATATCCTTTTTCAACTAAAGCTGCATAAACACTCTCTATTATTTCGTCGACGCTTAAATTCTCTTCTTTTGGTGCTTCGAACTTCATAGTATAATCCATATTTTCCATAATTAACACCTCTTTTGTATATTTTTGTTGACTTAATTTCTTCATAATAAACTATTATAACATAAAACAGGAGCATTAGCTTGCTCCTGTTTTATAACAAATATAAAATTATATAATTTTGAATCTAAGGAATTTTACAATTATTCCTTAATTTGATTTTCTAATACTTCTTTTGCTTTTAATAAAGCTTCTGGTAGCTTAGAAGAATCCTTACCTCCAGCTTGCGCCATGTCAGGTCTTCCTCCTCCGTTTCCACCAGCAACCTTAGCAACTTCTCTTATTATATTACCAGAATGTACTCCTTTTTCAACTACATCTTTAGTAGCAGTAACTATAAAATTAACCTTATCACCAGATTTATTTGCTATTACTACAACGCCTGATTTGAATCTATCTTTTAAATTATCTCCCATATTTCTTAGAGCATTCATATCCATGTTTTCAAATTTCGCTGTTATTAAATTCACACCCTTGATCTCTTTTTTAATTACAGCATCATCAACTGAAGCCATAGCTAATTTATTCTTTATACTTTCTAATTCCTTATTAGAATCCTTAAGTTCTTCTATAATCGACTTAGCTTTATTTATAACATTATCTTCTTTGACCTTTAAAGTAGCGCATACTTCGCTTATAACATCTTCCTTTTTGTTTAAATACTCATAAACACTAATTCCAGTTATAGCTTCAATTCTTCTAACTCCTGATGCTACCCCTGATTCTGAAAGTATTTTAAACATTCCTATTTGAGAAGTATTATTTAAGTGTGTTCCTCCACAAAGCTCAACAGAGTATCCTCCCATAGAAACAACTCTTACAACGTCTCCATATTTTTCTCCGAATAAAGCTGTAGCTCCCATTTTTTTAGCATCATCTATAGACATTTCAGTTGCACTAATATCTAATGAATTCATAATTTGACTGTTTACTATTAATTCTATTTTTGAAAGTTCTTCACTTGAAATACCTTCAAAGTGAGTAAAGTCAAATCTAAGTCTCTCAGCAGTTACAAGTGATCCAGCTTGTTGTATATGATCTCCTAAAACTTCTTTTAATGCCTTATGAAGAATATGAGTTGCAGAGTGGTTTCTAGCACTATTCATTCTTATATTCTTTTCTACTAAAGCACATACCTTATCATTAACCTTTACGCTTCCTGCTTTTATTGTAACTTCATGATGTATTCTATTATTTATACCTTTTTTAGTATCTAATACATCACACTCAAAGTTGTCGTTTGATAATATACCTTTATCTCCTGCTTGTCCTCCACTTTCTGCATAAAAAGGAGTTTTATCAAGTATTACAGTTACACGCTCACCATTATGAGCCTCAGTTACTATTTCATTTCCTTTTACCATAGCCTCAACTATACACTCATCCTCTAAAGATGTATAACCTACAAACTCACTAACTATATCCTTATCAAGCTTTGAGAATATATCTTCTTTCCATCCTTCTGATTCTCCATTTTGTCTTGCATTTCTAGCTCTTTCTCTTTGCTTTTGCATTTCTTTTTCAAAAGAATTTTCATCAACCTCAAGATTTTCCTCTTCAAGTATTTCCTTAGTTAGATCTATAGGGAATCCATAAGTATCATATAATTTGAATGCATTTTCTCCAGATAAAACTTTTTTATTGTTGTCTTTTAATTCATCTACATAAGATTTTAATATTTCTATACCTTGATCTATAGTCTCTTCAAATCTTTCTTCTTCTATTTTAAGAACCTTTTTAACGTAGTCTTTTTTCTCAACAAGTTCTGGATACGCTTCTCCACTTACATCTACAACCTTATCCATTAATTCATGTAAAAACGCTCCCTTTATACCAAGTAATTTACCATGTCTTGCAGCTCTTCTTAAAAGTCTTCTAAGCACATATCCTCTTCCTTCATTAGAAGGTAATACTCCATCTGCAATTAAGAAAGATGTAGCTCTTATATGATCAGTTATTATTCTTATAGATGTATCTGTTTTATTGTCTTTTCCATACTCAACATTTGATAATTTAACTATTGAATCTAGTATATATTTTATAGTATCAACTTCAAATATATTATCTACATCCTGCATTATACAAGCCATTCTTTCAAGTCCCATACCTGTATCTATATTTTTACTTGCAAGTTCGTTATAATTTCCTTGTTCATCCTTATCAAATTGTGTAAATACATGGTTCCAAAATTCTATATATCTATCACAGTCACATCCTGGTTTACAATCAGGATTGTCACATCCATATTTTTCACCTCTATCATAGTACAGTTCTGAACATGGTCCACAAGGTCCAGTTCCTATTTCCCAAAAGTTATCGTCCTTTCCAAGTCTAACCATTCTTTCTTCTGGAAATCCCATTTCCTTACTCCATATATCGTAAGCATCATCATCATTTTCATATACAGAAACCCACACCTTATCTTGAGGTATTTCTAAATGTTCTGTTATAAACTCCCATCCCCATTTTATAGATTCTCTTTTAAAATAATCTCCAAATGAAAAGTTACCTAACATTTCAAAGAAAGTACCATGTCTTGCTGTCTTACCTACATTTTCTATATCTCCAGTTCTTATACACTTTTGACAAGTAGCCATTCTTTTATTAGGTGGTACTTCTTTTCCCATAAAATACGGCTTAAGAGGAGCCATTCCTGCATTTATAAGAAGTAAACTCTTATCACTCTGTGGAACTAGCGGAAAACTTCCCTTTGCTAAATGGTCTTTTGCTTCAAAAAACTCTAAAAATCTACTTCTTATTTCATTTAACCCTAATTTTTTCATTTTTATTCCTCCTAATTTTATATTCATGATTATGTACAAAAATCAGTTTCATAATAAGTAACTGTTCAAAAAAAATAAAATCCTCGCCTCTATGAAAGAAACATAGGGGCGAGGATTGATCTCGCGGTACCACCCTACTTCAACTGCAATGCAGTCTCAGGATAAAGCCTTAGTTTTAACGGAGTCACATCCGACGCTTTCTACTTACTTGTTTCAAAAACGCTACTCCGAGACAGCTTCGATAGACCTATCTAGAAATCTTCCAGCCTAGGATTTCCTCTCTATAAGAATCAATCAATCTACTAATTCTCTTCACAGTATTTAAATATAAAATTTTACATAACTAGATTTTATATTCAAAATCAAATTATGTCAATAATTAAAAGAAATTTCTATCCATTCTATTCATTACTTGGTTTGCAACCTTAGCTACATTTCTTCCTGTTCTATACATTCTTCTTCTTTGTCCCATATTCATTCTAGATACCGCATACATAGAAGCTGCTGCTCCTATAACTCCACCTATAACCATAGGATTCGTCATAATGTTGTTATTATTATTTCTCAATGTCATTCACCCCTTTCTAAAATTATTTTTTACAAAGGAGAAAAATATATACTGAGTAAATTTTTCATGTTTATATTCTTTTTTCTATTATGCCTCCACCTATTACAATGTCTCCATTATACATAACTACAGATTGCCCAGCAGTTATTGCTCTTTGATTTTCATCAAATACTATTTTTATTTTATCTTTTCCTTCTTTATAAACTGTAGCATTTTCTGGTTTGCCAGAATATCTAACTTTAGCTTGAACTTTAATAGGTTCATCTATATCATCAAACGGTATGAAGTTTACATCAGTAGCTATTAATCCTTTACTAAATACATCATCATGATCTCCTAAAACTACTGCATTCTTCTTTGGTAATATATCTACTACAAACATAGGCTTTCCAAGAGCTATTCCAAGTCCTTTTCTTTGACCTATAGTGTAGTGTATTATTCCTTTGTGTTTTCCTAATATATTTCCTTCTTTGTCTATAAAGTATCCTTCTTTTATTTTTTTATTCGTATGACTTTTTACATATCCTGCATAATCATTGTCTTTTACGAAACATATTTCTTGGCTATCAGGCTTGTTTGCAACTATAAGCCCTACTTCAGCTGCTATCTCTCTTATTTTATCTTTTGTATAATATCCAAGTGGAAATAAAGTATGCTTAAGCTCATGTTGAGTCATATTATATAAAGCATAAGTTTGATCTTTTGCATCAGTTATAGACTTTTTTAGTAAATATCTATTTGTTGATTCATCATATTCTATCTTAGCATAATGACCCGTAGCTATATAATCGCAGTCTAACTGTTTAGCTTTTTCAAAAAATTCTCCAGATTTGATATACTTATTACATGCTATACAAGGATTAGGAGTTCTTCCTTTTGTATACTCATCTATGAAATAATCTATTACCTTTTCCTTAAAAACTTGTTTAAAGTTCATAACATAAAAAGGAATACCTATTTTATTCGCAACTCTTCTAGCATCTTCAACAGCTGATAGAGAACAGCATCCTCCTTCTCTTTCCATTATTTCCTCATCTTCGTCTTGCCAAAGCTTCATAGTTACTCCGATTACATCGTAACCTTGCTCCTTTAGTAAATATGCTGCAACAGAACTATCTACTCCTCCGCTCATACCTATCATTACTCTTTTTTTCAAAACAACCACCTCTATCTATTCTTATGATTAATCTTTGAGACTAAATTATTCGTATTTTCGATTTTAAAATTCGCTTCATGCTAACGCATGTCTCATGTCGCCAACGAGTCTTCACAGACTCCGTTGCTTAAAAATGAATTATAATTTACTTCTTCAATCAATATTATCTAAAGATTAAAAATTATACAAGTATATTATATGCTATTTTAATATAATATTTTAAAAAAAATTAAACCCGAGAATTTTCCCGGGCAATTTTTTTATTCCTCTTCTTCTATATCATGGTGATGATCATGGTCATCATCTATTTCTATATCGTCAAGTCCATCTATATGAACATTGTTCTTGTTAGCATAATCTATTATAGCTGACTTTATAGCTTGCTCTGCTAAAACTGAACAGTGCATTTTAACCGGTGGAAGTCCGTCTAAAGCTTCAGCAACTGCTTTATTTGTAAGAGTTAAAGCCTCTTGAAGACTCTTTCCTATTACCATTTCTGTTGCCATACTTGAAGTTGCTATTGCAGAACCACATCCAAATGTTTTAAACTTAACATCCTTTATGATATTGTCCTCTACTTTTAAGTAAATTTTCATTATATCTCCACACTTAGCATTTCCAACTTCTCCTACACCATCTGCATTTTCTATCTCCCCAACATTTCTAGGGTTCATAAAATGGTCCATTACTTTTTCTGAATACATTATTAGTTTCCTCCTTTAGCTACCTTTTCATATAATGGTGACATCTGTCTTAATCTATCTACTATTTTTGGAAGAGTTTCTAAAACGTAGTCTACATCTTCCTCTGTATTTTTGTATCCTAATGATAATCTTAAAGATCCATGTGCTATTTCATGTGTAAGTCCTATAGCCATTAACACATGAGATGGGTCTAATGATCCTGATGTACAAGCTGATCCACTAGATCCTGCTATTCCCATCATATCAAGACTTAATAAAAGTGATTCACCTTCTATAAATTCAAAACAGAAGCTTGTATTTCCAGGTAATCTATGTTCTAAACTTCCATTAACTCTTGTATAAGGTATTTTTTCTAAAACACCATTTATAAGCATTTCTTTAAGCTCAGTTAATCTCTTTATATTCTCATCTAAATTAATTCTTGCAAGCTCAGCCGCTTTACCAAAACCTACTATCCCAGCCATATTTTCAGTTCCAGCTCTTCTTCTTTTTTCTTGTGCTCCACCATGAACTATTGAATGTAGTTTTACGCCTTTTCTTATATATAAAGCTCCTACTCCTTTTGGTCCATATATTTTATGAGCTGACATAGCCATTAAATCTACATTTAAATCTTTAACATCTATGTGTACGTTTCCTAGAGCTTGAACTCCATCAGTATGGAATAATACGCCTCTTTCTTTAGCTATTTGTCCTATTTCTTTTATAGGTTGTATTGTTCCTATTTCATTATTAGCAAACATAATTGATATAAGTATAGTTTTGTCTGTGATACTATTTTTAAGTTCCTCTAAATCTATTCTTCCTTCAGAATCAACATTAAGATAAGTTATTTCAAATCCATGATGTTTTTCTAAGTATTCACAAGTATGAAGTACAGCATGATGCTCTATCTTAGTAGTTATAATATGATTTCCTTTTTCTTTATTAGCAAATGCAACCCCTTTAATAGCCCAGTTGTCTGATTCTGATCCACCACCAGTAAAGTATATTTCTGAAGATTGTGCATTTATAAGCTTAGCTACTTGATCTCTAGCTTCATCTAGACATCCCTTAACTTCTCTTCCGAAAGCATGTACACTAGATGCATTTCCAAATAAATCATTATAGTACGGCAGCATAGCATCAAGAACTTCTTTCTTCATAGGTGTTGTAGCTGCATAATCCATATAAACTCTTCTTTTTTCCATTTTGGCATCCTCCTACTTCATTTCATCTTTATTTTTGTTTTTTATGGTCATCTATCATATTTTGTAATGTAATTGAGTCTATAACACTGTCTACACTTTCTTTAATCTTTTCCCATACAACTTGAGTTACACAATGCCCCGATCTTTTGCATTCTGTCTCTTTCTCAAGAACACAATCCGATGGAGCTATAGGACCATCTAATATTCTTATTATATTTCCTACAGTTATATCATCAGCTTCTCTAGCTAATAAATAACCTCCCTGCGCTCCTCTTATACTTTTTATAAGTCCAGCCTTTCTAAGCTTTGCAAATATCTGTTCTAAGTACTGTTCTGATAAATTTTGATTTTGTGCTATATGTTTAAGTGGAACTGGTCCATCGTCTTGATTTAAAGCTAGTTCAAACATAGCTTTTAAGCCATATCTTCCTTTAGTTGATAGTTTCAATATATCACCTCTTTTAATTCCTAGTGTTTAACTATGAATTCTGACTTCAGTATATTATACCCAAGTAATTTTGTCAACATTCAATTTTATAAATTTTTTTAGGAAAATTTCACTAAATTTCGCATTATGTTAAGGTATAATCCCTATTTTTATCAAAAAATTTAATACATTCATGATATTTTAATTCCCTTTATTTTGGATTAAAGAGAGATTTTTTAGAATCTAAATATCCCAGATTTCCCAATTGATAATAATAATTATTATGTATTATAATAGTTAACAGCAATACTTTACAATTTTTTTATAAAAGGAGATATAGATATATGCAAATTTTATTTTTTTCAACAGCTCATAATAGTTTAAGTCAAAGAGCTTTTATTGAATTAACAGATCTTGGTCATAAAGTTTATGTTCAAATTGCTAGTGATGAACATTCAATGATAAATGCAGCAAATCATTACAAACCTGACCTGATTGTTGCGCCATTTTTAAAAAAATATATTCCTCAAACCATTTGGAGTCATTATACATGTATTATTATTCATCCAGGTATCAAAGGAGACCGAGGCCCTTCTTCTCTTGATTGGGCAATTCTTAACGAAGAAACAGAATGGGGTGTTACACTCCTTCAAGCAAATGATAAACTTGATGGTGGAGATATTTGGGCATCTCATAACTTTACAATGAATTCTGTAAGCAAAAGCTACTTGTATCGACACGAAGTAACTGAAGCTGCTATTAAATGTCTGTTAGAAACTATCTCAAAATACGAAAGTGGTGAATTTGTTCCCGAAAAGCTGAATTACAATCAAAATGATATTAAAGGTAGAGAGCATAAACCTATGAAGCAAAAATATCGTTCTATTGATTGGTTGGAATCAACTGCAATGATTTCCAAAAAAATTCGTTCTGCAGACAGCCAACCTGGGCTATTAGATACTATTTATGGAGAAAATTTTTATCTTTATGGTGTTCATGAAGAGAATAATTTAAAAGGAACCCCTGGTGAAATCATAGCAAAAAGAAATGGTGCAATATGTCGTGCTACTGGAGATGGAGCCGTTTGGATTACACACCTTAAAAGAAAAGATCAAGGAAATAGTATATACTTCAAACTTCCTGCTACACAAGTTCTTGGTGATAAAATAAGAAATATCCCAGAATTACCAGTCGATAATAGTGTTAAAGATGACACTTTCAAAGAAATATGGTATGAAGAAAAAAATAAGGTTGGATATCTCCATTTTGAATTTTATAATGGAGCGATGAGTACGAAACAGTGTCTTCGATTAAAAGAGGCATTTTTAAAAGCAAGAAAACGTAATACAAAAGTTATAGTGTTAATGGGAGGTTCTGACTTTTGGTCAAATGGAATTCATCTTAATGTGATTGAAGCCGCTGATAACCCATCTGATGAATCCTGGAAAAATATTAATGCTATTAATAATCTTATCAAAGAAATTATTTTAACAGATACCCATATTGTTATTTCAGCAATGCAAGGTAATGCTGCAGCTGGAGGTGTTATTTTAGCATTAGCTGCTGACAAAGTGTTTGCAAGAAACGGAATAGTTCTAAATCCTCATTATAAGAAAATGGGTTTATATGGTTCTGAATATTGGACATATCTTCTTCCTAAACGTATAGGAGAGCAAAAATCTATTGAAATAACAAATAACTGCCTTCCTATGAGTACAAAAACAGCAAAAAAAATAGGTTTAATAGATGATATGTTTGACAGTATACTTTTTAAAAATAAAATAGTGAAAACAGCTGAAAGCTTAGCTATAAGTCCTCTTTATAAAAAATTTTTAAAAGATAAGCAGTACAAAAGAAAAGAAGGCGAAAAAATAAAACCTTTAGAAACTTATCGTAAAGAAGAGTTATCTCAAATGTGGGACAATTTTTATGGTCCTGACAAAAGCTATCATATAAAGCGCAAACAATTTGTTTACAAGTTATCATGTACGAATACGTAATTTATGATAATTAAAAGAAAGAG
The DNA here is from genome assembly GCF_934924865.1 of Tepidibacter aestuarii. NCBI lineage: Bacteria > Bacillati > Bacillota > Clostridia > Peptostreptococcales > Peptostreptococcaceae > Tepidibacter > Tepidibacter aestuarii. The sequence goes on along the minus strand of NZ_OW235315.1, from coordinate 1,346,161 downwards.
ATCTAGAAGTTTTACCTTCTAGATCTCTTTCTTTTGATTATTTCTTTTATATCATTTACTTCTTGCATATTTAAAATATTAGCAACTGCAAAGAACACTCCCGCTCCAATTAACGTATCAAGTGTTACTTGAATTATCTGCATCGTCTTATTATTAACATCAAAGTATTTATTGAATATTACATTTAATATAACTATAACAACCCCCATAACAATAGATGCAATTGTAGATTTGAAGAATGAAGTAGCTATTTCTTTTGAGTTTATTCCATCCATTTTTTTGCCTAAGGATTTAAATAACATACTCATATTTATAAAGCTTGTTATAGAATATGCAAGCGCCAGTCCATTTACCTTTAAAGGCGTCCAATAAGCCAAAACCAAACTTAATACTATATTTCCAAACATAGCCATAAAACTTATTTTGACTGGGGTTTTAGTATCATGATTTGCATAAAACCCTCTTGTTAAAAGCTGAACCCCGCCTTGAAATGCAAGTCCCAGTGTATAAAAAACAAGTATTGTAGCAGTTACCATTGCATCTTCTTCCTTAAAAGCCCCTCTTACAAATAATAATCTTATCAAAGGTACTCCTAAAGTCATAAGTCCTATAGCTGATGGTATAGTAACGAAGAATATATTTCTCATACCCATGGCAAAAGTTTCTCTAAAGTCTTCTATTTCTCCCTTTGCTATTTGAGCAGTTATAGTTGGGAATATCACTGTTGCTATGCTAACAGAAAAAATTCCTAAAGGAAGCTGCATTATTCTATTAGCAAGTCTTAATGCCGTTATACTTCCTTCATCAAAAGCAGATGCTATATTTTGGTTTACTACAAGGTTTATTTGAGTAACAGATAAACCTATCATAGCAGGAACTATTAGCTTAAATATTTTCTTAACACCAGGATGCTTTAAATCAAATGTGAATCTATAGTATTTAGCTCTTTTAGATACAAATATAAATTGATATAAGGCATTTGATACAGCACCTATAACAACTCCTATAGCCATACCTTTTATTCCAAATGTAGATGATAAGAATATAGTTCCAAATATAATACCCAAATTATACAGTATAGGTCCTATTGAAGGAGCATTGAATATCTTATAAGAGTTTAAAACTCCCGTTTCAAGACCAGCAAGAGCAGTAAAGGTTACAGCCGGAAACATGAATCTTGTAAGTTGTATAGTAAGATCTAGCTGTTCTCCTTTGAAATTATAAGCTACAAGCGGAACTAAATATTCAGCAAATGTCATCCCCAAAATAGATAACACCATTAAAAGCAGGACAGTTATATTTATGAAAGTAGAAGCAACCTTCCACGCTTCCTCTTCATCTCCCTTTGACAAGTAACTCGTAAATACAGGTATAAATGCTGAACTTAAAGCTCCCCCTATTAAAAGATAATACATCATATCAGGAATAGTAAAAGCCGCAAAGAACGCATCAGTTTCTAACCCTCTACCAAATTTATTGGTCATTATAACTTCACGTACAAATCCAAGTAGTCTACTAAGTATCATTATCAGCATTACAAATACTACTGTTTTTGTTGTCTTCTTTTGATTTTTCATATAATACTCCTTTTTAATTGTATGTAATTTCACTATGTAATTATAATTTGATATCATGTAGTGTGTCAACTACAGTATTTGTGTAGTTGTATAGAAAGAAAGGATAACTTAGAGCTATCCTTTTCTTTTTCTTCCTTTAGATTTATTTTTTCTATTATTTTTATTATCAAATTTACCACTACTATTTTTACTCGATCTATCATCTGATTTATCATTAAACTTGCCTTTGGATCTATCATTAAATTTACCTTTTGATTTATCATTTGATCTTTTGTTGTTTTTATTGTTAGTTTTACCACTAGATTTCTTATTAAATTTACTATAATCTTCTTTTCCTCTAGCACCTCTAGGCTTTATCAAACACTTAGGCCCAAATCCTATAAGATCTTCTCTTCCAGATTTCATTAGAGCTTCATAAACTAAATCGTAGTTTCTAGGATTTCTATATTGAAGCAAAGCTCTTTGCATAGCTTTTTCACTCTTAGTCTTTGGTATATATACATCTTTCATAGTTAATGGGTCAAGGCCTGTATAAAACATTGTAGTAGATAATGTTCCAGGTGTTGGATAAAAATCTTGAACCTGCTCTGGTTGGTATCTAATGTCTCTTAAATACTCTGCAAGCTCAATTGCAGTATCCAGTGTACTTCCTGGATGACTTGACATTAAATAAGGGATTATAAATTGTTTCTTTCCTAACTGATCATTTATCTTATAGAATTTTTCCCTAAATTTATCATAAGTTTTTCCTGCTGGTTTTCCCATATACTTAAGAACCTTAGGAGATATATGTTCAGGAGCTACTTTTAACTGTCCACTAACATGATGTTCTACAAGTTCCCTAAAGAATTTATCACTTTTATCAGCCATTATATAATCATATCTAAGGCCTGATCTTACAAATACTTTTTTGATATTAGGTAATTTTCTAAGTTTTCTAAGAACACCTAAATATTCACTATGATCAACATTCATTTGCTTACATGGATTTGGAGATAAGCACTGTTTATTCTTACAAGCCCCTGATTTTAACTGTTTTTCACACGCAGGCTTTCTAAAGTTTGCAGTAGGTCCACCAACATCGTGAATATATCCTTTAAAGTCTGGATACTTAGTTATTTCTTTAGCTTCTTTTATTATAGATTCTTCACTTCTACTTTGAACTATTCTTCCTTGATGGAATGTTATAGCACAAAAAGAACAACTTCCAAAACAACCTCTAGAACTTACTATACTAAATTTAACCTCTTCAATCGCAGCGATTCCACCTTGCTTTTCATATATTGGGTGGTAATTTTTCTGATAAGGTAAATTGTATACCTTATCAAGTTCTTCTCTTGATAACGGCATTTGAGGTTTATTTTGAACAAGATACTTATTAGCATGTTTTTGTACTAGCATACTTCCTATTACAGGGTCCTGAGCTTGATATTGAAGCTTAAATGCTTTTGCATATTCTATTTTATCTTTAAATACATCTTTAAAAGATGGTACCTCTATATAATCTTCATACAGTTCTTCCTTATCATCTACCATGTAGCAAGTTCCATCTATATGTCTTATATACTTTATGTCAAATCCATCATTTAAGCTGTTTGCAAGTTCAACAACTGGTCTCTCTCCCATACCGTATATAAGCATATCTGCTCCACTATCCACGAGCATTGATTTTCTAACTTTATTTTCCCAATAATCATAATGAGCAAATCTTCTAAGACTTGCCTCAACCCCACCTATAATTATAGGTATGTCCTTATATACTTCTCTTATTTTATTACAATAGACGATAGTTGCTCTATCAGGTCTAAGACCCATCTTTCCACCGGGAGAATAAAAATCTTTTTCTCTCACTCTCTTACTAACTGTATAGTGGTTTACCATAGAGTCCATGTTTCCTGCGTTAACTAAAAATCCCAGACGTGGTCTTCCAAGTTTTTCAAAATCACTAGTACTCTTCCAATCAGGCTGAGCTATTATTCCAACCTTATACCCTGCATCTTCTAAAACTCTAGATATTATAGCCGTACCAAAACTATGGTGATCAACATACGCATCACCTGTTACTATTATAAAATCTAATTGTTCCCATCCTCTATCTATCATATCTTGTTTATTAATAGGTAAAAATTTATTTTGTGTCATATCAATCACCTGCCAATTTTCATTCTATAGGAATTACAATATTTTTGTTTTATGAATAACTTATTAAGAAAGCTATACTTACAGCTATTTTTAAGCAACAGATCCCAGAGGGATCGTTGGCGACATGAGTCAGTGCGTAGCAACTAGACGAATTTTATCTAAACATTATTTTGTATGCCTGCATTTCTCTAATAGGAGCTAATTCTTCATCTTCATTTGCATATTCAAGAAGTTTCTCACTAAGCTCTATAGCCTTTATCAAATCCTTAAGAGCTAATTCATTCATTCCAAGCCTAACATAAAAGCACGCTCTATTATAATATAGCACTGATGTTTGTGGGCTATTTTTTATTCCTTCACTTATAATTTCACAAGCCTTTTTATATTTTTTTTGTCCCTTATATATAATGCTTAAATTTAAGTATGAATAAGGGTTTTCTTTATCTCTTTTTATACTCATTTCATAATATTTTACAGATTCACTTTCTCTCCCTAACTTTTTAAGTATCACTGCCATATTAAAAAGTGCTGTAAAATGATTAGAAATAATGCCTAAAGCTTCTCTAGTCATATCATAAGCCAATTCATTTTCGTTCATTTCTTCATATAATGACCCTAAATTTGTATATGCCCAAAAATCATTTGGATTAAGTTCTATAGCTTTCTTATAATTTTTTATAGCATTCTCACTATCTCCTATCTCATCATAGGCAGTAGCCAAGAAAAAGTAAGCTCTGTCATATTTATCATCAATCTCAACAGCTTTTTCATAGTATTTAATAGAAGTTGTATACTCCTGTTTATTATCGTATAAAGCTCCAAGTCCAAAATACGCTCTAGCTTCATTTTCATCTATGTTTAAAACTTCTTCATACTTTTGATATGCAAAATCATAGTTTTCCATATCATCGTATGCAAGAGCCATATCTAAAAGCAGATCTATATCCTCGCTTCCACCTTCTAAATCATAAGCTTTATTGTAGAAATTTATAGCTCTAATAAAGTTTCCATCTTCACAGAATTTATTAGCAATATTTTTGTAGTTATTTATCATATAAGTATTTTTCATATCTTGTACCTCTCCAATGTATTGTATTACCCATTAATTATATCAATAGTTGGATATTTTACAACATTTTTAGAGTTTTAATCTAATTTTTTCTTAAATTTAACAGAAGATATACATAATAATACAGTACCAAATATAAATAAAATAACTACATCTTTAATTAAATAACTAAGTCCTACCCCTTTTAATATGATGCCCCTTAATATATTCAAAAAATACGTAAGCGGTATTAAATAACCCGAAATATTTATTACAAAAGGCATGGACTCCCTCGGAAACATAAATCCAGATAAAAGTACACTAGGCAATATGAATAATATAGTAAGTTGCATTGCATGAGCTTGATTCTTTGCAACAGTTGATATTAACATTCCTATAGCCAGTGAGCATATAACAAACCCAAGTCCTAATAATATGAGTAATAGCATATTGCCTTTGATAGGAACACCAAACCATAAGGTTCCAAAGAACAACGATATTATAAAATCTATGCTTCCAATTAAAACATAAGGAATCATCTTCCCTATTATAAGTTCTGATGATTTTATAGGTGTTACTATCAGTAACTCTAAAGTTCCTTTTTCCCTTTCCCTGACAAGAGAAAAAGCAGTAAGCATAACAGTTATATTTTGCATGATAAGTCCAATAAGCCCAGGAATTATAAATTTTGAACTTTCAAGGTTCGGATTATACCAAACTCTAGTCCTCATATCTATTCCAGGTGTGTTCAATGCATTTTTGCCAGTTTTTTGCATAAAATCTTTAGATATCTCTAAAGAATGCATATTAGTAGTAAGTACTCCACTTTGAAGTGCAGTTCTAGCTATAGTTGGGTCTGTTCCATCTATAATTAGTTTTACTTGTGCTTTTTCATTTCTTTTTAAATGCTTTGAAAATCCAGAAGGTATTATAATAGCAGATTTAACCGTTCCTGTATCTATTAACTTTTGAATACTCTGCATATTATCTACATATCTATTTGGATTGAAATAGTTTGAATTTTTAAGAGAATTTATATACTCCCTACTCTCTAAAGTGTTGTCATTATCAAATACAGCCATACTTATGTTATCTACATCAGTATTTACAGCATATCCAAATATAAATACGAATACTATAGGCATTAGTAAAGCTATAACAAGACTTGCTTTATCTCGTTTTATATGAATAAATTCTTTTTTCATTATAGTAAGAAGTCTTTTTAAGCTCATACTATTCACCTTCTCTTTTTTGGATAAATTTCATTTCTTCAAATGACGAACGTATTTTTTCTCCAGTTTGTTCTTCAACATAACTTATAAATACAGATTCTAAATTGTTGCAATTTCTTTCTTTTACTAATTCTGCTGGTGCACCCTTTGCTATTATTTTTCCAGAAAACATAAACGCTATCTCATCACAGCTTTGTGCTTCATCCATATAGTGGGTTGTAACTATAATTGTTATACCTTGATTAGATAATTTGTGAATAAGTTCCCAAAATATTCTTCTAGATACAGGATCCACTGCTGAAGTAGGTTCATCTAGTATTAAAAGCTTTGGTTTGTGTATTAATGAACATCCAAGAGCTAATCTTTGCTTCCATCCTCCTGATAAATTTTTTGTAATAACTTTTTCTTTGCCTTCAAGACCTGCCATTTTTATGAGTTCATCAATTCTTTTATTTTTAACATTGCTAGATATTGTATAAATACTCGCATAAAAATCTAAATTTTCATATACAGTTAAATCCTCATATAAACTAAACTTCTGCGACATATATCCTATATGTTGCTTTATTTTTTCAGATTCATTTACCACATTAAATCCTAATACACTTCCACCTCCATCCGATGGAGTTATTACACCACATAACATCCTTATAGTTGTGGACTTCCCCGATCCATTAGGGCCTAAAAGACCATATATTTTTCCTTTTTCTATTTGAAGGCTTATATTATCTACCGCTTTAAAATCTTTAAATGATTTTGAAATATTTTTGACATCAATAACTAAATTATTTTCCATTTAAATCACCTTCTAAATCTACATCTATTAACATACCAGGCTTTAATAAGTTTGACTCATCATCGATCTTAACCTTTACCTCAAATACCATCTCCTCCTTACTTTCCTTTGACTCTACATTTTTAGGAGTGAATTCTGCTTCAGATGATATATATATAATTTTGCCTTTTAATTTTTTATTGCTTAAATAATCTGCTTTTATACTTACCTCTTCATTTAAACTTACTTTATCTAGATATTTTTGAGGAATGTATATTTTAACCCATCTATCACTTAAATTTATTATATTAGCTATATTAGCACCATTTAATACAAGTTCTCCTACATCGTAATTAATATTTTGAACAATACCATCAATAGGAGAATATATAGTAGCTTTTGACAACTGGTAGTTTAATAAGTCCACATTCGCCTTCATAGAGTCAACTTGAGCTTTTGCCTTTTTAATTCTTTCATTAGTAGACCCACTCATCACAAGATCGAGACTTGATTTTGCTGATTCATACTGTTTTTGTACATTTTGAAAGTTAGAATATGCTTTATCCATAGAAGTTTTAGCACCATCTAAGTCTTTTTTGCTTACAGCATCTTGTTCATATAGGCTTTTTAAATCATTGTAATTACCTACTAAATATTCATATTCACTTTTAGATCCACTTAAAAGCACTTCTACGCTTTCTACGTTTGCTTGAGCTTTTTTTATTTCCTCACTTCTTGACCCACTCGATACTTCGTCAAAATCTGCTTTAGCAGCATTAAGTTGTGCATTTGCTTGATTTAACTTAATCAAAATAGAGGTATCCTCAATTTGAAGTATTTTATCACCTTTTTTTACACTACTTCCTTCAGTAACAAATACATTTTTTACAGTTGATGATACTTCACTGTTAAGATCAACCTCAGTCGCTTCTAGAGTTCCTGTATACACTAAACTGATATCTTTAGAACATCCAGTTATGCTGAATGCTATTAATAATATAATCAAAAACTTTAATCTACTCAATTTAATCCCTCCCCAATATTTTATTTGTCCAAAATCCCATTTAAAAATATATCTACAACAATATCTATCTCTTGCTCTAAATCATTGACCTTATTCTCACTAGGTATAAAATATCTTTGCATGATCATCATAAAAGCCATACCTATAAAAGACCTCATCAATATAAACGACTCTATATTTTTGATTTTTTCTCTTTCTCTTATTTCACTGAATAGTTCATTAAATAATATGCTTATCTTCTTAGCTATTTTTTCTAGATAAATTATTCTAACTTCTTCATCAAATTGCATCTCTTGAAAAATAACCTTTATATACGAAAAATACTCATTAAGAAAATTTTTTCTATCTAAAATTATAAGCTTGAGTATCTCCTTTATAGGCTTATGTTTATTATTATCTACTATTGACTTTAAACTATTAAAAGCAAAATTTTCTGTAAATACATCGACAAAATCTAAAACTGCAAAGTGTAATATATCTCTTTTCTTAGGAAAATGTCTAAACAGAGTAACCTCTGCCACCTGTGCCTTTTGAGCTATTTCTAAAGTTGTTGTAGATGAAAAACCCTTTTCAGCAAATACCTCAATTGCAGCTTGCAATATTTTTTTTCTCGTTCTAGATATTCTGCTATCCATAATACCCCTCCATCAGTTTTGTAAGTTAGTACTTACATTTATTATATGCAAAATAAAAAGAACCTTCAACCGAAGATTCTTAAAAATCACACATTATTTCTTCTTTAGGTATTAACACCCCACAAAACCCATTATAATTATTTACTAAGTACTTATACTCCTCTGGTAGTTGTTTTCTATTATTTAAAATTTCAAGAACTTTTTCAACCTGCTCTTTTATATCTTTAATATTCTTTATTCCTTCATATTCATTATCTAACAAATATCTAAGTATATAAGCATATCCATAAGAATACAATCCTATTTCTTTTAAGTACATCATATCTTTATAACTTAATCTGTGCATGATAATCCCCCCTTAACCTAATGCTTACTTATTAAAATTTTACTACAATCATATTCTGCCACTATTTCTACCTCTCCACCTATAGGGAATGTTATATGAGGAGTTGTATGCCCAAAATCTACATCTGCAATTACAGGTATATTATTTAATTCTTTCTTTGTCTTTATTATTTTTATTATCTTTTCTTTTGTAATTTTCGATCCTACTTGGAATCTCCCAATTACTATTCCTTTTACTTTATCAAAATCAGGTTGATGAATTAATGATTGTAAATCTCTATCAAATTCTTCAGCGAAACTTGAAGATGTGTCTTCTATAAACACAATTTTATCTTTCAAATCAGGCATATATTTAGTTCCTTGAAGTAAATTGAGGGTACAAAGATTGCCTCCTATAGCCTCTCCTTTAGCACTTCCTTTGTTTACAGTTATATATCCATTATTTTCATAAAACATTCTATTATTTTGATCTAAAAACCACATATCGTCACTCCATTTTTCAGAAGGTGTTAATTCAAATACTTCCTCACTCATCAAGCACTTTTTGAAATAGTCTATAGTATAATCTATCCCTTTTTCCATTCCAAAAGTTGAATAATGTGGTCCTGAGTATGTTACTAAGCCTGTTATTTTATAAATTGCATTAGATAAAATAGTTATATCTGAATACCCACAAATTATTTTAGGATTGTTTTTTATAATATCATAATCTATATAATCCAATAATTGATTTGAATTAAATCCTCCTATAACAGTAAGTATACATTTTACATTATCATCTAAAAAAGCTTCATGTAAATCATTTACTCTAGATTGTATTGAAGAAGAACTAAATTCATCAATTTTCTCACAGTTTTTAGAAAATGTAACCTTAAGCCCCATCTTTTCTAAACATTTATTAGCTATATTTCTTGTACTTTCATCTATTATTCCTAGACTTCTAGCTGGTGCTATAACTCTTATTTCATCTCCTGCTTTCAATTTATTTGCAATCATATTAGCCCTCCTTTTTTGTTTATATAATACTTCTCAATTGTATATCCAGTCAAAATTCCAGCGCTATAACAAACTAAATCTGACCACAAAAATCCAAACCCTAAAACCAATCCTCCAAGTGTAGTTGTTCTTATGCTATCTATCAACGGTGAATGATACAGTTGACTTATTTCTATACAGTAGCTAAATACCAAAGAATATATAGCTACCTTTAATATGCTAGATTTATTAAATATAAATCCCATTACGAAAAACACCATTAGACCCCATAATGTATCAGGCAAATAGCTTTTAATAAACTCTGGCATATTACTTAATTTTCTAGATACTAATCCCATTATTATTACTATAATTATAAAAATAAAATATATATATCTATTTCTCTTATTCATTCTATACCACCTTTATTTTTTCTATAATATATTTAACAGGCTTATACATAAAATTTATAATCATGAATAATTGTATTTTATTTTTTTAAGTGTTTTCAAAACCTCTCCTACTTTCAGGTAAAGTAATTGAAAATCCTGACTTTTCACTACTAAACCTCAAATTGTCCAAATTCTTTTTCAAAGATGCACAACTAATAAATAAAATAAGTATTATTGCTAGTAAAATAAAAACATTTCTTTTAAGTTTCATAATATCCCCCTCCTTTATTCTCTAATCCCCATCCCTAATTTTAACATTATTTTTATATTTTTCAATCCATTTATCACGAATATGATACTTAAGATTTATTAATTTTTTATTTTAATATATAAAAAGCACATTCTGATCCAAATTTCATAGTATATAGATTAGAGGAAAAAATTTATTCTTAAAATAATTTTTATAAAAAAGGGGACTATAGATATGGCAAAACCATTAAATCCAAAATGCATACCTAAATATGTCAATCAATTACCTATTCCTCCTGTATTCAAGCCCACTATTGTGAAAGATCCAATTACAGGAGAAGACATAAGTCATAATTATACAGTTACTATGACTGAATTTATGCAACAAATCCTTCCTCCTATGTTCCCTCAGACAACTGTTTGGGGATATGAAGGTAATGTTGAAGATCTATGTACAGGTGAAGTTTCTTGTTTTCGTAGTTCTCCAGGTGCTACCTTTGAAACTATTCGAGGAATACCTGCCAATGTACAGTGGATAAATAATATTACGGAACCAAATTTATTTGCAGTAGATCCTACATTACATTGGGCAAATCCTAATAATATACCAACACCAACACCACCATTTCTGCCATTTCCTCCAGGATATACTTTAGCACAGAATCCAGTTCCCCTTGTTACACATTTGCATGGTGCAGAGGTTAGATCTGATTCTGATGGTGGTCCAGATGCGTGGTTTACGGCTGGAGAGGAAAACAAGGGGTCAGCATTTTTAAAGTCTCGTTATACCTACCCCAACACACAAGAGCCAACTACCCTTTGGTATCACGACCATGCGCTGGGAACCACACGTCTTGGAGTATACGCAGGCCTTGCTGGATTCTATTTGATAAAGGATCCAAATAATAAAATATCTCCACTTCTTCCAAGTGGTCTATATGAAATTCCTATAGTTATTCAAGATCGTTCATTCAATAAAGATGGCTCATTATTCTTTCCTAGCAATGGTGTCAATCCTGATGTTCACCCTTATTGGAGACCTGCATTTGTAGGTAATGCTATTACGGTCAATGGAAAGGTATGGCCTAATTTGAACGTTGAGCGTAGACAGTACAGATTTAGACTTCTTAACGGATCAAATACTAGAACATATAACTTAAAACTTTCAAATGAACAGCCATTTATTCAGATTGGTTCTGACGGGGGCTTTCTACCTTTCCCTGTAACATTGAATGAACTACTAATTGCACCAGGAGAGCGTGCTGACATCTTGATTGATTTTTCAATATTAGATCCAGAAACAACTATTATTATGACTAATGATGCTAATGCACCTTTCCCAAATGGTAGAGCTCCTGATCCAGATACGGTTGGACAAATTATGCAGTTCACTATACTCGATACACCTGTAGTCCCACCAACTAAACTTCCTGCAAAGTTGAATAAAATCCCTGTGCTAACTCCAGATGAACAAAAGAAGATTTTAACTTTAAATGTAGTACGAGGACCTAACGGTGCCCTTGAATTGCTGTTAGATGGTCAAACGTGGGGGGCTCCAATTTCAGAATTACCTATAGTAGGATCAACGGTTGAGTGGGAAATTGTGAATCTTACCAATGGTGCACATCCAATCCACATACACTTGATACAGTTCCAAGTTGCAAACCGCCAGAACTTTGATAATGTAGCATACCGTGAAGAATGGATCAAACTCAATGGTGAACCTCCTCTTAATCATCCAACCGTACCATTGCCAGTTGACCCATTCCTAGAAGGTAGTCCTATTGACCCACCTTTAAATGAACGTGGGTGGAAAGATACTGTTATAATGCTACCAGGAGAAGTAACTAGACTTAAACTTAGATTTGCACCACAGGATGCTGATCCTAAAAAAGTTAATCCAGGAGTGAATTTATTTCCATTTGACCCTACATTTGGTCCTGGTTATGTATGGCATTGTCATATTCTAGATCATGAAGACAATGAAATGATGAGACCACTTAAAGTTACGTCTTGTCCTATACCTGTAGCTAATCCGCAATCTTGCTGTCAAGTTATGGTTGAGGGAAGTACTCAATTAGTTCCACCAGCTCTAAAAGATTCACTTATTGTTCATAAAAACACAGTCTATGCTGAAATTGAAAGAGTCTGCCCTGAGAATGTTCTTATCACTGGTTTTATCCGAAGAACTATTAGCTATACTGCCGCTTTAGATAATGGAATTGAGCAAGAGAAAGAAATTGTAGATGATACTCCTTTCCAATGTGTAATCGATAGAGACGATGCTAATGAAGGTGATGAGTTTAGAATTGTAGGTTCAACCATATTATGTGAAGTTTTTGCTCATACCCAAAACTTTGGAACACAACCTATTACAAATGAACCTTTAGCTTATAAATTTGTGGAAAAGGATATTGTTAAGGTTTGCATAAGAAAAGGTTGTGTAGAGATACCAACAAAATAGTAGATCTCTTGTAATAAACCTTATAGTAAGATTAAAAAAAGAATCCTCATAATTGAGGATTCTTTTTTATTTATTTCATAGATATTAATAACTCTCTATCAGAAACCACATCGGCTTCCTTTACATAAACCTTATCTATAACCCCATTACTTCTAGACACTATAGTCGTCTCCATCTTCATAGCTTCTATTATTATAACAGGTTGATTTTCTTTAACTTCATCTCCCTCTTTAACTAATACCTTTACAACCTTTCCAGGAATACTAGCTCCAACTTCAAGTTTGTTGTTCAGGTCAGCTTTAAGAACTGTTTTTACATTCATTGAGAAGTTCTTATCTTCTATTTCAACTTCTCTTCTCATACCATTTAATTCAAATGTTAGTGTTCTTTTTCCATCTTCTTTAACATCTGCTATTTCTACCAATTTTATAGTTAAAACCTTACCAGGTTCTATTTCAACTTCACACTCTTCGCCTTTATTAAGTCCATGGAAGAACACATCACTTTCAAGCTTTGATACATCATTGTACTCCTTAAGATGAGATAAATACTCTTCATATACTTTAGGATATAAGCAATAACTTATTATATTTCTGATATTAGTCTCCATATGGAATTTTTCGTCTAACATTTTCTTGATTTCATCAAAGTTTACATCTTCTAAAAGTTCCCCAGGTCTTACATCAATAGGCTCTTCTCCTTTTAAAACGATTTTTTGTAAATCTTTAGGGAATCCTCCTTCTGGTTGCCCTATCATTCCTCTAAAGTAATCTACTACCGAATCTGGGAATGAAACTTCTGCTCCTTTTGTAACTATATTCTCTTTATTAAGATCATTCTTAGTCATGAATATAGATAAGTCTCCAACTACTTTTGATGAAGGTGTAACTTTTATTATATCTCCTAATATCTCATTAGCTTCTTTATAATTGTCTTTTACTTCTTTAAACTTATTTCCAAGTCCTAAGCTTTCAACTTGAGGTTTTAGGTTAGTATATTGTCCACCAGGTATCTCATATTTGTATATTTCTGCTGATGATGTCTTTAAGTCACTTTCAAATTTAGAATATACGCTTCTAAGTTCTCTATAATATTCTCCTATTTCATGTATTCCTTCAAGGTCTATTTTAGTATCTCTTCCCGTATTTCTTAATGCTTCTACTAAGCTGTTCATAGATGGTTGACTTGTAAGTCCTGCCATAGATTCAACCGCAGTATCTACTATATCAACTCCAGCTTGTGATGCCATAAGAAGTGTTGATAGTCCATTTCCACTAGTATCATGAGTATGAAGGTGAATTGGAACTCCTACTTCTTCTTTTAATGCCTTCACAAGTTCATATGCTGCATAAGGCTTTAGAAGACCTGCCATATCTTTTATAGCTATCATATGAACTCCCATTTTTTCAAGTTCTTTAGCCATATTTATATAATATTTAGTAGTGTATTTAGTTTTAGTAGAATCTAATATATCTCCACTATAACATATTGTACCTTCTACTAAACTTCCTGTATTTAAAGCTTCGTATATAGGAAGTCTCATGTTATCAATCCAGTTTAAGCTATCGAATATTCTAAATATATCTATTCCTTTGCTTGATGATTCTTTAATAAATTCTTTTAATACGTTATCTGGATAGTTTTTATATCCAACTGCATTAGAAGCTCTAAGAAGCATTTGGAACATTACATTAGGTATATTTTCTCTAAGTTTTTCAAGTCTTAGCCATGGCGACTCCTTAAGGAATCTATATGCAACATCATAAGTTGCTCCTCCCCACATCTCAAGAGAGAATAAATCATTCATATTATGACTTACTGCTTTTGAAACTTTTAAAAGGTCGTTAGTTCTAACTCTAGTAGCAAATAATGATTGATGTGCATCTCTCATAGTGGTATCAGTTATGAATAGTTTCTTCTCATCTTTAACATACTCCATAAACTTTTTAGTACCAAGCTTTTTAAGTAAGTCTCTAGAACCTTCCATTATTATAGATTCATCTATCTTAGGTGGTTTTGGCATATCAAAGTCTTTCTTAGTTTCTTTAGCTTCATTAATTGTTACATTACCTATGAATTGTAAAAGCTTTGTACCTCTATTTTTACCTTCTCTTATATCAAATAATTCTTCTGTTTCATCAACAAACTTAGTATCACACTTACCATCTACAAAATCAGGGTGATTTAATACATTTACCAAAAATCCTATATTAGTCTTAACCCCTCTTATTCTAATTTCCTTTATAGATCTTAGCATCTTTCTTATAGAATTTTTAAACGTTCTATCCCAAGATATAGTCTTAACCAATAAACTATCGTAGTGAGGTGTTATTTCAGATCCTGTAAATCCATTTCCTCCATCAAGTCTTATACCAAAACCAGATCCTGTTCTATAAACATGTATTTTACCTGTATCTGGCATAAAGTTGTTCTTAGGATCTTCTGTAGTTATTCTACACTGTATTGAATATCCATTTAACTTTATATCATCTTGAGACTTTATATTTATTTCTTCACTATCTAATTTATAACCTTGAGCTACAAGTATTTGACTTTGAACTATATCAATTCCAGTTACCATTTCAGATACAGTATGTTCAACCTGTATTCTAGGATTCATCTCTATAAAATAATAGTTCTCATCAGCATCAACTAAAAACTCAAGAGTTCCTGCACTATGATATCCTACATGATTTGCAAGCTTTAAAGCATCCTCACATATTCTATCTCTAACATCTTCACTTAGTCCAAATGCTGGAGCAAATTCTATTATTTTTTGATGTCTTCTTTGAACAGAACAGTCTCTTTCATAAAGATGAACTATATTTCCATGCTTATCTCCAAGTATTTGAACCTCTATATGCTTTGGCTTTTTCAAGTATTTTTCTATAAATATGCAAGCCTTTCCAAAGGCTTTTTTAGATTCACTAACAGCTCTGTCAAACTCTAAAACTAAATCTTCTTCTCTTTCTATTACTCTCATACCTCTTCCGCCACCGCCATTAGACGCTTTAAGCATAATAGGGTATCCTATTTGTTTTGCTATTACTTTAGCTTCTTCTGCTGTTTCAATAGAATGATCAACACCAGGTATTGTAGGTACATTTGCTTCTTTAGCAACCTTTTTAGAGTTTATTTTATCTCCCATTCTGTCCATAACCTCAGGAGATGGGCCTATAAACTCAATACCATTTTCTCTACACATTCTAGCAAACTCTGCATTTTCTGATAAAAATCCATAGCCAGGATGTATAGCATCTATATTCTTCTTTTTAGCTATATGAATTATAGATTCCATATCTAGATAAGCTTCAATAGGCCCCTTATCTTCTCCTACCAGGTATGATTCATCTGATTTACTTCTGAAAAGACTGTACTTGTCTTCCTTTGAATATATCCCTACAGTTCTAATACCAAGCTCTGAACAAGCTCTAAATATTCTTATCGCTATTTCTCCTCTATTAGCTACCAATACTTTTTTAAATTTTTTAACCATATCTACGCCCTCTTTCTTCGAATTATATTTCTATTTTAACATATATTGTTCGTGTTTTTCTATAGTTTTAGTATTTTTTTAATTTTATTCCATATTACTATAGTATTAAATTATGCTAAAACTGTTTTTTTAATCTTTATTATCTTTTTCACATATCCATTCTTTATTTTATTAATTTTTTAGTTATTTACACTTTATTTTATTAATTCATTTCATTATATTCTTAATTAAATAAATTGTCAATCTTTTAGTACATTCTTATTTTGCAATTTATTCATCCAATTATTCATTCACCTTTAATTTAAAATGGACATAAGATAATTGTAAATACTGATTTTTTAAAGTAGGTGAATAGTTTAATGTTTAATAAATATAGATTTTTAATATCTGGAGTTAATACTAAGGTCCCACTTGAAAACAAAAAAATGGTTACTTATATAAACTTTGATAATGCTGCTACAACTCCACCTTTTATATCTGTACTTAAAGAAATACTTTCTTTTTCAAACTGGTATTCATCAATCCATAGAGGTAAGGGATATAAATCTCAGCTTTCTTCCGACTTATACGATGAATCCAGAGAGGTAGTTGCTAATTTCGTAGGTGCAGATATAAATAATAAGGAAATTATTTATGTCAAAAATGCAACAGAAGCTATAAATATGCTTTGTAATATACTTTATAAAGAGGACAGTAATTCTGTTGTTTTATCTACTTGTATGGAGCATCATTCTAATGATTTGCCGTGGAGAAAGGGTAATATTGATTATGTAAAAATAGATAGTTTAGGAAGACTCGATTTAAATGATCTAGAAGAAAAATTGATTAAATACAATGGAGATGTTAAACTTGTAACAGTTACAGGAGTGTCAAATGTAACAGGATACAAAAACCCAATACACAAAATAGCTAAAATAGCTCACAAGTATAATTCAAAAATACTAGTAGATGGAGCTCAACTAGTTCCTCATACAAAAGTAAATATGAAAAACATCAACGCGCCAGATCATATAGATTATTTGGTTTTTTCTGCTCATAAAATGTATGCACCTTTTGGAAGTGGGGTATTGATAGGACCTAAACCTACATTCAAAAAGAGTAACCCTGACTACGTAGGAGGTGGAACAGTAGACATTGTCACTCATGAAACCGTACTTTGGGCAGATCCTCCAGATAAAAATGAATCAGGTACCCCTAATTTAATGGGTGTAATAGCCCTTACAAGAGCAATCAAAACTTTGTCACTACTAAATATGAAAAACCTAGAAAAGCATGAGGATAACCTGTTACATTATGCTATGAGAAGTATGAAAAATATACCTGATATTAAAATCTATGGTGACACTTACAATATACAAGATAGAACCAGCATTATTCCATTTAATATAGAAGGTATTTCTCATGAATCAGTAGCAAAAATACTATCTTTAGAATATGGAATAGGTGTTAGAAATGGATGTTTCTGTGCTCAACCTTATATTCAAAACCTTCTTAATGTACCAAAGGAAGTAATAAAAGAAAAAATGCTAATGCCTAACTCTCCAAAGCCTGGAATGGTTAGAATAAGTTTTGGTATATATAACGATTTTAATGAAATAGATGTCTTGATAAAAGCCTTATATAGAATAGTTAATAATAAGCAACATTATATAGATAAATACGAAGACAAAAATACTGTTCACAGATGTTAATTTAAAAAAGGGTTTTGTATATGTTCAAACACATACAAAACCCTTTTAATTTTCTCTTATAAACTTTAAATAGTTCTCTATATTTCTCTCCATTTTATTATCACCAGGTTCATAATATATAGAATTCTTTATATTATCAGGTAAGTATTGTTGCTCTACGTAATTGTTCTTATAACCATGAGGATATTTATACTGCACACCTCTGCCTAAGCTCTTAGCTCCACTGTAATGGGCATCTTTAATATGATTAGGTATCTGGCCAACATCTATTGTATCTAGCTCATAAAGAGCCTTATCTATAGCTTTATAAGCAGAATTTGACTTAGGAGAAGTTGCAAGTAGTAAAGTTGCTTGAGCAAGTGGCATTCTAGCTTCTGGGAACCCTATTTGATTAGCACTGTCTACGCACGCCTTTACTATGGTAATAGCATTTGGATAAGCCATCCCTATATCCTCGCTAGCAATAACTAGTAACCTTCTACATATACTTATAAGATCTCCTGCCTTTATAAGCCTTGCCAAATAATGTATGCTTGCATCAGGATTACTTCCTCTAATAGACTTTTGAAATGCGCTTAATATATCATAGTGACTATCTCCTGATTTATCATAATTTAAAACACTTTTTTGAGTACATTCCTTAGCCTTCTCTATGTTTACATTTATTTCACCATCTTCATTTGGATTAGTTGAATAAATACAAAGTTCGACACTGTTAATAGCTCTCCTTAAATCTCCACCACTTACACTTGCCACATAATCTATTGCATTTTCATCAAATACTATATTTATATCGAATAAATCTTTTTTTATAATCAATATAGCTCTTTTAATTCCTTTTATTATATCGCTTTTTTGTATACTCTTAAATTCAAATATAGTAGATCTACTTAATATAGCTTTATAAATATAGTGATATGGATTTTCTGTAGTACTTGCAATCAATGTTATTTTTCCATTTTCCATAAACTCTAAAAGTGATTGTTGCTGCTTTTTATTAAAGTTTTGGATCTCATCTAAGTAAAGTAAAATACCATTTATACATTCTAAGCTATCTAAATCTCTTATAATCTTTTTAATATCTTCTAAAGATGAATTAGTAGCATTTATTTTGTAAAACTTTTTATTAGTTTTATTGGCCACTATATTAGCAACAGTAGTTTTTCCTACTCCAGGCGGTCCATAAAATATCATATTAGTTATATATCCAGATTCTAATATTCGACTTAATATTTTATTTTTCCCTATCAAATGACCTTGTCCTACTATATCATCTATTTCTTTAGGCCTTATTCTATCAGCTAATGGTTTCATATACCCCACCAATCTTTACCTTAATATAAAAAATTCGCTTAATGCTAACGCATAGCTCATATCGCCAACGAGTCCTACCGGGCTCCTTGTTTAAAAATAGTTGCAGTTCAGTTCTCGAATCAATATTATATGAAAATTGGAGCTTATATAATCTCCTTAAAGATTAAAAAGTCCTAATATTATTTATGACATTTTTGTTATAAATAATATAGGACTTTAAATAAATACTATTTTTTAATTTTATTTAACTCATCTAGTAATTTAGGGTTAAGTATTCTTATGTGAGTTCCCTTCATACCTAATGATCTAGACTCTATAACTCCTGCACTCTCGAACTTTCTTAATGCATTAACTATAACAGATCTAGTTATTCCTACTCTGTCTGCTATTTTACTAGCAACAAGTAGTCCTTCCATTCCATCAAGCTCATTGAATATATGCTCAACAGCTTCAAGCTCTGAATAAGAAAGAGTTCCTATGGCCATTTGAACTACAGCCTTCTTTCTCATTTCTTCTTCCATCTCTTCAGATTTAGCTCTAAGAATTTCTAAGCATACAACTGTCGCACTATACTCAGCAAGTACTATATCTTCATCCGTAAACTCACTATCAAATCTAGCAAGTAATAAGCTTCCTACTCTTTGTCCACTACCCATAATAGGAACTATAGTTGTAAACTTGCCAGACCCCTCAACATCATGCTTAAATATTTCTAAGAATTTATCTCCAGTTATATTCTCAACAGTATCCGTCACCTTCATTATATTGCTTGTATATTCCTCTGGTAATTTTTCTTCTCCAGTATCTTCATCAGATACAATAAGGCTTCCTTTAATATCTGTTAGATGCACTCCTAAGATTTTACCTTTTCCACTTATTATATAAGTGTTAGTATTTAAAACTTCACTTAATATTTCACATAATTGTGGGAAAGAAACAGGTTCTGTACCTGATTTTTGTAATATTTTATTTATTTTTCTAGTTTTTTGAAGTAGTTCGCTAGCCATAATATCCTCCTCTTTACACTGTATATCTTAATCTAGGAAAATAAGAAATTTTTAGAATCTTTATAATCTTCCACACTATATACACTACACATTTGAAATGTTATCACAATTATTTAAATTAATCAACATATTTTAGCTAATTTTCGACTTTTTTTCATAATCACATTCTTTATTCGAGCATATTATTTTTTTCTCTTTTTTCGTTTCTTTATGAACTAAATATTCGCCACATTTTTCACAATTTTCTCCAGTAGGTTTATTCCATGAAATAAAGTCACATTCTGGATATTTATCACACCCATAAAATATTCTTCCTTTTTTACTCTTTCTAATTATTATTTCTCCTTCTTTACACTTAGGGCATTTGACACCAGCTTTATTAAGAAGAGGTTTTGTAGTTTTACAATCGGGATAATTTTTACAAGCCAGGAATTTTCCAAATCTACCATATTTTATAACCATATTAGATCCACATTTTTCACATATTTCATCAGTTTCTTGTTCTATAGTTATTTTTTCTATCTTTTCTTGCGCTATTTCTATAGCTTCTTCTAATGGTTTATATACATGTTTTACTACATCTTTCCAAGGCATATCTCCTTCTTCAACTGAATCAAGCATATTCTCCATATCTGCGGTAAAATCTAAATCTATAAATTTTTGAAAATTTTCTTCCATTATTTCATTTACTAAAAGCCCCAGTTCAGTTAAGTATAAACTATTTCCTTTTTTCTCCACATATTCTCTAGCAAGTATAGTACCTATTGTAGGAGCGTACGTACTAGGTCTTCCTATACCCAACTCTTCTAAAGTTTTAACAAGACTTGCCTCTGTATATCTTGCTGGCGGTTGTGTGAAGTGTTGCTTTGGAATTATATTATCTGCCTTAACTTTCATACCCTCTTCTATTTTAGGAATTAACTTGTCTTCTTTATTTGAAAATGTATATACTTTTAAGAAACCATCAAACTTAAGCTTATGACCTGTTGTTTTAAATACATAATCCCCAACTTTAGCTTTTACATTATAATTTTCATATACTGCATCTTTCATCAAGCTCGCTACAAACCTTGTCCATATAAGATTGTATAGCTTATATTGTTCATCACTTAAAGAGTCTTTAATAAGTTCAGGTGTTCTATCTATACCTGTAGGTCTTATTGCTTCATGAGCATCTTGTACTTTTTTACCTTTTTTCTGCTTGTTTTCAAAACCCTTGTAATAGTTTTCTCCTAAGTTTTCTAATATATAATCTTTACCTTTTCCCAATGCTTCATCTGATATTCTAGATGAATCAGTTCTTATATAAGATATAAGACCTACTGTTCCTTGACCTTTAATCTCAATACCTTCATACAGTTGCTGCGCCACTATCATAGTTTTCTTTGTAGAGAAACCTAATTTATTAGCTGCTTCTTGTTGTAAAATACTTGTTGTAAATGGTTTAGGACCAGATTTACGTCTTTCTTTAACTTCTATATTTTCTATAGTTAAATCTTTATCAGATATTTCATTTAATATAGCATCTACTTGATCTTTATTTTTCAAGTCTATTTTTCCATCTGATTTTCCATAAAATTTAAATTCAACTTGCTTTTTTTCTATTTCAGATATTACATCTATTGACCAGTATTCTTCAGGTTCAAACTTATTTATTTCTCTTTCCCTATCAGATATTATTTTAGTGGCAACAGATTGTACTCTTCCGGCACTAAGACCTTTTCTTATTTTTTGCCATAAAAGAGGACTTATCTTATATCCTAACAATCTATCAAGTACTCTTCTAGCTTGTTGAGCATCTACAACCTTTTCATCTATCTCCCTTGGATTCTTTATAGCTTTTTTTATAGCTTCCTTTGTTATTTCATTAAATTCTATTCTACAATTAGAAGATTCCTCTAATTTTAAAATATGAGCCAAGTGCCAAGATATTGCTTCACCTTCTCTATCGGGGTCAGTAGCCAGAAAAACTTTTTCAGCTTTTTTAGCTTCCTTCTTTAATTCATTAATAACAGGTCCTTTTCCCCTTATATTAATGTAATATGGTTCAAAATCATTTTCTATATCTACCCCTAATTTACTTTTAGGTAAGTCCCTCACATGTCCAACGGATGCTTTAACTGTATAATTTCTACCTAAAAATTTGCCTATAGTTTTAGCTTTAGCTGGTGATTCAACTATAACTAGGTTCTTTGCCATTAAGTGCACCCCCAAAATTTATTTTATACTATATATTTTATTTCCTAACTCCGTTACTATACCCTTTATTTCTAGAATATTTAAAATTCCTAATATATCTTTTATATTAAGCCTAGTATGCTCACAAATAAAATCTACATGCAACGATCCGTTATTTTTTAATATTGTAACTATTTGTCCCTCATCATTAGATAAATCTATCTGCTGCTCATTTTCTTTCTTCAAATTTAGATTATAAGGTATATCATATTCCTCCAATATATCATCTACACTCGAAACAAGTTTGGCACCTTCTTTTATTATTTTGTTACTTCCTTTACTCATATGAGAATTAATGTTTCCAGGAATAGCAAAAACATTTTTTCCATGATCTAAAGCGTAGTTCATTGTTATTAATGATCCGCTTCTCTCACTTGCCTCAACTATTAAAACTCCATCAGATATACCACTAATTATCCTGTTTCTCATAGGAAAGTATCCTGGTCTAGCTTCTGTTCCAGGTGGATATTCACTCAATATAATTCCGCCACTTTCAATTATATTGTTCATAAGATGTATATTCTGCTTTGGATATGGCTTATCTATGGAAGATCCTAATACTGCTATAGTTTTTGAATTTCCATTTAAACAGCCTAAATGGCTGTAATAATCTATCCCTACTGCCATACCACTTATTATATTAATTCCAAGTGATGATAGTTCCTTACTGATTTTATTTGCACAAAACACTCCATAATTAGTAGGCTTTCTAGATCCTATCATAGCTATACAAAACTCATTTAATAATTCCTTATTTCCCTTAAAGTAAAGTATATGTGGTGGGTCATATATATGTTTTAACCTTTTAGGATAATTAGAATTATTTATTGTTATGTAGTTTATTTCATGTTTTTTTAGATTTTCCTTTATCTGGTCTAAATAAGTCGAACTTCTATAGTTTACTATATTTTTCTTTATTTTTAAACTTATATTTGGTATTTTATATATTTCTTCATCAGATATAATATTAAAATCTTGAATATCAGCAAAATAATCATCTATTTTTTGTATAGTTTTATATCCTATACCTTTTATATTAGATAACAAAAGGTACATATCATCCATATTCATAAATAAACTCCTCGACATTTTATAATTTATTGGATATTATGCACATTTTACATACCATTATACATTAAATAAATTAAAATGCAAAATAAAGAAGTCTTTTCTAAAGATTTCAAATAAAAAATTCGTCTAGTTGCTACACACTGACTCATGTCGCCAACTATCCCTATGGACTCCGTTATCAAAATTCACATGCGTTCATGACGCCAACATGTCTAACGACTCTGTTGCTTAAAATAGTTGCAATTGTAGTTCTTTCATCAATGTTACCCACAGAACGAAAATTTTATAATCTCTTAGTGTATAAAAAAATGTCTTCGCTTTATAAAGCGAAGACATTTTCTCTATTTTTTTCCCATATTAAAAAATCATCTAATTCACATTTTATATTACTCAATACAAAGTATACTACTATCATATCATCTATATAGCCTACGTTCTTCATTGAATCGGGTATAAAATCAACTGGACTTATAAAATAGTTAATCGCTACTATAGCCCATACTATAGACTCTATATTTATACATTTATATTCTTCTTCATAATACGCTTTAACCAGTTTATATAAGTTTCTCATATTGCTAATAAATTCAACTACTTTTTCTTCATTTTCATCAAACTTTATATTATTCAATTTATAATCTACTTGTAAAAGTATCTCTTCTATTTTATTAATATCATTTGAATAAATCTGAGCATTTTGTCTAGCGTTTTTAAAGTACTCAGAACTCAATATATCTTTAGCTACTTGACTTGGATTTATCATTAAATAAACCACCCTTTCTGTATTGCTTTATATAATATTATATCAAAATACTATACATTTATATATATATTTAATAAATCCTTAATATTTTAGTTAAATTATTACTTAATATCCAATAAAAAACTAATTATTATTTTAAAAATTGAAAATAATAATAGTAAGTATAAAAAAAAGGATGTGATTTTGTGGATAGAAAAGATAATGGTATTAACAGACATGATGACGCAATTAATAATAATGACAAAACAGAATACGCACCAGAATTGACAGCAGGCAATAGATATAATGTTAAAGAAAACAGAAAAGATAATACCAGTTCAAGTATTATGGGATATTTAGCTATTCTCGCTTCTATAGTATCTTTATTTACTTATCCCGTAACATTTGGAGTTATTGGTATAATACTTGGTATAATATCTATATATTCAGGTGCTAAGACACTTGGATACTGGGCAGTCGGTATAGGAATTGTGACAGCTGTTGGAAGTTTATTCTTCAGAGTAGCTCTATTCTCTTATATCTTCTCTATGTTCTATTAGTTCAAATAAAAAGCTGTCTCAAAATAACTTTGAGGCAGCTTTTTTATTTAATTATATATCATTATAAATAGATTCCATGTAGCATGAATTGAAAATACTATCCAAAAGCTATATTTAGTTTTATCTTTATAAACTAAATATGAATAAGCAAATATCATGCCTCCAGAAAAAAATGTCTCTACCGCATACTGAGGACTATATGTATGGTTTAATGAAAATATAAAAGATGATATTATAACTATTAAATATTTTCTTTTTCTAAGTTCAGACCATGTACAACATAATGATATTAGCACTTTTTGATAAATTAAAGTTTCAAAAAAAGGCGCTATAATTACACTTTCTAAAAATTGATTATATTTAGATATAAATACATGTCTAGCTCCATTATTATCCGGTAAAAAAACAAATAAATTCATTCGAGCTATGCAATAATTTATAATAAACATAGTTATTATGAACAATATAATAGGTAAATTTTTTAGGAAGTTGTCTAATTTTTTTAACACACAATTTCCTCCTAAATAAAAAAGTCTTTATTCTAAATGCTTCTAATGTAGACTTTTTTAAAATTCGTAACGGAAATTATACTTATCCACAATTCAAATAGGAATATAATTTCCTACTCATAAAAAAAAGATTACGTGGCTACGTCCTACTCTCCCAGGGAGCTGCCCCCCAAGTACCATCGGCGCTAAAGAGCTTAACTTCTGTGTTCGGAATGGGAACAGGTGTATCCTCTTTGCTATAGTAACCACATAATCTTTATTGTTTTGTTTGATTCTTTATGGATCATGTAGCTATGTCCTACTCTCCCAGGAGGCTGCCCTCCAAGTACCATCGGCGCTAAGGAGCTTAACTTCTGTGTTCGGAATGGGAACAGGTGTATCCTCCTTGCTATAATAACTACATATTTGGAGCGGGTGAAGGGAGTCGAACCCTCGCAGCCGGCTTGGAAGGCCGGAACTCTACCACTGAGCTACACCCGCATACTAAGTATTAATATTAATACTTTCAAAATTGACCAGATTTTAAATTTGGTTAAGTCCTCGATCTATTAGTATTCATCAGCTGAACTCATTACTGAGCTTACACCTTGAACCTATCAACCAGGTAGTCTTCCTGGGATCTTACTCATAAAGATGGGAAATCTTATCTTGAGGTTGGCTTCGCGCTTAGATGCTTTCAGCGCTTATCCATTCCATACATAGCTACCCAGCTATGCCACTGGCGTGACAACTGGTGCACCAGAGGTATGTGTCCCTTAATGCTTGGACCTACATATCCAATAGTAGGATAGCCTATCCTTCTGCGTCACCCCATTCTTCAAACGATTATCGGTAGTACAGGAATCTCAACCTGTTGTCCATCACCTACGCCTTTCGGCCTCGGCTTAGGTCCCGACTAACCCTGAGCGGACGAACCTTCCTCAGGAAACCTTGGGTTTTCGGCCCGTAGGATTCTCACCTACGTCTCGCTACTCATGCCAACATTCTCTCTTCACTGCAGTCCACTAGTCCTTCCGGTCTAGCTTCAACCCGCAGTGAATGCTCCCCTACCCATTGACAAAGTCAATGCCGTAGCTAAAGCTACTAACTCGTTGGCCCGTCCTCTACAACGAAATTTTACTTTCGCTTCATCATGGGTAGGTCGCTCGGTTTCGGGTCTACGACAAGTAAAATCGCCCAGTTAAGACTCGCTTTCGCTACGGCTCCAGACCCTAAGTCCTTAACCTTGCTACTTATCGTAACTCGTTGGCCCGTTCTACAAAAAGTACGCGGTCACACTAAAAATGTGCTCCCACAGCTTGTAGGCATAGGGTTTCAGGTTCTATTTCACTCCCCTTCCGGGGTTCTTTTCACCTTTCCCTCACGGTACTATACGCTATCGGTCACCAAGAAGTATTTAGCCTTGGGGGTGGTCCCCCCAGCTTCCCACAGGGTTTCACGTGTCCCGTGGTACTCTGGAGTATGCTCGAAAGTCTTCTTGTTTAATCTACAGGACTATTACCTTCTATGGTGGGTCTTTCCAAACCTCTTCGACTACAATACCTCTTTCTTATGAGCATATCCGCAACCCCTATGAAGAAAACTTCATAGGTTTGGGCTCTTCCCCTTTCGCTCGCCGCTACTTAGGGAATCGATTTTTCTTTCTCTTCCTCGAGGTACTTAGATGTTTCAGTTCCCTCGGTTCCCCTCCTCAGACTATGTATTCATCTAAGGATACCTAGACATTACTCTAGGTGGGTTTCCCCATTCGGAAATCTCCGGATCAAAGATTGCTTGCATCCCTTCCGATACGGCTACCTTGTTACGACTTCACCCCAGTCATTGATTTCACCTTCGGCAGATTCCTCCTTGCGGTTGGATATCTGACTTCGGGCGCCCCCAACTTCCGTGGTGTGACGGGCGGTGTGTACAAGACCCGGGAACGCATTCACCGCGACATTCTGATTCGCGATTACTAGTAACTCCAGCTTCATGCAGGCGAGTTTCAGCCTGCAATCCGAACTGAGACTAGCTTTAAGAGATTAGCTTGACCTCGCGGTTTCGCAACTCTCTGTACTAGCCATTGTAGCACGTGTGTAGCCCTAAGCATAAGGGGCATGATGATTTGACGTCATCCCCACCTTCCTCCGAGTTATCCTCGGCAGTCTCTCTAGAGTGCCCACCTAAAATGCTGGCAACTAAAGATAAGGGTTGCGCTCGTTGCGGGACTTAACCCAACATCTCACGACACGAGCTGACGACAACCATGCACCACCTGTCACCTCAGTCCCCGAAGGGAAAGCTTCGATTAAGAAGCGGTCTGAGGGATGTCAAGCTTAGGTAAGGTTCTTCGCGTTGCTTCGAATTAAACCACATGCTCCGCTACTTGTGCGGGTCCCCGTCAATTCCTTTGAGTTTCACTCTTGCGAGCGTACTCCCCAGGCGGAGTGCTTAATGCGTTAGCTGCGGCACCGAGGGGGGTAACCCCCGACACCTAGCACTCATCGTTTACGGCGTGGACTACCAGGGTATCTAATCCTGTTCGCTCCCCACGCTTTCGTGCCTCAGCGTCAGTTACAGTCCAGAGAGCCGCCTTCGCAACTATTTCACCGCTACACTAGGAATTCTACTCTCCTCTCCTGCACTCAAGCCCTGCAGTTTCAAAAGCTTACTACGGTTGAGCCGTAGCCTTTCACTTCTGACTTACAAGGCCGCCTACGCACCCTTTACGCCCAGTAATTCCGGATAACGCTTGCCCCCTACGTATTACCGCGGCTGCTGGCACGTAGTTAGCCGGGGCTTCCTCCTAAGGTACCGTCATTATCTTCCCTTAGGACAGAGCTTTACGACCCGAAGGCCTTCATCGCTCACGCGGCGTTGCTGCATCAGGGTTTCCCCCATTGTGCAATATTCCCCACTGCTGCCTCCCGTAGGAGTCTGGACCGTGTCTCAGTTCCAGTGTGGCCGATCACCCTCTCAGGTCGGCTACCCATCGTCGCCTTGGTAAGCTTTTACCTCACCAACTAGCTAATGGGACGCGGGTCCATCCTATACCGCTAACGCTTTGACATTTCTAAGATGCCTTAAAAATGTGTTATCTCGTATTAGCATATCTTTCGATATGTTATCCGTGTGTATAGGGCAGGTTACCCACGCGTTACTCACCCGTCCGCCGCTAAGATTAAAAAGCAAGCTTTTTAATCTCCGCTCGACTTGCATGTGTTAGGCACGCCGCCAGCGTTCATCCTGAGCCAGGATCAAACTCTTAAATAAAAGTTTGTCAGTACTCAGTAAACTGACTTTATGTGTTGTTTCCGAAAATCACTGATGTGATTTATTTATAACCTACTGTTTAATTTTCAAAGTTCATTTTGCGTTTCTTGTTTGCCTCGTTTTCGAGGACAAGTAATACTATATCATCTTTAAAATAATCCGTCAACACTTTTTTTCATTTTTAAAATGTTTTCTTTTTTTATTTTTATTGTCTTTTTGAAAAGGTTTTTGTAATTATTAGTCGAATATTTGTTCTATAGGATTTATTTTCAACTATTATATAACAAGGAAAGGAAGTTGAATATTTTGAAGAAAAATTTAAACATACAAGCGCTTATGTGCTTTATAACAGCTATGCTACTTTTAAATGGATGT
The DNA here is from genome assembly GCF_934924865.1 of Tepidibacter aestuarii. NCBI lineage: Bacteria > Bacillati > Bacillota > Clostridia > Peptostreptococcales > Peptostreptococcaceae > Tepidibacter > Tepidibacter aestuarii. Next base: position 1,317,048 of record NZ_OW235315.1, on the reverse strand, counting down.
AGTAATACTGATGAGAATATTGTTTTAGATGAAGAACAAGTAAAAAGCGAAGAAGTATTGATAACAGAAGATTCACTTGAAGGAAATAAATTAATCGAAGTTGATGGTGGGAATCAATCAGGCCATAGAGAGCCTAACGTTGTTGTAGATATAGGATATGGTGATAGAGAATATTATTCTTATACGAATGAGTATAGTCAGTTGGTTAAAGTAACATCTAAGAAAATTACTTTGCAGGATGAATCTACTGAGCCTGTTCTATCAACTGGAAGATATTATTACGATGAAGCAAAAGTACCTGGAGTAGAAAGTCCAACTTTGGATGAAGGTCATGTTATAGCTGATTCTCTTGGTGGTGTTTCAAATGCATATAATATAACACCCCAAGAAAGCACACTTAACAGACATGGCGATCAAGCTTATATGGAAAAAGTTATCAGAGAGGCTGGTGGTTGTACAGATTTTGTTGCTGTTATAACTTACCCAAATACAAACACTCAGATACCAAATCATTATAGTTACACATACACAATTAATGGAAATGTTGTCCATGATGAATTTGACAATGTGAATCCAGATGAAGTCAATGCAAAATTAGAAACAAATGTATCAACTGAGAACCAAACAAATACGACGAGTAAAGAACTAATGATTACTGCTCTGGATAAAAAAGCTGAATATATTGTAATTACAAATTCAGGAAGTAAGCCAGTGGATCTTACAGGGTGGAAGATTGTATCAGTAAGAGGTAATCAGTCTTTTACATTTCCGAAATTCACTTTAGATTCAAATTCATCTGTAAAGGTTGGCGACTCTGCTAAAAACTCAGATGTAGAACTTCATTGGCTTGATGACAAAGGTACTTGGAGCAATAGCAAAAGCGATCCTGCAGAGTTATATAACACTAAAGGCAAACTTGTTGATAGATTCGATGATTAATAGATTAAATGAAAGAAGCATCTGCTTTTGTGGGTTTTGTGATTATTTAAGGATATTGTATCACCTACATATGCCGTAATATTATATGATGACTTAAACAATTATTCGTTAGTATTAAAGATTAGTTATAAAAATAATTCATTTTTATTTACTGGAGATTGTGAGGATGTTTCTGAAGAATAGATGAAAAATATTATAGCAAAGATTGTAGTTATTTAAAAATACTCCAATTCCTATAGATTTGCAAGAAGCGCAAGAATCCTATACACCTTGTTCTAAATGTAATGTTAAATTAAATTAATATTTTTAAAGGATTTTAGTTTTTTTTGTCTAATTATATATACACAGGATGAAACACCTCACAATTAGTACTTTCGTACTTTTTAATACCAACATTTTGTTTTTATACACTTCCCTCCAAGAAGTGTATATTTTTTTATATAAATCTTAAACATATATAAAACCCCAACCCAATAAATAAACTCATTAAGAATACCTTCTTTCTTTTTCTATACAACCTTTTTTTATTTTTTATTTTTTTATATACTCTACTCATATTGAATCCCCCCTTTTACCTATTTTAAAAATTCTACATAAACTTTTTTTATCCTTCTATCTTGCAGGTGGATGATTTTTTATAATGTGTAACTCCTTCCACCTTCAAATACAGCATCAATTTTTTTGACTTTGTTTTTCATTTGCTTCATCCCCTTTTATGATTTCTATACAGATATATACAAAATCTTTCAAAACAATTAAAAGTATACTCTATTTTAAAATCTTCAATAATAATTATATAGTTATATAATTTAATTATTGGGTATAATCTTTAAATAATATGAATTCTAGTGGAGTGATATAAATGTCAAATATACAATCATTTTTTCCTATAATAGACTCTAAGTCCAAAATCTTAATACTAGGTTCTATTCCTGGAAAAGAATCGTTAAGACAACATCAATATTATGCATATCGCCAAAATCAATTTTGGAAAATAATTTACACATTATTCGATACCCCTATTGATGATGATTATGAGAATAGAATATTATTTTTGAAAAAAAATAATATAGCTTTGTGGGATGTTATAGAATCATGCTATCGAGAGGGAAGTCTTGATTCAAATATTAAAATGGAACAAGCTAATGATTTTGAATCTCTGTTTAAGAATTATCCAAACATAAAATATGTATTTTTCAATGGATTAAAGGCATATAACGTATTCAAGAAGAAAGTAGGATTTGATTTTGAAAAGATTGAGTTTCAAAGATTAGAATCTACGAGCCCTGCTAATACTAAAAAATTTGAATACAAGTTAGATAATTGGAGTGTAATTAAAAATGTTAAATAAAAAATGAGAATCGTATACGATTCTCATTTTTTATTTGTATATTTCTATTTATTCACGCTCTCTTATTTGTTCTAATATATTATTCATTTTATCATACGTCATCATACCTTGAACTGCGCCTAATAAAATACCATTTTTATCTACGAAATATGATGTAGGAAAAGCACTAACTAAGTAAGTGATGGACGTTTCTCCCTTTTCATCAAGCAAAACTGGAAAATCATAGTTTCCTTTATCAATATATGATTTAACCTTTTCTTTGCTTTCTCTAACATCTACACCAAGAACAACCAAATCTTCATTTTCCTTATGTAGCTTTTGTAAATCAGGCATTTCCTTATCACAGTATCCACACCATGTAGCCCAAAAATTTATAAGAACTATTTTTCCTTCATAATCAGATAATGACACTTCTTCTCCATTCAGATCCTTAAGTGTAAAACTAGGTGCAATCTTTCCAACAGCTAATTCTTGAGATTGCTCATCTATGTTTTCTTTATCAGTATTTTCTTTATCAGTATTTTCTTGAACTGTATTATTACTTACATCCTGTTTAATATTATTTTGCCTATTAAAAGTATAAATACCTCCAACAAACAAAGCTATACCCAAAATTATAACAATCAACTTTTTATTCATACCAATCCTCCTTATATCAACAACCTACTTATATCAACAACCTTATTTAAAATTATTAATATCCCAAATACAACCATAATAAACCCGCTTATTTTAGGTATATATATCATAAACTTTTTTGTACTATTAAAAAACTTACTAAACATATCTATAAACAAAGCAGTCAATATAAACGGTATAGCCATTCCTATAGAATAAACTAATAATAAATATACTCCTTTAGAAATAGTATTACTATTTCCTGCGTATATAAGTATAGATGCAAGCACAGGGCCAAAGCATGGTGTCCATCCAGCTGCAAATGCTATTCCCATTAATATAGATCCAAACCAACTAGTCGCTTTCATACTAGTCTTTAATTTTTTTTGCATATCTAGGAAATTTAAGTTTAAAATCCCCATCATTTTAAGTCCAAATAATACTATCAATCCACCACTTATTTTTGAGAAAATCTCTTTATTTCTTATGAATATTTTCCCTAAGAAACTAGCAGATGTTCCCATTATCATAAATACAATTGTAAATCCAATTATAAACCCTAGCGTTCTTGTTAAAACGAGTACTTTATTGTTACCAAGCTCATCTCTAGCACTAATACCTGTTATGTACATAATATATGCCGGTATAAGTGGTAATATACAAGGCGAAAAAAAAGACACAAAACCTGCTCCAAATGCTATAGATAAAGAAACATTTTCAACTCCCATAAACACCTCCAAAATATATACTTTGCTACTTATTATTATATGTTAATTACTTGATTCTAATATACACTACTTTGCACCTAATTGAAAACCATTTTCTTTTAAAAAGTAAATTATATATCTTAATTTCTAAAATATCAATAGTATAGTTAGCTAAAATCTCAATTTTTAAAACAGTAAAAACATATTTACAAAAATATATGAATTTTTTCTTTTATTTATGAATATTTATATAAGTAAAACGTCTAAGGAGAATATGCATGAGTACTCTCTCTCAGATAAAAGATATGGTTCAGCAGTTATCAGAAGCTGTAAGTACTGCTTTTAGAGTTGATGTTGAAATTATAGATGATAATTTTTGCCGAATAAGCGGCACTGGAAGTGTACAAAAATATTTAGGTGAAACAACAAAAAAAACAAAAGCTTGTAAATAAACTCCTATTTAAAAATGTGTCACTTATTAGTTGTACACGATGTTAATACAAAAAATAGTTACATCTCAATCTGATATGTAACTATTAAAAAAAACTATTATTTTATTATTTTTTGTGAATTTTCAATATAAAAATAGAACATATCAAATTGATACTTAACATCTCAATTTGATATGTTCTATTTTTTTCTATTTTTATTTATAAAAATATTCACCATTTATTATTTTGTATAAACTATTCTTCTTACTTTTGAAAGGTCTTGAATTAAAAAACAAGCAATTTTCAATATTATTTACACCTTCCAATGCTTTTTTAGCTGCTATATTACTTAGATTACTAGGCTTTATTGTCTTAAACGATGCCTTATGAGCTGGAGGAAATTGTCCTCGTTGATACACAACATCCTTTATATTATTTGGAAATCTATCACTCTTAACTCTATTAAGAACTACATTAGCTACTCCTAATCGTCCTTCTAGCTTTGTATTTCCCGACTCTACCTGTATAATTTTTGCAAGTAATCTCATTTCTTCATCGGTGTACGGTCTTTGTTCAAATTTGCCTTCAGAAACTACTAGATTTTCTTTTTTTATATCCACAGTAAAAGTCTCATGTACCCAATTAATATCACAGTTTAGATTTTCAGAAATAAATCTAACCGGTATGTACATTCTTCCTCCTCTTAAAAAGGGCTTTGAATCCATTTTATATTCTTTTGAATCTATGTATGCCACATCACTGTCTGCTGTTAATTTCATTTTCTTTCCTTCATAATCAATTATCATACTTTTAGTCTCTTCATCCCATGTAACTTGTCCATTTAAAGCTTCTGCAACAAATCTTCCAAGCACAAACACTCTATCGTTAATCAGTACATTTTTTTGATCACTCTTAACGAAATTATCATTTATCTTCACACTAACTTCTACTTCAAGCGCGAAGCATGAACTTATATACAAAGACATGATAATCATCGTACAAAGTATTATCCTTAGCTTTTTTTTCATTAAACAACCTACTTTCTTATTTTTATCTTGATGTTAAAATCTGAAATTCCCAATGATCGCTCATATTATTGTCTTTTTTTGTCTAACATTATCATATTATAATATTTTTTGCTTCTCTGTCAAATTTAAAACACTCTACTTATATAATATGCCTATCTATTCAATATTATTCTATTTTTGTAATAATTTTAATTTTAAAAAATAAACCTGTACTAGGCTTTAACTTCTAGTACAGGCTCATTTTCTTTTTTATATTTCTTATCTATTCTTGCATTATATACAAGGCCTATAAGAAATAGTATACCACCTATTATTTTTCCTTTAGAAAAAATATCTAAGTATATATAATCTATAATAGCACTTGTAAGTATCTGTCCTATAAACGGAAGTATAACTACGTACACAGCAGGAATTTGAGGCACTATAGTATTGAATAAATAAATTATTGAAACACCTACAAATCCCCCTAAAAAATAATGTATAGGAACGTACCCTATACTACTTAACGATGGAATCGAATTTCTCATTACAAAACACACTATAATAGAAGCTATTGTACCCATCAAATAATTTATAATAACTCCATTTACCATTCCTTCTCTTTGAGCAAGCTTTCCATTTATAATTGTATTAATCACTATTGATATACCAGTTAAAAATGCAAATAATATATACATTTAATCACCTCACTATATTATTATCATAGCTATTATTCCAAGGGAAATAATAGAGAAACCTGTTATTTTTTCTTTTTTAAATTTATTTATAGGCATTCCAAACATCCCAAAATGATCTACTATATTAGACATAATCAGTTGACCAAACAAGCTAATTCCTACAACAAGGGTTATCCCTATTTGAGGAATACAAATGTTATTCAAACCTATAGTTAAAACACTGAGCACTCCAGGTAATAAAAATAACGCAGGTATTTTTCTTAAATCAGATACTTTATTCTTTGTTACAATTGAAATTATCATAATAATTATAAGTCCTATAATATGAAATATAAGAGTACTCATATAAGGTCCCGTTATGCTGGCTAAAATTCCATTAAAAAAGAGCATTATCGCTAATATAATCCCCGTTATAATTCCTAAATTTTTATACATATAAACCCCTCCATACTTTACAATGCTTTATAAATAACTTATCATATTTATATAAATATCAATATGACATATGTCATACAAGGAGGCTTTAATGAAAAAAATATCGAACGACACTCTTTTAAATAAATATATAGTTAAACACAATGTAAAAAATATATTCGATGATAATACATTAAAATACGCCCAAATTCACTACTATGAAAAAAACGAAGATATACTTCAAGCAGACTGTGAACTGAATTATTATTATTTATTTGTAGATGGAAAAATAAAAATATCATATCTTTTAGAAAACGGTAAATCTATATTACTCAAATTTTGCACAGATTTTGAGTCATTAGGAGATTTAGAACTTTTAAACGATATACCTATTCGTTGTAATGTAGAAGCAATTGAAAATACATACCTAATAGCACTTCCTGCTAAAATATTAAGAGATAGTTACTGTGATAACCCTAAGTTTTTAAAGCATATAATAAATTCTCTAAGCAATAAACTAGACGCAACATGTAACAATAGTTCCTATAATCTTGTGTATCCTCTTATAAACAGATTATCCAGTTATATAGTAGAACATATAACAGATAAAGGTTATATACAACTTAATTCGTCATTTAAAGAAATTGCTCAGTTTTTAGGTACAACTTACAGACATCTAAATAGAACATTTAATACACTTGAATCAAAAGGAATTATAAAATGTGATGACAAAACAATATATATACTACAAGAAGAAGAATTAAAAAAATTATCTAAAAATTTATATATATAAAATTCGCTTCATACTAGAGATAGCTTTTGAAAAAATATAATAAAAGAAGCTATCTCAAATCATTAAAAATCACTTTGAGACAGCTTCTTTTTATCTACAATATTTCAAGTTTAAATTCTCCATTAATTACATCAATCATACATCTTCCACCTTTGCTTAAATCTCCAAATAAAATCTCATCTACAAGCAACGGTTTTAATTTTGAATCTATAAGCCTTATAATTTCTCTAGCTCCAAACTCCTTTGATACTCCTTTTTTAGATATATATTCTACACAAGAGTTTGCAAAATCAATTGATATATTCTTTTTATTTAACTTTTCTTTAAACTCTTCAAGTTCTTTTTTAGCTATATTAACTGCCATATCATCATCTACATGATTGAATTTAACTATTTTATTAAGTCTATTTCTAAACTCTGGGCTGAATACTTTCTTTACTTCATCATCTATTGCCTTTGAATTCATGCATCTATCGCCAAATCCCACAAAGTTTTTCCCGATATTTTTAGCACCTGCATTCGAAGTCATTATTATTATTACATTTTTAAAGTCAGCTTTTCTCCCTTGATTGTCAGTAAGAGTTGCATTATCCATAACTTGAAGCAATACATTCAATATATCCGTATGAGCTTTCTCTATTTCATCTAAAAGTAAAACACAATGAGGATTTTTTCTAATAGAGTCCGTAAGCAATCCTCCCTCTTCATAACCTACATATCCTGGAGGTGAGCCTATTAATTTAGAAGCAGAATGCTTTTCTGTATATTCACTCATATCAAACCTTATAAGCTCTATACCTAAAGTTTTAGCTATATTTTTAGCTATTTCAGTTTTTCCAACTCCTGTAGGCCCTACAAATAACATAGATCCAACTGGTTTATTGTCTTCATTAAGCCCAGCCCTTGACATCTTAATACATCTTGTAACTTCTTTAATAGCCTCATCTTGTCCAAATATATTGTTTTTTAGAACTTTTTCTAAATTTTTGAGAGAACTTATTTCATTTGCTTCTACAGTTTCTTTAGGTACATTACATACTTTTGCTAGTATTTTCTCAATTATCTCCTCATTAATAACTATTTCTTCTTCATTACAAGCACTTATTCTAACATAAGCCCCTGCTTCATCTATTATATCTATAGCCTTATCAGGTAAAAACTTATCATTTATATATTTATCACTTAATATAACAGCACTTTTTATAGATTCGTCTGTATATCTTACATTATGATAATTTTCATAATTTTCTTTTAGACCATTCAATATTTCTATACTTTCTGTTATAGATGGTTCCTTAATTTCTATCTTTTGAAATCTTCTATTTAATGCTTTATCCTTTTCAAAGTATTTCTTATATTCGTCAAAAGTACTCGCACCTATAAACTTAATTTTTCCTTCTAGTAAATATGGTTTTAATAAATTAGATGCATCGAGTGAAGATCCACTTAATGCTCCAGCCCCTACTATGTTGTGAATCTCATCTATATATACAATAGGATTTTCATGATCTTTTATATTGTCTAAAACTTTTTTTATTCTTTCTTCAAAATCTCCTCTATACTTTGTTCCAGATAACATAGATCCTATATCCAAAGAGAATATTTGAGCTTTTTTCAGCTTATTAGGAACCTTTCCATCAAGAATCAACTTTGCAAGTCCAAGCGTAATAGATGTCTTTCCAACTCCAGGCTCCCCTATATGAATAGGGTTATTCTTACTTCTTCTGCAAAGTATTTGAATAGTTCTATCTAGTATATCTTCTCTACCTATAAGAGGATCACTTTTTTCATTATTTGCAATTTCAGTAAGATTTAGAGCATATTTGTTTATAACAGATTCATTTTTCGTTTCTTCTTCATATTCTTCATATTCTTCATATTCTTCATCCATTATTTCATACTCTTCTTCAATGCTATTGTCTAAATTATATACTAAATCTCTCTTTGTAACCCCTTGATCTAATAAGTAGTATTTAGCATAACTGTCGTCTAAATTGTATATAGCTGACAACAAATGGTCTATATCAATAACATCTTTACCACAGCTTTTAACTTGAGCATTGGCCATTATGATTACTTGCTGAAATGCTACACTTTCTAAAGGTTCAAAATCGTCTACCTTATTTATGTATTCGTCTATATAAACCCTCAAATTATTTTTTAGTTCCTCTACGTCTGCCCCACATTCTCTAAAAGCATCTATAACTTTATAGTAATATAAAGACACATAAAGCAAGTGTTCTGCTGTAACGTATTCACAATTGTTGGTTTTTGCTTCTTCATACGCCTTTAATATCACTTCATTTACTATGTTTGTTATATTCATATTTTTACTCCTCTTCAATAGTAAGTTTAAAAGGAAATCCTTCTTCTTTTGCCATATTCATGGCTATAGAAATCTTAGTTGCTGCAATATCATAAGGATATACTCCAGCAATCCCCATTCCCTTTTTGTGTACATCAATCATTATTTTATTTGCAACCTCAATTTTTTTATTAAATATATTCATAAGTACATATACTACAAATTCCATTGTAGTATAATCATCATTGTGCATAATTACTTTATAATGCTTTGGCTTTTTTATCTTAATTTTATCTTTTTGTTTAGTTATAATGTTAGTTTCCATATTTGTCCTCCAATTTTAATAAGTACTCCTCTTTTTTTTAATTTTTATAGATACTTCTGTTAAATACTCTTCTTCACTCTTTACTGCAAAAAAATCTAACAATGTATTTTCATAAGAACCACCTTCAATTTCATATCCACATTCATTTATATACTGTAATAATTTTTCATATGATTCATAAGTTGTTTCATAACTTCCTTTATGAATAATACACCCATATAAACCTTCTTTTTTTATATGAATATCACAACCTTCTAATTTACGGTCACTTTTCAAAACCAACTTAGAAATTTTTGTATATTTCTTATTTTCTATAGATTCTTGACTTATCATAGCACCCATAGGATACCCATTATCCATATCGTTTAAATTGCAATAATTTAGAAACTTTATTATATCAATCATAAACACTTCTTGTGAACTATTACATAAATCAGATACAATAAGATATTCTTCATCAAGTTTTTTAATATATGGTCCCTCATACTTTGTAGCATTAATACCACTATATGTTACTTTTATTTTGTTTTCAATATTATTACTTATTCTTTTTAATTTAGCAATTCTTTTTTTTATTTTGTGATTTTCTTGCTTTAGCATACTTAAGTAATTTACAGGACTTTTTTCATTTAAATAATCTTTTATGTCATTCAAAGACATCCCAATATCTCTAAGGTCTGTAAGTATACTAAAAGTATCAAACTGATTTAGTGTATAATATCTATAATTCTTTTCGTTCTTATATGCTGGAGAAAAAACTCCTATATTATCATAAAATATGAGCGTCTTTCTAGGAACTCCACATAATTTACTAAATTCTCCTATACTAAGATATCCATTCATTAATATATTTTCCAAATTCATCACCTTTTTAAAATTTAAAGTATTGACTGTATAGTTACTATACACATTATTATACTATATATTGGTATTAATTATAGGAGGTTATTATGGATTATTTATTTTCTAAAAAGTTTACATTCAAAGAATTTTTAAAATTTGTAGCTCCAGCAGTTATATCTATGGTTTTTATATCTCTTTACACAATTATAGATGGAGTATTTGTTTCAAACCTTGCTGGTCCTGATGCTTTAGCTAGTATTAACATAGTTTTGCCTATCTATAATATTATTTTTGGATTTAGCATAATGATGGGCTCAGGGGGCAGTGCTATAATATCAAAAATGCTTGGAGAAAAAAATAATACAGGGGCTAATGAAGCGCTATCTTTAATTGTTTACTCAGGAATTATAATAGGAATAATATTAGCTATTGTAGGCATGATATTTTCTACTAATATTTTCAAGTTTCTAGGTGCAACCGACATACTTTTACCATACTGTATTTCTTATGGTAATGTAATTATACTGTCCACGCCTATATTTATAGTCAAAGCTATGTTTGAGTTTTTTGTTAGAGCTGATGGTGATTTTAATTTTAGTTTATTTTTATCTATAATAGGAGGAGTTGTAAATATTGTCTTCGACTATGTATTTATAAAAATATTTAACCTTGGAATCTTAGGCGCGGGTCTTGCTACTGGTCTTGGAGTATTAGTATCTTCTATATATGGCTTTTGGTATTTCTTTTCGCCCAAATCAAAATTAGATTTTTGTATTACAAAATTTGATTTTAAATTATTAAAAGATTCTATGTATAATGGTTCATCTGAAATGGTATCAGAATTATCAACTGGAATAACTACATTTTTATTTAATATACTAGCCCTAAAATATGCTGGAGAAAGCGGTGTGGCAGCACTGAGTATAATACTATATATACATTTTTTATTAGTATCAACATACTTAGGATTTTCTTCTGGTATAGCTCCTTTAATCAGTTTTAATTACGGTGCTAAGAATTCGGATAAGCTAAAAGAAACATTTAAATATTCTAAAAGATTTATTTTAATCTCTTCTTTAATAATTTTTACTACATCATTAGTTTTTGCTCCATTTTTAGTAAATGTATTCGTAAGTTCGAATAACAATATATATAATTTAACTTTGATAGGCCTTAGAATATTTTCATTTAGCTTTTTATTTGTAGGATTAAATATATTTACATCAGCTTTCTTCACAGCATTTTCTAACGGTAAAATTTCTTCTATAACTTCATTTTCAAGAACATTTGTTTTTGTTTTGCTGGGAGCTTATATATTCCCTCCTTTATTTGAAATAAACGGACTTTGGTTAATAGTTCCTTTTGCCGAACTCGTAACTATATTTCTTTCGATAGTGTTTATAAAAAAATATAAAAATACTTACATGTATTAAGATAGATAGGAGGCAATAATATGCCTCCTATCTATCTTAGAATGTCAAAATTTTCAGGTACATCAATATCTATTTTTTTATTAAAATAGATTATTCTTATAGGTTTTGTACATTTTTTAATAAAAATATTTTTTATAAAAAATATTTTATCCCGTTTTATAGGTTCTATATAATAAGAATCGAACTTAAAAGATTCTGTTTTTAGATTTTCTTTAAATGGAGAAAAAGATACTCCCTCCTCATCAAATCTTAAAATTCCAAATGTAGGACCATCGTATTTTTGCAAATTACAAACTACCTCAATACCCTGGTTTAATATATTTATACTCTTGTAGTATTTATCTACGTAATCTTTAGTTTCTTTATAAAGAAGTTGTTTTCCTGTAAAATAATATATAATTGTAAAAGTTAAAATGATAAATATTATCAACATATCTAAGCTTGAATCTAAGTAAGCTATTATTGAAAATACAACTAAATTAAATATGCAACTTTTAAATCTTAAATACTTAAAATAACTTTCCAAAAACATATATACTTCTTCTTTACTCACAAGTTCACTTCCTTTTTTTGTAATTAACATTTGTATTGTACCATATTTAGCATTGTAAATAATACTATACTCTCAATATTTAATGTATAATATTTATGTATACGTATTTTTCACTGTATATAGTGAAAAACTAAAATCAACTCTATATAGTTAGGAGTAATTACCATGAACTACATAATATATGACTTAGAATTCAATCAACCAAGATCTAGTAAATCCTCATCAAGAGAAGAAACTAAAAAATGCCCCTTTGAAATAATTCAAATAGGTGCAATTAAACTAGATGATAATTTTAATGCAATAGGTACTTTTGATAGACTTGTAAAACCTACAATATATACATCCATACACCCTTATATACAAGATCTCACTAATATAGATATGGATCAATTAAGTAAAGCAGATTACTTTCCAAAAGTTTATAGCGACTTTTTAAAATTCATAGATGACTCGAGTATTTTTTGTGTATGGGGAAAAGTAGATCTTAAAGAGCTATTTAGAAATATTCGTTACCACAAATTAGAGTTACCTACCACTAATCAATATATAGATGTTCAAAATCATACTACCAAACATCTTAAATTTACCAAAGGATTTAGCGTTGGGCTTGAAAAAGCAGTAGACACTTTCAAAATACCACTTGATAAAGAGTTTCATAATGCTTTTAATGATGCTTATTACACAAGTAAAATATTCAAAACTATATATAACGAAAATATAGTTCCCCAAGCATATGATATGAATAGAACAGCGAGGTCTAATAGTTCAAAGCCAAAAGTTGATATGAATGCTTTATTTAGACAATTTGAAAAAATGTATTGCAGGAAAATGTCTAGACATGAAAAAAAGATTATAAAACTTGCTTATATGATGGGAAAAACAAATCAATTTACTGTAGATAACAAAAAAAAGACTCATGATTAAATCATGAGTCTTTTTAATTATGCTGATATTTTATTTTCTTTTGATTTTACATTTTTTTCATATCTAGAATATATAGCTAGTGCTGCTCCAGAGAATACTAGAGGCCCTGCTATACTCCAAGCAGTCGTAATCATGTCTCCATTCATAGCAGGCTGTATTATACAGAATAAGTTAGCAAATCCAATAGTAAATATTACTACTATCATACTTATTAAAGAAGCTTTTTCACTCTTGTATACTTCAAAAGGTTTTGCAATTTCTTTCTTTTTCTTAAATGAATAGAATGCTCCTGCTACAAACATGTACGGTACAGTCATCGCAACATTAGTCATAGCTACTAATATTACAAAGAATTTAGAAACCGTATCTCCACCAAAAGATACAAGAAGTATTATTACACTAACTATAACACATTGAATCCACATAGCATTAACAGGCATTGAGTCCTTTGTTTCAGTTATTTTTTCCGGCCATAACTCTTTAGGAGTACCTTCTATTAACTGCTTAAGTGGAGAATATGTTAATGTGAAGAATGCTCCAGTTAATGCAAGAAGCATAGAAATACCAACAAATCTAGCCATCCAATTTCCCATTTGAACAGATATACCTTGACTAACTCCAAAAGCTTGTCCTAATTGGTATCCAAGATTATTCATAACAACATAACCTACATTACCCATATGAACAGCATCAGTAGATAAGATATCATTCCAATTAGTAAATATACCTACAAAGAATATACCTATAGCATATCCTACAGCAATAATAATAGCTGATATTGCAACACCCTTAGGGAATGTTTTTTCCGCATTTTCAGTTTGATCTACAAGTCCACCAATTGCCTCTATACCTCCATATGCAAATATAGCAAATACAAGGAATGAAAGAACAGATATAGGAGTTGAATATGCTACATTTGGTGATTTTACAAATGCACTTGCATTATTTATAGGTTGAGCTAATTCTCCACCATTTCCTATTAAAACAAGTATACCTCCTATTATTAAAACTACATTAAGTAGAGCAACAGCAGTTCCACCTATAGAAGTTATTTTCTTTATTTTATCAAGTCCTTTACTAGATACAACTGTTACAAATATCATCCATACAACAGCTAGTATACCTAGTGTTTGAGTTGCTGAAAGTCCAAATAAAGACCATCCAGCTGTAGTATCCGTTCCAAATATAGCATTTGAGAATACTACCCATATTCCAGATGCAACGTTTACCATCCAAATTACATAAGATGCATACCACATAAATGTTCCAATAAATGCATATTTTGGTCCAACAGATATTGACATCCAAGAATATATTCCACCTTTTTCATTTTTAAATGCAGCTCCATATTCAGCCATCATAAATGCATAAGGTATAAAAAACGTTATAGCTGATAGTATATACCACGGAATAGCACCGTATCCCATTAGATAAAATGATCTTGGAATATTATTAAATCCAAATACAGATGTGAAGATCATCAATATCAAAGATATCAAAGTTAATTTTTGAGTATTTTTAGCATTAGAAGCCATTTTTCTCCTCCTTATAATTCTTATTTTAATTTTTTCACATGTTTATTATATAACAATCTACAAAAAAATCAATATTTTTATATTGTTTTTTTTATTCGTATAATTTTTTTTATATATCTATTATTTGCCAATATGTTAAATATCAATTGACAGTTTCACAATAAAGTTATAACATCATAATGTTAGGCTTTTATGTAAATATAAATTAAAATTTATAATAGAGGAGTTTTAAAATGTCACAACAAAATTTAAGCTTTATCGATGAGGTTAGAAGAAGAAGAACTTTTGCAATCATTTCCCATCCCGATGCCGGAAAGACTACATTAACTGAGAAATTCTTATTATACGGAGGAGCAATTCACCAAGCTGGATCTGTTAAATCTAGAAGATCTCAAAAACATGCTGTATCTGACTGGATGGAAATTGAAAAGCAAAGAGGTATATCTGTTACATCAAGTGTACTTCAATTTGAGTACAACAATTTCTGCATTAATATACTAGATACGCCTGGACACCAGGACTTCAGTGAGGATACTTATAGAACTCTTATGGCAGCAGATAGTGCAGTAATGGTTATAGACTCTGCAAAAGGTGTCGAGGCACAAACAAAGAAACTATTCCAAGTTTGTAAAATGAGAGGAATTCCAATATTTACTTTCATAAACAAAATGGACAGACAAGGAAAAGATCCATTTGAGTTAATGGAGGATCTTGAAAATGTATTGGGAATTCGTTCTTGTCCTGTCAACTGGCCAATAGGATCAGGTAAAGAGTTTAAGGGAGTATTTAACCGCCAAAAAGATCAGATAGAATTATTTAATGATGGAAATCATGGACAATCTATAGCTAAATCTGTAGTCGGAAAAGTAGATGATGAAAAATTTGCGGAGCTATTAGGTGATTCACTTCACGAACAACTATTAAACGATATAGAGTTATTAGATGTAGCTGGAGATGCTTTTGATTTAGATCAAATATCAAAAGGTGAACTAACACCAGTATTTTTCGGAAGTGCTCTTACAAACTTTGGTGTTGAGCCATTTCTTGAGTCATTCCTAGATATAACTACTCCTCCAACACCTCGTGATAGTAATATGGGAGTTGTAGATACTGAATCTGATAATTTCTCTGGATTTATATTCAAAATTCAAGCTAATATGGATAAAGCTCATAGAGATAGAATAGCTTTTTTAAGAATATGTTCTGGTAAATTCGAAAAAGGTATGACAGTAAACCATGTTCAAAGAGGTAAAAAAGTTAAACTTGCTCAACCTCAACAGTTCGTAGCACAAGATCGTGTTATTGTAGATTCTGCTTATCCAGGAGATATTATAGGTATACATGACCCTGGAATATTTAACATTGGAGATACTTTATCTCAAAAACAATCAAAATTACAATACAAGGGTATTCCTCAGTTTGCTCCCGAGCACTTTGCAAGAATTTCTACTTTAAATTCTTTAAAAAGAAAGCAATTCTTAAAAGGAATTACTCAGATATCAGAAGAAGGCGCTATACAAGTTTATAAGCGTCCTAATATAGGTATGGAAGAGCTTATAGTAGGAGTTGTCGGAGTTCTTCAATTAGAAGTATTAGAATATAGATTAAAAAATGAATACAGTGTAGATATAACAATGCAAAGACTTCCTTACCGCTTTATACGTTGGGCAGAAGTTGGAAGCTTTGATGCTCATAGTATGTCTATGACAATGGATACCATCCTTGTTGAAGATAAGGATAAAAACCCTGCATTCTTATTCCAAAGCGAATGGTCCCCTAATCAATTAGTAAGTAGAAATGAAGGATTAGTTTTAAGCGAAACTTCTATATATTAGTTATACAATATAAAAAAGAGTTGCCTAGATATATCTAGGCAACTCTTTTTTTATCTAACACTCAATTCCCTCTCTGGCCATCACTCCTTCATTATAGTAATGTTTAACTTCTTTCATTTCTGTAACAAGGTCTGCAATTTCAATAAGCTCTTCTTTTGCAAATCTTCCAGTGCATATAACTTCTATATTTTCAGGTCTATTTCTTAGAATTTCTAATACTTCATCAATATCAAACAACTTATAGTAAAGAGCTATATTAACTTCATCTAATACTACCACATCATATTCTGACGAATTTATTATGTCCTTTATTTTTTGTAGACCTTTTCTTGCAGCCTCTATATCCTCTTCATTAGGTTCATTGTATATAAAACAATTTAGTCCAAATTGCTCCATTTCAAAATCCGGTAAATATTCTAAAGCTTTAACTTCACTGTACTTCATACCTTTTACAAATTGTCCAAAAAACACTTTTTTCCCGGCGCATACTGCTCTAAGCGAAAGACCTAAAGCAGCAGTTGTCTTTCCCTTACCATTACCAGTATAAACATGTATGTACCCTTTTTCTTCCACAAAAATCATCCCCCTTCTAATTTTAATTATACTGGAAAACAACTACAAAAGTACAAAAAAGTAGCTACCTAGATTTTATACAAATCAAATCTAGATAACTACTTTTTAGAGATATCAAATAAATTTTTTACATATTTTCTATAACAGCTTGTGCGAATTCTTTTGTTCCAAGTGATCCCCCTAAATCCTTAGTCAATTTATCCTTTTGCTTAAATACCTTTTCAAGTGCTGATTCAATCTTTAAAGCAGCATCATTCTCACCTATATATTTAAGCATCATAACACCTGTTAGTATACAAGATATCGGATTGGCTAAATTTTTACCTGCTATATCCGGTGCTGATCCATGAACCGGCTCAAATACAGCTATATCATCTCCAATATTTGCACCAGGAGCCATGCCCAATCCTCCTATTAATCCAGAACTCATATCAGACAAAACGTCTCCGTATAAATTAGGTGCCACTACTACATCGTAGTTCTGTGGATTCATAACAAGTTTCATACTCATAGCATCTACTATAACATCTTCAAAATCTATATCATAATTTTTTGCTACATCCTTTGCACACTTTAAAAACAAACCATCTGAAAGCTTCATTATATTTGCTTTATGAGTTGCAGTTACTTTTTTTCTATTTTCTTTTTTTGCAAGTTCAAATGCAAATTTTGCTATTCTATCAGATGCTTTCTTAGTTATTATTTTTATACTCTCACATGCTTCATCTCCAACTTTATGCTCTATACCCGCATAAAGCCCTTCCGTGTTTTCTCTTACAATTACGAAGTCTACATTTTTGTGAAGCGTGTCTATACCTTCATAAGATTTAATAGGTCTTATATTTGCATATAAATCAAGTTTTTGTCTCAACGCTACGTTTACACTTCTAAATCCCGTTCCTACAGGAGTGGTTATAGGTCCCTTTAATGCTACTTTGTTCTTTTTTATACTATCTATAACCTCATCTGGCAAAGGCGTATTATGTTCATCCATTACACAAATGCCTGCATTTAATATCTCCCATTCAATGTCTGCTCCACTTTTATCTATAATATCCTTTGTAGCATATGCTACCTCAGGTCCTATTCCATCTCCTGGAATTAAAGTTATTTTATTTGACATATTCAGTTCCCCCTATATTGTTATTTTCTTTTATTAAGTTTAAAAGTCCGCCTGATAATATCATTTTCTTTTGTCTATCTGTTATATCTAAATTTACTTTATATGATTTATTTTTAGTTAAGTTTTTTAATGTAAATATGCCCACGTCTATATTTTTTAAATTATCATCAATCAATATCTCATCCATCAAATCTATATCATCATAGTCTTTATCATTTTCAAAAGTTAGAGGAAGTATTCCATTATTTATAAGGTTTTGCTTGTGTATTCTTGCAAAAGATTTAGCAATTACAGCTTTAATTCCAAGATATAAAGGAGCTAATGCTGCATGTTCACGGCTAGACCCTTGGCCGTAATTCAATCCTCCTAATATAAACCCACCTTTAAACTCTTTTGCTCTACTAGGAAAATCAGGATCACACGGTTTGAAGCAGTATTCAGATAAATAAGGAATATTTGATCTATATGGAAGTAATTTTGCATTTGACGGCATAATATGATCAGTAGTTATATTGTCATCTACCTTTATCAATATTTTTCCTTTTAATGTATCTTTTAAAGGCTCTGTTTTAGGGAAACCTTTGATATTAGGACCTTTGATTATCTCAACCTCTTCTCCTTCCTTAGCAGGAGGTATAATTAAGTTATCGTTTATCAAAAATTTATCCGGCATACAAATTCCTACGTTATCTATTTCATCAGGACTTGTTAGGTATCCTGTTATAGCAGATACAGCAGCAACCTCTGGACTTACTATATATATATCAGCAGATGTTGTTCCAGATCTTCCCTTAAAGTTTCTATTAAAAGTTCTAAGTGATACCCCTCCAGTACTTGGAGCTTGACCCATTCCTATACAAGGTCCACATGCAGATTCAAGTATTCTGGCACCAGCAGATACCATCTTCGCCAAAGCTCCATTTGCAGCTAACATATTTAACACTTGTTTAGATCCTGGAGCTATAACAAGTGATACATGCTCTGCAATAGTCTTTTTATCTAAAATTTCAGCTACCTGCATCATATCTACATAAGATGAGTTGGTACAACTTCCTATTGCAACTTGATTCACCTTTATATTTTTAAGTTCATTAACGGGTACTACATTGTCTGGACTATGAGGGCACGCAGCCAAAGGTTTAAGTTTAGCTAAATCTATAACTATAGATTCATCATATATCGCCTCATCGTCAGCTAATATCTCAACATAATCGTTCTCTCTTCCCTGAGCTTTTAAGAATTCATAAGTTACATCATCAGATGGGAATATAGATGTTGTAGCACCAAGTTCTGCTCCCATATTAGTTATAGTCGCTCTTTGAGGAACGCTTAAATATTTTAATGCTTCACCACAGTATTCAAATATCTTGTTAACTCCACCTTTTACTGTGTATCTATTTAAAACCTCTAGTATTATGTCTTTTGCAGATACTCCTCTGTCTAGTCTACCTATTAATTCAACCTTTACTATGTCGGGATTCTTAATGTAATACTGACCACCTGCCATGGCAACCGCTACATCAAGCCCTCCAGCTCCAATAGCGAGCATACCAAGTCCTCCACAAGTAGGAGTATGACTATCCGATCCTAGAAGAGTTTGTCCTGGAACCCCAAATCTTTCAAGATGAACCTGATGACATATTCCATTTCCAGGCTTTGAGAAATATATTCCATACTTTTTAGCAACCGTTTGAATATACAAATGATCATCTGCATTCTCAGGTCCTGCTTGAATTGTATTATGATCTATATAGGCTACCGATTTTTTAGTTTTAACTTTATCTATACCCATGTTTTCAAGTTGAAGATATGCCATAGTTCCTGTAGAGTCCTGTGTCAAAGTTTGATCTATTCTTATTCCAATCTCGCATCCTTTTTTAAATTCCCCACTGACAATATGACTATTAATAATTTTTTGAGCTACTGTAAGATTCATATTACCCCTCCTTAAACTGCTTGTGTTTTTTCTATTTTTTCTATATGCGGTAAATACATATAAGTTATTTTCTTTAACTCTTCATTTCTTATAACTGTAGTTCTTCCACCTGCATACTGATCTTCCACCCATCTTTTAATAGGATATATTCTTTCATCAGTCTTAGATATTTTTTGACCTTCACTCAGTCTAAAATAAGTATTAATCCAAGCTGCAATACCAGCTACTCCTGAGTATTGATTAACAGATACTACTATCGGTCTATTTAGTATTTTCTCAGTATCAAAAGAGTTGTATATTTCTACATCCTTTAATATACCATCAGCATGTATACCAGCCTTTGTTACATTAAATTCACTTCCTACAAATGGAGTTTGTGGATGGATATCATAATCCATCTCTTTTTGAAAATACTCACTAACTTCAGATAAAAGTTTAAGATTCATATTCTTAATATCACCCTTTAATTGTCCATAAGTTATCAGCATAGCTTCAATCGGGCAATTACCTGTTCTTTCTCCTATACCGAATAAGGTAGTATTTACAGAAGATGCTCCATACATCCAGGCTGATACAGAGTTTGTTACAACAGAGTAAAAATCATTATGCCCGTGCCATTCTATAGATTTAGACGGAACATTGCATTCATTTCTAAGTCCATGTATAATTGCAGGTACACTTCTTGGAAGAGATGTTCCTGTATAAGAAACTCCAAGACCTAATGTGTCGCAAGCTCTTATCTTTACCTCAACTCCAGATTCTTTTGATAAATCCATCAAAGATCTAACTAGAGGAACTACAAATCCATAAAAATCAGCTCTAGTTATATCCTCAAGATGGCATCTTGGTACTATTCCATTTTCAATAGCCTCTCTTGCAATATCTAGGTACATATTAAGAGCCTTTTCTCTTGTTGTTTTTAATTTTTTAAATATATGATAATCAGAGCAAGACATAAGCATACCTGTTTCTTTAATTTCCATTTCTTTAACTAATTTCAAATCTTCTTTCTTGGCTCTAATCCAAGAAGTAATTTCAGGGAAGCTATATCCTCTTTCCATACACTTTAAAACTGCTTTTCTATCCTTCTTTGAATAAAGAAAAAATTCAGATTGTCTAATAATTCCTGATTCATTATCTATCTTATGAAGATAATCATATAATCTAACTATTTGATCAACACTAAAAGAAGACATAGACTGCTGACCATCTCTAAAAGTTGTATCAGTCACCCATATATCATTTGGAAGTTCCATAGGAAGTAAAATATTATTAAACTCTACTCTAGGAATTTTTGAATACGGAAATACATTTTTAAAATAATTTGAATTAGATAAATTTACAATAGAACTCTTCATAACAACACAACCCCCTCAAAAGCATTTTTATATTTTTGAAATTTATATTTTAAGATATTTCATTTAGTTTATTTTTACATTCATCTTTTTTTATATAATTCTAATTCTATATTTATAACAATTCCTCATTTTTCAACATTTATGAGTGATTTTTCTTTTTTATTTGCAAATTATAAAATAATATAATCTATTTCAATTTTTCTTATTTATGATTTAATTCCCATGTCATATTTCATATTTTAACATGCTAACTCCATATTTACAAGTTAAAATGCAATTTTATTATATATAAATTTCATTTTATGTAAAAAAAAGATGTAAATAAAGTTATTTTCAACCTTATTTACATCTTGCAACCAACCAAATTTCATATATAAATTCTAAAGCAAATTACTCTGTCCTATAGCTATCACCAAAAACTCATCCTTTTAAGAATAAGTCTTTCAATAAATTTTTTCTTATAAAAGTCCTTCACTAAAATATCTCTCTGCTCTATCAGGAAGAATAGTCACTATTTTCTTATCCGGATATTGTTTTCCTATATTCATAGATGCCCACACATTAGCCCCTGCCGATATTCCGACCAAGCATCCACATACCTTTGCTAATTGTCTAGAAATTGAAATAGCATCTTCATCACTAACCTCTATAATTTTATCCATCATAGATGCATCTAATACATCTGGTATAAATCCATCACCTATACCCTGTATCTTATGAATTCCTGCACTATGCCCTTTTAGCGCAGATACTCCTTTAGGCTCAACTGCTACAACCATACAATTAGGATTTTTTTCTTTTAAATACCTTCCTATTCCTTGCAAAGTTCCTCCGCTTCCAAGCCCTGAAACAAATACATCCACATCTTCATTCATGTCTTTAAATATTTCAACCGCGGTTGTATTGTAATGTATCAATGGGTTGTTAATATTGCTAAATTGATTAGGAACGAATATATCATCATTAGCCTGTATTTGTCTTTTGACCTCATTTAAAGCACCTTCTACACTTTCCTCTTTAGGCGTTAGTATAAGTTCTGCTCCAAATGACTTTATAATTCTTTTTCTCTCCTCACTCATATTCTCAGGCATAACAATCTTTACCTTATATCCTTTTTGAACTCCAACCAAAGCTATACCTATACCTGTATTTCCAGATGTAGGCTCCATTATAGTCATACCTTTTCTTAATACTCCATCTCTTTCAGCTTGTTCTATCATAAACTTACCTATCCTATCTTTTATACTTCCTCCAGGATTTAAAAACTCAGCTTTAGCGTATATATTACTTTCAGTTAATTTGCTCAAATTTATAATCGGTGTATTTCCTATTGACTCTATAATATTATTTAATATCATATAAATCCCTCCAAATCTAATAACATTATATATATTTATTTAAATTAAGTTACATTATCTCATTATAACCATTTTACATTTTATACCATTCATTACTCTTATTCTATCATTATCATTTTGATAATTCAAGAATTATTTTTTAATCAATGTTATGCATAGATTGAAAGTTATATAATTTCCTTAAAAATAAAAAGGCGACTAATAGCTAATCTTAGCTATTAGTCGCCTTTTTTATAACAAATAGAAAACTATATAATTTTTAAATTGTTGATAATACTGATAGAAAAACTGCAATTACAACTATTTTTGAGCAACGGAGCCCATTAGGACTCGTTGGCGATATGAGCTATGCGATAGCATGAAGCGAATTTTATTAATCACATAAGTCATAAAATGCTTGTGATACTTTATTGAACTCACCGTCCTCTTCTATTTGTGCTAATTCTGGTCCTTCTTCAGTTTCTTTGTATTTATATATATACACATCTTCTGAGTTTTCAGGTAATAAAGATATGTATTCATTACCTTCTACTTCGAATATAGTCAATACTTTACAAGCTATTTCTTCTTCATCATCTAATGTTAAGTATATCATCTGAGCTTCTTCATGATCATGTTCATGATGTCCACCACATCCACACTCATGATTTTCTCCATGATCGTGTCCATGTCCGCCGCACCCACACTCGTGATTTTCTCCATGTTCGTGTCCATGTCCACCGCATCCACAACCGTGTTTTTTCTCATTACTCATATTAATTCACCCTCTATTCCATATATTTTTTACTATTACAGTATCTCACATTTGATTATGATTATCAAGTGAAAATTTACTATATATATTTTCTCACTTGATTTAGCAGATATTTTTTAGTGTTGAATTCTGGATGTTCTAGTATCAACTCATTCAACTCATTTAATATCTTACCTATTTTTTTGCCAGGCTTTATACCTAACTCAATTATATCATTGCCATTAATAGCTAAATCATTTACACATAACGGCTCTTTATGATCTATAATTTCTTTAATTTTATCTTTAAGTTCCAAAATAGCACCTATATCATCAGAATTTGCGCTAGATTTTCTATCAGCTATTTTTAAATCTATAAGATCAAATACATTGTCTGTTTTCGACCTGTTTATAAGCTTTTTTACAGATTTTTTATTTTCAATATTCGGCATGTTCATATGTTCTTTAACTAGTATACAAACATCCTCTATAGTTTTATTGTCAAACTTAAGCCTTTTTAATATTTTTTTAGTAAATCTTTCACCTTTTATATTGTGTCCATAAAAATGACCTACATCATTTTCATCCATACTAAAGCATGCCGGCTTTGCAATATCGTGAAATAAAGCAGCAAGCCTAGTTTTCATATTGCAAGGTGCATAATCTACAACAGACATAATATGATCAAATACGTCTTTGTCATGATAAAAATTTCTTTGGTCAAATCCAACACACTCATCAAGCTCCGGAAGAATGTATTTTAACAAATCTAATTCTTTGAGTATATTAAATCCTAATGAAGGTTTATCGGTAAGTAATATTTTGCACAGTTCTTCCCTTATTCTCTCATAACTAATATTTAAAAGTAGATGTCCTTTATCAGACATAGCATTCTTTGTATTTTCATCTAGTTTAAAGTTTAATCTAGTTGCAAATCTTATTCCTCTTAATATTCTAAGTGCATCTTCTTCGAATCTATTTGAAGGATCTCCAACACACTTTACGATTTCTTTGTTTAAGTCCTGTTGCCCTAAAAATGGATCACATAAACCATACTTATGATTGTATGCTATAGAATTGATAGTAAAGTCACGTCTTGACAAATCTTTTTCTATTTTATTAGTAAATTCTACATTTTCAGGACGTCTATTATTTTTATATTCTCCATCTATTCTATAGGTTGTAATCTCATAGTAATTATCATCTATCACCGCTGTTACAGTTCCATGCTTAAGTCCTGTTGGAATAGATTTTATGCAATTATCATGTAATATTTTCATAAGTTTTTCAGGCAGACAGTTCGTGGTTATATCCCAATCTTTTGGTGTATCATTTAGAAGAGTATCTCTTACACAACCGCCTACTATAAACCCTTCATAATTATTTTGATTTAATACATCTAATATTTTCTCAACTTCTACTGGTATATCTATATTCATAATCCTCACCTTTCTTATCCACTTATACCAGTTTAATACAAAATCTAAACTTCTTCAAATGCCATTTTAGGTTGATTACAAGTAGGGCACTTCCAATCATCAGGCAAATTCTCAAAACTAGTATTTTTTTCTATATCATGAGTCCAATCTCCTTTTTCAGGTTTATAGATATATCCACATACACTACATTTATAATTTTTCATAAGCATCCCTCCACTTGAGTTATACCCAATTATAAATTTTCAAAACCTCATTATACATTTTCTATAAATTGCTTATTTTATAAAATTAGTTTAACCAAAAAAGACTTATTGATAAATCAAATTTATCAATAAGTCTTTTTAGACCTTTTCTATCAAATCTTTTTTTATCCATCCGTACTCACTATTTAATCTAGCAAGTGCATAATCACCATATATACTTACAACATATATTATTTGTCCTCTATGAACAGTAAGATAATACTCTTGATAATCTTGGTTGCAGTAATATCCCTCATATCCCAGTTTTATTAGTTCGTTCTTTATATTAATAATTTCTCCTGTATCCATTCTTTTACACACGGAAAATTCTTTTTTTTGTTCTATAATCTCAATTCTATTATCAGGCCATCCTATTTTTCTAGGAATTTCCTTTGTTCCAAGCAAATCCTCTTTTACTATATATTTCTGAAATTCATCAGCACTTTCATTATAAATATCGTATTTATCATTTCTTTTTTCAATTATAAGAGCATTAATTTGAGCAATCTCTTTTACATTGTACCCACCATCAATACATATAATTTTTTTCTCAGTATCTATTATAGGATCGCAGTTAATAGTATAATCCTTATAATTAGATGCTGGCCAATGTCCTACAACTACAGTTTTACCACTCCTATTATCTTTTTTATAGAACTGTTCACAATATAAAAACGTCTTAAGACTTGATTTTTTCCAATTTTCCTTATCGCTTATACCTGCATGAACGAATATAAAATCATCAAACTCTAAAACAACATTTAACGACCCTAAAAACTCTATATCATCCTTATAATTTTGAAGTAATATGTCTTGCAAATCTTTTCCATCAATTTTATCAATATCTATATTTAATTCTTTAAGCCACTCATCAAATATACTTTTATGAGGCTTATACTTTATATATCTAATTAACTTTTGAGAATTATATTTTTGTAAAATCAGACTAGCTATGAACGCTTCACAGTTTCCGGCTAATATTATGACATTATCTTTTTTAGATAATTCTCTTATATATGAAAGAGTTTCTTTATTAAACTTACCTTTTTCGATAAAGTCTCCTATTATAACCAAATAATCATTCGATTTAAAATCTACTTTTTCAATTAATTTCTTGAATAAATCCAAACCACCGTGAATATCACTTACACTTATCAATCTAAAGTCTTTTTCTTCATTCAAACTTATTATTCTACTATTTAATGACATATCCCCCTCCTTAATCTGTAAATTTTAATTCCTTAACCATAAGTTCTTCGCCTATTGCAGAGTTTTGAAAAATATTTTTAGCTACATCTAAGAACTCATATGGATTTTGAAGTGCCGGACTAAAATGAGTAAGCCACAACTCTTTAACTTCTCCTTCTTTAGAAAGATTCGCCGCTTCTGAAAACAACATATGATTTGTATCTTCTATCTTTTTAGTATAAGTCTCATCTCCATGCATACCTTCACAAATAAATAAATCTGACCCTTTTATAAAATCCACAATTTCAGGAAGAGGCCTTGTATCAGTACAATAGCAAACTTTAAGTCCTTTCCTTCTATCTGAAAGTACCATATCAGGAGTATATATAATTCCATTATCCTCTATTATCTCTTCTTTTTGAAGTCTATTCCAGTATTTCATAGGGACATTCTGAATTTCAGCCCTATCTTTATCAAACTTTCTTCTCCTCATAACTTCAACACTGTACATCATACAATCAATACTATGCTTTACAGGCAATGAATTTATTACAAAATCCTTATGTTTATATTCAATTAATTTATCAGAAGTCTCAATAAGTTTTATATCATATGGAAGTTCAGGAGTTATAACCAAAAGGCCCTCTACAACTTTTTTTAGCCCTTGAGGTCCAATTAATATAAGTTCATCTTCTCTACCCGAATTCCCTATCGTGCTTAAGAGTCCAGGAAGACCAGCTATATGATCTGCATGATAGTGGGTAAAGCAAATTATATCTATATTTTTTAAACCCCACTTTAACTTTTTCAAAAGAATCTGAGTTCCTTCTCCACAATCCACAAGCACCATACTTCCGTTGCAACTTGCAATCATAGATGTAAGAAATCTATTGTAAAACGGCATAACACCGCCAGGTGCTAATAAACAAACATTCAACATTTAACCACGTCCTCATATTTATAATATATAGTTTTCCTATTTATATTATAATATATAAAAAAGTCTTTATTCTAAGAATTTAAAATAATACTCATTTAATTCCTTACATATAAAAAAGCACTTGTTTTGTAATTTACAAAACAAGTGCTTTTCTTATTAAGCGTTAGCTTTATTCATATTTCCAACTCTACCTATATGTGTTGCTAAATCTATAACTCTATTAGAATATCCCCACTCGTTATCATACCATGATACAATCTTTAACATATTTTTCCCAATCATCATAGTAGATAATCCATCAACTATAGATGATCTATAATCTTTCTTATAGTCAATTGACACTAATGGTTTGTCGCTATATCCTAGTATTCCTTTAAGTTCACCTTCAGAAGCTTCTTTTAATTTATTATTAACCATTTCAACCGTAACATCTTTTTCAAGCTCTATAACTAAATCCACAACTGAAACTACTGGCACTGGTACTCTCATAGCCATTCCATTTAATTTTCCACTTAACTCTGGTATAACTTTGCTTATTGCTTTAGCAGCTCCTGTAGAAGTAGGTATAATAGATTCCGCTGCCGCTCTAGCTCTTCTTAAATCCTTATGAGGAAGATCAAGTATTTTTTGATCATTAGTATAAGAATGTACAGTAGTCATAAGTCCTTTTACTATCTTAAATTCATCATTAATAACCTTAGCAACAGGTCCTAAGCAATTTGTAGTACAAGATGCATTGGATATTATATCATGCTTCTCTGGATCATAATCATTGTGATTCACTCCCATAACTACAGTTATATCTTCATCTACTCCCGGAGCCGAAATTATAACCTTCTTAGCTCCAGCTTTTATATGTTTATTACATCCCTCTCTATCTCTAAATATTCCAGTTGATTCTACAACAATATCAACTCCTAATTCTTTCCAAGGAATTTGTTCAGGATCTCTATGTGCTGTAAATTTAATTTCTCTATCACCTATTATGATTGAATCTTTAGTAGCTGTAACTTCTTCATCTAAAATTCCATATAAAGAGTCATATTTAAATATATGTGCATGTTTTTCAGGTCCACTAGTACTGTTTATAGCCACTATCTCTATGTCAGATTTTCTTTCTAACCATGCCTTTAAAACATTCTTTCCTATTCTTCCAAATCCATTAATTCCTACTTTAATACTCATTGCAAAACCCTCCATTTATGTAATAGTTAATAATATATGTTTTTCGGAATAACACATTCAACTTGCACAATCTCGATTAGTATGTATCTTTGCTTTATATGTGTTATACTTTTTACAGTTTACCATATTTATCTTACTTTGTATATACATAAATTTATTTTTTTTAATGAAAAATTATATTTTTTGTAACATTTGTTCTCTAATCAACTTAAAACATAGTGTATAATATACCTATAACGACATCATATTAAAGGAGGATTTGAAAATGAAAAGACAAATAATTGAAATAAATCAAGAAAAATGTATAGGATGCGGGTTATGCGCAAATGCATGTCACCAAGGTGCTATACAAATAGTAGATGGCAAAGCAAAGTTAATGAGTGATTCTTATTGCGACGGACTTGGAATGTGTTTACCAGCTTGTCCAGTCGATGCAATAAAATTAACAGAAAAGGAAACTGTAGAATTTGATCAGTCTAGAAAAGGATATGCAATTGCTAAGAAAAAACCCTCTGGAGGATGTCCTGGATCTGCAAGCAAAATATTAAAAAGTAATTCAGGATGTGGATGTAGCGGATCATCTCCTAAAGAAATAAATACTACTGAGTCTCAATTAAGACAATGGCCTGTACAATTAAATCTTGTAAGTCCTGCAGCTGATTTTTGGGATAATGCAGATATATTAATAGCTGCAGACTGTTGTGCATATTCTTATTCAAACTTTCACAATGATTTTATGAAGAATAAAGTTACTGTTATAGGATGTCCAAAGCTTGATGATAACCAACATTATATAGATAAGCTTACAGAGATATTTAGAACAAAAGATATAAATAGTATAACAGTTACAAGAATGTCAGTCCCTTGTTGTGGAGGATTAGTTCGTGCAGTAAAAGAGGCTATCTTAAATTCTAACACAAAAGCTTCATACAATGAATTTATAATATCAACAGATGGAAATATAATAAAATAATATAAAATAAAAGGTACTGGAATTTTGCCAGTACCTTTATATTTTAACTAATTCATTAATATTTATATTTTCTTCATTTTTTTCTCTTGTACTCATAACCTTCAATTCTTTAATCAGAAACACTAATGTAATTAGAGAAGATGAAAAATCTGATATAGGATATGCCATCCAAACTCCCTTAAGCCCAAAAAACTTAGGTAGTAATATAAGCATCGGTATTAATATAAGTACTTGTCTTGAAAGGCTAAGTACAATAGAAATTTTAGCTTTACCAATTGCTTGGAAAAAGTTCGATGTTACTATTTGGAATCCTATAACAGGAAGCATACATAAAAATATCTTAAGTCCATGAGTACCTATTCTAAGTATATTTTCATCTTTGCTAAATATGGATATCATAAGATTTGGGAAAAACTCTATAAATATAAATCCTGTTATACAAAGTGTAGATGCAGCACTTATTGCAAGTATCAAGCATTTCTTAACCCTATCCATTTTAACAGCTCCATAATTATATCCTATTATAGGCTGAGCACCTTGAGTTATGCCAAATACAGGCATTAAGAATATCATAGCTATACTTATAAGTATACTCATAGCACCTATAGCATAATCTCCACCATTCGCTTTTAGTGTATTATTTGCAAGCACATTCACAACACTTGCTGCAATTTGTATTAAAAATGGAGACATTCCTATCGCAAATATTCCTTTAACTATATTAATATCCATCTTCATATTCTTAACCTTGAGTTTCATAGAAGAGCTACCACTAAACATGAAGTATCTAAGAACCCATATAGTATTAAAACTTTGACCTATAACAGTAGCTATAGCTGCTCCTTTTATCCCCATATTCATCTTCATTATGAATACATAATCAAGTATTATATTAGTTATAGCTCCTATTAAATTTGTAATCATAGCAGTCTTTGGACTTCCATCAGAACGAATAGATGCGTTAAGACCAAATCCAACTGCATTAAATACTGCACCTGCAAGTATTATAAATATATAGTCTTTAGCATAATCAAATGTTACATCACTTGCCCCAAATAATCTTAGTAAAGGATCTAAAAAACCAATACCAACAATAGTTACCAAAATAGAAATAATACTTAAAAGTATAAATGTATTTCCAAGTATTTTCTCAGCTTCATCATGCTTTCTTTCCCCGAGTCTGATAGATATTAAGGCCGATCCACCAATACCTGCAAGCATTCCAAATGCCATTATTATTGTAGTAAATGGTAAAGTTAAACCTACTGCTGATATCGCAATAGCCCCTACCCCTTTTCCTATAAAAATCCTGTCTACAATATTGTATAATATGTTAATTAACATACCTATAATTGCAGGAAGTGAAAATTCCATAAGTAATTTGCCTATATTTTCAGTTCCAAGTCTTTTCTGTTTTTCCATAAATACACCCCCTATTTAGTTGTACGCACATTTTTTCATAATAAGTATTATATATAATATTAGTTGCTTTTGCAACTATCACGCAAAAAAACTATACTCATCATTATATGAGTATAGCCTTAAACGTTCTACCCTATATGTTTAATACAGATCGCAATGATAAGGATACGCTAATTACCCCTCCACTTTGGTATGGAATATGTAAAAACTTATACATTTCATCATCATGAGCTCTTTTTCTAATAGGAGTTGCTGCGTATCCTTCCTTTAGTTTTGAAGCCTTATACGATACAGGGTCTATCTCAAAAGAATCAAGTCCTACTCCACCGTCATCAGAACACTGCTTTATTATTCCCGAAGAATCTACTATGTATATATCATCTATATTAAGATTGTTAGAAAGCTTTTTGAGATCTACATTTTCATATTTATCAATATGCTTTTTTATATCTAAAGCTTTATTGTACATATATACGTCCATTGTATTTTGAGCAAAATTTTGTTGGAGATTATTTGCACAATCCTTTAAAGAATTTATATTCTCAACTATTTCTCCAAATGAACTATTCATTTCTTCTACAATAGCGTTAAACTGTTGACACTCAGATGCATTTTCCTCAGATATACCCTGAATAGTTTCAACCGACTCTATAACTTTTCCAGTATATAAACCTATTTCTTCCATATTATCGTCAATTGTCTTTATTTGATCCTTTGTTTTAACTGTACTATTAGATATTTGCTCGAATGACTGCTCAGCTTTTTGTGCTACAATTATACCTTCATCTATCTTATTTATTCCATATGACATCTCCTGTGTTAATTCATACATTCTATGTTTTATTTCTTCAATAACCTCACTTATTTTCTCAGAAGCATTCTGTGATTGGTTTGATAGTTTCCCAATTTCAGTAGCTACAACCGCAAAACCTTTTCCATGTTCCCCAGCTCTTGCTGCTTCTATAGATGAATTTAGTGCAAGTAAATTTGTATGCTCAGTAATTCCCTTTATTATATCCGAAAACTTTTCTATTTCAGAAAAACTCTCTATAAAATTATTTAAGTTATTATTATACTCAATCATAATATTTCTTAAAGTGTCAATAGACTGTTTTGTTTTTCCAATGTTCTCATTTCCTTCTTCAGTGAGTTTTACAGATACATCAGTTTGATAACCTATATTTTTCAGCTCACTTCTTATTCCATCTATATTACTTCCAACACCCTCTATATTACTAAAAATACTGTTTATAGATTCCATTTGTGTTAAAGAACCAGATGCTATTTCTTCACTTGTTTCTGCTATATGATCAGTTGATTCTTGCATATTTCCAACCATATCTGCAACTTTATCAGATTCAAGTGCAAGTTCTACTGATAATTTAAGTCCTGATTTAGAAGTCTCTTTAGTATTATTAAAAAACGTTTGAAAAGCTGATGTAATTTCTTCATCAGAATCATTACCAAATTGATAATCATAACGTCCTTCATTTATAATTCCTATCATATTTTTAATTTTTTCTATTTTCTCTTTATAAATTACTTTAAATATTATACATGAATATGATAAAGTAAATATAATATTTACGCTTACTCCGAATAAAAAATTGTCTTTGTTCAAAATTACTGTGTTGATTAATAAAATAAAAATTAAATAAATTAGCGAAATAATACTACTTATTAGTCTGTTCTTCATTTTAGTCCCCCTCTTTATTTCACCTTAAGTTTTATAAATAATTATATCAATTTTCGTTATGATTTTCAAACATATTCATGCTAATTTTGTATTTATAACCAGTATACGCACATATGTTGTCTTTCCTTGTCATTCCAAATAAAAAAAACGTAGCTATTTAAATAGCTACGTTTTTTTTAACCTTGCATAAACATTTTCACATCATCTTCTACGTTAGTAATTCCAGCTATTCCAAAGTTATCTACTAATACCTTAGCAACATTTGGAGATAAGAATGCAGGTAGTGTTGGTCCTAAGTGAATATTTTTAACTCCTAGATATAATAGTGATAATAAAACTATTACAGCCTTTTGCTCATACCAAGCTATATTATAAGATATAGGTAAGTCATTTACATCATCAAGTCCAAATACTTCTTTAAGTTTTAGAGCAATTACTACTAATGAATATGAATCATTACATTGTCC
The DNA here is from genome assembly GCF_934924865.1 of Tepidibacter aestuarii. Classification (NCBI taxonomy): domain Bacteria; kingdom Bacillati; phylum Bacillota; class Clostridia; order Peptostreptococcales; family Peptostreptococcaceae; genus Tepidibacter; species Tepidibacter aestuarii. Next base: position 1,283,705 of record NZ_OW235315.1, on the reverse strand, counting down.
TGCATCTAATACTCTTGGTATTCCTCCTATATCACCTAAATCAAGCTTATTATATTTATATTTTGCACATCCAGCAGTTAATATAACTGTATCATTTGGTATAGCCTTAGCAAAATCTGTATAGTAGTTTCTTGATTTTGCTCTACCATCACAACCAGCCATTACAAAGAATCTCTTTATAGCTCCAGATTTAACAGCGTCTACAACCTTATCAGCAAGAGCTAATACTTGGTTATGAGCAAATCCTCCAACTATTTCTCCTGTTTCTATCTCGGTTGGAGCATCACACGTTTTAGCCATCTCTATTATCTCACTAAAATCCTTATGTCCATTTCCATCAGCATCTACATGCTTGCATCCAGGTACTCCTGAAGCTCCTGTTGTAAATAATCTTTCCTTATACGAATCTTTTGGAGGAACTACACAGTTTGTAGTCATTAATATAGGTCCATTGAATTTCTCAAACTCATCAGTTTGCTTCCACCATGCATTTCCGTAGTTTCCTGCAAAATGAGAGTACTTTTTAAACTCTGGATAATACTGTCCAGCAAGCATTTCACTATGAGTATAAACTTCTACTCCAGTTCCCTCTGTTTGTTTAAGTAGCATTTCTAAATCTTTCAAGTCATGTCCTGATATTAATATACCCGGTTTATTTCTAACACCAATATCAACCTTAGTTATCTCTGGATGTCCGTATGTTCCTGTATTAGCTTTGTCTAATAATGCCATTCCATCAACACCATATTTTCCAGCTTCCATAGCAAGTGCTACTAAATCATCAGCAGTTAAGCTATCATCAAGCGTTGATGCTAAAGCCTTAGCCATAAAACCATGAACGTCTTCATTATTGTATCCTAAATTCATAGCATGCTTCATATAAGCTGATAAACCTTTTAATCCATAAATAATAAGCTCTCTTAAACTTCTCATATCTTCATTTTCTGTTGCTAATACACCAACAGTTTCTGCCTTTTTATCAAACTCTTCTTCTGTAACTGCAGACCAATCAGTTGCATCACCAGTTATATTACCGCCAGCCGCTTCAACCTTAGCCTTTAATTCTTCTCTTAATCTTAAAGTTTCTTTAACTCTATCTAAAATAGTTTTTCTATCAAAGTTAGCGTTAGTTATTGTAGTAAATAAGTTTTCAGTTATATACTTATCTACTTTAGGATCAATAACTCCTACCTTTCTTCCCTCATTACTTACTATCGCAAGTCCCTTACTTACATAAACTAATAAATCTTGTGCCTTTGCCACTGATTCATTCTTACCACATACACCTCTTACTGTACACCCTTTACATCCTGCTGCCTCTTGGCATTGATAACAAAACATACTCATTATTATTCCTCCTTATTTTTTCATTTATATAATCTTTAAGTAATTTTCTTATGTTGTGTTTCTATGAGTAAAGTTTACTACATTAGTATAGTTTGTTCCGTAACATAAGTTACAAACCAAGAAATTTTAGAATACTTTTTTTAAATTCTAATTTTGAGCCTCTATTTATCATATTTTCTTTATTCTACCTACATAAAAATTAAATCCTTACCTATTGCACCAATAGGTAAGGATTTAGTTTAATGTTTGAACTTATATAATCTTATGTTATATAGTTAATTTATATTCTTTTTTATGAAAATATCCTCATTCTATAAGCTTGAACAGCAGTTTTACTAAGCTTATCTATTAGTTTAGAATTAACATATGCTCCTACAAAAGCTCCAATTCCCGGAACCATCTGTAAAAGCTTTGCTAAATCTATATAATCTCTATACTCTTGTTGAAAAGTTCTCCAATCAAAAGAATCAATATCATCTGGTAAAGAATACATATACTGTTCAAAGTTCTCCATTTCAGCAAATACTTCATTTACTTTACTTTTACTTGAAAAAGTAATGTGGAATATATTTAATATATAAATTCTTTCTTTATAATCATTCACATCAAAACCATATATAGCAGCAATATCATAAAGCAACTTAATTTTAATACTTAAAAGCAAAGGCAAATCAGCAAGACCTAACATTATTCCACCTGCTCCAGTTCCCGCACCTTCTATCAAAGCAGTAGTTTTATATGTCTTCGTTTTTTGAGCAACTAATCTTTCTCTTTGTCGAAGCGATAAATTTGTATATGGCTTTTTAGTAATATATTTCGAACTAAACAAAACTGCTCTAGTCATGTTTTTTATAGCAGAAGTTACAATTTCATGATATTTTTCAGGTAACAACCCATTAAACTTATTTTGAACATGCTTTGACGTTTTTTGAACTAGTGATGGCTTTTTTCTCATTTTTTTCTTCCAGTCATTAAGTTCTTTTATAGCAATTTTATTGTAAAAATCTATTATAATCACCCACCTATATTGTCTTTTGTATTTAACTCAACTTTTTCTTCATAACAACAGCTGGTAAAACCTTTCCCGTCCAATTAAGCTCTATCTGTTCAACTTCAGCAAATCCATTTTTATGCCAAAACTCAATCACCGAATCATCATAACCTGTAACTACATCTATTCTTATACAACTGCTTTTTAGAGATACTATATATTTTTCCAAAGCATTATATGTTAGTCTTCCCAAACCCTTATTTTTATAAGCATTATGTATCATAAGTAAAGATAAATATGTCTGCTCATCTACCTTAAAATCTACTATTCCAACTATTTTTCCCGAATTTATATCCACTATCTTACAACATAAAAATCCCATTTGTTTCATTGAATTTAACTCTTCATTTATCCAATCAGTTGTTACTTCTTCCTTATCCATATGGCTAATCAAAAAGTTTTTATTAGAATTATAAACATCAACAATTTCATTTAAATCTTTATTTGCAACTAACTCTACTCTAAATCTATTCAATTTAAATAACATTTTATCCATCTCCAATACATACTATTTTTTAATACTTCGCATCCTATTACTTCGAAAGCAATTTCTTTATATCTTCATTATTCAGTATTAATTGCTCTTGTTCATGTTCAATAACGTCAAACATAACTTCTTCTTGATTCTTTATATGACTAAAGGAAGCATCTTTTGCAACTATCACATTGAAATCTCTTTCATATGCATCAACTGCTGTTCTTCCTACACATCCATGAGTAAAAACTCCGCATAAAATCAAAGTATCTATATTATTTTCTCTTAATTTATCTTCAAAGTTGGTTCTTATAAAAGCACTTTGTCTTGTCTTTATAATAACTTCTTGTGATTTATCAAATTTTATTTCTGATAATAACTCTGCTTCCTTACTTCCTTCTATTAATGCAGCAAAATTATATTTCTTCATAACAATATTCCAAGTTGATCTATCATCTTTATGTACAGTTAAAACCTGATATATTGGAATATTTTTATCTTTAGCACAATCTATAAGTTCATTTATCGCTGAAATAAGTTCTCTTAATTTTATTCTTCTTTCCTCACTTCTAAAGAAATACTGTTGCATATCAATAATGACTAATGCTAGCCTCAATCCAATCCCCCCTGGTTTATACCTAAATTTTTTCACATAATTATACAATATTTTTTTTGATTTCTATTCATATAGATTTGTTATATTAACATTTTAACTTAAAAGTAGCAAATTAAAAATATAAAAAGACAACTCTCATGTTATTCAATTCGAGAGTTGTCTTTTTACTCAATATTAAAATTTCAGCCTTATTTAATGTCCTTATTCATTAATATCTACTTTATTATCCTCTAAACCATCAATTTTCTTTTCATCTGAATTATTTTTGAATTCTTCAATTTTATTCTGACATAATTTATTTTCTTCTTCTAAATTTTTAATTTTCTTTAACTGTTCTTTTATTTTAAGCTTTAATTTAATCTGTTTTATAAATCCTAGCAACATAACAATTATTGCCCCTAAAGCTGCAGAAATTAAAATTATAAGTGCTTGAGAAATATTAAATTCAGCAAATAAAAAACTTATGGCTACACTACTAGAATTTTGTATCGCAAATAACGCTACCAAAATTGCAGATATTAAAGAAATGATAAATCCAAATTGCATAAACACCCTCCTTATTTATGAAAAATTTCATTCCAAGTCTTAATTATTTCTAATAATAGGATATAACTAAGGTTTATAAGTTTTTAATATTGGATAAATAAATACTCCATTTATTTCAAACTCATTTACATGTTTTAGAATTACCCGTCCGAATTATATTTAAAACAAATTATAGTAAAAATTTTTCCAATCTTGTCCATATAATTAATTTAATTATATATTAAACTTTCTATAAATAACAGTAATACTTTCAGTTAAATTAGTATACACATAAAAAAACTCACCAAAATGATGAGTTTCTTAATATTAACTGATCTTACTTTTGAAGTAATGATAAAAACTTCCCTTTGGTACTTCTGCTTTATTTAATATTGTTGATAAACCTGCACTGCTATATCCATATTGATGAAATAAATCAGCAGATATTTTTATTATCTTTTCACGCTTATCCATAATTCCTCCTGTATTAGACCGGTCGTCCATAGATATATGATTTTTTTATTTCAAAGTCAATATTTGGATAAACATAATAATTTTCAAGAGGATCATATATATGCAATTCCTTCCGCTACAATATTTACAACACCTTTAAGATAGATACTATTTATTTTATTTTCATTCCAGTCTGTGAATATTTCAAGTTGTCCACCAGGCTGTTTTACTACCATATCTATACTTTTTTTGAGTCGATGAGAAAATACTATACCTAAAGCTGCAGTCCCTGAACCGCATCCTCTTTCCCAAATAAGACTTTCTGTTAACTTAACATATACTAAAGGTTCCATGTATGAATTTTCTTCATTAAAAAACATTATTCCAAGTGCATCATAATTTAAATCATTAAATTTTTCTTTTATTATTTCAAAAAAGTCCTCTTTTTCATCTATTCCTTGACTATTAACAATCAAATGAACTATGCCTGGAAACTCTACTAATGTTCCTTTATGAACAGTATCCTTATATTCTATGGAAATATCTTTTATAGATTTGTGTAAAGGCATTTTTGCAGTTGAAATAAAGCTATTTATATCATTATGTTCTACTTCGCAATTTATGATTTCATTAGTACCAGAAACCTCTAAAGGTACAATAAATTTACTTTCTTCCCTTTGGATTTTACAGTGCTTTCTTTGAACTAAAATAGCTGCCAATGCTCTAGCCGCATTTCCACAAAATTCACCACCCATCATATGAACTCTTACACAAGCTTCACTATCTTCTGAAGAAATATTTTCTAAAAACCCTACCTGTTCTGCATAAACATTACTATAATCCATTATTTTTGTTGCTATATCCATATACATGGAGCGAGGTATTTGATCTAGAACAAACACAGTCATATTTTCTGTTGGATTTACCTTAATAAAATTTAACTTCATACTTTTCCTCCTTTTACATATTTTTGTACTAAAGGTTTTAATTTATGATTATAGTAAATGCAAATACTAATAAAAGTATGATACTTTTTATTCAAATTATTATATTTAATTATAGATATGATTTCCTTATCATTATAAAAAAGACTTAACGAGTAATATTTAACTCATTAAGTCTTTTAAATTGATATTATTTAATTTCAAATACCTTATCTAGTCTTGTTAATTCAAAAATCCTCATAACCTTTGGATTTACTGAATTAAGTGTTAAACTTCCATTTAGCTCAACGCACTTTTTATATATTCCTACTAATACTCCAAGTCCTGTACTATCAATAAATGTACAACTGTTAAAGTTAAGTACAAAGTTCTTATTACCTTCAGTTATTAAATTATTCATATTTTGTCTAAATTCTGCTGCTTCATCTACTGCAAAATTTTCAGGTATTGATATTCTTACCTCATTCATTTATATTCACCTCAAATCTTAAATTTTTCTACTAGACTATTTAAGCTAACCGCCATTGCGCTAGTTTCTTCTGAACTAGCAGCTAAATTTTGAGTTATAGCCGACTGCTCCTGAGCTGCCGCTGCAACTTGTTCACTGCTTTCTGATGTAGCCTCAGTAGTAGTTGCTACAGAGTCAATAAGCTGTATTATTTGATCGGAACTTGCAACTTCATCCTTTGTAACATCTACAACTTGATCAACATCATTACTTATTTGCTCTACTGCATCTATAATATTTATAAATGATTTATCTGTTTCTTTTGCTACAGCCACTCCATTTTCTACTACATGTTTAGCAATATTCATTGAACTAACTGCTTTTTCTATTTGAATTACCATTTCATTTACCAGTGAAGATATTTCATTTGATTCAATATTTGTTTGTTCTGCAAGCTTACGAACTTCATCAGCTACTACACTGAATCCTTTCCCATGTTCTCCAGCTCTCGCTGCTTCTATAGAAGCATTTAACGCCAATAAATTTGTTTGACTTGAAATATTATTAATAGTGCTAATAATTCCACTAACTTTTTTAGAAAGATTATCTAAAACTTTAAGCATATCTTGTGTTTCATTTGATACTTTACTAATATTTTCAATTGCTTCAACTGTTTCTTCAACTTTTATTCTTCCTTGTTTAGCTGCATTCATAGTATTATCAGAATTTTCTTTAGCTGTAAGCACTTTATTCTTTGCTATTTGAATTAAACTTGAAAGTTGAACTAAAACCTCAGATGTTTCAATTATTGATTTATTTTGGTTTTGTGCATTATATGCAACACGTTGTATATTATCAGTTACATGTTCCGTTGATGCACTTATTTCTTCTGCTGATGCTGCTAACTCCTCTGATGATGCTGTTAACTCTTCTGATCCACTTCTAACATGTTTTATTATATTTAATTGATGACCAATCATATCATTAAAATATTCTCCTAATACCTGTATTTCATCATTTGTATTTATATTCGCTCTAACTGTTAAATCTCCTTCTCCTGCTTTAATCATTAGTTCTTCTAATTTTTTAATAGGATTAATAATGTTTTTAGTTGTTATAAAATAAGCTAAAGATATTGCAATTACCAGAGATAATATAATTGTTATTATTGTAATTTTTCTAATAGATAATGCTGAAGCCATATATTCTTTATAATCAGCTGTTACTGCTAAAATCCAACCATTTACAGGAACAAACTTTGTAAATTTATATACCCCTTCGTATGTATAATATCCTTCACCTGATTTGCCAGATTTCATTTTATCTACTAAAGCTTTTAATTCTTTATTATCTGTACTACCTATATTTTCATTAAATATCTTTTCTTCTTTAGGATGAGATATAAAAGTTCCATTTTTGTCAAGCATGTAAGCATATCCATTTTCGCCTACTTTTACTTTTGATACACGACTTGAAATATTATCAAAATTAATGCTTGCACATATTGTACCTACAACTTTACTATCAATTACTAAAGGATAAGCAATAGCTATTATAGGTTTATTATTATCTTTAGATAGTATAACATCACTTTGAGAGAAAGATCCATTTAATGCCTTTTGAATATATTCTCTATTACTTAAATCAACATCAGATTTTTCTTTTCTGCTACTCATAATTTCCTTACCAAATTCATCTGTAATATATAAAGACTCTATTCTATCTTTGTTTTCTTCTTTTAATTTTAATAAATATGTATATACCTCATGATTATTTTCATTATATCCAGCTGCAGTCCTAGCTATATCTAGATCATAGGTCAAAACTTGAACATACTTACTTACAGAATCTATACTCTGTTCTATAAACTCTGCTGTTTGTTCAGTAAGTTTTCTTAGATCTTCTTCAGTTACACTCTGCATTGAACGCGAAGTCATAAAACTAGAAGTAACCCCCAAAATAAGAAGTGGAATTAATATAAATATAAAAAACATAGAAATTAATTTAGTTTTTAAACTTGTTTTCATTATTATCCTCCATTTACTAATTAGTATCATTTTTTAGTTATATAACACTTAAATATTTTTGTATAACTAATCTATTACCTTTAAATTCAATTTTATCTGCAATACAATTTATAAGAAATAAGCCTCTTCCACAATCACTCAATAAGTTTTCATATGATAATTCATTTGGAATGCTTAAGCTTTTGAAGTCATTCCCACAGTCCTCTATTTCAAATTGTATATTTATATCATTGCAAATATATCTTAAATATATAGGTTTATCATTATCACTATTATTTCCGTGCTTAAAAGCATTTGTTAAAGCTTCTGTAAGTAGTAATTTAATGTCAAAACAATCATTTAAAATATCTAGGTCATTAATAACATTATCAATAACCTGTTTATAATTATCTAATCCATATAAAATGAATTCATTTTGTTTTATTCTCACACTAAATCTCACCTCACTCTATTTTATTTCTAATGCAAGTAATGTACAATCATCTTTTATTCCATCTACATCAGTTAACATATTTTTCAAATCACTTTCAATTCGCTTCTTTAATTCAGTTATTGTACTACTTTTAAAATATCGCTCTTTTATTTCATCATTATCAAATATAAAGTCCAAACCATCTGTAAAAAAATAAAATTTATTACCTGATTTAAAATTAATTATCTTTTCATCAAATTCACTATCTTCAAACATACCTAGAAATGGACCTCTAACAATTCTGTTTTTAATATTACATTTATCATCATGATATATAAATTGATTAATTCCAGCACCTACTATCTTCGCTTCCTTCTTTTTAAAATCAAAACTAAAACAGCATACTGCTATGTACCTTTCACCTAAATACTTAGCTACCTTTTTATTTAAACTCTTTACTATTTTAGAAGGATCATCATTAATCAATACTTCTTCATTAAACAACACATTAAATGCAGATATGTTAAGAGCAGCTGTAACTCCTTTGCCACTTACATCTCCAATTATTCCAACAATTAAATCTTCATTTACTTTGTGGGTATAAAAAAAATCTCCACTAACTGTTTTTGATGGTATATAAAGAGTCTCCATATGTGCTTTATCCATAAGAGGAAATGGCTTTTTTAAAAGCTCCTTTTGTATCTTGGCAGCAGAATTTAATTCTCTTTTTCTTTCTGTAATATCTCTAATAATAGAAAGAATAGCTGGTTTACCTTTATATACTAAATAGCTCGAACATATTTCTACATCTATTTTTTTATTATCGCTAAGAACAATTTTATAATCAAATGTAGTCTTTTTTATTTTATTTTTTAATATTTGATTCATTCTTGTATACATAGTTTTTGCAAAATCAGGAGAATATTTATATATACTTTTTCCAATAAGATTATTATGGTATTTCAAAGCCTCTTTATTTGCTAAAACAAGCTCTCCATCTACCGTAATAATTATAGCATCTGGAGATATATCAACAATTTGTCTATATCTTTCTTCACTTTCTTTAAGTATATTCTCAAGACTTTTTTCCTCGGTAACATCCCTTAATTGTTCAACAATAAATATCACTTTTCCTGAATTATCTAATACAGGATTGTATCTATATTCTATGTATTTATTGATTTCTGGAATATATTTTTCTCCCTGTGTTATTCGCTTAGTTTTAATTGCTTCTTCACAAAGACAATTAGTACATTTTTTATTTCTATTACGCATCACATAACATTTTTTACCCTTAACTTCTTTATAACTTTTTTTAAAGAAATCACACCCCGCTTCATTATAAAACAAAATTGTATTATCAGGCTTATATACACCTATAATATCTTCGATTCCATTTAATACTCTTTCTAAATTCAAATCATTTTCAGCTATAATATCTCTAATACCATTTAACACTCTTTCTAAATTCAAACTATGCTCATCTCCTATATAAATTAAACAGTTTATGTCTTATCTTTTCTAAAAAATACCATCATTTTGTATTATAGCATAATTCTTCATATTTTTTTATAATTCGCGTGAATAATCAAAAAAATATGCAGTATTCACTTTATTTCAATTTCAATTAAAGTACAATCATCTACTATAAACCTATTATCAGCTTGTATAGATTCTAAGTTATCCTTTAAAAAGTTTATTCGGTCACTACTATTAACCATTTCAATTAAATCTTTGTTTATTTTTTCATTGTCTACTATAAAATCCAAACCATCTGTGAAAAAATAAAATTTATCACCTGACTTAAACTGAATTATATCTTGATCAAATTTACTGTCTTCAAACATTCCTAAAAATGGACCTTTAACTATTTTTTGTTGACAATATTCTTTATCTGAAGCATACATAAATTGACTTATCCCCGCTCCAGCTATATTTGCTATATTATTTTTAAAGTCCAAACTAAAGCAACAAGCTGCAATATATGTTTGTTCAAAAAATTCATCTACTCTTTTGTTTAAATCATTTAGTATATCAATAGGATTTTGATTATCTAATATAGCTTCGTGAAATAAAACATTAAAAGCGGATGTACTAAGTGCTGCACTAACACCTTTTCCACTTACATCACACATTACCCCTACAACAAAATCATCATCTATAACTTCTATATGATAAAAATCACCACTAACTGTTTTCGCTGGAACATATAGTACACCCATATTAGCTTTATTATAGAGTGGAAATTCTTTTTGTAAATATCTCATCTGAACTCTAGCAGCTTTATGAACACCTGTTTCTTTTAATATTTTTCTCATATTAAATACTTCTTTTGCCATTACACCTATTTCATCTTTATTTTCAATTAAATTGTTTAAACAAGTATCATCATCAAAATTAAAATTAGATGTGTTTTTAATTAAATATGTTATTTTTAAAATAGGTTTTGAAATTGTTTTTCCTATATATAACGCTATCAAAATAACCATACAAATTGATAAAAATACTATTATGATAGTCAAAATTATTTGTATATTCATTGATGAATAAACTTCACTCGTTGGTACTACAAAGGCTAAAATCCAATTATTATTCAAATAAGAATAACCTAATATTTCACCTTTTTTATTTCGTTTATATTCTATAACACCTGAATCTTCTTTGTTTATTTCTTCTGATAAAAATTTCATTTTCCCTTTATGTACTAATTTCAAGTTATCATTTATATCAAAATTAGAATGAATTAAAAAATTATGATTTTCATTCATCAAAAAAGCATATCCACTATCGTATATTTTTATGTTTTTGATAGTATTTCTCATTTGATTTGTATTAATATCTATACCTACAACCCCAAGTAAAATATTGTCTTTAAATATTGCTTTTGTATAGGAAATTATATTTATTCCTAAATCAGTTTCATCATAAGGCTCGATCCATATACCTTTTTTCTTCTTTATAGGATCATAGTACCAATTCATTTCTTTGTTTTCAGGGTAAAACCATTCTATATATGGGTCATTTGGATCTGAATCTGAATCTAATTTTTCTAAAACTCCATTTCCTTCTTTATCAGCATACCAAATCTCATGTACATCTTCTGTAAGTTCTGGATTAAAAGTAAAATAAATCGCTTCTATTCCACTCTTTATATTTATCCCTTCATCTTTATTTGAAATCTGTGCAACTTTTTTTATTATCAAGTTCATATTTTGTTCATATTCGTTTATATAATAATCATGCTTTTTATTAAATTCATCCATGTCAAACGTTGCACTAATATACTGGCTAATTATATCTACAGAGTTTTCAATCGATTTCAGATCACTATTAAAATCATTAGAATGACTTTGTGAAAGTAATGTTAATTTTTCATAAATTTCTCTTTTGGTGAATTTATAATTAATGAATACACTTATGCTACTTATCAATAATGCAGTAATTAAAGAACACAAAATCATAGCAAATGTTATTTTCACTCTGACTTTACTAGTAAATTTTATTTTTTTCATATATGATCACCTATCTATGTGTCAATTATATATATTTCTACCTTAATTTAGCTATTTATCTATATTTATATAAATTTCGACATTTTAAAAATAAATCCTTTTTCAATACGCAACATGTGCTTTTATAGATATACAATTTTTATTTTTTAACAATCAAACCATTTCATACATAATAGAAATAAAATCCTTACCTATTTATTAGATAGGCAAAGATTTTATTTTTCAATATAGTCTTTAATTTAACTTATCCTTAATATTTTTTAAATCCTCTTCAATCGCACTCATTCTTTGTGACATACTTTTAATTTTTTTAGGCAGTCTAAAAATAAAGTAAAAAATCAAAAACAAAATACCAATTAAAAATATTGTGTTTATAAGTTGAAATATGAAATCAATATCAACACTAACAAATGATTCATTCATTTTTTTGTCCCCCTGTATAATGAATTTATTCTAATAAATTAAATATTTCTCTCTTTCCACCTTAAACATATTCAAATCCTCTTGATAAGAATTAACTATCTTCTCAGGAGTATATCCTAATTCAAGCATCTCACCGTATCTTGAAGTTCCCATTATTTTTTCAAACATAATTATGTACTTACCGCTCTTTGGAACTTTAAAATTCGTTAGATCATGTGCATATGTTAAAGCATATGTACCAACCTTACAAGGGTTAAATTTACGATAATCCGTTACATTTAGTCTTACTCCACCCTTGTCCCCTTTATTCTCAGGTATAAACTCTATGCCTTCAAGGTTTGAATTATTTAAGAGTTCAGCAAACTTATTACTATCTATCCCTTTTCCACCTATCCAAGTAAACTTATCTCCTTGACCTATTCCTGTTCCTTCACCAATACCAGTTGCCATATATCCAAAAGCAGATTCTATAGTAGGTATATTAGGAGAAGTCATAACCCATGGCAAATTAGTATCCTGATATATCATATCTCTACTGTAATTTAGCATAGGTATAACAGTTAAATTAGCTCCAATATTTCTATTAAAAAACTTAGCTAGTTCTCCAGCAGTCATTCCATGTGACATAGGAAGATTATCTATTCCAACAAATGATTTATACTTATCCTCAAGAACAAACCCTTCAACCTTATTAGCCCCTATAGGATTTGGTCTATCAAGAACTATTATTTGTTTGTTGTACTTTTGAGCTGCTATCATGCAGTAATTCAAAGTAGAAATATATGTATAGGTTCTAGATCCTATATCTTGTATATCAAAAACTAAAACATCTACACCTTTAAGCATGTCCTCACTTGGCATTCTAGTTTTCCCATACAAACTGTATACAGGAATATTCATATTCGGATCTGTATATGATTTTACATATTTACCAGCTGGAGTTAATCCATCTAGTCCATGCTCCGGAGTATAAATTCCTACTAGATTAGTATTTTCATAATTATAGAGCTTCTCATAAGTTTTTTGACCAAGACTATCAACCCCAGTTTGATTAGTTATAACCCCTATATTTTTTGAATCTATTAACTGACTGTATTCACTTGTTAACCTTTCATTCCCTAAAACAACCTTATTATCTTTTGGTTGCTCTACCGGATTTGAGAAAGCCATAGATAGTGAAATTAAAAAAGCAAAAAAAGTCTTCATAATCCCCCCCAATTTTATATTCATTTAAAGTTTATCATGATTTAACCTTATTTGTAAGACATTAAAATACCCCGTACAACAATTTTGTACAGGGTATTTTAATATATTACACACTCTTGGTATATTCTCTTAACCATTTTCTTTCGTCATCATCTAAATAATCCGATAAAGTGTTGTACACTAATTCGTGATATTTATTTAAATAATCTCTCTCACTTTTATTTAACTGTTCTACATCTATAGCATCTAAATCTATAGGTGCAAATGTAGCTACTTCAAACTCCATAAATTGTCCAGACTCATTCTTCTCTGCCTTTTTAACTATAAGCTCATTTTCTATCCTAATTCCATGTGAGCCTTCTATGTATATACCAGGTTCATTAGTTGTCAACATTCCTTCTTCAAGTACTGCACTGTCAAATATATGAGGAGCTATATACCATCTAAATCCATTAGGAGACTCATGTATATTCAGTAAATATCCTACTCCATGTCCTGTTCCACATTTATAATCTATGCCTAAATTCCATATAGGAGTTCTAGCTAATATATCTAGATTATATCCCCTAACACCATATAAAAACTTTGCCATAGATAAATTTATCATACCTCTTAAAACAGCAGTAAAATGTGTTTTTAATTCATCACTTAAATCACCTAACGCTATAGTCCTAGTTATATCTGTAGTTCCATCAATATAATGTCCACCTGAATCTATCAAGAACAAATGCTCTTTTTGAAGTTTATAATCCGTATCCTTTGTAGCACTATAGTGCATCATAGCTGCATGTTCTTTATAACCTGCTATAGTACTAAAGCTTGGCTGTATAAATCCATCCTGCTGTCTTCTTAATTCTTCTATTTTCTCAGTTGCACTCATTTCTGTTATATCTATTTTCCCAATATTATTTTTCAGCCAATACATAAATTTTGTAAAAGCTACTCCATCTTTAATGTGGCTATTTTTGATATTCTTTAATTCTATATCATTTTTTTTAGCTTTAAAGAACATGATTGGGTTGAAATCATTTATAATTTTTATACCTTTAGGTATGCTATTTAAAATTGCATAATTAATATTTGCTTTATCTAGTAATACACGTTCATTCTCATCTATATTCTTTATGAACTCATAAACAGCATTATATGGTAATATATTTATATTTACATCATTTAACTCTTTTAATATCTCATCATTTAATTTATTCTCATCAACAAATAAAAACGCTTCATCCAATCTAACTATACAATAAGAAAGTACTACGGGATTGTACTTTACATCATCGCCTCTTATATTCAATAGCCACGCTATATCCTCTAATGTAGCTATAATGTGAGTAGTTACATCCTTTTGTTTCATATTTTCTCTTAATCTAGATAATTTAGAACTACTGCTCTCTCCTGCATACTTCATATCTAGTAAAAATGCCTTTTTATCTGATAATTTTGGTCTATCATCCCATACCTTATCAATCAAATCATATTCATAAGATATTTTAATATTTTTATCACTTAACTTCTCTTTTAATCCATCCCCTACTTTGGCAGACACTACTTTTCCATCAAATCCCAACGTAGATTCTTTTTTCATAGATTCATATAAATAATCTTCTACATTAGGGACACCTTCTTCACCCATTTTGAATAATTTTATTTTACTTCCTTCTAATTGATTAGCAGCTTGTATGAAATATCTTCCATCAGTCCAAAGACCTGCTTCATCTTGAGTTACTACTACAGTTCCAGCTGAACCTGTAAATCCAGAAATAAATTCCCTGCACTTAAAATAATCTCCTACGTACTCACTTTGATGGCTATCATCTGATGGTACTATGTAAGCATCAATATTATGCTCCTTCATTAATTTTCTAAGTTTATTTACTCTATCTACTATATTCATAGTGAGTCCCCCTTTCCCTTCAAACTTACCATTTAATGAGAATTTTTGCAACAGTCTATTTTATGTTTTATGTTATAGCTCTTAAATACTCTTATTACTAAATCAAAACCTCCAGCAATAATTATACTAACTAGAGCCCATGCAAATACTCCAGCGGTATTTAAGTTCGCTTTTTCCATTTGGAAATTCGTTCCAATAGAAACATTGGGTTGACTCAAAACCTCAGCTGCTATTATCACCTTTAAATTAAGACCTATAGTAGCTGATGCAACAGATGTTAAAGAAGATTTTATAGATGGTATATATATATCCTTCATAACAGTTAACTGACTTAATTTATAAACCCTAGCCATCTCTATAAGCTTTATATCAACACTTTCAATTCCTTGTATAACATTAGAATATATAATAGGAAATATGATTAAAAATCCCACTAAGATAGGTGCCCACTGTGCCTTTAACCATATTATAGAAAGAAGTATGATCGCCATTGTTGGTGTTGCTTTTTGAATAATTATTACAGGTCTTAACAAATAATATACAGGTTTAAAAAATCCAGATGAAAACCCTAGAATTAATGCTGATATAAATGATATTGAAAACCCAATTATTACCCTAGTCAAAGTAGCCAGTACTGTAATTGTAAAATTTTTAGACTTAATTATTTTTATAAATTCCATAACAGTACTTTCAGGTGACGGTATCATTATGGGATTGTCTACCCATATAGAAAGAAATTTCCATAGCACTATAATAGATACTATGGAAATCATCGTATACAATCTATTTTGTGTAATAGAAATCTTCATCTACAAGTTTACCTCCGACAAGCTTAGAATTGTATTCAAACAACACATTTAAATAATTATCTATAGCCTCTTTTGCATCATTGGCACTCACATAATCTATATTACATCTTTGAATTGATTTTTCTACTATCACCTTATTAAGACCCATATCTAATTCTTCATAATACTTTCCTGCTTCACTAGGATTTTGATTAATCCAATTTATAGATTTTTCATACTCACTTAAAAAATTTTTAACAACCTCTGAATGATTGTTTATTAATTCTTCACTAACTATTAAAGACGCTTGAGGATAGCTTGTATTTAACTTAGCGGCTTTTTCCCACTTTTCTTGTAAGTCCATAACAACCTTACTATCAGTTCTTTTCACCAAAACCTTAGTAAGCATAGGCTCAGGCATTAATGATAAATTACTTTTTCCTGATATAAAGTTTGTAGCAAGTTCAGAAGCCCCTCCAAAATAATTTAATTTCAAATCTTTATCCGGATCTATATTATTTTGAGTAAGTAAATATCTAAATATAGCATCTGGAGTTAATCCTCTTCCTATCATATCTATCTCTTTTCCCTTAAGGTCTTCCCAATTAGATATTTCTTCATTTCCAACTAAATAAAAAGTTCCCCACACAGTAGATGCAGCTATCTTATAACCAGAATTTTTATTATATAAATTGGCTGCTAAATTGGTTGGTACTATAAATATATCCCCTTCCTTAGACAATATCTTCGAAGATAAAAGATCAGTTGATTTTACGCTTTCATAACTGACACTTACATTATCACCTATTGATGGATTTTCCTTAAACATTTTAATCATACTAAGAGTAGGTGTTCCAGCAGGTGTAACAACCTTAATATCTAAAGGTTCGTTTTCTTTTTTTGCCTTTTCATCAGTGCTTGTACAACCTACAGTTAATACTAAAGCCATGATTAAACTCAGCATTAAACTCAGTGTTTTTTTCATAATTATTCCCCTTTCTCATTTGATAATAAATCTATCATTTGATTTCTCAAGTATGTAAGATACTTATCAGTTAAACTTCTTTGACTTTGATGAATATCAACATCAAAAATTTTCAAAATACTAGTGGGTCTATTTGATAAAACTACAATTCTATTTCCCAATAAAAGTGCCTCATCTATATTATGAGTGATAAAAACTATTGAATTTTTAGACTCGTCCCATAATTTTATTAAATAATCTATCATGTTAACTTTGAGATTATAATCCAACGACTTAAAAGGCTCATCCATCAAAAGTATTTCACAATTAAAATAAAACGCTCTAGCTATTGAACACCTCTGTCTCATCCCGCCACTGAGCTTATTTGGATATGAATCTTCAAATCCTTTAAGTCCAACATCATGTATTAAGTCCATTATCTTTTTGTGATTTTTTTCCTTACCTACAACAGCTATATTTTCATAAACAGTTTTAAAAGGTAATAATCTATCCTCTTGAAAAACATATCCTACGCTATCCAAATCACCTACGATATCTCCTTTATCAGGCTTAATCAATCCAGAAATAATATTTAAAAGTGTTGATTTACCACACCCTGATGGACCTACTATGCAAATAATTTCTTCTTTATTTATGTCTAAATCCAATTTATTTAAAACAACTAAATCATCAAATCTTTTGTATATACCTTTCAATTTACAAATCATGAATGTCTCCCTATAGTTTTTTTACAATAGTTCTTAATATCTAATAAAATTTCTACGATGTCAAGTACAATATCGCTGTCCAGAAATGCTTCTATACATTTCATTAATGTTTTTGCAATCCCTAGAGTAGTATGAAGTATTAACTCTAAACACCCCTCCATGTTTTAATCACCTACCATCATTTAATTTAGATTATATAATATTTTACATTTATTATCAATTTTATGCTACTAATATAAGTAACTAGATTTTAAAATTTTTTAATATACAAATGTAATATTTTTGTAACTATTTTTTTGTTTTATAACAGGTATAATAAAGGTAAAAAGTACATACAAAGGATGAAGTTAGTATGAAAAAAACATTAATAGTAAAAATAATTAAAATAACAGCTTTAATATTAGTAGCTTCTTTTATTATGATTGAAGGACTTATTATAGTTAATGGACAAGAAGATAAGGAATATGATGTTGAATATTTAGTAGTTTTAGGATCAGGTCTTTGGGGAGATGTTTTATCTCCTACATTGTTGGGTCGTATGAATAAAGCTTTAGAATTTATAGAAAATAATCCTGATACTAAAATAGTTGTTTGCGGAGGTCAAGGTAAAGGGGAAAATATGCCCGAATCTCAAGCTATGAGTGATTACTTAGTTTTAAATGAAGTAGATGAAAATAAAATTATACAAGAAGATAAATCTACAAGTACAATAGAAAATCTGAAGTTTGCAAAGAAAATTCTTAAGGATTTAGATGGTAAAAAAAATCATAAAATTATGATCGTTACAAATGAATTTCATTTATTTAGATCTAAATTTATAGCTAAAAGATTAGGATTTATTCCTTATGGTATACCATCTAAAACAATACCTCATATAGCTCCTAAGTATTTTATAAGAGAGTACTTTGCAGTAATAAAATCATTTATTTTTGATAGATAAAAATCTTATATAATAGAACATTTAATGATTTATATAATCCCTGTTAATATAATATCAATACAAATTACAGCAAATAATCCTTTAATATTTAAGAATACATTGTTATAATATGATATATCGATAATGAAATAAATTTATTTACTTTAATAAAAGATAATACACAACGATAATAGCAAACTTATCGAAAGATAAGGACGCAAAGACATGGGTCTAAGGGATATGAATCCTATGATTGCCAGTTTGCCGAACAGATATTTGTTTAGTATAACAATATATAACATAAAAAATGTTAAGGCAAAAGATGTCTATATTCTGTAGGCATCTTTTTTATTTTTATACTCTCTAATACTATCCCACATCACATCAAAGGAGGATTATTTATATGAAATTGATTTTTTTATCAGACAAATATGTTGGAAGTGAGTTAGCAAAACCTGTCTATAATAAAAATGGAAATATTGTATTAAATAAAGGAGGAAAACTTTCAAACTTTTCCATAAAAAAATTAAATGGACTTGGCATCTATAGTGCTTATGTTGAAGAAGAAGGAACTGAAGATATTGTAGTAGAAGATATAATCGATGTAACTACTCAATTAAAATGTATAATGCTTCTAGAAGAAGCATTTAATTCAGTTAAAAAAAATAGATATTTTGATGAATCTCAAATAACAAATTTGCTTAAAGAAATTTTACAAAACTTATCTATTTCAGAAAA
Source organism: Tepidibacter aestuarii (assembly GCF_934924865.1). Taxonomy (NCBI): domain Bacteria; kingdom Bacillati; phylum Bacillota; class Clostridia; order Peptostreptococcales; family Peptostreptococcaceae; genus Tepidibacter; species Tepidibacter aestuarii. Next base: position 1,264,229 of record NZ_OW235315.1, on the reverse strand, counting down.
TACACTTTCAGTTTCTAATGGAGTAAGAAATATAGCAAATAGTATATATGTTCATAGTTTAAATGTTGCAATTCTTTCTGCTATTATAGGTATCAATTTAAACTATAATTATGAAAAAATATATAATTTAACCCTAGGTGCATTTTTACATGATATAGGGTACGCTTTAAGTGATGATGAACAGCATACAGTAAAAGGAATAGAGGTTTTAAGAAATAGTAAAGGAATAAATGTTACTTCTTATATAGTAGCACTTCAGCATCATGAACGAATAGATGGATCAGGATATCCGAATCAACAAAAAGGAAATGATATATATGAGTTTTCAAAAATAGTTGCCATATGTAATGAATATGATAATTTAATTTCAAAAAAAGGATTACAACCTTTTGAGGCTTTTGAAGAAATCATAGGAAAGTCATCTACATATTTTGACGAAAACATAATTAACGTTTTCAAAAAAAGTATATATATATATCCAACTGGTATGGAGGTTAAGCTTAGTAATGGTGATGTAGGAATAGTATGTCAGCAAAATAAATATATGCCAATGAGACCTATTGTTAAGACAAAAAATAGACATTATAATCTTTTAGAAGAATTAACTTTATTTATAGATAATAACTAAAATTACTTTCTGTATTATATAAATTCCCTATAGAATAGACTTTTTTAGTATCTACTATATAGGGAATTTTTTATTTTTATAATATATCCTATTTTATTTATAATTTAAACTTTTTAATAACTCCATCTAATGTATCAACTACATTTTTTAAATCATTAGCACTACTTGATATATTTTGTATTATACTACTTTGTTCCTCCATAGAACATAAAACCATTTGAGTAGATGCACTTGATTCTTCAGTTATAGACGATATACCTTCTATTGAAACTATTACTTCATCCTTATCTTTATTCACAAGATTGATATTTTCAACTAAGCTATCTATTTTTTCTATCATACCCTCAATAGTTCCATCTATGCTTTCAAATGATTTTTCGGATTCTTGCATTGATATAATAGCTTCTTTATTTATGTCTTGTCCAATATCAATATTTACTTTAACCGCATTTACTTGGCTTTGAATCTCCGCTATCATATCACTTATTTTCTTTGTAGATAATCCTGTCTGTTCTGCTAATTTTCTTATCTGTTCTGCTACAACTGCAAATCCTCTTCCAGCCTCTCCAGCCCTTGCCGATTCTATAGCCGCATTTAAAGCCAAAAGATTTGTTTGCTCTGCTATATCTTCAATAGTGCTTACTATTTGTCCAATAGAATTAGATTTATCTGCAAGAATAGCTACATTATGAGCCACCTCTTCATTAGTCTTTGTTGTTTGTTTAAACTTATCTACCAATATTCTCATATTCTTTAATCCTTCAGCATTTGCCTCTTTTGATTTATTAGTATCTTCTTTAACTTTTTGGGAATCATCCACTGAAGTATTAATTTCACTTGCAAGCTTTTGAAGTTTTGTTACACTTATTTGAGCTTCTTGGGCTTGGGCATTTGCTCCGCTGGCTAATTCTTCTATAGACATATTTACACTTTCTATTCCATTTACTATTTCATTTGTCGAATTTGATATCGCATATGAGCGATCTAAAACCTCACTCGAATTTTCTTTCAACATTCCTACAATTACCCTAAGCTCTTTTCTTAAATTAGCCACTGCTTTAGATATAATACCCGTCTCGTCTTTATATGTAAGTATTTTTTCAAAACTTCTGTCATAAGCTAAATCTAGATTGGCAGTTTTATTGACAACATCTGTTATTACTAAAATAGGATTTGTTATTTTCTTAGCAAAATATAAAGCTACAGCAATTCCTACTAACAATACCATCGCAGATAATATTATAGTTGATTTAATACTTTTGTCGATCTGCTTTTTTAACAAATCTTTTTTTTGTACAATAAACTTATCTATATCATCTGTATAATTTCCTGTTCCAATTACCCATTCAAACTGTTTAAATGATCTACTATAAGCACGTTTTGAAGATGCTTTTTCCTCTCCTTTTTTAGGAAAGAAATAATCTGTATATCCCCCACCTTCTTTTAATCCATTAGATATAATCTCTTGTACTATGTATTTTCCCGTTGAATCCTGTAAATTCATCCTATTAGTTCCCTCTACCTCTTTTCCAAGTAAAACAACATTTACACCATCATATGTATCAATCCAAAAGTATCCTTCGTCTCCATATCTGGCATCTCTAACTATGTCAGCACCTTGCTTTTTAGCTTCTTCTATTGTAAGTTCTCCTCTTTCATATTTACTATATATACTATCTAACATAGAGATAACACTATCAACCTGTTGTTTGATCATTGTATCATAATCTTCTCTAGCTGATGTTTCAACTAATTTCATCATATTATCATTTGTTTTTTTCATTGAATATATATTGCTTCCACCTATAAATAATGTTGTGATTATAGATATAAAAATTGTCAACAATATTATTTTATCGCTTATTTTTTTCATGATACATGCCCCTTTCGACTATCTTAGATTAATATATCGGATATTTTTTGATTTTTTTACATATAATAGACAAAAAAATAACAGGTAAAATATATATTTATATTCTATCTATTATAATCTTTGGTGTTTTTCTATTATATCAAAAATACTTTCATTTTGACATGCTTTAACAGTAAAAAAATTCCATATACACATTTATAAGCCATGTCACTTATTTTTTATATTCTCGTTCATTATTATTTTCTTTAACTCATTCAAAATCTAAACTCATAAATAAAAAAAGATGCTCATTAAAATGTTAGCTGATTTTTTGTTAATATTTTTCTATAAAACTCAGATTATGAATTATGAGATATATTTTAAAGAACTTCTTTGTTTGAGCATAGCGAGTTTAAGAAGTTTTAGTATATTTCACAATTCATAATCCTTAGTTTTATTAAAATATTGACTTAATCAGCGGTATTTTAATTAGCATCCTTTTTGGCTTAACCACCTATATTTTTTCAATTAATCTTTTGTATTTAATTAATCTTATTCATCACACTTACTAACTCTTCTAACCCTTCCTTTAATAGGTCTTCCTTGAAGTGCATTATAAACCATTTCACCTTTTCCATTCAATATTTCTACAAACGTAGAAACATCTATTATATTTATGATTCCTATATCTGCTGCTGTCATGCCTTCTACATTGCAAAGTGTTCCAACTATATCTACTGGACGCATCTTAGTTTTTTTACCTGCATTTATATGAAGCTTCATAATTCCTTCGCTTACTTTTTCACTTTTTAAAGGACCAAGGTTTAATTTTGTATTAATTTTTTGATTAAAATCATCTCTACATTCATCAACAGTAAGCTTATCTGGATGTTCTTTCAATTCTATTTCCTTATTTATATATTTTTGTATAACATCTATAAATTTCATATCATTTTCCGTTACAAAAGTAATAGACTTACCAGATTTACTTGCACGAGCAGTTCTTCCTATTCTATGAACATAATCTTCCTTATCCTCAGGTGTATCATAATTTATAACATGTGTTATTCCATCTATATCAATACCTCTAGCAGCAACATCTGTAGCTATTAAGTGTCTGAATTTACCTTTTCTAAAATCATTCATAACCGAACTTCTATCTTGCTGATCCATTCCACCATGAATTTTACTACAAGATTTTATCCAAGGATATAAATTCTCATAAAGTTCATCCACCATTTTTTTAGTGTTACAAAATATCATACATCTATCTGGGTTTTCAACAACTAAAATATCCTTTAAAAACTCAAATTTATCTTCTTCATCTACAGAGTATCGTTCTTGATTTATTTTATCAACAGTCAAATTTTGAGTTTCAATTTCTATTTGCTCATAATCCCTCATATACGATCTACATAGATTTTGTATATCCTTAGGCATAGTTGCAGAAAGTAGCATAGTTATTCTATTTTTAGGAAGATTTTCTATTATAGCTTCAATCTGCTCTATAAATCCCATATTTAACATTTCATCTGCTTCATCTATTACTAAATACTTGATCATAGATAAATCTATAGTTCCTCTTTCCATGTGATCTATCAATCTTCCTGGAGTTCCTACTACTATATGTGTCTTTTGCTTAAGTTCTTTTTGCTGCCTTCTAAATGAGAACTGTCCATATACTTCAGATACCTTAAGTCTTTTAAATCTACCTATATTGAAAAACTCTTCTCTTACTTGAATAGCAAGCTCTCTTGTTGGCGTAATAACTAAGGCCTGTGGCTTATTCTCATCCCAATCAACCTTGTCGCATATAGGAATTGCAAATGATGCTGTTTTTCCACTTCCTGTTTGAGATTTGACAACAACATCTCTTCCTTTAAGTGCTAGTGGAATTACTTTTTCTTGAACCTGAGTAGGTGATGTATAGTTTAATCTATCTATAGCCCTTAATATTTCATAGCTTAAATTATAGTTTTTAAAATTTAACTTCATTATATAATCACTCTTTTCATATGTATTTTATCCATAAGTACTAATATAACACAAAATAGATATTTAGATAAGTGTAATTAGTTTTTCCATTTAACATATAGTTAATCTATAATTTGTTAATAATTTATGTGTAATATTATACACAAAAATCAAGTGCCATGGCTAATTTTATAGTCCATGGCACTTAATATTAAACAACTTTTTCTTCAAATACATAATTATCACTACACAATCTAAATTTTTGGTTTACGTATTCCAAAGCTTCTCTTCCTTTTTTCTTATCTATTATACAAGATATCTTTATTTCTGACGTACTTATCATCTGTATATTTACTCCAAGCTCGTAAAGACTTCTAAAGAAAGCAGATGCAATATCAGAACTTCCTGCTATTCCAATTCCTACTACTGATATTTTTGAAACAGATTCATCTATAACTATCTCTTTAGCATTAATTTTATCTTTTAGTTCATTTGAAATTTTCTGAACTTCTTTTAAATCCTCAACCTTTACAGTAAACGAGATATCATTTACATTTTCTCTATTTATGTTTTGTATTATCATATCCACCTGTATCTTATTTTTAGATAAAATATCAAACAATTTGTATGAAATACCAGGTTCATCTGGAACTTCAAGTATTGAAATCTTAGCTATATTTTCATCTAAAGAAACACCTCTTACCAATACATTTTCCACCTTATTCACCTCCATAACCGCTGTACCTTTGCCTTTATTAAAACTAGATTTCACTACAAGTGGAATCTTATACTTTCTAGCAAGCTCTACACATCTAGGATGAAGGACTTTAGCTCCTAAGCTTGCAAGTTCTAACATCTCATCGTACGAAATTCGCTCAAGAAGGTTTGCTCCTTTTACAATTCTTGGATCTGATGTATATACACCATCTACGTCAGTATAAATTTCGCATTTAGTTGCGTTTAATATAGCTGCTAGTGCAACTGCTGTTGTATCTGACCCCCCTCTACCTAATGTAGTTATATCATTTTGTTTTGATATTCCTTGAAATCCAGCAACTATAACTATTTTTCCTAGTTCTAGTTCACTCTTTATTCGTGTAGTATCAATATCAGTAATCCTTGCTTTTTTATGCTTATCGTCAGTTAAGATTTTACATTGATATCCGTTTAATGATACAACTTCTTGGTTTAGTTCTTGAATAGCCATGGCAAGAAGCGATATAGACATTTGCTCTCCAGTTGATAAAAGCATATCCATTTCTCTATTTGATGGGTTTTTATTTATCTTCATAGCTTTTTCAACCAATTCATTCGTAGTATCTCCCATAGCTGATACTACAACAACAACTTTATTTTTATCATGTTTTGCTTTTATAACCTGTCTAGCTACATTCTTTATTCTATCAATTGACCCTACAGAACTTCCTCCATACTTTTGAACAATTATATTTTCCATACTCTCCTCCCATTTTATATCATCATTTAGCCTCATATTTTAAATTCATAATATCTCCTTCAATTCTCATATAGCAGTATTCTTTTTCAAGCATATTTAACTTGCTTAGAAACTGTTCTATTTTATCAGCTCTTACAACATCAGTAATAACTATTAAGTCTTCGTTCATACTAAGTATTTCATATTTAAATTTATCTAAATCCATAAGTTTTAAAATTTTTGATATATCACTCTTATTATTAGGGCTAACCCTTATATAATATCTTCCCTTGAATAAATCTATATCAGCAGATATTAACTTTCCATTTTGTACAAAACTATCTTTTTTGTATTGACCAGTAACAATATCGAATATATCTGATACAACTGCATTTGCAGTAGGATTTTTACCTGCACCTTGACCGTAAAACTGTAGCTCTCCAATAACATTACCTGTAATAGATACTATATTAAATGCATCTTTAACAGTTGTAAAAGTAGATTTTTCATTTAAAAGTACAGGCTCAACACTTGCAGAATAATTGTTATCATTAGAAACAGCACTTCCAACTAGTTTCGCTACAAGTCCCAGCTTCTTAAAAATTTTTATATCCACTTTACTTATAGAGCTTATTCCCCTACACATAATACTGTCTACATCTGTTTTATTATTGAATGCTATTGATGATAGTATCGCAAGCTTTCTTTTTACATCATATCCTTGAATATCATCAGTAGGATCTGCTTCTGCATAACCCAGTTCTTTAGCCATATCCAAAGCTTCATCAAAGCTTAAGTTTTCATCACACATCTTTGTCAAAATAAAATTTGTTGTTCCATTTAGTATTCCTCTAACATTGCTTATATTATTAATTCTAGCGCTTTGCTTTAAAGGCTTTATAATAGGTATTCCCCCCCCAACACTTGCCTCAAATAAAAATCCCTTATCATATTTATTAGAAAGTTCTAAGAAAGTATCTATATACTTTGAAACAACAGCTTTATTTGCAGTTACAACATGCTTATTGTTTTTAAAAGCAAGACATATGTATTCATAAGCCTTATCTATGCCTCCCATAACTTCAACAACAATATCAATTTCAGGATTTTCTAATATATCTAAAGGATTTTGTGTGAATATATCCTTAGGTGCATCTACATTTCTTTTTTTATTAATATCTCTAACTAATATTTTACTAACCTCGATTTCTTTATTTAAAAGTCTTCTCAAATTATTTTCAGTATTATTTATAATTTCGTATACTCCAGTTCCCACTGTACCAAAACCTAAAAGCCCTATTTTTATCATTTCAATACCCCTTTCTTGAATTAAGTCTTTGATTTGTCTTTCTGTAAAAGACATTTGTATTTGTATAAAAAACATTATATCACAGTTTTTTTGATTTTCAATACTTTTTTATTTTAATTTTGTGAATTCATTATAAAATTTATTTTATATATAATAAAAAAAGGACTTCTCAGTCCTTTTAATTTTAATAAGATTTATTTTTACCTTCATTTACAACTGTATTTATATCCATCAAAGTAGTATCAATATCTAGTGTGTATTTAAATGTATTATTTTTATGGTTTTTATGTGTGTTTTTGTCTGTTCTATGCTTTTTAGCTTTTTTAATCATGAAAAAACCTCCCTTCTGTCTATATATTTAATTTACCCAAGACAAAAGGAATATAAGTAGTGAATTTATGGTGTAATAATAAAAAAAAGGCAAAAAATTTATAAAATATCTAAAAATATATATCAGAAAACTCTATAGATATCTTCTCCACCTTGTCTGACTCAATGTGCTTTATTGGATTATTGTCTTTGCTATCTTTAGCCAACTTTACAGGAAGTTTTACAATAAATTCACTACCCTTTCCATATTCACTTTTAACATCTATAGTACCACCATGCATTTCCACTAATAATTTTACAAGAGATAATCCTATTCCACTACCTTCATTTTCTCTAGTCAATGATTTGTTTACTTGCCTGAATCTCTCAAATATAAGATCTAAATTTTCTTTTTTAATACCTATCCCTGAATCCTTTAAAGAAATTATAATTTCCTTCCCTTGTTGTTTTATATTTACAGATATTTTATCTCCTGATCTTGTAAATTTTATTGCATTTGATAAGAGATTTAGCAATATTCGCTCAATCTTATCCGGATCACACTCAATTATCTTTTCATCAATTTCACGGCAAAATTCAAGATTTAAGCATTTAAGCTTTGCAAACTCTGAAATTGAAAAAGTTATGTCTCTTACTATTTTTACAATATCATAATTTGTGAGATTTAATTGTAAAAACCCTGAATCTATTTTTGTAATATCAATTAAGTTATTAACTAACCTTATTAATCTATAACAATTTTGTTTCATACTCTTCTTTAGATTTATACATTTTTCATAGTATTTCAAATCAGTTATATTATTTAAATATATATCCATTAACTGTATAGCCCCTAATATTACATTTATCGGGGTTCTAAATTCATGTGATATGTTAGCAAAAAACTCTGCTCTAAGCCTTTCGTATTCTATAGTCTTATTTAATAGCTTCATGTTCTCTTCAGCCTTTTTTTTAGCTTCTTTAGTTAATTTTCTTTTTGAAATATCTCTGACTATAATTATTATCTCCTCTGTTGTTAAAGGTATTAATCTACATTCAAAATGTTTTAATTCTCCTTTTTCCTCTATAGAAAATTCTTTTTCAATTAAATTATTTGTTTTAAAAACTTCATCTATAGTTTTATTGAAAAATAATTTTACCTCTTGTGGAACAGCATCCTCCAATGCATGTCCAATACATTCTTGTGTAATTATATCAAAATCTGAATGTATTCCCGACTTGCAATCTAGTATAATACCTTGTGAATCTATACGAAAATAAAGATCTGGTAATGCTTCAAATATCTTTTCAATTTCTTCAGTTTTTTTTCTTAAACTTTCTTCTGTATTCTTTCTATTTGTAACATCGATTCCAAATGCCCAAGAATACCACCCAGGAACAGCAAATTCTTTAGAAATATTAAACCAAGATATAGTTTTTGTACTACCATCTTTACATACAATGTCATACTCTAAGTCTCTAAAATTACAATCCATCTCTCTTATTTGATTCAATATTTTTTCTCTATATTCTTTATTAGGATATAACGTTTCCCATATTGAGGAATCATTTATAATCTCCTCTTTTGAATAACCAGTAACAAGCTCACATTCTTTGTTCCATACTACAATATTATCATTCTCATCAATAGCATCCATCATAATAGGCATATTTTGAAGAACAGAGCGAAAATGTTGTTTACTTTCTTTAAGTTCTATCTCAGTTTGTTTATAGCTAGTTATATCATTTAAAACAACAATAATATTTTTCTCTATTTTTTTTAACTTAATTTTGAAATATAGATTCTTCTCATTTATTTTAAGTATTTTTTCTAAACTAAAAAACTCTTTTGTAGCATCATTTTTTAAATTGATTAATTCTTCTTTAATCCAGTCTTTTATATAGTTTTTTATATAATCTAGATCTGTATGCATATTATTAAACAGATATATTACTTCTAAGTTTATACTTATAATTTCATTATTATTATCAAAAACTATAATAGGTACAGGTACATTATCAAGAATTGTTTTCATATCAATGTTATTACAAAACATATAAGCTGTTACCCCCTAAATATTATTGTATAATTCAAATTTTTCATATTACTTTTTAGTAGTTAATACATTATAAATTCAGTTTTTAAATATATTTTTTAACATATTTGTAAATTATTTAGCATTTTTATTATACATCATTTTACAAATATTGTCTTTATACTGCTACAAGTAAATTCTATCCTTCACTACTACCTTTGTAACGTACTTAAAATACAAAAAACCTTACCAATATTTCTATTAGTAAGGCTTCTCGTTATTATAATATATATAATTATAATATTTTTAAATCATATCAAAGAATTTAGATTCTGATATTATATGTATATCTTGTCCCTTTTCTATAAACAGCTCTGCCTTTCTCAATTTATTACTCTTCTTATCAAAAGATAGCTTTTCAATATTACAAACTCCTGCTACAAGATAATTTGTCTTTCTTGTTACACTACTTCCTACGATTCCACCAACATTAATAACATTCTTCATAGCCTCTGCTCTAGAGAGTGAATCTAAAGGACCAGTGAATACAATAGTTTTGTTGAAAAATGGATGTTCTTTATTAATATCTTCTCTTTTTTGATTTATTGTTATTTCTCCTGTGCTTCTATTGGTTATCCTTTTTCTTCTTGAACTTATTAATGAACCTGCTGAACTATATCCACCTTCATACATTCTCCCAATTCTTAAGTTTAACTTACTACTTAACTCATCTACGGTATCTACATTAAGCTCTTCACAAATATTAATCAATATATTAGCTGCTGCTGCAGCATCCTCACCTGCATGATGGTGTTTAAATTTTATATCTAGGTGCCTAGCAATGGTATTAAGCTTATAGTTTTCTAAATCTGTATAATAATTTTTTGACATCACCATTGTACAAGAATAATTAAACCCAGGATAAGAAATTCCATAGTTATCCAATGTATTTCTTAGCACACTCATATCAAATGATGCATTATGTGCAATTACAAAATTATTTTCAAGATACGGCTTTATATCATGCCACAACTCATTCATATTTCTTTCATTCTCAACATCTTCTTCAACAATACCATGAATCCATATATTCATAGGTGCAAAACGCATTTCATATGGCTTTATAAGCCAATATTTTACTTCTACAATTTTATTATCTTTCACAACAGCAATGCCTAAAGAACATGCACTATTTCTCTTTTCATTTGCTGTTTCAAAATCTATTGATACAAAATCCATTTAACTTCTCCTTCTAATTTATTCTTATATTTAATCCAACTTCAAACTAGCAAAAACAGAATTTTACTCTTACTAATTACATAATAATCTAAAATACTATATTATATAGTTTACTATAAATTAAAATTCACAGTAAAGTTTATCTTAAAATATCATAATAATATAAAAGCTATTAAAGACCAAGTTTTTCTGGTCTTTAATAGCTTTTATATTATTGATTGTATGTTACTTTACTTACACGTCCCTATATAGATCTACTTAATAATTTATCATAACAATAAAAAGGTTTTTCTTTTCCTAAAAAACTCATTTCTCCAATTAATTTAAAGTCAAGCTTTTTAAATAAACTATTCATTTTTGTATTTAGTGAATAAGTATCTGTCTTTAGGTATTTTACTCCATTAGCTACTGCTAATTCTTCAGCAAATTTCATTAAACTTATACCAATTCCTTTGTTTCTACAATTAAAATTAACTGCCATTCTATGTATTACCATCGCTTTTTCATCAAATGACCAATCTAATCCGTTATATTCATCTGGTTCTACATAATTAACGCATATAAATCCAGCAACTTGTCCATTTATATCATCAACATATAAATCCCCTTTTTCAATATCATTGGCAAAATCTTTAGATTGAGGATAGTTTTCATCCCATTGATAATTATTATAAGAATGCATTTCTTCTATAGTTTCTTTTATAATTTCCATAATATTGTTTAAATCACCTAATACTGCTTTTCTTATCATTGTAATCACTCCTTATAATTTTTTAGTTCGTGCCAATTAGCTTCTATATTTTCTTTCATTTTCTTTATCAATTCATATACTACAGATTTTTCTTCGTCTGTAAAACCTTTAAAGCAAATCTCTATATTTCTATTTTCCTCTTCAATAACAGAATTATATATATTTAAAACCTTTTCAGTAGGAAATAGCCTATATATTCTTTTGTCAACCTCATCTTTTTCTTTATTTATATATCCTTCATTCATTAGCTTTTGAATAACTTTAGTCGTTGTTGTTTTATCTACCTTTAATAATATCGACAACTGCATAAGACTAATACCTGGATTCTCACATATACGAGTTAGAAATATAAACTGACCTTTTTGTAAATTAAGTTTTTTAAATTTCATATCACTTATAGCATGTATAGTTCTAGATAATGTTCCTACTTCTCTTAAAATATGACTATGTAACTTAATAATAAATTTCACCTCCGAAACTATAGTTGAAGTTTCAACCAATATTAGCATACTTTAAATTCATTGAAATTTCAACTATATTTTTCATCTCTTATATCTCTACTTTTAATTATTCATTGTATTTTATATGAATCCAAAAAATTTTAAAAACATCTTTTTTCATATGTAATTTTTTAGTTGGAAATGTTTATAAGGTATTTTAATTTTCAAACATGAGAAAATAATAGTACATTCAATTTAAGGAGGTTTTATAATGAAACAATTTGAAAAAGATCATAATGTAAATACAAATAAAAGCGAACATTTAGATTTAGAAAATGCTCGTAGAATAGATGAGCTTGTAGATTTAGTTGAAAAACATACAAGAACAGAACGTCATCTTGAACAGCATTCTGATATTTCTTCTCCTGAACAAATTGAACATTGTAAAGAAGTTCAATGTGAAAGAGAGCATCAAATAAATAATTTAAAAAATATAATAGCATATGGACAACATGAAAGCGATAATGATCTTGAAAACTTAGAGCAAAATTACCATTATACTCAGGGATATATAGAACATAATCATGAGAATATGAATCAACAAGATCTTGAAAGAGCTAAAGAAAAACAAGAGCATCGTAAAGATCAAATGAAATTTTTAAAATAAAAATAAAAAGGAGTATCTCACAATAAAATGTGAGATATTCCTTTTTTAATCTTTTCATTAAAATCTCAACCATTTTTTAAAAAATCTCAACCATTTTTTAAATTTATTTTAAATATAACACAATATAATATTTAATTTTAAGTTGACTCATATAAATAGTTTATGTTAGAATCATTTTATTAATTTCATACAATCGGTTGAAGATAGCGGAATAAAATTTTTAAACCGCTATTGGACGAACCTCTGGAGAGACTCAAAAGAGCACCGAAGGGGAAAGCCAAAATTTTTGGTGAAACTCTCAGGTAAAAGGACAGAGGATTTTGTATATTAAAGAATATACCTATTAATTATAATTGCTTTAATATTGGCAATTATAATAGCTTTCTCTTTAATTACAAAATCTTAATCTCCAGAGACTAAATTTTGAAATTTAGTCTTTTTTAATTTTTTTGGAAATAATATATTTAAATTTAAAAACAATAATTAAATCAAAGAGGAGATGATTAACAATGAAAGCATTTGTATCTGTAATTGGGAAAGACAAAATAGGGATTATTCATAGGGTAACTTCTGTACTCTCAGAAAATGGTGTTAATATCTTGGATATAAACCAAACACTTTTGCATGATTATTTCACAATGATAATGTTTGTAGATTTAGAAAAAATGCAAATAGATTTTAACGAATTAAAAAATAAACTTGAAGATGCTGGTAATAAAATAGATGTTTCTATTAAAATTCAACATGAAGATATATTTAATTCAATGCACAAAATTTAAGAATGGAGAGATAAAATATGACTAACTTCAAAAATATAATGGAAACAATAAATATGATTAAAAATGAAAATCTTGACATAAGAACAATCACAATGGGAATATCTCTTTTAGATTGTTGTGATAGCGATGGAGAAAAATCAAGAGAAAAAATTTACAATAAAATTGTAAAATATGCTAAAAGTTTAGTAAAAGTAGGAGAAGAAATTGAAACTGAATATGGAATCCCTATTATAAATAAGAGAATATCTGTAACTCCTATCTCTCTTATTGCTCAGTCTAGTAATGATAAAGATTATGTAGAATTTGCAAAAATACTAGATAAAGCAGCTGAAACTGTAGGCGTTGACTGTATTGGAGGATTTTCAGCTCTTGTACATAAAGGTTATTCAAAAGGAGACAAAATACTTATAGATTCAATTCCCGAAGCTTTGGCTGTTACTAAAAGAGTTTTTTCTTCTGTAAACGTTGGATGCTCAAAGTCAGGGATTAATATGGATGCTGTTAAGGATATGGGCACTATAATTAAAAAAACAGCTTTTCTTACAAAAGAAAACGACAGTATAGGATGTGCAAAGCTTGTGGTATTTGCCAACGCAGTTGAGGACAATCCGTTTATGGCAGGAGCATTCCATGGAGTAGGAGAAGCAGAATGTGTGATAAGCGTTGGAATAAGTGGTCCTGGAGTTGTAAAATCTTCTCTTGAAAATGTAAAAGGAGAAAGTTTTGATATTGTTGCAGAAACAATAAAGAAAACTGCATTTAAAATAACAAGAGTTGGTCAACTTGTAGCCAATGAAGCTTCCGCAAGACTTGGTGTTCCATTTGGAATTGTAGATTTATCACTAGCTCCAACTCCTGCTATTGGAGACAGTGTAGGAAGAATTTTGGAAGAAATAGGGCTTGAAAGTTGTGGTTGCCATGGAACTACTGCTGCTTTAGCTCTTTTAAATGATGCGGTAAAAAAAGGTGGCGTTATGGCATCTTCTCATGTAGGAGGACTTAGTGGAGCATTTATTCCCGTAAGTGAAGACGAAGGCATGATTAATGCAGTAGAAGTAGGTTCGTTAAACATAGAAAAGTTAGAAGCTATGACATGTGTGTGTTCTGTAGGGCTTGATATGATAGCTATACCTGGTGATACACCTGATACAACTATATCTGCAATCATTGCAGATGAAGCAGCTATTGGAGTTATAAACAACAAAACCACTGGCGTAAGAATAATTCCTGTGTACGGAAAAACTCTTGGGGATAAGGCTGAATTTGGAGGTCTGCTTGGAAGAGCGCCAATAATGGCTGTAAACAAATTTTCAAGTACTGATTTTGTCAACAGAGGGGGAAGAATTCCAGCACCTATTCATAGCTTTAAAAATTAATAGATGATCCAATATTCTATAAAATAAAAGAAAGGGTTTTTTACCCTTTTTTTATTTATCTATAAGATTACTTGATGTATTTTCTCAAAGTTGTCTTTGTTTGTGAGTCAGCAAAAGATGCATCAACACTGTTATAATAAAGCTGTTTATATTCATAATAAGTTATATCTAATTCATTTAAAACTATACTATATTCATTACTTAAAGTTGTATCTGATACAGCTCTATTATCACTATTAATCGTTACTTTGATTCCATCTTTATGAAAACCATAAATCGGATGATTTGCAAATGAATCAACTGCTTTAGTTTGAACATTACTTGTCGGACAAATCTCAAGTATAACTTTTTTATTCTTTACAATACTATATGCATCTTCACAATCTTTTATATAAACTCCATGACCAATTATTTCAGCTCTAACACTTCCATCTAAATGACACTGCAGCTCAATTTTAGGTAATTTTATTAAGTCCATTTTATCCTAAAACTTATATTAAATTTATCAGTAATTATTAAGAAAATAAAAACCATAAAATTTATAATGAACTTAATTTGACAAACTATCATATAACTTCAAATGAATTACCTGTATTGTTGTTAAAAAAGCTATTATTAAATATTTCCTTAAGCTTTTTTTCTGCATTTTCTCCTGTACAATGAGACACACCTATTAATTGAATATTCTTTTCCTTAAAATATGCAATTGTCTTATTTAATCTAATCTCATCTGCATCAACTAAATGAGTTCCCCCAACAATTCCATAAATATTCATATTTATTCTCTTACTTATTGTTTCCAAAATATTCACTACACCTATATGAGCGCATCCTAAAACAACAAATAACCCCCTATTTGTTTTTATTGCTAATACAATTTCATCTGAAAAATCATCTAGTTCATACATATCATTATGTTTAATATAAAAATTTGGATTTAAATTCTCGAAATTATTACTTCTTAAAAAATTCGAAAACACTATTATATCATCATTTATATTAAATACATCTGATGATACATTCTCTATATGAGTTCCATGGGACTTTACGTATGCTTTATCAAATGAATTTCCGTTAAATTTATATTCTCCTCCATGTATTAATTTATATTTTTTATCAAAAAAACTATTTCCTACTATTAGCTTAAATGATGACTTTACTTTTTCTAAAAGTTTTTTAAATCCTCCACTATGATCATAATGGCCATGACTTAAAATAACGTAATCCAATTTATTTAAATTTATATTCAATTTTTCTACATTTTTAATAAAATCCCCACTTTGTCCTGTATCAAATAAAATACGTACTCCATCAACCTCAATATACATAGATAGTCCATGCTCATTACATAACAAAGGATTATCTCCTAAATTATTTTCAATAAGCGTCGTTATTTTTAAACTCATTGAATTCACCTCTTTATTTCACTTTTTCTATAATTATCCTCTTTGAAATAGACTTTCATCATAAAATACTTATTTTACATTATATTTCATCCATTTACAACAAATAGCTACCTAGATTTCATATTTACAAAATCTAGGTAGCTACTTTAATTAAGCATGGGATAACATCTCTGCTGCATTATATGAACTTCTTACTAATGGATCTGAAGCTACAAACGAGAATCCCATACTAAGCCCTTCTTCTTTATATTTCTTAAATGTATCTGGGTGAACATATTCTTCGATAGGGTAATGTTCTTTACTTGGAGCTAGGTATTGACCTATTGTCAAGTAATCACAGCCTACCTCCCTTAAATCTTTAAGAAGATCTAATACCTCATCTTCTCTTTCGCCTAAACCTACCATAATACCTGATTTTGTATATATACTAGGGTCTATCTTTTTCACATTCTCCAATACTTTTAGAGACCTTTCATATATAGCTTGTGGTCGTACATTTTCATATAAACGAGAAACGGTCTCCATATTATGATTTATAACGTGAGGTTTAGCATCTATTATTTTTTTTAATGCTATCTCATTTCCTTGTAAATCAGGTATTAAAACTTCTATTATTATATTAGAATCTTTTTCCCTTATTTTGTTAATTACCTTACTAAAATGTTCTGCTCCACCATCTGGTAGATCATCTCTAGTTACAGAGGTTATTACCACATGCTTTAGTCCTAGTTCTACAGTAGCCTTTGCCACATTCTCTGGTTCATTTTCATCTACCTTCTCTAATTCACCATGTGATACATTACAAAATTTACATCCCCTAGAGCATTCGCTTCCTAGTATCATAAAGGTAGCTGTTTTTTTACTAAAGCACTCCATTCTATTAGGACACTTAGCTTCCTGGCAGACAGTATTTAAAGAAAACTCCTTTAAGATATTATTTACATAATCTAAGCTTCTTCCTGTTTTCAAGTCAATCCTAAGCCATTCTGGCTTTCTTTTAACCGTCATAACCAGACCCCCTTTTTTATCTTACCTAACTAAATTTCTAACTAGCTTTTATTATTTCATTACATTTTTCGCAGTTTTTACAATTTTCACATGAATAATAAAAGATATAATCGCTACCCATCCAATTTAAAATACTTTCAATATCCTTTAGTTTATGTTTTTCACAAATCATAATCTTATCATTATAAATCATAATCAACCTCCTCGTTGTCATTAATAATGAGCTATTTACAGAAATTCAAAACATTTTTCTAGATTAGATTTTAAGCGTTTTTATTTTTAATCCTTTTATTGAAAACTTCTTCAAAATATTTTATTACTTTATCATTTATTTCTTTTAAATCCTCTTCTTTTCCAGTAATGCTTTTTACGGAAGTTACACCCTTATCTTGTATACCGCACGGAACTATAAGATTAAAATGATCTAGATTTGTATTTACATTAAACGCAAATCCATGCATAGTAACCCCTCTTTTAACAGCTAATCCTATGGCAACTATTTTATTAGATCCTATCCACACTCCAGTATTTTCAACATCTCTATGAGCATGTATTCCATACTCTTCCTTTAACAACTCAATAAAAGCTTCTTCCATATTCATTACAAATTCTCTTATACTCATCTGTGAATCTTTTAATTTAAATATAGGATACCCAACTATTTGACCAAATCCATGATAAGTCACATCTCCACCACGGTTACTTTCAAATAGCTTTACTCCATTTTTATTTAATACTTCCTCAGAAACTAATACGTTAGATTTATCAGCCCTTCTTCCCATAGTTATAACAGGCATATGTTCAACTATAATCAAGGTATCTTCAATCTCATCATTTTGTCTTTTTTTAAGCAAATCAAATTGTATATTTAGAGCTTCTTCATATTCGCATTTACCTAATTTTAGTATGTTCATTATTCAATCAGCTCCTTCAATCAACCTTTTCCTTACACTAACTCATATCTGTAAATAAGTATATATTTGCCTTTTCTCTCCTTTAATCCAGCTTTTAATATGTGAGCTACTTTTCCAGTAGAAAATTCAATTTTAACTCCCTGAACTGATTCCATATATTCTTCAACAGTTTTTCCATGCTCGGGTTCTACCATTTCTTTTACTCCCCACGGAAGTGCCATTACTTTTGCCTCATCTCAAGTTTCACAAAGTGAAGCCTTTCTATCTTTTATAGAACTTAACAAACTATTATTTAGTGCCTCTTTTACATTCCCATCATGTGCAAATAACATATTCAATCCCCCCATATTTTTAGAATAATCCTACTATTTCTCCATCTTCCAAAATATCCATTTTATTAGCAGCTGGCACTTTAGGAAGACCTGGCATAGTCATCACATTTCCTGTTAGCGCTACTAAGAATCCTGCTCCCACAGAAGCTCTTATAGAACTTACTGTTATTCTAAACCCTTTTGGTCTACCTAATAACTTGGGATCATCAGATAAAGAGTATTGAGTTTTAGCCATGCATATAGGTAATTTTGAAAGTCCTATTCTTTCATATTTTTCTATTTCTTTAGAAGCTTTAGAAGTAAAATCTACTCCATCTGCACCATATATTTCTTTAGCTATATTTTCTATTTTTTCTTTTATAGATAAATCTAGGCTGTATAGTGGTTTAAAGTTAGATTCTTCCTTCTCTACTAACTCCACAACCTTTTTAGCCATTTGTGCTCCACCGTCTCCACCTTTTGCCCATACCTGAGATAGTACTACATTTACCCCAAGTTCTTTACATCTTTGCTCAACAAATTCCAACTCTTCTTTAGTATCTGTAGGGAATTCATTTAAAGCTACAACAGCTGCTACTTTAAATTTCTTTACATTCTCTATTTGTTTTTCTAAATTTCCAAATCCATCAGCTAAAGCCTTCATGTTTACATTTGAAAGATCTGCCTTAGCTACTCCTCCATGATTCTTCAATGCTCTTACTGTAGCAACTATCACCACTGCACTTGGTTTTAATCCTGCATATCTACATTTAATATTGAAGAATTTTTCAGCCCCTAAATCTGCTCCAAAACCAGCTTCAGTTACTACATAATCAGCTAACTTAAGGGCTGTTTTAGTTGCCATAACAGAGTTGCACCCATGTGCAATATTAGCAAAAGGTCCTCCATGAATTATAGCTGGAGTATTTTCTAATGTTTGAACTAAATTAGGCTTTATAGCATCTCTAAGAAGCAGTGCCAATGCTCCTGTAGCATCTAATTGTCCTGCCGTAACAGGTTCATCAGAGTACGTATATCCTATAATCATCTTAGATAATCTATCTTTTAAATCATCCATTCCATTAGCAAGACACAATATAGCCATTATTTCAGAAGCAACAGATATATCAAATCCATCTACTCTAGTAACTCCATTTCCTTTTGCTCCAAGAGCTACTGTAATCTCTCTAAGAACTCTATCATTCATATCTACTGCTCTTCTCCAAGTGATTCTCTTTGGATCTATATTTAATTTATTTCCTTGGTGCATATGATTATCAATAAGAGCTGCCATAAGATTATTAGCTGTAGTTATTGCATGTATATCTCCAGTAAAATGAAGATTTATATCATCCATAGGAACTACTTGTGCATAACCTCCTCCTGCTGCTCCACCCTTAACACCAAAGCATGGTCCTAGTGAAGGTTCTCTTAAAGTAGTTATTGCCTTTTTGCCAATCTTATTCAGCCCCATACTAAGACCTACATTAATGGTAGTCTTTCCTTCTCCTGCTGCTGTCGGATTTATTGCTGTAACTAATATCAATTTTCCATCTTCTTTTTCTTCTAGTTTTTTGCATATGTCTAATGACAATTTTCCTTTATACTTACCATATAGCTCTATATCATCTTCCGTTATTCCCAATGTTTTAGCAACTTCCAATATAGGTAACATCTTTGCCTCTTGAGCTATTTGAACATCAGTCTTCATATATGTATCCCCCTTTATTTATTCCACTTTAGAATTAAATTTCTTGCTGCTCTTGCCTCATCAACTCTTCTTATAGGTGTATTATATGGTGCTCCTTTTAACATTTCAGGATCTTCTTTAGCTTCTTTTGCAATTTTTATCATAGTTTCGATAAATCCATCCATAGTTTCTAAGCTTTCTGTTTCGGTTGGCTCAATCATAATAGCTTCATTAACTATGAGTGGGAAATATACAGTTGGTGGATGATATCCATAGTCTAATAATCTTTTAGCTATATCAAGTGTTGGTACTTTTAGATTATCTCCTATACCACCTAATACGAATTCATGCTTACATACTTTATCTATTGGTAAATGATAGTGTTCTTTTAATTTCTTCATCATGTAATTTGCATTTAATACAGCCGTCTCACTAACTTCTTTTATTCCTTCCCTACCCATGGCTAATATATAAGTATATGCCCTTAACATAACTCCATAATTACCATAGAATCCTTTTATTTTTCCTATAGATTCTGGTCTATCATAATCTAATATATATTTACCATCCCTTTTTTCTACTACAGGAGCAGGTAAAAATTTAGCTAAATGTTCCTTAACTCCTACAGGACCACTACCTGGACCTCCTCCTCCATGAGGAGTTGAGAATGTCTTGTGTAAGTTATAGTGCATTACATCAAATCCCATATCTCCCGGTCTTGTAATTCCCATGATGGCATTCATATTAGCTCCATCATAGTATAATTGACCTCCTGCATCATGAACCAAATCTGCTATTTCTTTAATATTTGATTCAAATAATCCAAGAGTACTTGGATTTGTTAACATCAATCCCGCTATCTCATCACTTAAAACTTCCTTTAGAGCATCAATACATACCGAACCATCTTTATTTGATTTAATTTCCACTATATCATAACCAGCTAAAGCTGCAGTGGCTGGATTTGTTCCGTGAGCAGAATCAGGAACTATTATTTTAGTTCTCTTAAAATCATTTCTGCTATTATGGTATGCCTTTATTAGCATAATACCTAGTAATTCTCCATGAGCTCCAGCTGAAGGTTGTAAGGTTACCATATCCATTCCTGCTATTTCAGCTAGCATTTCACCTAGTTCATATATAACTTCAAGAGATCCTTGAACTGTACTTTCAGGCTGGTATGGATGAATTCTGCTTAAATCTTGCATCCCCGCTACATCTTCATTTATCTTTGGATTATACTTCATAGTACAAGAACCCAATGGATAAAAACCAGTATCTACACCATAGTTTTTATTAGACAAATTAGTAAAATGTCTAATTACATCTAATTCACTTACTTCTGGCAGATTTAGCTCTTCTTTATTTAAAAACTCTGATGGAATTATATTTGATAAATCTTTGTGTGGTACATCATTCTTAGGAAGCTTATATCCACATCTTCCAGGTTTAGATATTTCAAATATTAAATTATCATAGTTTCTCATTACAGCACCTCCAATACACTTGAAAGCTTGTCTATTTCGCTCTTAGTTCTCTTTTCTGTTACACAAAACATTAAGCTATTATTGTATTCTTCATAATCTTTTCCTAGTTCATACCCACCAAGAATACCTTCTTCTAATAGGTTCTCATTTACCTTGGCACTATCCAAATCACTAGTAACTACAAACTCTTTAAAGAAAGGTCTGTTAAATAAAGGCTTAAACTTTTTACTCTTAGTTATTTCATCAAAAGCATACTTAGCTTTTTGAGCAGATTGAACAGCAACTTCTCTTAATCCTTCTTTCCCTAAGGTAGTTAAATAAATAGTTGCCATCAACATGTTTAAACCTTGGTTTGAACATATATTAGATGTAGCTTTAAACCTTCTAATATGCTGTTCTCTAGCTTGAAGAGTTAAAACAAAAGCTCTCTTTCCATCTGCATCTACAGATTCACCTACTATTCTACCTGGCATCTTTCTAGCAAGCTTTGACTTAGTTGCCATAAATCCTAAATACGGACCTCCAAAATTTAATTCATTTCCAAACGATTGAGCTTCTCCTACTACAATATCCGCTCCTTGTTCCCCCGGACTCTTTAATATTCCTAACGATATTGGATCTACATAAGTTATTAATAAGCCTTTATTTTCATGTATTAATTCTCCTGCTTTAGAGTAATCTTCTATTATTCCAAAGAAGTTTGGACTTTGTATTATAACTCCTGCTGTTTCCTTACTCACCAGAGACTTTAAATGCTCCATATCTGTGACTCCATCTATCATATCCACTTCAATCACATCTATATTTTTATACTGCATATAAGTTTTTAAAACTTTTCGAGTCTCAGGATTCACTGTTTTAGATACTAAAATAGATTTACGTCTAGTATTCAAACAAGCCATTATTGCTGCCTCTGTACAAGCCGTTGCTCCATCATACATAGAAGCATTAGATACATCCATTCCTGTCAAATTACTAATCATAGTTTGATACTCAAATATAACTTGCAATGTTCCTTGGCTTATCTCAGCTTGATACGGTGTATAAGCAGTTAAAAACTCAGATCTTGAAGCTATATGCTTTATAATTGCAGGAATGTAATGGTCATATGCTCCTGCCCCTAAAAAACATGTTAACTCATTTAAACTCTTATTTTTACTTGCAATATTATTCATATGATTAAATATCTCTATTTCTGACATTCCCTCTCTTAAATTAAGATCTCTATCTAACTTAAGTTCTTCTGGAACATCACTGAATAAATCATCTACAGATTTTACATTTATCTCATTTAACATATATTTTTTATCTGTTTCTGTATTGGAAATATATCTATGCATAGCCTGCCTCCTTCATACTTTATATAAAGTGAAACTTAATTCAGATGGAGTTTAACCCATCTGAATTTTTAACTTTCGGAGAAACTAATTTCTAATGGCTTTCACTTTCACAAAACTCCTTATATCCATCATTACTCATTAAGCTCTCTAATTCTGATAAATCACTAATTTTTACTTTTAATATCCAGTTTTCATAAGGATTACTATTTAAAAGTTGAGGTGTAGTTTCTAACTCTTCATTCACCTCTATAACAGTTCCTGAAACTGGCATATAAGAATCTGATGCAGCCTTAACAGATTCAATAACTCCAAATGCCTCTCCAGCATCCAATTCATCATCTATCTCAGGCATTTCCACGTAAACGATCTCCCCTAGGGCATGCTGAGCATAATCTGTAATCCCTATACAAACTTCTTCTCCCTCTACCTTAATCCACTCATGATCCTTTGAATAATAAATTCCTTCTACTATTTTCATAATAAATTCCTCCTTAATATTTTTATAATCATGATTATTTTTAGAATATTCTGAATATATTTCGCGTAAATGTATTAACTTTTTCAACTTAGTTAAGTTCTTATTTCTTATAGTTTTTAGTGTAAAATCTCTTACTTACCACTTCGGCCTTTAAAATTCTTTTTCTAACCTTTATTTCAATGGTTGTACCTAGTTTTGAATACTCTATAGGAACCATGGCAAACCCTATATTCTTCTTAACTGTAGGAGCCGCATATCCAGTAGTTACAAATCCTACTTGCTTTCCATCTGCCCATACTTCATAACCATGTCTAGGTATTCCCTTATCTATCATTTCAAAACCTACTATTTTTCTCTTTAATCCATCTGCTTTTTGTTTAACTAAAGCCTCTTTTCCTATGAAATCATCTGTCTCTAACTTTACAAAGAATCCAAGCCCTGCCTCTAGTGGAGTTATATCTTTAGATAACTCATTCCCATAAAGAGGTAATGCAACTTCAAACCTTAAAGTATCCCTAGCTCCCAGTCCCACAGGTTTTAATCCTAGATCTTTTCCTACTTCCATAAGTTGCTCCCATAAATACTCTGCTCTGTCATTATCTAAGTAAATTTCAAAACCATCTTCTCCTGTATACCCCGTTCTTGAAACCAAACAACTAACTCCAGCTACATCTACATTTCTTCTACAGTAGAAAAACTGTATTTCTTTTAAATCCGTATCAGTTAGTTTTTGTAGAATTTCTTGAGCATTAGGTCCTTGTATTGCCAATTGACATACTTGATCAGATATATTCGTAAGTTCTATATCATACTTATCTGAGTTTTTATTCATCCACTCAAAATCCTTATCTATATTACCAGCATTTATCACAAGGAAAAAATGTTCTTCATTGAATCTATATACTAACAAATCATCTACTACCCCACCGTGTTCATAACACATAAAGGTATACAATACTTGATTATCTTCAAGAGCAGATACATCATTAGTTACTAAATTCTGTACAAATTTAAATGCATCATTACCTTTAACTTCAACTTCTCCCATATGAGATACATCAAATAGACCAGCCTTATTTCTAGTAGCCTCATGTTCTGAAGTTATACCCTCATATTGAACTGGAAGCTGCCACCCTGAGAAATCTATTATCTTTCCTCCATACTTCTCATGGGTCCCAAAAAGAGCAGTTCTTTTAAGATTTGACATTTCATTTCTCCTCCTTAAAATAATTTTCAATATGTATATCTAATATGATTCTCATATTATACCTAAAAGACATAGTCTTATTCTTTGCATAAAAAAGAGAGATATAAAGGCATGACGATTTTCACTGCCTTTATACCCCTCTGTCCTTTTTTACCTGAGAGATTTTACACACTATGGTGTATTTCCCCTTCGGCGTGGAAACAATCCAACTTTCCAGAGACCCATCAGATAACGATACTTTTGCCTGAAAGTTTCTATGAAAATTTGGCTTTTTTTCATATTGCTTCTTCGGCTATCTTTTAAAGATATCTCACGCTACCCTCATTTGGATAATCATATTTAATATTTGTCTTTATATTATATTACTTTTCTGAATATTTCAACAATTGATATTAACTTAACAACATATAAAAATACAGATTTATAAGTATACATTTACCATAATATGTATTTATTTTGTCAACTAATTACAACACCTATAATTTTCACCATCAAATTCTTGTTCAATTTATAATATTCATAAAATTCGTTTATTTTTTTATAATATTAATTTCTATTTTTTAATTTAAGCTTAAAAGTTAGTAGTTTTTTTGACATTCTAAATATCATGTAAATTATATTTTCTCTTTAATCTAATAATTCTTTTTACACTTTCATCGATTCTTTCTATACTAATTTCTCCACTATTAACAGCTTCTTTTAAACCTTCTAATGCCTCAATTTGCTTTTCTTTAGTATGACACATTAAAATAATGTCAGCCCCTGCTTTGATAGCTTCGACTGATGCGTCTTTAGTCCCATAATTATTTGCAATAGCACCCATTTCCATATCATCTGTAATTATGATTCCATTAAAATTCAATTCATTTCTTAAAATATCAGTCAATATTTTTTTAGATAGAGTAGCTGGTTTGTTACTTTTATCAATATTAGGTAAGACTATATGAGCTGTCATTACTGCATCTGCTCCTTTATCAATAGCTTCTTCAAATGGAATTATCTCAAATTCATCAAGCCTTTGTTTGTCGTGATTTACAACAGGAAGTCCTATGTGAGAATCTACCTTTGTATCGCCATGGCCAGGAAAATGCTTTACAACAGAAATAACATTTGCATCTTGAAGTCCTTTCATAGTAGCAGTACCCAATGTCTTAACTATTTCAGAATCCTTTCCAAAGGATCTATCTTTTATAACTGTATTTTTAGGATTGCTATATATATCAAGTACAGGTGCAAAATCCATATTAAACCCAAAATTATTAAGCTCTGTTCCTATTTGTTTACCTATTTTATAAGATAGGTCTTTATCATTTTTTTCACCTATTACTTTATTAGATGGAAATTTTGTGCTTCCTTCAGGTAATCTTGTAATTCTTCCACCTTCCTCATCAACTGATATAAACAAAGGTAATTTATTTTTTGAATTTATATTTTTTATACTATTATTTAAATTTAAAAGCTGATCTGCATTTTTTATATTACGTTTGAATAGAATAACTCCTCCTACTTTGTAATTTTCCAACAAATCCCTGAAATCCGAATCAACTTTATATCCATTAAAACCTACTATTATCATTTGCCCTAATTTTTCTTCTAAGGATAAACTGTTCATAGTATCATTTATTTTATTTTCTTCTAATTCTTCTTTAGTTAACACCTTTTGTTTATTTTCTTCAACTTTTTCCACATTACCATCATTTTTTATATTTATAAAGATAACTGTTAGTGCTAATAATATTAATGTAATTCCAATAAGTATCTTTTTCATAGCTACTCTCCTTTTATGACGTGCTCAGTATATTAAAATCTATATATTAAAAATCTCTCACTACTATCGCTCTTATATAAATCTTCCACTATAATCTCATCTATTAATACAAACGGTGTATTGTTTTCTAAATAATATATATAATCATCCGATGGATAATATAAGATCAATTCTACTCTTCTTTCATATTCTTCTACTGATAGTAAAATATTATCTATAATTTTTCTAAATATCTGTATAGAAAACGGATTAAAAAAATAAAATTTATTATCTATCGGTTTTATATTATACTCTTGAGCAAAGCAACATAAAAAATTAATCTTATCTATATTTTTTCTATATTTTTTCACATAGCTATACTTATTAGCAGTAGCTTCTAAATGTAAATCTTTGTCCATTTCTACCCCTATAACATTTGAATTATAAAAATAATTTATGTAAAATGCGAGCCTTCCCTTACCGCATCCAAAATCAACAATATTATCATCACTTTCTAATTGATATTTCTTAAATAGTACTTCAAGTGCAGAATATAAAGTAGCCTGGTATGGATGATAATGAATTGAATTTTTATCCCATTTTTGATCTCCTGTTGTTTTTATATTTAATAAATTTTCATAATATTTTTCTTTCATTTAATTTCCTTTCTCATTTGAATAATTATAATATCAGTTCAAATTTGTATGATTATTTGCTTGTTAATATTATATACCATAAGTATATATCTTTACATAAAAACACTTCATATTTCGACAAGTGTTTTAGATTCTATGTTATAGATAAACAGATTTATCTAATCGTGAAAAGAGATCGTAACATATGAATAAATTTTATATATAGTAGCATAATAATATCAAGAAAATCAGCTTGGAGGTTATAAGATGAATAATACAGAAACATTTTTAAGCGAGATAAAAAGTGATTTAGACAATTTAGATGTTGGATCTTTAAATCTAGAAAAAGTATATATAGATGAAAAGGATAAAAATACTAGTAATGGTATAGAAATTCAGTGGTACGGTGAAGCATCAGATGGACATTATGATGTAGTGGATAGTGATTTATATACAGCCAAAGCACGCCAAAAAATAAGAGCTAAGTTAGAGAATATAACGTTTAAAGTAAATAAAGCAGCAAAAAAAGGTTTAATTCAAGATGAACGAGAATTATGGAGTTAACCTATACCTATCTATCTTTTCCCAAAATATAAATCTCCCAATAATTCTAGGGAGATTTTATAAATTTAAGTATAGTAACTGCTATTTCATCAATAATAATTTTTTTTATTTATAGCATAAATAGCAGCAATTTTATATTCATTAGTCTACAAACAAAGAAAAAGGATATTCATTATGCGGTTTTAATTCAAATTTGCATACCCTTTTATCCTTTGGATGAATAAATTCTATACTCTTAGCCCATAAAGCTATTTGAGTATATCCTTTCATTTTAACAAATCTTTTATTATATTTATTATCTCCCCATAAAGGCATATTTGCATTTGAGAATTGGACACGTATTTGATGATGTCTTCCTGTTTTAAGATTTATTTTTACAAGACTTAAAATTCCATCTTCATTTGTGTTAACACGATCTATAACTTCATATTCTAAAATTGCTTCCTTAGCATTTTTATTTTCTTTAGAAACCACCTTAGACATATTAATTCTGCCTGTTTTTAAAAGATAGTCTCTAAATGTTCCACTTTTTTCATCTGACTCTCCACAAACTACAGCATAATATTCTTTTTTTAAACTTTTATTTCTTATTTGCTCAGATAAATTTGCATTCGCTTCTTTTGTTTTTGCAAATATCATCAACCCTCCAACAGGTCTATCCAGCCTATGTACTAACCCTACATAAGGATTTCTAGCTTTAGGATAGCAAATCTTAATATGCTCTTTTATCATAGAAAGCATGTCCATATCATTTGTTTTATCCCTTTGAGAAGGTACTTTTGGCGGCTTTTCTACTACTAAAATATAACTATCTTCATAAACTATGTTCAGTTTCATAATATTTTTCTCCCTTTTTAATACTTTTGTTTTTAAATTACTAACAATTTCTCAATTTAATAAGTTTATCATCTTTTACTTTACTAGCTACATATAAATTCACTAAAGAAAGTGAAGCCGCTAGAAAAAATATATATTGTGGTCCCCATAAACTCCAGATAACCCCACCTAAGTAAGCACACATAATTGAAACTATATGGTCTAAGCTAAGCCCTAAAGACAATGTAGGTGTAATATCAGAAGTTTCCACAGCTATAGAGCGTAAATAAATTGTTCTTATCATACCCATTTGAGTAGACATTTTATCAAAGATAAACACCATATAAGCTAAAAATAGAGGAACACCTATAGTAGCTAATTTTCCTGTTGAAAATCCAGCACTCAATAATCCATAAACCAAATAAACAACAATAAAAGATAAAGCATCAGCATAAAGTAACTTCTTAATTCCAAATTTATCAATCCATCTACCAACAGCAGGAATAAAAAATACACCTATGAATGAACCAATAATACTTAAAATTGCTAAAGTATCCGCTCTTTTATTTAATATATCAATCAGCACCCAAGGTCCATAAACAATCATTATCTGTTTTTGCACACCCCACATAACCACTAAAATATAATAATACTTATATTCTTTTCTAAAAACAAAATTGACCTTCTTATTGCTTTTTATTGGCTGATCAATTAGCTTTTCCAAAACAAAAAATAAAATAAGTACAGCTCCTAAGATACATGCTGATATAATGAATATCCACTTCATCTTACTTGTAAAGCTAAAAAAACCTACTCTAAATCCAACAAAAACCACCATGCTCGCTAATACAGTAAAAATCGTTGCTACCCCTTTATATTGTCCTACTTTCTTGCCTATATTCTCATCTTTAATTAGTGACATACCTATACTATCTTGTATCGGCATAAACATGTGCATTCCTAGGGAATTGATAAAAACAAAAATCAACATAATTGTAAAAGGCGGTGTAAAAAAGCCTAATGTTCCTATACCTATTATACTTAATAATTGTGCTACCATAGCAATGCGAATATCTGAAAACAATGATAATGATGCAATAATGACTATAACAAGTACTCCTGGTAATTCTCTTGGAAATTCTATAAGACCCCTTTGATATGCTGTAATTTGATAAGCATCTTTAAAGTAATTAGAAATAACATCACTACTAAGACCTAAACCAAGCGCCGTAAGTGCAATAATTAAATAGTAAACCAATTGAACTTTACTAATATTTTCAAGCTTTTTAAACATTTCGTTCTATCCTCTCATTTCATATTTTTGTACAAAGCAAATAACGCTTAACAACAATATTACTTTCTCCCAATTAGTATAATATTTGTAATTAAAAAAGTAAACTATTATTAAATTATGAATATACTAATTTTTAGTTTCCCTAACATAAGCCTACTAAATCTGTATTAATACACATATGTTTTTCTTTTCTTGATTGTAATCTCATTTACTTATTATACTAAAAACAACAGGGGTATAGTTTTTTTTCAATAAAAGATTCTAAAGGGGGATAATTAATATGGAAGAAAAAAATTATTCAATTGATACTGCAACACAAGAGCTTATTAAAAAGGCTAAATCAGATAATGTTGAAACTATCTGGGACAGAAAAGCTGCTATGAAAACACCTTGTGGATTTGGTGAAAAAGGGCTTTGTTGTAGAATATGTGCCATGGGTCCTTGTAGAATAAGTCCTGTAGAGGGCAAAGGTGCTCAAAAAGGTATTTGTGGAGCAACTGCAGATGTTATAGTCGCTAGAAATTTAGCTAGAATGGTAGTTGGAGGAACAGCAACCCACTCTGATCACGGAAGAGATATAGCTCATGTTTTACATATGTCAAGTCCAAATGGAAACTATAAAATAACAAACGAAGAAAAACTTTTGAATCTGTCCAAAGAATGGGGAGTAAAAATAGAAAATAGAGATATATATGATATAGCTCATGAAGTTGCAGAAATTGCATTAAATGAATTTGGAAAACCTTTTGGAACTTTAAGATTTTTAGAAAGAGCTCCCGAGCAAAGAAAAAAAGTATGGGAAGATAACGATATAAGAACTGGCGCTATAGACAAAGAAATAGCAACAATAATGCATTCAACTCATATAGGATGTTGTGCTGATGCACAGAGTTTAATTCATAAAAGTATGAGAGCTTCACTTGCTGACGGTTGGGGTGGTTCTATGATAGGTACAGAATTTAGTGATATATTATTTGGAATTCCAGTACCAAGAGAAACGGAAGCAAATCTAGGAGTTTTAGAAGAAGATCAAGTAAATATAATAGTACATGGACATGAACCTTCTTTATCTGAAATGATGGTTTTAGCATCAGAAGATCCTCAACTTCTAGAACTTGCAAAAGAAGTTGGTGCAAAAGGAATAAATTTAACTGGAATGTGCTGCACATCTAATGAAGTTACAATGAGACACGGTGTTAAAATAGCAGGAAATTTAAATCAGCAAGAACTTGCTGTATTAACAGGAGCTGTAGAAGCTGTAATAGTTGATGTTCAATGTATATTCCCCGCACTTGCACCACTTACAAAATGTTATCACACTAAATTTATAACCACATCACCAAAAGCTAAAATCACAGGAGCAGTTCATGTAGAATTTGAAGAAGAAAAAGCATTAGATTCAGCTAAACAAATAGTTAAAGAAGCTATTTTAAACTTCAAAAATAGAAAAAAAGAAAAAGTATTCATACCTAAAACTAAATCTCATGCAACAGTTGGATATAGTGTAGAAGCTATAATAAATCAACTAGACAAAGTAGTGAATTCTGAACTAGATGAGACTGGAACATTAAAACCTCTTGCTGATTGCATTACTTCAGGTGTTATAAGAGGAGCAGCAGGAGTTGTTGGATGTAATAACCCAAAGGTAAAACATGATTATGGACACATAAATCTTATGAAAGAACTAATCAAAAATGATGTTCTAGTTGTAACTACAGGTTGTGCAGCTCAAGCTGCAGCAAAAGCTGGACTTATGAGTAAAGAAGCTAGAAAACTAGCGGGTAAAGGTCTTGCACAAGTATGCGAACTTGTAGATATACCACCGGTACTTCATATGGGATCATGTGTTGATATAAGCCGAATACTCGTATTAGTATCGGAGCTAGCTAAGTTTTTAAATTTAGATATAAGTGACTTACCAGTAGTTGGAGCTGCTCCAGAGTGGATGTCAGAAAAAGCTATTGCAATAGGAACTTATATAGTTACATCTGGTATAGATACATGGCTTGGTGTAGCACCTCCTATAACAGGTAGCAAAAATGTTGTTGACATATTGACTAATAAAGCAGAAGATATAGTAGGAGCTAAATTCCATGTTGAACCAGATCCATATAAAGCAGCAAAGCAAATGGTTGAAAGGATAGAAGAAAAACGTAAAGCTTTAGGAATATCTGTTGAAACTATAAAAGCTTAATACTATGAATTCAAAGTAAACCTAGTACTAGATCAATATAGCTAGGTTTACTTTTTTTGATTTAGAAAATAATTATATATATTAAGCATCCCTTCTTTTATTTGTTTATTATTAGTTTTAGAAATACTTATTTTTATTAAATCCGTTTCATGCTTTTTTTCCAAATAACTTTCTCGAACATCTTTAATGATAATTTTGTTTTTTTCCAATTTCGAAAGAGTAATATCATAGTTGATAGGCTTATATGATTTTAAAGAAAGAAAAAAACCCGTATGAGGAACATTTACACTTAAAATATCAGGATCAAAATTATTACAAATACTTTTTAAATATTCCATACGTTCTTTGTATATCTTCATTAATCTCATTTTAGAGCGTTTGAACATTCCATTATTAATATAAATTTCTAAAGCTCCTTGAGGAAGAATAGAAGTGTGAATATCCGTTAACTGCTTATATTTCAAAAATTTATATACTAAAGTTTCTGGTAAAACTACTGCTGCAATCCTTAATCCAGGTAATAAAATTTTGGAAAATGTTTTTATATATATTACTCTATTGTTGTTATCTAGTGAATACATTGAATCGTTTCTTGAATCTGTCTCTAAGTCTACTAGATAATCATCTTCTAAAATATACACATCATATTTATTAGCTAATCTTAAAATCTCTTTTTTTTGATTAATTGAATAACTACTACCAGTTGGATTATGAAATCTAGGAACTATATAGAAAAATTTTATATCTTCTTCTTTAAAAACCTTTTCTAATTTATCTAAGTTTATGCCATTAAATTCTCTACTTATTCCAAGAGTTTTAGCAGAATGTAATTGTAAATTTTTAATCATTCTATCATATGTAGGGTTTTCAACCAAAATAGTATTTTTCCCATTAGGAAACTGTAAATTAATTAGTATACTTGCTGCCTGTTGAGACCCTGATGTAACTACAATTTGAGATGATTTACAAAACACCTGATAATCTTGAAGATATTTTCTAATAGCCTCAATCAAGGTAGGTAATCCCTGAGTATCTCCGTAACAGAATAAATCCGTTTTATATTTATCCATGGCCTTATCTAAACAGTGGTGAAATTCATCATAGGGAAGTATATTTATATCAGGAAGTACAGTTGAAAAATCTATCTCAGGTTTTTCTTTCACTTCTTTTTTATATTTTGAAACTAAATAATACCCACTTTTAGGAACAGAATATATATAATGTTCCTGTTCTAATTCTTTATATGCCCTAACAACAGTTAAGGTGCTGCATTTAAATTTATCTGCAAGTAACCTTACAGAAGGTAATTTTTCCCCTGTTTTTATTTTTTTTGTCTGTGTTAAATCTTTTATATAATCAATAATCTGAGTATATTTATTCAAATTAATCCCCCACCCCTGTATATATTAATAAAAATATAGTTTTTAACATATTATCTCTTCTATATTTATCTCTAATCTTCCTTTTCAGAACTATTTTTTTATTAATATATTAACCTAATTATCTAATATTCTGTAATTTGATAAGTATCTTTAAAATAATTAGAAATAAAATCGTTACTAAGACATAAACCAAGCGCCGTAAGTGCAATAACACTTAAGTTTCGCTTTATTTACCTTCTAATTGTTTACGAACTCTTTCGTAACGATTTTTAGCATGTTTATTCATTTTAAATCTTGCTAAATTTGCATCTACATCATATATTTGTGGTTTTAGACTATTATATGTGTTCCCCCACCTGAGGTATGGAGCAACATCATATATAAAATGTTTTATTATATCATCTGGATCTGCGTAATTATATGTTCCCATATTAATTTGATCATTTTTTTCTGTTAGCAATTCTCCATTCTTATTGTAAACAGCTTCAAATTTCCCATCATGTGATACAAATTTCAAATTAAATTCTCCATACTTACCGTACATGTGAAATACTGATTTTTCTGGTTCTAATAAACGCCATTTTATTTTTTTAGGAAGATTTTCATTAAGTTTCAACATTTCTTCTAATGTTCTGGGAGCTCTATTTAATAAATTTCTTAAATAATGTAACTCTTTATCTACTTCTCCATGCTTAATCACTAATTGATTAATTTTTCTACAAATCCTATTCCAATTAACTTTATTAATCTGATTAAGTTGATCTTTATAAAAATTAAAATCTTTCATTATTTTGTTTAATGCTAAGTCATATCGTTCTGTCTTTTCTACAATTTTATCAATTTTCCTAATGTAAGTTGGTATATCAATAGTAAATTTCATGTTTGGTGATTCCATATATTCTAATCTATTATATTCATATTGCTGCAGTACATTAATCTTTTGAAATAAATTTCTAAACGACCCATTACAATAAGGAATTAAATATAATTTATACATTTTTTCCTCCTAATAATATATATATCATAACATTATACGTATTGTAACAATATAAGTTACTTGACAAATATATTTATCACCAAAAGACAAGCTTTGAATATAATGTAGTAAAAAAAGGAATGAGGTGTTTTCATGTCATGTAAATTCAAAAAAATAAAGCATAAAATTGATGAGTTAAAAGATGATTTATGTGATTTTGGAAAAGAATTATATGAAGAAATAAGCGATGAGTGTTTTTGGCCTCCAATTAATAGCTTTGTTGGCGTTACACTAATGACTCCAAGCGGCATTATAAAAAATATTTCTGGGCGTTTCTGCGGTGAACAAAAAAATGATTGTGCTTTTGGTTTAATCGTATATCAAAATGGTAAATTTACTTTACTATCAATAGAAAAAAAAGATGTAATAACAATTAAAGTATTCCCTCGTTGCCCTTATTCTCCTTGTTAAAAAAAGGTAACTGTAACTTAGAAAATAATTTTTCAAGTTATAGTTACCTTATAATTTTATTATTCAGCCATTTCTAAAGCAATTTTCATCATGTTTGTAAATGATTCTTGTCTTTCTTCAGATGTAGTTAATTCTTGAGTTACTAAATTATCTGAAACTGTTAATAAGCAAGCTGCATTTTTTCCTAATACGTTTGCATTATGGAATAAAGCAAATGCTTCCATTTCTACTACAGTACATCCATGATTGTTATTAATCTCCTTGTATTCCTCAAAGTTCTCACGATAAAATACGTCAGATGAGTGAATTCTCTCTTTATGTATTTTTATTCCTAAATCCTCCGAAATCTTTTCTAACTTCCCATTTAGTTCAGAAGATGCGGCAATTACATCTTTGTCATATCCACCTTGAACTTTAGCAAATGTTGATTCACTCCAAGCATCATTAGCTAATATTACATCATATAAATTTAAGTCAGCGGTATAAGCTCCACATGAACCAATTCGTATAATATTTTCTACTCCATAAAACTTAAATAGCTCATATGAATAAATACCAATGCTTGGCATCCCCATACCGCTAGCCATTACAGATATTTTACGTCCTTTATATGTTCCTGTATATCCAAATACATTTCGTACATTATTAAATTTTTCAACATTTTCTAAAAATGTATCAGCAATAAATTTTGCACGTAATGGGTCTCCTGGCATTAATACTGTTTTTGCAATAATTCCTTCTTCTTTTACTTCAATATGTGCTGTTGGTATCATATTGAACCTCCTTATAGTAAATATTTAAATTAACTTAATAATTATCTCAACATAGTATTATTTTGATGTTTCTGTTATATATTACCCTAAATCATAATAAAATTGCAAATTTTTAAGGTAACCTAATTAAAATCAAGTTACCTTTACTTTATAATATAGTTATTCTATCAATCTTACTGCTATATACATAATGTTGACTTACGTTCTGTAAAACATTAATAAAGGAAGGGAACTAGTATCCCTTCCTTAGTTTATTTTGAATCTTTTTAAAGTATTATTTTTGTATCATATCCACATGATGGGCATATATTATCGTCTATATAGATATTAGATAAAAAACCATTTCGCTTCACTATAAGCTTACTACATTCAGGGCAGTAAGTAGAATTGTCAACATTAGCTACATTTCCTAAATATACATAATTTAAATGTTTTTGTGCAAGTTCTCTTCCTTTTAACATTACCTCTATTTCTGTAGGAGGACGATTCATTTTATATGTTGGAAAATAACGAGATAGATGCAACGGAATATTTTTATCCAAACTTCCTAAATAACAAGCAATTTTTTCTATTTCTTCTTTAGAATCATTAAGATCATTTACTAATAATGTAGTTATTTCTACATGACATTTTTTGTATGCTTCTTCAATTGTTCTAAGTACTGCTTTAGAATCTCCTCCACATATTTTTTTATAATAATCTTGATCAAAAGATTTTAAGTCTATATTCATAGCGTCTACATAAGGTAAAAGCTTTAATAGAGGTTCATGTTTTATATATCCATTAGTTACAAGAACTATACTTAGATCTTCATGCTTTTCTTTGAGCTTCTTTGAAGTTTCATATACATACTCATACCATATAGATGGTTCATTATAAGTGAAGGCTATACCTACATTATTCTTTAAGTTTGAGCATATCTCTATTAATTTATCAGAAGATACATATTCACTTTTAGGTTTATCATGTGCTATTGAATAATTTTGGCAAAATCCACAGGAAAAATTGCATCCAAAGCTTCCTACTGATAGTATATTTTTCATCGGTTTAAAATGATAAAGAGGCTTTTTCTCTATAGGATCATCTGCCATGGCTGTTATTTCTCCATAATTTATAGTTTTAAGAATACCACCTTTATTTGTTCTAACAGAACATAAACCAAACTTATTATTACCTATAATGCAGTTATGGGGACATAAAAAGCACTTTATTTTATCACTATATTTTTCATAAAATAATCCATCATGTAACAAAAATATCACCTACATTCCAATATTGTTAACTACTATCTATGTCTTATAACTTCAAATTTTTCAATAGTATAATTTTCATAAGAAGATATCCCTGCTTTTTGAAGTACAATATCAAGCTGTTGATCTACAGTATCTACTCCTTCTAAGTCAGGAAGTAACAATCCTGATTTTAATCCACTTCTTACTATTACACCATATCTTTTAGGATCAAGATCTTCTTTTAAAGCTTCTTTAGGTTCTGTAAGTACATCTACAGAAAAATCTAATTCTTCTAACTCTTCTTCTGTTACAGGATTAAATCTAGGATCATGTTCTCCAGCTTCTATAGCATTTCTAATGATTTCCTTAGCTACATTTTCTGTAGTTGGAAAAATAGTTCCTATGCATCCTCTTAATTGACCTTCTTTTTTTAATGATACGAAAACTCCTCTTTTATTTTCTTTCATTTCATCTGTTGCATACGAAGGTATATCCATATACTCTCCATATATCAAATAATGAGTTAAACTTTCACGAGCAAGCCTTACATAGACACCTTCATTTTTTATTTTGTCCGTAAATCTTTTTGTCTTTTTTTCTATCAACTGATTATAAGTATCTTTATTACTATCTTTAATAGAAAAATTCATAACAGAGTAACCCACTCCAAAAGTTCCTTCATAAGCCAAAAGATTACCTTTAATATTATATCCATTCATTGAACCTAACATAATATAATAGGATCTAAGCCCACACTCACCTGCTTTTTCAATAGTAGTATGATCCATATTAAATACTTCAAAAACATCTCCATTTTTTAGTAAAGATATAATTTCTTTATCAAATTTCTCACCATAAGGGCTGTATTCATATGGTCCATCATCAGTAAGTTTGTGTGATAAATCACCACTAGCAATAAATACTGCATTAGTATTGCTATCTTCTACAGCTTTTTTTATACTCATACCAAATTTATAAAGCTGCATTTTAGGCAGCATTCCATATGTTATGTGAACTACTTTATAGCTTGAATATTTCTTATTTATAAAATATAAAGGTACTATAGTTCCATGGTCTAATTCGTATTTAACTCCATATCTCTGTGCCGAATCTTTTGTTAGTTTTGCAGTTAAAATATTTTCTTTTTCTGAATACTTTATTATTTTTTCTGTTAAAGATACATTTATATCTAAATCTAATTTTACTTGTGAAGCTCCAAATTTCCCTAAATCTCCATATATACTATCTCCATTAGATAGAGCAACTGCATCACTAAACAACGGACCATGTGGTGTAACTATTATTATAGTATCTGGTTTAATACTATCTATCTCTTTTGCAACTTTATAACATGCCTCAGATGTTTCTTTTATTTTTTCTTCTTCTCCTCGTCCTACTTCAGGAATTATAATTGGTGGATGAGGCATTGTATAAAAAGCAGATATTTTTCCCATATTATTCACCTCTTTATATACTTTTTGCAATAATTTATATTTTTATTTCATTATATGTAAATTAATTTAAATTTTAAATTACAATGAAACAAAATTATCTGAATAATTATATAAATTCAACTTAAAATAATTTATATAATTAGAAAGAGGTTGATATCATGTTTATAGATAGAAAAGATGCAGGAAAAAAACTTTCAATAGAACTTGAGAAATATCAAGATGAAAAACCAATTATTCTTGCTGTTCCAAGAGGTGGAATAGTAACAGCCTATGAAAGCATCAAAAAATTTGGATTTGAATGGGATCTAATCATTCCAAGAAAAATTGGTTCATCTCACAATAAAGAGTTTGCAATTGGTGCAGTAACTTCAGATGGAACTTATTTTATAGA
The DNA here is from genome assembly GCF_934924865.1 of Tepidibacter aestuarii. Lineage (NCBI taxonomy): Bacteria > Bacillati > Bacillota > Clostridia > Peptostreptococcales > Peptostreptococcaceae > Tepidibacter > Tepidibacter aestuarii. The sequence goes on along the minus strand of NZ_OW235315.1, from coordinate 1,225,664 downwards.
TGAAAAATATGTAAATATGTTTAACATATCTCAAGAATATATAGAAAAAGAAGTATATGAACAAAAAAATGAAATCAAAAGAAGATTAAATAAATATAAAGGAAATGAAGACTTTCCTAAGGTAAAAGATAAAACAGTAATAATTATTGATGATGGAATTGCTACTGGTTTCACAATACTTGCTGCAATAAAATCAATAAAAAAGCACGGTGCAAAAAGAATTATTTTAGCTGTACCAGTAGCACCACATGATACAGTTACTTACTTAGAAGGAGTTGTAGACACAGTTATATGTCTATTAATCCCTGATGAATTTTATGCTGTAGGTTTACATTATGAAAATTTTGAACAAACTGAAGATGAAGAAGTTATTACTATAATAAATGAATTAAAGTAATGATCACTTGTAATTGTGCACTTATAAAGATTACTAAAAGGCTATGGATGATAATTTATAATTTAACCATGGCTTTTCTTTTTAGCCGACTTCACTGACCTTATAACATTTCAACTTTTTCATATATCATATCATACATTAGTTCTGCAGGATCAAGAATAGGAATCTCAGAATACTTTTTCAATTCATTGTATAAATAAGGGAAGTGAGTACATCCCAAAATAACTACATCAACTTTTATAGAATTATAAAACTCCATTACATTTCTTAATGAAAATTTTTCAACTATTTTTTCAGCAGATATACCTTTTTCTATATCCACAACTAGAGGAAGTATTCCTATTCCAATAACGTTACAATCAGAATTTACACTTTGCACAACTTTTTCAATACCTGCTGAGCTTTTATTATTAGCTGTCAGTACACCGATATTTTTAAAGTTGTAAGCAATTTTTTTATAAATACTAAGTGGAGTAATAATTCTTATATCTTCTTCGATAGACAGTTTATCCATATCAACTGAGGCACTTAGAGAATTGCAGTATATCAGTATTGTATCTATATTTTCAGATTTTATTTTTTTTATTATCTTTCTAATTTTATCGGCAAGTTCAAAAGGAGATAATATTTGAAATTTTGACTGTTCTTCAGGACATGAAGATACCGAATACCCACATGCATTAATCCCTTTTGATATTAAAAAATCCACTCCCATTTGAGTATCTATAGGAGTTCCTGCAATAACACTAACTTTCATACTATCCATATATATCACCTCATATCATTTTATATAAAATAATCGCTTGTTTTAAATAATCTATTCTATATTTTATATTTTATTCCATATACTCCATCACCAAGTAGTTTCTCCAAGGTTTCATTTTCTGCTTCAAGAACCTTTATTGTATTATCACTATTTTTTATTCTTTATGGATATGGCATCCATGATACAAACAATCCTTCATCGATAGGAACAACTTTATCTAATGTTTTCATACCATAGTACTTACATATGTTTTTAAGTAAAATATTATTAATAATAGAAAAAGAAGAGATTATATAAATATTTAACCTCTTCTTCTTGAAAAACTCTCTGAATTTTTAAACTTCGTATACTTCTTTTTGATATTTATGCAATCATTCTCCTAATCCACTACTTTTAATAAAAATGATTTAAGAATTTTATCCTCTAGCAATTTTGAGTAATTTAATATTATACAATTATTTTTACTTTAAATTTTAAATTTCAATAAAGCTTGGTACTCTATTTTTAAATTGAGCGATTTTATTTACTCCTATACCCTTAAGTATTTTTATAGTTTTTTCAAAATCTGAACATAACTCATTAGGTCTGTGTGCATCTGAACCTAATGTTATGACTTTGCCTCCCATTTCAATATATCTTCTTAATATGTCAATATTAGGATGGGTTGTTTTAAGATTATATCTAAAACCAGCGGTATTGACTTCAATACCTTTTCCTTTTTCAATAATAAGGCCTAAAATTTCATCTATAATTTTTTTGAAATCTTCATATTTTAACTCTTTATTATCAAAGTTTCCATATCTAACGATATAATCTAAGTGTCCATAAACATCATAATTATCATAATTTTCTATACAACGCTTTATACTTTCAAAATAATTCATGTAACTCTGTCTTTGAGTTTTCCCTTTAAAAAAGTCACCATTATATAAGTCCAATCCATCACAAGAATGCATAGAGCATATTACAAAATCAAAAGGATATGACTTTATAAATTTATCTAGCTTATTATTTAAATGAGGTTGATATCCTATTTCTACACCCATTAAAATTTCAATTTCTTTATATTTATCTCTTAAATATTTAATTTCTTTCATGTATTCATTATAATCAATTTCTCCCCCAAAAAGTTCATCTGGGCTATCATAATCCACATGATCTGTAAAGATAATTTTCTTTAACCCTAATTCAACAGCTTGTATAACAATATCCTCCATTTTAGCTTTACAATCAGGGGAATAATCTGTATGAATGTGACTATCTATTATAAATTGCATTATTTACTCCTCTTTTTTAGTTCATTTTTTATATCCTCAATAGTAACTTTTTCATTTACCATAAGTACTAAAAGGTGGTATATCAAATCACTTATTTCATAAACTAATTCTTCTTTATTTTTATTCTTAGCCCCTATTATAACTTCACTAGTCTCTTCTCCAACCTTTTTTAATATCTTATCTAATCCTTTTTCAAATAAATAATTAGTATAAGAACCTTCCTTAGGATTATTTTTTCTTTCTTTTATAAGTGAATATAAATCCTTTAAAACCTCATCTTTACTTTTTTCATTTTTTATTACTTCATTGAAAAAGCATGTATAACTACCAGTATGACACGCTACTCCTATTTGTTCTACAAGAATAAGAATAGTATCCTTATCACAATCATAATAAAATCCCTTTAATTTCTGTATATTTCCTGATGTTTCTCCTTTTTTCCAAAGTTTTTGTCTGCTTCTACTATAATAGCAAGCTACTTTTTCATCTAACGTTTTTCTAATAGATTCTTCATTCATATATGCAAGCATCAAAACCTTATTAGTATTTACATCTTGTACTATTACAGGTACTAATCCTTTATCATCAAATTTTATTTCCTTTGCTACATTATCAACATTCATAATCTCACTCCTAAATTCTAATTTCTATCCCTTTATCTTTTAAGTATTTTTTAAGATCTTTTATTTTAATTTCTCCAAAATGAAATACAGAAGCTGCTAGTATTCCATCAACATTTGCGTATTTTACAGCATCATAAAAGTCCTTCATATTACCAGCTCCTCCTGATGCAATTACAGGTACATTTACTACACTAGTAATTCTTTTTAAAAGCTCAATATCATATCCATTTTTCATTCCATCTTCATCTATACTATTTACAACTATTTCTCCTGCTCCAAGTTCGACTCCTTTTATAGCCCACTTTACTGCATCTAAATCTGTTTTTTCTCTTCCACCTTTTACGTATACATCCCAAGAACCTTCATAATTTTTCTTAACATCCATAGATAAAACAACACATTGCGCACCAAATTTCAAAGAAGCCTCTTTAATTAAATATGGATTTTTAACAGCAGAAGAATTAATAGATACTTTATCTGCTCCTCTTCTTAATATATCTGTGAAATCATCAATTGATGATACTCCTCCACCTACACAAAATGGAATATTTATATTCTTAGCAACCTTTGATACAAATTCTAGAGATGTTTTTCTTTCTTCATTTGATGCTGTTATATCATAAAATACAAGTTCATCAGCTCCACAATCGCTATAATATTTACCTAGAATCTCTGGACTATCTACATCTACTATATTTTCAAATTTTTTACCTTTAACTACTCTTCCACTCCTAACATCTAAGCAAGGTATTATTCTTCTTGTAAGCATTTTAAGGCCTCCTTAAGTTCTATTTTATTATCATAAAGAGCTTTTCCTGTTATGGCTCCATATATATTCATATTTTTAAGCTTTCTTATATCATCAATTGAACTTATACCCCCAGAAGCTATTATGTTTAAAGATGTTTGTTGAGATAATAATTTATATATTTCAAAATTAGGACCTTCAAGCATTCCATCTTTAGATATGTCCGTATATACTATTGTTCTGACACCTATTTCTTCAAGTTCTTTACATAAATCTATTGAATCAACCTCACTTACTACTTCCCATCCTCTAAGAGCTACTTTACCATTTTTAGCATCTATGGAAACTACTATTTTTTCTTTATACTTAGAAACCAATTTTTTCAAAAGTTCTTTATTTTCAACTGCAATAGTTCCAACTATTACCCTTTCTACTCCCATATCAATTAAGTTTTTAACCTTTTCTTCACTTCTTATTCCTCCACCTAATTGTACTGGTATTCCTATATTTTGGGCTATTTTTTCTATAGATTTTTTATTAATAATTTTTTCACTTCTAGCACCATCTAAGTCAACCAAATGTAAAAATGAAGCTCCTTCATTTTTCCACTTAACTGCCATATCAAATGGCTCATCAGAATATATATTAATCTTATCGAAATCTCCTTGAGAAAGTCTTACACATTTATTATCCTTTATATCTATTGCCGGAAAAATTATCATTTTATCATCTCCCCATATGCTTTTAATATATTTACACCCACTTGAGAGCTTTTTTCTGGATGAAATTGAATACCATAAACATTATTTTTTCTAACTATAGAAGGAATAGTTGTTCCATAGTCTGTATATGCTACAAGTTCTTCATTTGAAGAATTAACATAATAAGAATGTACAAAATACACATAATCATCTTCATTTATATATTTCAATATTTCATCATTTTTATTAAACTTTATATTATTCCAACCCATATGAGGAACTTTCAAATCTATATCTAATTTTTCAACATTTCCTTTTATAAGACCTAGCCCTTCATATTCTCCATTTTCGTAGCTTTTTTCATAAAGAAGCTGCATTCCTAGACATATGCCTATTAAGAACTTTCCTTTATCTACATGTTCTTTTATTACCGGTATTAATTCCATATCCTTAAGTGAATTTATAGCATCTCTAAATGCTCCAACTCCAGGCAAAATAATTGAGTTGGCATTATTTATTTCATCTATACTATTTGAAATTTTTGTTTCTACTCCTACCATTTCAAATGCTCTAGATACGGAGTCTAAATTTCCAAGTCCATAATCAATTATTATATTCAACTATAAAACCCCCTTTGATGACGATATTTTATCAGAAAGTATTTGCACCCCTTCATTTAATGCTCTTGAAAATGCCTTAAATACTGCTTCTATCTTATGATGATCATTTTCTCCGTATAAAACATTAATATGAAGCGTTAATTTAGCTACATTTACAAAAGCCTTAAAAAATTCTTTGAAATTTTGAGTATCCATATTTCCAAGTTTTTCTCTTTCAAAATTAACATCAAATACTAAATAAGGTCTATTACTTATATCTAAAGCTATACGGCATAAGCTTTCATCCATTGGAATGTAAAGGCTTGAGTATCTTTTTATTCCTTTTTTATCGCCTAAAGCCTTAATAAAAGCTTCCCCTAATGTTATTCCTATATCCTCTACTGTGTGGTGATCATCTACATATATATCTCCACTACACTTTACTTTCAAATCAAAATTGCCGTGAAAAGCCATTAAAGTAAGCATATGATCTAAAAATCCTATACCTGTATCAATATCAATTTTTCCACTTCCATCTAAATCTATTTCTACTAAAACCTCAGTTTCAAGAGTTTTTCTTTGTACTTTAGATTTTCTCATTTGACATTATCTCCTTTAATATTTTGATAAACATTCTATTCTCACTTTTATTTCCTATACTAACTCTATAGTAGCCTTCAAGTTCATCAGAAAATTTTCTTATTAGTATTCCATAATCTATAAGCTTTTTATATAAATCCTTTATATCTGATTTAAAAAATATAAAGTTTGCATAAGATTTATAAGCTTTTATTTTCATTTCATCTAACTCTTTATATAAAATTTCTCTTTCTTTTTTTACTTGTTCAATATACTCGAAAATTTTATCTTTATTTTCAAGAGCCTTTACTCCTATATATTGAGAAATAGAGTTTAAATTATAGGGTGATTTCACCTTATTTATAACATTTATTATTTTTTGATTAGCTATCATATATCCAAGCCTTATACCTGCAAGTCCTAATGCCTTTGATAAGGTTCTTAGAACTATTAAATTTTCATAATTTGAGATTTCATCAACCATTGAACCATCTGCAAATTCCATATAAGCTTCATCTACAACTACTAATCCATTTGTGTTTTCCAAAAGTTTTTTAATATCATTTTTATTTATTAAGTTTCCTGTTGGATTATTTGGATTGCATATAAATATAACTTTAGGATTTGTTTCTTTTGCTTTTTTTATTATTTTTTCTATATCTACTCCAAAATCTTCATTGCTTTTTACTCCTATAAATTTTGCTGAATATATTTGACTATATACTGAGTACATACTAAATGTAGGAATATGACTTAAAATAATCTCACCCTTGTCTACAAAAGTCTTTATCACAAGTTCTATCATCTCACTAGAACCATTTCCTGCTATAATATTTGAAATATCAACATTTAAATATTTCTTTATTTCTTTTTTTAGAAGATATGAATCATTATCTGGATAAAAATTCAAATTAAATTCTTCATTAAATTTGATTCCTTCTTTATATATGTCTTGCAGTAAAATATTTTTACCTTCATTTGCATCAAGCTTTATTTTAAACTCAATATTATTCGTCTTATATCCCTTTAAATTTTTTATACTTTCTTTTACTAATTCCATATTAATACCTCCTATTCAAATCTGACTTTTATGGAATTGGCATGTGCCGTTAATCCCTCATCCTCCGCAATTCTTATAATAGAATCTTTTGATTTCATTAAAGCCTCTTTGCTGTAGTATATCAATGAAGTTTTCTTTAAGAAATCTTCAACACCTAAAGGTGAAGCAAATTTAGAAGTTGAACTAGTAGGCAACGTATGATTTGGTCCTGCAAAATAATCTCCTAATGGTTCTGGAGAGAATTCTCCAAGAAATATTGCGCCAGCATTTTTTACTTGTTTATATAAGTCAAAAGGATTTCTTGTAAGTATTTCTAAATGTTCTGGTGCTACTTCATTGGCTATTTTTATTGATTCATTAATAGAATTTGTTATTATTATTGCTCCATAATTTTTAAGAGATTTCTTTATTATTTCTTTTCTTTCAAGCATTTCAACTTGTATTTTTAATTCTTCTTCTACTTTTTTCGCTATTTTTATGGAATCTGTAACAAGTATTGATGCTGCCATTTCATCGTGCTCTGCTTGAGATATTAAATCAGCAGCTATATATTTTGGATTTGCATATTCATCTGCGATTATCAAAATCTCACTAGGTCCTGCAATCATATCTATTCCTACATATCCTGAGACTTTCTTTTTAGCCATGGCAACATATATATTTCCAGGACCAACTATTTTAGATACCTTAGGTACACTTTCTGTTCCAAAAGTAAGTGCCCCTATTCCCTGTGCTCCTCCTACCTTGTATATCTTATCTACTCCAGCTATAGATGCTGCTACAAGAATAGAATCCTTTACCTTACCTTCTTTGTTCGGAGGAGTTATCATAACTATTTCCTTAACTCCAGCTATTTTTGCAGGTACTGCATTCATTAAAACAGTAGATGGATATGCTGCACTTCCACCCGGAACATATATACCAACAGTCTCTATAGGTCTTATAATTTGCCCTAAAATTATGTCTTCTCCATCATGTAATGTATAAGATGTTTTTAACTGCTTAGTGTGGTATTTTTCAATATTTTCCTTGGCCTTTAAAAGATCATTTTTTAAATCACCTGCTATATTTTTAAATGCATTATCTATTTCTTCTTGAGATACTAGAAAATCATTTATTTTCACTTTGTCAAACTTTAATGTATATTCTTTTAAAGCTTCATCTTTTCTTTTTCTTACATTAAATAAAATTTCATCCACTACTTTGTTTACTTCTTCAAATTCAAATTGACTTCTATCTAAAAGTTTTTTTAAAAAACCGCTATCTTTTATTGAATCTATTATTCTTATCATAATTATCCCTCCATATTTTCATTTAATGATTTAATAATATTTTGAATTCTCTCAAATTTAAATCTATAACTTACTCTATTAGATATTAATCTCGCACTTATATCAAACATATCTTCTATTACCTCCAGTCCATTAGCTTTTAAAGTATTTCCTGTTTCCACCAAATCAACAATCACATCAGAAAGTCCTACTAAAGGTGCTAATTCTACAGAACCATTAAGCTTTATTATCTCGATTCTTTGCTGTCTTTCTTTAAAATATTTTTTAGCTATTCCAGGATATTTTGTTGCAACTTTTAAAACTTCCTCGTTCTTATATACTGTTTCACCTTTTATACCTGCTATTGAAAATTTACATTTCCCAAATCCTAAATCAAAAACCTCATATACATTAGTGTCACTTTCTAAAATTGTATCCTTACCTACTATACCTAAATCCGTGACCCCCTTTTCTACATATGTAACCACATCAGATGGTTTAACATATATAAAATTAATCTTATTTTTCTCATCTTTAAATATAAGCTTTCTAGAATCTAAATCTATACAATCTCCTAATCCTATTTTTTTAAATACATCATTAGCTTGTTTTCCTATTCTTCCTTTCGAAAGAGCTATAGTTATATAATCCACTCTCCATCACCTTTCTTATTGAAAACTTTAATTAATTCATCTATATCTATTGAAAACCCTATTGCTGGAACGTTTTCTCCAAATGCTTCTGTTAAAGAATCATATCTTCCTCCACTTATAATTTCTCTATATGAATTTGGGTAATAACCTTTAAATACTATACCTTCATAATAATCTAACTCTGCTACCATAGATAAATCAAAATGTATATATTTTAAATATCCATACTCTTTAATAAACTCCTTCAAATCCTTAAGCTCGTCTATAGATTTTTTCATTTCATCATTCATATAAAATTTCTCAGCTTTTTCTGCAATTTCTTCTATACTTCCCTGAAAATCCAAAATATTAGATAATAAATCGCATATTTCTTTTTTTATATTTAAATTTTTCACATAATCTATTAGTTCAATCTTATTTTTTTTATAAATTAAACTCTTTAGTTCTTTTTCAGTACTTTCTTCTAAATCAATCATTTTCAATAATTCATCAATATACTTGCTATTTCCAATTTCTAAAATAAAACTATTGTTATATTTTTTTAAGATATTTAAAGCTAACCCAATTACATCTCTATCTGCTTTTATAGAGGATTCTCCTATATATTCGATACCCATTTGTCTAAATTCTTTAATATTTGAATCAGTCTTATTTCTGAAAATTGTGGAATTGTAAAACAACTTAAGTTTTAAATCATTTTCCCATCTTGGAATTAAATTTTTTATTATATTCATTGTAATATCGGGTCTTAGAATCGAAATATTTGAATTCCCATTTAAAACCTTTACCATGGATTCTTTTTTTATTCTTTTGTTAACGGAAATAAAAGAATCATAGTCTTCAAAAACTGAAGGTTCTATGTTAATACATCCATAATTTATAAACATATCTTCTATTTCTCTTGTTATTTTATATCTATTATTTGAATAATCTATTTCATCTTTAATTTTTAAAAATTCCATTATAATCCCTACCTTTTTATAATTTATTGAATATTAAAAAGCCATATAGGTATATACCTACATGGCTTTTTAATATTGTGAAGAATTATATTAAACCATCATAGATATAAATCCTATATTTTTTGTAACATAACTAGGACTTGTATCTATGAACTATTTTTAGCTCATTATTACAAATCCTCAAATCTATGATGATGTCTTAAATTTAAATTTGATTTTACTAAAACTAAATTCTTCATGTTAAGTACCCCTTTCATAATTTCGCTTTATCACTTTATCACGCTAAACCGTTAAATTGTTATTCATATTATAACACCTTAATAAATTTTGCACAACTATTTTTTTACATAAACCAAAACTTTCCTTAATGCTAATGCATGGCTCATGTCGCCAACGAGTCCTAACAGGCTCTGTTGCTTAAATATAAAAATAACCTTAGACATTTAAGTCTAAGGTTATTTTTAATGATGCAAATTAAATTTTTATCCTCTTAAATCTTCCATTAGTTTTGTTTTTTCTTTTGTTTTATCATCTTTCATTTTTACTATTTTAGCAGGAGATCCTGCTACAACTGCACCTTCAGGTACATCACTAGTTACAACAGCACCAGCTGCAACAACAGCTTCTTTACCTATTTTTACTCCTTCAAGTATTACTGCATTAGCTCCAATTACTACATCATCTCCTATAATAACAGGAGTTGCAGAAGGAGGCTCAAGTACTCCTGCAACAACAGCTCCAGCTCCAAGATGAACATTTTTACCTATAGTTCCTCTTGCACCTACAACAGCATTCATATCTATCATTGTTCCTTCTCCGATTTCTGCTCCTATGTTTAGAACTGCTCCCATCATTATAACTGCATTTTTTCCAATAGAAACCATATCCCTTATAACAGCACCCGGCTCAATTCTAGCTTCTTCATATAAATAATTATACATAGGTATAGCTGAATTCCTTCTATCAAATTCCATATGATATTCTATTATATTTTCTTTATTATCTTCTAGTATATTTTTTACAACATCATGTTCTCCAATAAGTATATAAGAATTATCATCTCCAAATATTTTTACATTTTCACAACCTTGAAAGTTTATTTTACCTTTTAAATAAACTTTTACAGGTGTTTTCTTCGTGGAACTTTTTATAAATTTTGCTATTTCATACGGGTCTGTCAATTTCATCATTTGTAAAGTACCTCCTAATTGTCTTATGATCTACAAACTTACTACATCCTTCATATTGTAATATCCATTTTCTTTATTCACAATAAATTTAGCTGCTTTTAGTGAACCTTGTGCAAATATTTCTTTTGATAAAGCTATATGATTAAGTTCTACTATTTCATCTTTTCCAGCAAATACTACAGAGTGGTCTCCTGCTATAGTTCCACCTCTTACTGCATGTATTCCTATTTCATTTTCTTTTCTTTTCGCATTTTTACCATGTCTTCCATAATTAAATTCATTATTTAAAACCTTTTGTATTTCACTAGCTATCATTAAAGCAGTCCCACTAGGAGCATCTACTTTCTTATTATGATGTTTTTCAATTATCTCTATATCAAAATTAGTTAAAGCCTTAGCTGAAATTTCTACCAGCTTTAATATTAAATTCACTCCAATTGACATATTAGAGCTGTGGAATACAGAAACTTCTTTAGATGTTTCTTCTATCATATTAAGCTCTTCATCACTATACCCAGTAGTAGCAATAACTAAAGGAGTTTTTGTACTTTTAGAATAAGATATTAAATCTTTTAAACTTTCAGGTTTTGAAAAATCAATAACAACATCTGCTTTTTCTTTTACATCTACTATATTAGAGTATATAGGATAATTTATATTATCATTTTTGTATTTAGATACTCCTGCAACTAATTCAAAATCATCATCTTCCATTATTAAATCTGTCAAAACTTTTCCCATTTTTCCAAGAGAACCATTAACTATAACTTTAATCATTTGATCCTCCTAATTTAAATCCATAATTTATCAATTCTTTCTTTAGTACTTCTAAGTTATCAGAACTCATTTCAACAAGTGGAAGTCTAAGAGTTCCCATTTCAAATCCCAATAAATTCATAGCAGTTTTAATAGGAATAGGGTTTACTTCTATAAATAAAGCATCTATTAAACTTTTCATATCAAGTTGTAATTTTCTAGATCCTTCTATATCTCCATCAAAGTATTTAGCTACTAAATCATGAGTATCTTTAGGACATATATTAGCAACTACCGAAATCACACCAATTCCACCTAAAGATAATAAAGGTAGAATCATATCGTCATTTCCAGAGTATATTCCAAAACCTTCTGGGCAAACCCTTGCCATTTCAGCAACTTGAGATATATCTCCGCTTGCTTCTTTAACTGCTACTATATTTTCAATTTTAGCAATTTGAGCAAGTGTTGAAGGATTTATATTAACGCCTGTTCTTCCTGGTACATTATAAACTATAATAGGTATATTTACTGAATTTGCAATGGCTTCAAAGTGGGCTATAAGTCCCTTCTGAGTAGCTTTATTATAGTATGGAGTTATAACTAAAAGACCATCAACTCCATACTCTTCAGCTTTTTTGCTTAAATGTATTGAATGAGTTGTACTATTTGATCCCGTTCCTGCTATTATAGGAATTCTTTTATTTGTTTTTTTAACTACAAATTTTATAGTTGCTAATTGTTCTTCATCAGTCATTGTAGATGCTTCACCAGTAGTACCACATACAATTAAAGCATCTGTTTTTTCTTTTATATGGTATTCAATAATTTCTTCTAACTTGTTAAAATCTATATTTCCATCTTTAAAAGGAGTAACTAAAGCAACACCAGAACCTTTAAATAACATTAAAATCACCCTTTCTATACTAAATTATATTTTACTAAAAGCTCAGCTATTTGAACTGTATTAGTTGCAGCACCTTTTCTTATGTTATCAGCAACTACCCACATGTTAATCCCATTGTTTACACTAAAATCTCTTCTGATTCTTCCAACATATACTTCATCTTTTCCTTCAACATCTGTTGCTAGAGGATATTTATTTTCTTTTAGATTATCAACAACAACTACTCCTTCAGTATTTTTCAAAGTATTAAATACTTCTTCAACTTCAAATTCTTTTTCAAATTCTACATTAACAGATTCACTATGACTATATAACACTGGAACTCTTACTGTTGTAGCAGTTATTTTAAGATCATAATCATTTAATATTTTCTTAGTTTCATCTATCATTTTCATTTCTTCTTTTGTATATCCATTATCCATAAATACATCTATATGAGGTAGAGCATTATACGCTATAGGATGAGGGTATAGTTTATTTTCATTTCCTTTTAAGCCTTCTTCTAAATCCATAATGCCTCTGACTCCAGATCCAGAAACAGCTTGATATGTTGAGTAAACTATTCTTTTGATTTTAAATTTATCATGTAATGCTTTTAAAGGTACTACCGCTTGAATAGTTGAACAGTTAGGATTTGCTATTATTCCATTATGTTTTTTGACATCTTCCGGATTAACTTCAGGAACCACTAGTGGAATATCTTTATCCATTCTCCAAGCACTACTATTATCTACTACAACCACTCCTTTTTCTTTAGCTATTGGAGCATATTTTTTACTAAGTTCTCCTCCAGCAGAAAATAAAGCAATATCTATATCTTTATCAAAAGAACTCTCACTTAATTCTTCAATTATGTAATCTTTTCCTTTAAAATTAACAGTATTGCCAGCTGATCTTTTTGATGCCATTAAATATAGATTTTCTATAGGAAAATCTCTTTCTTCTAAAACTTTCAAAAATGTTCTTCCTACCATTCCAGTAGCTCCAACTACAGCAACATTTACTTTTTTCATTTTTATTCCCCCTCTTACAATTTTATTTAACTATATAATTATGGCTATTAGCCTCTAATTCCATAAAATCATTTTCTATTACTTATAACTTTAAAATTAAAATATATTACTTTTCAAAAGTAACAATTTTATTTTATAAATCAAATTCTTTTGCTATTACAGTTATTGCTTTTCCCTTGTCACTTGAATTTATAGTATAAGATATGCTTATCTCAGAAGTTGTAACTTGCTTAAATTCAATATCATTATCTGCAAATATTTTAAACATCTTAGCTGCAACTCCTGATTGATTCATCATGCCTATTCCAACAACAGATATCTTAGTTATACTAGCCTCCTCAGATATTTCTATATCTTTCATTTCTTTTTTCAATTCATTTATTACATCATGAATAATATATATATCATCTTTAGATGTTGTAAAAGAAACATTTACATATCCATCATTAGGTGCTGTTTGACTTATCATATCTACATTAACATTACTTTGTGATAATTTGTCAAATATAGTTGCTATATTTTTACAATTATATAAAACATTATTAATAGTAATCATCAAAACATCATCAGTAGTCGTAAGACCTGTTATTACTTTTTGCTCCATATTTTCATCATACTCCTTTATATAAGTTCCTCTTTTATTTCCTTTATTCAGTGCTACATAAATAGGTATATTATACTTAAATCCAATTTCAACTGCTCTTGTCTCCATTACTCCAGCTCCTAAGCTTGACAATTCCATCATCTCCTCATAACTTATATAGTCTAATTTTTTAGCATTCGAATAAGATCTAGGGTCAACAGCATAAATTCCCTCTACATCAGTATATATTTCGCAAGTACAATTAAGTTTAGCAGCTAAAGCAACCGCTGTAGTATCTGATCCGCCTCTTCCTAAAGTAGTTATATCACCATTTTCGTTTATACCTTGAAAACCCGCTACAACAACTATTTTTCCCTCTTTTAAATGTTTTTTTATAATATCAATATTAATTTCTGCAACACGATTTTTAGTATGCAGTCCTTCTGTTTTTATTCCTGCTTGAAAACCAGTTAGTGATATTGAATTGTATCCTTGTTCCTTAAATATCATTGATAGTAATGAAATAGACACTTGTTCTCCTGTAGACATAAGCATATCTAACTCTCTCTTGCATGGATTTTGTGAAATTTCTTTAGCCATTTCAACAAGTCTATCAGTACTTTTGCCCATAGCAGAAACTACAACTACTACATCATTTCCTTTTTCTCTTTGATCTATCACTCTTTTTGCAATATCTTTCATTCTATCTATACTTCCTACAGAAGTTCCACCGTATTTCTGAACTATTGTAGCCATATTAATTGCCCCCTTTAATATTTAAAATAATATATCATTTCTAATAAGATCTTCATACGTTTCTCTTTTAACAGCAAGTCTTGATTCTCCACCTTTAACAAATACTACTGCCGGCTTTAAAATTCTATTGTAATTGCTGGACATGCTGTAATTATATGCACCTGTGCTTAGAACAGCTAATACATCATTTCTTTGAACTTTTGGTAGTTTAATATTTTTTATTATAATATCCCCAGATTCACAACATTTTCCTGCAACAGTATATGTTTTTCCATGTTCAAAATTCATTTTATTAGCAACAACAGCTTCATACTTAGCATTATATAAAGCTGTTCTTGGATTATCAGTCATACCTCCATCAACAAATATATACTCCTTACCTGAATATGTTTTTTTAGTTCCTCCTATTTTATAAAGTGTAGTTCCTGCATTAGCAACTATTGCTCGTCCTGGTTCTATCATTACCTTTGGAATTTTTACACCAATTTTTTGTGTTACGTCTTTTATTAGTAAAAGCATATTATTAAGACACTTTTTTATATCAATTTGATCATCTTCATCAGTATAGCGTACTCCAAACCCTCCACCTAAATTTAATTCTTCAGTAGTAAAATTACTCTTATCTTTTATTTCTTTTATAAATTCAAACATAGCTAAAACACTTGAATAAAATGACTGCTCCTCAAAAATTTGAGAACCTATATGACAATGAAATCCCTTTAAATTGACTCTATCACTCATTTGAAATTTATTTATTACAAAATGAATATCATCACTAAATATTGATTCACCAAACTTTGAATCATTTTTAGAAGTCTGAATATACTCATGGGTATATGCTTCTATTCCTGGATTTACTCTTAATAATACATCTATTTTTTTATCTAATTCTTCACATAAGCTCTCTAATAAGTCTAATTCTTGTCTATTATCTACTATTATTCTACCTACACCTGATTTAATAGCTAAAGTTAATTCTTCTTCTGTTTTGTTATTTCCATGCATATATATTTTATTTGGAGGAAAATTTGCTTTTAACGCAGTATATAGTTCTCCACCAGATACAACATCTAAACATAACCCTTCAGCTTTTATAATTTTACATATAGCTAAATTTAAAAATGCTTTAGAAGCATATATTACTTCAGTATTAATTCCTTTCAACGAAAAACTTTTATTAAATAATTTGCAATTATCCCTAACTAACTCTTCATCTACTACATATAGTGGAGTTCCATACTCTTTAGCTAAATCAACTACATCACAATTTCCTATTTCAAAATTTCCCATATCATTTATATTCATTGTTCCAAATAATTTCATTATAACGTCACCTCTCTTATATATGTTTTCATTTTTCATGCTTTTTTATAAATAAAAAAA